>JACKAM010000001.1:0-1200000 GCA_020635075.1 Pseudobdellovibrionaceae bacterium | reverse complement strand
AAGTGGCAGTCGCTTGGTGGTGTCGTGGCTGGGATCGGAGAGCGTGTTTTCTGGCGTATCCGAAACAGGTCCTGTCTGCGATAACGAGGCCGGGGCATGGGTGGTGTTATTCGATTTGGAAGGTCGTGAGTCTGGTGACACGGCAGAAATGGAAATCACCAAAGTGGATACCGGGGAGAAAATCGACCTGGGAATTCAGCGGCTACCGGCCACTATAGGCGACTGCGAAACTCCGGCTTCAGGTGGCCAGGTGAAAGTCTGTTTTGAGAGTGAATCGGGATATGAATACCGAATTGATGTTGATGCGGAAAAGAAGGTTAGCTTTATTCGCGAATTGGGCTGTGAGGGTTGGCCCCAGAAAGTGAGAGTTGCCAAATTAGATCAATAGAAAGTGATTCGGGGTTGTTGTCGTTTTAAGGACAGCGAGCGGTTGTCTTAATTATGGGTGGGGGATGAGTCCAAAGAAGTGCTCAATTATTATAATCCAGGTCTTGCCAGCATTGGCTCTGGCGGGTCTCTTTGGTTGCTCCGATGTGAGGCTTTTCCAAAAGGAGTCCTTTATCGCGGCATCCGAGGACGGATTGGTGTGTACGCAAACGCCCAATTACCTTGAGAATCTGAATCGAGTGATCTTTATTACCGACATGTCTCAGAGTATGGAAGGTGTGGACCCCCACAACGCCACGACGGGCACCACTCGTCGGGTCGCAGGCCTGCGCAAGCTTGTCGACGAATACAAGGATGACGACAATTTCACGATTACATTAGGCGCTCTTCATCAGGATGTTTTTGGTTTTCTTCCGGATGCGAGCACCAATCCGCCCACGCTCCCTCAGCTGAGAACCGCCTGTCAGTTTCTCAAGTCTCGGGTGGACACCGATTACAATCAGCTACAAAAGGCCATGAACCAGATGGACACCCTGAGTAATCCTCATCTGGGGAACTCGCCCTTTAAAGCTATCTTAGAAAACACCAAGCGCTGTATCGAAGACGATTTGGCCACCAATACTTCAGGCCGCTACAGTGTGGTCATTGTCACTGATGGTGCGCCCACCGATGTGACACCCAAGGAGCTGAGCGATAAGGTAGTCGAATTGATCCACACGGGGAAGGTCAACCCAAAAGATCCTGTTGAGGCCAGTCGGGTGAATGTCTATTTTTATTTTATGGATAATTTCAACGGCAACCCAGACGGTGGTTTGATGATGCACAGAGCGGTGTTGGCAGCCCAGGCCGCAGGTGGCTTCGGCAGCCGCTCCATTGTGGCGGATGACACCGGGCCGGTTGATTACAATGCGGTGGGGATATTTGCCAATCGTAAATATGTCCTACGTCATTTTGCGGCTGTTAACATGAATGGAGCCATCTCATCATCAGGAGCCCTGGCCACCGACTCAGACAGTGATGGCCTGCCTGACGCCGAGGAGATTGCACTGGGACTGAATCCTTTGATTCATAGCACTCACAAGGATTGCTCTGACAAGATTTGGCTGAAAAACGGGGGGTTCTGTCCGGCCGCTTGTATTGAAGGTATGGCTTACCTGGATTCGGACCAGGACGGTTTAAGTGATTGCGACGATCTTTCATTGAGTACGGACCCCTACAACTTTGATCGAGATGGGGATTTGATTTTTGATGGCCTTGAGTTCCGCATTGGCTCTAACCCCTTGGATCCACGTGATGCCACGGCTGATATGGGCACCGATGGTTTAACCAGCTTTGAAGAGTCCATCCGCCATACTGGTGTGTTCATGAATGACCGGGAGGTGAAGCATGGACCGCTCATCGATGTGAGTGTTCAGGAAGCTCCCCCTCAAAATGGCCAACGCTGCTATCGGGTGTCCTTAAAGAATGTACCCTTGTTTCCAACCGGCGATCCGGGAGCAGAAACCATGTTGCCCCTTCGTCATGAAGCCGGCGGCAATGTCATCAAGCTGATGTTCTTTCAGGTCTTGGAAGACAACCCATCGGCCCCGCCGGTTCTCCTCTACGCCCACCGCACCCTGTATTATGAGGATTTCGACCAGGGCACAGGAAGCATTGGCAGCTTCCTCAGTCGGGACTTTCAGATCTTTAATCCTGACCATCCCTAAGGTGTCTTACTGCTTAGCCCCATTGATGATCCATGTGCTGAGTGCATTGAGCTGATCACTGGAGAGCTTTCCTGAGTTCTTCGGCATGGAACCATTTTGGCAAGTCGTATAGAGCTTACTGGCGCCCGGATTTCCAGATACAACACCGCCAGTACTGATGGTTTTCGCATAGGTGGAGTAGTCCACGCCTTTATAATGGGTACTTGCACTATGACAGGACAAGCACTTGGGGACGAGAATGTTTTGCGAAATCCAGGTGTAGGAGTCCTCGGCCACGGGTGGTGGTGGCGGCGGTGGGGGCGATGGAGTTGATGCCACATTATTGACCGTTACAGTGACGACAGTGGAGGTGGCAATATTCCCAGCCCCATCTTTGGCTTGAGCCGCAAGGGTGTGAGTGCCATTTGCCACCTTGGTTGTATCCCACGGCCAGCCAAAGGGCGGCTGGGTCAGCTCCAGTGCATTTAACACCTTGCCATTGAGAACGAGGGTGACTGATGTGACGCCGACGTTGTCCGTTGCCGAAACGTGAATAAACAAGGAGCCACTGACAGTCGCTTGGTCAAGGGGTGAAATGACTCGGACACTTGGGGCCTGATGGTCTTTGCTCGGGTCCATCAGCCCGGCCCAGTCCCGGATGGATCGTTCCAAATCGTTGTTCAGGCTCGTGTTCACCGATTGGTGACCACTTCCGATTTTACTGAGTACTGACGAGGTGGATGGATCCTGGAGGTTGACCAGGTTGTAGCTGATAACCGCATCGTGAGCAAAACGGATGTCGCTAACTGCAAACAGTGGGTGAACATAGGTGCCGTGGCAGGATCCGCAATTGGCTTTCAAAACCGGATAAAGAGTCGTTGAAAACGAAGTGACTGACAGAGACTGTTGTGTCCCTGGCGTCGCTTGTCCGAGCGAATTGGTATCTGTTCTGTCCCTTTCCGCTGCGTGAAAGGGCGAACAACTAAACGACAAGGCCCCACTCGTCAGGCACAGCACTGCCATAACGAGGTCTTGAACCCGTTTCCTTTCCCCCATAAAATTCTCCCACGTTCTGAACTGTGCAAGATTCAGCTCGCTCGAAACTGTCCAGTTTCTTCTCTGTCGTCGAGTCGCTTGTCACTGTAAAGTATCTATTCAACCACCTCATACGGGTGAGGTAGATAGGCGCCTTACCGCAGAAAGATAAAAATGGGGCCTGTGGTGGTCAGAGAAATAAGTCCTCGAGACTCGTTGGACAGTCCACGGCTATCGAGAGGGTGGAATTCAATTGGCAGATCGACAGGGAACTCCACTTCTCCTTGAATCTGCACCTGTACATGAGCAAGGCTCAAAAGGGAAAATACGCCTTCATGTTCCAATTGCCAGGTGCCCGAGGAAAACCCTAAAACCGACTGGTCCATGTGAGCGACTCGGCCTGACTGAGCCCCAAGAAAGCGGTGAATCTCGCCCAGGTTGAAAAGCTCATGATCCCTGTCGCCACCAAGGAAGCCCACCAGCTCCAATAAGCGCACAGTCAAAGGCAGACTTCGCAGCACAAACCCCAAATCGGAAACATCCTTGTCGGGGTAAAGAAGTACCTGTGGGATCTCATCCCAGGAGTCGCCATCGCCGATACTGATGCCAGGCTCGCGAAACCACCGGGCTCCGCCGTCCACATAGATGGTCGGTCCTGAGTTGGCTGGTGGTGACGCGCAGAGAGGCCCGACAAGAAAGGCATTTGGCCCAAGTTCAGCCAAAAACTGCGACCATAAATCGGCACCCATTTTAAAATCTGCATGACTCATAGCTCAGTTGTCCAATCGGGCGTTTTTCTTGCTCCCTCAGTCATGATATAGGTGGGGTATAGATGGAAGGCGAGGCAGGGTCAATGGATAAGCTAACAATGGTGGTCAGGGGAGATGGCGTGAGTGAGGCGTCGACTTTGGAAGTTCAAATTCATCGATACTCCTCAGCTGAGAGGCTGAAAAAGACTCTTAAATGGTTTGGGATTTTCCTTGGCATAGGATTGGTTTCAGCCCTCATTCCTGTGGTTCACTTCGTTGCGGTTCCAACGTTTGCTCTTTTGGCCCTAGGGTCCTTGGTATTTGTTCCTTTGAATAAGCAAAAAATTCTTTCCGCACGAGCCAAGTGCCCCTATTGCGGCAAGGATAGCAATTTGACCAGGGTTCAATTGACCGGGACCTTTCGCGATAGCTGCGAGCACTGCCGGCAACTGTTGTATGTGGAACCTCTGCGGTCATCATAGAGGGGCCAGATTTTTGACCATTCTGTTTTGGGTTTCTTTGGCCATTGGCAGTGCCATTCTTATAGAGGCTAGGCGGCCATCAAAACGTCTCCACTTGGGCATGGATTCATAAACCAGGGTTCGGGCATGGGTAGATTCATAAAACTGCTACGTATCGCGGACAGCTGATCACTCTCCTCATTGAGGCCAAGGGGGCCATATCCAAGGCGGCGGATCAGTCTTGCGGTTTCTTCGTCCAATTGGTCAAAAGTGCGCTTGCGGGCATGGGCTAATTTATTCCAGAGTCCGCGGGCAAGTCTTTCCGTTTTGCCGTCAATGGAGGCCCCTAGGGCAACAATGAGCAGGCGATTGGTGTCGCGAAAGATTCGTTCGGCTGCTTCAAGAGGAACAAGGATTTTGCGGTTTTCGGTGAAATAGTTGGGATCATACTTTGACTTCTCCAGTTGCTCCATTCGCCGCTGTTCTTGCTTGTCGATAATGTCGCGCAAAATGGTCTTGAGGCCAAAGTAGTAATGGTAGCGTTCTTCAACTGTGAAGTCCGGCCCGCGCAAGATACAGTTTGCCAATTCCTCGTTGAGGTTGGCGCTGAGGTCCCTCATGACCTTTGCTGTCGTCAAGGCGATCAGGGCCAACTCGGTATCCTCTAAGGAATCAAACCGTCGATCCAGCCATCGGCCAGCGCGGCGCACGCGGTGCCGCTTTATGGTGTCTTTAATGATCTTCAATTTTCCGCCATACCAAAAAACGAGATTACAAACCTACCACCTAGACCTATCGGCAGGTTGGTTCATTTAAGCAAGCGTCTCAATTCGATACTGACTTTCGCATCAGACGTTTTGCCACCCAGGCATTAAGGGAATAGGGGAAAAAACGGGGGAGCAATGTCATCAGGTAGTTCCGCCAGTCGGGGATGCAGATATATCCGCGCCTAAACAAAGAGTAGTATCCCTGTTGGGCCACCTGCTCAGCCGAAGCTCTGAGCCGGGGAGAAAAAAAGAACTTTGCTTCTTTACCAGTCTTCTCAAAGAAACTGGTTTCTGTAGGCCCGGGGCAGAGGCAACGAACGATCACGCCATGATCCTCTAGCTCTTTGGCAATCGATATAGAAAAGCTCTTTATAAAATGCTTGCTGGCAATGTAGGTAGCCATATAGGGAGCCAAAAGAAATCCTGCCGTCGAGCCGACATTGAGAATATAACCCCGTCCCATCTTCTTCATCTCCGCGCCAAACAGGGCGCTGAGCAAGGTGAGAGAAAGCACATTGAGCTGAATCATGTCTTTTGTGCTGGCAGGGCTGATATCCACATGTTCACCCATCTTGCCCATGCCGGCGTTATTCACAAGAACATCAATCGTTAGATTCATTTCTTGGCACTTTTTAAAGACCTCCAGGGCTGCGTTCGGCTCGGATAAATCTTGAGTTAAGATTTCGACCCGACTGGGGTCAGAAAAACCAGCCCGGACCTGGCGGAGCTTTTGTGGATTTCGGCTGACAAGCACAAGAGGGTGCCCTTGCTCGTAAAACACCTTTGCCAACTCCAGGCCAATTCCTGATGTTGCTCCGGTAATAAGGACTGTGAGGTTGCCTTTGTTCATGACTAAAACTACTATCACATCAGGCCAGGGTTTGAAGACGGTTTTTTTTCAGTGGGGCAATCATGTCTGTTGTCATTCTCATGCTCTCCTTATCGGCCATCCTGATGTGGATTGTGTATCATCGACTGGTTGACAGCCAGGTGAAGGGTATTCCTCTTTTGCGCGACGTGGATGTGGTGCAGAGGTCTGAGTGGCCTTTGGTGAGTGTGGTGATCACCGCCAAAGATGAAGAAAAGAACATCCATAAGTCGCTTTCAAATACCCTCAGTCTCAATTACCCCAATCTTGAGTTTATCGTCGTCAATGATCGGTCCACTGATCAAACTCAGGAGATCATTGACCAGTGGCAATCCCGGGATTCTCGGCTTCATTCCGTCCAGGTGAAGGAACTTCCATCTGGTTGGGTGGGCAAAGTACATGCCCTGCAAAAGGGGCTTGAGCACGCGCGGGGAGAGTGGGTTTTGTTTTGCGATGCTGATGTCAAACTGAATACTCACACTTTGGAGAAGGCCGTTTCTTATTGTGAGCAAGAGAGTGGGCAGCACCTGGGAGTGATGTTTGACAACCCAGCCTGTCTTCGCTCGTTTTGGCTCTCAGTAATGACACTCGGCTACGGAGCCCTGGCCGTAAACCTTTTGCGCACGCGGAAGATCGATTCGCCTGATGAGAAGTACTTTTTTGGATCTGGAGCTTTCAATCTGGTGAAAAAATCGGTATTGGATCAAGCCAAGGACTTGAGTTGGCTGCGACTTGAGCTGGTGGATGACATGGGGCTCGGGATGATGGTCAAGCTCTATGGAGGAAAGAGCCTGATTCTAAAGGGGGTCGACGAGATTGGCATCGTTTGGTACGGGACAGCCCGTGACATGATGAAGGGATTGGAGAAGAATGTCTTCGGCTTTGTGGGAGGATTTAGTCTCCTTAGGGTATTGGCAATGGCAAGTATCTGCCTGTTCGTTGTGTTCTTTCCCCTGATCGGCAGCTTGTATTTTTCGAGTTTTGCAGGTGTGGCTGCATGGGTGAGCGTCTATTTTGTTTTACCTGGCCTCATTACGATGATTCACAATGAAGACTTCAATCTCCATCCTTTAGCGGTTTTCTTTTTCCCCTTGGCTCACCTGTCAGCACTATTTGTGTTAGTCCGTTCCGCCTTCATTGTGCTCAAAAACCAAGGGGTCTCCTGGAAGGACACCTATTACCCCTTGAGTGACCTTCGCCAGCACCAACGAGCAAAAACGCGTTTAATGTGAAACATGGTTACCTTGGCAGGTTGTCAATAAATCCAGCAACTTAGGGGCCTCGGCAAGTGGCCATTGCTTCGACCTCGGTGGGATCAGGTCGATCGGGAAGTCTCAGTTGTGGCATTGGGATTGCAATTTAGTTGCAAGTGCACCTCAAAGACGGTTTTTCACTCTTATCTCTTCTCTTTCTTGCTGTCCAAGGCTTGGTCATATGTTTCCCAGCTTTTGGATCAGATACCTGTATTGATCCTAACGCACATCTCATTGATATCTTTAATTCAAGACAGGGCTCAATGGTTTCACAAACGAAATTGGAAGGAACGAGGATTGTCGTTAAAGGCAAGATTCAGCCTTCAATTGCAGACGACATACTAGAGCTCCTAGACTCCGCTGTTGGAACCAACATTCAGGTGATTGAAATAGACAGCACAGGTGGAAGGCTAGATAGTGTTGACCATGCGATGAAACTTATTCGTGATCGACAATTGACTGTCATGGCTAACAATGTCTGTGCCTCGGCGTGTACAAATCTGTTTATCGCCGGTTCACATCGTGTTGCTTATGAAGACACGATTTTTATGGTTCATCGCCCGCGATTCGAGGATGAGCAGTTCAACGATGGATTTACGAGAGTCTTCTTGGAGCCTTTCCTTGAGAAATATGACTACCCAACGGAGTTGTTTAATCGATCCGTGAACTGTCGAAACGATTTTTACTATTCAGCTCATGACTTCATGAAGATGGGCATTGTCGATGAGATTGTTTCTCGTCCAAGCCCGGTCTTTTCAGGCAAAGGGCCGCTGAGTTGTCCGCAGTTGAAGATGCTCATTCGACGCCAATATCCAAGTCTTTCAGAATCCGATATCGATCTGAAAATAGAATCGCATTGTAGTCTCTAGTCTAGAGACTCTCAGGTTAAATTTGAAAATTGGTTGCGGGGAGAGGATTTGAACCTCTGACCTTCGGGTTATGAGCCCGACGAGCTACCAGGCTGCTCCACCCCGCGCCAGGAAAACTTGCGAGAAACAAACGTTCAGATTGCAAGAGTGGACCAGGTGTACCCCTGGTCCCGACCTCAGTCAAGGGATGCTTTCCACAAGATCAAAAACATGGCGCGTCAAATCCATGGAAAAACCCATGAATTCCCAGGCTATAGAGGGCCTCGTTCCTCATCCTTTGGGCAATAAAGGCCGATAAGGGATTGGGCTGGAGTGAGATGAAAGCATTTATTGTCCATCAGGGCAGCAAGAAAAAGCTGCGAATCAAAAAAGAGTTCGTTATCGGCCGTATGGACGGTGACAGAACTTATCCGAACGACGGTCGGATGAGTCGCTCCCACTGCATTCTACGCTTTGATGGAGAGTTATTAACAGTCGAGGATTTGGGATCAAAGAACGGAACACAAATCGCCGAAATGAACATTACCCCGCGAACTCCAGTGGAATTGGTGGAAGGGGATGTGCTCACCGTTGGCGATCAGAATTTTGAAATCCTGTTTAAAGGCAAAGCTAAAGAAGTAAACAAAGCCGCGGGTGAAGAGGGAGATGCTACAGAAATCCTGGAAGCAGCTCCTGGGGAGGAGTACGCCTCACAACATGACTCCTCCTTAGATATGACGGAGCCACCGACGATTAAAGCACCTGATTTGAATTTTGGACCTCAGGCCGATGATCTGTCTCGAACCGAGGTAGTCCCGGAAAGCATGGATCGCACCGTTGTTGATAGCAGCCCCAGCATTGCGTTTGGCAAGACGGGGAATTGTGAATTTGTTAATCATCCTGACCTTCCCAAGCCGGACGACGAAGTGAGTCTGAACTCTTCACCGTCAAGCGCCCTTCCTGGAGATCAGCCCAAACATGGAAAATCTCGTGGGTTGGATCCGATGAATGAATCGACATTCGACCCTCTTTCATTTGAACAAGAGGAAGTTGAAGGTCTTCCTGAGCCAGAAAAGAGCCGTGAACTCAGCGAATCCCTTAAGTCCATGAAGCCGCAAAAGGCTGCCTCTCGAGAGGCCAAACCAGCAGCCCGCAGGGCCGACCCCGGGGATTTGGATGAGGAGGAGAGGAGTAGCACCACCAATTTCCTATCCAATATTCTTCGCGGGTTTAAGAAAGAGGAGAAGTCAGGCTCGGTAAAGAAAATGCAGAACAGCGAAAAAAAGATGGAGCAAAGTCGGATCAACATTCCGAGCCCGAAAAAGAGCTCCTCGCCGAGCAGTGAAGAAGTGGTTTTTGCGCGTTTAGAAAAGCCCAGCATTTTCCGCACGATTCTTATGCTGCTGCTGTTTTTAGCCGTGGGCCCCATGTATCTCATTGCCGACCCGATTAAGTCCAAGATGTTGCAAAGCCTCAGTGATCCAGTGGAAATCGTCCTTTGGGTCCTTGCTCTCATAGTACCTCCCTTTCTCATCGGAATTCCCATTCAGACGGTGCGTATGCGTACGGGATGGACCAAGGGGACAAAGTCCTTTTACCTGACTGCGGTCACCTTCGCGGCCATTCTCTTTGTACAAATGGTTGCAACTCAAGCAATTGAAACGGAGACGGGGTTTGATAAGAAATATTTTTCGGCCAAGGTGAAGGCCTTGTGCATCGATGCCTATAAACCTGATCTTTGTGCGCAAGTGGTCTTTCAGTGTCCGGATTGTCTTCTCGATTTTAGTTTCAAAGATCGCAAGGAATTCCTCGAGTCCATTTACCCGACGGTTGAGGCTCTAACCCTAAATGATGAGGGGGCGGCTAAGGAACCACGTACTCCCGCATCAAAAAAGTCTCAGGAGCCGGTAAAACAAAAGCCAAAGCCTCCGCCATTTGCCAAGCCTGTCAAGAAGGCCCCTCCTCCAGTGCCGCCTGAGCCCACGTCGACGGCGAGAGAGCCCTCTAGTGAGGACCCGGTGCCGCCGCCACCGATGCCCGATCCTCTTCCGGTGAAAGAGGGTGAGTATCCTCCCCCGACCATTTTGCCCGAAAAGGAGCAAAAATAAATTGGGGTCCCGGGCTCTGGCAAACCCGGGACAAAGGATAAAATGGTCTTGGGACAAAAGCGAAATATGGGGCGACTCTCTACAAAGGAATCACGGCGGAGGCGATCACTCCAAAGAACAACAGAGCTGTCACAACATAAAGGACGAAATCCTGGGGCTTATGATAGGAAACTCTTACTGTCTTAAAATGATCCACGGAACCCTCCCAAATCAGTTTGTAGTTCGTCGTGGTATTTGTCCTATCAGACGAGGCCACGGCCTCAATCGTTTCAAATTAGTTTGAAAAGATTCGGAAAGCGTTCAAAAGTTAAACACTCCCAGATCTAATCGAGACAAAGCTGAATATTTTTGCCTATCAACTTTTCAGTAACGCTGCGCTTCGGTAAAATAAACCATCCTGCCGAGCTTCTCCTGTAAGCTCCCTCGGCACATTTAAAAATCATTCCTCTAATTTTGCTGGACGTTTTTAGGAGAGGCTTATGCGTGTGCGTGAAGACCACCTACAGGTGGTGCGCTTTATTGTTGTCATTGTCTTGGTCATTTGCTTTCCCATCCTGACGGGTTGTGGAAGTGGTGACTCGTCAAATTCTCTCGACAATCAGGTGGAAAAGATCAATAGCGGGAATTCTGCATGGCTCAAACTTTCTCTGACTGATGCTCCCACTCCTGATTTGACTTCAGTGGTGGTGAATGTCTCCCACCTGGAGGTTCTGCTTGAAGGACAGGGGAAAAAGGGCCGTTTGATTGTCGCTGAAAATCTTGGCTATGTGGATCTCTTGACCCTGCAAAACGGCGTCACCCTGCCTTTGGCGGACGTGGCTATCCCAGATGGGGTCAGGGCCACGCAAGTTCGATTGGTGCTCAAGAGCGAGGGTCATTACGGAATCAAGGGTAGTGGCGACATTTGTGAATTGGCCACGCCTAGCGGGCAACAAAGTGGGGTGAAGATTGTCTTCTCATCGCCAATTCGCTTTGATGCCGGGAACACCTACTCTTTGCTCATTGATTTCGATGCCCTTAAGTCGGTGGTGGTGAAGGGCAATGGCGGGTGTCTCCTTAAGCCCGTATTAAAACTAAAAGAGGCCACTGTCCAAGAGCCGGGTGACGATCCCGATGCGGAAGAGGACGGCATTGTCGTCAAACTCCCCAACGAAGGCGAGGAAAATGAATCGGGTGTGAACAATGGCTGGGAGCCAGAGGGTGAGGGAGAGGCCCTTGAAGAAAGTCTTTACGACTGGGAACTGGAGAACTTCTTTTAATCCAGTCCTGGCGTGGACTTTGGGCCGTAGGAGTTGGGTCTTGAAAGCTTGGTAGGGGGCAGCCGGAGGTTGCCCCTTTTTTGTGGAGGCTCTACTCTGGAAGTATGACAAAAAAGTGGGTCTTCTTTTCCTTATTCGTGGGTCTTGCGGCCCTTTCCTTTCTTCACCTCCAGTCCTATCGTCCGGTTGCCCGTGACCCCCAGGGAATAGGTACTCCTCTCAAGGCCACGTTTAAAAATGTCACTAGTGACATCTACCAGACGGCAGCCACTCTGGCGAATATCCCGGGGGCCCTGATCAAGGAGTTTGCCATTGAAGTGGCCCTGCCGGTCTATATCCGCACCTTACCACTTGAAGCCGAGCTGCGGGATCGGGTCCTAAAACGTCTTGATGAGGACCGCTATATGAGGCAGCTGGTCCCCTTTGTTTGGTCCCTCAAGGAACACTATACACCGCCTGAGGAATTTGACAAATTGACCTTTGACCACTACATGAGGGAGACATATCCCAACCGCCAGGTGCCAGGTGGTGAACACGATTACTTCAAATGGAGCCCTCCGGCTAAGGAGGAGAAGAGCGGCGGTTTTAAATTTTCCAAGGAAATTGCGGCAAAGCTCATTGAACTCTATGACATTCTTTTTGTCCGCGATGACTTTGATCTCCACTTGGCCTCAAATCTGACTGAGCCCTACAAAAGGGTCCAGTCGGTTGAGGAACCCGTCATCGCCGCAGCCAAACCCCTGGTTCGGGAGCTTTTGCAGCAACTGTTGGGGGAAGGGAAGCAGGAATCGGCTGAGGGGGAGAAGTCCTCTTCGGAGATTGCTGACGCCTTTGGAGTTATATTAAAGAACGAAAAGAAGCTGGAGGCCATGACCATTTCTTTGGTGGATTTTGTGCGCATGATGGCTCACAAGTCCTATCGTATGTTTGCTCTGCGTTTTGTCCGCCAGGCTGATTTCGAAAAGTGGGCGATGGAAAAATTCAAGGCTGGAGATTATGCAGCCCTAGAAAGCTATCTGGATTATCATATGAATCAAAAGCGATTCGCTGTCCATGTCGCTGTGGATGGATTGCAGGGGGAGTTGCTAAGGGAATTGGTGCAAGGTCAACGATCCAGCCAATTCCTGAATGTCGTGGCCAGAGACTTTGAGCAGACGGATCAGTTAAAGCCTAAGCGGGAGAAGGTGGATCCCCCTCAACATCCTCACACTCTCAGCTTTTTGCAGCATTTCCTTTCTGCAGACTATCAGGACCCCCTGTACCTGCCCTTCTTTAAGGGGATTTACGCCGGCAACGGAAGGACTATTGCCGAAATGGGAGTGTCCACCACGCCCACCATCAGTGTGCGCAACCTGCCCATTGTTAAAACTGGAGCCCAAGTGGCTGGTAGTGGGGGGACAGGCATCCCCAACTTCCACTTTGTGGATCGCAAAAAAGATCGGGCTTACTATTTTTTCGGTAACGATGCACTACTATTGGATGAACTAACAGCCGAAAAGGGCATGCGTTCTATGTTTGAACGCTTGGCCAAGACCACCAGTATGAACTGTTTTGCCCAGTATGACTGGTTTTCCCAGGCCAGCTATGATGGGCTACTAAACCTAGGCGTTGGCGAGGCCATACGCGACTTTGGAGAAGTGCTGTGTCTGCGCGATCTCTCGACCCGCGCCAAGATGGAAAAAGACATTCGGGTGAAGCAGACTGAACTATTGGCCGCCCTGGAAGCTTACCAAAAGGCCAAGGGCTATGAGGTCTGGATCTATTATCCGGTGGCTAAGCAAATCGAATCGGCCATTAAGGCCCTGGCAAAGATTCAGGATCAAGGTCTTCCCCAGTATCTATTGTACTATTTGCCCTGGCCCGATCACTTTGCTCACTTTGTAGGGCCCTTCAGTGATGAGATCATTGCTCCAACTGGCGAGCTAAATCGCCTGGATTATTGGTTGGGGCGGGTTCAACAGCAGTACCAACAGGCGGGCCTTCAAGATCGAACTCTTTATGGCATGGCCGGTGACCATGGGCTCGCCCCGATCTTTCATCAGCTCAATCCAGAGGTGGAAGTCCTGGCCCGTATGGAAGAGGAAATGGGTCGCACGTTTGTGGTCGAAAAAATCTCCTCGGATGAGGGGGAAGGGCCCAAGATCAACCATGCCATAGAGCCCGAGTCGATGAAACGCAAAGACATTGTCATTGCGTCAACTGCCGGGGGTAATTTCATGATGGATTTTTTTAGCCATGCAAGTGATGAGGAGTGGCAGCAACAGCCCTTGTACCGAGATTTGACTTATTGGGTCCCTCTGGCAGGAGGTCCGCCCATTGATATGATTCAGGAGTTGGCAAAGCGCCTGTCGGAGACTCTTGAATACTTGGTGGTTCGCGAAGAGCCCAGCGATGTCAGTGGATCCTTCGTGCGGTTGGTGGGTCATCGCAAGGGCCGTCGGTATGATGAGTTTATCATGCGCAAGGCGGATCATATTTACTACAAAGAGTCTCAGGGCCGTCTTCTCGGCATCGACCGTGTCTCTCGCTATCGAAGTTCGGCCAACGCGCTAGAGTTGGTGCGATGGAGAAAGAAGTGCATGACAGAGCCCAAGCCGGATCAGGTTAACACCTGGTGTGATGAGTCCGAGTGGCGAGAGTTGACTTACCACACGGACCGACCCGATGCCCTTGTGCAACTGGCTCACATCTACGACGAGAGTCGCAGTGGAACCGTCAATCTCTTTCCCTTGCCGGGGATGGGCTACAACACCAAGGTGCCCGGGCGCCACGCGGGCGAACACTTTTATGAAAAAGACGCATGGGTGGGCTTTTGGGGAGAGCCGGCTAAGGCCGCACCTGAGCAGATCAAATCGGCAGTCAATGGTTCCGTCGCTCCGACGCTCTACCAATGGCTTACCGGAGAATCGGTGCGCAAGGGGGAAGTGGGCTGGGGATTTCCAGCCCTTCCGGCAACCGGTGATTTGAACTCCAAATAAACGGCAAGCGGGTTAGACGATCCTGTAAAATTCACTGCTCCTAGAAGGCAATTTGGCCTAGTGCTTGGCATTGGCTCCCTCATGTGCGACTGTTCCCCCTCAATCACAAATTGGGGTGGGTCAGCTAAAGGAGCAAGGCATGAGCCGGCTGGTACACATTACTTTTGTCCTCTTGGTTTTCACCATCCTGAGTGCCTGTTCTCATGTTTCGATCAGCACGACCGGGCAGGGCAGCTGGAACTCTCAGTCCGCCACCCCTCAAGTTGAGGAAGGCGATGAAAAGCCCCAGGCTCTGGTGTTTCGCCTGCCCATCGATCAAAAATTTCCCAGGTAGTCGGTAGTAAACTGCCTAGGAGACAGAGGAAAAGAAGAAGGAAGAGAGATAAGGTAGGGAATCGGATTACGACCTTCAAATGATGTCTTTCCTCAGATGTCTCCTAAGCAGCTGAATCGTTGGCGGTGAGATCTCCGGTCATGTCATTGACTGGCAGTCCTGACCATGTGCGGGCAGGATCGACAACCGAAGTCCCTTCGTAAGTTCATCCTCTGTTGGTCTCCTTTCACGCCATTGGCTTCGTCATCATTCCATTTTTGAGCAGCCCTGGTGACCAACACCAAGTCAGTGCCCAGGTCACGGTACCCGCTCATCAGAAGACTGATAAGAAAGACGCCGCTCAAAATGAAATTAAACTTCCTGTGCTTCATGATTTTATTTTAACTGCGGCGGCGTCAAAAATGAAGATTTTGGGAGGTCTGTTAGGGGGAGGTCACGGGCAAAACTCCAGTTCGCATGAGAGGTCGCAAAACCGCGACGATTCGCTCAACAACAAAACGACTGTCAAAGAGGGAACACAATAAATTGAGACTTTTGCCTGGTGCATCCTGCAAATCTTCACATTTTTCCTCCATCCAGGTGAAGATTGAAAAAGAGTGAACAAAATAGGTGCGAATTCCTCACTTTCGTCGATAAGTTGTGCGGAATAAACTCCTTTCACTGCGCCGTGAAAGGAGTTTAGAGATTGGGCGCATAGAATTGATTGCATTGATTTGATACCGGGAACACATCTTGCTCAGAGGTGAGGCATCAAAAATGAATTGGGGTATCAAAGGAGTCAAGAATGAAAAGTCTACTGCTATTGGTGGTGATTTGTTTCACCACCCAAATGTCTTTGGCCACCCCACAACTGACCCCGATTCCTCTCGCCATCAGTGACGCCATGGCCATGGGTGCTGATGGAAGTCAGTTGATTATGAGACCCGACGGGGCTCAGTTTATGATCGCTGGGGAGCAAATGTCCTATTCACTCATCATGTGGGCTTCCCCCGCCTCTGATGCGATCAAGCCGCAAATCACGGCGCGTTTCGGTGAGAAGTCCATTCAAGACTTGATTGATGGCCTTCAACAAGGTGAGTTTCTCTTTGCGGCCCTTATTCAGGATATGACCCGCTACACTCCTGATGCCGCATCCTTCGGTGTAGGCAAAGCCAAATGCGATGAAGGAAAAAGGCAGTGTGAGTTCCAACTCTCGACCACCTGGATCTACGATGTTGCCTTCACCATGTCCGTGACGGACGACAAGGTCGAACTTGATGTCAGCTACAAAAAAGATGGGCAGCCCTATGATGTGCCTGATAGAGGGCAAGGCTTGAGCCTCGAATTGGATCGAATGAAGATGTAAGGATCGGCCCAATTGTGCGGGGTTTGAATCTTCATAAAAACCCTCCGGGCGGGTGAGAAGCCTGCCCGGCTGTCGGGTGGCTCGCCAGTCGAGCCAGGCGTCTATTGACCTGACACTTACAAAGAAATTTAGTCAGACGGGTAGGCTCGTAACATTCGTTAGGTATTCCCCCCTCAGTCGGGCCCCGCGGGGCCCTCATAGGGAATAGCCCTTGCAGATGTTTGAGTTGGGTTGGCAAATTTTGAGAAATGCCGTGGATTTGAGGTTCTTTTGTCGGCGACCGAAGAAGTGGTCGGCCCTGGAAGGCCAGATGAAAGACCACGGATGGTGTTATGTATGGGTTGGTTTAGATTCGAGTTGATCTTAATTGGCAGTCTTATGTTCCTCCTGAGTTGCTCGGGGGAGTTTAGGGCCAATGACACTCCTCAGTCTCAGGATGGGTTTTCCACCCCGCCGCCAACGAACCCACCCAACCCTCCTGGACAACCACAGCCACCACCTCCGACGCCTCCGTCACCACCTTCTGGTCCTGCGGAGCCCAATTGCTTGAAGGGCTTATTCAATGGGAATTCAGGCGCACTTCGACAGTTTGATATCCCCATAGCTTTTAACGGTCGGATCACTTTTGGTGATCTCACCAATGATGGCTTTCCTGACTTTGTAGTGGCTCAAAGAAATCGTATTGCCGCCTACTCCCTTTGCGGTCAGAAGCTCTGGGATGTGAATGTGGCCACGAACTGGGATTGGAAGCCCCATTACTTCTGGAATTACACCACATTTGGTGTGGTGGGCGATGCCGACGGCGACGGCAAGGGAGAGTTCCTGCATATTGGCGGTGACTGGCGTACCGTGTATGTCCGAGATGGAAAGACCGGTCAGGTAAAGCAGCAGCACCAGATGCCGGCGATCCAGGAATGGATGTTTGTGGCTCTTGCCAGACGCAGTGGTGAAACCAACATGGCCACAAGAGTCGTGGTCCTGGGTCCTGCTAGTGGCAGTAACTATGGGTCCATTGTCGATGCCGTGTCATTTGATATTCGCGGTGGATCCTTTAAACAAGAGTGGAGCTATCGACGAAACATGAAAGACGGGGGACGGTTTATCTATCCCCCTCCGCAAATTGCCAACCTCGATGGCAAAGGGGGCGATGAGGTCTTTCACGGTACTCATGCCATTAGTGAAGGCGGGCAAAACATTTGGCTGGTCAATGCTGACGCCGTGGCCGTGGGTGGAATTCATGCTCTCACCATTCGCGATTTGGACCCCAGTCGTGCGGGTCTTGAGGCGGTCTTTAGCGCCTATGGTCCTCATGCCGGTCAGCCCTCCTTGTTGGGCTATGGGTATTCCACTGGGCGTAATGAGATGTGGCGGGCTTACTCGCCACATAGCGAGCGCCATCCCCATCAGCACACCACAGGAGACTTTTTTCCTGAAAAGCCGGGTCTTGAAGTATTAGCTCGCAATGCCAACGGCTATAACCACTGGTTCACCGACACTAAAGGAAAAATTGCTCGCGCCAACTGGCGGGTAAACCCCGGTTGGAATGGCGATGGGGAATATGTCCACAGCATTGAATGGGATGGCAAAGCTGGAACCGAAGTCCTCTATCTTGAGCGCCATGTGACTCAGGTGAACAACAATGCCGTGCGCTCTCGCTTTGTCGTGGTCTCGCCCATCAACGATCAACGGCTGACCGATGCCTTTGGTGGAGGAGTGATGGAAAACCCAAGCGGATGGACCGGGTACAACAGTCGGGGTGGTTTTTTTAACCCTTATGAGGCAGCCGGTATTGCGGTGGACCTGATCGGTGACGGTCGAGAAGAGGTGCTCACTTGGGGTGGTGGAAAGATCACCATCTTCTACAATTCCGGCAATGAGAACGTGCCTAGGCGCTGGACCGACCTGGGATACCGCTCCTTTAAGAGTATCAACGGCCCCCTCTATAGCCCTCGGTAGCCAGTCCCGCCTCGGATAGTATTATGGGAGCCCCATTTGGACCTAAGTGATAGGCAATCCTTCGGCCGCCATGATCTTGAGGGCGTTGGTGGTTGGGCAGGGCCCGGGATGATAGAGATAGGAAAAGTGCAGCCCGCTGGAGCCCTCTTTGACTTCGTCACGAAAGTGTCCGTTAGCCAATTGTGGAAATTCACTCTCCAGCTGCGTGAGTTCCAGGTCGTGGGTGGTGATCATGCCCAAAGCGCGCGGCGACTCAAGTAGTTTACGGATGACGGCCTGGCTACCCAGCAGGCGCTCGCGGTTATTGGTGCCGCGAAAGATCTCATCGATCAAATACAAAAACGACTGGCCTTCTGTGGCTTGCTCAATCACCTGTTTGACCCGTTTGACTTCATAGTAAAAAGACGAGTAGCCATCTTCCAGTGAGTCACGAATCTGCAGGCAGGTCACCACCGGCCCCACAAAGGTCGTCATCTCATCGGCGAACACCGATGCACCGACCATGGCCAAGTGTTGATTGATACCGAGTGTTCTCAGGAAAGTGGACTTGCCCGACATATTGGATCCAGTGATGAGGCCCAATCGTGTGGGGCTCTGGAGAGAGAAATCATTGGACACGACTTGTGAACGCACAATCAAGGGGTGAAACAGCCCCCTGGTTTGAATCTCCGACGAGTCTGTGAATTGTGGGAAGACAGGTGTTTGGTAGCAGTGGAATAGTGCTAAAGACCCTAGGGCCTCCAGCTCCTCCACCTCACTTAAAGTCTGCAAGAACTCGTCAAAGTGTCTTTGCCGCCAGCGCTCCAGTAGTCCCGCCCACAAATAGGTCCATGGAAACAGGCCATTGACGATGAGAAAAACCAAAGGGTGGGCCTGGATACTCAAGCAACTCAGGCAAAGTCTCAGCCACTTCATTTGTCGCGTGGGTTTGAGTTTCAATGTTGTTGGCGCCAATTTTTGGGTAATGCCCTGGTGTTTCTCCAGCCACTCATAGACGGGGAGAAGGGATTCTAAGTAAAGGCCCAGGCTTTCCCCTTGGGTAAAGCCCTTGGCCGCCTTTCCCAGGCTGGCCAGGCTAAAGAGGAAGTAAATCCCAAGAGCCAAATGGGGTGGAAAAACTGTGCGCCCGGAAAGCCAACTGGCCACAATCCACACAAACAAGGAATAGAGGATGAGGTGCAGGATTGCATAGGCCTTAAAGCCCGGAGAAATGAGTGGCTTCTCCAACTCCAGTTTGAGTTGCCTGGAGTCCGGCTGGGTCTCGCCACTTTGTCCAAGTAAAAACAAGCGGGTCAAGGGCCAGCGACGCGAAGCCAATTCACGGATTTGCTGTTGACGATCAAGGATCTCTTGTTTGCCGCGCAGGGGGTTTATCAGTATTTGCGCCAGACGATTTTGTCCACCGGAAGTGAAGCATTCGTTCATGAGTTTAAACAGGGAGTTGTCACCAACAAGGTAGAGATCGCGGGCAAGAATGGCCTGTTCGCTGTCCAATGGGTCGAGAGGGTGCTCGGGTAGATGGAGTTCCAAAGTCTTGCCCCTGAGGCGGGCCATTTGACGGATTTGAAAGGCCTTCCAGGTCTCCAGTCTTTTGTGCCACCTCCGCACCCGTCGGGACTTGGCAACAAGCCAAACAAAAAAAGCCACGAGTCCCAAAAACAAAATTCCCCAATTGCGGTATTCCCGGCCCGAGGCGACGAGCAGTCCCACGCCAATGGCCAGGGCGGCGACGGTTAGGCGCCAATTGAGAAGGACAAGGATTTGGCGATTGGCCTTATGGAGTTTTTGTTCCAGGCGAACCAGGCGGCGAGCCAGTCGCTGTAAGTGAGTCTCATAGTAGTCCTTAAATTGTTCCGTCATGACCTGCGTGTTCGTCTATTCCAAGTTGTTGTCAGGCAGAGCGCGTGCCGCGTTTTTCTGTTTCTACGATTCGCTTCAAGCAGCGGAAGGCTTCTTTGTTAAATGGTTGTCCCATAGCCAACTCAATGTAGTCTACTGCTTCATGAGCTGTTTTCGGCACCGGGCAATTGGGGTTGGCCACGGTGAGGTTCACAAAGGCATCAGCTAGGGCCACGATGCGGGCAAAGGGATGGGTCTTCAAATCTCTGAGGCGTTGAGGGAACCCCTGTCCCAACGAATTCTCGTGGTGCTGGTAAATCATGGCCACAATATCATCCGGAATGAGTCCCAAGCCTGTGGCCATATCCATACCTTTAAAGGCATGGGTTTCGTAGAGCTGCAGTTCTTCAAAGGTCATGTGAACCCGGGCTTTTTTAAGAAGATCATCGGGCAGGGCTTTTTTGCCAATGTCATGGAGAAGGCCCCCGAGGGCCAGCTTCTCCATGGTGCCTTTGCCTTGCCAGTTGTGTGCTTGGCCGAGCATTGTTGAAACCGCGCTTACCGCCATAGAGTGGCGAAGCAGATCGTCGCTACACTGATTGAGGCTATCCATCAGTTGGGATATGCGACTGTGGCACTCCACCAGTTGCACGGTCACATCGGCCACCTGTTTGGCCTGACTAAAGGCTATCTCATCAAGGCCCAAGTGATCCAGATGGCGAAACATGGTTTGCGCAGCGGCGGTTACCACCTGAGTCTTCTTGCCTGAATCCAGATCCTTTTTGCTAAGGACAATGCCGGCCAATTGAATAGTCTGATTGGAGATCTTATGATAGGCGGCCTTTTCCACCCACAAATATTCCACGTCTTTTTCTTTGTAAGAGGTCAGGTGGTCCTTTTGGGTTTTGGTTCCCTGCTTGGCAATGAGAACAAACTTGTCATCCCCCAGCTTTACGTAAAGATCGACCGGGACGGTCAATCCGCTGATGAACTCGCGAATGGGAATGGGGATCATGTCCTGGGTATTCATATCACTAACTTTTCGGAAATATTTGAGAAATTCTCAAGCGAGGGGGCTCACTATTGACTGGGGTGGGCCCGCATCATTCCTTTTCCCCGGCACTCGACCTAGGTTATAGTGTTGGACTTTTGAGGTCTTAATGTCGTTATCACCCCTGATTGTGGAAAATTTGGTGAAGGATTATGGCTCTTTACGGGCTGTCGACGGAGTGAGCTTCAGTCTCAAGCCGGGCGAGATCTTTGGTCTGTTGGGGCCCAACGGGGCGGGAAAGACATCTGTCATCTCGACCATCGTCACATTGGAAAAGCCCACTTCAGGTCGGGTTCAGGTGTTCGGCCACGATGTCACCCAAGAGCCGAGACTCGCCAAGGTTCGGGTGGGTCTGGTGCCCCAGGAGCTGGTCAACCACGGTTACTTTAACATTGAAGAGGTTCTGTCTTTCCACTCCGGTTATTATGGTATTCGCAACAACCGGGAGCAGGAGCAATACCTCCTTAAGCGCCTTGCCCTGTGGGACCATCGTCATAAAAGGGTGAAGCAGCTCAGTGGTGGAATGAAGCGCCGCCTGCTGATTGCCAAGGCTCTGGTTCATCGGCCAAAGCTTCTGTTGCTCGACGAACCCACAGCCGGCGTGGATATTGAGTTGCGTGCGACCTTGTGGGACTTTGTTAAAGAGTTGCGAGAACAGGGGATGACCATTTTGTTGACCACTCACTACCTAGAGGAGGCTGAACGCCTTTGTGATCGGGTGGGGATGATCCACATGGGGAGACTTCAGCGCCTTGGCAATACCGCGGACCTCATTACCGAATTCACTCACCGCCAAGTGCGCTTGCAATTCAAAGGGGCACTGAGAGACTTTAATCACCCTCTCTTGATCCGTCAGGAAGAGCAAGTTGTGGAGTTTCGGGTTCCATACCACATGGGATTGGGAGACTTGCTCCAGGAACTTCAAGTGGAGCTTAATGCCATCGAGGACCTTAAGATTGAAGAGGGTAATTTGGAGGACGTCTTCCGCCAGGTCATTGGAGGCCACTTATGATTCCAGAGCTGAAGCAAGAAATTAGGTTTACCCCTTTTTTCGTTCTTTTTTGCCGTGAAATCAGGCGTTACCTGAAGGTTTTAATTCAAACTCTGGTGGCGCCGATGATTAACTCGACTCTCTACCTGCTGATTTTTGGTGTCAGTCTTGGAGCCAGTATCAGTGTTCCAGGTGGAGTGAGTTATTTGGCATTCTTGATTCCCGGTCTGATCATGATGAGCTGTTTGAACAATTGTTTTCAAAATAGTTCCAGCTCTATTGTCAGTGCCAAGTTTGGCGGCGATCTGGAAGACTTCCGCGTGTCACCCCTGAGCGACCAGCAAATCATCTGGGCTTTTGCCTTTGGGGGCCTCACGCGCGGGCTGACTGTGGGAACTATCACTTTTGGAGTGGGTCAACTTTTTTACCACACCACCCACGGGGGGTGGTTGGTGATACAGCATCCGCTGTGGCTGTTGTACTTCTTGGTGCTCGGTGGATTGGCATTTGCCAAGCTGGGGGTTTTTGTCGCCTTTTGGGCCAAAACCGTGGACCAGCTGAGTGCCGTGTCCAGTTTTGTCCTCCTGCCCTTGCTCTATTTGGGCGGGGTGTTTTTTTCCATTGAAAATCTTCACCCCTTTTGGAAAAGTCTCTCCCAAGCCAACCCATTGTTGTATTTGATCAACGGTGTGCGCTATGGGATTTTGGGGGTGTCCGATGTACCATTGACCACCTCTGCACCGGTGGCGATTTTAGCCCTTTTGTTTTTCCATGGAGTGGCATTGGTAAGTCTTCGCAAGGGTTCTTTTTCGCGTTGGTAGTGAATGAAAGGTTTTAGGGATGTTTGATAATCTTCAGGATAAATTGCTCGGCAGTCTTAAGAAAATTCGCGGTCAGGGGCGGATCACCGAGAAGAACATCCAAGATACCATTAAAGAAATTCGCATGAGTCTGCTTGAAGCCGACGTGAATTTTAAAGTGGTGAAAAGCTTTGTCGATCGTGTGAAGGAAAAGGCCCTGGGTGAAGAAGTTCTGACCAGTATCACCGCGGGTCAGCAGTTTGTGAAGATCGTCCATGAAGAGTTGGTTCGGGTTTTAGGTGAAGAGGCAGTTGAGCTTAATGTCCGCGGCAATCCAGGTGTGATTTTTTTGGTGGGCTTGCAGGGAACGGGAAAGACAACCAGTTCGGCCAAGCTCGCCCTCCACATCCGACAAAAACTCGGTAAGAAGCCCGGTCTGATTCCGGTGGACGTCTATCGTCCAGCCGCGATTGAGCAGCTCAAGACTTTGGGTAAGCAAAACAACTTGCCCGTTTTTCCCTCTGAGGCTGGCAAAAAACCGGAAGAGCTTCTTGAGGCGGCCAAAAAGTGGGCAGCTGATGAGATGGTCGACGTGGTCATTGTCGATACCGCCGGTCGACTGCAAATTGATGAAGAACTGATGGAGGAACTCAAGCGCCTGAAAGGCGTGTGGGAGCCGAAGGAGATTCTCCTGGTTGCCGATGCCATGCTCGGTCAGCAGTCGGTCAATGTGGCTGAGGGCTTTCACGAAAAGCTCGGATTGAGTGGTTTGATTCTCACCAAAGTGGATGGTGATGCCCGTGGGGGTGCGGCTCTGAGTATCCGCGAAGCCACGGGAGTGCCCATTAAGTTTCTCGGCGTGGGTGAAAAGGTGTCGGCCCTTGAGGTTTTTCATCCGGATCGTCTGGCCAGCCGAATCCTGGACATGGGCGATGTGTTGAGTCTTGTCGAAAAGGCCCAAGAGGTGATCGACGAGAAGTCGGCCATGGAATCAGCCAAGAAAATGGCCAAAAACCAGTTCACCATGGAGGACTTTCTTCAGCAGATTCAGACCATGAAAAAGCTGGGTTCCATGGAAAGTCTGCTCAAGATGATCCCCGGGGCGGGCCAGATGATGAAGAAGATGAAGGATATGACCCCGCCGGACAAGGAACTCAAGAAAATCGAAGCCATTATCCGCTCCATGACTCCAGAAGAACGTGAGAACTATAAAATCCTGAATGGTTCCAGACGCTTAAGGATAGCCAATGGCTCGGGCACCCGGGTTCAGGATGTGAACAAGTTCGTGAAGCAGTTTGAGGGGGCCAAAAAGATGATGTCCCAAATGATGAAAATGGGGATGGGCCGAGGTGGAGGCCGTGGCATGGGCTTTCCCTTTTAAATCCCCGGAGGCCGTGGGAAATTGCCGATTTCCCTCTCCGGAATTTGAAAAACATAAATTCTTTTCAATCTTTACCCTTGCGATTCAAACCCAAAGCGAGTAAATGTCTAGGGCTTAGACCGCCTGCGAAAAGGCCGTTTGAATGGAAAACCCGGAGGCATTTGTTGTCTCGGGGGTCTTCTACGTATCTGAACTTGGATCAGAACTGAGTAATAAGGAGTTATCTCAATGGTCGTGATTCGTTTGAATCGTGTTGGAGCAACACACGCACCTAAGTATCGCATCACTGTGGCAGACCAGCGTCGCCACCCCCAGGGACGTTTCCTGGAAGTTCTTGGCCACTACAACCCGAACCCTTCAGGTAAGGAAAAGGGCTTGGAGTTGGACCTCACTAAGACCCAAGAGTGGATCAAAAAGGGCGCCCGCCCGACAGATCGGGTCAAGAGTCTCATTCGCAAAGCGGAACAAGGGAAAAATTAACATTACTGGCTAGTGTGCATGAGCTACACTGGCGCCGCTGAAGTTGAATCTGAGTCAGTAGTGAGTGAGGTGAGAATGGATCCGTCAAGCTTGAAAGACCTGGTTGAATTCATGGCCAAGAGTCTGGTGGACAAGCCCGAAGAAGTGGAAGTGAACGAAGTCATCGGTGAGCAGACTACAGTTGTTGAACTGAAAGTGGCCAAAGAGGACTTGGGTAAGGTCATCGGCAAACAGGGCAGAACCGCCCGTTCCATGAGAACGATTTTGAATGCTGCCAGCACTAAGTTGCAGAAGCGTTCTGTTCTGGAAATTGTCGAATAAGACCAGTAAGAAGAATTGAATGATGGGCGGCTGTGGGGAACCACAGCCGTTTTTTGTTGTCAAAAGAGAGATCAATCAGAATGAGCGGAACAAAGGTAAAGTCTCAACATCCCCCCCAGGAGGCGCAAGAGCGGGGTTTACGCCTGGTGGGCAAAGTCAAAGATGCCCATGGGATCCGTGGTGAGCTTTATGTGCTTATCTTTTCGGGTGAGACCAGTTGGTTGCAGGACCTCAAGGTTGTTCAGCTTTATCACACTGGCCGAGGTGGCTGGTTGGAGATCCCGCTGAAGAATGCCCGGGTTCACAAGCAGGGCTTTATTGCCAAGACCGAGACCATTACCGATCGCAATCAGGCCGAGGAGCTTAAAGGGGCCGAGTTCTTTATTCCCGAAGAATTTCTCGTGTCCGAACCGGGGGAAACCATTTATTTGGCCGAGATCGAAGGTTTCAGCGTGATCCAGAAGGGCGGGGGGCCGGTCGGACAAATTGTCGGCTTTTCCAGTAATGGCCCCCAGGACATCATCCGTGTACAGGCGGGTGATGCCGAATTTGAAATCCCTCTGGTCGAGGAGTTTATTGTCGAAATTCGCTTTGCGGCCAAAGAGATTGAAATGGACCTTCCCGAAGGGCTGATGGAGGTCTGATGGGGAAGAGGCAATTCAACGTCATCACCATTTTCCCTGACATGATTCGCGGAGCTCTCAAGGAGGGGTTGGTGGGCCAGGCCTTTCATTCGGGCAAGGTGGTTCTTGATGTGGTCAACCCCCGTAGCTTCACCCAGGACGTCCACCAGTCGGTGGATGATCGCCCCTTTGGTGGCGGTGATGGGATGGTGTTTTTGGCCGAGCCCCTCAGACAGGCGGTGGAGAGCCTAGGGGAAAAGCGGGGCCGGGTGGTCTATTTGAGTCCTCAAGGGCGGGTGTGGTCAGACTCCCTGGCTCGCGAGTGGGCTCAATCATCAGAGCCCATCACTCTGGTCTGTGGCCGCTATGGTGGAGTGGACCAGCGTTTTATCGAAACCCTGGTGGATGAAGAGATCTCTATTGGCGACTATGTCCTTAGTGGCGGCGAATTGGGCGCTCTGGTGTTGATCGACTCAGTGGTCCGCTTGTTGCCTGAGGTTTTGGGCAATGCGGACAGTCCCGATAAAGAGAGCTTCGCCGAAGGGCTCCTGGAATGTCCCTTGTTTTCTCGCCCTCGGGAGTTTGGTGAGTTGCCAGTTCCTGAAGCCCTGCTGAGTGGTCATCATGGACGGATCGAGGAGTTTCGCCAGGACGTGGCCTGGGTACAGACTCAGCTCTTCCGCCCGGATTTGCTGGCCGGAAGAGGGGAGGCGGCTGGGAAGCTTCTTCAAGCCCTACCGCGGCTCTTGAATTTGTCGGAGAAGGAGTTAAAGTCCTTGGGACTTGAGCGGACTCAGTTGGCAGATCTTTTAGAGCATCTTGAGAATCAAAACCCTTAGCTGATGTCGAGACAAGGTGTTGGGAAAATGAGTGGTATGGGACACAAACTAGGGATCAATATTTCAGTCGGATTGGTTCACTGGCCGGTGCTGGACAAGCCAGGCAATGTGGTGGCCACCAATGTGACCAACTTCGATATTCACGACATCGCCCGTACTTGCCGCTCCTATGGGGTGAACAAATATTTTATCATTCACCGCCAGAGAGAGCAGCTGATGTACGTGAGCCGCATTCTCGACCACTGGAAAGTGGGCTATGGATCCCGCTGGAATCCCAATCGGGGGACGGCTCTCAACATTGTGAATCTCCAGGAGACCCTGCAGGACGCCCTTAAGACCTTTGATGAAAAGCCCCTTTTGATTGCCACCGCAGCCCGGGAGTTCCCCGGAGTGGAGCGTGTGACCTTCCAGGGGCTCAAAAACCGCATGCAGGAGGAGCCTAAAAGGCCCTATTTTATGATTTTTGGTACCGGATTTGGCCTCACCCAGGAGGTGCTCCAGAGCTGCGATTTGCTCCTGGAGCCTATTTGGGGGGCGGCTGAGGACAACTTCCGCCACTTGCCAGTTAGATCGGCCGTAAGTATCTGTCTTGACCGGCTCCTGGCAACATGGTAACCCTACACGTTCTTGAATTTTGCGGAGTGAGTCATATGGATATCGTACAACGCTTGACCATGGGTCGGACAAAACAGAAGAAATTTCCACGCTTTACACCTGGTGATACGCTTAACGTTCACGCCAAGGTGAAAGAGGGAGCCAAAGAGAGAATTCAGGTCTTCCAAGGTGTGGTTCTCAAAATCCAAGGGAAGGGCACAGGCCGTTCTTTTACCGTTCGTAAGATTTCGGCTGGAGTGGGTGTCGAGAGAACTTTCCCCTTTGCCAGTCCTGCCATTGATAAAATTGAGCTTGTGAGCCGTGGTAAAGTCCGTCGCGCTCGCCTGTTTTATCTGCGCGACCTGAAAGGCCGTGCGGCTCGTCTGTCCACTGAGCGTGTGAGTGAAGAAGAGCGCACAGTGGCTCAGCCAGAAGAAACAGCTCAGGCTGCTCCAGTTGCAGAGACCAGCGAAAAGTAAGGCGATCAGCCGGATAACAAAAAGCCGCCCATAAAGGAGCGGCTTTTTTTTTGCGTCCGCGTGGATCTATTCAGCATAGAGAAGTAACATCTTAGAGGGAAAATGGTGAGCGAAGCCAAGCAGTCGTCAAAGACAAAGTCCAAAAAACGCCAACAGATTTGGGAGAAATTTCCCTGGCAGACATTGAGCACATCCCTACCGATCATTGGCGTGGACGAGGTGGGAAGAGGTTGTTTGGCCGGGCCGGTCTACGCCGCAGCTGTCATCATTAATCCCAATAAACCTTGGCAGCACTACACAGACTCGAAAAAATTGTCCGAATCTCGGCGCGAAGAATACGCCGAACAAATCCTGGCTGACCATCAGGTGGGAATTGGTTTTGCTACGGTTGAAGAGATCACCGAGCTGAATATTTTGCGTGCCGCCCTCTTGGCGATGAAAAGGGCGGTCGAACAGTTGGGCTTGCATGCGGGACATATCATTGTCGACGGGAATCAGCGCATTCCTGGAGTCAGTGAACGCTTTGAACAAACGACTCTGATTAAAGGTGATCTCAGGGCTGAGCCTGTGGCGGCGGCATCAATTGTGGCCAAAGTCACCCGCGATCGACTGCTCAAAGAGGCGGCAATTAAGTATCCTAACTATGGTTTTGAGGAGCACAAAGGCTATGCGACTCCGGTCCACAAAGAGGCGATACAAAAGCTGGGACCCTGCGCTCTTCATCGACCCACCTTTGCAGGGGTGCGAGAGTATCTCTAGACTCCGTCAAAGACTAGACGGGCTGATAAGGGGTGGGCCCGCAGGTTACACAAAAGCCGACAGCCAAATGGTGGATCGCAACCTACGGGGGCAGTACTCCGAGGATGTGGTTGAAAATCATTTGCGCAAAAGGGGCTGGAGTCCTCAGGTCCGCCGCTGGAAAACCCCTTGGGCCGAAGTGGATGGAGTGTATGTTCGGCGAGGACAAATCCTCCTCGTAGAGGTGAAGTCTCGCAGAAGCCTCTCCCACTTGGATCGGGCCATCAGCCGAAAGCAGAAACACCGACTCTTACGGGTTTTGGAGAATCTGGTGGAAGTGTATCCGGAGAAAGAGATTCTCTTTCATTTGGCTGTGGTTCTTCCCTCGGGCCGTATCCATTGGTGGACCGACTTTCTTGCCGAGTGACGCCGCGCAAGCCTGGGAGATGGCGGCTAATTCTTGACTCTGCGCGAGGCTATGGAAGACTAATCCTATGAGTGAGGGTGGGATGATGATTGTTCGGTATTTGCTGTTGATGACGTTGGCCCTCGCTCCCTTGTCCGTGCGCGCCCAGGTGCCTCAGCCAGGTCAGCCACCTCCGGCTACTCCCATGAAGGAATTTATCACGGCTTGCACCTATGGTGTTTTAGCAGGGGCTTTGGTGGGGACAGCCACCTTGGCCTTTGAAGACAAGCCGGGTGATAATTTGCAGAACGTGGCCCGCGGTGCATCTATTGGTCTCTATGCCGGCATTCTCCTGGGACTTTATGTCGTCTATGTTGTCCCAGGGCAAATCGAACAAGAGAAGCTTGATTTGTATGAACAGCAAGGGCTTCCTCCTCCCGAAGGAGCTCTCAATCGGCTACAGGTATATCCGCTGATCTCTCACAATGGAATTGAAGGCGCAGCTGCGACTTATAAGGTCCTGTCCTTTTAACTGCGAAATAATCACAAAAATCAGTGCAGTGTTTTTCTCCCAATAGGGCTGGGGTACAAGGGACATCAAGAGGACTGAAGTCATTAGCCAAAAGGAGAAATCACATGAAAAAAACTATTGCTGCCCTTGTGGGCGGATTGATGCTGAGTGTGGCTGCCCAAGCCTCTCTTATCACTGATCTCACAGGACAGGAGATCCGTTCGATCAACGCTCTACTTGAGTGTCCCACTGAGTTGGCCGAGATGACCAAAATCAATGCCCGGTTGGGTTCAGGACATCTATTTACTGATCGCCCTGGCTACAAATACACCTTTATGTTTGTGACCAAGTCTCAACCTCATATCAATTTGGGCTGGATCGAAGTCATTAAGCTGCGCGGACAGGAAACTCAGTGCAAGATTGATTGGGTCCACTAGGTCTCTATGACGTTCCGGAAGACTGAGAAAATGGTCAGGTCGTTCCTGGCCATTGTTTGTGGGCTCCGTCTATATGATTTGGAATATGAGTGTCGTGAGTTCACCTTTTAGGTTAGAATCCTTCTATGAAAGCCCTGAAATCCATTGCTCTGCTCCTCTTTGTTTTGGTCGGTCTCCTCTACGCAGTGGCCTTCTGGTATTTGCGCAATCCTTCCATGGGAATTGGAAGTAGCGTCCAGATCAAGCACCGGGCAGATGCCTCGCGTTTAAAGACTCATGTGGAGTTTCTCTCGGGCATTGTGCCCAATCGGAGCTATCAAAATGCGGACTCCATGTTTCGTGCTGAGAGGTATATTTCAGATTACCTGACCTCTCTGGGATACAAGGTGTCTCTGCAGGAGGTCTACGAGGATAAAACCGTTTATCATAATGTCATTGTACGCTTGGGGGCGGAGACGGGTCCTTTGGTTGTCATTGGAGCCCATTACGATGTGGCTGAAGAAGACAATCCGGGAGCCGACGATAATGCCAGTGGCGTGGCGGGGCTTTTGGAGTTGGCACGGCTACTCAAAGAGAATGAGCCTGAACTCAAGAGTCCTGTGGAGCTGGTAGCCTACACACTGGAAGAGCCTCCTTATTTTGCGACATTTGGGATGGGAAGTGTTTACCATGCCGACCAAATCAAAGAGAGGGGAGAAGAGGTCAAACTAATGCTGTCCCTGGAAATGATTGGTTACTATTCAGATGAATGGTTCTCGCAGAAGTTCCCAATTCCGCTTCTTTATGCCCTTTATCCCTGGAGAGGGAACTTCATATCTTTAGTGGCCAGTCCGTCAGAAAGAAAAGAAGTGCGGATGGTGAAGGACTCTTTTTCATCCATTGAAGGCCTGAAGACTTACTCCATTAATGCACCGACGATTTTGCCTGGAATTGATTACTCGGATCACCGCAGTTACTGGGAGCATGAATGGCCGGCCATTATGGTGTCCGATACGGCCTTTTACCGAAATCTTGAGTACCACAAGCCAGGCGATACAGCCGGTCGCCTGGACTTTGAAAAAATGAAGCTGGTGGTGGAAGCTCTCTACACCACGGTGGTGAATGTCCCTTAAGCGCCATCCTCCAGTTAGGTGCCGGGCGCTCAAAAAATCAATTACTTTGAGTAGTTGCAGGTTTGGGATTTAGCCGATTCAGCGACCCAGCCCTTAAAGTTCTTGTTCGACTCCTCAAAGACAAGTTGGTCGTCCCCCTTTTTTACCATCCGCACTGTTTTGATCTGGCGACTGACAGTAACACCCCAGTGGCGAGTGGTGGAGGTGACTCGCGAGAGAACGGAATCACTATTCAGCAGTGACTGTTGGGTCTTCCACACTTTGCAGCCAGGGATCACAGGGCCAGCCGTGGGGCATTCCTCGATTTCCAAGGTGCCCATTTGTTTCAGATTGGCCAAGACCCCATTGCCCCTGAAGTGACCCGCCCGATTCTGCTTGGTGTACCAAAGGCAGGGTTGTTGATCCGCGAAGTGGGCGTTACAGGCCTCAACAAGCAAGACCTCAGAACAAGAGCGGTCTCCCTGCTGAAGGTTGTATGTGCCATGAAACTGCTCGACTTGAGCCTGGGCCGAAAAGGCTCCTGCCGTGATCGCCAATAGAATGCCAATTTTCTTCATAAGTTCCCCCCGATTAGAATTGCAGTGATATGACAGCATTGACAGCCTTGCCACAAGTGCTTTTGCGTCAGAATAATTTGTCTGATTAGTCCAACTGACGGGAGGGTGGGATTAGCAAATTTTCAGGGGGGGTGGAGATTTGGACAAAATGAGTGAGGCAGAGGGGGCTTGCCTCACTCAGCAATGGTAGAGGTATTAGGGTTGTGAGGAGGCATAGGCCTTGGAAAAGCGCATGCACTCGGAGTAGAGTTCTGATTCGACCTTGGTATCTTTCGTATCTTTGCAAATTCCATTAATTTTAACAGCGTAGGTGTAATAGCTGGCTGCCGCTGCCTTTTTGGCAAATCGGGAACAGAGCTCCTTGTCGATTTCCGGTGAGCCAAAAATCCTGAATTCCTCAGGCCTGGTGATTTCATAGCTTTTGCAGTCGGAGCTACCAAAGGCCTGGATGGTGACTTCGGGCTTCGCCGTCGGAATCGAGTTTTGAGAGGCCGCCAAACACAGAGCGGTCAGATCCTTGGTGGCATTGATGGTGCTGCAGGCGCCGTTGACTTTGATGCCCATGAGATGACTGGTTTTGATCGCTGACATATCGGTCTCCTTGGCCAGGTCCAGGCATTTGCCTAAATCAGTCGCGTAGTTGGATGTTAGTTCGAAGGGGTGGGCCACCATGCGGGTGTAGGAACAACCGGCATCGCCAAAGATCTCCACGATCATTTGTGGGTCATGACAAGTGAGGTCCGAGCTTTTGAGGATTTCCAGCTCCTTCGCTAAGGCATCCCTTTGCAGTATGCAGGTGTCCAGTTCCGGGTTTGGATGGGGACGGTCCGGGCCGTCGATGGGGCCTCCGCCCCCGTGACGTCCTTCAGACAAAACAGCAGCCACGCGAAAGAGTGTGACATCGCCAAATGCCAATTGGGCATCCAGTGAACTCAGGCGGCCTAAGCGCAGGGCGATCTTTTTTCCCCGCAATTGCTCGCCCGATTCATCGGTAAATGTAATGACGGCTTGTGGTCGGCCATTGACCCGAATGGTAACGGAGCCTTTGCCAATACCCTCAAAATAGAGAGATTCCAGGCGCCCACGGGCCTGACTCAGGTCCAGGACCTGGTAAAGGTCCACCACGCGGGTCTGACCATCAACAGCCACATGGGCTGGGTCCACAAACTCCCAGATCAAGTCAGATTGATTAACCGCTTGGGCGGCAAGACTACAAAAAACAAACGAAGCAAGACAAAACCATTGTGCCAAGGGTTTCATAGTGATCTCCCACAAGAGTTCAATGAGTGAAAAATTCAGTGCCTACGATTCACGTGGGAGTAGACTTAATGAAGATTCGTCCATCTTGCTATGTACAATTCCGTACAATTTCAAATAGCGGTGGATTCGCCTTCCACGAGTCGGGAATTGGCAGACACCTCTAAAGACTCTGAGGACACCAGAAGGAGTTTCTCTTTCCATCCTGATTTTTGAATTTCCTGATTGAGTCGGTGAGCAGAAATGCGCAGGCGTTCAAAATGACTCGGGCTATACCCAGTTCCCCAGAGCTCCTGAATCGCAGTCTCGACGGGGATGCGATTGCTTCTGGAAAGAATCCTCAGAAGATGAGACAGGGCCTTGCGCCTCTTGAAGCTAACGGACTTGTGGCTTGGCAGACGCAGTTCTCCGGTGTGGGAGTTGAAGATAAAGCGGTTTTGACTTTGGGATTGGGCCAGTCGCCCGCTCCAGGCTTGGGCAGAGGCGGGGGACAGAGCCCCCATCAACAAGTGCCAGCGGTGGGTGAGCTCGGGGTTACACTCACTGTTTAGGGAGAGGCTCAATAGGCGCAAGTAGCATCCGGTGGAAACCTGGCGAGGGAGTTGAATCCAGTCCTGGGAGGAAAGCACCTCATTGTCGGCCAAACGAAGCAGTGTGGCTTCGTAGGGGTCAAGATGGGAGAGGGAATGCTTCTGGGCCCGTTCTAAGAGTGGTGTAATGTCCAATCGACGGAGAAGAAACTCGTCCAGCAGGTCAAATAGGATCAGCCTACGATCTGATTGATCAATATCCAGACGTTGAAACTGGGACTCCATTCGTGCCAAGGCCGCGTTGGGGCCAATTTGGCGCACTTCGGCCAGCATTAAAGCGTGTTGGATTTCAATATCGAGATAGAGTTGGGGGTGGAGCTCTTTAACGTGAATCAATTCCCGATAAGTCTCTGCCAAGAGAGGTTGATCTTGCCCCAGGCTCAATACGCGGAGCAGTTGAGCGAGGAGGGAAAAGTAGGGAAGCGAAGTCTTATCCCGATGTTGATCACGAAGCCTCAGGTAGATCTTTAGGGCTTCGCTGATTTCGCCAAGTTCTTCTTTAAATTTGGCAAGGCTCAGCTGAGCATAAAGCGAGCTTTCCTCACACAGGAGATGTTCACCGCGCAAAGTCTTCTCAAGCAGTACCACCCGTTGCTCCCAGGCATGGTTGTGACCCAGTCTGTAACGGCAATTGGCAATGTCTACCGTTAAATTGATGTTGGGGCCGAAACGACGTTCGGCCTGCAAAAAGAGACTAAGAGCTTCAGTAAAGTCCCCACGGTAAAGATAAACCCGACCCAGGTAATGGGCATGAGTGCGCATTTGGGATTTTGAAACTGGATTGAGACGGGTGAGTGAAGCCTCGGCCAGAGAGAACTCACCCCTCTGTAAATACTGTTTGACCTTATGGACACGCTCGCTAAAGCCAAGTCCTTTAGGGATCGGCCAGTTGGATTGTGTGTGTACGCTCATTTGTCACTTCCTTGAAAGACAGGAAATTGCCATTTGCGGGTTTTCTTTATCATCTTTATCGGATCAAAATTTCCATCGCCCTTGATGCGCGGACGGGGGCCCGATTGGAATGCCAGATTAAAGCCACTCAAACGTGGGGTGGCAAGGAAGACACAGAGTGATTCAGGTGATCCACCTTCAAATGAAATGCTCAAGTTTTCTAAGTCAGCCCACTGTTGGTCGGTGATTTCAATTAGGGGCTTTAAGGCCGAGTTCTCATCGAGTTTAAATCGGCTCAAGTCCATTGCTGCCAAAAGATCGAGGCCAAGGCTGCGTCCATACTTGACGGCAAAATCAAGATTGAAACGGTTGATCCTATGGGCAACGGAGAGCAACTCCACCTGGTCCGCTTTGATCGGCGAGCGCAGCAAGCGGGGGACGTTGCGCATGGCTAGCGGCAAGCTAATGGGAGCCAATGCCTGAGTCAGGTTCTTCATCGTTTGGATGCAACTCCTTGCGGTTAAGGCAGACCCATTAGGGACGGGGCTTTGATAGTCAGGAAGGAGTGTTGGCTGGCTGGTGAAGACGTCTCTCTCAACCGCAAAGGCACGAAAGGCCACAAATGCATCTTGGATGAGGGGGTGAGAGAGGAGTTCTTTGGCCCGAGTTTCGCCGAGTGCTCCAGAACCGGCTCCGGAAATCTGAAATGATCCCCCCGGGTTCTGAAAAAAGTTAGTTTTGGAATCAAAAAAGACCGCCAGAGTTTCGTGGGTCAGCGCGGAGACAACTAAGTGTCTGAGACGGGCAATTTCGCTGGAAAAATCAAAACGGCTGTCAAGTAAAGGCTGGGCCCAGGACGGCTCAACGCGGCCGTGTTCTCGTTTGGGTTGAATGGGGACCACCAGATAGGTCTGGTGGCCAACGCCATCAGTAAAGCTATCAATGGGAGATGGATTGTCCTTGGAGACAAAAAAGGTGTACTGCCGCGGCTCACTCAATAGTTGTAGAAGTCTTTGTCTTTCCGCCTCCACCTGGGGAGAGAACAAGATCTCAATCGAGCCAAGCCCTGTGGATTGGTGTTTTTGCGCCAACTGTAACATCAATCCCCAATTTTCTTTGGGCAGAAGATAGAACCAGGGAAGATCAGCAATGGCTTTGGCTAGGCTTTGTTCGATTTCCTCTGCCCGGCTGGGGCGGACCCAGGGGTGGCTCATGTCAGAGCGTCGGCAGATCTCGGCCAGGTATTCAGCTGGTGCGGAACGAATGCCAAAATGGCGTTGCAGGCGGTGGCTGGAGCAATCGAGAACTTGTCTGACCAGGCTCAGTCCCAAAGGCGTCTTTAAGACCTCAACCAAGGTTTGTTCGATGAGGTTTAAGGGTTCATCACAGCGGCCGATGAATGTCGGATCAATGACTTTGTAGGCTGAATAGTAACGTTTCCCAAATTGGTCTTCGAGCAACAAGGTGTCTTGATCAAACAGGGTGTAGCCATTTCCAGCCATATTGGCCCGGCGGTAAAGGGTGACAAAGGTGTTGGACTGGGCAGAAGTGAACTGGCTGTATTGTCGGTAGGAAGGAGCAAGCCCCACGGAGGAGCAGAGGCCGGGACTGTAGTTGGACCAGGCATTGCCCCAACAGGGCAAAGACCAACAAAAAATGGCAGTCCCCAAGAAGAGAGCCTTAAACAGTCTGGGCTTTAACGGCATTTCGACTTCCAATCACTGGTCGCTCAGAGAGCTAAGCCCTCGAACTTCAAGGAATATGCCAGGTCAGGGGAGTCAGCTTGCGGAGAAAATAAGCCCGTCGCAAGGTGGTAGGGTGTGCGCATCATCAAGGATGAGCGACGGGCTGAATGGGTCAAATACAAAGAGACTTTAGCGTCTCGGGCGGCCAGGTCCGTTGGGTGGTCCATTGCCTCGACCGGGCCCAGGGCGGCCTGGGTTTCGCGGATCAAAGCGGGGTGGACGACTGGGCGGTGCCATCGAACAAGCCCTCCATACCAGGTGGTAATCCACATACTCTTCAACGTTGGAGTCAATGGAATCCAAAGTCGCCAAGGCATCCTCTCCTGTTTGGCTTTGTACCCAAATAGAAGTGTTAATGTTCAAATCGAAGCTGCGCCCACAGGCTGACCAAATCTCTCTTTTGTTGATCTTAGAGCTCATGGCGTATTCTTCTTCCACGGGTCCACGGAATTCCTTTTTACGGCGAAACTTCTTTCGGTATTTATGTCCGGTTTGGGTGTCGGTGAAAAAGTAAACCGCATCGTAACGAGCGACGGCTTTGTTGGGAAGCAGGTTAAACCCGCGGTAATCAAGTTTCACAACCGAAACTTGGTATCCGTTAGGGACATCCACTGGTATGACGAGCTGGCAGTCCAACATGGACCTTCTGGTGCCTGAGCTGTCGCCAGCCTCCACCATGTAGTTATCAAATAACATGGAGAGAGTTTTGGCATCTGGGCTCAAGGTTGCCGAAAGAGTGCCGGCCGGGCAGCCACTGCCCGCATGGCGAGGCATTCCCACCTTCACACCTGTGACGCGAACTGAGTCAGCGTTATCAGGAGCCCCACCCAAACCATTGGCAAAATCCTCAGTGTCTTCAGTGGGCGATCCGGGTCCGAAATCATTGGCCTGAGCAGAAATTGAAAACACCAAACCGCAGGCGACGAGCAAGCTCAGGAATGTCATGTGCAATTTCATAGGTTCCTCCTTCAGAACATGAAGGTGGCGAAGGGTTGAGTCTTGCTTCTCAACCCAATCGCCGAAAAAATGCAAAGTCCAAAATTAACGGCAGGTTCTCCAGGCCAGGTGATAGACGATACCTGACTTAATGTCGACAGAGTCAACAGTCATCAGGGCATCTTCAGAGCGGTTACGAGTGTTGTTGACCATAATGCTTGAGTTCACACGCAGATTTACGTCGGCTCCGCAAGCAGACCAAACCATGGCTGAGGCGACAAGACCATCCTGAATCAAATATTCTTCAGCCTGCTCTCCACGAAAACGACGAGTCATCTTTGGGCCGCGCTGACCAGCAAAGAAGTACTCAACGTTGAAATCAGAATATGCGCCACGAGGAAGCATGTTGAATCCACGATAGTCGATCTTCATCAGAGAAACGCTGTACCCTTGAGGAACGTGAACAGGAACAGAAATGTTACAAGATTTACGAGCAAACTTTCTCGGAGCGGCTTCAGCCATGTACTGGTCGAAAAGAATCGACAAAGTAGAGGCATCAGGGCTCAAAGTAATAGATGCAGATCCTGCAGGGCAGCCGTTTCCGCCATAGCCCACGTTTTCGCCCAGGCGAATGCCATCGGCAATTGCAGCGCTGGAGAAAGCAACAGTAAGCGCAAGAACAAGACTCTTGATAGACATAGTGTACTCCTTCGAGTAGGGGGTTAAACACTTTTAGTGTGTTGTGTTCTTAGCCAAAAGTGCGAACAGGAAGGGTCACGGAAGGCGGATGGATACACGACGGCCTTCATAAGTCCGTTTACAAATGGACTCAGGCCGATACCCGCTATCTCGAATCGGGGAAATCTCCCACAACTTGCGACCAATCACGATTCGCTTGCGCCGGGGAATTAGCCGGAAAGCGGGTGTGTCACAATAAAATCGGTGATTCCGAAAGCAAATGTCAGAATTTCAGATGAACTAATTTTGGAACCATGTAATTGGGGAAGGCGGGTAAAAGAGATCTGGGGTGAAATTAATCCCCACCAAACTGGAAGTTCACTCCGAACTCAAACTCTGGCTTTCCTTCAGGAAGTTGGAATTGAGCCAGGCGAATATCCCAGCAATTACCAGGGGGTTTTATCTGCGCTTCATACTTCCATGAAAAGATTTTACTGGTAATTCGCGAATAATCAAAACCACCAGTGAGATTAAAGTAACGCCCGACCCAGCCCAGGGATAGACCCAAGTTGTCCGTTTTATTGGATGGGTCGATTTCATTATCTTTGTTCACTAACACCGAACGGGTCAATGCCAGCTGAACAAAATTGCCCACCTGGTCCTTAAATTTAAAACGACTGGATGAGTTGGTGACCCGAGCATAGGGGTAGTACACGGCAGTTGAGTGGGTTTCAAAGTGATCCAGGCGGACATCGACAAGAGCGTTGATGGTTGACCAGGGCTGAGGCGACTCTTCACGGTTGGCCTCGTTCATATCGAAACTCTGGGAGAGCCTAAAAATCCCCAAGGTGTGGTAGTCCTCCTGATCTCCACGCCAACGTTTGCGGATAATGCGATTGGTGACCCCGAAGTCCACCAGACGTCGGTCGAAAATCCGGTCATTGTAGTCAAATTGAACTTTGTTAAAGCCAAAGAAGTCGTCGTCACTGAGGGGCTCATTGGTTTGCGAATAGGGTTGGCCCTCAAACTGACCGAAAAAATAATGATTGGGGCGGCGAATCCACGGAATGGTTGAATAGCGAATCTCCGGTTCAATGATGTGTTTGTAGCGAGTGCCTTCTGCAGTTTCCAGATCCCCAAAGATCGAAGAGAGGCGAGTCTTGGCTCCCACATCCAACTCCAAAAAGCGACGGGCAGCCGTTGGGCCATAAAGGGTGTCCTGCTCCAGGGTATGGGCGGTAAAACGATACTGAGTTTCGCGATAGGAGAGTGAGGGAAGGACTTCGAGAAAATTTCCCAGGCGAAAAGGGAGAGTTAACTTTGGCTTAAACTCAAAGCGATGCCCGGTGCGGAGAATGTCGCCCTTGCTGGGTTCGAAGGCGCCGTCACGAATGCGCGAAATACACTTGTCGCTTTCAGGCGGACAGAAAAAGCCGTCGCCGATGGCTGAACCGGTGGTGACGACATCGTCATAGGCAAAATGGCGACGGGTGAAGTGCACGTAGTGGGAGTCAAAGCCGAAGTAAATGGGCGTTTCCCCCAATTGCTGGTCCATCAGGTTAAAGTGCACTTCAGGAAAGCGGTGTACAGAAGTGCGGTTTTCCTCCAAGGGGTCTTCAATCAGTTGATTGACGTAGTAATCGACCTCCCCACTCAAGTGAGTGTTGTGGTGGTTTTTGGTCACCGATATACGGTTTTCGAGGGCGGGTTCACCGTCGGCATCGAGATCGCGGGGGAAGTCTCGGGCGTATTTAACGTCGCTTACCATGTTAAGATTTGCTCTGTGAGTGACCTGTTCGGGCATTTCATAAAAGTGGTGATAGTTGAGAAACCAACGTTCTTGCTTTTGTTGAACCGTCACCGGGTCATCCGGGGCGGCAGCTGTGCGCACCCGGCGTTCGAAGACCTTGTCCTCAAAAAATGAAGTGCGCAAAGACCCCTTGGAATTTTCAGAAAGAACATAGCGGTACTCAATATGGGGTTTTAGACCCCTCTTTTCAAATTTGGTTAAGGTGATGGTGGCGTCCTGGCTGCGGGAAATAGCCCAAAAATAACTGACAGCAAAACCCAATTTGCCGGCATCGTTGAAGGAAAACTTGGGTACCAAAAACCCAGACTGACGGGCTGACTTCAAGGGCACCAAAATCCAGGGCAAAATAAAGATTGGCACATCGGCGATGCGCAAAATCGGATAGTCAATGTAAGCGTATCCGCCAATTTCAGCTTTGATCTTAGACCCGGTAAAGCTCCAGGCCGGCGGGCAGGTGGCACAAGCTGAGTAGTAGGCCTTTTCCGCCACGTACTCGTCCTCACCGGTTTTCTCGATGACTTCCCCTTCGAAAATGACCTGGCCAGCTTTGACAAATCCCTCGTAAAGAGTTCCGAGGTTGGTGTCATAGTTGAGCTTGAGTCGGGAGCCTTCGGAATAGACTTTGGGGTTTTGCAAAACCACATGGCCTTCAGCCTCCACCTCCCGTGTTTTCAGGTTAATGGTCGCTTTATCACAGGACAGATGTTGGCCTTGAAAAATCACCTGGACGTTGCCGGACAACTCAATCGTGTTGTGGGCCGTGTCCCGGCTCATTTTGTTGGCATTAATTGAAATGCCTTCTAAGGAGGTTTGAGCTTGGGCCACATCAAATGCTTGGAGAGCGGCAAGGAAGAGGCACAGGAATGCCATTTCCCGAAGTCTCGAAGCCCATCCTGGGGCGAATAATTCCCTGAGTAGTGGCCGCATGAAGTGAGTTCTCATCCCCGATCGACTCCCTGCATCCTACAGGAAGGCTGTGTGTTGACTGCACTTATTAGACCTTGGGCTGGCTTCAGTTGTCAATTTGACCCTGCTTACCTTGTGAGTCGTGGCCTGTGGCAGATCAGATCTGGCGAGAAGATAACGCGGCGAATATTTGGCAATTGCGGGCAGTATTAGAGAAATAATTTGCCCGCTGGAGCTCTCCTGGACATAGGGAAATTTCATTTTCCACAAACTGAGTGACATGTGCCCTCGGCGAGGGTTTGTTCCAGTCTTCCATAGGGGGGAAGAACTTGAGGTATTCTATATATTGCTGGGCAGTCTGCCTGGCGCTGACGTCGTTTGTTTTAAGTGGGTGTAGCAAAAAGAAGGGATTTCGGGCCTCGTCTCCTGAAGCCCAGCAGCCGGCGAATCCCAGTGATCCCGGTGACGGACCCTGCGGACCGGAGTTCAATATTGGTCTGGCTTGGGACGCTATTCAGGGAGATCATCAGCCGGTCAATTTTACCGTTTATTACGGCAACAACTCCCGGCAGGATGTGCCCTATTCCCACAGTGTCGAGGTTCAGGGACCGACGAACACCACCACGCACTTTCCTGTCCAGCGAGGGTTGTTTTGGTTCTTTGGTGTTACCGCCACATACACCAACGGCGAGTCTGATTACTCCAATGAAGTGTCATTGGATGTTCTGAATTGCCGCTCTTTGATTGAAAAAGGGGTGGAACCATTGACGGAGGTGCTGATTAACAGAGAAGGGAAAATCGTTTTTGGCAAAAACCAGGTCAGGGTGGTCCCATTAAGCCAGCGACCGATGAAACAAAAGGCAGGGAAGTCTCGGCCCGTCGTCTACCAAGAGGTGATGGCCAGACTGAGGAAATCCTTAGGAAGACAAAGGGGGATTGAGTGAAGAAAACTATTTTATTCCTGGCGGCCATGGCTCTCGCGGGGGCTGGAATTGGCTGTGGAAAAGACAAGGACAATGGAGCAGCGCCGCCTCCGGCCGAGGAGAAGCCGGTCGGACCCTGTTTTGAAGACATTAGCATTAAGGTGAATTGGAGTTTGGAGGATGCACCGGCTCATAGCATTCAGCACGTGCAACTGGACTGGGGTTACAAAAAGGACCAGCTCGCCTTTGTGGAAGAAGTAAATGTCCCGGCCACATCAATTGAATTGGGTCCCCTTATTCGCGGGATCAATTACTACTTTCAGTTGAAGGGTTTTAACCGTCGTGGGGAGGTGACCAGCACTCCAGTTAAAGAACTGGGGCCGCCCACCTGTAAGGAGCTTGAAACCATTCGCCAGACCAAGCCCGGCTACGATTATCCACTTGAAGTGAATATGAAGTGGCACGGGACCCAACATGATGATGAAGACTAAAGGGAGAGCAAAGATGAAAAAGGTTTTTACATTGGTAGGAATGATGATGGCGATGAGCCTGGTCTTCGCGGATGCGCAGGCCGAAACCATGTTTGATTTGGTGAAAGACTATTATAGGTCAGCACGGGAAATTCCCGAGGTTACCGACTTTGATTTTCCGGGGCAGCCCAAAGAGCGTCTGTGTATCGAAATCAAAGAGTTTCGGCCGGATGAGTTCGCCTATACTCGGCTTAATAAGTTCCAAAAGACCTATGCCGCTCGTGGGCCATTGTTCCCAGAGCGCAAAGTGACAAAGGCCATCTTCGGGCGCAATGCAGATATCCGTCAGTTTGAGGCCGTCACCAATGATGTAACCATTCGTGATTTTGTTATCACCCACAACATGTCCGAGAATCACACCCTTACCGCCTATGTGCGCAAAAAAGAAGACACATTGGTGGCAAAAGTGGTTGAAGTCACTGAGCGTGAAGACGAAGATGATGACCGGGAAACTTACTACAGCTACTGCTACCCCAATCAGGATGAAGCTGCCCAATAGGCAAACCTTCTGATCGTGGGTAGATGTGACGGCAAAGGGGTATCTTCATGGCCTGGATTAGAATTATCGTCCGTTTAAAGTTCGTTGGAGTGTTGTCCTTGGCCCCGATGACCATCGGGGCCCTGGCTCAGATCGAGGAAGGCCAAAATCCGACAGGTGACAAAACGCAAACCCTAACTGCTCCCACTGGGATGTCGTCTGGCCGTCAGCAAAAGACAAAAAGACAGAAGCAAGACATCCCGCTGTTGGTCAATGTGGGTTTTGGACTCAGTCAATACAAGTTGGCTGAGCTCTATGGCGATCATGATGGTCTGATATTTGGAACAGAGTTAAACCTGTCGGCGGTGGCGGAGCGCGAGGTATTGGATCGGTTTAAAGATCGGGTTCCGCCCAAGTTCCGCAAGGCGGCTTCAAAGCTCAATGAGGTGAGTGTTTCCCATCTGCTCATCCCTAAATCCCTTTACATCCAGCCCTTGCACGATCATCGAGAAGCCTACGGAGTCACTTGGGGGCTGGTGCCCACCATTATGCTGGGTTGGCCATCCTTCAAATTTGTCATCAACGGCGGCATTGTTTTAACCTATCTCTATTATCGGGATGATCGTCTGCCTGAGGACAAGCAAAGCGTTCATTTTATTCGCCCTGGACTGCGCGGCGGCTTGGGCATTCGGTTTCCAGTGTTTACCAAGTACCTATTGTTTGAGGCTGGCGTGAAGGGTGACGCCTACATTCCTCAGGAGTTTTTTAACCAACAGGACGTATGGAATTTTAAAGGGGTTTACGGAATGCTCCACTTTCGCTTTCCGATTACGGTGAGTGCCGCTATCTAGGATGGGTCTACTTAGTGGTCATAATAAAAACCCCGTCCCAGTCAGAGGCGGGAGGATTGTTGTGGTAGTCCGTTGATCTTTCCAGATACAACTGGGAAACCGGATCGGCAGGATTGATGTTGAGTGCCTGGCTGAAGGACTTGATGGCCGCAGCCCAGGCCATTTCGTGGTAATAGGCATAGCCTTCATCAAACCATCTAAGCATTTCACGCACTTTTTCCGGAGGGGCCTTTTCACAAATCAACTCATAGATTTTGACCGGCAAGACCTTACCTTTTACTCGCACCCAATCAATCTCACGGCAGGTGAAGTCGTCTTTGACATCCTGGTAGGTGAATTCAGATATAATAATGCGTGTGCCGTATTGTTTGTTAATGCCCTCAAGGCGAGATCCCAAATTTACCGCGTCTCCCATGACTGTGTAGCTGCGGACAGTCTCCGAGCCCATGTTGCCAACGCTCATTTCACCAGTATTGAGTCCAATTCCAATATCGATGGGGGGAAGGCCTTTTTGCCGATATTCCTCCTGTAACACTTTAAGTGTTTCGAGTTGTTGCAGGGCCGCCCGACAACCGTACTTGGCATGGTCAGGGTAATAGATGGGGGCGCCAAAGAAGGCCATAATGGCATCGCCCATGTACTTGTCGAGTGTGCCACGGTTTTTGAAGACGATTTCAGTCATGGGAGTCAGGTAGCTGTTGAGGAGATCGCTCAAGGCCCGAGGATCCAGCTTCTCCGAAATGGTGGTGAATCCGCGAATGTCGGAGAAAAAGACGGTCATTGTGACTTTGCGACCACCGAGCTCAATGTTGTCGGGGTCAGAGAGAATCTCTTCCACAATAGCAGGTGAGACGTACTTTTGGAAGGTGCTGCGTAATTCACGTTTATTCCTCTCTTCAGTGAAGTATTTGTAGAAGGTGAGAGAAACATAGAGGGTCAAAACTAGAAGAATAGGGTGGATAATTGTGACGACAAAGCCATTGGCAAAGAGGTAGTGCTTGTCAAACAAGAATATCGCCACCATGGTCAGGGTGGTGAGGAGCAGTCCCCACAGGGCCCCCAGCTGTGCGATGGCAATGGACAGAACAATTCCCAGGGCCAAAAGCACCAATGGCATGCGAATGTCCTCATCTGGATGAGGGCGGAGAAAATCCCTGCGCACCAGATTGTCGATCACGTTGGCATGAGTTTCAGCTCCCGGGTAGTTTTCATCGAAGGGGGTGACTCGAAGGTCAAAAATGCCAATTGCCGTGGCTCCAAAGACAAAGATCTTGTCCTTAATCCATTCTGCCTTGTTGACCTTGAGGCTTTGCTCCCTATCCCATCGCTTTGTTTCGCGGTTCCAGACTGTTTGGGTGACTTTGGCCGATGGGCTGTCAGATAGAAGCTCGGCGACACTCATGTAAGGGAACATTTTTTGTGGACCGGCGTAATTGATCATCAGCCGTCCCTGAGGATCAACCGGAACGTCGAAGACCGGTTCTCCATTGTCGTTAGTAATGGTGAACTTTTTTATCCCCTTTGCCGCGTACTTTGCATCTTCGGCCAATTCGATCTGGGCGTTATAGCCATTTGCCACCAGGAATGACTTTAGGGCAATGGAGGGCATGTAGTGGCTGCCAGTGCGGTAGATGAGAAGGCTTCGGCGAATGGAACCATCTTCGTCCAACTGAGCATTAAAGTAGCCCGTGTGTTTCGCGCTGGCTGAAATGGTATCGGTGTTCATCACCCAGTTATCGGCGTAGGGGATGAGGTTATTCAGGAAGCGGGATTTAAATGAGGCGACGAAATCGTCGAAGGTGTTGAAAGGAAAGGTCTCGGTGTCTTCGTCGGCCTTAATGTGAGGCCATGACTCCTGTATCGTGGGGTAGAGTTCGTCGTCCTTTGCAGAAAGCCAGGTTTGGCAGTACTCCTCCTGGGCTTCGCGGATCCGCGCCTGGAGATCGATGCGTTCCTTTTGACTGCGGGGTTTGGGGCTGTTCTCCCGGACGGCCAGGGCGATTTCACCCAAGTGCCCCTTATAGGCTTCGCCCATAATTTCTGGCATATAGATGTCATGCTGGTCCACCACAGCCAAAAAGGAGTCTTCATTTTCCCAAATGGAAAATGGCTCGGAAAGCTCATAGATGAAATTGTAACAACGATTAAGATATCCAACATGCAGCATGGGAGCGTTTTCGCGTTCGGAGAAACTCCCCATGACAACTTTTTTATTGTTGCGTTTAAGAGTGTCAGCAAAACGCTGGTCTGAGTCCAGTCGAGCCATCTCTGTTCGGAAGGTTTGATCCAGTTGGGGAGAAAAGCCAGGAAGTTCCTTGATCTTGAGGTAGAGATCCTTGGTGGGATGGGTGGACTCCTCTGAAAACACGGCATCAAAGGCGACCACTTTGGCGCCCAGTGAGACGGCCTTGTCAATCACCTGCCCGATGATTTCCCGGGGCCAGGGCCAGCGGCCGATGGAGAGAACCGCCTGTTCATCGACCGTGAGGAGAGCCACGTCTTTTGAGCTTTCTCGGGGTCCACGGTTTTGGAGTCTGAAGTCGACGGTTTTTTGATGGATGACCTGCAGGGTCTTAATCAAAAAATTATCAACTCTCTCGCCTTCCTTCAGGTGAGTGGCGTTGTAGTAATTGAAGGCAATAAACACATAGCTAAAGGTGATGACCAGGCCGAGAGTGTAATGGGAAAAAAAGTAACTCAACCACGTCCAAAGGCGCTTCATACAGGTCTTCCGTTGTGTTGATCAAATATGCAGGTCTTTGAAAAGTGTAGAGTTTGTTGCCAATGGGATCAATGCTCTCACGGCTTAGGGCTAGATTTTGTAGGATCAGCTGGCTGGACGCAGAAAAGCCAGAAAGACCGCTTTATAATGATTCTAGATCTGACATTTCGGGAGGCTCTGATGGAGGCAAAGTTTGAGGAAGTGGGTGAGGCCATGATGGTGGTTCACCTCAGAGGTCGCATTGATTTGGAAACTATCGAAACCTTTGTAAACTGCCTCGACCATCTGCGGAACTACGAAGTGATCTTCAATATGAGGGATCTAAGCTTTGTTGGCTCTAACGGCATTACCACCTTTGTCGATTCCATGAGAGACCTTGCTAAAAGAACCACCAAGGCAGTAAAGTTCTGTCATGTGAGTTCGGAATTCCGCAGGATATTTTCCGCAACATTGGCCCAGGACATTGAGATTCACGAAGACATCTATCGGGCTCAATTGGCTTTTCGGCCGCCACAAATCCAGGTCGAACAGCACCAGGCGCCAGGTGGATTTCGCAGTTACTTCAATTCGGGGGCATCAGCGCCATCCAATCAGCAGGCGGCCCCACCTAGCTCTGTAACGGGAGAAGCCTTTGTCTATCCGCAGGCACCACCTCCTCCGCCAGCGGAAGAGGTGTCTACTCCATCAGCAAGCCATCAGGGCGAGCAAAGAACCTACAGTGAGGGTGGTCCTGATGGGAGTTCAGGAGGCACATCGGCGCATTCAGGGGCTGAGTCCTCGCCCGCTTTCATGGAAAATCCAGACTGAATTTCCGCAATTAGATTTTCAATCCGGGAAATGGCTTCGCGCCGGGCGTGGAGGTCCTTTTCGCGGCTACTGTCCTGATCCTCTTGTAGCTTGACGTTGGTTTCAGCCAGGGTCTTTACCTGCCCCTCAAGCTCGCGAATCTTATCGGAAGCCCTAAAACCATGGCTGTCCATTTGGCCGCGCAGGGCCTCCACCTCTTTGCGTCTCTCATTAAGTGAGGTGCTCAGCTGTTGGTTGAGCTTCTGGAGAGAACGGTTTTTCTCCGATTGAATCTCCAGCTGATTGTTGGCGTCACGCCACAGGCACTGAAGGCTTTCCACCTGGTCCTCAAGGCGGGACTTAGCTAGGCGCAGGTCTTCAAGCTCGGCAATTTCCTGGAGATTTTGGTCAGTCAGACGGGCTACCTCCAGTGACTTCTCCTTGGCTTCACGGCGGAAATCAGCCAGCTCGACCTGTAGTCGACGGACTTCCTCATTAAACCCATTTTCAGTAGTCTCCACGGCCCTGTTGGCAGCGACGAGTTTATTTTCCAGACTAATTTTCTCTTCATACAGAGCTTCGTAATCCTTAAGCTGGCCTTCCAAGTCGAGAACACGGTCCTGATTTTCCTTAAGCTGTTCCTTTAATTGACCAAATTGAGCTTCGTAGCTTTCAACCAGCTGCCGTTGGTTCGCTTCAGACTCTTGGGCCTGACGCTGAATGTGATCAACGGTTTCACTCAACTTTTCTCGCAAGGTAAACAGGCGATCTTCTTCTTGCTGGAGGCGTTGAAGGAGAACCTCGTTTTCAGTGGTTAAGCCTTGAACCTGTTCTCGTAGCTCGCGCCGCATTTTCTTAGTCGCCCTTTGCATCTGGCTCCGGTAGCGAAGATAACGCCCCAGACGACGAGACAGCTGATCCACGCTTGAAGAGAGACGGCGTTGTCTTTCCTTGGAGGTGGCGAAGTACTCCGCGTATTGGACTTCCAACAGAGCCACCTTCTCTTTATATTCCCTGATTTGTTTTTCGTACTGACTTCGGCTCAAGCCCTGAACACGGTCTTTTTCGCGAAAGACAAGAAGTTGGTCGGCAAGGACTTCATTGCGGTCCTTGAGCTGTTGTACTGCCGCTTCATATTTGCCGAGCTTTTCTTCAATCAAAGAGCTGCGACGAATGGCCACTGCCAGGCGAGCCATGAGGTCTTCGTTTTGTTGCAGCAGGGATTCGACCGCAGCGGAGCGCTGAATGTGCTCAGGTAGGGCCGATAAATCCGGGCGGTGAGGTAGTTCCGTCGGGATCGGAACCTTTGTCACCTCTTCAGCGGTGAGACTCGCTTTGTCCTCGGATCGGTGTTTTTGGTTTTCGTCACCTACGAAGTCGTAGGTGATTTGCGGCTGGAAAGATCCTTCTTCCATCATCATTGCCCACTCCTTGCGGCAGCCAAAGTCCTGAAACTATTGTTTCATTAGAAGACAAAGCTTGTCAAAATGAGGGCCTTAGTCTTGTTGGCCTGGTGCGTAAATACTAAGGTCTGGAACGCGGATAGCCGAAAAGCCTCTATGGCGTCGTTACCAGCAATAGATTACGAAAGAATGGAGGCAGATCGCTTAGCCACCCATGAAGAGGAGCTCAAAAAAGAACTCCAGGCGCGGGTTTCCAGCGGTGGAGGGCATTCTAGTCTTCGGCGGATGGTCTTAAAGTTGGTGACGGAAGGTGAATATGACCTGGCCCAGGAAGAGGTTGAAGACTACCTCAGGTTTAGGGCGAAGTTTCCCAACTTTCAATCACGCTGTGAGCGCTACCAGGAACACTGCAAAGATCTAATTGGCGCCATCAGAACGAAGCGCAACTTCCCTGGCTTGCAAACCCTGAGTATCTCCAAACAGCAAGAACTCCATGACAAAGTGATCGAGCACTTTGACGAGCTCAAGGACTACCTGAAGCAAATCGAAATGGTTGAACGCGAAGTGCGCATGGATGATATGCGTTCAACCGTTTGGTTTATACGCACCTTGTTTCAATGTGTGCTGGCCGTTGTTGGTGTCGCCTTTTTTCTGGATCTCACTGGTGGCATGGCGAGTTCCTTCGTGATCGTCGTCAATAAGCTGCTCACTGACGGTGCCAGCTGGTTGGTGAGTCTCTTTTAATCAGGGTGGAGCAGCTCTGTTCAATCTTTAGTCAGGTGAATATAGGGAGGTCGGAAGGGGAGCCCAAATCCCTTTGAGAGGTCCTATTCCCAAGGGCTTAGGTCAACTGGAACGGCATGGCTTTTGATGTAAGAAAGGTTGGTACGGAAGGTTCTTATGGAGAGGAGCCCGTGATGAAATGGATTTTTACCGCCTTTGTTTTTCTCACTCTTTTTTTGGCTGGACAGAGCTGGGCTGCATCCGGTGCTTGTACGGTGTTTTGGTCCGAGTATCTAAAAGTCAACACCCTGGCTCAGGCCCAGCAAGAGGAGCTTCTTCAGTCGTGCAAAAAACCAGTCGCGACACTTCAGCAAGAGCTTGAATTATTGGGAGCGCAAAAGGATAAGTGCCAGTCCCTTTGCAATGGGAAGAAGACCACCCAGCCGTCTGGTCAATTATGTGATGAAATGTGCCTGTTCATCGGCACTCGTCAGGAGAGCTTTGTAAAGGGCTACTACCACGGTCTCAATCGCGGTCAGGCATCCTGCTCGAATCCAACAGATGGAGTTCCAGCTTCTGGCAATCGTGGTAGCCAATAATCGGCGGTAACACTATCGTGAGGCCGTGCCACTCAGAATATTTTTGTGGGTTCCCTCCAGGACGGGAATCAACTGCCCGCGGGGCAGTTTGCGACCATTAACATATATAGTTGGGGTGCCTTCGACCTTAGCCACTTCTCCCAATTTGGCTTGGGCCAGAATCTGTTCATGGACTTCGGCAGACTCCATACAGGCCTTGAGTTCATCAAAGTTAAGACCTAATTTTTTGGTGTACTCTTTAAGCTCCCAATCGAGCTCATCCACCGAGTGTTTGCGGTTGAGAGTTTCCTGATTGCCAAAAATCTCATCATGGAGAGCCCAGCCCTGTCCGGTTTTTTCCGCACACATCACGGCCTTGGCGAGACGACAGGATCCGCCGTCGGCTCTTGAAATGGCCTCATTGCAGGCCCCGTCCAGAGGGAACACATAGAACTGTAAACGAACATCGGTCTTGGAACGAACAAAGGCCTTGAGAGGCAAAGCAGCTTTCCTGCAGTGGCCGCAGCGGAAGTCAGCAAACTCCACAATCGTCATTTTCGCCTTGTCGGCATCTGCTCCCTTGGCCAGCAACGGATTTAAATCAAAATTTGCCGACGTATTGGCTTGCCAGTCGAGGATAGAAGCCCTTACCACCTTGTCCAGATTTTCAGCGCCGTAGTGCTGGATGATGGAGAAGTGGGAAAACACTGCCAACAAGGGGATTCCGGCCGCATAGCCGAGGAAGGATTTGTTTTCGCCAAAGGCGCTTTTGATGTCTGATCCTATATGAGAGAAGAAGGGTTCCGTTTGATTGCGGCGCAGGGCCTCGAAAGTGATGAATGAGGTGATGTAGGCCACTATGCAAAAGGGGCAATAGGTGCCCAGGTAAAACATCGATATCGAGCCCATGACCAGGGAAGTGAGGGCGACAAAGCCCGAGAGAAGGACGGTGATTCTCAGCTGGCGCCCCAGATTTTCTGTCATCCCGAAACCGTAGACTAGGAGCATCAGAAGGAGGACTAGGTTGGTGGCGGCGCCCCAGACCGCCATTGGCACTCCAAAAAGGGCCGAAAAACGGGAGGCGCTAACCGCGTCGCAATTGAATTTTTCAGAAAAGGAGCAAATCGCCTCACCTTCGGCAAAGCCCAGGTGGAGGGGGTAATAATGAAAGCTGAGGTACATATGGGCGCCAACAGCCACCAATATACTCAACAAGGCAATTCGGATTTTCCAATTCATGTGTCGCCTCCTGGATGTCTCTCCACCATCGCAGGTCATTTAACCTGAAATTCTTTTTGCCCGCAAACCTTTCTGCGTCCTTGATTTCAATATTTGGGTTTGGGAAAGTTAAGTAAGGACTGAGAATTGTTGTTGAAATAATTTTCCGCTTGGGACGGGGGAGAAATCGGTGGGATTTGACAGCCGGCAATGGCTGCTGACGCGGCAGAGACTCCTCCAGCAGCTGAAGGCCCAGGTGGCCATGCGCCTTGGTCCCCAACCCCGAGATGTCTTTGGTTATGCCCGGGAATACAAGAGGGAGTTCGATGGTCGTTGGCAGCTGTGTGGAAACGATGAAGAGCTGTCTGCCAGGCTGACGGAGACCCAGATTGTTCTTGGCGGGGACTTTCATGCATTTAGTCAGGCGCAACGCAGTCATTTGCGGTTGCTTCGCGATCTGCCGAAATCGAGATCCGTAATATTGGGCGTGGAGTGCATAGAGTCCTGTGATCAAGATGTGGTGGATTCTTTCTTGGAGGGTGAGTTGACCGAGGAGGAGTTCCTCGATCAAGTCAATTGGGCGGAACACTGGGGGTTCCCCTGGGAGAATTACAAGCCTCTTTTTGATCTTGTCCGAGAGAGGGGCTACAAGGTATTGGCCCTCAATCGTTATTTTGCTCGGCGAACGGGCTCGACTCTTCAGCAGCGAGACCGTCACGCAGCGCAAGTGATTGCCAAGGCCTTTCGCGAAGACCCCAATGGTTTGATCTATGTACTGTTCGGAGATCTTCATTTGGCGGACAACCACCTGCCACTGGCCCTCACGAAGGCGTTTAAGGGGCGGGTGCCCCCTATGGTGCGTCTTTTTCTCAACTCCGAAAGGCTTTATTTTCGCCTCGCCCGCAAAGGGGACGTGGGCCCCCAGCGGCTACTCAGAGCTTCGCGCAGTCGCTATTGTCTGTTGACCTCGCCCCCATGGGTAAAATGGCAGAGCTACTTGCTCTATTTGGAACAAACCTACGACAGAGAACTGGATGAGGATGAGGCCATTGACTACACCGATCACTTGGCGGCCCTGATAAAGTTGGCGGCAGAGGATATTGGCGTAAAGATCAAGGCCCAGGACTTTGCAGTTTATGGCCCTGAGGATGGAGATTTTCCCTCTCGGGTAGCGGGCCGCTTTGAGAGGAGTCAGGAAAGGCTACTTATCCATCTGGTGGACCATGACCGAAGCTTTTTTCTCCCTGATGGGGGGCTCTGCTATTTGTCGCGACCGACCATCAATCACGCAGCTGGCCTTGCCGGCCAGTACCTGCAAGCACGCCTGAGTGGCCGAGTTCGCCCTCCCTGGGGGATGCCTGAGGATTTTCTCGCTGCGATTTGGGTCGAGGCGATCAGCTTTTTGGTATCTAAGCTGATCAACCCCAATCGCAAGAGCGAAAGTCTACGCCAGTTGCGGCGTGAGCTGGAGGCCGGTGACCCCAAGGGGAGGGGTAGGGAAACTCTGCTGGTGGTTTTGGATCAGCGGATGAGTGAAATGATCCAGATCCACAGTAAAAAGCTTCGCCCCCGTCGTTTTAGGCCGCGTCGCAAGGTCAGCTATTTTGAAGCTGCGCGGATATTGGGTAATATGATGGGTGAACGATTGTTCCAGGCATTTAAAAAGGGGCGGCTGAGTCGAGTGGTCATGGTGGAGTTTTTCTCTCAGGACGTTTTTGCAGAGGACTTTGAGGAATTTTATTTCAAAGCCGTTAATCGCCTGGAATCCCACGATCCAGAGGGCCCGCGCAGGGGAGTCGGGGGGTGGCCCTGATGTCCCAGTGGTACTTCGTTGATGATGGCAAGGCCTGCGGCCCTTTGGGTGAGGAAGAAGTCTTGGCGGCGGTCGAAGAAGGCCGCTTAGGCCCGCTTGACTTGATTTTTCAGGAGGGTTCCGAGAAATGGCTTCCGGCCCGAGATGTGGATGAGTTTCGTGAGATCTTTCGCGCCAAGGACCAGGATGTGGATGCCCAGCCAACCTGGGTGCTGCTGCGAAAAAAGCCCAAGGCCCAGGGCGCTGGATATGTCCAATCAGGACCCTTTTCTTCCAATGAGCTGAGGGAAAAGATTGAGGCAGGCGAAGTGGATTATTCCGACTTCGTATGGAAAGAGGGAATGAAGGCCTGGCGCAAGTTGATCGACTCCAAGGAATTCAAAAAGATCTTCAAAAAGATTCCAGCGGAGATGTTGGAGGCGCAAACCATTACTAATGTCAGCATCCAGCCTGAACTTCCTGGGGAGGAACTCCTCAAAGATGTCATGCAGGGGAAAATTAAAAAGCCGGTGATGGAATTTGCCGAGCAGGGACAGGAAATGCCCCCTCTTGAGGCTGAGGGGCCAGATTTGACCAAAGAGGAAGTTCCACCCGTGTTTGAAGGCGATGAGGCGCCTCCAGCGCCCACCTCGCCCGAAACGGAGGAATTCCTTAAAGAGCGAACTCAGAAGGAACAGCAGCTCAAGGCAGGTACCAAGGGTGAGATTCCGAAGGGACCGGTAGTTGCCAAAAGGGCAACATTGGGAGACGAAATCAAAGAGGCCCTGCCCAAGGCGGTGCCGTCCTTGCCCGTGGGTCTTTTTATGACCCTTGTGGCGATAATATTTCTGGCTACCGGTGCCTGGCTGGTTTATTCCAGTTTGCCTTCCAAGGAGGAAAAAGAGGCGGCATTCCGCCAAGCCGAGCTCAACCGTCAGCAGTTGAAGAAGCGGGAGGAGGAGCGAGCCAGGCAAGAGCAAAGGGAACAGGAACGAGCCGCCAAGGAGGCCGCAGCAGCGGCAGCCCAGCCATCGGAGCCCGAACCTCCGCCAGAGCCCCCTAAACCCAAGGAATGGCCAAGGGTGGAGCCAACTTACATTCGAATTTCTCCAAAGGATTTGGCGGGAGGATCTCCTGCGGTGGAGTTTACCACTGATGGCAGTCACCATTTTCCGATTGAAATCAAAATGACAGGGGAGGCGGGGCAGATTTTGAATCGTCGGAGTTATTGGCGTCAGTGGGCCTTGCGTACAGAACCTGACAAGCCTCGAATTTTGAATCTGGCGGCTCTTCGTCTTGGTGAAGGGACTTACCAAATTGAAGCTGTCATCGGCAAAAAGGCCGCGCGCACTGAATTTTTTGTAGGCAAAAAAAGTGGTGGGTTCAACAGTGATTTGGATCAACACCGAAAGCGCATTGCTTTGTTCCACCAGAGGGAGCGCCGTCGGCTCTACCAGGCGGCCACCCACCTTAGAGACGTGGCCCGGGAGTTCGAGGGCCAGGCTTACAAGTTGGCCAGGAACCGCAGTGGCTGGAACCGCTTTTTTCGCTCTTGGTCGCAAAAAATGAAAAAGGCCTTTCGCAGCGAAATGAAGGTGAGCCCCAGCAATGTGGGCGCCTTCGTCTACCCGCAGGCCTGGATGGATCTAAAAGGTCTTTATGTGGAATTGGACCAGGCAACCCGCAAGGTTCATGGCAAAATGAATGGCAAATCCTCACCTGATGTGAGTGAGATCAGAAAGATTCAGGGGCAGCTCGCCCGCGAAGCTCAACAGGCTGCCGGCCAGACATTATGGCGCTAAAAAAATTGCGATAGTCATCCTGAGACGGGACTTACTTTTTGCGACGACCCTTTGTGACCCGCTCCTTAAAGTCCTTTCCAGGACGAAATCGGGGAACCTGTGAAGCTGGGATGGTCATTAGAGATCCGGTTTTGGGGTTGCGACCTGTGCGTGATTTGCGGTGAGATTGATCGAAGGTTCCAAAACCAACGAGCTTCACTTCCTCACCACTTGAAACTGCTTTTTGAATAATCTCAAGTGTCGCGTTGAGGAAATCCTCAGACTGGGCCTTGCTCATTTGGATTTTTTGGGACAATTGTTCAATCAGGTCCGCTTTGTTCACTCTTACCCCCATGGGATCAAACAAATTTTTTGGCAGGGTCGGCAGGGTAAGGGTCGAAGCTATCCGGGTCAAGATTTTCTCGCTGTACCGAGGGGAAAAACATTTAAAAATAAAAATTTTGCTGATACCTTAGGAAAATTATGTTGACAGCAATCAAAGAGAAAATAGTCGCAGATATCGCTCAGGAAACCTCTTTGCCCGAGGGAGAAATTCTATCCCTTCTGGAGGTTCCCAAGAGCTTGGATCATGGGCACTTGGCTATGCCGGTGTTTTTTCTTGCAAAACAGTTGCGCAAGGCACCTCCGGTAATTGCCAAGGAGTTAGCTGAAAAGTTGGCGGCGCGAAACAATCCCTTGGTGGAAAAAGTGGAGCCGGTGAGTGGCTTTGTTAATTTCCATCTCAAATCAAAGGAGTTTCAGGAAATCCTATTGCGGGCTGTCCAGGATTCAGGAGATGAACTTGGGGACCTGAAAGTCGGCCAGAATCAAACAATGATCATTGATTTTTCCTCTCCTAATGTGGCCAAACCCATGAGTATTGGGCATTTGCGGGCCACCGTGATTGGGCAGGCCATCTACAATTTGGCTAAGACCCAGGGTTACAAAGTCATTGGCCTCAATCACCTAGGGGACTGGGGAGTGCAATTTGGCAAGCTTGCCTGGGCCTTTCAGAAATGGGGAAATGAGTACGATTTTGCCAATAAACCCTTTGAGTCTCTTTTTCAGATTTACGTGCGCTTTCATGATGAGGCGGAGAAGGATGAAAGCCTCAATGCCGAAGGTTCTCTGGTATTCAAAAAACTGGAGCAGGGAGATCCGGAAATTCACGCCATTTGGCGGCAGTTTGTCGATATATCTCTTAAAGAGTACAGTCGGCTGTGGGGTCTTTTGGGCGTTGAGCACGACCTGGTGTGTGGGGAGTCCTTTTATAATGATCGCCTAAAGCCCACAGAAAAACTACTTGAAGACAAAGGGCTGCTGGAGGAGAGCGAAGGGGCCATGGTGGTGCGATTGGATGAGGACAAACTTCCGCCTTGTTTGATTCGTAAATCTGACGGAGCCTCTCTTTATGCCACCCGTGACATTGCCTCCGCCATTTACCGTATGGAAGATCTCAAATGTGACTTGAATCTCTATGTGGTAGGAGAGGATCAGACCTTGCACTTTCGCCAGGTGTTTCGGGTGATGGAGAAAATGGGTTATCCCTGGGCCAAGAATTGCCACCATATTTCCTTTGGTATGTACCGCTTTAAAGAGGGACGAATGTCGACTCGGAAAGGAAATGTAATTTTCCTGGAAGATGTCCTTAATAAAGCCATGGAAATGATGAGAGAGATTGTCGAGGAGAAAAATCCCTCTTTGTCGGCGGATGAGAAGGCCACCGTTGCTCGCCAGGTAGGTGTTGGCGCGGTGATCTTCAATGACCTCGCCAACGACCGGGTGAAAAATGTGGATTTTGATTGGGATCGGGTTCTGAGTTTTGAAGGCGACAGTGGACCCTATGTGCAATACATGAACGTGCGTTGTCTGAGTGTGTTGCGCAAGTATGGCAAGCCGGTGCCGACGGAGATGCCTGCTGTGTTGGATAGTGAATGGGAAAAGGAATTGATTCGCCTGCTGATGAAGCTCGAAGATGTTTTGAGTGGCGCCTTCCGCCAGTTTAAGCCCCACGTGGTAGCCGGATATTTGCTCGATGTCTGCCAGGCTTTTAGCCAGTTTTATCACCATTGTCGGGTGTTGGGTGAGGGTGAAGACTTGGAAAAGTCTCGAGTGGCTCTTGTATATTGCACCCAAAAAGTCCTGGCCAAAGGGCTAAAGGTCCTCAGTATTGAGGCCCCAGAGGTCATGTAGTAGCCAAATTGTCTCGAATTGAGAGGGTCTGCTAGACCTTTCCAGCCTAAACCACCGGTTTTTTTCAAAAATTGGCCGGTCTGTGCCGATAAGAGAAACGATGAGCAATCAGGTGTTTCTCTTGTTTATATCAGTTCTTTTATCAGGCGTGATTTGGTCCTACGGCGCCTTTCAATCCCATTTTAATGAAGCCCACATTTACAAGGAACAAGTCGAGATTCTTCGCCAGGCGGTGGAGCGGGAGCAGCTAAGGACGCTTTTGGCTGCCGAAAAAATGGCAGAATTTCGTCAGCAGGTGGCCACGGTTTTGCCCGAGTATTTGAAATCCAAGGGCAAAGGAGAAAAGGGCTATCCCATCCGCCAACTGGCATCGGTCACCCATTCATCCGACGCCGACAAGATTCGCGAACACATTTCGGGAGTTCTATTTGAAAGGGCCAAGGAGAAGTTTCGCGCTGGAAACTATGAAAAGGCCAATGTGATCTTTGAAAAAATCATTCAAGATTACTCCTTCTCAGTTCACGTGGCAGAGTCTTACTTTTTGTTGGCCGAGGGGCTGTTTCAAATGGGTCACCTTGAAAAGTGCGTCAAGACTGTTGAACGCATGGTGGACCTGTTCCCTGGCAATGAATTGACTGGCTTTGCCCTTTTGCGCATGGGTCGCATATTTGAAATCCAAAGGCGGCCTGAGGAAGCTTTGGAGATTTATAAAACTGTCCTTCGAAGTTTTCCTCATCGGGGAGTGGCCTCGCAGGCCGCGCGATCTTTGCGTTCGGTGGATTTATGAGGTGTCGCCACCTGGCTCTTCTTGGTGTGTTTTTGCTGGCCTCGGTTATTGATGTGCGAGTGAAGGCTGCAAAAAAAGACGCTCCGGTCAGCAATGGGCACAGCACACGAAAATCTCTGCATCACAGTGGACCAGTGGCGGAACCTCCGGACTGTGTTGTTGGTAAGACATTTCCCTGCGCCATCCAGGTGAGCGACAAAAAAAACTGGCAGTGGACGTGGCCTGACGGGAGAGTTGAATTCCGTCCGGGCACAGTTGCCGTCCTCAAAGGTCCTGGCGATGTCAAAATCATTCGCGGTGAGTTGATTCTCTACTCCAATTCGGGAGGTGCCCGGCTACGTAGCCTTTTTGGAGATGTGGCGATGAGCGAAGGAATCCTCCTGGTTCGGCGGGATGAGAATGAAGGAGCTTTAGAAGTCACGACTCTGAGGGGGGAGGCCCAGATTTTTCCCCGTGGAGGTCAGGAAAACCTTTTTGTGCCAGCAGGTTATCGCAATTGGCTGGGAGCGGTTGAGGCTAATGGCGAAGCGGGGTCGGGTATTCCCCAGGCTGCAAATAAGGAGCGATGTCTGAAAATCTGGGCTGAGTCCTTTCGTGGGGAGAAAGCTGATTTTTTTATTTTTGCGCGTGACTTCCACTCTGCCTGGATGGGTGCCGTTGATGTGGCAGGTGACCTTCACCGCGATTTGATCGCGCGAACTATTGCCTCCATGGAAGCTGAGCGCGCCCGACTGGCTCGACTCAAGGAGCTGCGCGAGCGGGAAAACCGCAAACTGCGGGCCCTTTTTCGCCGCAAAAACTACTTCGAATAGCCCGGCTGCCTAAACCAAGGTCTTGCGACAAACAGAGGGAAAGGGCCACTGGCCCGAGGTGACTACTGAGTTTGCGGGATTTCTGGGATAATATAGAATAAGCCTGATCGTTACAAGCTAACTCAGGCCATGTTTAATTGCTTTCTCAGGAGGAGAGGGTATGTCGTCAGTGAGTGGGTCCGGAGGATCGAATCGTCAGGATGAAGTGATTCGCCGAGCGCGGGAAGAACACCAGACCAAAGAGTCTGAGCTGGTTAAGAGGCACAACAAGGAAATTCGTCGGTTGAACGAAAGCCACCAGGCAGAACTTGACCGCATTAATGCCAACCATTCCCAGCAAATGGATGAGCTACGTAAAGCATCGCAAAAACAAATGTCCGTCCAGACCATGCGCCATCAAAGAGACGCCGAAGACATGCGCCGTCTTTACCAGCAGCAGGCGCAAAAATCGGCTTATGAGAATGAACGAAAAATGGATGCGCTGCGGGAGTCCATAGGCAAGGACAAGGAAACCACAGTACAAAATCAAAATGACCGATTGGAGGCCGTCAACGAGCACTACAGGGAGGTCCTCACCGGAAAGGACCAGGCCCACGAAAAGTCTCTCAGGGAAATGCGCGATTCTCAACAGGAAGCAATTGCCAGAAACCGAGAAAGTTTGGAGGCAGCCCACAAAAAGGAACTCGATGCCCTGGAAACAGACCGGCGCGAAAGGTTTGGTGATCTGCAAAAGCGCTACAACAATCTACAGGCCAGCACCACTCAGCGCCTCAAACAACAGGAAGTTCAGCACCTTAGTGACAAGCAAAGAATGTCGGACAATCTGATCGAGACAGTTTCTCGTGAGCGAAGGGCCTTTGATGACACCTTGCAAGTCCAGAGGGAGGGGTTTCAGGATTCTTTAAGAAAACAGGCTGATAGTCATGAACAGCGTTACGCCAAGGAGCGGGAGGCTATCGCCAACACCAGGGAGAACCTTAAGGCGGATTTGGGCAGTCGAATTGGCAATCAAATTCGCGGTCTCGAGCGGCAGGTTGCGGATCTCAAAGCTGTAAATGTGCGCAAAGAGCTGGAGGTCAAGCGTAAGGCAAAGCAGGAAGTGGAAAACATACGCACCTCGTACCAAAAGAATATCGACAGCTATGAAGACCAAAAAAAGGCGGCAGTGGATTTTTACAATGAGCGCAACGCCGAAGACATAAAAGACATCCGTAAAGAGTTGTCAGGACAAATGGTGGAGCAGGGCCGCTTCTACCGGCGCCAGATCTCAGTGGAGAATGCTCGCAACCGAGAGGCTATGGATCAGTTGAACACGGACTTTGAGGCCCGCCAAAATCAAACCAAACAACAGGCGGATGAGCGGGTGGCAGTGGTACGCGAGGATTCTGCCAACCAGGTGGAAAGGATGCGCGAGCACTACGAGGACAAATCAGCCACAGAACGCATCACCAAGGCTGAAGAAAATTTGGACCTCCGCCAAAAATTAGCGCAGGAAAAGACCGAAGCCATTGAGCGTATGCGAGCTCAAGTTCGGGAAGAGGAAATCCGCCACGAAAGGGAAATGAACCAACTTAAAGCCGCCTACGACAAGCGTATTGCCAAGATGAACGATGCCCGGGTTAAAGAAAACGAAGGTCAGAAAATCCGCGAAAAACGCTTGGTTAAGGATATGTCTCGGCTTCATGAGACTCAATTGGCCGGCCAGAAGGTGCAATACGAAGAGCGAATGGCCGAGATGAACGACAGGCACCAAAAGGAACTGCAGACGATTCAGCAACGCCACAATGATCGTATCGATCAAATGGCAGTTGTAACAAAGAAAACCTAACACAAGATTTGGTGTGACAGCATCTGAGAGTGCGAGTAGGTTGAGTTCATGCTAGCAAATCGACGCGTGAAAATTGTGGCAACAATTGGTCCATCCACTCGGGATCGGGCGAATCTTCGCAAAATCATCGAGTCAGGCGTGAATGTTGTTCGCCTGAATTTCTCTCACGGTAAACATGAGGAACACCTAGAGGTTATCCGCAAGGTTCGGGAGATCGCCCGCGAGCTTCAGGCTCCGGTGGCTCTGCTTCAGGATCTTCAGGGCCCAAAAATTCGTGTGGGCTTGTTCAAGGCAGGTTCAACGGAGTTGGTTCCGGGAGAATTGGTGACCTTTGATCCCCAGCTAAAGGAGGGGGAGGGGAATTTCATTCCCACTGACTTTGCAGAACTTCCCGAAGTCGTTCAGCCTGAAGCGCGCATTCTCCTTGATGATGGTTTGATGGAATTGGTGGTTCAGGAGGTTAAAGACCAAAAGGTCATCGCCAAAGTGGTCTATGGCGGTATCTTGAAGAACCGCAAAGGAATGAACCTTCCCGGCATTCCCTTGCCAGTTGAGTGTTTAACTGAAAAAGATTTGGAAGACCTGGAATTTGGTCTCAAGAACCGGGTGGACTATGTGGCTCTGAGTTTTGTCCGGCGTGGGCAGGATATCCGTAAACTTCGTGAATTGGTTGAAGAACGGACGCCAGGTACCAGGATTATCGCCAAAATTGAAATGCTTGAGGCCTTGGATCATCTGGATGAGATCGTGTCCCTCTCAGATGGAGTCATGGTGGCCCGTGGGGATCTGGCGGTCGAGGTTGGGCAGAGTCAGCTCCCTGGAGTACAAAAGAGGTTGATACATTTGTGCAATCAAATGGGTAAACCTGTGATTACCGCTACGCAAATGCTCGACTCCATGGTGGAGAATCCGCGACCCACTCGCGCTGAAATCACCGATGTGGCCAATGCCGTACTAGATGGCTCTGATGCTTTGATGCTGTCAGCAGAGACGGCCAGCGGACGCTACCCCCATCGCTGTGTGCAAACTATGCATGAAATTTCCATGGAAGCAGAAAAAACCGGCGATTATTTTTATAACATTTCCCTTGAGGATGAATTCACTGACGTGGCCCGCGCCATTGCCGCCAGTGCCTGCCTTACTGCCCAGAAGCTCAATGCCTCGGCCATTGTTTGTTTGACCACTTCGGGTAAGACGGCATCTATGATTTCCCGTTTTCGACCCAAGGCGCGGATTGTTGCTGTGACTCATATCATGGAAACCTTGAACCGGCTGGAGTTGGTCTGGGGAATCCAAACCTTTACCATTCGGCCCTATAAATCTACTGACGAGGCCATGACCCAGATCGAAGACCTTTTGATGAAGTACGGATTGGTGAACCATGGCGACCAGGTGGTCTTAACTCTTGGTGTTCCTGTTTTACTCCGCGCCAAGACCAACTCCCTCCGCGTTTTCACCATTGGCAGTGAAGGGGAGAGGATCTCCGATGTCAATCAGCTTCCCTTGCGCTTTCGGCCTTAGTGAGAAGGGACTTTCTTTAAAGTATAGACGATCTCCCAGTAGGGGACGATCTCTTCGATGTCTTTGAGAACGAAGGCCATGGTGATAATGCCGCCTTCGCCACTTTGTTTGTCCTGGGTGAGGCCCTTTTCCGACAGGCTGTCCGCATCATTTACTTGAAAGAGAAAATTCAGGTCCTTCATGCTGTTGTTCTGGATGTCGGTCAGACTGACCGTCACCTCTCCCTTGTCATTGGGAGTTTGTTTTTGCCCATAAAACCTCAAGGCTCTTAGGGCGGGGAGCTCCTTCTCTAAAACAGTGATTCTCTTGGAGTCTTCTGTGAACAAATATTTGTTATAGAAATCCACAAAGCCAGTGAGTTTGGCGTGATCAAGGATGGTGAGCCGCTGTTTGCCCTCACCTAAGTCCTCGATTTTCATGAGTCCCAAGGCCTGCAGAGTGAGCATCAGCTTTTGCATTTTATGGGTGGGTTGCTGAAAAATCTGAATGGTGTAATTGCGCAAAAGCCCCGAGGGGATCACCAGTCCCTCTTCGGCTTTCTCTCCTGCCTTAAATCCAATCAGTGAAATAATGGCGCACAGGCGAGTGATGGAGTGATCGTCGAACATTTCCGCCGACTGCGACGTGGCAGACTCCAGATTCTTGATGCGTTGGTTGGCGTTGCGCAGGTGAGAGTTGACGGTTTTCACCATGGCTTTGAGCCACTCGGGAAAGGTCTTAAACTGTGCGTGTAGGGCGGAAAATGGAAGAGCGATGACCTCTGCGTCCGCTGCCGCCATGGCGCCGGCTGAGCGGGGCTTGTTGTCAAAAAAGGCCATTTCACCGAGCATCTCACCAGCGACCAGTTCGGCAAGAGTGATCTCACTTGCCCCTTTAGCTTTGGTGATGGCGATACGCCCAGTCTTGATCACGTACATAGCGTCGGAAGGATCGCCCTCGCGGAATAGAATTTCACCCTTCTTGAGTTTGCGGACGCCGCTCAAGTTGACCTTACCCCTCAGTGATGTGATCAGGGTCGAGAGCGACCCTGTGCGTTCATCCTAAATTATGACTAAGATCAACGGGCTTTGGTACTGGACAGAGAGCCAGTACTGGTGTTGGGGACCACTAAAAGGTCATGGTCTTCACGTCATCGGCGATAGTCAAGGGAGCTGCCGTTGCCTTCTTAATGTCCTCGACATTATAGCCGGGAGCGATCTCTCGTAACATAAAACCATCGGCGGTGACATCGACCACGGCCATATCGGTGACGATGCGATCAATACAATTGACGCCGGTTAATGGGAGGTCACACTTTTCCAGCAGTTTGGAGTTTCCAGCCTTATCCATGTGTTGCATGGCAACCACAACCCGTCGTGCTCCCGCAACCAAATCCATAGCTCCGCCCATACCTTTGACCATCTTGCCTGGGATCATCCAATTGGCAATTGATCCCTCCTGGTCTACCTGCATGGCGCCTAAAACGGTCAGATTCACGTGACCCCCACGGATCATGGCAAAGCTATCCGCACTGGAGAAAAAACTGGCCCCCGGGACCGCCGTGACGGTCTGTTTGCCCGCATTAATTAAGTCCGCATCCACGTCCTCATCGGTGGGGAATGCACCCATTCCCAAAAGGCCATTTTCACTTTGCAACATGACCTGCATATTGGCGGGAATAAAGTTGGCCACCAGGGTGGGAATGCCAATTCCTAAGTTCACCACAAAACCGTCTTCCACTTCCTGGGCAATTCGCTGTGCAATTTGATCTCTGGTCAGTAACTGTCCCACTTGATCATCCTTTCAAGCCTAAGATTAGGTCTTTCTTACCGTGCGTTGTTCAATGCGCTTTTCATAGTCTGTGCCCTGAAAGATTCTTTGCACAAAAATTCCAGGCGTATGCACTTCGTCCGGGTCCAATTCGCCAATCTCAACCAGCTCCTCCACTTCGGCGACGGTGATTTTTCCAGCCGTGGCAATCATGGGATTAAAGTTGCGTGCCGTTTTGCGGAAAATCAAATTGCCGAATTTGTCACCCTTCCAGGCCTTGACCAGAGCAAAGTCGCCGACGATGCCCCTCTCCAAAATGTACCTGCGGCCATCGAACTCCTTCTCTTCTTTACCCACGGCCACAGCCGTCCCTACACCTGTTGGAGTGTAAAATCCGGGAATTCCTGCACCTCCTGCCCGTAGCCTTTCGGCCAAGGTCCCTTGCGGCACAAGCTCCACTTCCAGTTCCTTCTCCAGGAATTGGCGCTCAAAGGTGGCGTTTTCGCCGACATAGCTTGAAACCATCTTTTTGATCTGTCTGGTTTGCAGCAGAAGCCCCAAACCAAAGTCATCCACACCTGCGTTGTTGGAAACACAGGTGAGGTTTTTCACCCCCAAGTCGCGAAGGGCGGCAATGCCATTTTCTGGAATTCCGCACAGACCAAAACCACCCAGCAAAAGAGTCATCCCGTCTTGAACGTCCTTAAGGGCCTCTTTGGCATTCGGATAGACCTTGTTCATACTTTCTCCACAATCAGGGCAACGGCTTCCCCGCCACCGATACATAGACTGGCCAAGCCATACTTTTGATCCCGCTGGTGAAGGGCATGAACCAGAGTGGTAAAAATACGGGCGCCACTGGCACCAATGGGGTGACCGATCGCTACGGCACCACCATTCACGTTGACCTGATCACGGTTGATGCTCAGCTCTTTCATAGCTACCATTGTGACCACGCTAAAGGCCTCATTGATTTCCCAAAGGCCAATGTCAGAGGCCTTAAGACTGGCCATTTCCAGAGCCTTTTTCATGGCGCCGACAGGGGCTGTTGTGAACCAGTTGGGATCTTGCGCAAAAGTGGCGTGGGCCACCACTCGGGCCATGGGCTTGAGGCCTTGGGCTTTGACCACATCCTCACTTGCCAACACCACCGCAGCGCCACCGTCATTGATTTTGCTGGCATTGGCAGCGGTGATAGTGCCCGCCTTATCAAAGGCTGGGCGAAGTTCCGCCATCTTATCAAAGCGGGCCTTGCCAGGCTCTTCATCAATCTCGACCGTGACTGTGTCTCGGCGCACTTGAACCTGAACAGCCGCAATCTCGTCTTTAAACAGGCCGTCCTTTTGCGCCTTTTGGGCTCTTTCATAGGATTCAATGGCAAACTGATCCTGCTCTTCGCGGGTGATTTTGTATTCGCCAACGCAAAGTTCGGCGGCATTGCCCATGTGCCAATTGTTGTAGGGGTCCCACAGGCCATCTTTAATCATCGAGTCCATAACCTGCACATGGCCCATGCGATATCCAGCGCGGGTATTTTCCAGTAGATGTGGAGCCAGAGTCATGTTTTCCTGTCCCCCAGCCACAACTACCTCACTGTTGCCAAGGCGAATGGAATCACTTCCCAACATCACCGCTTTGAGACCAGATCCGCAAACTTTGTTGATGGTCATACAGGGAACGGAATTGGCCAGGCCGGCGGCAAGGGCTGCTTGACGGGCGGGAGCTTGTCCCACACCAGCGGTCAAAACCTCACCCATAATACACTCGCTGACACTGTCAGGCTGGATCTGGGCCTTGGCCAGAGCCGCGCGAATGGCGATGGCCCCCAGTTGAGGGGCGGGAGTGGTGGCGAATGCTCCTTGAAAACTACCAACAGGGGTTCTCTGTGCACTTACAATATAGACGTTTTGAGACATGGGGTTCCTCCTCATATTAGGCTGGAGAAAAAGTGCCGTGATTTTGAGGAATCCCGGCCGATGTTGTCAATGTTTGAGGGGTTGTGACGCGGCGGAATACTCACTGTGTCAACCGGTGGAAACAGGTGCCTCACGGGTGAGCCTTCGTTATCATCGGGGGTCAAGGAGTAGGACTGTGACAAGATCGATGAAGACCCTTGGATTTGGATTGCTCGCTTCATTGTTGTTCCTGAGTGAGGGACAACAGTCTGAGGCAGCTGTGTTGGACTACAAGCCACTGGCAATGGAAGTGCAAAAAGGTGATCGCTTGGTTATCCAAGGTTTTGAAGGACGAGTGAAGCTTGTCGGCAACAATCGTAATAACGCCAAGGACATTGTCATCAATCTCAAACAGGACAATCCGGCCAATATGTCGGCTGAAGGCAAAGCCGTTCTCGATGAATGGCTGTTCAGTTTGCAGCGTAAAGGCGAGGTGATCGAAGTCGCTATCCGCTCTCCCCAGAGCAAGCAAGTGTGGTCGAAGCTTCTCATGTCAGGCGGCATGCCCCAGTTTTATATGGAAATCAGCGCGCCACCGATTCCCGCCGAGGTGACTTGGCGCAAAGGGACGGTCTCTATTGAGAATTGGAATGATACTTTGAGTGTCCACGTGCTTGAGGGGGAGACCCGAGTTGTCGGCGGTAAGGGCGAAGCCCAGGTGGTCCATCAGGACGGGACCCTGGTTTTGAGTGGCCGTGAGGGGAATGTGAGTGTGGAATCCTTTAAAGGCACCCTCACCGTGGCCAAAGTGAAGGGTAAATTGGACGTGGAGAACTTCAGCGGCACTTCCCGGATTAGCGACGTTGATGGTCAACTGAATGTCACCAGTACTTCGGGGACCATGAAGATTTCGGATAGCAAAGGCCGGTTGGATTTTCATAATTTGAGGGCTAATTTAGTCATCGATGATTTTAGCGGCGAGCTGCGTGGGCGCAATGGGGCTGGCTCCGTTTCGGCCAGCGTTAAAGGGGAGGCCGATGTGCGCATCCACTCCAAAGAGGGTGGCGTGAGCTTGCGTCTGCCCAATTCGGCCGCACGGGTCAACCTGGGGACCGCGGAAGGTAATATGGCCTTGCCCAATTATCTTCATGTCTCCCGCTTGCCCAATTTGCGTTGGGTGAGAGGTCGGCTTCGTGGCGATGTGAAAGGCTCTGTCTATGTGCGAACCAATGAAGGCAATATTCGATTGCGTTAAAGGCTAAAAATGGGTTGGAGAAGATTCCTTAAACCGCTTGACGCCCGTGAGAAAATAACTCAACTATTACCCATGGCGAAAAAGAAGAAGGCCGCTAAGAAGGCCAAAAAAGTGACAGCAAAGAAGAAAACCGCAAAGAAAACCACAGCTAAGAAAAAGGCAGCCAAAAAGGCAGCGCCTAAAAAAGTGGCAAAAAAGGCGGTCAAAAAGACCACGGCGAGCAAAAAGAAAAAGGCGGCAGCAAAAAAGGCGACGCCGGCAAAGGCCAAAAAGGCAGTCGCGCCAACCAAAGCTCCTAAAGCCAAAGCTTCTCCCAAACCCGCGAAACCGGTTCGGGAAAAAAAAGGACCCGGCCCAAGTCCGGATAAAAAGAGCAAAAAGGCAACCAAGGCCCCAGCCCCTGTGCAGGCTGCGCCTCAGGTGGTGGAAGAAGCTGAAGAGTTTTTGGACGAGGATGAAGAAGTCGAAGGGCTGGCACCCGAAGAGGTCATTTTAACAGACGCCGAGGGGCGTCGGTATTGTCGACGTCGTGACTGTGATCAACTGGCCAGTGTGGAAGCCTACTGTCGCTACCACTACCTGCTTTATTGGAAGAAAATCCAACAGCGCAAAAAAATTCTTTCCGACGGAAAACTCATTCACTACATCGAAGAGCTTACATCCCGTTATCCAGACAAGTATTTGGAAATGATCGGTCGCGACCTGCGCACGGAAAAAGATTTTCTGGCTGCCATTCAAGAGCTGGAGATCGATGAGTCAGCGGGTGAAGACGGCGATTACGATGAGGATAACAGCATTATTGATGAGGTGAGGGGGATGTCGGAGACTTCCCACTCTCGCGACGACGACGACTATTAGGGAGATTGGTGAAAAAGGCCCATCTGCTGCGTTGGAGGGGCCTTGACCTCCCTACAACGTACTCTCTAGTACGCCTCCGGTCGATAAAGTCCCCTCCGCCTTGCACCTGAGCCTTTTTGACCAATCTCCGCTGCAACCGCCTCCATTCGATTAAATCCGCCCGCCTCGCATTCGAACCCTTTTGATCGGGTTCAAACACATAGAGGGGTGAGGGATACCGCTCGCTCGGACCATCCCGCCTTGCATCCACCGCCCTTTTGATCAGCCCGAGGGAGAAGGGGTCGATAAAGTCCCCTCCGCCTTGCATCTGATCCTTTTTGACCCATCTCCGGATTAGCGCTTTTTGGTTTTCTTTTTGGTTTTGGACTTCTTTTTGGTGGGGGATTGGCCTTCGGGGAAGTCCTCGTCGCTGAGGCCGAGCATGGAGATCTTCTGTTCGAGTTCTTCCTCAGAGTCTTCGCCTCGCATAAGGCCACCCTCGTTTTCTCCTAAGAGGCGATCAGCTTCTGCTTCCAGCTCCGTGTTCTCGGTGGTGTATTGTAGAAAGACCTGACGACCTTCGACTTCGTAGCCCTTCCAAGTCTTGGGGAAGTCCACCCCACCTGGGTCGCCAAAAAACTGCTCCAACATGGAGGCCGCGCAATCCACCCCTAAGTGAATCATTTTCACCATGTTGTCCCGATCCTTGGCGTATTCGATGCTCACTTCAAAATTATCCTGGTGAAGGCGGCCATTCTCTTTGTAGCCCACGCTCAAAAGGACTTCGCGGAGATAGATCCGGCCCTCCACAAAAATCCGTCCTTTTTTGATGTAACTAGCGAAATTCTCTTCGAAAATTTCGGTAATCTGATCGGCCAATTCGTCGGGAATTGGGGTCCATTTGGAGGAAAAGGGCAGGCGAGGTTGCATATTTGGGGCTCCCAGGGCTTGATTTGACCTTTTTGTAGTGGCCGTTTATAAACTTGTCCATATTTCTTCACTACTTAGGGTGTTCGTCAAAGAAATCGGAAACTGAACGGGCCTATGCCCAACGCGTCGAGGCGATCATTGCAGGAAAAGGACATGGATACAAATTCCGACATGGGGCGGGGTAAGGGAGTCTATATCTCCACTTACGGCTGCCAGATGAATGTCAATGACACCGAAAGGATGTATTCGCTGTTGGAAATGGCGAACTACACTCCTGTGTCCACGCCCGACCAAGCCTCACTGATTATTATCAACTCCTGCAGTGTGCGTGAAAAGCCGGTTCATAAAGTTCATTCAGAAGTGGGCCGCTACAAAAAGATGAAGCAGCAAAACCCCGATCTTAAAATTGGCGTTGCCGGCTGTGTGGCCCAGCAGGAAAAAGAAAAAATCATGCTCGATATCCCTATGGTGGATTTTGTCATGGGAACTGATGCCATTGACCGTCTACCTGAGATCGTGACTGATCTGCATCAGCGGGATCGAGTGGTGGCGGCCCGTTTTGATCACCAAAAGCCTTACTACATTGAAACTCTGGTGCGGGACCCTGGCGTATCGACCTTTGTGAACATCATGAAAGGCTGCGATAACTTTTGCACCTTTTGCGTGGTGCCTTTTACTCGCGGCCGTGAGCGCAGTCGCCCCCTAAATGATGTGATGGGTGATGTGAACGGATTGGTGAAGCGGGGGGTGAAAGAAGTCACCCTCCTTGGGCAAAACGTCAACTCCTACAAGAGCGAATGTGGAGCCAATTTTGGCCAGCTCTTAAATAGGTTGGCCCAAGACACAGAAATCGAGCGCATCCGCTTTACCACGAGCCATCCTAAAGATTTCAATCGCGAGTTGGTGGACCTCATGCAGGCCAATCGGGCAAAAATTTGCGAATACATTCACCTGCCAGTGCAGTCGGGGAATTCGGACGTGCTGGAGCGCATGAATCGGGGCTACAGCCGTGAAGAGTACATTGAAACGGCCCTCATGATCTTGGATCTGATGCCCGGAGCGGTGCTTTCTACCGACATCATCGTTGGTTTTCCCGGAGAGACGGAAGAGCAATTTGCCGACACCCTCAGTCTCCTTGACGAAGTGCCTTACGAGAGCATTTTTGCTTTTAAATACAGTCCGCGGCCCTTCACCAAAGCTGCTCGCTGGGAAGATCAGGTGAGTGATGAAGAAAAATCCTCACGTCTTGATCGCCTGTTTTCTAAGCACAATGAAATCGCCTTTGGCTTAGCAAAAAAGTACTCCAGTCAAAAACTGCAGGTATTGGTTGAAAAATTTGATGAAGCAACTGGTCGTTGCAGCGGGCGTTCGACGCAGAACAAACTGGTGCATTTTCAGGGCGAAAAAGGCTTGATTGGTCAGACGGTTCCTGTACTTGTAACGGAAGCATTTCCCCAAACTCTACGTGGAGAGTGGATCCGTGAGTGAACGATTTGAAGCAGAACTGCATTCAGACCAGGAGTGGATACAGGTTTACCCCTACGGGGTCACCCTGGCCGCTGATCAATCGCGGCCGATTATGATTTTTAAGGATGAGCAGGAAAAGCTGACCTTGCCGGTGTGGCTGAGCCCCGTGGATGCGGGAATTAGCCTGACCCAGGCCATGAATCGCACAACCCCCAGCACTCCTCACAGCCTGACCCAGAAAATGCTGGGCCAGGTGGGTGTGGCATTAAAGAAGTGCCTCTTTGTCGATATCAAAGGGCATCATCAGATTGTGCAGCTTCACTTTGAAGGCCACCCAAAACTGAAGGTTATTACCCATCGGGCGGATGAGAGTTTGTCCTTTTGCCTGCACGCCAAGGCTGAGTTTTTTGCCCAGCGCTGGTTTTTTGATCAGAGCCGTCAGCTGAATGCGGAATTGGAAGGCGTGCAAAAAGGTCTGGAGTTAGAGCCCGGTCTCGGGCACAATGAACACCCATATGTGATGTAGGAGGCTAAAGTGTTGTCCATTTCGGTGCGCGGGTTTCATCCTCAAATAGGCGAGGGGACCTTTGTGGCGCCGAACGCGACCCTGGTGGGCGATGTGGTCGTGGGCAAACAGGCTTCCATTTGGTTCAATGCGGTCATTCGGGGCGATGTGATGCCGATTCGCATTGGCGATCAAACCAACATCCAGGATGGCTCCATCATCCATGGCACCTACAAAAAGTGTGGCACCACCATCGGCAATCGAGTGACAGTCGGGCACGGCGTGATTCTGCACGGCTGTGAAGTTGGAGATGAGGTCCTTGTTGGCATGAGCACCACGATTATGGATCTGGCGCAGATCCCCTCTCGCTGTATTGTCGGAGCTGGGTCCTTGGTGACAGAAGAGGCACGTTTTGAAGAAGGCTGGTTGATTCTCGGCAGGCCCGCCAAAGCCATCAGGCCCCTAAAACCCGAGGAGTTGGCTTTTCTCGGGAAGTCGGCTGACAATTATTTGCATTACACGAAATGGTTTGAGGAAGGTGAAAAAGGAGATCCCCATGGCAACTGAAATCCCCCAAGGTTTAACCTATGACGATGTTCTGCTCATTCCCCAGTTTTCTGAGGTGGTGCCTTCTGAGATCAGCACGGAGAGCTTCTTTGCTAAGGGAATAAGTCTCAAAGTCCCAGTCATCGCGGCCGCCATGGATACGGTGACTGAACATAAGACTGCTCAGGTGATGGCCCAACTTGGGGGATTGGGGATTATTCACAAGAATATGTCTATCAAAAGCCAGGCCTTTGAAGTGGAAAAGGTCAAGAAATACGAAAGTGGGATGATTCTCGATCCCATCACTATGCATCCCGACAACCGGGTGGCCGATGCCATGCAACTGATGCAGAAGTACTCCATTTCAGGAGTTCCCATTACTGTTGATGGCAAGCTGGTGGGTATTCTCACTAACCGCGACTTGCGTTTTGAAACCAACATGGAACAGCCCATTTCAGCCCTGATGACTCACGAGAATCTGGTGACAGCAGAAGTGGGCACAAATCTGGAGCAGGCCAAGGTCATACTCCACAAGCACCGCATTGAAAAACTGCCGGTGGTGGACTCTCAGGGCTATTTGCGGGGACTCATCACTATAAAGGACATTGAAAAGGCTCAGACATTTCCCCAGGCGACAAAGGATGCCCACGGGCGTCTACTGGCTGGCGCCGCCGTGGGAGTGGACGCCACCAGCCGTGAGAGAGTTTCGGCATTGGTCGAAGCCGGCTGTGATGTGATCGTGGTGGACACCGCACATGGACATTCGAAAAACGTCATGACCATGGTCGACTTTGTAGCCAAAGAGTTTCCAGACACGATTTTGGTTGCCGGTAACGTGGTCACTCCTGAAGCCACAGAAGCTCTGATTGATCGGGGAGTGGATGTGGTTAAAGTCGGCGTTGGGCCAGGTAGTATTTGTACGACTCGCGTTGTGAGTGGTGTGGGAATGCCCCAGATTTCGGCCATCATTGATTGTGCAAAGGCGGCAAAGAAAAAAGGCCGCACCATTATCGCTGACGGAGGAATCAAGTTTTCAGGTGACGTCACCAAAGCCCTGGCGATGGGAGCGGCTTCGGTCATGGTCGGCAATATGCTGGCAGGATCTGATGAAAGCCCCGGTGAAACCATTCTTTACCAAGGCCGCACTTACAAAGTCTATCGTGGCATGGGTAGTCTGGGTGCCATGAAGCAAGGTTCTAAAGATCGCTACTTTCAGGAAGATGTGGCTGACATGGACAAACTGGTTCCCGAGGGGATTGAAGGCAAAGTTCCCTACCGTGGAAACCTGAGTGGAATTGTTCACCAGTTGATTGGTGGTTTGCGATCCGGGATGGGCTACTTGGGGGCTTCAACAATAGAAGAGTTGCAGAAAAGAGCTCGCTTTGTCAGGGTCTCGCCTCAAGGTTTGCGTGAGTCCCATGTCCATGATGTGAGTATTACCAAAGAGGCACCGAACTACAGACTTGAAAACTAAAGGGAACACTTGTCAGCAATGGGGTTGAGGCTTCTTGGTTTACTCGTTATCTTTCTTTCTGGTTGTGCGACCCTGACCCACAATGGACGCAATCAAGTTGTTGTTGTGGACTCAAAGCCCTCAGGTGCTGAAGTTGTTTACCAGGGTAAGGTTGTTGGCACCACTCCGGCTCTAGTGGAAGTGGAGCGTGGGAAAAAGGTTGAGTTAGAGATCCGCCACAGTGAGGCTGGAACTAAAACGGTTCGGCTGAAGTCTGAGTATCGCTGGGGCCGCAGTTTTGCCGGCAACTTGATTTTGTTTGGTTTGGCTCCCATCGGGTGGTTTGTGGATTTGATAAAGGGCTCCAGTTGGGAGCTCAAAGATCCGGTTCGGGTCAGGCTTTCCGATAATGGCAAACGCCAGGGACCAGAGTTCACCCGCCTCGCTATTGCCCCCCCTCAGAGTGCCGATGAGTTTTTGACCGATGAGGTGGCGCGGGTGATGGAAAAGGAAGCCCGCGACCGGTATCCCAATGTGGAGTTGATTCCTTACAAAAAGTCTCTCGAGACCTTTTTGGAGTGGGAATATGATTTCGATTCCCGGCCCAGCTGGTCATACCGGACCAGACTGTTTAAAGAGTTGGCAGCGGATCACTTTCTCGAATCCGAAGTCATCTCTGGTCGCGCCACCCATGTGGACGTCAAAGCCAAGTTAACATCATTTACCAGTGAAAAACCCCGGCAGGATTTCGCCGTCACACTTAACCCTGAAGAGGTGCCGGCCTATTCTGAAAGGCGTTGGACGAGAAAGCTGGGTGGTTTTTTCCGCTGGATTCCAAATACCGTGACCGTGGATTTGGCGGGATCATCGCCTTCTCTAAAAGTGAACGATGTGGATGTCCCAGGCAGAAGTCGCTTTGAAGAAGGTTTTTGGGGAGATGTCTTTCGCTACCTTGGAGCCCTTGGCCTTTCACACATGGAAAAGCAGAGTGAAAGGGACATTTGGCAGTACCAGTTCCAGTTTGTCCCAACCGCCTCAGTGAGTTGGACCAACATCACCTATCCCGACATTGCCGTTATCGCCAACGAAGAGTTTGAAAGGCTCTATGTGGCCGCCGGCTACGGCCCTCAGTTTGGTCTTAAATCCATGTATGGGCACACCTATATTCAAATTATTCCTGTCGCTGCCTATTCGGCCATCAAATATGAAAATGGGGGCAAAGTATACGAATTCGGGCGTGGCGACCTCTCGGCTATCACCGAAATCGGCTACACCTATTTTTTCTCTGATCGCTTTGTCGGCCGCTTTTTTATCCGCCGGGTGAATGAGGATGCCTCGCTGTGGAAGAAGACCATGGAAAAGGCTTCGCCAGTGATTGCTCAACAGGAGTTCGTTGAGGTGGGGTATAATTACGTGGGCTTTTCTTTTGGCTATCATTTCTCGGTGGGGCGGAATCCTGTGCGCCAAATCGTCGGCGAGTAGCTGCCGATGAAAAGGGTCCATCTGCTTCGTTGGTTGGTCAGTCCATGAGTCTCTGCTCGCTTTTCCCAGCTGAGTAAAAATCTTCAAACATACTTCCGGCAGCAGCGTTAGAGGCGAGACTCCTCTTTATGGTGATCCGCAAAATCCTTTATTGGCGAAATTGGCCCTTTGCCGACCATTCTCCACAAATCCTCACGCACCTTATCGGCCGCAGGCGCAGGAGGCTGAGTGACCGAAGGGAATAGACTCAGCCGAACGGAACGCATCAGCTTCGCTGCCGCAGTTCGGATACGCCCTGCGCGACGGTGAGGATTCGGATTTGCGGGAATGGCTCGTCATTCGGACCACTTTCTCGAATAAAGGCGGCCCAAGGTTTTGCGGATCAACATTTGAGGGCCGGTACGATTTGTTTTAATGGGTTGCTTGTGAGGGCAAGGATAACTCTATGAGTCAATGAGTGGGGGAATGGGGTGGGGAGGGAGAGTTTTCTAGACCGGGGAGGGCGGCTTCGCTATGGTGGAGGGCTCTAAAAACCGGTTTGGTTCCCTAGATTTTTATAGAGGTAAATGGCTGATGGAAGGCGGATTTCTCGTACTTGATTTTGGTTCCCAATACACCCAGATCATCGCTCGCAGACTTCGTGAGTTGGGCGTTTACTCGGAACTGCTTCCCTATGACATGGCTTTAGCTGAGATCAAAGCTAGAAAGCCTAAAGGCATCATTTTGAGCGGCGGTCCCTCTTCAGTTAATGAGGCCGGCGCTCCCCATCGGGACGTTCATGAGCTTGCGGCCATCGCGCCACTCTTGGGTATTTGCTACGGAATGCAACTAATCTCAGCCCAGATGGGCGGAGTGGTCGAAAGTGCTGATCGCAGGGAGTATGGCCTTAACGTCATCAAGTGGTCCAAGCAAATCGGCCAGGTGCCCAAGGAGCAAAACGTGTGGATGAGCCACGGAGATGTGGTTAAAAAAGTTCCGCCTGGATTTGAGGTCGTCGCCACCAGTGCCTTTGAATACCCGGCGGCTTTGATGTCGGACCGGGCCTGGGCCTTTCAATTTCATCCCGAGGTGAGTCATACCGATCACGGCATGGATCTTTTGAAGGCCTTTGTTTTCAATCTTTGTCAGGCTGAACCCGATTGGGCGGCGCCATCGATCACCGAGCACCTACTCGAAGAAGTGCGAAAACAGGTCCCAGATGGCGAGCATGTCCTGTGCGCCCTGAGTGGGGGCGTGGACTCGACTGTTGTTGGCACACTGCTGACCAAGGCTTTGGGTGCAGACCGAGTTCACTGTGTGTTTGTCGATACCGGACTATTACGTAAAAACGAATTTCAGCAGGTTCTTGAGACCTATAAAGAGCTGGGTCTCAACGTCAAAGGTGTGGACGCCAGCCAAACCTTTATGAGTAAACTCAAAGGGGTTGCCGATCCTGAGAAGAAACGTAAAATCATCGGCCATACTTTTATCGAAGTGTTTAAGGACTCAATCAAAGAGATTGGCCCCATTGATTGGCTGGCTCAGGGGACTCTGTATCCGGATGTCATTGAGAGTATTTCCCTGCGCGGCACCAGTGTGACCATCAAGTCTCACCACAACGTAGGCGGCTTGCCTAAAGACTTAGATTTGAAGCTGATCGAGCCTCTTCGCGAGCTTTTTAAGGATGAAGTACGGGCCATCGGTAAAGAGCTGGGGATTCCCCATGGCTCACTCTGGCGCCATCCTTTTCCGGGTCCTGGTTTGGCAATTCGTATCTTGGATGAAATCACGCCCATGAATGTGAGCATTCTCCAGGAGGTCGATGCCATCTATATCGACGAGCTTAAGGCCAAAGGTCTTTACGACAAAATCTGGCAGGCATTTTGTGTTCTATTGCCGGTCAAGACCGTGGGTGTCCAGGGTGATGCCCGAACCTATGAAAGAGTGGCCGCCATTCGCGCAGTCACTTCCAGTGATGGGATGACGGCTGATTGGTTTGCCTTTCCACCGGAGTTTTTGCGCCATCTTTCCAACCGCATCACCAACGAAGTCAAAGGGGTGAATCGGGTGGTCTATGATGTGACCAGTAAACCCCCTGGCACGATTGAGTGGGAATAAACTCCGATGAGCTTTGTTCACCTCCATGTTCATTCCCAATATTCCCTACTTGAAGCCACCATTCGCTTTAAAGAACTGGCCAAAACCGCCCAGGAAATGGGAATGCCGGCAGTGGCCATTACTGATTACGGGAATATGTTTGGGGCCGTCGAGTTTTACTTCGCGGCCAAAGGGGCGGGGATCAAACCCCTAATTGGACTTGAAGCCTATATCGCTCCCAAGAGTCGGTTAATTAAGGGCGAGGACCGTGAAGCCGCGCAAATGCCCAATCGGCGCATTGTGCTCCTGGCGCAAAACCTGGAAGGCTACCGCAACCTTTGCCAGATCAGCAGTATTGGCTACAAAGAGGGATTTTACTATCGGCCACGTATTGATTACGAAGTGCTTGAGAAATTCAGCAGCGACCTTATTTGTTTAAGCGGCGGACTGATGGGAGATGTTCCTTGGACCTTTGTGAACCAGGGAGAGGAAAAAGCCCTAGAGGTGGTGCGCAAACTCCAGGCTCTTTATCCCGAGCGTTTTTATTTGGAAATGAACCGCACCGGTGTGGCGGCTTGGGAGCAGATCAATCCCTTCTTGGCTGAAGCAAGCAAAATCACCGGAGTTCCCTTGGTGGCCGCCAACGATGTTCATTACTTGAATCAGGGTGACCAGTTGGCGCAGGAGACTCTGATCTGCATTGGCTCCAACAAAACCCTGATGGACGAAAACCGCTACCGACTGGGGAGTGATCAATTCTACTTTAAAAGTCCTGAGCAGATGCAGGGGCTTTTTAAAGCATTTCCTGAAGCCTGCAGCCGCACTCTGGAGATTGCCGACCGTTGTGAGATTCACTTCAAGCTTGAGGATGACGAAGGAAAGCCAATTTACCATCTTCCCACTTACCCTACCCAAGGGGGCGTGAGTCTTAAAGACGAGATGGCTCGCTTAAGTCGCGAGGGTTTGGAAAAACGTATTGCCCAAGCCATTCAGCGCGGTGAGGAAATCAACGAAGAAAAGCAGGCTGAGTACGACAAGCGTCTGGACTATGAGTTGGGCGTGATCGATGGCATGGGCTTTAACGGTTACTTTTTGATCGTACAGGACTTTATCGGTTGGGCCAAAGACCACGACATTCCTGTGGGACCTGGGCGAGGCTCAGGAGCCGGCTCTTTGGTTGCCTATTCCTTAGGGATTACGGATCTCGATCCCATGCCCTACAATTTGATCTTTGAGCGATTCCTCAATCCTGAGCGGGTCAGCATGCCTGACTTTGACGTGGATTTTTGTCAGGAAAACCGCCAGCGGGTGATCGAGTACGTCACCAACAAATATGGCGAGGCCAGTGTGTCTCAGATCATCACCTATGGAAAGCTTCAAGCCCGTGCCGCCATTCGCGATGTGGGCCGGGTGATGGGAATGACCTTTGGTGAAGTGGACGTGGTGGCCAAACTGGTTCCGGAAAAACTTGGCATCACCTTAAAAGACGCCATTGATGAAGAGCCCAGGCTTCGTGATTTGATGGAAACCGATCCCAAGGTCAATAACCTCATGGAGCTGGCGCAAAAGATCGAAGGCTTGGTTCGTCATGCGGGAATTCACGCCGCTGGAGTGATCATTGCCGACGGCAACATAATATCTCATGCCCCCCTCTATCGTGGGACGGAAGGGGAAAATGTCGTTCAGTACGACATGAAACACTCGGAAAAAATCGGCCTGATCAAATTTGACTTTTTGGGCCTAAAAACTCTGACCCACGTGAACGACGCTCTGAAGCTGGTGGAAAAAAACCGCGGCAAAAAATTCCGCACCGAAGACATCTCGCTCACGGACAAGGGCATTTATGAAGTCATGTGTAAAGGGGACACAGCCGGGATTTTCCAGTTTGAAGGCGAGGGTATTACTGACCTGATCCGTAAGGCCCAGCCCACTTGCTTTGAAGACATCGTCGCCATTAACGCTCTTTATCGCCCAGGTCCTATGGATATGATCCCGGACTATTTGGCGCGCAAAAAGGGCGAAAAGAAGGTGCAGTTTTCGTTTCCGGAGCTTGAGCCCATCCTTAAAGAGACCTACGGCATTGTGGTCTACCAGGAGCAGGTACAGCTGATTGCCTCACGCATTGCCAATTACTCACTCGGTGAAGCGGATCTTCTCCGTCGCGCCATGGGTAAAAAAATTGCCGAGGAAATGGCCAAGCAAAAGGATCGCTTCCTTCAAGGTGCACGGGAAAATCAGCATGACGAAAAGAAATCCTCTGAACTATTCGACACCATGGCGGAATTTGCCAAGTACGGATTCAACAAATCACACGCGGCCGCCTACTGTGTGGTTGCGGCCTACACGGCCTGGCTTAAGAATTATTACCCGGTTGAGTTTTTTGCAGCCCTTTTGAGTACGGAGATGAACGACACCGACAAGGTGGTGAAGTACGTCAAGGACGCCCAAAAGCATGGTATTGTTGTTCAGCCTCCCCATGTGAATCATTCCGAATATAAATTCACAGTCAAAGGCAATGAGATTTATTTTTCTCTTGGTGCCATTAAAGGTGTGGGTCAGGCGGCGGTTGATGCGCTACTTGAGGCCCGTGAATCAAAGCCGGAGAAAAAGTTTGAAACCCTGGAGGACTTTTTTGCCACTGTTGATTTGCGCCGAGTGAACAAGAAAACCGTGGAGTGCCTGATCAAAGCCGGAGCCTTCGATGGCTTTGGGGCCAACAGGGCAGAACTCACGGAGAATTACCCTCGCTTTATTGAGCGCGCTGAACAGTCGCGCAAAGACCGTGAAGTGGGGCAGGTGAGTCTATTTGCCATGGTTGAAGAGGTGCAGGAACAGGAAAAAGTGCGGGTCGAAAAGCGCGCTCCCTGGACCAGAGGATTGCGCCTGGCCGGCGAAAAAGAAGTCTTAGGCTTTTACCTTTCCGATCACCCATTAAAAGGTCTGGATAAGTTGGCTTCGCGTTGGGTGTCGGCCAATATTGCAGGTCTTCAGGATCTCAACAGTAAATCCAACGTGAGAATTTTAGGTTTGATCAGCACCATGAGGGAGATCATCACCAAAAAAGGAACCCGCATGGCTTTTGGGGTTCTTGAAGATCTCACGGGCACCTTAGAGCTGGTTATTTTTCCTGATCCCTTTGCCAAATACGAAACCCTATTGAAGTCTGATGTTCCTCTGGTGGTCACCGGAGTTTTGGAGAAAGAAGGGGACGCCTGTAAGGTCTTAGTCGATGAGATCAAGGCCTTTCCAGATATCATGACCAGTGCCAAGATCATGACCCTCAGTCTTCGCCCGGAGATGGAAGATAAGCTGGCACTGCTACGGGAGATATTACTTAAGCATCCGGGCGAGAGTCACCTTCAGTTAGAACTTGAACTTCCAGACCTGGCCAAGTCCGTCAACCTGGAGTCCATCGACCCCCGCTCAGTTAGACCCTCGCCCGAGCTCCTTGAAAGCCTCCATACGCTCTTAGGCACCACCGAAAACATCGAACTCCGCTAATGTTCCCAGTTTAAACCTGCAACACTGAATATTACTGAAGAGGGTTAATGCAGAGAGCGTCTTTCTCCACGGGGACGCCAAAAATCAGTCCTTGGATCATGCCGGGGCTGTGTCTTCCGTCAGGAGAAAAGGACGACACGGTAAGGCTGTAATTCTCTCGGAAGAATTGCGCTCCTGGTACGCCGGGTGGGAATTCCACCGGCTGACCCATAACCTGTTCGGGCTCAGTCACCATTGGGACAGGTTGATTCGTCTGAATATCCCAAACTGCGACCTGGATGATTCGCAGGAAAATATCCTGGCGAGGTTCATGGACAATGATGTTGTCCATAGCCAAAAATGGACCCACCTGTTCTGAGTGGCAGAGTTTAATTGGGTAGGGCTCTCCCGGCTGTGGTGGCTGAGGAAACTGCTGGTATATCTTGGTATCGTAGCCGATGTATTGCTGCGAGTACTCATTGGCAGAAAGATCGGCAAAGGAAACCTCATACTGGCTACCGGTGCAGTTGTCGGTATAAAGGGCAACATCCTTCTTCTCAGATACGTCGATGATTCCTTGGACTTCTTCGAATGCTGGTCCGTGACTCCCGCTTGGGCAAGTGAAATCCTGCTTACGAGCGTAGTAGGTGCCATTGGGTGGACGATTGCCGACATAGGGTTCGCCATTGCCACTCTTGAAGGTGGAATCAGATCCATCGCTCTTCTTTAGAATCTCGCAGTTTTGGAAACCCAACAATAGGGCCGTCAGGAGTCCTAAAAGGATAAGAATTGAAGCCGTTTTGTTTTGAGGCAGTGGCATTTTCATAGTCCTCCCAATTATGGATGATTCCATAACTTAACTCTAGTGCTTGCTGGATGACATAAATACTGATAAATTGTGCGCGATGAGGGAATGGTCTGGATATCTTCAGGAATTGGATAAGAAAGTGCGCCTCGGCCGGCATGCCGAAGTTCGCCGCGACCTTCTGGGTCTCAATTTAAGACAGATTCCTCGCGAATACTTTGTCCGCTTTGCCCGCCTGTTTTACCGCTCCAATCTCCCTCTGACATCTCTGCGGCTGATTGGTCCTGCGATTCATCAGACCAAGCGGCGGATGGACCCCGCCACTTCGGAGGAAGTGGCCGAATATTCAGTAGGTCTTTTGCGCATTGGCGCTTCGAGAGAAGCAGAACACTTACTTGAAGGGTTAGCCAAGTCAGGCCTGCCCAAGGTCCATCTCTATTTGGCATTTGTGGCCATCACCCAATGGGACTACCAGAAAGCCGCCGGTGCGCTCCTTCAATATTTGCAGCATGAAGACGACCCCTATCAAAGGTTGGTGGCTCAGACCAATCTGGCCGCGGCCCAGGTCTTTTTGGGCCAATTCGCCGAAGCTGGGCGGTCACTCAGTTCTTTGCGGAAACAGACAAAAAGGGAAGGTCACCTTCTGCTCTTTGCCAATGCACTGGAGTTGTCGGCCCAATTGAGTTTGGCCAATGGCGATTACGAAAGAACCGAAGGTTTTTTGGAGTTAGCCGAGGCGACCTTAAAGAAGTCCACAGCTATTGACGAACTCTTTGTGCGCAAATGGAAGACCCTCCTTCAATTGGACCGGAGCAGGGGCCGAAGCGGCTGGGGGCAGTGGGAAGAAATTCGCAACCAGGCCTTTCACAGAAGGCATTGGGAAACTATTAGAGAAAACGACTTCTACAAATCGGTCTATGGGCGAGACGATGATCTGTTTGCTCGCGTTTACTTTGGAACCCCCTTCTCTTCATACCGGGAATACATGAAAGAGAAGGCAAAGCGCCAAGTGGTCTTGCCCAATTACTATGATTGGCAACTCAAGGGAGGGGCCTCTCGGCGGGGGCGGGTCTTCAACGTGTCTGAGGGCCAAGAGATCTCTGGGCCCAGCGCCCTGCGCGCGGGTTTTTTGGAGCATCGCTGTTTACAGGTGTTGGCCTCTGATATTTATCGACCGGTGCGACTGGGGGCTTTGTTTGGCCACCTTTATCCTGATGAGTTTTTTGATGCCCAATCTTCTCCGACGCGGGTTCATCAAGTCCTGCGACGACTCCGTCGATGGCTAGAAGCAGAAGGTTGGCCGATCCTCATTAAGGGCCGCGGTCATGCCTTCGCACTTCAGGCATCAGTTCCGGTGCGGTTGCGGCTGAGCCTCAGCCTGGTACCGGCCACGTCGGGCGAGTTGCAGCTTCAGGAGTTGGCCAGGTGTTTTCAAAGGGAGGCCTTCTCTTCATCGCAGGCGGCCCAGGCGCTTGGCGTTTCAAAAAGGCAAATCAATAAGTTGCTGGCCGCGGACGATCACTCTTTGTTTGAGAAAGTCGGTTCTGGTCCGCAGACCAAATATAGGTCAAAATCCTAGTCTTTTATCGCGCACAAAATATCAGTTTTTAAAAATGTGGGGGCCGCCTATCCTGGGTTTGTTGTTACTTGTTTGATTTCAAACCTACAAAGGAGGGGAATATGAAAAAACTCATTATCGCAATTGGCCTTCTGTTGGCTGGACTCTCAACTTCAGGCTTTGGCCAAAATCTGGCTCGGGCAGAGGGTGACCCCCAACGCGTGCAGTTTTGTACGGAATTAAGGGCTCACATCCAGCAGTTGTCTTTTTACCGTGAGCACCTTAAGGCGAATTTGCGTGTGGCCATAGCATCCCAGAACGCTCCGGCAGCGCAGAAGCTACAACAGGAGATTCAAAGGGTAAGTGTTATTCTGCGAAACATGAAAATCGTCTTCGCCGAGGAGTGCTTGTAACTCCAGGCGGACCCAAGATTACGATCAAGCTGACGCGGCCCCATATATCATGCTCGCATGGTGTATTGGGGCCTATAATGTTTCCGCCAAGAACCAGTAATGCATTGCCTAGGGGTGGCGCATTACAAGGGCCGATCGGGAATAGCCTGAAGGGGCTTGGGTAAAATGGTGCTTAGGTCATGTAATTGCAATAGCCTGAAGTAGGCGGCGCTGCTATGATACTGGCCATGGACCGAGATCTAGCCAGAAATCTGAAGCTGACGCCTCAACAGCGAATTGAAGAGCACCAAAAGGCGCTTAATTTAGTTCTTGAAATCGAAAAAGCCAGAAAAGTAAATGCAAGACCTAAACCTACTCCTTAAGGCCCTTCTTGAGAGCAAATTGGATTTTTTGGTGGTCGGTGGTTTTGCTGCCGTCGTACACGGATCTTCCCATGTCACAAAAGATCTCGATATTACAATGGTCATGACCCCGGAGAATATCGAGGGGCTCCGCAGGGCTTTAAAGGGTCTCGATCCCAAGCACCGAATGAACCCTTCTCACAAAGCTTCATTTCTGGAGGAGCCAGCTGATCTTTCCGGACTGAAAAACATCTATCTTGAAACCCAAGCTGGGATATTAGACATCGTCACTCTGGATGAGTCGCTTGGCTCCTTTGAACAGCTCAAGTCGAGAGCATTGAGGGTGCAATTGTTCGGCTACGAGTGCTCTGTTCTGTCCCTCGATGATCTAATTTGCATCAAAGAGTCCATGAATCGCCCTAAAGATCGAATAATCCTTGAGGATCTAAAGGCTATCAAAAAGCTAAAGAGCTGATAGTGTTCTTACGCGACGCCGCACCCATAGGAACCCGGTACCTTCTGTGATTTCATTATAGGGTTCTTGGAGGACTTATGGGTCAGTGGATGCACCGATGGATGTTGGCTTTGGCCTTGGTGGCGGGATGGATCTTGGCGTTTTCTCCGGTTTCTTGGGCCGAGGATGTTGTGGAGATCACCGCTGAAAAAACGGTGACGGCTTCCAGTCCCAATGCGGCTCGCCAGCAGGTCTTTGATGAAGTTGTTCAGGAAACAGCTGAGAAGTACATCCTGGATATCATTGGCTCGCAGAAATACGAACGCAACAAGGTCGTCATCCGCAAAAAGATTCTCAAAGATTCGCGCAAATACATTCTTTCCATGAAGTCTTCCAAACCGGTCAAGGCCGGAAAAGGCTTTCAGGTATCCGTGGTCCTAAAGTTCTCGGTCAAAAACCTTCAGGCTCTGCTCTTAGAGCATGGGCTTCTTTACAAAATGGAAGGCGCTCCCCGGGTGATCCCCATGGTCAGCTTTCAGGATCGGGTCAATGGTCGCACTCATACCTGGTGGGTGGGCGAGACAGGAGTCGACAAGAGTTTTATGGTCGCCCAGAGCCGTGACTTCCTCAATAAGTTGCGATCGGAAATGCGCGAGTCCGGTTTTTTTAGTTTGTCGCCCATGGGCAGTGGCTACCGCAACATGATGCCCACGGCTTTTATGTCAGATAATCCACGAACCGAGGATTACCTATTTTTGGGTGAGTATTTCGATAGTCAGATTGTGGTGAAGGGATTTATTCGCTATGCGCAAAACCGCAAGCGCTCCGATGCCTATCAAGTGGATGTCAAACTGGTGGCGCTCCACTCCGGCAACGGCCGCGTGGTGGGCGAGGTGATTCGTACCTATGAAACCGACGCAGGGCCATTTCAAGCCACTGTGACGCGAAAAATGGGCGAAGTGATGGACACCGTCAGTAAGGATTTGGCTGCCCAGGTCTACGACGCCTGGAAAAGGGGAACCTTTGGTGCCAACCTTTTGCGGTTGGCTGTAAACGGTAAGCTTCAGTATCCTCAGCTCATGGAATTGAAAAAGCAGCTGGTTGATGGGGTCCGGGATATCCGCACCCTCAAGGAAAGGTTCTTCGAGCAAAACCGGGTGGTGTTTGAGATGGACGCCTCCAGTGGTACCCGGCAAATCGCCCAGGTCCTGGAGAGCAAGGCCTTCAAGCCCTTTCGTGTGAAGGTCTCCAAGGTCAATTCCAACACCATTGAGCTTGATGTACGCTAAGGCAATTTCAGACCTTGGTCGGATTTAAGCCCTATTCGGGCGGTGCTAAAATAAGGGTATGAAAACCGCTCTAAAAATCTCCCTAGGTTCTGCGTTTATATGTCTATTAACGGCCTGTTCACTTCCGGCTCCAGCGCCTTCTCCAGGGATTCAAACCAGAGATGTGCCTTTTTATGCGCGCAATGAGAACCAAGAGCCGCGCAAAAGATTGATTGTGCTTCCATTTTTGGATGAAAAACCTGAGCGCGCCATCAAAGTAGCTGAAGTTGCCCGCACCACGGTGGTGCAGGAACTTCTCAGAACCAATCACTTTGTCGTGGTTAAGAATGAGGACTTCCCGCAAAACCTCAGTCAGTTCATGACCAAGGATCGCGAATACGACATGGAAAAGATCTCGCGCATTGCTTCCAGCATGGGGGTAGCCGCTGTTCTTGAGGGTAAAATTTTGGACATTCGTGCACGCCGCTTGGGCGATCAGATTGGTCTTATTCGCAAACTTCGTGCCCGAGTGGAAACTACTGTGCGGATTCGTTTATTTGCTACCAAGAACTCCCGCGAGATTTTGCACGATGTGCGCGAGGCCACAGCTGAAACCGAGACCACTCGCGTGGGTCAATATGCTTCGTCTGATCGATTTTTGGAGGAAGACCCAACCCTCGTGCGCGAGGGAGTGGTGCGCGCCTTTTACGGAGCCTTGGGGCCCATCGTAAAGGCTGTTGAAAAACTCACCTGGGAGGGGCGCGTGGCCATGGTCTCGGGCGAGAGGATCTATATCAATGCTGGACGTCTGTCAGGGATACAGATCAATGACATTCTCAAAATTACTGAAGACAGTGAGGAAGTGTTCGACCCTGAGACAGGTCGCTTTATTGGCACGGCTCCAGGACGAATGAAGGGCACTGTCGAGGTCACCAGCTACTTCGGGCGAGACGGGGCCATTGCTGTTATCCACTCCGGTTCGGGGTTCCGCGAAAATGATCGGGTAGAGCTTTACTAAACCCTTAATCCTTTCTTAAAATAGAGGTATGGAATCCTATCCACTAGAGTTTCGGTGGTTAGGCGAAGTTCCCTATGAAGAAGGGGAACGCCTACAGCAGGAACTCTCTGAAGAGGTACGTCAGTCGGGAAGAGGGATCATACTTGGGCTTGAACACAGCCCGGTGATCACGCTGGGAATTCGTGGGGATTCTCAAGACGATCTTGTTTCCAGTGAAAAAGAACGAAATGATGATGGAATTCAGGTGATCGCCTCCAAGCGGGGAGGACAGGCCACTTTGCATTCACCCGGACAGTTGGTGATTTACCCAGTTCTCCCCACTCGGGCGTGGAAGATGGGGCCAAAGAGGTTGGTGTGCCTGCTTGAGCGCAGCACTTCTGATCTCTTACAGAGTTTCGGTGTGGAGGTGATTCCCGCCAAAGATGAACCTGGGCTCTTTACTCCCAGAGGCAAAATCGCCTTCTTCGGCCTACGTATCAATAAAGGGGTCAGCTCCCACGGCCTGGCTCTGAACGTGACTAACGATCTTCGCCTTTTTCGCCATATCCGCTCCTGTGGTCAGCTCAATCAGCCACTGGATTCCCTGTTATTTCAAGGTGTTAGCGATAAAATCCCGGACCTTTTCAAGTCCTGGTGTGGCTACTTTGAGCGCCGCCTCAAGGGTGTGGAATCGGTCTGTCCCGCCTGATTCGTCCTTGTTGACCCGAGCCCTATTTCCTCTTAGACTGCCGTTCCTTTCAGATATTGGGATATAGCTCAGTTGGTTAGAGCGCTACCTTGACATGGTAGAGGTCGCTGGTTCGAGTCCAGTTATCCCAACCAAAAATGCCGACCGCGAGGTTGGCTTTTTTGGTTGGGATAACTGACTCGAACCAGCGACTCGAAGAGGCTTTGGGATGAGCGCCACGAAGGGGCGTAGGCTCATCCCAAGGGTTCGAGTCCAGGCCTGATCTGCTCGTTTAGCTTTGTTGGTAGCGAGGTTGGCTTTTTTTGGTTGGGATAACTGGACTCGAACCAGCGACCGAAGAGGCTTGGGATGAGCGCCACGAAGGGGCGTAGGCTCATCCCAAGGGTTCGAGGCCTCCAGTTTAGCCTTGTCCTGTCCTTCCCGACACATAGTTTACACCTTATTCCGGAGACATCGTTTACACTTTTTTTTGGGCGTATGCTAAAAAATAGGATGATTATACTAAATATAAGTATAATTATACTAAAATCCAGTATAAAAACAGGGGGAATTGGGCGATAATGGTTGTATGTATGAAGCTCTATTTGGAAACCAAGTCGCAGAGAAGTGCCTCCTCTATATTCAAAACTACGGGGAGGGGCACATCAATGGCATTGCCAAAACCTTTGGCTTTTCCCCCAGTCAGGTGCAACTGCAACTAAGAAAGCTGGAAGACGCCGGTGTTGTTGTCAGTCAGTTCTCTGGCAACATTCGACTCTTCAAAATCAACCCTCGTTTGGCGATTAAGGGAGAGTTGTCGGCTCTGCTTGAGAAGATTCTTCTGCTGACTCCAGAAAAGGAAACGCAAAAATACTTCCGCCAACGAACCCGTCCCAGACGTAGTGGGAAAAAGCTATGAGCAACATCACCAAGGCAACCACGAGAGAGGAACTGGCGGCATTGGTCACTCAAGCATTACGGAAAGAGGGGCTCGACCCTGTGTTGGTCGGTGGGGCCGTCGTCTCTATTTATACGGATAACAAGTACGAGTCGCGAGATTTGGATTTCATTGTCTCAGCCAGTAGTGATGTGGTGAATGAGGTCATGAAGAAAATGGGGTTCAAAAAATCGGGCAAAAACTTTTATCATCCCAAATCAGAATTCACTGTTGAGTTCCCCATGGGGCCTTTGGCAATTGGTGACCAGGAGCCCGTCAAACCAGAAGGGGAGCTCAAAATCAAAAGAACGACCATTAAACTTCTCTCGCCCACCCAATCGGTGATGGACCGTTTAGCTTGGTTCTTTTATTCCAACGACCGGCAATGTCTGGATCAAGCCCTATGGATTTCAAAGGCCCACCCGGTAGATCTCAAAAAGGTGGAGGCCTGGGCAAAGCGGGAAGGGCAGGAGGAGAAATTCCACATCTTTCTTGGTTCATTGAGGTAGGTTAAAAGGGCATTGTGTGCCATAGAAAAAAAGGGCCCTGAACGCAGTTTCAGGACCCTTTGAAAGCATTTCCTCACGGATTTTCAAAAACAAACTCGGATAGGAATCGTAGGTTATTGAGGAATAGCAGGTATTCCGCCACCACTACAAATCCCATCAACACAAGGTCCACCCGCTCCAACACATTGGTCAACTGGTGCAACTTCACAGTAGAACTTTCCGTTTCGGGCACTGACCGATTTGCCCGTGGAGGAGTTCGCCAGAATCGGGCACTGGAACTCACCCAATATAATGGTCGCGGTTGTCGGTGTGAACTCAACCTTGTCTGAGTTACTGGAACACGGCATGACACCTTCATCACGCTGAACCGTGATTTCGATGGTACAGGCCTGGTCGATGCGGTTGAAATTCTCGTGCGAAATACCGTCATCGCCGGCTGAAACTCGGTAACTTGCTGAATGGAGTTGGACTCCATCAGCCTGGGTATAAGTTTGGGACGCTGAACTGCCGTTATCGGGTATATTGTTAACCCGTATTTCCATGCCATGAATAAACTGGTTGCCTGAATCCATCTGCAGGCCACCCGTGTACCAGTTGAGTCCTTGAATCGTGAATGATGCTTTCTGCGCGAGTTTCTCAAAATTATAGGTGCAGATCACTCTCTTTTCCTTATCACCTGGGTACCAGGTTCCTAGGAAAGGTCCGTTCACGCGCTGCTTGAGAGAGGGAGATGCTGTTGTCGTAACAGACTCGGATCCGATGTCAGACTGTAAGTAGTAGTAGCCCTTTTTGACTGCTTGTGACTCAGGGGTTCTGGCGATGTTTGGAAGTTCATCCGCCATTTCTACCTGAACAGTGTCGGACTCCATATTACAGCTGTTACGTACCCGTAACAAAGCCACTCGCCGATGCGATCCAGCCGAGGCAAACACACTGTAAATCCCTTGAGAAACCGGGGAGTCATTCCAAATGGCACCAGCGGCAGAGTTCAGATCAAATGGATCAAAAACTCCGTCACCGTTGAAATCCCAGGCAAACTGGAATCCCGAACCACCTGAAACCGCCCCATTAGGAACGCTAAAGGTGTAAAAGTTGTGTTTGCTTTCTGCGGTGATCGCCACCATTGAGGCATTGACCACGGGTTTTGCTCCATTGGCACATTGGGCATTGATGGCGAAAGTCTTGATTGAAGCGAGACCATGCTCATCAACAGCCTTTAGGGCCATGGTTTTGTTACCAGCAGCTAACGTGAGATTAAAATCAAAAGCCTTAAAGTCAGGATTTTGGGCATCGTAGTCGGTGTCAATCGAGAAGCTGACAGAGCTGCCTTCATCCTCGGTGTTCGAACAATCAAAACGGACCGTATCACCTTCTTTGGGATAACCATTAAAGAAAGTGTCTTGTTCGCCAATCGTATTGATGCTGCGCTTTTGACTGGTATTGTTGGTATTGGTGATCTGGCATGAAATCTTTGGAGCCTGATTTGTAACGCCAGAATTGAGCTGATCGAGGTTTTGGGCGGTCGATGCGCCGTCGTTGCTGTTTGTTTCTTGGTTGCTGTCAAACCCCGATTGACATGACCACAGGACCATTGCAAGACCACCAATAATGGTGAGAGTCCTTGTATTCATCTGGATTTCCTCCTCTAAAAAGATTAGTAGTTAGAGAATTGAGCCCGCTCACGTCCTGCATAATGTAAGGGCTCAATCTCACGAGGCCCCTAACTCTATAATTTGCCCCATTTTGCCTCGTTTACTTTCGGTACCGCCTTTTGGGCTAATACCTGATTCCCCCGTGATTCCATTTTGTCCAAATTCACCCCTTAATCCCAGGGACATTTTTGACGATAAGTAAGTCATGGATATCAGTATCAAATTGAGGTGTTTTTGAAGGAAAAAGGTCGCGGCGAGCAACAAGCGCTCATTTTAGAGTTAGAGAGGATGGTGCGGGAGGGGCATTCCCTTCTGGCCTATAAGAAGTTGCGCTCCCTCAATCCCTCTGAGTTTGAGCCAGGACAGGTGGCTGTGCTTGCAAATCTCTGCCGCCGGCTGGGCCATGGCGACACCAGCTTCCGCTGGCTGAAGCCTTTAGTTTGGCAGCAGATCGAGTTAGGAGTCACTCCTGAGCCCAAGGTCCTTTTGGAATTCGTTTATCACCTGGCAACCTATGGATCTTTGGACGAAGCTCATGAACTCCTGGACTGGGTCGACTTTGACCAGTACCCCCAGGCTCACCTCGCAAAAATCACAATTCTCTTTAAGGAGTGGCGCTATCTGGATTCGGTCCCTCATCTCCAACAGTACATTCGGAAAATGAAAAATGATCAGTACCAAGTCGCCATTGGGACCATTAACCTCGCTGCTTGTTATGTCTTTCTAAAGATGGACAAGGCTGAAGAGACTGTTTCTGGCCTGATACGAATGTGCCAAGAGAATGACTATAGAGTTCTCTTGGGGAATGCCTATGAATTACTCTCTCAGGTCTCCATCGCCCAGGGAGAATACGCACAGGCCCTAGATCTCCTGAGTAAGGCCGAGGAAATCCTAAGAGGGAATCAGAGCTCCAGCCTGCTTTTTGTGGAAAAGTGGCAGTCCATTGTGGGGCTTTTGCGAGAGCCAAACTCGGCGGAGGCAAAAACTCGCTTTTTGGCTGTTCGACAAAAGGCTGCTGAACGCAAAAACTGGGAGACAATCCGCTCCTGCGACTTTTATTATTCTTACGCCACTCAAGACCTGGAAACCTCAAAAAAGGTGTATTTTGGGACCCCATTTATTCCCTATAGAAAAATGGTCGAACAGCAACTAGGCGCAGACCTTTTTTCGGACGAAAAATACCTCTGGATTCCCCAATGGGATATTCCTAAAGTTCACAAAAACCTGAAGACCCTTTCAGTGACCGATCTCTCCTATGAAGGGCGGAGTGTTCCGATCAAACAGGGGCAGCTTTTGCACAATTTCTTAAAAGGGATCTGCCTGGATTTTTATAAGCCAGCAAGCATTGGCTTCTTTCACCACAATCTTTATCCTGGCGAATACTTCGACGTGAAATCGACGACCGAGAAGGTGGTGCGCCTTAAAAAGCGCCTCAATAAAGCACTTGAAGCAGAAGATATTCCGTTGGTGGTGCGCTCCTCAGATAATCAATTGATCTTAAAGGCGACGGCCCCTATTGCGATTGAGGTCCCTCGTGAATACTGTTTTCGGAATCGGCAAACGGAGCTGGCCAACAAGGTTGTTGACCTCTTTCCAAACAAAAACTTCACCACTAGCGATGTCCAAGGGGAGTTCAAGGTTTCCGAAAGGACGGCTCAGCGCTTGATTCAGTTTGGGGTTGAAAAAGGTCTCTTTGAACAAAGAGGCAGCGGCAAAAAAACCCGATATCAGGTGAAGAAAGCCAGTTAGATCAACAGATTTCAGTCACTTAGGTCTCTTGCCCGTCAGTTATGTCCCTAGAAAAACACCTCTGTTATACGGCACTATATAGAAGAAGGCTGGATGAAGAAGAATCTGGAAACTGCAGATGTTTCAGTTTGAGATTGTCTCAGAAGATTTCATCCATCTGGGTGTTTTGACTTTATTATGTATATTGAGGGTGGAATGACTCGAAGGGGTTTAATTTTAACTATTTCGCTGATTTCAGTGGCGGTCGTGCTGGCGCTGTTTCAATCCTGTGGTTATGTGCTTCCTCCACGAGACGGTTCAGATGAAATTAGTAGCCGAGGCGCCGGCAATGGTGAGGCCTATACGGGAATTCACCTCGATTATCCCATGCTGATGTCACCCGGCCAGAAGGTCACAATTGTCGCCAGCAATGGCGAGGGCCCTTACACTTTCTCCGTTGAATCTGGTCCGGCTGTGATTGAAGCGATTTACAATGACCGCATCGTCATTCGCGCTAATAACAGCTCTGTTCAAGACCAGGAGGTCGTAGTTTCGGTGACCGACCAGGTGAAGGCTCGAGCTAGTGCCTCCATTCTTATTGTGGAGTTCACCAGTCGAGACTTCAGATCCATCGATGGGCCTCGTTTTGGCCAGGTGATGAAGCGCCTAGGGGACGAAGTTTATATCAATTCAACGACTGTTGACGAGTTTTCGGGGCGTGTGCACCTTCTTAAGCGGGAAGATGACCTGTGGGACAACTACAGAACGATAGTCTCTCCAGTAATTGAGCCCTTTTCCAGTATGCATCGCTACAATGACTTCTCACACTCCTACGACTCCCATGGAGAGTGGCTGATCGTTGGTAATCCACGGCAAGATATTTGGGGGCGAACCGATGGCGAGGGTGCCAGAACCACCGAAGACTCGGGAGAGGCCATCATTTACAAAAGAAACTCTGTGTCGGGTCAGTGGGCCTACAGGCAGAGAGTTTTTGCACCCCACATGACTGTCTACAATGGAATGCGGTTTTCCACATCGGTGCAGATCAATGATCGCTGGGCTGCGGTCTCATCGGTGCCTGCCAATGAGGACGTGTCCAAAGATCAAGTTTCGAGGGTGTATCTCTTCTTGCGGCAGGGCGAGGTCTGGACTCTTTATCAAATTCTGAGCTCTAAGAATGAACATACAGAATTTGGCCAGAACCTACAGTTCGTTGGTGATGACCTAGTGGTCAAAGCAAAGAGGCGCACGCCAAAGGGGCAGGTAGCTCCTGCTGACACTATTGATCTGTTACTCTACCGCTTTAATAGTGCGCTCAACATTTTTGAACTCAAGAACAGCTACAACTCCGGTCTGCAGGCTGATAGTGGTTTTGCTGACCAAATGACCCAAGCGGGTGGACAGGTCTTTGTCAGCTGCGGAGGTTGTCCGGTCTCTGAGCTTTTGGGAAATGATGAATTGGCCGGATTTAGTGCTACTACGCTTCGAGCTGGCGGCTATTTTGGTTTTAAGTTCACCGCCAGCGGTATTGAACTCAATTCTGCAGTTGGTGGTGACGTCCAGGCCTTGGGTGAATCCAACTCGGCCTTTGGTTACCGGATGAGCGCACAGGGCGACCTCCTGGCTGTGAGCGCTCCCTGTCTGGGCTACACCCAAGAGACTTGTGAAGGAACTGTCTTTATCTATCGTCTACTTCCCGATGGCAGCCGAAAGGAGCTCGTTTCCATTCAGCTCCCCAATGCCGGCCCCAACGAACGTTTCGGGGAGAATCTGGTACTATTTGGAGAGACCTTGTTTGTTAAAACCAGGGACACAGCCCGATTGTTCATTGTGGATCTAAAGCCAGTTCTTCGTTCCTCAGCCAGATAACTCAGATTCAAACTTCATTTCCAAAATGACCCCTGTTTCAAAGTGAGACGGACAGCGGTCCTCTCTGCCAAATTCAAAAAAACATCCCTTGATATTCCAATGACTTAGAAGAATTCCCTCACTTCTTCACTAAGAAACCAGAGGCCTCAGTCGTTATCTTCCAAACAGCACGAATGGTGATTTAAACCTTTGGGAGGATTATTTATGAAAACACGTAGATTTGTGCAATTACTGGGAATGGTTCTAAACCTGACTCTGGCGACCCCTTCACATGCCCGCAAAGTTTCTGTTCACTACCAAAACATGGCAGATGAACTGGTGGGCTTTGGTTCTTGCTCAGATTTAGAGCAACATCTGAAAAAGTCCTTAGTCGACTACACAATGGGAGTTGGTGGCAAGAATGAACTGGGGCGCGGGAGTTGGGGAGTTCGCAAAAAGGGCAAGACATCTTTGGCGCGCCCAGAGCGTTCTCGACAGTCAGGGAGTATGGCCGATGCCTTAGGCTCAGTGGCATCAAAGGAAATGAAGGCTCAAGCTCCGGCAGCTGAAGCAATGGCCGACTTCGACGGCAAGGATGATCGAGAGGCAGATCCTGGTGATTTCACAGGCACCAATAACCAAGTGGCTCGGGTCGACGAAGCCGATTTCGTAAAATTTGACGGTAAACACATCTATCAGCTTTACCAAGGTGAACTGAAAATTCTTAAGGCTTGGCCTGCAAACAGCATGAATATGCTTTCGTCTTTGGCCATTAGTGGTTCTCCTAAAGAGATGCTCATGGACAAAGAGACCTTAGTGGCGATCTCTCAACAGGGATCAAGCACACTGGCCTCAGTTATTGATATTCGCAATCCGCGTACGCCGAGTCTTCTCACTCAGTTTGAGATCCCTGGCAACTATATGTCGGCTCGATTGGTCGGGCGCACGGTTCGCATTGTCAACCAGGACTATGGGACAACCGTGAACTACAACGTTCACCACGTAGAAGAACCTCAGGTACAGGGCTGGTTTCAGGTTCAAGGTCAGTCCCGTGAGGACATCATCCAGTCGCGGGTCAACACCACACCTTTAAGTGAAATCCTGAATGTGCGGCCTACGGTTCATATTCATAATAACAATCGTCGTGAGATTGCTGCTCTTAGTGATTGCAAACGGGTGTATTTGCCCAAGGTCTATCAGCCAGGGGCCCTTACGCGAATTGCCACTCTGGATCTAGAGCGCCGCAAGTACAGTGAGTCTTTGGCTCTGATTAACCCCTCAACTGTTTATGCTTCTGAGACCGCCATCTACCTGGCTCAGCAGGGCTACGGCCAAAGCGAGGGAACTAATGTTCAGCAAACAGCGATTCATAAGTTTTCGACCTCTAATGGTGAAGCTGCTGTTTATGCGGCGACTGGAATCGTCAATGGTCACTTGATCAACCAATTTGCCATGGACGAGCACAAAGACAATCTGCGGGTAGCGACAAATGGTGCTGAATACAGCGGTGGTTCCTGGTTTAACAAGCGTGGTCGTCAGTGGACGACGGTTAACCGTGTGCAAGTGCTCGGGCAGTCGGGTCGTCAACTCCGCCTCTTGGGTAAAACTAAAAACCTGGCTGAAGGCGAAAGGCTTTACAGTGTTCGCTTTAACGGCGACAAAGGTTTTATGGTGACTTTCCGCCAAGTCGATCCCTTGTTTACCCTGGATCTTTCCAATCCTCGCAATCCGCGTGCGGTTGGAGAACTTAAGATCCCTGGCTTTTCCACTTACATTCATATTCTGGATGACAATCACTTGTTGGCCATTGGTCAAGATGCCGATCCCAACACCGGCCGTGCCAAGGGCCTTAAGCTTTCAATCTTTAACACAAAAAACTTTCGAAAACCTCGTGAAGTAAAGAGCTTGTTGTTTGCTCCTCAGGCTACTTCCGAAGCCTCATATGAGCACAAGGCCTTTAGCTTCTACCGCAGTCGGGGAATCCTAGCTATCCCAGTCAGTGGTGTGGTCAGCTCAGGTCCGGCTCGTGGATCATGGGACAGTAAAGAGATGCATGTTCCTGGTCAGCAGCGTAGCTCCCTTCTTTTGTTCAAGGTCACAACTAATGACATCAAACCTTCGGGTGAACTGGATATGACGGATATGTCAGGCGGTCAGGCGTCAGGCGTGAGACGCAGCTTTTTCGCGGAAAACATTGTGTATGCAATCGGTCAGGACGGAGTCCGCGCAGCATCGATTGAGAACCCGGGGAATCCGCTCTCTTCCGTGTTCTTTGATCAGCGTTTGCAGGTTTCATCCTGGTAACAGTTGGTTCCTCCCACAGGACCTCTTCGGGGCCCGTTCAAGCGGGCCCCTTTTTTTTATTTTGCCGGCTGAAACAAGCTAATGCTGACAGCCACAATGATCAGGGCAAACGAGGCATGGTCATAGATAGTGGGGCGCTCCTTCAAATAAAAATAACTAAACAGGGCAAACACGGCAAAGGTGATAGCTTCCTGGAGAGTTTTGAGTTGCGGGGCGGTGAGGACACCGTGGCCTATGCGATTGGCCGGTACCTGAAGACAGTACTCAAAGAAAGCCACGCCCCAGGAAAGCAAAATGGTGATCATTAGTGGCTTGGATTTATCCTTTAGGTGGCCATACCAGGCATAGGTCATAAACAGGTTACTGAGAATCAACAGGCCAACAGTTTTTGTCAGGGTCATCATACATCTGCCTCACGGGGGATCTTTTTGTTTATACCTCAAATATTGCGGCAGGCGGGCCAGCCTGTCACTGGGAATGATAACTCCTCTTCTGTCGACAGAGGCGCCGAATTGGGGCAGGACACTCTCTGTTTTGCCAGAATGGAGCTTAAGAACAATTTCAAAGGACGTATAAGTCCTTGGATTTGGCGCACAAATTGAATATGTCTTGCCCATGACTCATCCAGCCCTTCGGTCCATTTCAGTCCTTCTGCTCGTGGTGGCGACCTTTCTAGGTGGTCATCGGGCCTGGGCTGTGGGAGGCTGCGGGACCGAGGTAAAAGCTCGGCCCTATTTTAAGGCCGACTGGCGAGCCACCGATCAGGGCCTGATTATGGGCTTAAGAGCCAATGCCTATCACTATTGGAAGTGGGTGGGGCACCGGGCTCGTCAGTTGTTTTCCAAAGAACTACTGGCAGAGGGATGGATCGTGGGAGACCCTCACGGGCTTAACTTCGCTGACGTGTGGATCCACGGTAAAAAGCGTTTTGTCCTGGTCGATGTGGACGATGTGGGACGAGGGCCTTTCTTGCTCGATTTTGGCCGACTTCTGCTCATTAGCCGAGCAGGGGACAAGGGCTTTCCACAAAAAGAGATGTACGATGCCTATCGGGCGGGCCTTAAGGGTGTGACCTACGACAAGCCCAAGATTTTGAAAGAGGCTCTTTCGGCGAAGGACAAGGAGTTCAAACGCGCGGCCAAAGAGTCGGTGGGTAAGGTCTCTGAAAAGGACCGATTTGACTTTGAAGGCACGGATCTTATTCCAATCAGTGAGGCCCCTGTGGAGTTGGTTCAGCAACTGGCTCTTGATGCCCCCTACTTTCAGGCCAGGCTCAAGGATTACACGGTTCTTGACCAGGCTCTGCGAGTGAAGACAGAGGGCGGCAGTCAGGGAATTCCCCGTTACTGGTACTTGGTCTCCAAAGGCAAACTGGAGTTGGCCTATGAGTTCAAACAGATCTCTGATGTGGCCCTCAAGGGATGGTCAGAACAGCTCGATCATGCGGTGAGGATTTGGGAAGCCCTCAAAGTCTTTTGGGGGGTCGATGCCGCCACTGATTTCTTTTCTGTGGTTAGGGCGGCAGAGGGTCGCACCTATTGGCAAAGGCCACGGTTCCGGTCCAATTTGGAAATCAATATGGAACCTTCCAACAAGAAGGAAAGGGAGGAGTTCCGCCAGGTCTCCATTTACATTGCCAATCATCTTGGTCGCCGCCATGGGCTTCAGCCTCAGGCGGAGCGCCTGCGTGACCAAATCGAAAAAGACCCGGACGGGGTCTTTAATCTTCTCATGCAGCTTTTGAATCGCTATGTGGAAGTGGCGGATGTACTCAATCCCAGCTAGGCAAAAAGTCCCCGGCCCAGAGGTGAGTCAGGGCCGAGGACAGCGCATCGATTATTAGAGGGTCGCTAATGGCGCTTCCGAGGAAGGCTGGAATTGGGCCTCTTCGGTAGAACCTTTCATTGCCAATGTGGAAGACTGACCTCCCGAGATCACTTGGGAGACCAAATCAAAGTAGCCTGTTCCCACTTCGCGCTGATGCTTGGTTGCCGTGTAGCCCTGAGGCTCGGCGGCAAATTCCGCGTCTTGAAGTTGAGAGTAGGCCTCCATGCCTGCGTCTCTGTAGCCAGTCGCAAGATTGAACATGGAATAGTTCAGTGCATGAAAACCAGCCAGGGTCACAAACTGAAACTTGTATCCCATGGCATTGAGCTCATCCTGGAACTTGCGAATTGTGTGGGCATCGAGTTTCTTGGACCAGTTAAACGAAGGCGAACAGTTATAGGCCAAGAGTTTATCCGGGAAGACCGAACGAACCCCTTCGGCAAACCGCTTAGCTTCGTGAAGGTCAGGTGTTGAGGTTTCACACCATACCAGGTCAGCATATGGAGCGTAGGACTTGCCGCGTGCGATGGCCATTTCAATGCCACCCGTGATGCCGTAAAAACCCTCGGGTGTTCTCTTTTGAGTGATAAAGGGATGGTCGGTGGAGTCTACGTCACTGGTGATCAGGCGAGCCGCATCGGCATCCGTACGTGCTACCAATACAGTGGGTACGTCGAGTACGTCGCTCGCAAGGCGAGCCGCCGTCAAAGTGCGAACAAACTGGGAAGTGGGTACCAATACTTTGCCACCTAAGTGACCACACTTTTTCTCTGAAGCCAATTGGTCTTCAAAGTGTACACCAGAGGCTCCGGCTTCGATCATGGCCTTCATCAATTCATAGGCGTTGAGAGTGCCGCCAAAGCCGGCTTCCGCATCGGCCATAATTGGCGCCAGCCAGTCAATTTCTTCCTGACCTTCACTGGTGTACACTTGGTCGGCACGCAAAAGAGTTTGGTTAATTCGCTTCACCACAGCAGGCACACTGTTGGCAGGATAAAGACTTTGATCAGGGTACATTTGGCCGGACAAGTTGGCATCCGCCGCCACTTGCCAGCCGGAAAGGTAAATGGCCTTAAGGCCGGCCTTTACCTGTTGCAGGGCCTGGTTACCGGTGAGAGCACCCAGGGCTCTGACAGCTTCTTTCTCCTGAAGCATTTGCCATAGGCGGGTTGCGCCCCGCTCGGCCAATGTGTAGGAGATCTTCACGCTGCCTGCGACCTTTGTGACATCCGTGGCGCTATAGTTGCGTCGAATTCCCTTCCATCGTGGATCGGCGATCCAACGATGTTGCAGTTCCTTTGCATTGAGTCTCATATTGGCCCCCTTGAGGTGCGTAAGTTTGTGCATGTGGATGAAGTGTGAAAAAGTCATAGAGGTCTTTCTCCAAAAACAATTCTTGAACCTGTTGCATTGCCCTTTCGTATTGTTGAGTGAGCTCGTCGCTCAGGACGCCCTCGTCTTGCAGGCGGCTCAAAATGACCTGCAGCTCCTCGGGAAGTAGTCGTTTGATCAATTCAGGAGTCACTTGGGTGCCGCCATCGAGAGTGACTTGGTGATGAAGCCACTGCCAGGTTTGGGCGCGACTGATTTCCAGAGTTGCCAAATCTTCCATGAGGTTTTCAAAGGCAATGCAGCCCAGGCCTTCGTTCCACCCTTGCATATAAGCGATGCCCACGCGCAGGTTGGTCCTTAATCCTTCGATGGTTTTCGCCCCAATTGGTTGGGGGAGAAGGTTGGGTCGATAGGGGAAACCAGGCAGTTGCACATGAAGTTGGTTTTTGTGGGTAAACTCTGCGCGAGCAATGGGAATAAAGTAGGGATGACTGACCCAACAGCCGTCATGGCCAATTTCAGCCTCACGAGCCTTATCGGCTCTGACCTTTTCCGTCTGGAAATTGCGCGTTTTTTCATCTTTTCCGGGAGTAAAGGCCGACATGCCACCCATGGCAAAGGCCCCGTGGCGGTGGCAGATCTTAATCAACCTCTTGGCGTAGTTGTCCATCCAGGTTCGCTTCATGTCGATAGTGGCTCGATCACCAAGAACTCTGTCCCCATGATTCTTTAAGACTTTGATATCGGAAAAGATCTTGTCCCAGCGTCCGCCGTTCAGGCCGCAGGCCCGTTCGCGGATTTCGTAGAGGATCTCCTCCATCTGATAGGCGGCGGTCAAAGTTTCGATCAGAAACGTCACTCTCAAGGTGCCGGGCTCAAGTCCCAGCAAAAGCTCTGTCTGGCGAAAGAGTTTGTTCCACCACCGGGCTTCGAGAAAGTGTTCACACTTTGGAACATAATATTTCGGAGTTACTCCATCGGCGAGAAACACCTTGGCGGTGTGATAGGCGGTCGTGACCAGGTCAAACAGGCCGGCGGAGATGGCTTCACCATCGACAAGTACGTGGGCCTCATCCAGATGGAGACCTCGCACGCGCACCATAGGGTGAGCGGTGTTGGTTTTTTCTAAGCTGTAGGTCTTCTGTCCTTGCTGAAAAGTGAGATCTCTATGGGCCACACCTATATAGTTACGAACTCCACTGAGAACGTTCTCCCAGGTCGGGCACATGGAGTCTTCAAAGTCGAGCATCGCCATGTCAGCGGGGAAGCCAGCTGAAGAGGGGTTGAGCATATTAATAACCATCTTGGCGCTATTGATGGGTCCGGTGATTTCCACCCGCCGCTCTTGAAGATCATGTGGTATGGGCGCCACCTGCCATTTGCTCAATTGAGCCGGGTGATCTTGGACGTACTGGGGGAGTTCCCCTTGGTCGAATTTTTGTTGTTGATGGTGGCGTCTCTTTAACAGCAGCTGGCGGTCTTTCTCCAAGCTGCGATGAAGATGAACGATATGGTTGAGAAGTGGTTCGGGTAGGAGCTCCTGGTCTGATGGGTTCAGACATAGAATCTCTAGTTCTTCCTTATGATTCATGGACGTGATCCCCCTTTTGTATAGTCGATGCGCGACTAGACCTTCATCTCAAAAATATAGTGGTTTTATCAAGCGAATATTCGCTATTGGTGAAAAATCGCTAACGCGAAGCATCTCGATCAAGGGTACCAAGTCCCTTTAATTGTTAGTCCACAAAACTGTGTTCTGCCTTTGTCCGGGAATAGGTCCGATTGCCGAGCCATTCCCGGAAATCCGAATCCTCCGCCGTCGCGCATGGGTGTATCCGGGGTGCGGCGGCTTGCTGACGCGCTCCGAAGACACGCCTGCGGCCGAAAGGCGCGTGAGGATTTGCGGAGAATGGTCGGCAAAGGACCGACCTCACTGATAAAGGATTTTGTGGACTAACAATTAAAGGGACTTGGTACCAATTAGAAGCGGACGGTGGTTTTGAAGCCAGTCATGAAGTTGAGATCGTCGTGACTCGCTAGATAGGAGTCGAACTCCTTGACCTTGATGAAGGCCGCACCAGTGCCGATGGAAAGTCCTACGTTGGGGCCAAAGTTAAAGCCCAAAGAAAAGCGCAGGGTGCTCATCAGGCCAATCTTGCTTTCGGTGGTGGTGCCCCCTAGGAGTTCAATGGCAAAGTACTGTCGATCAAGGGCGGTGATGGGAAAAGTAAAGGTAGGACCGACGAGAAAGTAAGGGCCCGAGTAATTTCGCGTATCACCCGTGCCATTGACCTTAAGATCCAGTTTAAACTGACCGACTTCGGCGGTCAGTCCCATGACCCCGCTGGGGAAGTAATAGCCACGGGAATAATAGAGACCCTTCAATTCTCCATCTCGTACCTGGGTGTCGTTGTCGTCGAAAATATTGGTGTAGCGAAAGCCCAGCTCATCCCAGGATTTGCAGGCCAGTTTGTTGGCAAAGGATTGATAGAGATAGGCCCCCGCATAGACGACGAGGGCCGCGACAATCACAATACCAATGACAGCGACAATGATCAAAAAATCTTTGTCGCCCTTAAAGGAAAAGTCACTGTCAAAGTTGAACTTGGGTTCTTTAGCGCCTCGCCGGTCGAGAGGAATGCCCTCTGCGTCTTCGGTGGCCTCATGGTAGTAAAACAAAGACTCATAGTAGCGGCACTCATTCCACTCCTCAGTCGAAGAGCTGATTTTTTTTGGCGGCTCTGGTGGCAGCGGTGGAGGAGGTTCCACAGGTGTCACCGGCTGTCCGTCCTGATTGGTCTGAGCCACCAGTTGTCTTTTGATCGCCTCAAGCTCTGCGACGGTCACTGTTTGAACGCGAGCATGAGGATAGGCTTTTTGGACATCATCAACAGTTGTGAGGTTTGCTTGGGAAAGAGAAGGCAACGTTCCTTTGCCTTGAGCAAAAGCTGGGGTTTGGAAGATCACCGAAAACGCGAGAAAGAAAATAAAAAGCTTTCGAGCCAGCATGTGGCCCAATTGTAGGGGCCACTTTGGGTTAAGGCCAACAAAAACCCTGTAAATGGGGCCAGGAGGCGAAGTAAAAGCCCAATAAATCAATTTTCCCCATGGCTGTGGCAGCGTCCTAGGGCTGTCTTCAATAGATTAGGTACCAATTACCTTTTCCGGCAAGGTACTTGGAGATTATACCAAGCACCTTGCCGGAAAAGGTAATTGGTACCTGGGCCCCTGGGCCAGGGCGGGCCACTAACCTTGGTCCAGTGACATATTGCCCCGATCGAGAAAAGGGGTGCGGGGCGCGTTGGTATAGCTCATCATCAGAGATACAATAGAGAGCGACAAGAGGGGAACGGGCCTTGCACTTTGGTAGGCCAACAAAGAGGAGGTCTGGATGAATAAACCAACAAACGTGGGAGATTCCATGGTGAGCGATCCAATAACAATTGAGTCCAACGTGGGTCTTCTCGATGCCCAGGAAATCATGCGCGCCTGGGGAATGCGCCATTTGCCGGTGGTGGAAGGTGAGAAGTTGGTTGGTGTGTTGAGTGACCGGGACATTTACCGGGCGATATCGCTGAAAAAAACCAACGACTTGTCCGTACGCGATGCCATGAGTGAAGACCCCTATGTGGTGCAAGCTTCTGAAACCCTGGCCACCGTGGCGAAAGCCATGGCCGAACACAAATTCGGTTGCGTGGTGATTGAAGGATCCAACAAGAGAGTGCGCGGGATTTTTACCACCACCGATGCCCTTTACATCTTGTCCCAACTTCTTCATGACCCGGATGATGGGAAATTTCGAGTGATGAAATTGGATGAATACCTTAACTCCTATCAAAAGATGGCGGTATAAAGAGTGAAAGCTAGGGGCGGGGCGAAAACGATTATCCTGGGTCTCCTGACGTGTGCCATTTTGCCTTCCGTATCCATGGCGGGCACTAAGGCTAAGACCATTATGAAAGAGCAGCCTAAACTGCGTCCTGGTGGTGGAGATGATATTCGCGCCATCATGCATTTCTTTTACGAAAGACTGGTGGAGCTGCGCCCGGCCCTCACATCTGAGTTGGAATTCTCTGACAAGAAAAACCGCAAAACCATTCGGTTGGTGCTGTCTGAAGTTGAGGCCCGATTGAAGAATCCCAACAGTCAGGACGTGATGATTGGCGAAGGCCACAGGGCAACGGTGGAGCTTTTTCGTCAACACATTGCCGACACCCGGGAGTCCTTTGACTTGGGAGAGATCACCAGGGCCTATCAGGGCGTTCGTATGGCCACTGAATTTTGCATTAGCTGCCACACCCACTTGCCTCAGAAGGGCATGCCTAAATTGGATTGGAAGAAGGACATCCTCGCCCGAGATCCGCGGGATGTCAGGCGCACTGCCGATTTCTATTATGTCACTCGTCGCTATGACTACAGTCTGAATATTTACAATTATTTGATTCGCGAGTACCCAAAGTCAGTTCTTCAGGAAGGGGATTTGCGAGATATCTATCGGCGCAAGATGCTGGTTTATGCTCGTGTGAAGAGAGACCCTGGTGAGGCGGTTGCCAATCTTGCAGAGGATTTAAAGAATAAAGAACTACCTATCGGCATTGTTCGTGAGGTGGAGGCCTGGAAGCAGTCCTTTGCCAACTGGCAGGAGGAAGACAAAAAGAATCCTGTGCCCAAGGATGCCAAGCAGATCGCCGCCTATACGGATAAACTGCTTAAAGATCTGGAAGGTTATCGAGGGCCTTCGGATTCACACCCCTATTTGGTCAATTTGCTCAAAGTGTCGGGTTACCTCTATGAAGAGCTCTTTCGCTCTTACAAAGAAGAGGACAAAGCGCGAAACCTCTATCACCTGGGTCGGGTGGAGAGAATCCTCGGGCAGAGTTCCTTTGCTGCCCTCGGTGATCTCTACCTGAAAGAATGTGTTCGCACAGCACCTCAGTCGAACTGGGCTCCGCGCTGTCTTGCTGAATATAAGACCTATCTCGACTGGCGCTACCCCCAAGGCAAAAAGCGCCCGGCCAAGCTCGACAAGGAGTTGCGTGAACTGGAGCAGATCCTTGGTAAGGCCGCAGGTAAAGGCGTCTAGGATCAACTCCATTCACATTTCTTTTGCCAAGCCCCCGTGCCTAGTGGACAATTAATCGTCGTAACACCGGCTGATCGTCGGTATTTTGCGTAGTTGAAGGGGAATGAAGGATGGGGAGTCGAGCGCGCCATGCACTTTTGGCGGTGTTTTTTTTGGTGCTAACAGTTGGCCTGGGTGTGGTGGGACAGTTTGGATTAGGATCACTTCCGCCGCCCATGCCGAAGCTTTATCCCTTTCAGGGTCTTTGGCGGCAGCAGGCACAAAAGCCGGCTCATTTAAAAGTCGAAAATGAAGCTCTCTACGGAGCGGTTGAGGTCTCCTATGATGCCGATGGCATCCCCCATTTGTTTGCTGAGAAGACTGCCGATCTTTACTGGGCGCAGGGCTACATCACCGCCCGGGATCGCCTTTGGCAAATGGACATGCAGAGTCGGGTGGCCGAAGGACGACTGTCGGAGCTACTCGGTTCTCGCACCCAAGGCTTCGATGATTTCTTTGTGCGCATTGGAATGCGCCAGGCGATCGATGTTGCCGAAAGGGAAATTCTCAAAGACGAATCCACTCGCCTGGCCGCTGAACGCTATGCCGATGGGGTGAATGCTTACATTAAGACGCTCACAGATAAAGATCTCCCTATCGAATACTTCCTTACCAGAAGTCGCCCGCAAAAGTGGTCGGTTCGGCAGATGGCCAGCTTGTTAAAGCTCATGAGCTATCGCTTGGCGGGTTATAATTCGGATCTGCAAATGACCCACCACTTAAAGAAATTTGGCCGTGCCCGGGTGGAAGACCTGTTCCCGGAATTTCATTCAGGGGAAGCCCCATTTGTTCCTCGCGGTCTGTCTACAGTGAACCCCACAGCAGCTCCAAAGGCGCCGGCTGACTTTTTTATTTCGGCTCTTGAGCACTTGCCTCCCGTTTTGCGACCCGAAAGGTCCAATGGCAGTAACAATTGGGTGGTTTCCGGTCGCAAGACTCGCTCTGGTTTTTCACTGCTCGCTAATGACACGCATTTGGCCTACAGTCTTCCGCCTATTTGGTACGAGGTTCAGCTCCACTCTCCGGACCTTAATGTGTACGGAGCCACTATTCCAGGAGCGCCAGGAGTGATTCTTGGCTTTAACGATTACGTCGCATGGGGGGTCACCAATGCGGCCATGGATGTGATGGACTGGTATGAAATTGAGTTTCGCGATGAAGCCAGCACCGAATATCTTGTCGATGGTCAGTGGCAAAAGGCGACGATTACAATTGAAAAGATCAAAATCAAAGGTGAGACACCAAGATCAAAAAGAGTTCTGTGGACTCATGTAGGCCCAGTTGTTCACCGCGAAGGTCGATTGGCTTTGGCCCTTCGCTGGGCGGCTCACGAACCATCCAATGAGTTCAAAGCCCTTGTGGGACTCAATTTTTCCAAGAGCTTTCGTGAATGTGTCCGTTCCTTGGAGGACTACCAAATCCCAGCGCAAAATTTTATTTGTGCGGACCCTACTAACATCGGGATTTGGCACAACGGCAAGATTCCGCGGCGGTGGGCCGGACAGGGTCGTTACGTCATGGATGGGCGTAGATCTGATCATCTGTGGCAGGGTTGGCTCAAGCGCTCTGAGATCCCTCAATCGGTGAATCCGCCTCAGGGCTATTTGTCTTCGGCTAACCAAAGGCCAACGGACAAAGCCTATCCTCATTATTTGGGCTGGGACTACCCCGAACCCTACAGAGGTAAGCGAATTCAGGAATTTCTTTCTCGTCGCGAGCGCATGGATTGGACGGATATGGTGGATCTGCAAAACGATGTGCTTAACATTCATGCCCGCGACATCCTACCTGAAATGATGGATGCCGTGAGAGATCGACTAGGGGAGAGGCCTGAACTTAAGGACGTCTTTGACGAGCTCAACCTTTGGGACTATCGCGATCACGAAGCCTCTGTGGCCTCATCCATTTTTTACTACTGGTGGGGACGGTTTGAGGATCTTCTTTGGGAAGATGAATTCTCATTGGGGAAAGATCGTCTTTATCCTTCCCGTACGAGGACGGCTCAGTTGATCAAGAACCTTAGTTTTTCCCCAGACCACCGCGACAGGCAGTGGTTGGATCGGCCCACGACCCAAGCTGTTGAAGGTCTTGAGGATCTGCTGGTAGAGGCTCTTGAGGATGGGGTTGCAAGATTGAAAGAGGAATTTGGTGGTAACCCCAAAAATTGGCTTTGGCATCGTGTAAGACCGACCTATATTCCACACGTCAGTTACATTCCGGGACTTGGTTCAGAAGATCTCCAAATGGGAGGAAGCCAGTACTCCGTCAATTCGAACAAAGGAGGCCATGGGCCCACATGGCGGATGATTGTCAGTTTTGAGCCCGAACCCAAGGGTTGGGGGAACTTTCCCGGCGGGATTTCGGGTAATCCCTTTGATCCGGACTACACCCGCCATGTGGAAGCTTGGTCTCAGGGGAAGGTGAGAGAGTTCCGCAGATTTAAGACTCGCGATCAGGCAATCAATGAATCCCAGACTCGGTTGAGTTTTTATCACCCAGGGAAGGCTCCATGATTTACCTACTTGCCATTGTGTTGTTAGTGACCGGTTTGTTTTTGCCTTGGTGGTCGGTGGCACCCATTTGTTTTGTCGCCGGTTGGTTTTTGAGCTCACGATTTAAGGGTTTCTACGTATCTGCGATTTCGGTAATGCTCACCTGGGTGGCCGCTGCCTATTACTTTGATATGAAAAATGCTCTTGGGACGGGGGAGAGATTGGCTCAGCTTTTTCACTTGCCCCATTTTACACTGGTGTATTTGATGATTGGCTTGGCAGGCGGCCTGTTTGCCGCCTGCGCCGCCTTGGCGGGAAACTACTCCCGCCGCGCCCTGGTTTCTACTGAACCCCGTGATTGATTCCGGGTTTGGGTGGTTCAATCCCTTTACTTAGCGAAAAGACAGTTTGAATGGAGCTGATCACCGCGTGGTGTGAGTCCATATTCATCTTTTCTCTCAGGTAGTGCACTCGATCAAATCCAGTACAATGGGCACCTAAAAAGTGTTCTACGCCAAATGACAACAGCATTTTTGCCGTCCAGTCCAGCTGCCCTTCGGCACTGCCTTTTTCCTGGCGGAACAAATGAAACCCGCCAATGACCGTGTGAACTTTGCCTGTCCCTGATGTGCGAGTCGCGTAGTCTAAAATGTTGATGAGGCCTGCATGACCACAGCCAGTGATAACAACTAGGCCTTTCACGGTGTTGATCACCAGGGCCTGACTCTCCGGAATAATGTCATCAACCAACTTACCATCGGGTGTTTGCATGGGGTCGGAGGGGCTCCAGTTTTTCTCTGCAAAGGGGCGTGGCACGTGGCCACCGGTCAGCCAAATTCCCGGGGCTAGAGTTTTCGGTCGAACATGTTCCACAAAAAGGCCGCCAAGGGCTTCATACTTTGGTTTTTCCTGAACCATCACGTTGTCGTCGCCGCCATCTTTCAGCGGGCGTGGCCAAAAAGTTTCAGGGCCACCGACGTATGCGACAGAGAGGGCTTTGCTCTGTGGGTCTTTCTTGAGACAGTGCTGGCGGATGGCCACCAGCCCCATGGTGTGATCCTGGTGATTGTGGCTGAGAATAACTTCCCTGATACTGCACAGATCAATCTTATCGCCGGCAGGCCGCTTGGCATTGATCTTTTCCACGTTGTAGAGAACGGTTTGCGGTTCGCCCCCAGTATCAAACAAAATTGTCTTTTTAGAACCGTCCTTGAGGGTCGCTTCGACGAGGGCTGAAAACCCCCACTCGCCGTGGGTCCACCGGCTGATGGCCATGTCCGACAGGACAGTGACCTGAACATCCTGAACCATCTCCTTGCTTGGTAGGGCATGCGAGGGCATTTGAACAAAGAGTGAAAATAAAATCGTCGCTGCCGCCAAATAGACGGAACGAAATGAGGGCACAGTCATGAAAGGCTCCTTCATGTTTGATCCAATTGAGTTAGTTGCTCAATAGTGAGCCCTATTGACTGGTCTTCATCTGGTCAAATTAAGGTTGTAAGGGAGCAAGAGTAGAAATTTCTACTGGGAGATCCATTCTAAACTTGGAAAAGCTTTCTACCCATTAGCGACAAAGAGACTTCATGGCCTGGGCGGCCACGCGGCGATCCATGCGTTTGAAGTTGCGTATTTTTTGACTGACCATAGGTTGATCGGTGACGACTTCAATGTCTTCCAACCCCTTGGTAGAAGAATAGATCATCTTTTTGCGACAGCGGTTGGAGGTCTTTTCATAGTAGACTGCTTGGCGCTTGGGAGCGGCCATATCGTACCCGCAGTCTTCGAGAGAGTGCTGTTCATTGCTCTGAACCTTACGTAATTCCCAACTGGGGTTGGATGAAGAAACATAGACATAGACTTTGTGGCATTTGCCAGCGACCACATCCCACTCGGAGTGACTGGCTTTAGCCGCCTGAAATCCACACTTCTCAATGCCAACGCCGGTGATCTGCACCTTGCCGCCAAGTGTCTTGATCATCTTGCATTCGCCTTCTTCATAGCGGTAGCTAGGGCCAGCTTCAGCGACATTGAACGAAATAAAAAGTGAAACAAGTAATCCCAGTATCAGCCATTCGCTCATACTGAGGTTTTGCCTTTCATTGTTCTCAACTGTTCCCAAGTATTTCATGCCAATAAATCCCTCGTTAGCTTGCCAGTCCATTCATCCCACTCAGGTAAATATTCAATTATTGTACCGATTTGGCGCAAAGTTGGAGTCAGATGGTGGCGCTAAGGTGTTGAAATCAGTAAAGACATGAGAGATTGATGAAAAGCCGAGGGATTTCAGCCGTCTAAGCTTGAGACAGGTGAAAACCAGCTGCTCAATGAACCCGGCCCCAAAGAGAGGTTGGCTTTAGGGGCCTAATTGTCGAGATGGAGAATAAAGAGGCGGCAGATGATAAAGCCCAAGCTAAACAAGGCTCCGCCCCAGAAGTTCTCAAAACGGAAGCGCACCTTTTTTCGTTTTTCCCGATTGTTGCCAATCATGTGAATGAGAAAACCACAAACGATGGGAGCGACCATGACATTCAGGGCCAGTGCCCAGGTGTCGCCAATAACCTGATAGGGGAGAACATAAGTCGAAAGCCATCCCAGTAGTGCGCCCAACAACATCCAAAGCGGAAGTTTGTCGGCCCGCTCAATACCTTGTGGGAAAAACCAAACTAAAACCTCAAGCACAATCTCCACCAGGCTCGGCAGCAGGATCTCAATCAAAAAACTTCCAGCGAGAAGAAGAAATTCAGTCATAAACGATTCGCTCCAAACCGGAGATTAACACACAGGGCGGGATGGGTCTGCCAGCCCACCTGGTTGCACTCCGCATCAGGCACCAAACGGAGAAGGGTTGCAAGAGGAAGTCCTTGCGTCTCAGTGGCTTCGGCAACTTCGCCCTTAAATCTCAACATGGACAAGGGATCAACCGGCTGTTTGTCCTTAAGCAATTCAAAATGAAGGTGAACCCCTGAGACTCGGCCCGTGCGACCCATCAGGCCAATCAGTTGTCCACGGGTGACCCACTCTCCGGTATTGACTTTGTAGCGGTTGAGATGAGCATACAAGGTCGCCCACATGTGGTTGTACTCAACTAAGATCATCTTGCCATAACCTTTAAAGCCTCGGCCGGCGTAGACGATGATGCCATCATGGGCGGATAGAATAGGACTATTCAGAGAGCCAGCTAAATCAATGCCCTGGTGGCTGGGATTTGAGGATGGGCGAAACTTCTGAGTCAGCCGAGCGGCCTGCACCGGCCACTCCAGGACAAAGGGACCCTCGCCAATCGGGGCCTCGCCACTTCTTGGCGTGGGGGCAGGAGTGGGACCTCGAAACTCCGGCAAAAGGAGTTGATAGTTATTACTCTCGCTGCGAAAAGCATCCGGTGACTTAAATTCACCCGGGCCCCTAAAGCTGGAGCATCCAGCTAATGAGAAAGCAATCGAGCCCAAAAGGCAAAACCACAGGAGTTGCCCCTTAATATGGGGAGCTAATAAATGGGGAATTTCTCGCACAGCTCTCGAACCTGATCACGGACTTTGGTGATGGTCGATTCATTAGTGGAGTTTTCCAATACATCGGCAATCCAGCCACCGATCACTTCCATTTCGCCTCGACCCATGTTGCGGGTGGTAAGAGCCGGGGTACCAATGCGAATTCCACTGGTCACAAAGGGCGATCGCTTTTCATTGGGAACAGTGTTCTTGTTCACGGTAATCCCCGCACGATCCAGAACCTGCTCGGCATCTTTGCCGGTGATTTCACGATCACTCAAATCAAGCAGCAAAAGGTGGTTGTCAGTCCCGTCGGTGACAAGCTTAAAACCACGTGCCATTAAGGTGTCGGCCAGAGCCTTGGCATTGTCCAATATCTTTTCGCAGTAGCTGCGGAACTCTGGCTTAAGGGCTTCGCCGAAGGCCACGGCCTTGGCAGCAATAACGTGCTCCAGGGGTCCCCCCTGAATGCCAGGGAAGATCTTACTGTTGATGGCCTTCGCCCGTTCCTCATTACACAAAATCATGCCGCCCCGAGGGCCGCGCAGAGTTTTGTGAGTGGTGGTGGTGGTGAAATCGGCAAAAGGAATGGGTGAGGGATGAGCCCCTCCAGCCACAAGGCCTGCAAAATGGGCCATGTCGACGAGCAAGGTGGCGCCCACGGCATCGGCGATCTCACGAAATTTGGCAAAATCCAAAATGCGGGGGTAGGCGCTGTAACCCGCAATCAGCAATGTCGGCTTGTGTTTTTTGGCCGAGTCCATGATTTCATCGTAATCCAGCCTTTCTGTCTCTGGGTTTAGCCCATAGTGAACCGCATTAAACAAAAAGCCAGAAAAGTTCACTGGCGAGCCGTGGGTCAAATGCCCTCCGTGGGAGAGATTCATGCCCATAATAGTGTCGCCAGTTTTGGCTGCGGCTAAACAAACCGCCATGTTGGCCTGAGATCCAGAATGAGGTTGGACGTTGGCGTGTTCACAGCCAAAGAGCTTTTTGGCTCGGTCAATGGCTAGTTGTTCTGCTTTGTCCACCTCTTCACAGCCGCCATAGTAACGTTTTCTTGGATAGCCTTCGGCATACTTATTGGTGAGGACAGAGCCCTGGGCCTCCATCACCGCGCGGGAGGCATAGTTCTCACTGGCAATCATTTCCAGTCCGGTCTGCTGGCGCTCCATTTCCGCATCAATAATGGCGGCGATTTCAGGATCTTTCTCGTGAATGATAGACATGGTGGTTCTCCAAAAGTTGGTGGTTCAATTATTCAACGGGAGCGGATACCTTTTCCACTCGCTCGCTGTGGCGGCCGCCCTCAAATGGAGTGGCCAAAAACAGACGCAGAAGCTCTTCAGCTAGACTTGGCTCAAGCAAACGGGAGCCAAGGCACAGCACATTGGCGTCGTTGTGTTGGCGAGCCAGGACGGCAGTCTCTTCTGACCAGCAAAGGGCGGCACGAATCCATGGGTATTTGTTGGCTCTCATGGCCATACCCTGGCCAGAGCCACAGACCAAAACACCTCTCACACCAGGCTGTTCGCGCATCTTTTCGCATAGCCGACTCGCAAAATCAGGATAATCGACTCTCTCTTCGGAGTTGGTGCCGAGATCTTGCCACTGCAGGCGGGGATATTTTTTAAGCAAATGATCTTTTAGAGGGAAGCCCGCATGGTCACAGGCAATCATGATGGGTAGATCGTAATCCATGAGACCTCTCTCTCTAAAATGTGGTTCCAGGCCCGGTTGAAATCAACTGAACCTGGAGAAAATCAGACTGGCATTGGTGCCACCAAAGCCAAAGCTGTTGTTCATCACATGGTGCATTTGCTTCTCGCGAGCCGTGTGAGGAACATAGTCCAAATCATTTTCAGGACTCGGATTGTCCAAGTTGATCGTCGGTGGAACGATTCCATGGTGAAGTGCCTGAAGGGCAATTACACTTTCGACGGCTCCGGCCGCACCCAAAGTGTGACCAATCATGCTCTTGGTGCTACTCACCCAAAGTTTGTAAGCATGATCACCAAAGACCGACTTAATGCCTTCAGTTTCCGCCTGGTCACCGGCTGGAGTGCTCGTTCCATGGGCGTTGATATAGTCAATCTTGTTACTGTCAATCATGGCATCACGCAGGGCCATCTTCATGGCCACAGATGCTCCGGCTCCGCCAGGGATCGGATTAGTCATGTGAAAGCCATCAGAGCTAAATCCATAACCTGTAAGTTCTCCATAGATGCGGGCTCCACGCTTTACCGCGTGTTCCATCTCCTCCAGGATAAACATTCCACAACCTTCTGAGAGGACAAATCCGTCCCGATCCCGATCCCAAGGACGGCTCGCTGCCTGCGGGTTGTCGTTACGAGTGGAAAGAGCCTTCATGGCGGCAAAGCCACCGATCGCTAGGGGGCATACAGTGCCCTCTGTTCCGCCAGCAAACATCACATCACAAAATCCGTTGCGGATATATCCGGCCGCCTCGCCAATGGCGTGGGCGCCCGACGCGCAAGCAGAGGTTATGGTGTAGTTGGGGCCCTTAGCGCCGTATTTAATACTGATGTGTCCGGCCGCCATATTTGAGATCACCGCCGGAATAAAAAAGGGCGTGATCCTAGAAGGTCCGCGCTCCACCACCACATCCCGCTGGGATTCTATTAGGGGCAATCCGCCGATTCCCACACCTGTGATAGCCCCAGTCTTTTCCTGAATGGCATCGGTCAATTCCAAGCCGGAATCAGCCAGAGCCATGTGGGCTGCACCTAGGGCAAAGTGGGTAAATCGATGCATCTTCTTTTGGTCTTTTTTGGGGACGTAGTCATCAATGGGGAAGTCTTTAACCTCTCCACTGATTTGCACCGAAAAATTTGTGGGATCAAATTGGGTGACACGGTCAATTCCAGAGCGGCCATTGATGAGGGCTTCCCAAGAGGTTTGAGCCGTGTTCCCGACAGGTGTAATTGCAGCCAGCCCGGTGATCACAACTCGGCGTTGTTCACGGGCAGGGCGGCGGTAGTTGTTTTCTCCCGATGCCATGGTCTTCCCCTTATCGTCTATTCGCAGACGTACCTAATGGTTTGCGATCAATGGGGTGGGGGTAAGGCCTTATGCCTTACCTTTTCCCTCTAAATATTTGCAGACGTCAGAGACAGTCTTCAGCTTCTCTGCATCTTCATCCGGAATCTCAATCTCAAATTCCTCTTCCATGGCCATAACCAATTCCACGATATCAAGGCTGTCAGCGCCCAGGTCATCGATGAAAGAAGCTTCGAGCTTCACACGCTCAGGATCTACACCCAGTTGCTCTTCAATGATCTTTTTCACTTTTGGTTCGATCGACATTTCCGTCTCCTCGTTTCGTCGTTGTTTCCGTTTCCGCTTTGTTAGCTCCGCTGCTCCACAGTCATCCTTACATGTACATTCCGCCATTAACGTGAATGGTTTGTCCGGTGATGTAGGAAGAGTCGTCACTCAATAAAAATTGCACCGCATTGGCCACATCATCCGTTTGGCCCAGGCGGTTCATGGGGATCGTTTTGAGGATACTCTCTTTTTGAGTATCATCCAGGGCATCTGTCATATCCGTGACGATAAATCCCGGTGCCACACAATTAATGCGAATTCCACGTGAGGCCACCTCTTGGGCAGCTGAGCGAGTAAATCCCTCAGTGCCAGCTTTCGAAGCGGCATAGTTTGCCTGACCAGGGTTTCCCGAGTGGCCAATCACGCTGGTAATATTGACGATGGACCCGGCTCGGGCCTTCAGCAAACTCTTCATGACAGCTTTGGTAACCAAAAAGGTCCCGCGCAGGTTGGTCTGCATAACATCGTCAAAATCATCAGTTTTCATTCTTAGCAGGAGCTGATCGCGGGTGATGCCGGCGTTGTTAACGACACCGTCAATCTGATCAAAGGCATTTATGACATTCTGAATGCCCTCGTTCACAGAGGCTTCATCGCCCACGTCCATCTTCAGGCTCATGTGACCATCACCGGGCAGTGACTTGAGAACCTGTTCAGCGGCATCCGGTCGGGACGTGTAGGTGATTGCGAGGCGGGCTCCCGCCTCGGCCAATTTGTGGGCGATGCCCGCACCAATTCCGCGACTGCCGCCGGTAATAAGAATACGCTTGCCCTTTAAGTCAGCCACAGTGGTCCTTCCCGCTCATTACGCCTGGAGCTGTTGTTCCAGTGCCTTGAGTTCATCAAGCGAATTGATATTGAACGTCTCGAGGTTGGCACTGTCAATTTTTTTAGCCAACCCAGATAATACCTTTCCGCAGCCCAACTCAACTACTTTTCGCGTCCCCATATGCACCAGTTTCTCGACGCATTCCACCCAGCGAACGGGTGCAGAGATCTGGCGGATAACATTCTCTCTTAGAACAGCGGCCTCTCGTACCGGATCGGCGGTGAAGTTTTGTACAATGGGATAAGCCGAGTCTTGGAAGGGCGTATCCTCAAGGGTCTTGCGCATCTTCTCTTCCGCTGGTTGCATCATTGAGCAATGAAAAGGAGCCGATACCTTAAGGGGTATAAACTTCAGGCGCCGAGGAGCTTCGCCAGAGAAGGCCTCGGGAGAATAGTTTTTTTGTAGCCACTCAATGGCCTGACTTTGGCCACTGGCGACAATTTGTCCTGGAGCATTAAAGTTAGCGGGTTCCACAGGGCCCAAGCTAGAGGTCTTCTCTGTCCATTTGCACAACTCAATGATCTGCTCAGGTGTGACCCCCATAACAGCAACCATGGCCCCTTCACCTACGGGGACAGCTGATTGCATATATTCGCCACGCTTGCGAACCGCTCGCATGGCGTCGACAAAATTCAGTGATCCACCGGCAACAAGGGCGGCGTACTCACCAATGGAATGTCCGGCTCCAGCAATTGGTTCAAATGGAACCAGTGATTGGAGAACCCGATGGGTGGCCGTAGAAACAAGCAGCAAGCAAGGCTGAGTGTTGTGGGTGAGAGCCAAGTCGCTCTCAGGACCATCAAAGCAAAGTTTTTTGAAATCAACCGACAGTGAATCACTGGCCTCTTCAAAGAGTTCTTTGGCAATCGTGAAATTGTCGTAGAGAAACTGACCCATCCCGGTGTGTTGACTTCCTTGACCGGGGAAAAGTGCTGCCCACATTCGTTAAAACCTCATCAGCAGGCTACCGCTGGTGATTCCCGCACCAAAGGCAGTAAGAAGGACATGTTGGCCCCGCTGAACTCGGCCGTCCCGTACGGCTCGGTCGAGAGCCACAGGTACCGTCGCAGCAGAAGTATTCCCCATGTCTTCGATTTCAACCACCACTTTTTCCATAGGGATACCGAAGTGCTTGGCCACGGCTTCGATAATTCGCACATTTGCTTGATGGGGAATCACCCAATCCACGATGTCGGCACTCATGTTGTTGTAGTCCAAAGCTTCTTGACAGGCTTGGCTCATGGTGCGAACGGCATTCTTAAAAATCTCCCGACCCTTCATGCGCACAAAGTGAAGATCCTTGTCCAAGACCTCTTGAGAAAAGGGATGAACCGATCCGCCGCCAGGGAGAACAAACAAATCGGATATCTTGCCGTCGGCATGAAGGTGGTGACTGTAAATGATCGAGTCCTGATCTTCTTCCGCCCGAGTGACAACCGCAGCACCAGCCGCATCGCCAAACAGAATGCAGGTATCGCGGTCTTTATAGTTCACGATGCGATGAAGAACTTCAGAGCCAACCACCAAAATATTTTTTAAAGGCCCAGTGCGAATAAACTGGTCGGCAATAGCAAGACCATAGACAAAACCAGAGCAGGCAGCTGAGATGTCCAGAGCCATGCAGTCGCCAGCACCCAATTTGGTCTGTAAGACACAGGCCGTGTTCGGCATAATCTGATCCGGGGACACGGTGGCCAACAGAATCATATCGATCTGGTCGGGTGTGCGCTCAGCCATCTCGAGTGCCCGCATGGAGGCATGGTAGGCCAAATCGCTGGTCACTTCGCCATCAGCAGCAATATGACGACTGGCTATGCCCGTACGTTCACGAATCCAGGAATCAGATGTGTCGACCAGCTTTTCCAGGTCGACATTTGTTAGGAGCTTCTCTGGTAAATAGGAACCCGTACCCGCAATTCGAGTACGGTAAGTCGAGGTGTGCGCCACGATGATCCTCCCCAATCACTTTTGAATTCTGCCAAAGCTTAAGCTTGGGCAGTGATGACTTCCTGACCTCTATAATATCCACAAGAGAGACAGACCCGATGCGGACGGTAGATAGTTCCGCAGTTGGGGCAATTGTGCACGGTCGGACGTGTCACCTTATCGTGGGAGCGACGGTTACCTTTGCGCATACGCGAGCTTTTCTTTTTAGGACATGCCATGCTTCTAATCCGTTGTTGGGGGCCGCGTTCAAGGCCCGGCTCATTAGCACTCAAATTTCAAAGCGCTATAAATTATCCAAATAGACCGCAAAATCAACTATTTAATTTCAAATCCTTCAGAACCGCGAAGGGGCTAGTACGGCCGCTTTCGGGGCTCTCTGCTTGGCCAGGGCGGTTGAGCCAGCCCTTCTCGTAGGCCTCAGTCAGGTTTTCACAGTCCTCGCCACAGTTTTCAATGGCTTTGGGCTGCATGGGCTCCGCCAGGGCGATGATTTCATGAATAAAATCACCCAAATGGAGGACCTCGCTGTTCAGAGTGGTCATCGACGGGGCTGAGGAGTCCAGCTCCGTGCTGTGATTCACCCGGGACGACTGGGAGCCCCTGGGTCTTTCGTCCTCAATGACCAAAAGCTCGTTGAGCCTCTCCTGGACCGAGTGTTTAAAGTCCACAGCACAGCGGTAACAGGCCAGATCCATCTGTGCTTCGACTGACCCAGTGAGTTCAAAGACGTTGCCGAGAGGTCTAATAAATACCTGAATATTAAAGGAGTTTTCCCCAACAAGGTCCTTGATGGCCTGGCTCATCTGAGGGTGATTGGCATTGTACCTGAAGCTACGGCCTTCTTCCGGGATTTCCTTAAGACTGATTTCAATTGGGTCGTCTTTGAAAGCTTTCATAGGCCGAGCAGTTTATTCACTCTATTTCGCCGCGTCAATATAAATGGCCAAATCTGCGAATCCGGTCTCCTCAAATGGCAAAAGCCTTCCTAAAATAACGACTTAGGGAGATGAAGTTGGGCGCAGTTTTAGGCCGGCTTCCCAGCCGGTTAGCCATGGTGTTGTTTCTCGCCTTTGCGGGGCTGTTTACAGCTCCGGCGTGGGCCATTCTTGATCTTTACGTCCAAGATGATTTGCCCGTTTATGAAGAGCCCGAAAAGGGGGCCCGGCAGGTCAGTCGCCTCACTCGTGGAGATCGGGTCGTCATCTCCTCCAAGATTTACGGTGCTTATCGAAAAGTGTTGGTGACCTACGGTGGGAAAAGGCGCGGAGGCTATGTCCGCATTTCTCAGCTCCGTCGATCATACATTAAGAGCCGCGAAGATGTGGAGCTGGAAGGAAAGCGCATTTACAGCCAAGACTATGCCCTTGGTTTGAGTTTGATTGGCTCTTATATGCGGCAGGGAGCACGAAGTTTTAGTACTTCTTCTGCCGACCAGTACGACATCAGTGCTTTTGCCAGTACCACCTTCTTTTTTAGTCTTTTTGCCGATATTCCCTGGAGCAAAACCATGATGCTCCGGCCCTATCTGACTTTTCGTTCCACCAAATTTAAGGGTGAGGCCGAACTCGTAGGATCGATCAATGCCCTGCGCCCCGCCCAAGTGACTCTTGAACAGAGTTTTTTAGGTTTGGGTTTAATGGCTAAGTTCTACGGAGTCTCCACCGATAGTTTTTGGTACGGCGGTGGTATCGAGCTTGGCAACGGAACCAAAAGCGAACTAGTCATCGACGATGGCATTCCCTTAAAAGTCGATGGCGATGACAAGCCCTTTTTTGCCCTCTTATATGGCGCCATCGGTTGGGATATTCCCGCTCCCGGCGCCATGTGGTTGGTGCCGGATATTCGGTTGGGTGTGGTGCCGAATAATGATCCGATGATTATGTATTTTGAGGTCTATCTATCCGGCGCTTATTCCTTCCGCTAGTGAGACTGGTGAAAAAGGCCTGTCTTCGGCGTTAAACGGGCTATCGCTCGTTCCAACGTGCAAGTAAGCACGCCTGCACTCGCTCAATCCCGTTTGCCTTGAATCCAGACCTTTTTGACCAGCCTCATACTGTAATCTCATATCTAAGGTCATTTGACCTGTCTCAGGTTGCAGAGTGGACGAGGTCTGTCTTTGGCGCTAAACGGGCTCTCGCTCGTTCCAACGTGCAGGTTTTTTCCGTAACCCGTGCTCCGTAACCCGTAAACGTTCCTGTGACGGTTTCCGTTTACAGTGACGGTAACGGTGACTGTCACGGTACCGTGAACGGGTTACGGGTAACGCTCGCGGGATTTTTCTCCTTTGTTGCGTTCGTTGGTCCCTTTTCTCAGTAACCCGTGGTCTGTAACCCGTAAACGTTTCCGTGACGGTTTCGGTATCCGTGCCGTGATCCGTTTTCCTTTGTGGCAGTGGTTGGCCCACCTTTTTCGGTAGCCTGTAACCCGTAAGCAGTAAGAGTTTCCGTGCCAGTTTCCGGTACAGTTAGTGGCTTCCTCCTTTGCTCCGTTCGTTGGTCCACCTTCGGTTGACGACCAACTCACTTCACAAAGGAGGCATAAATGAAACAAAATGATTCTCAATACAGGTTCAGGACTTTGGATTTGGCGGTGGAGTTTTGTCAGAAGGTGAAATTGTTGAAACTGCCGATTCATTTGCGGGATCAGATGCTCAGGGCATCCTCATCGGTGGCATTGAATCTCGCCGAGGGAAGCGGGAAACCCAGCGCAAAAGACAAGCGGCGGTTTTATTCCATTTCCCTGGGTTCCCTTCGCGAATGCCAGGCGATCCTGAGAATTGAAGACATTGACGATTTTGATCTCCTTGATCTAGCGGACCATTTGGGAGCCTCAATCTACAAACTGACCCTTGCCACCTAGCTGGGCAAGGGTAGACTCGGTAAACCAGAAAGATGCTGGGCGCGGTGGTGGCCGGAGCACAACAGAGTTAGGTTTTCCAAAAGGTTGCTTCCACCAAGTGAAACCGGTTTGAGGTGATGGATTTCCAAAAACTTCATCTCCCGACACCGTTCTCCCTGGTGATTCACATGGCTGCATCTTCCGGCAAATTTGAGCATGACTTGATGTTTAGTGGCGGCGGGAAGAGGTCTTCGGCGAATTTGTTTGTTCATAGGTAGGGGCTTGGCTCCGTTGGTCGTATCGTGTTCTCTCTTCTCATGTGTGGTTGAGTTTGCTTCATCTTTTTCTGTACCGACTTCATCTTTGATTTCTTCCCTTTTCCCTGTGGATGAACCCTGCCGGCCCATGGGACCAATGCCATTGTCTACCTTTCGGTCCTGCAAGTTTGTAGTCTTCGGGCTCTCCTTTGACGCAGGCATTTCGACAACTTGTCTTAAGACAAGTTCCGGACATGATTGCGTCATAGAACTGTGATTTGAATTCCCATTCCCATTCCGGCTCTTATTCCGGGTCTCATTCGGTTTTGAATCTCTTTGGATTTGGGCACTAGTATTCTCATTCTCATTCTCATTCTCATTCTCATTCTCATTCTCATTCTCATTCTCATTTTGTTTTGAATCGTTTTGATTTTTGGGACTGGTGCTTTGGCTCACGCCCGCGAGTTTCCCGCGGATCAATTGCCGTTTGGCCTTTTCGACGGGGTCATGTTTCTCCAAGTAGAGATCGACCAGGGCTGCGAGGGTTTCTTCAAGGCCGGCTGGTTTCTTCGATTTTTGACCCACCAAATCTTGGGCTCGGCGAATTTTCATCATGAGCTTCTCCGATATTCCCACCTGAAGTTGAACGCGCACGACTGAGGGCTGCTGGAGAATGGCCACCTTTTCTTGGATCTCATTCTGAGGATGAACAAAGTCCATGCGACCCTTGCGTGCTTCCTGGGGGTTTTCTTTAGCCACCTCTCGCTCCACTTTGGATTGGGGCGCAGTCTTAGCCAGCTCGATCCAGTGGCTTTTGTTTTCAGGATTTATGACAGCCGTGATCTTCCGCGCCTTTGAGACCGTTAAAGCGCCCTTTGTGATCTCTTCTTTCAGTTCCGGAACCTCGCGGGATTTGCGAGTGACGTTAATAAAAGTGTAGGCCACATTATCCGCAAGGCCCAGGCCATGGACAGCGTATTGAAATAGAGAGTTAAATCCATAGCGTAGATAGACTCTGTAGAGATCCACTTGATCTAATATGTTCATCAGATCAACTTCCGCTGCCTTGTATCGGGCCGAAGCCTGCAGGGCCTTGTGGTGAATGTCCTTTATCTTTTGTGGCAAATGCTTTTCAAAGTCATTCTGCTGATTCAAATCCTGTCCCCCTCGTGACGATTTGAGATCTTATAGCACAGGTTTTTTAGTGCAATTTTTAGAGGTTTGCCTAACGCAAATCAAATCGCCCAGGAGCCACGCCAGCATGGGCATTGAGCGATTCTACAGGAGATTGCGAGAGAAAAATGAAAATCAGAAAATGAAGAGAATCGCGGGCATTCTCGGAGCCCGAAAAACCCGTCAACAGACTTTTTCGCTCGTCCAAAAAAATTTTACGCCCGGCCTGCCGTAAAGGTCATGAAGCCCAGCAATCAAAAAACGCCTGGCACTTAAACTCCTGTTTTCTGAGGAGCAACGTCGCCGAGACGAACTTGCTGGGAAACTCAGCACCAAAGAATTTGATAGGGGCTTATGCTTATTCTTTTTATTCCCGAAAGCCTGAGGTGAACTCTCCCTTTTCAATGTTATTAAGGCGATCGTAGTAGTTCTCGAGGGGAGGAGGTTTGACGAGGGAATTCTCGATCTGAGGTCGAAACGCCAACACAAGTGCTACGACGACCATCAAGAAAAGGAGGTACTCAGTGAGTGCTTGGCCATTCTCAGGTTTTAAGAGATGAGATCTATTCACAAACAAATTTTATCACAAAAGCCCTTAAACCACCTACTGCGGAAATTCCCGAATGATTTTAGACAAGTATGCCCGCAACTGCCTGGATTTAGGCGGCAATCGTAGTCTGTCACTGATAGAAATGGCTTGAAAACCAAATGTAACTGAGTTACATTGGGAATGTGGTTAGGCCTCCTAAGGTCAGCAACCTTATGTCGAGAATCTCCGAGTGCATAGATGCGGGTCAATACCGTTATTTTGAGCATGCTGAGGAGAGGATTCAACAGAGAAAGGTTTCTCGCCTGGAGGTGAAGCAGGTTCTTCGCAGTGGGCATCATGAGAAGAGTAAGGATGTCTTTCGCGAGGAGTACGGAAATTGGTGTTACTCGGTAAAGGGAAGGACGGTTGATAAACGGGTTTTACGGATTGCGGTTACTTTTGATGAAAATGAGATGTTGATTGTTACCGTTATCGCCCTGTCAAAATAAAGTTGGAGTCGGTGGTATGGCTGAGAAAAAGATAAAGAAATCACACATTGATTATGGGTTTGGTTTCCCGGTTGTTCTCCTGGATGCCCCTTTTCGGAAGGTTCAAGGCAAGTGGGTTTTGGATCTCAATTTTGAGAAGTATGAAAAGGCAGTTCTGATGGCTTTAACTCATAAACCGGCTCGCCTTTCAGGGAACGAGGTTAAATTTATCAGACACTCCTTTGAAATGACCCAAAAAGCATTTGCGAAGAGGTTCGGGGATGGAACTCACCCGGCCGTCATAGGTTGGGAGAAGCAAGGGGATAAGCCGACCAACATGAGTTGGTCGACCGAGAAAGACATTCGCCTCTTTATTGTCGACAACTTGAACCCCAGCCGCCTTAGGAAGGCTTACGCCGAGTTGGAGCAGTCAGTTCCAAAGCGGTCAGAAAAAGTCCAAATCCAATCCTCAGATATTCACGCCGCCTGAGTTCCTCCGCCTATCTACTTTTTTGGATGCGGCTTTTTTCACCGACGCCTGCTCGCAAACTTGATGGAAGATGACGCAGGCATTTCGGCAACTTGTCTTAAGACAAGTTGCCGAAATGCCTGCGTCAAGTTCGAACTCCCTGGATTGGAGCTGACGAGTATGGCTCAGATTACTCCAAAGACAGATGGATTTTAGAAAGCTCATTCATGGGGGATCTCAGTGCGGCAGCGGACCTCGACTAAATCGATGCATGATTATAGGACTTTTCTTGCATTACACATGTGCTAAGATTTCTTGGTGAATGAAAGTTCTGAAAAACCACCTAAAGACCCCACTTTCTCTCTCAAAAACCCGTCGGTCTCGCTAGTCAATTCCCGCGGATTCGAAAAACAAATCTCAAATAAAGCCCAAGCCCAAAGGCTTATCTTTGGCTCATTGCCATCTCAAGAACAGGGCTTACTATTCTCATGGCTTTACCAAAAATCCCCCAGGACCCGTCGCTACTACCAAAGAATCTGGGGCGAGTTCTTAGGGCTTTTTGAAAACTCCATTAGGAGCCTTCACGATATCGAAATTGGTCACCTGGTGGTTTTCCTAAAAACCAAAGAAAGCCTTAAGCCTGCATCGAGAAATCTGGCTAAAAACTCCCTTTCAAGTTTTTTGTCTTTTCTCACCAAATCAGGCTTTTTAGAAAAAAACCCAGGCCTCAGTCTGAGCTCCATTCCGGTTCCCGATAGGGTAGGGACCAAGGTCTTGTCATTAGAGCAGCTGCAAAGAATGTATGAGTGTGAGGAAAGCCCAAGAAATCGGGCCCTGATGAAGCTTCTTTATTTTTCAGGCATGAGGGTGAGTGAGCTTTGCGGGTTAAGGCTTAAGGATTTGATCAAAAAAAGTGATTCTGACACCAAAATCCAGATTCTTGGAAAGGGCGGGGTGGCGAGAGTTATTCTGGTTCCAAGTGAAGTCATTGGGGAGATTTTTGAGTACCGAAAATCTTTGGGGCTTAATTCTGATCCCGAAAGTCCACTTTTTGTCTCGGGAAAAGGTGAGGGTAAGCCTCTAAACCCAAGCCAAATTTATAGGATCATTAAGATGGCGGCGGTTAGGGCCAAAGTAAGACCCATTCCCTCGCCTCACTGGTTTAGGCACACCTCGGCCACCCATGCTCTTGAAAACGGGGCTCCCATTCATGTGGTGCAAAAAACCTTGGGGCATAAGTCAGTTTCGACCACGGGGCGGTATTTGGAAGCCAATCCCATGGAGTCGAATGCTAATTGGCTGGAGTGGGAGTGAGTTTGTAGGCCAAACTTAGGGGGAGAGGGCTCTAAAGGTCAATTAGTCCCTTCGTAAATCTCTCCAAATTGGGCCAAGACGCTTGAAAAATGACAAAGGAAAACATGGCAAACAATGTCAACGCAATCAGACCGGGTGCCTTCTTGATCCGGGGAATGCAGAACCAGGCTAGTGGTACTCCCAGAAGAAGGCCCAAAAAGCCTCTGTATTCCAACAGCCACTTATTTGGAAATAAGTAAAGGATTGCCAGTGGCACCCAAGAGGTGGAAATAATTTCCGACAGCAAAATGAGATAGGATGATTTCAACAGACTCAAAATCCTGTTACTCAATTTCATATTCAATTACCGCAGTCCACCGGCAAAACCCCAGCAGTTCAAGTTCTGGCCAGAAGGATCAAAGCCGATGGGATTGTAGTTCTTTTGCCCGTTATCAAATTGATCTTGAAGTTGGCGGGCCTTATCAATGACTTCCTGGTCTTTATTTGAACCTTGCGGAATTCGCGACCAAGGAATTTCGGTTCCTCTGTCCCGAGAATTGCTGTGGTCGATGTCGACCCTCCCAGTGTGGCCACCTCCGGTTAACCCATCACCAACAACATTGACGATTGGAATTGATTCGTTAGGATACAGGTCAATTCTCACGGTACCTCCCGGATTGGCTGGATCATCAACTACGACCCCAACATGGCCTGAATCGATTATCAGCCAGGAATCCTGGCCAGCCAAATCAACGAAATTTGTAGGGTCGGAATTTGAGTATTTGTAGTGATTCAAGTCGCCACCATTGAACCCAATCGGATCCTTACTCATCCACCTTCCCACGGCTGCCATGTAATCTCGTGCTCCAAAGCGAACAAGATTGGTGTGCTGGTCTGTGATACCCCCGGCAAATCCAAAGGGCTGAAAGCCGGGGTTTGAATCTAACAAGACCACACCGTATTCGTCGTAGTCGGTTTCTTGGACGACGGAGTTGTCAGTAAGATCAATGACCATGCGGACAGAGCCTAAGTGATCGGAGATGATTTTAAACTTCTTAGGCCCTTGAATCATGTAATCAGGGACATGGGCTTTAGATCCATAGACGAAGATGGATTTGACTGAGCCTTGGCTATCGAGTTCAGCAATGGGGTTGAGTTGATCTTGGTAGATAAACGCTTGCACGAGTGAGCCGTTGAGTTTTTTGCCGACTCTGCGGTTTTGTCCGTCGATCATGTATTCGATCTGGTCGCCATTAGGAAGCTGAGCGGATCTTAAATTCCCGAAGACGTCATAATCAAAGGAGTAAAACTGAGTAGGAGATTGGCTAGAGTCGGAATAAGAGACCAGGTCTCCGTTATTGTTGTAAGAAAAACTTAAATTTCCAGAGGTGAGAATTCTGTCCTGCTCGTCAAAGGAGGCAAGGATTGATCCTTGGGGGGAGAGTTTTTCTAAACGATTCCCGTTCATGTCAAAAGTGTATCTTGAAAACAAGGCACCGTCTTTATGAACTTCCGAGAGTCTGCCAGAGGAATCATAGAGGTAGTTCCAAGTGGTTGAAATGGCGGATTTTGTATCGGTTTTTTGAGAGATTCTTCCCAAGGAGTCACGGACGAAGGTCTGGGCGAAGAATGGCCCTGAGGAGTAGGATAGAGGTTCGCCAAATGAGTTGTAGGTGTATTCATCTTGGATGGAGCCGGTTGAGGAGGAAGTAAGTAGAGCATTTTTGTCAAAGTTGAAGGATATCTCTCCAATCGGAGGCCGGGTGGCATCCCGCCAAAACCATTCGAGTTTAACCTAGTGTCTCTTATCGGGGGAAAGGCCCAACCGTCCGGCCCTTCGCAATACCAAACAATAGCCGGTCACCTAACTAGGCTCGTTTTTTAAAGACAGCCTTCTCAAGTTTTTTGAGTCGAGATTCATAGCTAGAATCCCCGAGAACAGCTTCCCTGAGAATCTCGTTCATGAGTGTTTGATAGCCCTTACCTTGAGTTTTGGCCTGTTTCCTCAGAGCTTCGACGACTTCTGAATCAACAAAAGCCGTCACTCGAAACTTGGCATTTTTAACATCAAATTCGTCACGATCGAGTTCCTCGTCGCCATATTTAATTTTCTTTTTCTTAATTTTGCCAGTCATCCCATGCCTCCAAAAGAAGCTCCTGATACTTCACCACTTGTTTTTCAATTTCGTTGAGTGCCTTCTTGCTAAAGCCTTTATTTTCCAAGCACTCCACCTTATCCAGCCGAAATTTAGCTTCAGCATTTTTCCCCAGTACATGCACATGGGGATACCCGTGATCTCCGGGAACGATAACAAACCTGATATTCCTAAATCGGATAATCACCGGCATAAGGCAAGTATATGCATATTGTATGTATATGTCAATAGAGCGGGTAAATCGCTGATTAATGGAGGCTTTCTGGATTTACTGCCATTTTAGGTTGAGGTGACACTTCCAATGGAAGAATAAAGTGACCCCTTCACTGGAATTCAGCACCCAGCCATCCCACCTTCCGACCCTTCACAATACCAAAAAGTGACGGGCTGAGTGTCCATTGCCAGTGCGACTCCGCGATTCAAAGAGTGGCCACCCAGTGGTACTAAAACTCCAGGCTGGTCAGTGCGGCTGCCGGATTCTCCTAATTCAGATGTACGCTGGGCGCCTATGAGGCCCTTGATTCCTGATTGAGTTTTTTGGCTAGCGCAAGCGGAGTAAGTGGCTGGTGGCGTTTGTCCGAGTTGGTCTGGATCAGGTATTTCAGATAGGCTCTAGGAGCTATCCCGACTTTCTTGCAGGTTTCGATGACCGTGTACAGCGCGGTAGCCACATCTGCTCCATTGATCGTTTTTGAACCATTGAAGTTCTTTCGCCCCATAACTACGTGCCTGAGGCTTCTTTCAGCATCATTGTTGCTCAGAGGTAAGGCCAAGTTATCTAAAAATGCCGTCAACTCCTTCCACCGACCTAGACTGTAATCAATGGCCTTGGATAAACCTACTGATCTCAGATGTTTCTTCCTGGTCTCGATAAGCCACTCGTAAATTTTCTTAATCTGGAGCCTGGATTTCTCTTCCCGTAGGCTTTTTAACTCTTCCCAGGTCTTTGCCGACCGCTCGATCGCAAAAAGCTCATCAATCAGATCCAATATTTCCACGGACTCTTTTGGGTAGCTACCGTGGAGCTCAAAAAATTCTCTCCGAGCATGAGACCAACAGTTGCCTAAAATAATGTTCGGGGCCAACTTAAAGCGATTATAACCACTAAATCCATCTGCCATCAGACAGCCACTAAATCCCTTTAAAATCTCCTCTGCAACCGTCCCCGAGCGAGTCGGCTCGAACTGGTAGTAGTTGCCTGATCTGTTAGACAAAGTCCACACATAGCACTGGCTCTTATTGCCCTGAAGTGGCCACGTGGTTTCATCGATGTGACTAGCGACCTTGTCCCTAATGATGTCTTGCCTAATTCCCTCTAAAACAACATTGCAGTGGTCCGCAACACCAGCACAGAGGTTGTACAGACTTTTCACTGAGACCTTAAGGCCAGCAGACTCCATCTGCCGGCGCTGACGCTCTAGGGGCACATGATATTCATATTTGTCGCTCACCACAGACAGTGCAAAATCCACTGAGTATTGACAGCCTCGGCGCACCTTGGCGGGCCCAGGTGCCGTAATGATCACCTCTTTTGCCCTTTTTCTCGAACTCACTAATCGGTACTTCTTTTGCTTGTGGATAACTTTTTTGTACACCCGCTCTGTTACGGTTATCTCTTGGCTAGTTTGAAAAAGGCCTGGGATCTCCTCCCAGTATTCCCCTTCCTGAAGCTCATATTGCTTTGATAGCTCGCTTAGGCCCAGCTCATTAAAATCATAAAACGCCTCGAAGTACTTCTCGTTATCAAATGCCTTAATCTTTTCGCAGTTGGCAGATTCGCGCGCCTCAGACTGTGAGTGTAAAAGCACTTCCGACTGCTTTGCATTTGAGATTGGTCGATTGTGAGGAACTCTTTCTGGGCCGCTGCCAAAAAACTTGCACTGTAGCCTTGAGAGTTGATCCCGAAGATCAGTAGACAAAAACTCCTGAGACTGGCGTTGGGACTGAGCCTCCTTAAGCAGCTGACTTAACCGCTCGACCTCTTTGGTCGCCAGCATCGCATACTCACGCAAAACTTCCGGGTTGGTCTCTTGCTCCAGGGGTCTCATAACAATGGATACTGACTTGACTTCGAGGTAAGGTCAACGCCTCTTCGCCAAAGCGACGCCGACGGACGTATCCGCCACACAGTAATTGATCCATTTCTTCGATAGTGATTTCAAAGTCTTCTAGGCGATCCAGGGCCATAAACTGGCCTCTTTCAAGTCGCTTGGCAAACAGCAAAAGGCCTGTTCCATCATAGCAGAGTGCCTTTAATCGCTTTCGATTGCGACCGATGAAGATAAAGAGATCTCCCTCGAGAAGGTCCCTTTTCATCTTCTCCCGAACAACCATTGCCAAACTGTCAAATCCCGCACGTAAATCCTGATAATCGGAGTAAATAAAAACCCGGTGACCAGAGCGAAGTCTAATGCTCATCACATCACCCCATGGATCAGTTGTCTGACCTGGCTAAAACTCAGACCCTTGATTTGATATCCCTGTGGAGTTACCACGGTTAAACCTTCAACGGTGAGAGGTTCAACCGTGGAAGATTTAACCGTGAGAGCGGCTGTTGGAACAGCTTTTTGATCTCGTATCTTTACTGGTTTAAAGCGCCCGGGCGCCGCCTTTTCCCAGGCGTTCAGGGTAACATAGGGAACCCCGATGATTTTGGAAAGCTCGTGGGAGCTATATCCCAGCTTCCAAAGCTTTTTGACTCGATCTTTGACCGCCTTGGGCCACGCTTTTCGCCCGCCGGTCACTTCTTGCTTATACTGAATAATGATTTGTTGTATCTCAGATATCAGGTTGTCGCCCTCGTCCATGGTGTCCTCCTGGACCAAGGATAACTGGGCCTAATCAAACTAGGAAAGAACCCTGCCTACGCCCAGCGTACATTCAGATTTCCAAAATGACGGTTTAAAGTTTGGCAGGATGAGGAAGTCGGCCCTACCGTAGATTCAGTGCATCCAAAAAAGTAGATAGGCACAAAACTATGGCACGATTTAGGCACTGGTGGTTAGTACTTGACCCAGTTTTGAAACCATTTAGGTCAAGTTAAGTGAGTTCTTTTACGTTTTCTAGAGGCAAGTAACAAAAGAAATACTACAACTAGGTAGAATATCTTTTCATAGTACGCCATATTAAAACCGGGGTAAGGTCGAGCTAAAAGAAGAACAAGTGAGTCGTCTATGCCATGAAGGAGGGATAGCCATACAATAGATATTCCTATAGACCTGGCTCCTGCGTAAACTAATCCATATGCAAACAGTTCGGGAAAATGGTAATAGGGTTGAGCTTGGACATGATATATCATAAAAATCAGGGAGCTAATCCAGATCGCTGCGGTAGGAGAATATTGCTTCGAGAGGGCGATGTAGGCTAACCCACGGAACAAAAATTCCTCAAAAAAGCCAACGACAAAACTACTGATGATGAGCATTGCAATTTGAGAATCTCCAATATCTCCTGTAAAGAATTGAAATGACCTTGATTTCAAAGATATCAGCGAAAATGCAACTAACAGAAAAAATGCGCCCCATTTGCCTTGCCAATGAACTCCCAATTCGGCCCATGACAGGTGCCGTTTACAAATATACAGCGTAAGGACGAAACAAAGTGTGCGCGGAATATCCATAACGGAGTCCCGCGCAACCCAGTCATCAAATGAGTTGTTCTTCATAGAGTCATAAACAAGAGCTCTTAAGGCACCATATAACAAAATGATTAGCAGCGAATACGACAGTAGCCTTGATCGTTTTGTCATCATGTTCTCGTTGAGCCTCCTGGACACTGACCTCTTATGCCACCACCACCATTTGAATTCGGATTTGGATTAGGTAGAAGCTCTGGTGGTTTACATATTTTCGCGGAAGGGTTCTTTCTACAGAATTCCAACCGTTCTCTAATCCTTCTCGAACCCTCCTCTCGAATCCATCTCAACAATTCCTCGCGAGACATTGGAGGGATTTCTGGGTCCAATTCACTTTCGCCGGTAATATCAATTAAATTTATGGGGTCATTTACCACATACCCGTACAAATTCGGACTCCCACCATCAAACCCAATCGGATCCTTGCTCGTCCACCTTCCCACGGCTGCCATGTAATCTCGTGCCCCAAAGCGCACGAGATTTGTGTGCTGATCCGTCAAACCACCGGCAAATCCAAAGGGCTGAAATCCTGGGTTTGAATCTGAGAGGATAACACCGTACTCGTCGTAGTCGATTTCTTGGGCGATGGAGTTATCACTAAGATCAATGACCATGCGGACGGATCCCTACTCTTTTGCCTCGATCTTTATTAAGAGAAACTGTTCTCCCGTTGGATCTACCTGGTGTGAAGATCCATCTTCTTTACGACAGTAGATCAACGTTCTCCCATCATTCCCTTTCCTGGGAGAGAAACCAATCACAGTAGATTCCAACTTGTGTTGGTCTAAATGAACAATCCTATGAGTCGGCAATCGATCCGAAAGCCACACGGATCTTACTGCCGACGATGGGTCGACGGCTAGCATGTCGAGCTCAAGGAAAATCTCTGCAGATGCAACTGATTCAAGTTCCGAGATTGCCCAAGCGAAAACATGCTGCCAGCTCGTAAAAACAAAGAGACGAAACTTTTCATCAGAATCCAACTCCAAATGGCCGATAGCAGATTCTGTTTGAGAAAGGTCAAGGAAGGCTGTAAAATACCTAATTAGGTTAGAGACATCAATTCCCATGGTTCTCCTGGAACTCGAATTTCGAAGATTCAATGGAAGCTATCTTTTTGAAGTTTGTAGCGTTCTCTCTGTAGATTAAAATGTCAGAAAATGGGGGCCTGTTTTCTAAGAATTGACCATTATAAAATCCAATTCCCCCAAGCTCCCATGTTGTCTTTTTGGCAGCTTCAATGACAACGACTTTGTGAGTGGGTGGCCGATTGTCGGATGTCAGTCTACCAAATGAACTATCGAGTGAAACAAATGGGGACAGAACAGCCCCCTTTCCTGCAATGGCCTTTAACGTATTGTCCAGGTGGAATTCCCATGCAAGTTCGATCCATGATTCAAACAAATCGTCAGCGTCAAAGCTGCATTGTCCAAGGCTAAACACCGTCCCCCATGTTAAATCTAAATATTTTGAGAATCGTATCATAGCTTCGTGAAGGGCAATTGTAGTCATTGTTACTCATTTTCTCCGGATGCGACAGGGCACTGTCGGTTTAGAAAGTCCAGTTCTTCTGGTGTTGGCGGTCGCTTTTTGGGATCATTTGGCCATCTTTCAGTTCTGGGTGTGCCCTCGTCGAAAATTACGCGTTCCTTTCCTGATCTGGTATTTGGGTTGGGCCTGTATTCTTTAACCCGATCTTTGGTTATGTCAACCACTCGCCCGTCATTGAAGTTGACTCTAACGCCTCTACCTCCACCCCTGGTTGTTCGTGGCGTAACTGTGTATCCACCTCCGCGACCTCCACCAATTCCAATAGTACCTCCGGCGTTTGTTAGGTTCGGGCCGGGAAATCGCTTATTGTAGCCACTGATGTCAATGTAGTTAATCGGATCTTGGCTGACATAATGGTATAGCCCCAGTCCATCGGTGAAAAGGGAGGAGTCCATCAGAGTCCACCTTCCAACCTCTGCCATGTAGTCCCGTGCCCCGAATCTAACGAGATTGGTGTGCTGATCGGTGATACCACCGGCAAATCCAAAGGGCTGAAATCCTGGATTTGAATCTGCGAGCACCACGCCGTATTCGTCGTAGTCGATTTCTTGGGCGACGGAGTTGTCAGTAAGGTCAATGACCATGCGGACAGATCCTAAGTGATCGGAGATGATTTTATATTTTTTAGGCCCTTGAATCATGTAATCAGGGACATGGGCTTTAGATCCATAGACGAAGATGGATTTGACTGAACCTGCTCCATCGAGTTCGGCAATGGGGTTGAGTTGATCCTGGTAGATAAAGCCCTGAATGAGTGATCCGTTGAGTTTTTTGCCGACTCTGCGGTTTTGTCCATCGATCATGTATTCGATCTGGTCGCCGTTTGGCAGCTGAACGCCACGCAGGTTTCCGAAGACGTCATAGTCGAAGGAGAAAAACTGAGTGGGCGATTGGCTGGAATCGGAATAAGAGACCAGGTCCCCGTTATTGTTGTAGGAAAAACTTAAACTCCCAGAGGTGAGAATTCTGTCCTGCTCGTCAAAGGAGGCAAGGACAGATCCTTGGGGGGAGAGTTTTTCTAAACGATTCCCATTCATGTCGAAAGTGTATCTTGAAAACAAGGCACCGTCTTTATGAACTTCCGAGAGTCTGCCAGAGGAATCATAGAGGTAGTTCCAAGTGGTTGAAATGGCGGCTTTCGAGTCGGTTTTTTGAGTGATTCTTCCAAGCGAGTCACGGACGAAGGTCTGGGAGAAGAGGCCTCCAGAGGAGTAGGATAGAGGTTCGCCATATGAGTTATAGGTGTATTCATCTTGGATGGAGCCGATTGAGGAGGAGGTGAGTCGGGATGACTCGCGAACCACTTTTGATTGTGGGGCGACAGCAAAATATTGAATATTTTCATTCGGTTACCAGATCCTATTATTGCTTTACATATTGTGCATTATAATGCACAATATGACTCATGACCATCTCTGTAAAGCATCGGGTTGCCATTAGGTTTGTGGACTCAACGGGGAAAGCTCCGTTTGATCAATGGTTTGATGGTTTAAAAGACAAAAGCGGAAAGGCAAAAGTTGTTGTTAGAATTGAGAGGGCTGAAAGCGGCCTTTTTGGAGATCACAAGGGAGTCGGCGACGGGGTTATTGAGCTGAGGATCGATTCTGGGCCTGGGTATCGGATTTATTTTGGAATTCATGAGGATAAGATAATCCTTTTGCTGCTCGGCGGAGATAAAGGGTCTCAAGAATCAGACATCAAAAAAGCAAAGGAATATTGGGCCGAGTTTAAAATCCGGCCTGAAACTAAGTAGGTGAGCTATGTCAAAAGAAGGACTTAAATTTAGCGATAAGGTACTTGAGGAGCTGAGAGATCCTGAATTTGCGGCGCTTTATCTGAATGAACATTTGGATTATGAAGGCGAATTGAAACAGGAGCTTCTTCTCCAGGCCTTTAGTAACTTGATTGAGGCCCACGGAGCCAGTCAACTAGCCAAGAAGACAAAAATTGCCCGGAGAACACTCTATTCAGCTTTTGAGGAGAACGGAAACCCCACTTTGGCGACCCTTATAAAGCTGATGAGTGAAATAGGGGTCACCCTGGAATTCAAACATAAAATCAAGAAGGCAAACTAACTGGCAGTGACCGGCTTTTCTAAACCCGGCGGTTCTCGCAATTGTCTATAAGGTCAGGATGAGGAAGTCGGACTGGCAATCTAGCCGGTCACCTAACTACTCAAAGCGGATCATATTAAATATGTTAATAGGATAACTAGCGCAATGACCAAAAATATCGCGCTAAATATATAAGAGCGTTGTTTTGATTTAAAGATGAAGTCGAATTGCTTCCTTGGCCATGAAAAAATATTTGCGCTTGACGCAAATGCAATGAATAGGAAAACAAAGGACAAGCTCACCAGTCGAAAGAACATGGCTACAGATTTATCCTTTAGAAATTCGTTTCCGTAAATGTACGCAGTAAGTAAGAACAAGATAATGTGTACGATCATCGTGATGTATGACGATGCCATATTATTCAGAAGCCTTTCATTTTTCAATTGAAGGGGTGGAACACTTGTTTTCCTTATCTTTGCCTTCTACCTTGTCGTAGCAGTACATGGCCCATCCAACGGCCTGTGGGCTCGCAGCGAGTGCGGCGGCACTTATGCATGCCCTAGCTCCTGCGGGGTTCCCTGTAAAGGTGGATATGCATCCGGCGGCGATAATCGCGTGGGTTAGACCCAGTGAAGAAATTGTACCTGTTGCCATACATTTGGCGAAACTACCAATTGCCTGTCCATTTATCTGGGGCACATTGATTTCACCTGCCTGACCACCGAAATTAGTCTCTCCTGTGGGAGATGTCCCTGGGATGTGACCGCCTACATTTCCGATTGGCAATAAATCCCTCAGGCCGCTCGGATCCACGGAGTTCATGGAATCGTTTTGCACGTACCCATACAAATTCCCATTCCCACCCTCAAACCCAATCGGGTCCTTGCTCGTCCATCTTCCCACGGCTGCCATGTAGTCTCGGGCCCCAAATCGCACGAGATTGGTGTGCTGATCGGTGATACCACCGGCAAAGCCAAAGGGCTGAAATCCTGGGTTTGAATCTAACAAGACCACCCCGTATTCGTCATAGTCGATTTCTTGGACGACGGAGTTGTCAGTAAGGTCAATGACCATGCGGACAGAGCCTAAGTGATCGGAGATGATTTTAAACTTCTTAGGCCCTTGAATCATGTAATCGGGGACATGGGCTTTAGATCCGTAGACGAAGATGGATTTGACTGAGCCTTGGCTGTCGAGTTCAGCAATGGGGTTCAGCTGATCCTGGTAGATAAAGCCCTGAACGAGTGAACCGTTGAGTTTTTTGCCGACTCTGCGGTTTTGTCCGTCGATCATGTATTCGATCTGGTCGCCGTTAGGGAGCAGAACTCCACGCAGGTTTCCGAAGACGTCATAGTCGAAGGAGTAAAACTGAGTGGGCGATTGGCTGGAATCGGAATAAGAGACCAGGTCTCCGTTATTGTTGTAGGAAAAACTTAAATTTCCAGAGGTGAGAATTCTGTCCTGCTCGTCAAAGGTGGCCGAGACTGATCCTTGAGGTGAGAGTTTTTCTAAACGATTCCCATTCATGTCGAAAGTGTATCTTGAAACCAATGCTCCGTCTTTATGAACTTCAGAGAGCCTTCCAGAGGAGTCATAGAGGTAGTTCCAAGTGGTTGAAATGGCGGATTTTGTATCGGTTTTTTGGGTAATTCTGCCAAGAGAGTCACGGACGAAGGTCTGGGCGAAAAATGATCCTGAGGAGTAGGATAGAGGTTCGCCAAATGAGTTATAGGTGTAGGCATCTTGGATGGATCCGATTGAGGAGGAGGTGAGTAGAGCATTTTGGTCAAAGTTGAACGAGATGTCTCCTGCTTGAGTGAGTAGTCCATCGCGGTCGAATTGAAAGGGGATGTTGGTGGAATTGATTTGGATATTTTGTGCTCTGAAGTCGGAGTTGAGAGTGGTGTTAAGAGTCGCCGAGAAGAGAGGAGTGGAGATACTTTCTTGAGTAACGAAAGGTCCGTCGTAGTCGTAGGAGTTTTCGATGCCTCCCGGAGCGGAGATGGCAGAAATCTGAGAAGTGTTTGGCAGGTAAGAGTAGGTGTAAGCCCCAAGAGGTGTGGTGGTCGAAAAGAAAAATACCGCGTGATGTGGGTGACATGGAATTATGTAACAATGGTCTAGTCGAGAACCGGTTAAAGGCGATCGAGATACTTGCTGATCCTCTGCAGGATTTCGTTGAGAGTGGGGTGGTCCCTGAAGTAGAGGCTACTGCTTCGGTTGAATTCCTTTTCAAAAAGATCGCGATCAATGGGGTCTGTCAGCTTGAAGGCCTCACTGTTGGAGACCTTGGTGTCATCTCCTCTGAATCGTTCTCTTTTGAACTCTTGATATTCCCGAGTGCCGATAAAATTTTGAATATCCTTGCGGTCAAGGAGCTGGAAAATGTCGTAGTAGTGGCGGATAAAATTGGCGGGTAGGCTCGTCTCATTCTTGTTCTTATAAAGGCGGAATTTACGGATAACCGCCTGGAGTTTTTCAACGAAGGTGTACCTTGGGTCATAACAGGGTACGTCTTTGGCGCGATTGTCGATCATGCTGACTCCGGGCGTAGCGGCTGCGCGATCATATGCCCACGAAGAGATGAGCTTTGGTTGGTTGGGCACTGTCTGGTCAAAACCCACTTCGAGGAGGATGCCTTCTTTTAACCCCGGCACAGAAAAGTGTGAAGAGTATAGAAGCCTAATCCCGCCATTTCTGTACTTCTGGTCATCATCAAAGGTTTTGTCCCGCAAAACGCTTTCGATACCTGGGATTTTGTCCGTTATATGGTTGGCGATCCAATCAAAGTACTTGGCTCTGGAGTCTCGGTGTTTCTGATTATCGTGGTTTTTGCCACAGTAGACTGGAAATCCACAGAGATTTAAATCAGGTTCAATTTTTATATCAATGTCTTCCGAAAAGCGGTGTATGCAATCGTAACCCTTTGATAGAGAGGTGCCTCCCTTTAGGTGGAAATCCATGTCTAGCTGCTGGAGGCCCCATAATAAGTGCATGAGCCAATAGTCTTTTTCGACAAGAGCAGGGTCTCTGATGCCGAGGTCTACAGCAGTTATCTCGATGAGATCCTTGAAGTCGGATCGTTCGTGAAGATAGCCATTCATTTGGGCAAGGATTCTTTGTGCGACGTCCGACTCTGGGCACTTCTTAGGATGTGATCGAGTTTTTTCTGGGCGGACAAGGTGCCGTATCGGGAGGCGGCAAGAAGAAGTCGCCTGCGGTTGAATTCGGGGAGCTTGTCTCGGAGTCTCGTTAGGACCTGATTGCGATCCTCAGCAAGTTCATTGAAGCGATTTAGAATTTCAACTACCAGAAACTCCGGAGTCAGTTGTTTTGGGGCCTCTCGCCAGCGATGAAAGTAAAAGGTGAGGCCTCCGAAGGTAAACTCCCCCAATCTTTTTCGATTGAAGACGACGAGATCGTTGTAGAGCTGGGTGGTCCCCAAACCAAGGGCATTGAACTGGCTTGGGCCATAAACGACAAAGTGATCGTCTTTAAGAAAGGAGCAAATGAGGGAGTTTATTTCGGGTGGTGCATCCCCAAAGACTGTGCTCTTTGGCGCGAGATAAAGTCCATGGGAAAGCTTTTTGAGAAGGCCTTCCTCTACCAGTTGAGCGAGGTGGCGATCAATGTTGGAGGACTGACTCGCTAATTCGGCACGACGATAGACTTGGCCGGGCACCAAATAGGCTTTGAGCTTTTTGAGTGTGGTCGTCTGAGGCATTTACAGCCCTCCATATTGTAAGTATCGGTAAAAGGCCTTTAGAAGTAAAGAATATTAGTAAAAATTCATGTATTTAAGTTTAAATAATCAATAAATACATATAATTAAAATAATATCAGATATATCTAAGTCAATTTTAAGAGTTTTGAGCCCGCGATTGGATAAGGCAGGATTCAGGCCACGGGTGAAAGGGGTCTGGCTGGTCCAAGGCGAATTGTCATCCGGAGCCACGGATAGGTTTGGCCGAAGGGCGGGGGCGGAATTAGGGGGAAAGTCGTTGCGTGTAGGTGTTCCAGTTGTGGGCGAGGGGTGCCTATCTACTGTTTTGGATCGACTTGACTCGCGGGCAATCACCCTCCCGAATCGAAGGAAGATGACGCAGGCATTTCGGGAACTTGTCTTAAGACAAGTTGCGGACCTGTTTGCGTCAAAGGAGCAGGGGGCGGATCGAATCGTATCTGATATCCGATATCAGGTATCGGATATCAGATATCAGATGTCTAGCGTTGGGATGGCCGAGGGGAAAGGGCGAATCCCGGTAACAAAATTGGGCGGGGTGAATAGGGGGTAAACGATGGGGAGGGGAAAAGGGCGAGGTGAGAAGGAATTGGGGGCGAATGGAGGTGGTATGGATCGTGAAGTGGAGGTTCCCGACCAAAAAGATCAATAAGATCCAAGAATGTAGGTGGGTGCATTTAAGGAATTGAAGAACTTCAAGGACTTAAGGCGCTATGAATCGAATCTTGTTAAGGGCTCCCTGGTGGAGTCAGAAGACTAAAAGAGATGGCCATCGGCTGATGGCTGCTGTGCTTTCGTTGAGTCTGGCCTTTTCTCCAGTGACCACAGCCGTGGCGGCTGAAGGTGATGGTGAAAAAGCGGCAGCGGCGGAATCAGCACCGGCTCCGGTTTCAGTGGAAGAGATCCAGGTGGATCAATCGAGAGCCAATCAGGCCGCTCGGGACTTTAAACTGTCGCCGGAACATGGGAATCTCCTGCTCAGTCTCACCGAAGGCCTCATCCATGAACAAGAAGGCATGGGCAATCACCATGTGTACGAACTGACCATGAGTCAGTTCATCGAGCTTTTGCAGGCCCGAGCCGGCAAGGTCATGGACATGTTTTCCTCTCGGCAAAGCGGCTTGGATTTTAGCCTCAACGGCCCGGTCAGAGCCTGGTTGATTGATAACGGCTACAATCCACTACTGGCTGATGCCCTGGAAATCATTCTTGAAGGCCGAGGCAATGCCTTTGACGGCATGATTGAAAAAGTCGCCGAACGTTTGGGTAAGAGTGCTGTGGCCGTACGTGCGGAAATGCAGCGCATTTCCTATCGCATCCCCGCAGGATTCTCCAATACCTCAAAGCTTCGCCTGGGTTCTTATCATGGTGAATCAGTCAAAAAGGCCGCTCACGCCAAGGCCTTTCAGCTGAGCCAAGAGGGAAAACCCCTGGTGTTCGATCCTGGATTGGCAAATCTGTTGGCCCATGTGGATCGCATGAAGTTTGAAGTCTCGGTGGTGGCCAATTCCCCTGACTTCACCGCCATGGAGAAATTCAAAGGCCACTTTACCAAGCTGGGTGACCTCTACACATCGGTGTGGGAGAGCTTGGCCGGCATCGAAATGACAGTGATCGACTTGCAGGGTTTGATCGATTCCCTTCGCTACAAACTCTCTTTGGAAATCGTCGACACCGCCCGCGAGGCCGAGCACTTAAAAGGTCTATTGGATGCGGCCATTGAACTGCGCGAGCGTTACATAAGAATTGTCGAACCCTTCTTGTCGGTGCAAAACCAAACAAATCTCAGTCGTTGGGATCTGCTCCATCGCTTAGCCAAAATGACACCCGATGTGGAGTTGGGTTTCAAAGAAGTGAAAGGTTTTGCCAGTCATGCGGTTGACCGAGCGGATGTGATACTTGGTCTAGACGGCAGTCGGGGCGACGCTCTTAAGTTCGACTCGCCCTGGGAACTCGAGTTTGTGATCGCCCGCGACCAGGCACGCGCCCGTGGTTTGGCGGGGCAGTGGGACTCCATTCGCACCTTTCAGGTCGAGCTGCGGGAAACCTACAAGACTGCTCACTGGACGACCACGAGTCAGGAAGCTATTCGTGATTCAAAGGGAAATGTGACTGGTTATCGCACGGTCACCCATCATCATCACTCGTCGAGTACCGACTGGGACTATGAAACTGTCCATACGCCCGTGTATGAAATGGAAGTGGCCATTCGTCTTCAGGGCTTTCGTCAGCGGATGAGAGAATTGGCAGGGCTCCCCGCGAGTGAAAGGGGAGCAGCCCTTGAAAAGCTGCAGGCAGAAATGACAGCGCTTAAATCTCAGCTGACCCGCTACGCGACGGTACCGCCGGTTGGCAAGGATGAGTCCGAGCAAAAGATCAAGCGGACGCAGAACCTTATTGAACAAGTGCGCCGAATGATTGCCCAATCCGAAGTTCTGGGCGTTCAGCTGGCCAACTCGATCCCGAAATTTAATCGTGACTTGAAGCCCAATCCAGGCTGGACAGAACGAATTGCCCTGCAGTTGCAGAGTCTGGACGCCAAACGCTGGCGACGGGCGAAGATCATTGGTTTTTCCTCAGCGGGTGCGGCTGCGGTGGCAGGAGCTTGTTATTTCTTCCTGCAAAACGGCGGCATGATAGGAGGATTTTAATATGAGATTTCTAATTACGATCCTCATCTTTGTCGTTTGTTCCTGGCCCACGGCCTGGGCGGCCACAGAAGCCGAGGTGGCTCAGGCACTTGATAAGGCTTTCTTCAACCATGAGTTGAATAGGCCAGTGACTCCCAATGATGCCCTGTGGTTGGTGATGTCCACCGTTCATTGGAACTCCAATATTGGTGAAATCAGTAACGCGCAAATGCAGTTGATCAAATCCAACATTGCCTCGGACACAGGTCTGGTAGCTCAAGTGTTACTTAAGCAGGGATACAACTACCATGTGCTTGTGCGTCTCAGACCTTTGGTGGGCTACGATCCTCACAACGTGAGTTATGGTGTCACGGACATCGCCTCATTGAAAAGCACAGCTATTGGTTCTGCCAAGGCGGGGATTCCTGAGTTTGCCCGCGTGCAGACCGATCACTGGGCCACTAATCACAAGGGTGAGCTGAAGATCATGTATGATGCTCAAGTCCATTGGCTGATCGAAAGATCCAAGAACATGGTGGATGTGGCGATGACCGCAGCCGGTACGGCATCCCATAGTCCAGTGAATCTGGTGGTGAATCGCTTTAAGCTCGTGAACACCATTATTGATTTCTCCAAACGGGTGGAGCATGTGCTCACTGAGTACCAAGCTCTTTATGCCAGTATTGAAGTGAAGATGGCCCGCCATCAGGGCGAGGGAGAGATTGAATCTGGCCTGGCGCGCGTGCGCGATCAGCTTTTGGCTGAGCGAGCAGCCTTTATCAAGTGGGTGACTGAGGTCTTGGATAAAGGTCAGCCATCGAGTGAAAAGGACAAGACCCCTTGGCGGGAGTTGGGTCGTGCCATGAGACAGGCCCAGAGTGAATTGGCCAACTTAGAAAATACTTTTAAAGAACTTTCCAGCCGGACCCTGGCCGAAGTGGACAGAGTCACAGGTAACACCGGATTGAGTGCCCGCTATGCCAATGACTTAGAGCCAGAATTGGAACTCAAGCGGCAGGAGCAAATCAAGCAGAACGAAGAGTTCGCTGCCCGCTGGGAGCAGATCAAAGAGCGGACTTATTTTCGCCGCAATCACAAATGGACCTATATCCACAAGCATTCTGAGCAGCATGGCCCCTACATTGAGAGGTCCAGATCGACAAAATCGAGAGAAGTCTGGGATGTGGCTCTGCCGCCCATTGAGCAGGAAGTGGAAGTGGTGGAGCAGCTCCTGGCCGAAGCTCAGCGAATTTTAAAGACAAAATTGCAGGCGCCGCAAATATTAGAACTGCGTGAGAGACTGATCAACATCCAGGCCCGGCATGCTGAGCACTTTGGTCGGGGACCGGTGCTCCCCGAGGTGGCTCCTTCAGGGCTTCAAGAAGGTTTTAACGAACACTTTCAGGCGCGCAATCAATTGATTGCCCAGTGGTTGGAAATGCTGATTGATTCCACCTACCGACATGAAGCCCATGAGAAAAAGGGCTATGTGGGCATTGAGTTTGAGACTGAACTTAGGGCTGACTACGCGGCCACTCTCACGCGCTTGGAAAAGATCGCCCGTCGTTTTCGCATTGCCGCCTACAGTATTGGTGGTTCGGCGATCACTGCGGCCGGTGCTGGTTGTTATTACTTCTTGTCCTCTGGTGGCTTCTAACCCAATAGAGGCCCAATAAACTGGCGATATGGGCAAATTCCCCTCGCTGGCTGGTCGCAGCAAGAATCAATCAATGGCCCGGGACCAATTGTCCCGAGCCATTCTCAATCACTTTTCAACTCCGCGAGAAACAAAAATTGTGTGGGCAGGGGCGGTGGCTCCTGCTATTTCCTGGTTTTCTCATTTGAACATGAAAAGAGGGTATAGGGGTGAAATCTCAGGTATTGCTTTGGTGTTTGTTGCTAGGTCTTTCCGCCTCCGCGTCCAGCCCGTCGGCATCAAGTGAATTGACGGCAGAAGAGGCCGAGAACCAACTGGATGTTGAGCGCGAGTGGGTGAGCATTGAGTCCGACTGGTTCAATCAGGCAACAGACCCACAAAATAACGCCACTCCTGATCAGGTGAGTAGTGCCACCAAAGTGTATCTATTGTTGTACGAAGGCCAGCAGTTTTACTTTCACCTGGGCTCTCAGGTCACCTATGCCCCAGATGGCAAATGGGATGCGCCGACAACGCTGGTGAACTTCGGGGCCTCCCTGGGCTTTTGGGGAGATGATGTGGAGGTTGAGGCTTTTGTTGAAACCTACGTGAATCACAAGGACTCTGACCTCAGTGAAATTGAACCCCACCTGGTGTTTTGGGCGTCGACCGGTAAAATGTTCTGGGAGTTAGACCCAAGCCTGCGTTTTCGCACCGGCGGTGAAAGCCGTGACCCGGCCTTTGGTGTTTTAGGCTTCGCCGCTTACCGTATGAACGACAATTTGGGAGTGGGATTGCGAACAGTGGCCGACTATTCTCCAGACGATGAATTTGTGTGGTTGGGGCCGAGCCTTGAGTTTGACACTCCCGTCGGCATTGGTGGTTTTTTGTTCGCTGGATTCGACACCCATGGCCCCGTGGCCAGCACCAACCTGATGTTGCGACTTTCCGGTAGCCTTTGAATTTGTCACCCAGGCGGTGGGAGTCAGAAAAATAACAGTGTCTAAAGGCCTTACAAGCAAAGCTTCAGCTGGAATCTAATGACAGGTGAGAGATGTAAGGTCTTTCTTGTTTTTGGCCTCTAATTTGATGCCTGTCCAATCGTCCATGGAATCGAACATAATGAGTGATCTGCACGTTCTCTCAGACTGGCCAAACAGGAATGCGAGTGGCCCTACTTCTGTGTCCAATCAAGGAGGACCGATGATTCATCTGGAGATGGTTCAGCGTTTTGTTGACGGCGCCGAATGCCCCACCTGCCAACACCACCACACACTTTTTGCCAACCTTCGCTGTGATCGGGACAGTGATGGACCTGAGTACACCATCAGTTGCCAGCAGTGTGGTTTTCGTATGCTCTGCGAAGTGGAAGTGATTCCAGAAAAATCCAACGTGTGGGCGAGAGTGGTCTGTGAGATCAACAGCCCCATTTGCCACCTAGCCCTTGACCCAAGCCTTTACGCCGTCCATCTGGAAGGGCGTCACAAATCAGCCGCATAGCTTGGAAATCTCACCCTTTTTCGGGGTGAGCCAATCGGTCTCTATAGCGTCAAGTGACTGGTCAGCATCGGTGAACCTGACGCTCTACCACCCCTAGATGAGATCTGAAGGACCATGGATTTTGCAATATTAGAGGCTTATCAGGGGATAGAAGTATGGATGCTTCACGATGGGCCACGATGGCTTTCGCTCTTGCTACCGCACTGATGTTGGGTTGTGAACCCATGCACGTGCGTAGCCTTCAAGACAACAGTTTCAATGGCAGCTCAGGCTCCGGGTCCGGCAGTGGATCGGGTGGTGGAGGTTCAGGCGGTGGTGGCTCCGGAGGAGGATCCAGTTTGCCAGCTGAGCAGGCCTTCTTTGCCGAGAGGGTAAAGGCTTCATTTGAAGCCAGCTGTATCGCCTGTCATGCGGCTCCTCGTCTGGTGACGGGAACTCCCGCGCCTCTCAATATCTACGACTATGGTCCGATGAAGAACTTGTTGAACGATGGAGTTTCACCCGCCAACAATCGCTTGATCAACAAGATCCGCGGAGTCATCACCCACACTGGTGGAGATGCCTGTGGAGGCAATTTGAGCTCCGGCCCCTGCAAAGAGGTCATGGAATGGTACAAGGTGGAGAACAAAGTCACCGACAATGGTTCCACCGGCTTTATCGACAATATCTCTCCCCTGGGTGTCGTCACCGGATGGGCTAAAGACCCCGGCGATGAAGCCAAAAAGCTCACCGTCTATTTCTACGTCAACGGCCCTGTCGGTGTTGGCCAAGCAGCAGGGTCGGTTGTGGCCCAAGAGGTTGGTCTGGGAGGCGCCGGCCTTAACCATTACTTTAACCATCAGTTGCCAGCTCAATTTCGCGATGGAACCACAAGAGAAATCTATGCTTATGCGGAACAGGCGATTGCGGGCAATCTTCTGCCTGGAACTCCCAAACAGTATGTGGCCTATCAGCAGTCTGATGAAGGTCGTCAGTACTTTGCCGCTAACATTGCCACTAATTTCGCCAACACCTGCGGAGCTTGTCACCCCACCACCTATGAGGCGGGGTTTGCCAATTTGATCTCACCTCCGCCAGATAAGGGTGGTACCGCCCAAAATAACGGATTGGTGATCAAAGGTTCCGGTGGCAACGGCCACGGAGGTGGCAATCGCTGTGGGGGCACCAATGGTTCTCCCTGCCGGGAGTTCCAGGAGTGGTGGAGGATTGAGTTCGGAAATTAAAAACCGGCTCCTTCATTTGCTGATCCGCAAAAACCCTTTATCAGTGAAAACGGTCCTTTGCCGACCATTCTCCGCAAATCCTCACGCACCTTTTCGGCCGCAGGCTCGTCTTCGGGTCGCGTCAGGCATCCTGCCGCGCCTCGGATACGCCCTGCGCGACGGTGAGGATTCGGATTTACGGAAATGGCTCGGCAATCGGACCTATTCCCTGGGTAAAGGTGGTCCAAGGTTTTGCGGATCAGCAAATGAAGGAGCCGGTTTTTAAGCCATTCCTCACGGAGTTTCACTTTTTGTTAAAAGTTCAACTTTAAAGGTCAGTGGTAATTACAAGAACCCCTTGGGGCTTGGGTTTGGTGAAGTCCAGTGCTATTCGGCAAGGACTTTAACCCAAAAGTACTGAAGGAATATTGAGAGGGGGTTCTCTATGATCAAAGTGTTTGGACTGGTCTTAGTCCTACTATTGTCTGTTAGTTTTGCTGAAGCGCGTATTCCGCGCAATCTGCGCATCGTTCCTGGATCTGAGCTGATCATTAATCAGACTCGTGAAGCCATTGAGGATTTGACTGCTGTTCATCAGATTTCATTCCAATCCGCCATGCTGGTCTATTTTGTCAGCAAAATGGAAGAAGTCGCTACTCCTCAGTCCATCGGATTGGTGGAAGAGATGGTTTCGGCCCTTGAAGCCATTGCCGGCCAGGAGGTGGACGAAAGTAGTGATGAGGTGATGGCTTACTCAATGGAACATCAGCTCTATTTTGCTCAGGCCGTGGCCTCTTATCTTGTTGAAGTCATTCCAGTGAGTGCACAAAAAGAGGAAGCCTTTGGTAATGCTGTTCGCAAGTTCGTCAGTGGCGCCAAAGCTGTTGTCAGCCAATCTGAAAAGTAAAGCCTAAGATCATCATGCGGGGGATCTTATTTTTATTCCTGGCCCTTGGTTTATCCATGGGCTCACGGGTTCATGCCTATTGGGGACCGCCCACTGAAGATGCGGTGAAGTTCTATCAGCACATGTTGAGAGTTGGGAAGGCGTCTTATGATTCCAACAACTCCCATCGTGGACTGCAGTACTGGGCATCATTGACACGAGACTGGAATCACGTCCAGGTGAAGTCCTTCTTAAAGAACAATCTGCAAAAGGTAAATGGCTTTGATAATTGCCGCTTTTGCGATTTGACCCTGGCAGCTTATCTGTCTGGTGATGAGGCACTGCAGGCCAAGGCCATTGGCCTGGCCAGGGAGAGATTCCGCAACTTCGCTGGAACGGATCAGGAGAAGCAAAATTACTACCGCGAGGTGATGAACAACCAACTCCACCAACTCATATCTCACCAGGACAAGTTGGAACTTCCCTATGCGATGATTGGAGCCTACTGGCAAAAGCTCAACATTCCCTTCAGCTGGACCGTCGAGTACTTGGATCAGTACTTGATCTATCCCCACCATCAACATCAGCATGTCTCCATGGCCATGGCGATTTTGCGGGCGGCTCTTGGTGGAGAGGAAGAATTCCACCAGTGGTGGCATGCTGAGCGGGATCGACGGGTCCAGGAGTACCTCGGGAAACTGGAAGTCTACCTGGCTACGGAGCCAGAAGTAGACCGTGAGGACCACCGCGAGGAATGGCATGAGATCAGGGACAAGTGGCAACAGGTGCGCTTTCTCCTTTTGCAAGTTGCGGAGAGTATCCCTGGTGATTTGTTGGTGCGCGCATATGAGCGAATTTCACTAAATCCCTGGCATGATAACTTTCACGCAGAGTTTCTTCAGGTTCTTAGCAAGACCAAGGACAAGGGGGCGATCAGTCGCGCCCACCAGCTCATTGAGAAAAGGATCGCTGGGACTGACACTGCTTACACTGATTTCATCAATAGGTACATGAAATCAGAAGATGGCAGGTTCCGCCATCGCCATGATGAGTGGATGCATGAAATGGAACATGACGAGGAGGACGAATCCAACTACTACAAGTACCCGGGGAACAACTTCTATCAGGAGAGGCAAAAGAGAAACCAGGATCTGCTGACAGCTGAAGGGCGGCGCAATGCCTACGTCGATGAGGTTCTGACGGTCTACATGAGGTTTCTCAACAACCATAGGACGAACGAGGAAATCGAACCAGCAGTTGGAGACTTGATCAATCTCTATGGCCTTAAGTACGAGGACTTTGAGTTATACATCGAACACTTTCTGCGCAAACCCGAAGGTCGGCTGGTGGGCTTGGGCAAAAGCCTCGCCCTTCACTTTAAGGGTGAACAGTATGTTGCTGCTATCGAGGCGAGAAGGGAGCAAGGGCGCCGGGAGAAGGCGGTGGAGTTTCTCACCTCGATTCCCGTCGCCAAGGTTCACGAAGCCTTTAGTCCCGTCCAGGCCTATTACTACAATATCTACGTCCACAGTGGTGATCGGGAGATCCAAGAACTTGTTCTTTCCAAATGGGAAGTCCTCAACAGTGATGAACAGCTCAGGCATTTTTGGCGTTGGCACGTATTAATCGCTGGCAAGAGCAAAAACCTCAAGTTGATCGAGCGAGTTGTTCAACAATTGGATGCAGAGTTGGATGGCAATGGCGGCCAGGAGTCGCGTCACCACTGGGGGGATCCCGATACCCCTTTGCACGAAAAGTTCAGTCGTTTTATGGACGAGACTTCTCACTTTTTCCTGTACGAGCTTCGTCTTAGTGATGATTTAGACGACGTTGTTCCGATAATGGTTCAGCTAAAGGCTCTAAAGGATGTAAAGGTTCAGGAGAATCTGTGGGAGCGCGCCAATAGGGACGGACGTCATCCAGAAACAAAGATCGCCCGCGCCTTGCTCAGGGCTTTGGTCGGCGAAGCTAAATTCAATGAGAAGATTCCCAAGAGTGAACAGGGGCCGGAGCAGGACCAGCGGCGCAATTGGTATCAGAACATCCAGGGCAATTTGGGTACGATTGAAAGAGTCTACCATGATGAAAAACGCGACGGCGGAAGTCACCGTTCGGGACGCCAACTGCCAAATCAATTTCAGCTGATTTTTGCTGAGGTCTTTGCCCCGCCCGTGAAGGCATTCATAGAGGAAAAACTGGCCATGCTGACCTTGGCCCGGGAATTCGCTTTGACCGGGAATATGTGGTACCTGGCGCTTACCAGCGGCCACGAAGACCTCAAGAAGCAAGCACAGCAGCTGTTTCTGCAAAGGCTAAAGGGTGAGGATGGGGAATTCAACAAGCTGTGGGGAGCGGCCGCGGCGAATGCTCAACAGAGATTTCAGATTCTCATCGAGCCTTTGTTTTATGCCCTGACAAAAGATCATTGGGCTCCGGATGCCGAGGGCGCCCTGCTTGATTTGGTTTTGTCTCTGGAATTGAACTACGACCTTGTCGGCTCTTATCTGGAGCAGATCTACAGCGTGAATTCTGAGTCCCACCTTAAGAGGATAGCGGGTCGGCTCATTGGAGAACTCAAGGGTCTTGAATATCTGGATTCCTTGCCTGACCTTAGTCTACGCAAAAAATTTCTCGTCGTTAACGGCGGTTACAGCGAACTCTCTAACTATTCGGTTAATGAAGAAGATGTGAAGTCTTTCCACTATAATCTGTTTCATGGCCAGAGCGTGGTGCTCAATGCCGGAGGCCCTGGTGGAACTGTCGTGCCTATCAGTGGCGGGCAATCCATGCGGGATGAATCCGGGCTGATAAAATTGGAGCCGGGACTGGTCTTAGAAACCCCTTATCGGGCTGCGACCAATGCCAATCTAAAAATGGCCATCGATGAAATCAGGGAGTCGAACCCAATTTCCGTGACAGCGGTTTACGGAGATCACGGGGGGCCTCAGTCCCTGGCTTTGTGGAATGGGGACTACCTGACCGCTACGGCATTGCAGAAGATGTATCGTAAGTTTCCGGAAGAGACGCCTATTCGATCGATTTTTACCCAGTGCTATGCAGGAGCACTGATCGTCTCGCCTGAGCGCAAGAGACCTCCTTTTGTTGTCGGCCTTAAGTCTTTTATCAATCATCACTATCCGCTGAATCGCTGCTCTTACGCCAACGGCCATCATGATGAGCTGGGCACCTACTATTCTTGGGGATCCAAGTGGGAGGATAGCAATTGGAGCCAGTTGTTTAAGGCCCGGCCCAACCTGTCTTTGAGAATCCTGAAGGACTTCATGGGCCAGGAGGGCCAAGTTCATTCCACTCCCATACTCTCCAGCGATTACTTCATCTATGACTTTATTCAGACCTTTTGCCAGGAGTTGTCGAGTTTTGAGAAATTGGCTCAAGAACACGGTCACAATGTGGAGGCCTGGCCCCCTGCGGTCAAGAGAAAGGCCCTGTTTATGACGGTGCCCAAATTAGCACGCGAGAAGCTCAGTGTGGCGCGCCAGTCCTTGTGTGAAAGCGAGTTGGAGAAACAGAGGCAGAAATTAGTCGCGGAATACGAAAGATCTTTTGATCTTCATTACAACAAGGTGAGATCCCTTGATAATCAGTGGCGACGGGAGATCATCCAGGACAAGTATCCTGAAGTCTACAAAATGATGCTTGAGGGCAACCGTCTGCGCAGTGAACTTATGGCCAAATACGCCAACGAGGGGACGGACTTGGAGTTGATGTCAGAAGGGGATCGGGAGAAGATTCGCGAAATCCAGGCCAACTACATTTTTCCCTATCAGCACCTGGAGAAGTCCTTCGACTACATGAAGGAGTTTGATCCTATTTTGAATCAAAAGGCCATCGATTACTTTCAGGCCAACAAAGAGACTTTTGGCGAGTTTGTTCAAGACAATATTCTTAAGGTCGATCACCATCGCCGGATCATCGATGAGGTGAAGTCAAATCTTCAGAACCGAATGCGGTCCAAGCAATCAGAGAGAAAACGAGTGGAGAATCGCATCTATCGTCAGCGCCAAGAAGGCCTTGAGGTACTTTTGGATGAAGCAGAGCTGGAGTTTATTAAGGCAAGATATGAGAATCTTTTGCAGTGTGAAAATGCAGTTATCAATTAATGCCCTGGCCTTGGTGGCAACGGCCTTGATCCTGGGCTGCACCAACTCCCAGGGGCCAGATGAAGCCAAGGGCGAGGCCATTGAGTGGTCGCCAAGGCCGGCGCTTAACTGCGGGACCTATGTCCTTAATGGACAAATTCGCCTCAACGAGCAAGGTCAATATGTTTTGGTGATGCGGGCTGATTCCCCATCCGCCTTTGATGTGGTCTTGTTGGGTGGGGATCAGGTCAAACTGATAGACGCACAAGAGACCCTTGTGGCAGCAAAGGTCTACTTCCCCCAGCCCAGCCAGGACAATCGAGTGTCCATGGCCTACCTGGAGGACATCCGGAATGGGGACCCACGCCAGCAGAATCCAGTCCTCCTGCAATTGGAATCTTGCGGACAAATGGAGCGCTTTAAGGCCCAATGAGGCCATCCCTATGGCCTTGATCATTCCTAAAGAGTGCCGCCGCAAATCATTGAAATTAATGGCTTTGTTGAACTTTTTTAAGCCTGTCAACTGACTCGACACGTGCCGACCCTTGTCAGGGGTGTGTCCAAACTTTGGACGGAAAATAGGCCTCATCTGCGTAATAAGGGGCTTTTTCGTTGGTATCCTGGTTGCAAACTGAATTGACATAAGGAATGAGGCACACGGAGAGGAATATGGAATTCGGTAAGTACTTGAAAGCAGTTCTGCTTGTTCTGCTCGTGGCGGTAATGGGAAACGCCTTGGGAGAACCACTGAACATAAAGAAAGAACGAGTGAAGCTCGACTTCAACTCGATGATTGAGGACGTCAATAAGGAGTCAGCCTCAATTGCTGAGAGCCTTTCTGACGATATCACCAGTGAGATTCCAGGCGAGGCTGAGGAAGTCCCTGCTAAGGCCCTAGAAGGCGATCAGGCAAGGGTAAAAGAGTTCCTCGATGTCGAGATGGGACTTGGTGATGCCTCGGCTGTGGTGGATTCTGGCGAGTGGAAGGCACGTCCTTCAACCCCGATCACCAATCGTGAAGACATCATTTTTGAAGAGAACATGGAAAGACATGATACGGAGCTCGAAGAGAAACCCCGAGGCCCGAGTAACGTGGCCCAAAAGGGGACTCTGAAAAGTTCCAAGCGTCGGAAATTGGCCCCTAACTGATTCTCGTTTTTTACCCCAGACCCCCTAAGAAGTACCCCATTTTGCCGGCCGTTTCCCCAAACGGTCCGGCTTTTTTTTGGTCAACAGATACACAGTTCTGCGCAAATTCTTATCCGCCCTTGGTCGAGCTAGACTCGCGCTAGGTCCTAACGCCAAACATGAAAAGCCGCTATTCATAGGGGTTTGACGGGGTTTTGTCGGCAAAAACAGCAAATAAAATCCGCAGAATCTGGACATACTTTTGGCGACACCAACGAGTGAACAGTTTTCTCCCGGATTAATGACCGGGTCCAGGCGCCAACACCAACCTATTGGACTTTTAGCCATCAGACTTGGCCTTGGCCTTGCTCTACTCATGGGTGAAAGGGGAAAAGGGTTATGTTGGTAAGGGTTGTCACACCAGTAGTTATGATATTAGCCATGGTCGGCGCGATGTCTTGCTCGGACGTTCGTCTAGTGACCAAAGAGGAACCAAAAGTAAACGTCAAAAGCCAAGGGCACTTTTGTATCAGTGATCCAAAAGAAGTTATGCGCTTTATGAAGTTTCTTTTTGTCATCGACAAGTCGGGCTCCAATAGCGATTCCGATCCAGGAGGCGTCAAACGATCGAGGAACATCGAGAAATTCGTCAAGGAGAACGAGGACAAAGACTTCTATAGATATGGAATGATTATATTTGAGGGCAATCGGGGAGCGGAGGCCTATATCCACAATGGCGATCGGCAAATGCCGACGTTTACCGATGATCCCAATGAGGTCTACGAGGCCACGGCCCGCATTCGTAGCGAGGGGGAAGGGGGTTCGACGCCCTACAAGGCCGCCTTGAACTCAGCCCGGCTGGCTATTCGCAACGATATGGAAAAGTTCCCGGATGAAGAATCCAATTATATGGTCTTTTTCGTTTCGGACGGAGTTCCCACAGACACCTATGATGATGATGAGCTCAAAGACTTGGTCAAAGATATCGTGGATTTGGGGCCTAATGTTCATGTGAGCACAGCCTTTTATGGAAGCTCCGGGAGCTCGGCGGTTAAGCGCCTGCGCAAGATGGGCGAAGACTGGGGAGAAGGTAAGTTCATTAACTTTGAGGACAATGCCAACTGGGATTTCAATGAGCTGATTGTTAAGCCCACCTACGAGCCCTGGCAGATGAAGAACTTCCTCGTTTACAACCTAAGTGCCGGCTACTGCGAAGATGGCTTTGTGGATGTGGACTCAGACGGCGACGGCATGTGCGACAGGGACGAAGTCCGTTACGATGGCATGGAGTTGCGAGGCAAGAAGTTCAGGTTTGACCCAACCAAACGATTTAGTAATGGCGGTGCCTTTGGTGATTACTTCCACTGGCGGGAACTCCGTTATGGCGAGACCATCCCTACCGAGCAGGAGTGCAATGACCGTACGGATGAAGATCATGACTTCCTGACGGCCTGTGAAGAGGACTATATTACCAACGACAGACCTTCGGAAAACGTCCCCAAGCATGGCGACAAGAAAAATCCGGATACCGATCGGGATGGGTTGCTTGATGGACTTGAGACATTTGTGTATTTCACCCGATCTCTGGCCTATGCCATGGATTCCTACAATTTGTTGCGTACCAACCTCGATGGGGAAGAACAGGCAGATCTGCAAATTGGTGAGCATCGCAGTCCTTTGATCAAAGATAAGGGCGCGATTGCTTACGACACGAAGCTCGATAAGACCAATGAGGTCAACCGCGATTGTTACAGTTTTTCCCAAGGGATTCTTCCTCTTTACGCCACATTGGAAGTGAAGGAGAAAGACACTCTTCCCGGTCTGGGGCATAAGGCTGGAGAGAATGCAGTCTTGGTCTACTACATCCAAACACCACAGAACGATCCTCAGGGTGACGGCATCCTGATGCATTCGGTGCAGATGCTGATGAATGATCCCGCCAACCCGATTTTCCTCGGCACTAATGCCGGGCTTAAGGTCCAGGATGGGGTCTTTAAGGCCTACAAGACGCCAAAGAAGCGATGAGAAGGCCTTTTGCTGGGAGGCAAATAATTGGCAAATGAAATGGGATATGGGGCTCAGAGAGCCCCTTTTTTGTGGCTGGAAATCAAAGCCATTTGTGGTTAGAATAAAACAATGAGTAACATAAGACTTCAGACAATTAAGAGCGCTCTCCTCAGTTTAGTCGTTTTGACTTCGGGCTTGGCGATGGGGCAGGCAAAGTTGGACCTGGATGATATTACCATTAAAGGTGAGCTCCACAACGATGACCGACTCAAGATGTTGGCGCGGCAAAAGAACGAGCTGAAAAACTACGTCAAATACCGCACCAATTATCGTAAAGAAATCGTGGAAGGCATTCCCAAACCACGACCTAAAGTTTCCTATTAAAAGTAGTAGCGAGCACCAAGAGCGATATCAAACTCAGTCTTAGTGGCCTGAGTGATATGATAGGTGAAGGCCGCTTCGGCAAAGAGCTCAACGGGCATACTTTCAAGAATGTTCGTCAGGCCTGCAACCCCACGGGGGCCGGCAAGATAAAGCTCTTCCACTTCGGGGTCGTTCTCAGTGCGGATCTTGACTCCGCCACCCCAGTACCAGCCAAAGCTCCAATCCATCATGGCGAAGGCGTCAGGATAGATCCAAAGATAATCCGCCCAGCCTGAGGTGTTCTCTTGGCCACCCATCTCCATGGCTGCGGCCACATCAATGGCGTTACGAGAACTCAAGATATAGGTAGCAGTGGCGCCAATATGGCCGCCGTAGAAAGCGCCCATGCTCAACTGTTGGGGTTGCCCCACATAGTTATTGCGGGCCAGGGCTTCGTTGGCCGTCAAACTCAGCCCACAAAAGAGCATCAGCGCCGTCAGGATTTTAGTTGAGGAAATCGATTTCATCATCAGACCCACCTTCTCCAATCAGGTTAAAAATCACGCTTCCAGCTACAGCAAAGCCTGTTCCTCGACCGAGGTGAAGGAGGTGAGAGAAGGGTGCAGGGTGCTTATAAAAATTCCCAACCGGGTGACAATTCACGGAGGATTTCTCGACTATTAAGCCATTCCTGATGGGACTAGAATGGAAGCTAGGACGTTCATATATCGGAGGAATCATGTATCCGTTTCGCAACCTGATTTTCGAAGGTGGAGGAGTTAAGGGCATTGCCTATGTGGGTGCGATGCAGATCCTTGCCGAGGAAGGTATTCTCGATCAGATAGAGCGGGTGGGGGGTACCAGTGCGGGTGCCATCAATGCCACTCTGTGTGCCTTGGGATACACGATCGGCGAGCAGGATCAGGTGCTGAGGGCCATGGAATTCAGTAAATTTATGGACGATGACTGGGGAGTGGTGAGGGACACGGAGAGACTTATCCAAAACTATGGTTGGTATAAAGGGGATTATTTCTACCAGTGGATGGCCGAGAGGGTAAAAGAGAAGACCGGTAGCAGTGAGTACACCTTCGGCGATCTGTGGCTCGATGATGGGCCCGAGCTTTATGTCTGTGCCACCAACCTGGCCACTGGCTTCAGCGAGATCTACTCCCACGAGCACACGCCACAAGCGAAAATCGCCGATGCCGTACGAGCTTCCATGTCGATCCCCCTATTCTTTCAGGCTGTGCGCAACCGCTTGGGTCATGTTCTCGTCGATGGTGGATTGCTGAATAACTTCCCCATTAAGATGTTTGATCAACTCAAATACATTTCCGAGGATAGGCGCGAGTCGTGCGCCAAGAGGACGGACTACTATGATCCCATCAACGTCCACCACGGTCATGATGAGGTCAGCGAAAAGGCTTATGTTTTTAATCGTGAGACACTGGGATTTCGTCTGGACTCCAAAACGGAGATTGAAACCTTTCAGCAGACATCTCCCCCTCCAGCCCTGCGGATTGATGATCTGTTTGACTACGTTCGCGCCTTGGTGACCACCCTGGTGGATGCCCAGGACAATCAGCACCTCCATTCTGACGACTGGCAAAGAACCATCTACGTCAATACTCTAGGCGTGAGCACCACGGACTTTCATGTCTCAGAGGAGAGAAAACAGGCTCTGATTGAATCAGGTCTGACCCATACCCGGCAGTACCTTGAGTGGTGGAAGAATGACCCATCAGCGGTCAACAGGCCGGAAGTTCTTTTGGTGGGTGGAGCTGGTAATGAAGATTTCAGGCGGTCAGGTTAACCGCCACCTTCTTCTTCGCTGCCTTCTTTGACGGCAAAGTTAATCCCGGTGAAGCCTTCGGTGATCAAGACATTCATCACCCGTTTGACGTAAAGGACGGGCGTGCCCTTGTCGGCCTGGATGTTGACTTCAGTTTTGGGTTTGAGTCCCGCAGCTCTTAAGTTGTCCTGAAGGGCCTTGAGGCGTCTGAGGGAGGCGGCAAAGGCCTCCATATTCCAGTTGTTCATCGAGAAGTCGGCAGGGTTAGTGCCGATCTGTTCTGAGTCAATGGAGACATATTGCTTGGTAACAGTGATCAGAGGCAAGCTCTCTAGAGGGCGAGCATTCTCAGCCTCTGGCAGCTTAATGTCTTTGGCCACGAAGTAGGCTTCACCGGTGGCCGAAAAGTTAAGGAGAAGGAAGATCACCAGCATCGAGAACATATCGATCATCGAGGTGAGGGGCAAAACCATGTCATATTCCCGATTGCCGCCTTTGTCGAGCTTGTCTCGAAAGCCCGCCAAATCGTATTTTGGGCGAATATGGTATCCAGGGCTTACAATCAGAGTCTTTGCCATTATTGAGTACTCACTCCTACATCAGGCCACTCGTTGCCCACCAAAGTATCGAACACACGAATGAGCTTGTTGTAGGTAACAGTGTTTTCGGTATTAAGAATCACATCGGAACGATCCGGGTACTTTTGCTTCCAGGCTTGCAGAACCTGAACAAAGCGCATGACATCGATGTCGCCATTGGGTGCATCGGGAATTCTCGTGCCGTTTTCATCTTCGGCCATTTCGATGCCGTCAGGGACAACGGTCACGCTTAGCTGAACCTTCTTGGGAGGCGGGGGAGTGTCCTCATCTGCCGCCGCCGCTCCAGTTGTGTCCGTTGATAGAGAGGCAATGCGGTTCCATACCGCTGTCAGCAGTAGCATGACCACCAACAGGGCGAAGAGTCCGATGAAGGGAGTCATGTTCAGTTCTACGTTGACCTGTCTCTTAGCCACGCGAGTGTCTCAGCTTTTCCCGATTGGTTAATACAAAGTTGAGGGTGGCCACACTTGCTTCATGCACATCGTCGACAATTCCTTGAACCATGGCATTGAGAAAACCAAAACAACCCAGCAGGGGAATGGCCACAATCAGTCCAAATGCAGTGGTGTTCATCGCAGTCGCAATCGCATTTGCGAGCATAGTGGCTTTTTCAGCAGGCGCAACGTTGGCCACCGCGCCGAAGGCGCCAATAAGACCGGCCACTGTTCCCAGCAGCCCGAGCAGGGTGGCAATATTTGAAAGGGTTGCCAAAAGACCCACGCGCCTTTCAAGGCGGGGGACTTCTCTTAATGCAACAGCATCCATCGCCGTTTGCACTTCATCTGGGCCCCCATTATTGGCAACGGCCATCAAGCCCGCACGCACAATGTTGGTCAGAGGATTTTTTACCTGCGAGGTGACGGCAATGGCTTTCTCCAGATTGCCCTGGAGGATGTAGCTATTGATGTGATTGAGCACTTCATCCTTTTTGATATTGGCAGCAGCCGTGAGCACCATGAATCGCTCAACAATAATCGCGATGCCGAGAAGAGAAGTGACGGTAATAAGATGCATCCAGTTTCCGCCAGCAATATAAAGCTTCATGAGTTCGCCGATCATAGACCCTGTCTCCTTTGAGGGAATTCCCAGAAACCATTGTATCTCCAGGGATTTTTTGCGAATAGTAGGGCTTTACATTCTGGACGAAGGTAGGACCTTAGAGTCGGCCGAAGGGGAATCCGATGTTAGGCGTCGTAGCTTCGCCATTTTTTGCGACGGGGAATTTCATCTTCTTAAAGATGGCGAGCACACAGCCATTAAGACTATCACCGCCGCGCATATCAGACTTTTTGACCTTGGCCCACTTCACTTGGCCTTGTGGAGTGATGAACCACTCATATTCAACACGGCCGGCGATTCCTGGGTCGGTGAGAAGTGACCTTTCGTAACACTGTTGGATTTCACCCAAGTAGCCTTTGACCACGTCCATCACCTGTTTGCGGTTGAGGCCTTCCGTGCGATTGATCTTCATCAGGCTGGGAGTGCCCACTACGGATCCGGCTACACCGCGACTTCCAGCGCGGCCCTTAATTCCCTGGACTCCATAGCCGTCACCAGTTCCGAAACCTTTTCCGGTGGTTTTGACGCCAGCAATACCAGCTGCCTGCAATTGCCCGCCCTTAGCCTTGATAGCGCCAATGACTCCGCTAGTGGTCATCTTCGCTCCGCCCCCGCCGGCGTTTTTATTGACGTTGATCGAGACCGGCTGATTGGTTGGGTTTGGAGTGGCCGCCCCCAAAGCGCCCAAAGCAGCGAGCGCCCCGACTTTAGTCACGTCCTGAGTCGGCTTACCCTTGATGGGCTTGTCACTGGTCACATTTTTGGTGACCTTTTTGTTCATCTCCCTCACCTTGACGTTCTTGCGCACCACAACCTTTTTAGGTTTACGCTGCTTGGCCACTTTCTTGGGTGGAGGCTTAACCTCTTTCTTCTTGGCCGTGGGCTTTGGCTCTTCCTTTTTCTTCTTAGGCTTAGGTTTTGGCTTCGGTTTTTCCTTTTTAACCAAAAGTTTGGCAATTCGAGGCGGAAGGTTTTTCACCTTTGGAGTATCATCTTTGGGTGCAAAAAGCAGGCAAACCATGACAAGCAAAAAGTGAATTAATCCCGAGCCAGTGATTGTCTTTTTCAGTAGGGCGTCCGGCTCAACGATTTTTTTACGTGAGAGTTGGCGAGGAGCAGGAGCGTATCTAAAGTACAAATGGATATCATGACCCAAATTCATGGAGCACAAATCTGATGAGCCGAGCTTTAAAACATAGTTGTTACCCTTGCGACTGAGGGCCTGGCTGCGAATGAGGTCTTCAAGAGGAACCGGACGGTAGTCCCCAGTCCGCAAAAAGCCATTAACTTTTTGTGGAATGGAACAGCGGGCGACAGCACCGTCAAAATCGGCGACCAAAAATTCGCCTTTGAGCGTGGGGACATACAGACCTTCTTTTGAGCGTCCGACAACGACCTGTTCTCCGGGCCAGAATAGGTGAGTGTCGAGGACCTCGCCTTTCCAGGTGACGTAGGCTTCCAAGACCCGTCGTCCACGCGGCACGCGATCGATGCCATCAAATGCTCTGTCCCGTTCAAGGACAAAACCTGTAAGGCCTTCACCTTTTTGGTAAGCAGGCTTTGCGGCCTCGCGCTGGGTGCGCTTCTGTTTGCTCGCCTCAGCTGGGGGTCGAATCTCCTCCCGTAAATAATAGGGAAGCGGTTTACTGGGAGCTTTTGGTGTTTGATGGTCGATATTGCCAGGTAGAGGGCCAGTCGGGACCTGAGGATGGGCATGCGCCTGAGGATCAGTCAGTTGAAAGTTAGGCTGGTAAGATGCTGCTTGATTCTCAGAAGCGGAGAGAGCAGGCCCACGATCTACAATCGTGGCTTCAGGATTTTGATGAGCACCACCGCGGGGGGGCATAGGCGGCTCATGTTTAATTCCGGTCGCGGTATTTACTGGTACAAATTGAAATTGATCAGGAGTTGGATCCGAATTCTCCTGGTCGAGGTTCTCCTGGTTGAGATCGGGATAAAATCTCCCCTTTTTGGCTTGAGCCGGGGGACCAGGTGGTTGGTAAGTGACAATGGTTTTGTCGTCATCAGGAGGAGGTCCAGGCGAAACATCCACCGGAGGGGGATGATCCACTTGACTGACAGCTCCTCGCGCCTGGGCCCTTCTTTCCAGTGGCAATCCAAACTGAAGAACCAACGGGCCAATACTGGCGATTGTCCCATTATGAACCTCAACCCGGTCATAGGTACGGCCTCCGAGCTGAATGCCATTTGAGGATTTCAGATCGACCAAATAAATGCGTCCACCCTCGGGGATGATCACGGCATGTTGGCGGCTGATCCAATTGAACTGAGAGAGAGTGATGTCGCAATGACTACTGCGACCAATGGTAACGGGCAGAGCATCAAAGGTCCTCTCGAAGATGACTTCATCTCCGTGGGAAATCAGGACATAAACTGGGAATTCGTATTTCTTTTCTGCCGCACTCATAGTTTTTATACTCTTGGTAATGTAACTATCGGCAGCCCGGCTCCGGTTCTCCAGTCACTGGACCCACAAAAGCAAAAAAATCGCGATCTTAGGACCCGGATGGAGGTCGAGGAAGAGGGTGCAAACTTACTGGACAGCCTGGATGAAAGGATGGGTGAGCCCAGTCGGAGGTCCGGCACGCCTGGCCGCGCTCATGGAGCCCCTCAGGCGGCTTTTAAAACTAAACTGCTTGTGGAGGCCTGCGATCCCATAGAGGGCCAGGGAATTGGATTTGCTGATATTGAGGGCTTTATCAAACCACTTCTTGGCCGACCCCAGATCGTTTTTATACAATTGAACCACTCCAATTGAGGCAGCAACTGTTCCATTATTGGGAGCAATTTCCAGAGCGCGGTTAAGAATCAATTCCGCCATTGAGAAGTCCTTCGATTGCACATAGATGCGTGCCAGTTTGGTCAACAATGTGATGTCGCGCGGTTGATCATAAAGGCGATCGCGAATTTCCTTGGTCCCAGGAGGAGCTTTTTCTTGGGCCCGTGAGTACATACGGGTTTCCTTGGCCTCGTCGACCTGAATTTTCCCTCGGGACTGGCAGCCGCGAACAAAAAGTGTGAAGACCTCGAATTTTTCTGCATTCTGGATGCACTGACCAAAATACTGTTTGGCCGCCTGGTCATACTGCGCAGCTTGCTGGCCAAGAACATCTTTGAATTGTTTTTTCTGGGCGGCATTAAGCCCCTTGGGCATGGGGGCCTGCTTAATGAAACTAGCAAACTCCTTATTGGCCTGGCCCAGTCCATAGAGGGCTGCGATGATCCACCGGCCGTTACCAAAATTAATTACTGTTTTAAGCTTGGTATCCAGGTCCTTGAGCATCGCGGCCTTGCTGTTAACGGCCTTGGTCTCATTGCCAGGGCTCATGCGAATCTGGTTGTAGCGTTCCATCGTATCCATGGTGAGGAGGTAAAGAGCATGGGCTGCCATTTCCTGTGACTCATAGGAGTTGGTGGCCATCTGCGAAGCTCTCTCAAGAGCCGAGCGGGCCGCCGAAATTCCCCGCAGACGGTACTGGGCCAATCCTTCCCAGTAGGGAGACTCAATTCCCGTTGCCTTGGGTGCTGACCTTAAAAGTGCCGCCCAGTCGTTAGCAAGAAAATCCATGCGCGCCACTGACGTGTAGTCGTTGAGTTTGCGAAAGTCTCGGGCCGCCACTTTGTAATCACCCATGAGTTCCCTCATGGTGGCGGCATTTTTAAGCAGATCGCGAGAGTCCTTTTGCCCCGGGTATTTTTCAGAATAGAGTTCAAAGTAGAGGGAGGCGCGACGAAAGTCGGCAGTAGTCAGGGCCATCTGGCCCATCGCAGAAACGACCTCCAGTGCATACTTGGACTTTCCATGCTGCATGAGAAGTTGTTCGCCAGACTCGTAAGCCCGCGGGTCCCGTTTGGATCTAAAGGCAATAAATGCCTCGTACAGAGCCTTATCTCCCAGAGCAGAACCTTTGTATTTGCGCGCCAGTTTCAACAGGCTGGTTGCGTATTCCGGAGACGAGGAATCGCCGGCCTGAGCCTGAACACTACGCATTTCCGCCTGCTCGATAATCTGGGAGACCTGATTCTTAAGGCCGGCATCATTAATCGCTTTATTGGCGAGAATGGCTTTTCCCTCAGAGATAATCGCCTTATAGTCTTCTTTCTGATTGTAGGCATCCAAAATCAGGTTGGCGGCAATAGAAACGCTTTGGTCAGAGGGATGGAGCTTAATGTACTCCTTAAAGGCTTTCACGGCTTCCACAAAGTTTCGTTCGTCGTAAAATGTCTGGCCAATATTAAAGCGAATACTTGGAACAGATTTCTCTTTCGGATAAAGTTTAATGTACTCATTTCCCACATCGCGAAGACCAGAGCGAATCTCAGCCAACTCCAAACGAGATAGTTTGGCCTGGTTGCGAATGGCGCTAATGTAGGACTGAATTGAGGACTCCAGAAAGCTCTTCTTACGTTTAGGATTCTTAGTTTGAGGCACCAGTTTTTCGTAGGCTTTTGCTGCTTCAATGATATTACCAGCGTTAAAAAAACTCTCCGCGAGGTTAAGGCTCATCAAAGGGGCGCGTTTGGAGTCGGGGAAGGCCCACAAATAGGCCTTGTAGTCGCGAATGGTCCATTCCCAATCCTCCTTATTGCGGGTCTTCTTTGCCCGCTTATTCGCCCGAGTGGCCACGTCGCGGGCAAAAATCTCGTAATCATGAAGAGCCTTTTTGATTTCGGCCTTTTTCATGGTGTCCGAGTTGCGAATTTCAGCGATGGTTTTGGCCACCTCCTGTACAAAGCCTCTCAAGGGCCATTCCCTCTGGGTGTTTTTCATGGCCACATAGGCGCGTTCAATCACGTCCCGACGGGTTTCAAGGTCATTGGTCACGCGGAGAAGCTCAAAATAGGACTTGGTGGTGTCTTCATAGCGCTTCTTAATATTCAAGCGACGCCCCAGTTTGGAGAGGACCTTCTCATAACTAATACGATCAGGGGACAGGCGGCGAAAATAATTGATGGGGTTCACCCTCCACATACCGATCTTGCGCAACCGGGAGGGTTTAACTTCTGAATAGGGCCACACCATGGCTAAAAGAGCATCGCGGCGCACGTCCGTCTTACGATACAAATCGGGAAGCTTGCTCAAGTCCACGTTCTGATTTTGGGTTAGAACCTTTTCAAAGCTCAAAAGTGACTTTTCGAATTCCGTCTTATTAATATAGGCCCAACCAATTTTGTAGTGGGCTAAGGGAGTGAAGGGACCAGTGGGACGCTTGAGAATTTTGTCGTACATTTCAAGAGCAAGATCCACATCCTTTTTCTCTTCAAAAAAGTAATCACCAATGACAAGCTGGCTTTCTTCCCAAAAGGCCGACTTCGGATACTCTCTTGTCAGTTGAGCGTAGGCCCGGACCATGTCTTCAAGTCGGCCCAGTTCACGAAGTTCGTGAGCCTTAAAGAAGATGGCCTTGTCCCGCTCTGGGAGCTTAGGGAATTTATCAATAAGGATGTCATAGATTTCAATGGCTCTGAACTTGGGCCGTTTTTCCATGTTGAAATCCAGCTCATCCATGGGAGTACCTTTGTTCTCAGCGATCTTGATGGCGTACATATAGCGGGCCTTTTCCACCAAGAATTCTGCCAGGGCAAAATAGAGGTCGGGCAAAAACCGGGCGTCGCGTACGTCTTTGACCTTAGCTTCAGTCTCATCGATACTCTTGTTGATTTTAGCCAGGTCCTGGCGCATTTGCTCTAAACTGATCAGCTGGGCCACCTGAGCCTGGGTCGTCAGGTGAAATCCAATAGCCAATATTGAGCAGAGGAGTACACGCAGATGGGACCTCATTCAAATTCCCTTTCCATCTGATCATCGTCAGGGGAAGTCATGTCACCACAGCGGGAGGAAATGAGCATTTTGTAATCGGGCATTTCATCCCACCAAAATTCTCCATCTGCCGGCCAGTAGATCTTTTCAAAGGTCACGTAACTGATATCCTCTGCTTGGTATTTGCGGTCATCACCACGGCGAATCCGCAATTCATCAAGGCGGGAGGTGTACTCCAAAAAGAGAACCTGTTCTTCTGCGTCCAATAACTCGTTGGCTGCAAAGCGCGCCTTGTCCTCCAGCTCGATGTCAATTCGTGACTGTAGGATCTTGTCCATGCGGTCGTATTCATCAAGAATAGGTTTGTAAAAACTGAACTGCCCCCAATTGTATTCCGCCAGGGCAATCTTTTCTGCGCGCATCTGGTCTATCAAATTGGCCAAGTTCTGCACTTCCATGTCGAGTACAGCCATATTAAAGAGCTTCTTTTCATGGCGCAGAGGCTCCCGCTTGCGAATGGTTTTAAGGCTGTTGTGGAAGTCAAAACGGAATCGCTGAGCCACAGATTCCACGGCCTTATAGTGACACAGTTCCCGATAAATAATCATTTCCAGAATATGACGTTCAAAGGTCAGGGAGGGTTCAAAATAAGGGGACTGGAGAGAGGTGAGGACTCCCATAGCTGTCGAGTAGTCCTTCATGTAGTAGAGGACCCAGGCCCTCTCAAGGTTGAGGCGGCCAATTTCCCGGACCGCCTTAACTCCGAGGTTGTTATAGATCGCTGAGGCTGTAATGAAGTCCCCTTGCTCAAAGACCAGCCGAGCGTACTGAAGAGCAGTCTTTTCAAACAACGCCGGATGGAGGTTGGGGACCTCCAAAAGAGTCTGAAAGATCTTAATAGCATTTTCTGGGCGGTCACGAGAGACCTCGCCAATGGCCGTCCAATATTTGAGCAAATAATCCCAATAGGAATCCTTTTTGATTCGGCTCATATGAACATTGGCCCACTCAGTGAACCCAAGCTGCATGAGTTCTAAGCCCTTATAATAGGAAACGAAAGATTCCACATCCGGGTGAAGAGAAGCAAATTCGTTGCGACTCAGAAGTTGAATGAGGGCAAATTCATCGAAAAGGCTTTCCTGAGTTAATCGACCAAGCTGGTGAAGTGCGGCTTCGCCCACATTAGTACCGATGCGCTCCTGGACGAGCTTGGTGAGAAGATGAAAGGACGCAAAGTAGAGTCTCTTTTCCATAAGGCCAATGGCCATGGCGAGCTGGGCTTCACCACCTTCAGGTGTACTCGATCCCATGGCGTCTTCCTGCTTGGCCGCCTCAATAACAACAGCAACCTGGTTATTTTCTCCCAGCTGGGATTGAATTTTTGTCCAAAAAACTGGGTCTGCCGGCTGGTACTCATAGGGCTTCTGCTCTTCTTCTTTAAAAGCTTCAGAGAGATCGACGGATTTGCCACTGGTTACCTGATCCGGAGGGGCTTCGCCAATTTCCGCAGGCTTATTGGGATCCGATTTCGCCTGTGCTGCCGCGGCGGGTGGGGCGGTTTTCGGGGGAGCCTTTTTGCCCGGTTTCGTTGTTTTTTTTGCTGTCGTACTCTTGCCAGCTTTTTTGGTTGTTGTTTTTTTCGCAGTTTTCTTTGCCGGGGCCTTGTTTTTGGTTTTCTTTGAGATCGAGTAGGTTGATCGAGATTTGGACGAGGAGGTCTTCTTCACCTGGGCGTCTGCCGACCTCAACCCGAAAATGAGGAATATAGAACATAACAGGGCGAGAGTTTGTAGACGGAGCATCCTGACTCCTGACAATCTCATTTTTTCTCCAACTCCTCGCTCATGATCGGCGCCTTAGGAGGATCTCCCAGCTGCATGGAATAACCCACCATCAGGGAAATGGTATTCACCGCACCCAGCGACTTTTCAAAATAGACATTATTGCGGAAATCAAACTTCCAAGAGGTGTCTTCCTTGGTGAAAAACCGTAAATAGGCTCCTGCCGTGATGAGGGCGCGAATACCCGTTTCATCAAATCCGGCTCCTCCAGCACCAAAAACAAAGCTCACCTCCCCGCGGACAATGTTCTTGTTGAAGAGCAGGCTCTTAGTGTAAAGTGGAGTGTAAACAATGTTACTGGTAAAATAGTAGACAATGTAATCGAGAATTCCACCAAAGCCGACGTTTTCAACCGCGGCTCCGAAGTTTTCCAATAAGTCTTTCTTTAGATTGGTTTCACTGTTGAAGGAGTAGTTGGCATTCACCACCTCCCACCCTAGGTAATCACTGAAGTAGTAGGTGTAGGAAGTGCCAATGGTATAGCCTTTGTTAAAGGCATCGCTGGGAAGCCATCCCAGGTTTACAGTCAAATCGTGATTGAGGTAGTAGGTGCGGTTTTGCACGGCCACCACCTTTGGTAAATCGTAAAACTCTTCAGGAGGGGCTCCATGAGCTGGAGTCATGGCACCAAACAGAGCCAGAGCCACAAACAGAATCCTACGTGCCACCACAGAGGAGCTCCTTTGCATAAGAAGAGTGTTCCAAGTCGTTGAGCAAACTCAGTAAAGTCTAGCATGCAGGCGGGGAATTACCAAAGCTAAGTAGGTGAAACTAGTATTCAATTGTTGACTCTGGCGCAAGTCGTCCAGACCTAGGTCCTATTCAAAGTGGGTGCGCACGTGGTCCTTGTCTTCTGATAAATCTGCTGTTCCCAACTGACCCTCGCTGGCTGCGACAATGGTGGCGACGGTGGCATCGCCGGTGACGTTGACGACTGTTCTAAGCATATCGAGAAATCGATCCACTCCCAAAATTAAAGCAATCCCGGCGCTAGGAACACCAATGGCCTCGAGAATCACTACCAACATAATGATCCCAGCACTTGGTACGGCTGCTGTACCAATGGAAGCGAGGACAGCCGTAAACACGATCATGGCCTGCTGACCCCAGGTGAGGTCCATACCAAGGGCCTGGGCAATAAAAACCGCAGCGACGGCTTGATACAGAGCTGTGCCATCCATATTGATGGTTGCTCCAAGGGGCAATACAAATGAAGAGACTTCTTCAGAAACGCCAAGTTTTTCCTCACATCGTTCCATCGTCAGTGGCAGAGTGGCTCCACTGGAGCTGGTGGAGAAAGCCAGCAGCTGGGCTGGAGCGATTCCTTTAATAAAAGTGGTAAAACTCATTGGGCTTAAGGTTTTTAACAAAGTGGGCAGTACGACGAAGGCGTGGATTCCCAATCCCACGATAACGGTTAGGCAGTAGAGTCCCAAAGCTCCGACGAGTTCAAGAACACTGCCACCAGTTCCGCCCGCCGTCACTGAAGTGATAGTCTTGGCAATCAGTGCAAAAACTCCGACCGGGGCCATGAGCATAATCATGTCCACCATACGAATGATCACATCATTAAGAGTGTGAAAAATATCAATGAGGACTTGAGCTTTTTCCCGGTTGACTTGGATCAGGCCAATGCCGAAAAGGATCGAAATAAAGACAATTTGCAGCATATTGCTATTACTCGATGCGGATTCAAACAAATTGCTGGGGACCATATCTACGATCGGCTGCAAAGGGCCTCGGTCTTTGGCTTTTTTGGCCTGAGCTGTGCGGTCTTCAATATCGGCCTGGTAGGATGCCTGGAGCCGATCTCTTAATTCTCCAGGGACACTTTTCCCGGGTTGAGTGACATTCACAATAACCAGCCCGATGATCACGGCAATCAAAGTGGTGACAAGGTAGATGGCGATGGTTTTGCCGCCCATTCTTGATAGCTGATTCAAATCGGAGAGAGAAGCCACGCCAGTGGTGAGCGAGGCGAGCACCAAAGGCACGGCAATCAATTTCAGCAGATTCACAAAGATGGTGCCAAAAGGTGAAACCCAGTCGGCCGTAAAGGATTCCCATCCAGCCGAGGCCGCAATCAGACCATAAACAAGGCCAAGAATGAGTCCAAGGATGATGCGCCAGTGAAGTTGTTTATGCCATGCCATGCGGGGTGACCTTTCTAGCCAAGCGATTGAAGAAAGTTTTGGATGCGGTCACATCCATTTTTCAGATTCGTTGCGTATTGTTCAACAAACTTATGGTCCAATGAAGCACCTTGTTGAGCAGCCCTCAGTAACTCTTCGCCCTTGTAGTCCACCGTGGCCACGCGAACGGCTAGGTAGGTCTCGGGCATATAGAAATCAGAGCCGGGAAGCAGAGCCACTTTGACTTCGTTGAGAAGAAGGCCGCAGAGTTGCTCAGAGGTGGTGACGCCGATTTCTTTGAGTTGTTGGCGATAGGACTCAAAATCTGGAAAGAGATAAAAAGCTCCGGTTGGCGGTGGACACCTTAGGCCCATCTCCAAAAAACGGGCGTAAAGGTATTCGCCACAAACCTTGTGGATTTGCGAGCAAGTCCTCAAGTAATGGTTGATCTCAGGATCAGCCTGGTAAGCAGCCACAGCTGCATATTGAATGGGTGAGCTGACACAACTATAGGTTTCACTCACCAATGCTGTCAAAACCGGGAGAAGTTCGCTCAGTGCTTCGGGAATAGCCATCACACCCAAGCGGTAACCGCCGGCGGAAAATCCCTTGCTGAGTCCGCTGGAGACGATGGTTCCTTCTGGATAACATTGGGCCAAGCTGGGAGCCGGTTGGCCATCATAGGCCGTCAGACTGTAAATCTCATCGGCGATCACAAGAACCCGGTGTTTGCGCAATACCGGAGCCAGGTTTGACAACTCCGCGGAGGAGTAGGTGCAACCGGTGGGGTTGCTGGGACTGTTGAGAATGAGAATCTTCTGTCGGTGATCCGCCATTTCCTGACAGGCCTTTTCTAGGTCGACATCCGTGATCTTATAGCTGTTCTCAAGTGTGGTCGCTAGGACCCTAACCGGCTTATGGCAAATATGAGCCTGGGGACCATAGCTCACCCAACTTGGTGCGGGAAGAATAAGAGGGCCTTCCAGGCACATGAGAGCTTGGAACAAAAGCTCCTTGCTTCCCGGGCCAATGAGAACGTGATCGGGGTTGAAGGTAACCCGATAGGTTCGTTGGTAGTGGTCGCAAAAGGCCTGGCGAAGAGGCAACAGCCCCAGGGTTGGCAAATAGTCCTTGTTATCGGCGGCATCCCTTAAGGATTTAACGATCTGGGCGGGGACTGGAAAGGGCGACTGGCCAAAGCCAAAGTGAAATACGGTTTGACCTTGGCTTCGCAAGTCCTTGACCCTTTGATTGATGGCCAAAGTGGACGACTCACGCAGCGAGCGGATCTGCTTATTCAAAAGTATATGAGAGCCCGACATAGAGGGCCCTCATAGCAACTGGCGGGCGTTGGCGCAAGGCCTAGCGTTGGCTGAACTCAAAGGCCTTACCGAGGGCGGGCTCAAGCAGCTACAAGAGCTTATTGGCCTCGCTTGCTGAATCAAAGTTAAACGACAGTGGAAAGTTTTCTCTAAATTCACGAATGACGAATTGGCCTTCTCCCATGTGAATCAATGGCTGAAGGATCTTTTGGCGCGTAGCCCTAGCATGGGTACTGGCCCATGAGCTTTGTTGTGGGTGATTTGAAAAACCTCTCTGGCAGAATTCATTGGAGGTGGCGCATTATCCTGTAGGGACCACAGGATTATCAGGAAAATGTTGGAGCGTCGTTGCCAATTGTTTGTTATGGTTTATCTATTCAAGTAAAAAACCATGATTTAAAGAAAAGGTATTGGGGTTGCGACGCCATTGGATTCTTCGCCACAAGTTGAATCAGTTGCTGGCTCTCTTGGGGGCGGGACTGGCCATGGGCGGGGCTTATTACTACCATATCAATCAACCAGAGTTTTTGGTTTCTGACAGAATGTGGGAGGTTAAAGCCCGATTCCTCAGGCATTACGCTGTCAGCAGAGAAATTGCCACATCCGTTCACCAACTGCCAGAATTGAAAAATCGCGAAAACCACAATAAAGATCCATGGGGATTTCCATTTCAATTGGAGGAAGACCAGCTGAATCGCCGCTATTGCGTGGTCAGTTTGGGTGCAGATGGAGCGCCTGGCGGGGAAGGGGATAATCGGGACTTTCGCGGGTGTTTTCTGCTTCACGAATCTGACGGTAGCCCAGCCAACCCATTTGGTGGCTGGGACCGCAAAAAGAAATCCAACTAGAATGAAAACCCCAGAGCAATATAGGGAAGAGTGTAGGCCTGACTGGTGTCCTTGTCCGTTTCTGTCCCAGCCACATCGAGCTTCGTGTAGTCAAAAGTTCGGTAGCTCAACTGGGGGCCGATCGAGAAGGTGTTATTCACCGACCACATGTAGCCAATGTCCACGCCAAAACCAGTGCCTGAGGTGAGCGAGGTGTTAGTGCCGATTTCATCTTCCGCCGAAATGAAGTAATGGAGAAGAGCAATCCAGCCATCGTTGGAATAACCAAAGGAAGCCCCCATATAAGTCTCGGCATAGTCATTAGTGCCGTCACCATCGCCGCGGGTCCCATAGATGGCACCCGCGTACATGCCGTTGCTCCATGAGTAGCCGAGGCGTAAATCGTAATAAAGTGCTGAAGACTCAGCCGTGCCCCCACCAATTTCGCTGCGATCATATTCACTGGTGGCGTAAAATAGGGCTGGTGAAACGGAAAAACTTCCCGCCTTACCTGATGCTGCCCAGGATGTGGTCGGTAGAGCAAAAAAAATTAAGAACAAAAGATATTTCATGTTGTGTCTCCCATGTAGGTATCATTCACAGCAGCTTATCGGCCTGATCCAGCAGAGGTTCAAGTGGGAGCCGCCCCGACCCATGAAAGATCAGGACGTAAGGATGAGAATATCACTAAGGTATAGACCTAGGCCCGGCGGAGATATTAAGGGACGCTCGGCAAACAGAGAAAGCTTGTTGTAGCCTCAACCACACGAGTGTAGGTGGTTTCGCCGAAGCAACAAGTGGTCTCTTCGCAATAAGAATCGATCTGCCAGTCCTTCATTTGGTGGAGGTTTTGATAACCGCAGGTCTTGAGTGCCGCCTGGTGTCCGCGGTTTTTTGCCTCTTTGATCATTTCCTCGGTAACCTCTGGGCATCGGTAGAGATCGGCAGAGATGGATCTGCCAGTTTCCTCAATTTGATCTGGAATAAAGGCGGCAGCAGGAAGTTGGAGTAAAAGGTTGGCGGCGAAAGCAGCAATCAGACTTTTCATAGAGGTCCCCCGGCATGTTCAATTGACGAGACCCAGTTCGGGCCAGCGCGTTTTTCTGAAGCCGGAACCTACCGGTCTTGCGGGTGGGGGTAAAGCGTAAATTCGCTGCATCAGGAAGGGCACTCCGCCCTGAGCACGATGAGTAATAAAAAAAGGAGCGAAATCTCGCTCCTTTTTCGACAAGGCTAATTTATTAGGATTACTTTTTGGAGACCTTCATTTTGCCATGAACCATGGTTGCCTTGCTGAGGATATCTTCCGGAACCTCAAAACCAATCGCCTGGGCAGTGGTGAGGTTCACGTGGATCTCGTAGTCGGTTGCAAGAATGGGATCCTTTGCGGCTTTGCCATCCAATGCGTCCTTAGCCATCACCGTCGCTTGATCCACCAAATGGGTGTCCTTGGCGTAAAATCCAATGACTGCACCGGACTTCACGATTTCAGGCTTATTAGTTACAGACAGAATCTTGGCTGTTTTGATGGTGTCCATAAGGGCATCAAACTTAACTTGATATGTGCCTGTAATGGAAACATACACAATATCATATTTACCCTTCTTAATCTTGGCTTGAGCCTGCTTGAGTTCCTTGTCGTTGGTAACGTTGATGATATCACCGCTAAAGCCATGCTTCGCCATCATCGCCTTGTGCGACTTGTTCATATAGGTGAAAAACTGTCCCATCAAATGGCGGTGATGAGCATCGTGCTCACCATGATTTTCAGATATAAAGAGATCGGCATCCATGGAAGTGAGGATAGCAATCTTTTTGGCATCAGGGTGAAGCGCCCTTGCCTGGGCGAGGTTGTAGTCCACTTGATCTTCCATGACAGAAGAAACGCCGGTGGAATTCTTCACTGACGATTGCCATTCACTCACCAAGCGAGAGGGCGCATTGGACATGAACACGAGTTTTTGGTCAGTCCCTTTAATGCGTTCAACCACCGGGCGGGTGGTGCGCTCACAGGTGGTGACAATCACATCAGGAGCTTCTTTGGCCAACTTTGCGGCATAATCATTAAGTTGATCAGGAGTATGAGCCTCATAGACTTTGAATTCCACATCGTCCCCATACTTCTTTTTGTAGTCAGCGCGAAACTCTTCATAGTGCTTCTTCGCTACGGGACAATAGAGAATCCCGACCGTCTTTTTGCCTTTTGCATGGGCCGTCACGCCAAAGCTGATGGCCATTACTAACGCAGACAGGCCAACAAGGATCTTTCGTCCATGTCTCATTCTGATACTCCTTTTACAAAGATTAACCCTCAATACCAGATAAAATTGAAACCCTTGGGGCAGGGAAATGCAAGGGCTAAAAACCTGTACCATCTATAGATGTGACGAGAATCGATTTCCCGTTAAGATCCTATTTAGCGATGAGACAGCCCCCGATTCCATTCAGGGTCGGCCTGGCTCCAGTTGGCCTTTAGCTGCTCCCGGAAGTCTGTGGCTTTTTCTTCCTGCTCGAGGCGGCCGAGCAGGTGCTCTGCCAAGGTGAGGCCACGGCTCCGTCCAACAAAACGAGTAAAACTCGACTCCAGTGAGGCCCAGGCCTCTGTTGTTTTTCCTGCGCGATCAAGAAGGTCGGCGGCAAATTCCTCAATAGGAATGACCTCAAAGGGGACCCCATAAGCGAGATACTCGTTGGCGTTTATGCCAGCTAGCTCTGCAAGACGGGACAAGGCTTTACTTTCGCGCTTATGACTAAAGTCGTAAAGGGCCACACACATAGTGGCGAGGTTGCGAATCTGTAACTCAAAGTGTGCACTGCGACCGGAGAAGGCCTTCTGCTTGAGAGTCTTGTCGCACTCACCGGCCAGACGGCGGAGCGCTGCCTTGTCCTTTAGGTTATAAGCGGACAAGGCTGAAGCGAAACGAGCCTGGGAGTGCTCCATGCCGTGATCTTCAATCTGTTGCCAGCCATCCAACAGTTTCGTCGCCTCCGACCATAACTGACCTTCGACAACATGAAAGGCGGCCATTTCATAGTAATGGGCAAGGAGGTGATGGTGTTTTTCACTGGCCTGTTTGGCAAATGCCAAGAGCTCGGAAGATTTCTTAAGTTGCCCCATTTGCAAGTAGGCATAATTGAGCCAGGTGAGAGTGTGCCAGTCCTGCTGTTGCGATACATCCCAGGAGCGTTGGTTCACCTTTAGGGCCTTCTGCCAATTGCCCATCTGCACGTAAATATGCCCGGGCATATGGAGAGCATGGCTCGAATCAGGTGAAACGTCGGCATAGACGTTGGCAGCCGGCAGGGCTAGGGGAGCGTGAACGGGATCATCAAAGGCATGGATGGTGTAGTGGAGGGCTCCGGGGTGGCGCGGGTATTTTTTTAACAGCTCAAGACCAATGGCTCCAGCCGTGATGAGCCGCATATGTTTGTGCGCCTTGGGTTCTTTGATATCCTGAAGCGACAGCGAATAGAATGCGCCTATCTCTAAATGCTCCGGGAATTGTTGATGGAGGCGAGCCATCTCATGGCTGTATTGAGTCACCCGCTCATTCCACTCCAAATTTGAGTCATAAAGCTTGTTAAGAGTCCGCAGAAGTCCCCTTTCCTCCGCCTTTAGGGAATCAAGCTTGTCAGGAATCTTGGCTAATACCTTTTGCGCAGATTTCATGTCCTGAGGTCGGGCCCAAATAGGATAGTTGTGTGTCATGGCTTCTCCCCAAAGGGCGATGGTGCAGCTTTTGGGATCGGCACCCGCTGCCATTTGGAACTCTTCCCGGGCCTTTTCATACCAAAATGAGTGAAGGGCGGCGAGGCCAGTGAGAAAATGACCTTCAGCCTTTTTGCTACAGGAGGTTGCAAAATGGACGGTGCCAAGTCCGGCGATGTCTTTTGCCTGCGCCGTAGAAGTAAAACAGCTCAGTAAAATAACTATCGAAAACCAAAACCCAAATCGGTTCATAAAATTGCTCCCTAATTCTGTAGGTACTCTCCAGACAACGACCGACTCTAGCCTAGTTATCAATGAGCAGCCAAGTCACAGGATGAGGCGGCGAAGTTCCTGCTGGGAGTATAGATAGTCCGCATAAATCATTGTGTTGGTGATGTTGCGGTGGCCGAGGGCGACCTGGACCAAGCGCAGATCTTTGGTTTTCTTGTAGAGTCGAATGGCAAAGGTGTGGCGTAGGGAGTGGAACTTTTTTTGCGTGGGCCTGTAGAGTTCCCAAATTTGCCGCAATCGATTGTAGGAAATAGGAAAGAGCTTTTGTTCTCTATCTGGAGGAAGGCCCTTTAAGAGGCTTTGTAATTCGTCAAACAGCCATCCGGGGAGAGGGATCTCGCGGTCGTTACTTCCTTTAATACCCTTGATGAACAAGCTCTGTTCATACTCGTTCAAGTCTTGCCGACAGAGGTTGAGAATTTCCTGGGCCCTGGCACCGGTGTGGATGGCGATAAAGAGCAGCAAACAATTGCGTTTGTCCTTTTCGAGATGACTCTTGAGTAGATACTCAAGGCGCTGAATTTCTGGGTCCAAAAGATACTTGTTTTTGTTGAGTGAATATCGCGCTGCCGTAGCCATGATGTGTTAACCTCGCGTGGAAAATGGCTGTATATTGATTTTATTTATATACACCGAATCAATCATAATAATGCTGCGAATAAATCCAAAATCACCCCCCGTCCTTTTTAGATAAGATCACAAAAAGCGCCTAAAAACAATGATTTAGATATGTAACTTATAACTAAAAGGTACAGTCGATTTGGCCATTGGGGGTACGCGGGGTGGGGTCTGAGAATTCACCATTGGATTCTCATCACTTAACGGTTCGTGTCGATCACTTCTGTACTTGTGAAATTGCAAAATACAACGAAGAATATTATAAAACACAACAAGGGAGTTGTGAAATGCAAGATCAGAAAGAGATGAAGAAGGGATTTGCCGTCCATGAGGCAGGCTCAGATGCGGGCTTCGAAGACTTCAAAGACTTGTCAGAAGGTGAGATTGAAGGGGCTCTCTCTTGCCTTGGTGGACCCAGGGCCGGTCAAGGCCATGAGCAGGGGCAAGAATCAAAGGCTTCAGAAAAGACTCCAGATTTGCCCCCAAAGACCCCCCTTTTTGATGCAAATTTGAACCTCAAATTTTCAGAGGGGAAGTCTCGCACATCCCAACGACTCAAGTACGAAGCCGAGGTCTCGGTGATCCAAAAGCAACTTGGTTCACTGGAAGAAATCCGCCAGAACCTGGGGTTAAGTCGCCGCAAGATGTGTCAACTCTTGATGGTCGACCCCTCGGCCTGGACCCGATGGACGAAGGTGAAATCCAAGGGCAAAAAGGCAGGGGCTCCGCCGCACATTTTTCGCGCCCTTCAGTGGTATCATGCCCTCATCGACAATCAGCCCGGATGGCACCCGCAGAATTCATTTAATGCTGGCGAGAACATCCGCGTACAGGATGAAAAGCTAGGGCGGATGCAGGAGGATCTAGAAAGGCAGATTGCCTACCTGAAAAAGGAAAACAACCGTCTGGAAGAACTCCTGGGCGACAAGATCGCCCAACTGGAGACCCGCAATCCCTTGCTGGATTATGAAAAGGAACTCTCCATTGGCATGGGCTGGAAGCTCCTGGCCCTGGTGAATTTTGTCGCCTTGATTCTCATTCTGCTCGCCAAAATGGGATGGATTTGAGTAGGCTCAGCCAATCTTGACAATGCTTGGGCCCGGATATAGTGGGAATGATGTGCTGAGTTAGGTGATCCATTGGCTGTCAGCACCTGGTCTAAACGGGTGAAATCATGGAACTTGATCCAAAAACCGAGCCGAGATCCAATCTGTCTGAGGTGGTTGCCCAGGCGATCGAACTCTACGCCTCAATGCTGAATCAAATGGGCTATTCAGTCGAAGGCTCGCGCACAAATTACCAGCGCGTCTTTCAGGTTCTTCCTGAAGAGGCTCTGCGCAAAACCCGTGATCTTTTGGTTCCTTTCTTGAGCCTATTTGCTCCGGAGATGTCCGAGCTGGAAAGGGACCCCTATAAGCCGGGTATAGAGAAGGAACTCTATCTGCTGAAGAAGTTCATCCGCTCCAAGGGACTTGTGATGCCCGGAGATTTGGAGTCCTATATTCGGGATGGGGATATCATTGAAGTTTACGATGGCCAGGGTATTCAGCAGTATCGCAGTTTTAACTTCTTTGAGCTTTGCACCTATTCTCTCGATGAGGTTTTCACCCATGACTGGATGGAGCTTTACGAGCGCAATGAGTTTATCACTCGCCAGATCGGGGTGTGGGCCGAGAGGTACTTCACTCAGCAGACCAAGGACCCAGTGGTCTTGAATCTTCCCACTCATGTGGCGCGGGAGAAGTTTTCCCAAGGGCGTACAGCCGTGCGTATCAAACAGGGTGTTCTCTATCCCCTTGAGAATTTGGCTGGGCAAACCACCATGGTGATTGCCACTTTTAAAGTCCTTGAGCGCCTCCACGACTACAGCGGAGACGTGCAGACTGATCTGGGGAATTGACCCTTCACAAAGATCAGCTATGCGGCCTGGAGTTTAGGTCGATAATCCTGAATGATAGCGGCGAGGAGGGAGCGGTATTGCTCCCCAGCCAGACGGAGCCCATCGAGAATGGTGTCCATGTCTTCTTCCGCGCAATCGGCCAAGGTTTTCAGAGTTTCCTCCACGTGTTTGATATCCTCTTCACCATGGACGGCCAAAAAACGGCCGCATTTGCTGCCAAAAGTGCGGCGGACTTTTTCATAGGCAGCAGGTCCCATATGGACAGCTAGAGCCTCCAAAAAGTGCATATAGCCGAAGAGGCCAACGGGGCCATGGGATTGGATCAGGGTGCGTGTGGTGTGGTAAAAGCGCTGGGTCTGTGGGCGTTCGGCGCGCAAGGGGAGGCCCAGGGCCTTGAGGTCAGCCAGAGCAATCTTCTCGTGGCCATATTCTTCCTTAAGATGATAAAGAAACTGTTGATGGTAGCTCTGTTGATCGAGGCTGGCCACTCCTGCAGCGAGAGCCAAGAGCCTCGTGGTGTGGCGGACGAAGTGATAGGTTTGGGAAAGCCAGTCGGCATAGACTTCGGGGGCATCCCAATTGATTTCCTCGATAAGGGTGGTGGTCTGTTTCAGCTCGTTGGTGAGAGATTCATTTAGCCTCATGTGGGACTCCTTCATCCTGGTCAGGCCGCAAGGCGAATGCGGTCAGGCCCGTGGTCATCATTTGTATAGTCCCGACGTGATTGCCAGAGTTTTTCCGCTAACAGCCCCGCCCCTCTGTCCTCGTTGGGCTTTATCCGATCCGTGCGACAGACCTGAAAGCAACAGTCGTAGCCAAAGCAGTTGAGACCAGATTCAATGGTTTCAAAGCCAATGGCAGCCGCGGTTCGGTCGACCTTTAGATCCACGCGGGAGATGGCGGTGCCTGCATCGGCATTTCGCTCTCTCATGTACATGGTGGCCAAAGAGCCCAGAACTCCAGCGAAGCTTACGCCAGACTTGGACTTGCGGAAGTCCGGGTGCACGGTCAGGTATTCGAGAGACATCACATAGGTGAGGTTGTGATCTTTGAAGAAGTCCCAGGAGATTTTGGAAATGGACTGGAAGTACTTGCTGGCTGTGGCCGCGTTGGTCTCAAGATTAAAGAAACAATATTGATGGCAGGCCACCGCCTTTTGATTCACAAAAATGCCCGTGCAAACTTCATTGCGGAGAAAAGTATCGCCAGAGATGGAATCGTGAGTCACTGGTCCATGAACCATGCTAAACAGATTGTAGATCTCATTTTGCAGAGGGGCGAGAGAACTCCCTTTTTCAAGTCGGGTGGGTAGGATCAAATATTGGTACTGCATTAAACGCTCCGTCACAGAGAAAGAGGTGAATGTGTCTGAGGTCAATTGCATCGGCAGTAAAGTGAACTTCTTTAAGCGGAAATAAAATAAAAATTATTATTCATTATTCTCACTTATCCCCCGATAGAGGGGGGATTGTAGCCATCTCAAGTAAATAGGTTGAACTCCCCATGTCACAGACTCCCTCCGCCTCAATTTGGTTAGTGAATTTGTTTGGTATGTCCATAGCTCCTAGCTCCTTTAATCCGGATAACTCCTTGGCTGCTTTGGCTGGGGCGCTAAAACGTCACGAGTACCGCCCCCTGATTCTCGACTACCAGACCTTTGACTACGGTCGTTTGTTTATGCCGCAAGAGATTGGGAATGAATTGCGTGTTAAGTTGGATGCTTTTCACCGAGAAGGGAATGACCATGGTGCTCTAGATGACCTATTGAATTTGGAGAAACGCCTGGCTGAGCATCAACTCAATATTGTGGATACAATTGCAGAGGAGCTTGTCCTGAGAGCATCTCAGGAGGCACCACTGTTTGTGGGCTTTAAGGTTTACTCGGGCGATGGGGTGAGGCTCTCCGATCACCTGGCCCAGATCCTCAAGAGGCGCCTCGGAGTGGTGACGGTCGCCGGAGGGCCTGTAGTTAAAGTCGTGGGCGAGGACTTAATGGAGTCTGTTAACGGTTTTGACTATTTGATCGATGGAGAAGCGGAAAACGCCATCGTACAGTTTGCCGAATATGTGGAGGGTAAGAAAAAGATCGGCGATGTCAAGGGTCTCATCTATCGGGGAGAAGATGGACAACTGACGGCCAATCAACGAGATGTGATCCCTGATTTGGACTCCCTTCCTGACCCTTGCTACGATGAAGAAGTATACCCCGCCCTATGGGAAAGTGGCCAGAAAACCATGGTCTTCCAAATCGATGAATCTCGCGGCTGCCCCAACACGTGTAGCTTCTGTGTGCATCCGAGCATTAGCCGGTCTGGGACCCGTTTGCAGAGTCCAAAAAAGATCGTCAGGCAGATCAAGGATCTTCAGAAGAAGTTTGGAGCCTATGCATTTCGATTTACAGGGTCAAACACCCCCAGGCAATTCCTGAGCCCCTTCGCTGATTTGGTCTTGAAGGAAGGGTTGGATATTCGGTACTCCTGTTTCACATCGGTCAACTTTGCCAAGATTGATCTTCTACCGAAACTCAAGGCAAGCGGTCTCTGTGGTCTTTTCATTGGTATTGAGACTCTGGATGAAGACCTGCTAGTTAATGTTGTCACGAAAAAGGGGCAGAAAAAACAACGTGTTAAGGAAGTCATTCAAGCCGTCCTTGAGAACGGCATCTTTTTGACGACCTCTTGGATATACCCTATGCCGCGAATGACGGAGGAGGCCCGGGTCGAAATGAAGGATCTCATTCTTGAGACCTACGAAGGTAGGCCAAACAGCGGAAGTGTGGTGATTGTCCCGGGGACAGTGGTTCCGGGGACAAAATGGTTCTCAGAAAGCGAGACCTTTGGCTTTGAAATTCCAAGTAAGCCGCAACTGATCAAGGACTATGTCCATCTGACGCTGAGAACTCACGTTCCTCGGCAGCTGCTGAACAGAATGTCATTTTCCTATGAAGGTAAGACCTTTAACGAGAATAACTACCTCACGGATCGGCTCACTTCTGAAATCCGCAACAAGGGCGTTTTGGTAAATATGACGGACGACTGGATGCTAATGGGAAAGCTCAGCGGACGATCCCTTGAGGAGTTCCAAGGCGATATTCTCAAGGCGTTGCTCTATGGGGATTTTTCTCCCATTTCAGAGGTCATTCGTGCCATAAACTCCAATTCAAGGCAGAGAGTCTTTGCGGATCAAAAGGATTTGAACTGGGGACAACCACCCTCTAGGAAGGCTTCCTGAGTTCTCAGATAATCGTCAAGTCGGGGCTGCGCTTTTTGCGGATCTGGTTGGCGGCAATTTCTCTCTGGTATTGGGCGTATCGCTCGGCCTCTTCTTCACGACTCAGTTTTTTGCCGACGGATTGGACATCCTCAATGGCCATTAAAGCAACCACATGACCATTGTCGTCGAGGAGGGGAGCCAAGTATTTGACCATTAAGTTGTATTCATATTTTAGAGGGGAGCGGCTTTCGCGCACTTTTTGGAATCCCAGGTGGCTCATCGGTCGTGCGGAATTGGAATTGCTGGTGAACATTTCAATAGCCGTCTTTTGGATGTTCTCAACAATCTCAGGGTTCTCTCGGGAAAAGAGTTCCATCCACGTGTGGCAGAACAAATCTTCAAGGGAATAGCTGAGTAAGCTCATGGCCTGGAGGTTGCGAAAAATTTGAATATTCTCGGCGTCGTAGATCTCAATGGTGTCTTCTTCACTAATAAGATCGAAAAGATCTGAGCTGAAACGTAGCTTCATCGACTTGAGCGCGTACCACAGAAGGGATTTGTTGTCCCGCAAGCGGGCCCCGTTGGCTTGGGTCAGCTCACAGATACCAATATACGTCTCGAGTGAGGAGAGGGCATTTTGCTGCTGTTGAGGGGACAGTGACGAAAAGACTTTGAGTCTTGGATCAAAATAGGGGTGATAGTGGACCCCGTCCTTGGTGGCAATTGATGCGAGATGAGTCGACAAGCATAAAAATCGAGCAGATTTTTCGGATTCCAGTTTAGACTTTTGGCCCAGGACTTTACTCACTCAAGTTCTCCTTTGTCCCTATAGATGCTGGATTGCCGGCCTTATGGCGCGCCGAGCAACAATACCCATTCTGGAAGATTCAGTCAATGCAGCCCAAGTACTGACGGAATTCATGGGAAGTTAGATAAATCACGGTAATTACTGACTTTAGTGCAGCTCAAGGGACACTTGAAAGTTGCCCTTGAAGCGACAAGAAAATTTGCCGAAAAGGGATTTGATGAGGCATCTAGACAAAACCCACACCTCTCCCTCCCTGGGGCGAGCCTATTCTCGGGCTCTGATCGGCTTTTACGCCACCCAACTGGTTTTGGTGGCCATAGCCCTCTACTCTCTGACTCAGTGAGGCAGGCGGATTCTTTAGTCATCTTAATCAAATCCCCACTTTTTCCTTGAACCCGAGTGACCAAGTTTCTAAGGTGGCTTGCGCATCATGACCGGGGTTATGCAGCCTAGATTCCTTTGGAGGTGAGGTAGATGTTTACCTTTGAGTTGATAGAAAAGCACGGTGAGCACGAGGAAGTGATCTTTTGTCATAACAAGGAAGTGGGACTGAAGGCGATCATCGCCATTCATAACACCACGTTAGGGCCGGCGCTGGGTGGAACCCGGATGTGGACCTACAAGACTGAGGAAGACGCTCTCATCGACGTGCTTCGTCTGTCTAAGGGGATGACCTACAAGGCTTCGGCCGCAGGACTGAACCTAGGTGGCGGTAAAGCGGTCATTATGGGTGACCCAAAAAAGGAGAAGACGGAAGCTTTGTTCCGTGCCTTTGGTGCCTATGTGAACTCTCTTAAAGGTAAGTATATCACGGCGGAAGATGTGGGCACCACGGTCCACGACATGGAATATATCTTTATGGAAACTCCTTATGTGACCGGGATTCCCGTGGCTCTCGGCGGATCGGGTGACCCAAGCCCCTATACAGCTCACGGGACTTTGATGGGGATCAAGGCTGCGGTAAAAGAAAATATGCAGACAGATAGCCTACAGGGTGTGCGCGTTGCCGTACAAGGCCTAGGCAATGTTGGCTCTCACTTGGTGGAGTACCTCGTGAAAGAGGGCGCTGAAGTGGCGGTGGCTGATATCGATCAGGACAAAGTAAAGAATATGGCCTCTCGTTTTGGCGCCAGCGTGGTGGGTCCCGACGAAATCGTCACCAGCGACTGTGATGTGCTGGCTCCCTGCGCCTTGGGTGCGGTGATCAATGACCAGACTCTCCCCAAATTGAAGTGTAAAGTGGTTGCCGGTGGAGCCAATAACCAATTGGCCGAATACCGCCATGGCGACAACCTGATGGAAATGGGCATCCTTTACGCCCCCGACTACGTGATCAATGCCGGCGGCTTGATGAACGTCTTTGTGGAACTTGAGGGCTATTCCTCTGATCGGGCCTTTGAAAAGACCAACCAGGTCTATGACAATCTGATGAACGTCTTTCAAATCGCTAAGAGGGATAATATCGCTACGCATCGGGCGGCTGATCGTCTGGCTGAGGAGCGAATTAAGAAGATTGGTGGACTTCGCCAGCACCATCATGGGCGCACGGCTCGTCCCTTCTCAACCCTGAAAGAAATGACCAATCGTCAGAAATAAGTCCTCTGTTGCCAGAGAGTTAAAAGCCTTCATCCAATCAGAGCTTTACTTCTCTGGCACAGCAGTTTTATGCTGAGCCCTAGACTTAGATCAGGTGAGGTATCAAGGTGAGTAAAAAGCTATCTAAAGAGGAAGTTCGTGGGCCAGATGCCTTTGTGGCAACGTCGGACAAAGTAGGCAAGTGGATCGAGAAAAATAAGGTCCCTGTGTTCTCCATTATTGGAGCCCTTTTTGTCATCGGCGGCATCAAAGTGGCCTGGGACCAATGGGCTGGCTACAGGGAGAAGTCCGCTCAGGAAGCTCTTTATACGGTTGAAGCCAAGATAAAAAAGAAACAAGAAGAAATCGCCAAAGAGCTGGAAGCCAAGAAAGAAAAAAAGGAGCCGGCTGCCGATCGTTCCTTGGAAGCAGACTTTGGCCCTTTGCTGTCAGAGTACTCCAGTCAGATTAACGATTTGAAGGGGAGTAAGGCCTCCTTGATCGCTTCCATTCATTTGGCAGCCCTCTACATGGACTACAAAGAGTTCGAAAAGGCCAAGGCCTTTTTGGCTGAACAGCTTCCACGCGTTGGCAAGAGTGGAACCTTTTTTGGTCTTCTGCATATGCAAATGGGGACAGCACTGGCAGCAACGGGAAAGAACGAAGAGGCTCGCTCCGAGTTTGAAATGGTGGTCAAGGATCCTGGCTCTGCCTTTTTGCACGCAGAAGCGGTGTTGAAACTCGGCTTAGCTGAAGAGATATTGGGCAATGTGGACAAGGCCAGAGATCACTACAACCGGGCCAGCCAGGAGTTTTCTGCAACCGACGCAGGCAAAACGGCTAAGGGTTACCTACGATTGATGAATCTGGAAAAGGCGGCCGCTGGCCGTTAATGGGTTCGCAGGCCAAGGAGAGGTTATGAAGAGCTGGGGTAAAGCACCTCTACTCGTAGTTTTGGGATTAGGCGTTCTCTTGGGCGGATGTTCTTCTGCTCCTCATGTGGAAAAAAAGAAGTTCATGGTCAAAAGACATTGGCTGAGGTCGACGCCCGAAGGGGAGTACCTCCACTTTCGTCGCATGAATCGGATGAAACCAGTGGTGACGGAGAAGCTGGTCATCGAAGGCAATGCCATTGATCGATTGACAGCCTATGATCGTAACACTGGCAAAGTGCGCTGGGTGCGTGAAATGCGTGATGGCGTGGAAGGTGGAGCTCAGATTGTTGATAACACTTTGTACTTTGGTGCCAGCGATGGTTTGTTTTATGCCCTGAACGCAGAGACAGGGGACACCCTGTGGACCTTCCCCGTGCGCATTGAGACCTTGGGAGAGCCTTTGGTTGAAAATGATGTGGTCTACTTCCTGGCCGGCAACAATGTTCTTTATGCTTTAAATGCCAAGACGGGCCAGCAGCTTTGGACCTACAACCGTTTGGATCCTAGTCAGCTCAGCATCCGGGGAGCCAGCCGACCTTTGGTGATTGGGCCTCACCTTTACCTGGGCTTTAGCGATGGGAGCTTTGTTTCATTGGATAAGAGCAAGGGCACGGTTGCTTGGGAGCAGAACCTCAACCAGAACAAGCGGTTTCGCGACGTGGACGCCACGGCGGTTTCTGATGGGGATCGCATTTATGTTTCCAGTTTTGATGGCGCCCTTTATTGTTTAGACCGCAAAGACGGAACGATCTACTGGCGTTTGGAAGAAGGTGGCTATGCCCCCGTCCTGGTGGATAAGGACGTGATCTACTATGGGACTTCAACTGGTAAGATGATGGCCCTTGATAAGGCCTCAGGTAAAGCTCTGTGGAGCAAAAACAATGTGCGGGGAGTGGCCTCTTCTCCTGTTCTTTATCGAGGACTTTTGATCTACGGTGAGTCCCAGGGAAGCCTTAAGATCCTGGATGCCCGCACGGGGAGCGAGGTTTCAGAGTTTAAAACGGGCCGGGGAGTGACTTCCTCGCCTTATTTGGATGGGACCACGGGCGATATTTATTTTATGTCCGCCAATGCGGTTCTTTACGCACTAAAATTGGGTTGGGACATCCCACATCGGGTTTGGCCATGGGAATAACCCGACGCAATTTTTCCTGGCTGGGGTTGACCACCTTGCTGGTGGCATCCTGCACATCGGGGAATTGCCGAAGGGATGGGACCATGATCACGCCGAAAAACCCGGGGCAAGTGAAGCCTATTGATGAGACCTCTCCTTCACCTGGGGATGAGGCTTCAGCTGGGCAGGGGGCCTTCCCGCCTTTGGAAAATCGAGTATTTGTCTACAAGTACGATGGTTCCAAGCAATGCGGAGCGGGTCAGCCCATATCAGTAAAGACCATGGCCAAAGAGCTGAAGGGTATGCAGGTTTTTTCCCAGGAGAACAAGCCTGATGGCCTCATGCACATACAGGTGTGCGGAGCAGCTACAGGGCGTGCCAACGTTTATGAAATCAAAGCTGAAGATTTGGCCAAAGCTCAGGCCAAGGGTTTTCAGGAGTGGAAGTTTTAAGGGGGAAAGAAGTGAAAAACTGGTCGATCAAGGAAATTGAAAATCTCATTGAGGACGTGGCCGATTTTCCCAAGCCCGGTGTCTTGTTTAAGGACATCACGCCCATTTTGGAAAATAACCAGGCCTTTGTCTCTTTAGCCCGTCACTTCGCTGAAAGCCTCCCGGCTGAGACCACTCACTTGGTGGCGATTGAAAGTCGGGGATTTATTTTGGGTGCGGCCGTTGCTCAGCACCGCCCGATTGGTGTGGTTTTGGCGCGCAAGCCGGGCAAGCTACCGCGCAAGACCGTGAGTCACACCTATGACTTGGAATATGGAACGGATACCTTGCAGATCCATGAGCACGCTCTGGATGAGAACTCTAAAGTCATCATCATTGACGACGTACTGGCAACGGGAGGAACGGCTCATGCGACCGAAACCCTAGTGACCAAGTGTGGAGCCCAGGTGTTGGGTCATCGCTTTCTGATGGAAATCAAATTCCTTGAAGGCGGTAAAAAACTGTCCACTCCATATCAAGCCTTTATCCACTACTAAGAGGTCCAGAGGCGATGGCAGAAACACTGGATACTAACACCAAGGCAAAAATGCTTCAGGCGGCCATGGAGGCGCGGCTGAATTCCCACAGTCCCTACAGCGGTTTTAAAGTTGGGGCCAGCGTTCTCATGGACAACGGTCAGATTTATGGTGGTTGCAATGTGGAAAATGCCTCTTACGGGGGCACGGTGTGCGCCGAGCGAACGGCCATTTGGAAGGGCGTGAGTGAGGGAGCCAAGCGTGTGCAGGCCCTGGTTGTTGTGACGGACAGTGACCAACCCTGGCCCCCCTGTGGGATGTGTCGCCAGGTGGTGAGTGAGTTCTCCTCACCCGAAGTACCGGTGATCTTGGCCAATCTTAAAGGCAAGGAAATTGCTCAAACGGTGGCGGAGTTGTGCCCCCACTTCTTCGGGCCCATGCATCTTAAATAAGATACCCGTGCCTTATTTATCGGTCTTGGCTTCATCTGCCTGAATGGCAACCGTTCCAGAGATATCCTGGAGGCGATCGAACTGCTCCAAATGGCGCATCCCCCGATCACCTTTGAGTTCAATGGTGAGGACTGGAATGTTGCGATCCTTCCACATATAGCGACCGAGACTCCCCGGGAAATGCCCCAGCGAAATCCAGGGCAAAGGTTTAAAGTGTGGATACTTAACCTTGGGTCCATCAAAGTCCAACACTCCCAGCGGGGTGTGAATGGAAATAATAAAGTCAGGCTTAAACTCCTCGATGTGCTTCACCGCACAGCGGGTCTCCACCTCACTTGAGGCATAGGGACCCGGGTAGCGACGAGGGTCTTCTTTCTTGAGCGTCTTCCACTTGTGAAGAGCCTCATCGTCCCAGTTCTTAGTTGGGAAGTTGCGGTTCAGGTCCACACCCCGAGCGTTGGTGCGAGTGCCCTTCCTTAAGCCGTCAGGATTCATCACCGGAATGACCCGCCAGCTGTTGCGGGGATTGAGCCTTTCCAGTCGGGCGATCCAGGCCCGAGCCACACTGCCGCTGGGGTACTCATCTCCGTGGATCAAAGACAGTGTCAATATGCGCTTGCCCTCGCTGTCCCTTCCAGGCCTGTCGTAGTGAAAAATGGGTCGATCCTGCTCACTGGAGCAGCCGTCCATGACCAGCGTCTTTTGACAAACCTCTTTGAGTTCCTTCTGGTTGAACTGACCTGGAAGCCCCTTGAGGCTTTGGTAACAAATGGAGGCCACTTCTTCTGGCGAATACCTGGTGGCCGAAGAGCTCGGTTGGACAGGTGCGCTTTCCTTTTTCTGTTTGTCTGCAAGGCTAGGAGCTGTCCCAGATTTTTTCTCGGTCAAATGCATTCTATCAGATTGCGGTGAAGAGGGCTCAGCCCTTTCTTCGCCGTTATCAAAGGGGGAGTCCGGCAAGGCCTGCTTCGCAGGCTCGCCCTTGGGGAGAACATTCGAACAGGCGGGCAATGTCGGCCCAACAAGGAGAAGTAATAACACCATGATGCGCATCAAACTGAATCCCACCCTTTTGGTCACGGTTCTAATGACGCAGACAATATCCGTTCCATTCTTGGGTAGAGCTGGACTAGAGTCAAGCCTGACCCGAAGGGAGGGCCGTCTTCAGTGACAAAGGTGGTTAAGACAAAGGACTCATCCGTGCCTGCTCATTTGATTTTGGCTCGCAAGGCCTTTTTTAGCAGCGGAGTTCGCTATGCACGAAGTGAATGGTCTGAGGCCAAAAATCTGCAGGTTTTTGGGCCCCATTTTAGTCCTCATGGTCATGGTTACAACTATGTCCTGGAAGTCCGTGTGGAGGGATCTCGTGATCCTGTAACCGGTCTGGTGGTCAACCTGACGGATGTGGAGAAAGACCTTCAGCAAGTGGTGGGCCAGTTGGATCACCGTCATCTGGCCTTTGACGTACCCGCTTTTGCCGACAAGGTACCGACATTGGAAAACCTGGGTCAGTTTTGTTTTCAGCAATTGAGCCAGCGATTGGGAAAGCTGTTGGCCGGCATTCGCCTTAAGCAGGGTGAGGATGACTGGGTCGATGTGTGGCGTGAGGCAGAGCGTCCCTAGAGCCTAACAGCTCTAGGGGCAGCCCTGGGACGAAAATCCCTGGGAGTTACCAATTGTCTCAGGATAGTCCTCGTGGACTTTCTTTATCAGAGCCTCCAAATCCAAACGACGCCCCTGTTTGTAATAAGCCGTGAGTCCTGGATCTTGAATCGCGCCTTCAGTCAGTAGGCGCTCCACTTCAGATGCCTTGGGCTTTACCCCAAATGTGTTTCTCAGCAAGCCCACGACCAGGGCGGCAGCACCCGTCACAATGGGCGCTGACATGGAAGTTCCAGAGAGTCGCGAGTAGAGTTGATTTTGGTGGTAGGCGACGGGAGTGACAGTGGAGTAAAGACCCGTCCCATTTTCCTCAGCTCCGGGCGCCCCAATTTCCACATACTTGGTGCTGTAGTGACTAAATGAACTCCAGGCATTGGTCTTACTGTCCACCGAGCCTACAGTGATCATGCCGGCCAAGGATTCACCATACATGGCCGGTAAGGAAGTGAAACTCGTGCCATTGACCTCTTGTGCTGGGGAACTGTTTGTCGCGTTACCCACTGCACTGACAACCACCACGTCAGCGTTCACGGCCTCAGTGATGGCATCCAAATAAAAAGGATCTGAGTCCGGACCATTGGTCAATCGGCCAAGACTGAGATTGATAACGTCTGCTCCGTTGAGAAAGGCAAAACGGATTCCGTTGGAAACAATCTCACTTGTGGTTTCAAAGTTATTACCATTTTTGCGGAACACGCGGATGGCCATAATTTTGGCAAAGAAAGGCATGGTTCCAGTGACCCCGACGCCATTGTTGCCAGCAGCAGCCGCCAGGCCTGCTACGTGGGTGCCGTGGGAAATAGGGGAGTTGTCCATCGGATTGTAATCGACCAAGGCTGTGCCGATGGTGGTGGCGTCGATGCCAATCCCATCCTGATGGCGCCACATGCGGGAGGAGATGTCGGGGTGATTGTAATCCACCCCAGTATCGACTATGGCAATGATCGGCTCGCGCCCGTTGTAGTTCATGGGCATTCCATACTGAGGATGGTAAAAGCCATCGTAGGCCACGGGCCCATGAAGGGAAGCCAAATGATTTTGGTAGTATGCGCCGGGATCATCATAGTTGGCGTGAAGGTCATATTTGTGGTTGTAGCTGATGCCCACTACGCAGCGGTCGCTGGCGGCCTCGGCTTCCAGTTCAGCCACGTCCAGGTCCGTCGTCGTCATAAATGAAAAGGCCTGTTTATCAAGGCCTGGCAGAATCTCCCGGCCATCGGCGACTTCAACGCTCAAAGGCGGTGGCATCTCTCCCTGTTGCCGTTTTTGCTCAAGGCAAGAGGTGTTTACCAGTGCCGCTAGCTGGCTTCCTGCAGGAAGTGTGATTGGATTGTCTTTCACTTTGGAATGAATTTGGGCCCCGCCGCTTTCAATCCTGTACTGACCGAGCATAACTTTGCCGTTTGCAAAAGGAGAGGTGTAGTGAAGCAGAGCCAGTTTGGGATCAAGTTTACGCGACAGGTTTCCGGGTGGTTGGCAGCTCTTGTTATTGGCTTCAAACTTTCCTTCGCAGGAATTGAAAGCACCCAAAATACCCAAAAGTAAAACGGGAATTGCCAAAGCCAAATAAGGAAGCTTTCTCTTACCGACCATGCCCTTCTTTCTCTACCAGAGTTTATTCGCCTAAGACGTGGCGATCACTGAAGATTCATACCCTTCGCGCATTATCAGTGTATCATTTTTGTCGGCCAAAAGTCGGGCAAGCTGGAGGCTGGAAATCAAGAAATTATCCTCTCCCTTTAAGGGGTTGAAATCGCCTCAAAAATCCACACATCTCGTGCAAGCCAACGTCTCACTGTGAGACGTTGGCTTTACTGTGGATAAGTGAATAGGAGTAGGTGGGTGAGGTTAAGGCCGAAATGGGTGAGAATGGAGGCTTCTAGGCGCTGTCCAGCCCTCTGCCAGACCCACCCATAAAACAAACCGGCAAAGGTGGCGGCAAGCACATAGCGAGTCCCGCCCCCGAAGTGAGCGAGACCAAAGAGAAAAGAGGCCATAACCAGAGCCAGCCACTTCCATTTTGACGGCAAATATTGGTGAAGCTCTTTCTGGATGAGGCCCCGAAACAAAGCCTCTTCGGCAATAACAGTGAGGAATAGATTTTTGAAGACCCAAACGCCGATCCAATCGGGAGGAGAAATGACTTCAAGATTGAGCCACCCGAGAGTGAAAGCTCCTCCCAAAACAGCAATCAGTGCGCCTGGTAACGCAATGAAGACTGGTTTAAGGATCACTTTCCAGCTCTTCTGGCTGCGGGCTGCCTGCCCAGCGAGAGCAAAAAACACCACTCCAAAAAAGGGTTTATCAAAATTGAGATAGAGTTGAAAGGGCCTACCTGAGCCCTTGATCACGTCGCGACCAACATGCCAGTTATCAAAGCCTGGAAGCAGGTGAAGGGACAAGGCCGCTCCAATTCCGAGGGCCAAAAGTGTGACAGCCAAACGCCCCCACATGGGCAAGTTGATCTTAAGATGATAGACGGCGAGAAGTCCTCCCGTGATGGAGAGAATCAAGACTCCTGGCCACATGATCCGGCTGGCCATCACCCCAAGAGCCAGGAAAAGGCATATGCATGTAAACCAATAGAAGTGTTTGCGCGACAGAAAGCAAAAGACAAATGCCAGGGCGAGAAAGAAAAGGGCTTTGGTGGCTGTGGAATCCTCGACAAGTAGGGCATTGAGGCCAAGACTCATCCGACCGCTTGCCCCTGTTGAGGGATGCCGCGATTGAGTAGCTCGATGTCCTCGACAATGCGCATTTCGCTGACAGACTCAATGAACATGGCCATTTCAATGTTTTGGGTGACGATCTCCCAAAACGCGTCGTTACTAATTCTCAACAACAGTGTGTTTTCCAAGGCCGTCACAGTTCCCGTCCTGGGAATATCGGCTATCACAGATATTTCCCCAAAAAATCCCCCTTGATGGATTTTTTTGACCTGGACGCCGTTGATGCTGATTCCAACTGAGCCACGAATCAGTAGGTAAAACCCATCTCCTCGGCTTCCCTGGTGGAAGACGATCTCCCCTTCGCGAGCGGGTTCAATTCGCCCATGGCTTAGAAACAGCTGGACGATATCCTCTGGCAGATTACGAAACATGGGGGCACTTGTGAAATACTGCGAGACCATAATGGCATTCTTGAAATCTTCTATTTCACGAATGTACTGGGATTCGGCTGAGGCTTCGCGTATCACTTCAGCCGGAATCTCCAGGATTACGCTTGGTTCCTCAGTGACAACCTCCGCCGTCCGGCGGATCTCCTCAATGACAGCAACTTCGCCAAAAATAGAGACCGGCAGAACTTCCCCAATTTTCTCAGCGCCCCTATTCGCTGCTCTTCGCACAGCCAGGCCTCCCCGCAGGAGAACATACATGTGTCGCCCCACATCTCCCTGAATAATCACTCTGGTACCAGCCGGAAAGGATCTCACCTGGGATTGCCGGATCACCTTCTCCAGGAGAGGGTCTGAAAAATAGGAAAACAAGGGCAAATCACGAACGGCAAATAGTAGTGATTCCGGGGTGAAGTCCGAGGATTTAATACTGCGAAAGCGACGAAGCACTCGATGGTAACGATTTTTGATGGGCCTGGATATGAGAGGCATAATGACTTGGTAAATATCCTGTAAAAGGACCACAATGGCTGTGAGATAGAGCCCGGCCAATACCAGGGCTGCGATCTTTTCCGCGTGAGGGTCAGTTTCCAAGCTGAAGCGGATAAGGGCCGAGTTGTGTTTGTTGACCTGATAGAGGAGATAACAGGTGGCAATCATCCACAGTCCCGCCATGTGCCAGAAAGCCAAGACCACTCCCTGGTAACGGGAATTGCCGGAGGGGGTCAGGACGCTCAAAAGATTTTTGTTGGGGATATAGGCGGTGAGTTGATTGAGGCCATCATCTTCGCAAAGGGCCTTGAAATAGAGGGAGAATTCACTCTCGGTAAACGGGTTAAGGTCAATCAGGGTCAAAACCAAAGCGATAAATAGAGACTGACTTAACAGCGGCAGATCCGGGGTGAGCCAGTAAAGAATAGAAACAAAAACAAAGTGAGAAAGGGCAAGGCTCAGATGAAAAATGGTCAAATAGAGCTTGTTGAAAAGGAGAAACAGGGATTCGTTTCCCACCTTGAAGTGAATACCAAAAAGGTTCAAAACAAGGCGAAAGTTGTAGACTCGTCCCGTGAGGAACAAAAGCATGATCGCCTTAAAAAAACTCTTTAACGACAAAAGTATGCTGGAGAGACCGATAAAATAGAGAACCCCTAGAGCATAGCTGCCGTTAATGCGAAAGAATTTGGTGCCAAAAAAATCGCTGGGGATATTCTGCAGGCCAAGGAGGGCTAGGACAATCATGGCCATGGATAGAAAATAAAACAGGAAAGGATGGGTTTTGTCATTACTGATCCGCTGACCAAAGAAGATTTCAATCAATGGCCTAAGAAAGACCGACTGATGAGGTTCGGTCAGATGGGTCCTGGTGGGCGAGTCAATCAACTCCCCACCATTTTCAAGGAACCCTCTGTCCTTCAAACGGTAGATGGCAGTAAAGACAGACTTGAAGTGCACCACACCTTGTCGTTTATAGATCTTTTCAATCACTTCACGCATGGTGAACTTGCCGTTACACAGCACCAACAGGTCGGCAAGCTCGATGGGCAGGATGATCTGGTTAAAAGGCTCACTGGTTTCGTAGATGATCTTGGATCCTTGAGGAAGAATGCGGCCCGGTTTTATTACCGGGCGAAAGTGATCAAAAGAAAGTTGATCACTGTTTTTCACTCTTTACGCCTTTCGTGTTCTTTGTGGGCATCGGTGAGACAGTAGATGAGGTCCATCATCCTTTCGCTGGGGTTCTTGATGTTCACAGCAAATATCAAAAGGTCATGGAGAAGTTGTTCGCGAATCCTCTGTCCCGGGAGGCCGTCCCGGCTTTGAAATTTATAAACCGGCGGGGCATCCGCATATACCAGGACGCTATGTCCGTACAGAGTGATCTCCCCAATGGGCAGGTTTTTTTCCATATTGGGGAAAAGGGTAATGGCTTCGCCAGAAATTCCGACCCACATCTCTTCGGCCCCCACCTGGAGATGTTTGGCATCGTCCATTGGTATTTTCCTCATGCGCAAGCCTAGATAACCGGGTTTAAGAAGCAGATTGAGGCGGACATAGGACTGAGTGTCCAAATCCAAAAAACGGATGTGCCTTTTGTCAAAGCCGGCCGCCACGATCAAGGATGGCTGGGGGATGACTTTGTCCTTCCAAACCAAATCAAGGGTGATGGTGTTGCCAGCTGTCGATTGAAGATAATCCAAGTCATCGATGAGGCAGGTCCCTCCCAGACTGATGTCATATATGCGCATGGGTTTTCCTTCAAAATGAATTTCCGGAAGATTTCCCACCGCCCCGTGCTCTGGATAGTGAATCCGCGCCGCCTTCCTGCGATCAAGCGAGTTTTCAGCCGCCAGGCGTTGGGTGGTCAGTTTTGGTGATAGAACTTCATTATTCTTGTACAGGCCAAGGATGCGAGAAATCCAATTGTGTAGACGAATGCCTTCCATCTTACCCTAATAACCACTTGCGCAGGAGCTCCTCCCGCGGATTTTCTCGAATGATCAAGGTTGTGTGCTCGCCTTTTCCAGTCCGCTCACAGAGCACATCGATATGCTCATCGCCACGCCAGAGCTCCATGCGGAAGAGCTCTCCCGACCAGTCGGGAACAGCCTCCTGCAACTGCACTCCGTCGAGTGACACATCAAGAGTGTTGGTTTTGAAGACCTGCCCGGAGGTGCCCTCGATTTTTACCTTAAATGACTTGTGAAAGCGAGTGGAGGAACGGCGGTCTTCGGTATCCATGTCCTCAATCATTAAGCTTCCGGTACCCACGGCACCCTCTTCCTCTGTGTTTGGTAGCTGTCCAACGCGGATAAAAGTCACGGTCTTGGTGACTTCCTCGTCTGGTCCCATGCCGGGAAGGGGCGGGGCCTCCTCCTTTGAACCTTGTTCGATTTCTGAAAACTCCAAAAGGGGCTTCCAGGATTTTTCTCCGGTCTTCCAGGCCAGCCAGTGATTGCGATTCTTGGGGGCAATGGACCTTACGATTAAAACCACATCGTGCAATTGAAGGCCATCGATTTGATGATCTTCCATTTGATCATAGAGGCTCCAAAAACTTTGGCGAGGGGAACTCATAGGTGAAAATCCTCTGGTCTTGATAAGTGGCAATCAATTGATTCTTAATTATAGAAACAGCAGAGTAAAAAACCAAGATCCTGTAGGCTTGAGGCTTTGCGTTAGGCCCTGGATTTGAAGCTTTAGGATGGACAATAGCTGGCCAAAAGAACTAGTTTTTCCAGTCTAAGGTGGAGCTGAGCATGGATGAGAGATTGTCAGAGATCTATTTGCGCACTGGAAGTCGTGAGCTCGGTAACTTGGTTCAGAGACCATTGACCTTGATTCACGGTGGAGCCGGCCCGGGGGACCCTAAGGGTGAGCGCATTCAAGAGGCCCGAACAGCACTGCAAACGATCATCTCGGAGTTGCAGCATAAAACTCAACCTCCCGCTGAGTTGGGTTGGCTGTCGCACCCCGCCCGGCAGGTGGATTGCCCAGCGACCAGAATGGCTTTAAATGTAGCCGTGGCTATGGAAAGGCACCCAAGTTTTAATGCCGGAATTGGTAGCGTGTTACAGGAAGACGGCAAGGCCCGTTTGAGTGCCAGTTTTATGGAGAGCCAATATCGACAGTTTACAGCTGTGATGAACGGGCAGGATTATCCCTTCGCCTCCCTGCTGGCCTTTGCTTTACAGGGGGAGAAGCACGGCATCCGTGATGCGGATGGTGTTGAAGACCTGATCCGCCAGTGGGATTTACCAAGATTTGAGATGGTCACGGCGACCCGTAGTGCTCGCTGGATCAAGCAGATGATGGAGAATCCGCGTCGGACGGGCTCCCACGGCACCATAGGATGTGTGAGTCTGGATGGGAAAAAACATTTGGCCAGTGTCACCAGTACCGGTGGGGTTGGTTATGAGCCTCGAGGCCGAGTTGGGGACACACCAACCATTGCCGGGAACTATACCAGCCGACGGGCGGCGGTCAGTTGTACCGGGAGGGGAGAGCAAATCATCGATTTGGCCTTGGCTGTTCGGGTGGCCACCCGGGTGGATGAAGGCCAAGGGCTTTCTGAAGCCTTGGGAGACATTCTTAAAGAAGGGCTTGAACGGGAAATGAGTCTGGCAGCAATTGCCGTGGCCTGGGACGATGATGGCCTAGCTCACTGGGCCTTGGGTTCAACGGCACCGACATTCATCTGGGGTCGTATAGAAGACAATTCAACCGAGTGTTTTTGAGTCAAGCCCGTTAATCCATCGGTGGAACGTCGAGAGTCATGAGCCGATGGGGGCCGATATTGGGGACATCGAAGAGATCACTCTGATAGGTGAAACCCATTTTCTCGTAGAAAGGGAAGGCCTTTTCTCGGGCGTGACACCACAGGAGCTCACAGTTTTTCATTTGCAGGTAGGAGACGGCGGTGTCCAACAGCTTTCGTGCTATTCCTTGCTTTTGCATTTCCGGAAGGGTGCCCATCTGTCGGAGTCGGTAGGGGTTTTTGCCTGAGTAGGCAATGTTCTCATTAATCTCGGGATAAAAAGATGCGACGCCGGTGAGTTTGCCTTCAACAAAGGCCCCCAGGTGAAAGGATCCCGACATGTTGTCGTTACTGAATCGACATTCCTCGACGGACAGGTGGGGCAGTAGCACTTTTTGGCGAAAGGCCCAGGTGTCCTGGGAGGGAATGGTCTCGATGAGAATCTTTTCCTGGGGTTCGGGAGAGCTGGCCATAGACCGACTATACCAAAAAGCCTTTATGAGGGCATTGCACACTCAACTAAAGGCATTTTGGCAGTCATTTCTGGCTTTTGGACTAGTATTCGATTCCAGGAAAGAAGTTCTTTCGGTTAGATACGGTGGACTGATCGTAGCAAGAATCATAGGTGGCGTCAGTCCCTGCGCAAATGCCAGTTCCGTTTTGGAAGCTATAGACGAGATCGTCGATATCGTATTTGTCATTACAGGGGCCATAAATACCCACGCAGCTGGGGTCACCTTCACTTATTCCGTAACGATCGGGCGCTACCGTCACACCCGCCGAGGAAATGTAGGCCAGGTAATCAGCATAGGCGTCCCACTCACGGATGTAGACGCGAATGCGATTGCGCACTTCAAAGGCTTTGTCCAGACACTTGAAATCATAAGAGTCGGATGTGGTCCAGCCTCTCATGTCAGACCCACTGCGGTCATCAAGAGGGTCAATCATATATGGCTTGGAAGAAGCCCATGCGGACCCATTCTCAAAATCTGTATGATCGTGAACGCCGGCGAGCGTGCTGTAGTGATTAGCGATAGTCAGGGTGTCATAGCCCTTTGGCTCCTCGATGAGCTTAGCCAGATTGAAGGTGGTGTTAAGACCTTCGCCAAAGACATAACTGATGAGATTCAGCGGCCAGCCGTCGTTACTCTTGTCCGTCCACGCATTGGTGCGGACAGGGCCACCCAGGCAGCTTGTAAAACTGCCTCCCCATTTGCCATCAATGGAGGTGCTGGACGCCGAGAATGCCCCACCGCTGTCCTCGCGCCATATTGTCAGACTCATTGTGTAGTCACCAAAGCAGCAGTTGGCTCCTCCTGTTTGCTGTTGATCGTAGACACAGCTCACTGCGGCGTTCTGTGGGTCGAAATTGAGTTCTCTGAAGTTAAGTTGGGCATTGTCAATACTACAGCCCGCACCATCCGGGGATCCATTAGGTCCAGTTGAGCTATTGGCTGTGTTGGCAACGCCATCCACCGTACAGTTGTGGCCGACCAGGCTCCCAGTGGTCGAGTAGGCGACTTCGTAGTTAACCGTAGAGGGACCAATTCCTGGCTCCTGGTTATAGAAGAAGTAGGGAGTCCGAGTGAGATAGGTACACATATCGGGAGGTACGTTGTAATGCATTTGTAGTTGGTGGAAGTAAAGATCCCCTTCGTTCATCTCAATAACGCAATCCAAGGTCTGGTCGGTTGCCGCCGCGTCGATCTTACATTCATCGGCAAATCCGGTGGTGGCATGCATGTGATAAGGATATTTAGCAGTGTCATAGACGCGAATCCAAAAGTTGTCGTTGTCGACTTCGCCCACCGGTGGGTTGGTGCCGCCGCCATCATCATCGTCGTCGTCATCGCCTGAGGAGGCGGAATCAGAAGTTCCTTCCGAGCCGCAACCGGAGGTGAATACGGCCGCTGACAAAACCATGCTGCTTACAATCAAGAACTGCAGCAAAATGGACCATCTCAGCCAATAACGAATAAACGCCACCATAAGAAATCTCCCCACAAAACAAATCCAAGTTCTCTATGAATTATCGGAATCTAAAGCGAGACATTAGAGTAAGTGACAGAAAAATCTGTGGATTTCCAATTAGTTGTATCGAATTGAGAGAGTCAGTGGATTAACCTAAGACAGTTTTAAAGATTCAGCCTTACCTGAACTCAAGAGCCTCGACCTAGGGCGGAGGTGACGGCCAAGAAGGTCACTTTGTCCAAAGGCTGACAGCCGAATTCAAAGGGTTCTCCCAGGAAGCCATCTTAAGGTGTTGAAAACATGGGGTTCACCCGTGAGAGCCTGGGACCTTCGTCTGGACTGTCATTTGCTTAAGGAGACAGCAACGGATTCTCTCTTAAAAAAGAGATCTTGGTTCACCCCATTCGCTTTGTGGCCTCCTTGCGGGGGCCATTTTTTTTGCCTTAGTCTAGTGAGGGACCCATCTAAGGTTGGGTATGTCTTCTCACCAAGGTCGAGAACAATCGCTGAAACCCCCTCGCTGAGTAATTTCTCGACTGATGACGGGTCCCGTTTTGGTTAAGAAAACTGTCTATACATACGATAATATCCCGTAGGAAGGAATGCTTATGGGTAAGATGTCGTTGGCAATTCGCACATTGATGATGCTGCTTCTTGCAACCAATTTGTGGTCCTGTGGGTCTACGAGTGGTGAAGGAGTGGACGAGGATTCCAATCTTGTCTCTGAAATCGACGAAGCCACTTCTGATATCTCAGAAGAAGAAGGCGGTGACGAAGAGAGCCTTCTCAGTGAGAGCGATGAAGAAGGTGGGGCTGAAGAAGAATTCGCCTCTGAGTACGAGGAAGGCGAAGAAGGAGAACAAGCCGCCGTCGAAGAAGGTGGTGATGAAGAGGCGGGCGATGAAATGGCCGCTGGAGACGAGGAAGGTGAATTCGAAGACGAAGAGTTTGCTGATGAAGACTTCGAAGATGAAGACTTTGCCGAAGAGGGTGAAGAGGTCGCCGGAGGAGATGAAGAGGGGTTCGACGAATTCGAAGACTTTGAAGAGGGTGAAGAAGGCGCTGACCGTGAAGTGGCACAGGAAGAAGGGGGAGAACCCACGCTTGAAGCCCTGGATGGATCTTCGGAAGATGCCTTTAATGAGCCTGCTGCTGAAGGCGGAGACATCGCTGCTGCCGATGTGGGAGCGGAGGAAGTTGGAGCCGAGGGGGAATACCCTGATGCCCAGGTGGAAAACCCGGACGAGCTAGCTGCCGCTCCGATGGAAGTGGCTGCCGCAGACGAAGGGTATGCGGATGAAGCTCCCGCCCAATCGTGGATTCCCGTCAAGAAAATTAAGGACGCTCCATTTTATCGCAATGGACGCCTATTGAACACCGTCTACATATTTCGCCAGGACACCGATCTATCCAGTGTGAGCCAGAAGATTTTTGGCGAAGACCGCACGGCCACTCTGTTGGAGGATAACCCTCACCTGGCCAGTGGTGCTGACCCAGGGGACAAACTCTATTACAACTCCCCTAATCGTCCAAATGACTCTGGCTCAATGAAAGTGGCCTATGAGGACGTGGGACAGGCCGCCCAGGAATATGTGACTCAGGTGGGTGATAACATCCGTTCGTTTTCAGCCTCCTTACTTGGCTTTCCTGATGCGTGGAAAGAAGTTTGGGCAACCAACGGCGAAGTGGAATCAAAATCTGAAGTGGCCGAAGGGATGTCACTTCGTTATTGGAAAGATGATTTAGGCTCTCTGAATACCAAATTGGCCGCCAATGATGCGCCACCTGAGTTGGATAGCGCCATGTCGGGCGTCGCCAATGACTTTAACAATGATATGCCCGGAGCCGGCGCTCCGCCGCCACCTCCTCCCGGACCTGATTTTGAGGCAGGCCTACAGGATATGGCATCGAGCGGTACCACAACGGGGGCTCCGCCTCCGCCACCACCTCCCGTTCCAGGCGGAGATATGGCACCGCCACCTCCTTCCCCACAACCTATTGCGGGAGCGCCTACCATTCCTGGTGATGCGGCAACGAGTGCAGATGGTGCCGGCGGTATTGGTGGACTTGGCGGCGATAGCTCAACCCTCATATACGTGGCATTGGGATTGTTGGCTGCAGTGGCCTTGTTTATTAAGAAGAAGAAGTCGGCACGGGCACCAAGTGTGTTTGAAGCCACTCAGGTTTAATTGATTCTGTTTTGATAGGTAATTGATGGAGAAGTTCTCGCCCAATCGTGACCCCGCGATTGGGTTTTTTTCTTCAAAGAGACCGCGCAGGGAGAAAATCATGTCAATAGGTGACCTACACGGAGACGATTCAAGCCTATCCCGAAGTCCAGAAGTTAGACGGGGAGGGTGGTTGACGGCATTCCTAATATTGATGTTCATCGCCAATCCTCTGACTGCAATTAGTTACTTTCTGTTTCCTGGAGCCATTGTGTCGGCACTCCCCAAAGCCACAGAGGGCCTCATCATGGGCCTTGGAGTGATGGCCGTCCTTAACACTGTCTTTGCAGCGGGCATTTGGATGTGGAAAAAATGGGGGGTGTATGGGTTTTATGCCAGTGCCGTGGTGGCCCTGATTGTAAACGTCTATATTGGCCTGAGTGTGTTTCAATCCCTATTGGGGCTATTGGGGCCAGTGATTGTGTATCTGCTGACCAAGGGGCGCTGGCAGCGTTTTGAGTGAGGCTCTAAAGCGATCCGCAAGTCCCTTTGCCAAAGAAATCCGTCCTATCTCCGACCTTTCCCGTAAATCCTCACGCGCCTTACGGCCGCAGGCGCGTCTTCGGGGCGCATCAGCTGTGCTGCTGCACCTCGGATACGCCCTTGCGCGACGGCGGAGGATTCGGATTCACGGAAAAGGCTCGGCTACAGGACGGACTACTTGAAAAGGGATTCTTGCTCCTTGTGGATAGAGGCCGGAAGCCAGGGGATGTCCATATTGATCTCCAGAGGTCGACAAGTGAATAGATTCTAAGTGGGCCTCTCGATCATCGGCGCTCCTTTGATGACCAGGTCTGGGAGCTAGGTGGAAGCGAAAGGGCCCCTTTGCCTCAGTATAAATGCAGGCTGGATGAGGTTTGGCGCGGGACTTGGGTCTGGAGGTAGTTTGATCTGATAAGATATATTATGTTACATTTAATATATGTCCTGGGAAGTCTTCTAGGATTTTGGCAGAATGAACATATGAATGTTTACCCTAGGAATTTTCGCATCATTATCGTTTTATCCGTCCTCATGCTACTCAGCCTTTCTCCCTATTCGGCCTCGGCTGGCGAAAGTGTCGAGTGCGAAATCACGCGCGACCGTTGTTTGGTGCGGGTTTGTCGGGAGATTAAGGTCGATTGCGGTGAAAATCTGATTGGCTACTTGAGCAACGGTTCTGACGATAAATTTGTGCCTGAATCCATTGTTTTCCTCTATCGAGATCGCATAAAAAACACCTATGTAGAATCCTCGCCCTTAAGGGTACCTGAAGATCAGGATGTCCGACCCGCCATTGCTACGCTGGTGGGATACAATCAGTTCATGTTCAAGCAGGCTGATGTGAAGCAGCGATTTGACCCCAGTGAAATCGGTATTGTCAAACGGGCGACAATCGATAAAGACAAGCTGTTGCCTTTGTTGTTTAAAGACCAGCGAGGGGATTCGCAGATGTACCCACCCGCCCCGACTGGCTCTCCTGCGCAAAATCCTCCGAGCAAGTCGACTGGCCAACAGTAAGGGAAAAACCTTGGCGGATGTTTGCTAATTAGGTCTCTTATTGGTTACGAAAATCGATGAAGACATCTTCTTCGAAGGGTTTGACTTGGAGATTTCGCACCGGAAACCCCTTTGATTCAAGGCTGATTTTTGCCGTCTTAGCATTGGAAACCCTCACCAGGGCTGGCGTTCGCAAACGCAAGAGCTTTCCATTTTGATAAATTCGCGCTCCAGTCGGTCGCGTGCGGATCTGTACCGTAAATGGTTTGTCTGGATATTTAAGACCGAGGTTCTGTTCGTCCGCAATGATGCTCGCCACGTCACGGGTTTCCGTACTCAACCCCAATGCCTGCCTCATTGTAACCCACGCCCCCTTCATAAACTCACCATAGCTTTTGTTGGCCGCCCTGGACCACATGAGTGACAAGACCAGAAGTGCGGCTCCAAGCTTCCAGGAGTAAGACATAGCCTGTTTGAGCTCATAGTGCCGCCACATTCCTCGATTTCGCTTCTTCTTTTCTGTGATCGCTTGGCGGGCCTTTTTGAATCTTTCGACCGCTTCCTCGGTGTTTTTATGGGGAGATTCCTTTTCAACTAAAACTCCCATGCGATCAACCATATCCGCATACTGATCAAAGGTCTTTTGGTATTTTTTTTCAGACACTTCGATGTCGGTTAGATAACTCGCCAGTTTATGATCTCTTTCCTTCATTTCATTTTCGAACTCATGGCGATAAATACGCCTGAATTCGCTGGGCGAAAAGTCCGGGAAGTTCTTATTGAGGTACCGGTTAAGATCGTCATGTAGTTCTCCGGCCGTCTGATAACGATCCTCGGCTTGACCAGCCACCGCTCGCTGGACAATTCGATCCAGCTCATCTGACATTCCAGGAACAAATTGTTTTAGACTGGTGTAATCCGGGTTGTTGAGCCAGCTGACAATCTGTGCGTCTTGCAGGTCCTGGTAGAACCGCCTTCCTGACAGCATCTCCCACAGGACAACGCCAAGGGAGAAAATGTCGGTTCGATGATCAACTGACTCGCCACTGGCGTGTTCAGGACTAATGTACTTGAGCTTACCCATAATCTGATCCGATTGGGTCTTGTCGCCCAACCCGGCTGAGCGAGCCAGACCGAAGTCGATAATTTTCACTTCCCCTTCGAAATTCACCATGATGTTCTGCGGTGAAATGTCCCGATGGGCAATCCCCAGTTCTTGCCCTGTCTCAGGGTTTTTACATGTCCTTGCATATTCCAGTCCCGCGGCCACGGCGCGAGCAATATAGATGGCATATTCCATTTTGATGATCGGCTTGCGGGTCATGTGGTGATGCATGAGTCGACTTAAGGGCAACCCGTTCACATAATCCATGGCCACATAAAAGATCTCATCGTCATGACCACACTCATAGAGAGAAACAATAGAGTTGTGCTTAAGCACATTGGCCAATGAGGCTTCTCTCTGAAGCATTTTTAATGCTCGAGGATTGGAAGACTGTTCGGCGGTGAGAATCTTGACGGCAAAAAAGTTAAAGAGCCCTGGGGCCATCTGGGTGTAACCCAAATAGACTTCCCCACTGCCTCCTGCTCCGAGGCGCTCTAAGAGCGTGTATTTTCCAAGTTTACGAAAACTCTTTGCCAAGGGCCCTCCCGTGACATTCAACCATCGGAAATTACTGAACTCGACTTAATGAAATCTCCGCGCACCAATTTGAGAATATGACTTTCGCCCTAAAACAACGGGCCCATTATGTCGATCCAAAGAAGTCACCACGAGAGGGGCTAGTACCAGTGTCAGATCCAAATCAGGACAAAGAGCCAGAAACCGTGCTTGTCGTCGATGACGAGGAGAATGTTCGTCAGGTTTTATCTTGGGCTCTTGGTGAAGCTGGTTATCGCGTCGTGTTTGCCGCCAATGGCGAAGAGGCCATTTCCCTTCTCATGGAAAACGAAGGAAAGATCGACTTTGTGGTGTCGGACGTGCAAATGCCAGTCAAAAATGGTGTCGAGGTCCTTAAGTTCATCTCCACCATGGAGAAAGCTCCCCAAGTGGTGATGATATCAGCCCATTCGGATCTCAACTACACCCAGGCTCGCGCCATGGGGGCGGCCAATCTTGTGGCAAAACCTTTTTCAATCGGTGTTCTCATCACCGCTCTCCGAGAGGCCGCTGCCAATAGCAAAAAAGTTTCCTAGAAGACCCTGGGGGTTCTGGTCATGCAAAAATGCCTGCCACCGAAAGGTCTTTGAGGACTCGCTTCCCCAAAGTTTCAAACAGCGCCCGGAGTCAATGGGCGATGCACCAATACTTGGTTTTTCGAGCTTGTAGTTTCGCGCCCAATTTGGAGTTGTACCTGAGCTGAAGTGCAGCTGCCTGACCTGCTTGGTTTCCTGAGCAAACTGCTTTCGATCCAAAATTGCCGACGTGGCGATCTCCACACTCTTGAGCCAGATCTTTTTCGTCTCCGCATCCATGTTCTTGGGACAAAGAATATGTTTGAGATTCGGGTCGTCTCGATTCCAAGGAGAAAATTGCGCTGAGGACGATGTGACATAAGGGACGATCTGCTCAATCTCCAGCGCCTTGTAATTGGGACTCGTCGCCTTGACGAAAGGGACTGTTCGGCCCTGCTTTTTGACGTAGTAAGCGCGGTTCATAATGACTCGTGCCACTGCCATGGGATAGCGAATCCCATTGCGGAAACATCCACGCATTTCCCCAAATATGGTTCGCGCAATGGCGTCAATGGCGAACATTTTTTCTCCAGTCACTGCCTGATCCTTGTAGCGAAACAGAGTCTTTCCTTTTTGATTTCGCCAGTGACTGCCCATGAAGTGATTGAAGGGGTTGGTATAGCCACTGGGATTAAGATTTCCAGACACACATTGCCCTACATAGTTTATGGCCTTCTTGGCCGCCTCATTTGGTTCGTGGATGACGACATCAAGCCCTTCTTTAATCTGCTTCCCTAAATCCTTTGATTTACAGTTACAGTCCGGCTTCGGCAAGGGTCGAGGGGCAACGTAGTCCACTTCTCCCACAGAGAGCTCACTTCGCGGCAAGGGATCGGCGCGCACATATTGGGCACTTAGCCAGCCCCTCTCACTTTTGGTTCCCCAGTCGGTCGGGTACTGAACATCGACCAGATAGAACAGCTGAGGCCTTTTTGCTCCAGTAACAGGGTCGGTCTCTTCAATGATTTTCCCATGGCGGATTTGCATTCGCGTTTGGGGGCCACCTTTTGGCCAAGCTACACAAGGCCTTTCGCCCTCCGGAACCGATGGACCGCAGTCCCTCCAGGTCTTGCCTGGTGCCGAAGTGATCGTCACTGGTTGCCCCTCTGGGACGTCCAGAAACACGTCAATCATTCTGGTTTCCGATGCGTCTTTGCGAATAACCTTCCCCTTGGTCTCAGCATAGAGCATTCCGTAGTCGTCGCTCTTGATCACCGCTCTGCCGCCTGACACGCCTTCGAAAGGAATCAAGTCGTCAGTCTCCAAAGTCGTGAGCGGTTCCCCTCCCTTGGGCTGAGTAAATACTTCTACTGGTTGGCTGGTCTGGTAGAAAAACGAGGGGAGCCGTTGGTCCCGCTCCTCAAGCTGCTTAATGAGATCTCCAATCGGGTCAGAAGGGGCGCCATGGGCCACGGGAAAGGGACCTGCAATTGTTGAGATCACCAGGTTCAAAGCCCCTAGGAGACAATTCCTTCTTAGCATTCCTGGCCATCTAAATTGGAACACGAGCAAAGACCTTTCTTGTCCTTGCTCTATCGGCGCTTCAAATTGAGAAATTTATGACCGAAAGGCCAGCTTAGGCCGCTCGGCCGGAGACAATTCGCTCAATGGAGGTCCGTGCCTGCTGATTCATCTTCATGATACGAAAGCCATATGAAAAGTGAGGCCTAGCCGCACCAAAGACAGGGTTCTTTTTGACCACAAGAGCGCACACCGAAAAAGGGATAACCCCATCCATGATTTCAAGCTCAACAACGTCACCCTTGCAAATCTCTTCAGACTCGGAGATCAACGCCATTCCGGTGAGACTCATATTCACGACAAAACCCTTAACTGGTTCATGAGACGGACTGCTGGCCAGAATCTTATGTGCCATTGCGGGCAAGGTGGATGGCGTTCTCGTGTGCCGACGCCGCTCACCTGAATCACTGAGGCCCTCTCCGTAGTCGTCATCTTCTTCTTCAACAGGAAGAGATTGGTCGCTGAGACGGTCAGCAAACTCACTGGCCACCTGTCTGGCTTTGTCCTCATCATAGGAGTTAAGATCGAGCTCGATGGTCAAGGTGTGAATTCCTGACTGAGTCATCTCATCAATCATGGTCTTTTGTGTATTTTGATTTATACTCATTCAACCCTCGCGTCCCACAGCCTTATTGAGCAAGGCCTATGCCACGAGACACCCCCCAAATACCCCTTATCCAGACTAGACTCGTGTCAATATGAGACGGCTGATCAGGAACAAGCCAAACCCTCATAAGTTCGCCACTTAGACGCGGGGGCGCTCTTTAGGCCCATGAATTCCCCCTTTGGCAACTAAAACCCCTTGAAATACTCCTTGCACGAACTCAGATAAGTTTCCGTAAAACCAACTCTTTGCTGACTGCAGTGTTCCTGGTCTTGGTTTTTAGCCAGAGCCTGTAATTCGCTTCCAGATTTCCTCTCCTCTCCCCACTTCACCAGACTCTTGCGAAGCTTATCCAACACTCTTTTGTTGCGACCCATGAAGGCATCGCTGGTCTTCAGATTGTCCGTGTAAAAGGATTTGAGTTCCGCCATGATTCCAGCTTTGTCCTCAGGTTTTACTTCAACCAAGTATTTGAGGTACTTGCCTCCCCACTGAATTCGGGTCGCCCGACCTTCAGCCTTTTGGTAAGCCTGTTTATGCCAATCCAAGGCCTCCTGCTTATTCCCTGCTTTGTTCTCCAAGTAGGCAAGGCCTGACATCATGTAATAGGGGTTGAGACCTTTTTCCATTTCGGATTTGAGGATATCCCTGGCTCGCCCTGGCTGACCCACTTCACCCAAGTAATAGCTTACGTCACTCACGACCGCCACTCTCTGTTCCTTCTTGGCTGCGGCTGCCAGCGCTTTTTCGCACTCATCAACAACCGTCTGTTTTTCTTCATCTGAGAGGGGAAAGGACTTTTCGTCAGTCTGTGCCAGATCTATGGCCGGATACAAAGCATTGAGTCTCATATCCCAACTGACTTTAGGTGATTGCAGGATGTTTCTCATCATTCTCTTGTAGTTTTGGCCAAACTCAAGTCTAGCCCTCTTTTCTTTTTCCTCGAACAGACCTGAGTGGATAGAACCAGCCAATCCGGAGAGCTCCCCGACGAGCTCCGGAAGCAGACCCTCCTGTTGAAAAAGCTTTTCCAGCCATGCGAGAAACTCAGCCTTTTGTGCCAGGCTCAATTTCTTCTTTTCCAGTCCCTCGCCGAGCCGTAAACGCAATGAGACCAGGCCCAGACGCGCTTTCTCGGCACCAGAGGACTCGGGAATTTGTTCCTTTAGGCTCCACAAGCTCTCTCCCCATTCAGCTCGCAACTCATCAAAAGCCGGATCTTGATCCCAGGAATAGCGAGACAAGAGGCGCCACTCCTCGGGTCCTGGTTTCCTTGCTCCATTTTTGATTTCCCTCAATAATTCCGGCACTGGCGACAACACGTTGTAGGCATCCTTTAGGACTTCCGCAATCTCGGTGGCCGAGACATTGGTCGACAGACGAACCACCTCTTTACCTGCGGAGTTAAGAACCATCAAGGTCGGGTAACCGCTGGCATTGAGCTTTTCACCCCACAGCTGAGCGCTCTCCGTGTCTCCATCCAAATAAACCGGAATAAAAGAGCTCACCGCCTGCTTAAAGTCCGAATCAGGAAACACCTTAGCCTTTAGGACATTGCAGGGAGGGCACCAAATTGCTCCCCAATAAACAAACAATGGTCGATTTGTTTTCTTGGCCTCGGCCAGAGCCGATTCCATTCCATCTTTGCGCCATTCAATCTCTTGCCGGGCCTGCCACCACGATTGAACTTTTGTGCAGCTCGACAGAGAGAGAACAACAAATGACAGGCTCACAAGAACCGCCCCGAATACGATTGTGGATTTTGCGCTCAGATTTTTCATGGCCGGTATTTAAAGATAGTCGGGCAAAAAAGGCAAGAACCGATCTCCCTAACAGCCCAAATCCCCCGGCGGAACTTGGTCTCGACACAGAGGATAGTAGTCAGAGCAGCGCAGTCGTAGATGAAAGTGATCATCGTGTCCCCGATAAGGGCGCATGCGCATGAGAGTTTCATTGAAAATCCTTTGCTGCCCGCTGTCTTTTGACCAAACACATGCAGCCTCTTTGATTTTTTGGTCGACAAAAATGCGATTTACATAGCCAGTGTCAACCAGGAGCTTGAAGAAGCGCAGATTGCGTTCAAGATCAAAGTCCTCAGCCAATACGCCATCAGTCACGACTGATCTCCAACGGGGCTGGGCATCCAGGTAGGCTATATCCGCGTCCAACCCACTTTGGTGACTTGAATGGCTACCCAGTCGACCTCCCCTTCTTTTGCTCATATCATCAATCTGGATTAGCGACTTCTGATCATATTCCTCGCGAAAGACCAATGCGGATTTCTCCAACAGTCTCACCAGCAGACCTGATCCATAATGATGATCCCGCCGTGGGTTTAGTTTTTCAAAGCCAGGACCTCCTCCGAGTTCAAGGAAATTAGGCCCATGATCCATTTCGGTCAGAGCGCCATCTTTGCGATGGGTATCCTCTTTGGTACACTTTCGTTTCACACACATACCGCTGGCACAGGGCTCAAAGCAAATCGTATAGGGTAAACCCACGCTCTGCCCCCCTTCCTTTAAGTCCATCGCATCCAACTGCAGCATCCCCGAAATTCTTGGTTTCTCTCCCAAGGGGGCTGCAGGCGCTTCCTCTTGACGGACTTCTCCGGAAATCACCGGAACTCCCTGTCCTCCGACCTCTTCAGATTCAGGAGGGGCCTTGACCTCGCCAGGAGAGCCTTCGGACCCCTCCTTGCGCACTTCAACACCCACCTGACTCGATGGAACTCCATCTGTCCTGGTGTCTGCCCCAGGCAGGAGGAGCGGACCCGATGGTTGGTTTTCACCCTTCACCTGAGTTCCAGGCTCTGCATTCCCATCCCTATCTTTCCAGTCGTGAAGATTATCATAGTAGGTCTCTTCAACCCGGTGTCCGACAAATTGGCCTTCACAGCCTTCAAACTCATCACATGGTCCACTCTTGGCCTCAACTCCGCTTCCCGCTCCCGGGCTCTGCTTGCCTGAATTCTGTCCGGTCACTTTGGTGCTGCCATGCCCCTGATACAGAAATTGCTGCTTTCGGTGCTGTCCATTTTCTACATAAAAGACGTCCACATAAAGAACCGAACAGCTACTAAGTTCAAGACACTGACCAATGGCACGCAGAGGGGCTCCATTGGCACTGGGCCTTTCTTCATCCAGATTAAACCGACCCGAATCCTGAATTTCGCCACCGAGGGATATCGGATTGGACCCACTTCCAGTAACCAGTGTCACTTTAAAAGTAACTTCTCGGGAACCCATCTTTGGCGGTTCGATCAGTGGATTTTGAAAAATCACATAGTCGGTTTTTTTGGGCGCGGGTCCGCCTCCAGAGAACCGAGGGCTGGTAGATGGGGCCATCACCAGAGGCAAGGAATCAAAGGCCGCCCGATCCACCTCAACTCCCAACTTCATGTCGATAGGGGCAGGCTCCTGCCCCTGATGGGGGCTTGTTCGACCCTGAGGCCGAGAACGGGGCCCACAGGCTCCCAGCCAGAAGATCAAGGTGCCAAGAATCAAGTAGATCAAGGCCAACCCATGGTTTTGTGGCTTTCTTGGGGGGGGGATTCTACGCAAGCTCATGGCACCATTAAAAGCAAACTCGGGGCCGCCTAAAACCTTGAGAATACCCGATTTTTGGGTCAATTTTGGCTAGACTCTGCGCACCCGACTGCCAATTTACGGCGGCAGGGATGCATTCCCCAGTTGGATTTTAGGCATAAAAAAACCCTCTCCGTATCCGGAGAGGGCGGTATCACAAGAGTGCTGCTTCTCTACTCCCCCTCGAAGGCAACAAAAAAGACAACATCCCATCTCTTGCAATCATAAAAGGAAGACCAAAAGGTGAGCACAACCTACCAGCGCCCACCGAAAGTCGAAATAAACAAATGTGCACAAATGTTCACAATTCAATGTGCGGATGCCTTGCATTTTCTTCCCAGTATTCCCAGCAAGCCATTTGTTGAAGCTGACAAAGCTTCACCTCACTTTGGAAAATTTTTCAGGCATTTTGGTCACTTCTTTTCTAGCTCTAGAGAATTCTTTGCCTTTTTCACGATCTCGACACATAAAGTCACACAGATTCAGGTGAGGTGGAGATGGTCAATGGGCTCAAAAGGCTAAGTGTCCTTAAAAAGATACAGCGGATATTTCTATTTCTCAATTTGGCAAGCCTCTTGTCTCTTCCTGCCATGGCTTATGGATTCCAAGGGCCTGAACAACCGCCCAATCCAATTGTAGCGTATTACCTCCAGGAAAAAGAGGTTCTGCTCCGAGAGTTTTCTGGTGGTGGCGATGTTCTGTTCAATGATAGCCAGGGTTTTAACTACCAAGTCTTCTTTCCATCTGAGCACCCAAACCTGCAGAAACTAATCGACAACATTACAATAGATCTGATGAAGACCAGGGTCGGCAAACAGGTCTGTGCCCGCATCCTCAACCAACAGCCTCAACTGATTGAATCCCATTTGTCAGTCAGCCCTCGCGCCGCTAACATTATTGCCGCCTCCTGCCTGTGGACCTCAGAGCAAACGCAAGGGATGGTGTTTCCCAGTCCAGAAAAGGTTCTCAATAAGTTGAGTATTCGCCCCGCAGGGGGACAAGAACGTCTCTATATGTTGGTGGTGACTGATGCTCCTCACTTCCCTTTTGACTCCTGGACGGACCCCTTCACCAATAATACGGTTTTGCTGGTGAGAAAGCGGCCAGGCACTAATGATCTCAATTACGGATTTCTGACCCAGCTGATTGCTCACGAAATGGCGATCTATTTTGATAGCCGGTATTGGCCGGGTTCTCCAGAATGGGGTCAGGTTGTTCCCAACACACTTCTTGAATCCAATTTTCGTGGCGCCAGCAAGCGCCCCTTATACACCGCCTTGGCTAACCCGCTGATTTCCAATGTTTTTGCCTTTATGCGCGCCTTCCAAGTCGAAAGAAGCATGGTAAACGAGCTGGCTGCAAAGGGTGAAATCTACTTGGCTCCCGAGTATCGTTACTCCACCAGCAAATACCCTTTCCTTGAGAAAACCTGCGATCATTCATGCCTCATTAATTATGTGACTTCCGAAGCAAGGAATCTTCTGCCCTTGTCACTGCCGCTCGTTGCTTTCGCCCCCCACTATAGAAACCGCAAATTAAAGGATATGGTTGAGGGCGTCGATGGTCCTTCGCGGGATAGCACGGCCCAGGCCTTTCAGCTCCTAGCCCAGTGGGCACCAGAGTATATTCAGGACTCACTCAACGGTGATTTTCTTTCTCACCTTCTCAAGATTCCCGATGATCCGGTTGCTGCTGAAAAGCGCGAAGAGGCAAACATCGTCTTTGATTTACTCCTTTTGCCCAAGGATCTCGAATCTCTCGTGCGGCTGTCACAGGACACGGAAAGCGGACCGACGGCGAATCGATTTGAGTTGTTTCGCTTCATGAGTAGTCCTGTGTTAAGTGGATTCAATGTGCGCCTGTCCGGCGGCCCTCGTCCGCGAATTCGTGGAGGTAATGGGCATTTGCCGGAAATTCGAGCTTGGGACAAATTCTATTTTGGCGATCTGAATCGCTTCAGGAGACAGTAAAATGGCAACCGCCGCGTCTCCCGACATTCAGACTTTCCGCCTGGACACATTGAATCTCATTCAATGCGGCAAGCTGAAGGAGGCCAAACGAGCAATTGACTCGTTTCAGGGTAGGACCCATGTGGAACTGCGAATTTTGGAACACCTGCGGGGAGTGGTGGCTGAGTTCTCAGGAGACCTGGAACAGGCTTATCACACCTACTTGCTTGCCATTGAGAAACATGGGGAAAATATTAAGCTAATTGCTGACCTGGCTGGTGTTTGCTACCAGCTGGATTTGATGGCCAAGTGGCGGTTTTATCATCAGAGGGTTTTGCACCACCTCGATGAATTTGATGCTCAACTGAGCGTAGAGTCCAAAGTCGTTTGCCGATTGGGCGCGGGCAAAAACATGGAGGAGGATGGCGACCTCATTGGCGCCTTGGATCTCTATGAACAGGCCTTTAATCTGAGTCGTTCAGTCGAAGACTTCGATGCCCGCCAGTTTCTATACTTGAGAGTTTTGCCACAGGTCGTGAGATTGCGGTCCCAGTTCGCTGAGGCCGACAAACTAGGCCTCTATTACACGGAACTTATCAGTCTACAACGGGCAGAATATCCCAAATATCTGGACGTGGAAATCCAACACAGTCTGATGCTGGCTGAAATCAATTTGATAGGCCCTCATCACGCCTGGGCTCGGGTGAAGCTGGTGCTTGAAGACACAAGCCTAATGGAGTCAGACCGTCGCCTCGTTTATTTTGATTTTCTGGAGGAGATGTTGATCCGAGGCCTGCCATTGACCGAGGACATGTTTGCATTTTCCGAATTGCAAAAATCCGGCGACTCCTTTGAACAGGAGATCGCCCTACTCGCCTTTGATCCTCAGCGCCGGCGGGATCTGGGGGAGCTTTCAGATCTTGCGGCCGTCCTCTCCTGGAGTTGCTATCTGCGTATTATGATTCTTTACTTCAGCAGTACCGAGGACGAGAGACTGGCCCAAGAGCTGCGCAATAAAATCAACCTCATCTTGAGTTCATTGGGAGCACAGTCTAAGGCCTTTTGGCTCAACCGCATGCGACCCTATATGGCTTCTGATGATTTGACTCTGAACTTCTCCCGCGAGAAGAGAACCATTGCCTTCCAGAACAAGGAGCTTGACCTGTCTCGCAAAAAGGGAATGTTGTTACTCCTTGACGCCATGACTGAAAACAATGAGCACAGTGTAGACGAAGTCATTCAATTATTGTGGCAGGACAGCTACTCGCCGGAGAATTACCACCGCCTGCGCATGACTGTTCATCGTCTCAACCAACTTCTTTATGATTTAACAGCGATCCCTAAAGTGCTAGAGGTCAGTGCCGACAAAGTCAGTGTGAAACCTACTGTTTGCCTGGAATCCATTTCAGTTTAAATGTTGGGATCTTTAGATCGTGGGTTTAATAAAAAGGACGATGTGAAGCATCCGTGCTTCAGCATGTCTTCCTGCCTAACATCGCCCCCCCACGAATGTAATCGTAACTTTTTTCCTCAACCAGGCAACTTGTTTTTACAAAAAATGAAGGTTTTGTTTTTTTCTGTATTTGAATCCCCCATGGTGACTGAGTCTTCCGTGGAACACAGCGTGGAACCCTTGATAGCAAAGGCTTTTGAGTGGTCTTCGTTTTGAGTTGAATTGCCAGGAATTGTTCGCCACGCGTTAAGTGGTGCCCAAAAAAAAGGCCAAGAGGAGGTCCCTTGGCCTAAGGATAACGGCTAATAAAGTTGGTCACTCATTGTTGTTATGAGGTGACCACCTCCGCCTTGGAATTAACACCACGTTTATCCATAGGCATCACCTCCTCTCGCGGTTCTATCGAACCAATTTACTTCACTATAACCGAGTCCATGACTTCCTCCTAGCTCTCTATTTTTATGCTTACCAAAACCCCAATTTATAATTCCCAATTCGAGAAAACAGCTCTTGCACGATGGCTCTGTATTTGAAAAACTGAACGCCGCTCAGAAAGGCAGGACCTTTGTCGGAGACCTTGGAACCACAGCAACTGGAATCACGACAGCCCGCTCCAAAACAGCACACCTTAATTGATATTGAAAGCGGCTTTCGACGCCGTTTTGGCTTGGAGTTTTTTCGTCGTATCCCGAGTGAACCGGGGGTTTATTTTTTGAAGGACCGGACTCGTCAAATTCTCTATGTGGGAAAATCAAAAAATCTCCGTCAACGACTCACTTCTTATCGTTACCTGCACAAAAGGGAAGGGGCCCGCAAGTGGCGAAGACTACTTGAGCAAGTCTATGCCGTCGATTGGTCGGTCACTGCCAACCCGAAAGACGCCGAGTTATTGGAAAATCGGCTGCTCAGGGAACTCAAACCACCCTTTAACACCATGAATACAAGACCGGAGGGCTACTACTATTGGGGTGTGGCCTGGTTTGACTCCAATCTCTCATTGCTATTACGTACGCAACAGAGTGAAGTCGCTCGCCACCGGGTGTTTGGCGCTTTTCGCGGCCGCCAACTCTGCCAGCGGGCTCAGACGGCACTCATGCGCCTGTTTCATTGGACACTTTTGCCAGGCGCACCTCTGCCTCAACCCCTTAACAGACCCTTAGCCCTCTCTATGGAGAAGTTGGAGTGGAAGGGCTCACCGCTACCGGAGGGGATTAGAGGTTTTTGGGCTTTCCTCCTAGAAAATTATCTTAGCGGCCGGGACGACAGCCTGATTTCGACCTTTTCCGATCACCTAAAACGCACGGAAAACCTATTCAGCGAGGCTTTTTATTTGCGATGGCTTGAGGAAGATCTGGAAACACTTAAGCAGTTCTTTCGCCTTGGCCCTCAACGGATTTTTCAAGCCCGACAGGAATTGCGGCTGGGGGACGGACCGATTGCCCAAGACCAGGTGGATGACTTGTACACCCACCTGGCACATTCGGAGTTTCAACAGATTACTGGCGACAGAAGTCATGCCACTGATTGGCATCCTCAATAATCATGTTACCGTCGCCGTTGGTTTGGTTTCCGGGCTGGGCGCTGCCGAACCCGGCGCCCGCATTATTGGTGGCCGTCACTTCGCTGGAACCCTGACAGGCCATAACCTTGATGCGCCCGCCTCCGCCGGCGCCCGCGTTGGCGTCCCCATTACCACCATTGGCACTGAGAGTGAATGCGCCCGCACCGAGACGGACAATTTCTTTGGCAAAAATATTAATCGTTCCACCTCCGCCACCACCACTGGTGTTGGCACTGACAGTTCCGGCTCCACCATCGACCACAAGCGTGGCCCCGGAAGAGGTCACAGCAATTTTACGTGCCGCAATCATTATGGCGCCGCCACCGGTTCCGCCCGCGATGGCTCCTGCTGATCCACCGCCACTGCCCATGATCAAACCAAAACCTCCGTCGCTGCCTCCATCATTACCACCCATTCCACCATTGGCTCCTGTGCTGGCGTTACCACCATTGCCGTAACCGCCTCCTCCAGCACCATGGCCACCACCATCGCCCTGACCACCGGTTCCGGTGTTAGTACTGGCACCCATCAGGCCGGACCCATCAACACTGGCGACGCCACCATAACCAGCATTCATGCCGTTGATGTTGGCGTTTAGGTTCATGGTTCCATTCACGCGAATGGGCAGAATTCCACCATTCATGTAGGTTGAAAAGGAGTCCAAAAACACCAATCCGTTAATGGTGAGATCTCGATACTGGAGAACTTTCACCACCTGGATGCGGCACATATTTGGAGCGCTAGCCGCATTTGCCAAATAGGCGGTGCTGGCAGAGTCAAGAAAAGTTCCTTTGCTAATGTATATGGAACCACCGCCGCCGACAATCACCCGAGCAAATGCCTGCATTCCAGGGCTGATTTCTTCACCGTTCCAGTAGCCACAGTCTCCCGCCTGGCGATAACCGGAAACATGAATAAGAACTTCATCTCCAGGGGCAAAACTGCCATTGACTGACGACAGGCTGAGCCCGGTCGATTCAACCGGCGATGTGGATGTCCCATCCAAACGAGCGTAGCTCGCCCCCATAGTTGCTGAAGCCGTGCCAGAGGCGATGGTAGCATCGGTGGTGCCGACACCATAACTCATCATTTGTCCGCAATCGCCTGAGCAATCATTTTCCACATACTCGCTCATGTAATGACGCTGCCCTTGAGGGCCAACAAAATAGGGGCATACGGCCAGTCTGAAATTGTGGTGATTATTGTTGTCCACTGGAGGCATCCCTCCTGTTCCACCAGAAAACACATAGCTTTCCGCCGTGCCGCTCAGCTCACCCACTGGATTCATCCCCTTCATCGTCAGCTCTTCATTGCATGGCGGATCCTCGTCACCGTGGTCGCCATCATCGCTATTCCAGTTGTTGTAACCAGCAAAGACAGTTGCCCCATGCACGGCCACACCCCCCACTTCGGGCAAGTACTTCCAGTTCAGAGTAATCGCATTGCTGCCGTTGAAGGATTGAGCGGAGTAGCCTCCCCACTTTTCAAAGGGGCGAATCAAGCGAAAGGGACCCCGCATACCAAAGGGACCGTCATCCCACTCACGCATTTGCTGTGGATAAAAGCGTATGCGGTTAAGTGCGTCCATATCACAAAGGCCACTCTGGTGAATGTCCGTATAGGACCGGGCCACCCCGCCAGCCACCTGACGTATATCAGTCGCAGCCGGGCTATGAGAGGGACCTTTAAAGACCAAATTGGCTGTCAGAGTGTTGTCGTTGAACATATACGGAATCGCTTCTTTCACGTCGGGGAAGCACACTTCATGTCCTGCAAAACTCGGCCCATTGCCGTTTGAGAAAAAACCAATGATTAAATCCCGTTCTGCATCCTCTTCCGGCCCCTCGCCCGGATCCCACTCAGGGTAGTAGGATGCTGGCTTGGTCACCTTGAGGACGTGATTGCCTGTAGCCGCAAAGTTGGTCAGATTCACATTGCTAAACACCGGTGTCCCGTCGAGCATTTCATAAGTGAAGTCCACGTTGTCGAGAAGGAAGATGTTAAACCACCCGTTGTACATCTCTTCCTTGGTGACTGCCATACGTGGTTTACCATTGGGCGGCTGAAAATAGCCAACCATCACTCCCGTCGGGCCACCAGTAGGCGAATTGTAGTAGCGCCCTCCCGCATGGCCTTCCTTAGTGACTGTTGCTCCCAAAAAGCTGGCATTGATCTCCACAAAGACATCGCCTCCAGCAGACGTGTCCACTACGGTATCGCCATAGCTAAAACGCAAGACATCGCCCGTATCTACAAAGACTCCCAAATACTGAACCATCACCACGCCCTTGGGGATAGGCTGATGCATATTGTAATGGTCGAGAACAAAGTCCAAGGTGTCCGTAGTCCCAGTGGTACTGATCATATTTTCCAACTGGTGATGATCAATTTCTTTCACCATTGGCAAGCCCGCACCTGCTCCGGTGCGGATATTGAAGATGACCACTTCCAGCTCCATGACACTTTGTCCGGTATTGATCGAAGAGGGCATGGAGAGGCGCAGGACAGCGTCCCGGTCCACATCGCGGGTACAAGAGAAGGTTCCAAAGCCCACCACAAGGGGCATGGCTGCGGCCAGCAAAGCCCGGATCCGGGTCTTAAATACGCTTTTCATTTTGAACCTCCCATACGTGCCACTGATTACCCTATCGGCGAGCTAAGTTGGCGATTGTAGGGCTTTCCCGAGTGTGAGCAGAATTTCACGTAGCCGTCTCAGGCTGGGCATCCCCCCCCGTCCCGGTGTTTCATCGTGGTACGAAAATTGAACTCCCACACCCTGCTACTCATCAATCGGTCGCGTGGAGGGCCTGTGTCCAAATTGAAATCCCCTTTCCCGATGAATCTGGGGACATTTGTTGTCCTCTCTGCCCTTTTTGCGGCTCTCTGTCTTGAGACCGGAGCTTGGGCCCGAAGCCGTTGCCGGGAGGATGTTTCCGGCGAGGTAAAGGTCACCCACCTCAACGACCTGGAGAGGGTGCGCTCCATCAAAGGGCCTGAGCTCCGCCAGCAACGCAAAAGTCTTCGCCAGTGGGAGCAAAGGCGCCAAGATGGAAAACCCGTGATCCTCGTTTCAGTTCCTTCGATTAACCTTCCCAAGGCCGAAATTGCTGGCATCAAGGGCATTGAATTTTACGAACATCGAGGACTGTGGAATATCCTCCGCGCCCGGGACCCCAATGTACACGTCATCTTCATTTCCTCGCAGAGGGTTCCTGACTTTGTAGTTGACCATTTACTTGAAGGCCTTCCGCCGGCCGAGGCAAAATCGATGAGAAAGCGCATTCATTTGCGCAGCCTCAATGATACTGGTTCGGACTACCTTTCAGATAAAGTTCGCAACAGCCCCGAAACTCTGCATATGATTCGAACAACTGCCCGTCAGATTCTAGGCGAGGACATTAATTCGGCAAATACTGTGCTCAATGGTTTTATCAGCGAATCCAGTCTTGGCCGCCTAGCCTCAGAGCTTGGCATTTCTGTGACCAACATCCATCCCTCTCTTGGCTACTTAAATTCGAAAGCGGGAAATCGCGAGGCCGCCGCTGAGGCACATATCCCCTTCGCCGTTGGCTTCAACAGTGTGCGCTCCACTGATGCAGCGGTAAAAACGGTCGATATCCTGTTTATGGAAAATCAGGGCGTTGGCAGTGCCTGGGTGAAAACCAACTACGGCACCAGCGGTGAAGGCATCATTAAGGTGCCATTTGAAGATCTGGCCATTACCCCCTCGACTCCAAAAAAGACTCGCCACCGCCGAATACGCGAGTTTCTGGAAGAGGCCGAACAAAACGGCAAGACCTGGAAAGAGGTCTCTGCTCGCCTGGCCACCGATGGAGGCGTGAATGAGCTGGGCGTCCCCCACAAAAGGGCTCCCAGCGTGCAGCTCAACATCGGTGGAGATGGAAAGATTGATCTTCTCTCGACGCATATGCAGATCCTGCAAGGCACCACCTACAAGGGAGCTCGCCAGCCCGCTTACGACGATCCAGTCCTGGTTAAACTGCTTACCGATTATGCTTTGTCTTATGCCAACACTTTGGCCCGTCACGGAGTGGTTGGACGCGTGGCTTTGGATTTTTTTGAGGTGAGTAATGCCCTCGGCAAGTCAGATTTCGTTTTCGGCGAAGCCAACATCCGCGAGGGCGGCACCACCCACCCGCGGGAAACCGTGGCTATCCTTAACGACGCTTACTACGACCATCAGCGGGGCGGATTGGTCTCCCGCGCCACGGGCAAAAAACTCTATTACGTCATGACCGATAATTTTGTTCGCTCTGAGTTCGTCGCTAAGGAACTGGAACTCCTGTGGTGGTACTTTACGAAGCAACCCGGATACCAGGACTTGGTGTTTGACCCAGCAAAAAACTCAGGCGTGAAGTTTCATATGCTTTCGGCCATCCCCCAGCACGGGAAGATGGGTTTAGTTGCCTTTGGTCGCAATCCGGCCGAAGCCCAGCACCTGCTGGAGAAGGCCGAGCGCCTGATGGAGGACGCGGCCAGAATACTGGGGCAGCGTTACCCATAATGTTGGGCGTCACGCAGGAGGTTGAACCCCTTTCCTTTGGCGCCTAAGCCTTCGAAGTTTCTTGCATCTGAGCCACAACCACAGGTAGAAAATGACCTCAATTTGAGGGGGATTCATGAAGGCACTTCCTGTGGGGACAGGTGGAACTTTCTTATGTGTGGTTTTTGCTTTTGCACTCGGTTTCGGCATGAGTGCATGGGCCACCCCCAAACCCCGGGATCAAGCTCTGCGCGAGCTTTCTCAAGCCCCAGCCACCATTCAACCTCAAAGCCCGGCCACAGTGGAAATCCGCCAGGATATTCTCGCCCGCGAAGAAGCTCACTCCCCTTGGAGCCTTGGACTCTTTGTGCAGTTTTTTGAGCCGGGCGGATTGGGCTCCCAGCGTGGCGGAAGCGAATACCAGCTGAACCAGTTAAAACCCACGTCCATGTTTCGCCTGGAAGGCCGCTGGTATTTAGACTCAGTAACCAAGGCAAGCGCCACCTGGCTGCCCCAAGTCACCGCTCAAGCCAGCTACTCCAGTCAAGATGTGAACCTCACCACCGCCACAGGTTTCCGGTATCAGCACACCCGGCTCTCAACCCTCCTCACCTCGACCGGATTTCGCCTTGGCCTACGCCCAAAGGGATGGCCAACCTTAGAACCTGCTGTCGGACTCGGCTTGGGACAGGCTCTTAACTTCCAAACCAGCAAAAGCGATTCTGCCACTTTCTCCAAGTCCAACAGCTATTGGTCCATGACTGCCGCATTGAGGTGGTTCCTTCTTGGCCAGTGGTCAATGGAAATGCAGCTGGAATCGAGAAGCCCTTTTGCTTCCACAGCAAAGGTCGATGTTCAACACACCAATCTCATGATCGGCGTGAACTGGGGGCGAGGCCAGTGATGAATTTTGTCGGTTATATCAGTGGAGCAATTGCCACCTTCATGTTCACAGCGGGCGGAGCCCGCGCCGAAGTCTTGCGTCTTAACCCTCAACATGTGGTGGATCGAATACTGAGTCAAGGTCTTACGCCACAGGAGCTTGCTCTCGACGAACAGCAAAAGGAAAAGGAATATCTGGAAGCTCTCAGCGAACTGGATTGGACTCTCGGAGCCGAGACCAATTTCGAGGAAGACCGCGGCGAAAGCCTCACGGGCACCAGCAATCTCAAAGATCAAAAACTGGTGATGGGCTTGAGTCTCAACAAAAGTATTTCTAGTGGAACGGACTTTGAGCTCGGCTATCAACGTCAGTCGCAAAAGAGTGAACTCAGCTCCTTTGCGCAAAATATCAATCTGCCGGAAGCACAAACCCAGGACCAGCTTCATCTCAAGATTTCCCAGCACCTATGGCAAAACGGGTTTGGCACTGCTCACCGCTCACGCCTGAGCCGAGCCCAAGAAGTTCTTAAAAATGCCTCCTCGCAAAGACTCGAAGGACTCGAAGATGCTCTCGTGGAAGGTATGAAAAAGTATTGGGATGCCTTTGTTGCTCAGGAAAATCTTAAAGAAAGCCTGGCCGCCAAAGACCGTTATGAAAACCTAGTCAAGATTGTTGGCAATAAATCTAGGGTTGGCTTCACCAACCCCGGGGAGTTGTCCCGAGTGCAAGCGGAGTTCGAGGAACAGTTGCAAAGGGTTAAATCCAACTCTCTCGCCTATTTGACGGCCGCCGATGAACTCCTCGTACTGCTTCGCTACCCGGTCGGCCAAGACCTGGAGTTTGAAATCAAAGAGGTTCTCCCGCCTCTCCCGCGCCTTCAGGCCAAGGATCTGAAACAACTGCGCCCCTACCAAATTGCTGAGAAGGAATTGGCCATCGCTGCTGATGATCTTCGCTGGAGCCGCTCCCAGCAGGCTCCCCAACTAGACCTTGTTGGCGAAGCCCGCTTCACCGGGGTTGAAGAACAACCTTCGGATGCTTTTGCGGAAATGTCGGGCTTGGGTCGACCGACCTACTATATGGGAGTTCAGTTCTCCACTTCCCTTGATGGACGACAGAGACGGGCAGAGATCAGCTTTAAAACCGCAGAACATAAACGCAAGCAGCTTCATTTGCAGAAGAAAGCCGATGAACTGGAAAGTCAGCTCCGAGAAAAGGAACGCCAGAGCCAGGCCCAGCTGCAGATTGCCGAAAGTGCCGGACGCATGGTGGACCTGCGCCAAAAGGCAGTCAAGGAACTGGAACGGGCTTACCGCCAAGGTCGCTCGACGATTAGTGACGTGATACTTGCCTACAATGCCTTTTTTGCCGCGCAAACCAAAAAGTCACGCGCCATTGGTGATTACCATATTGCGCTTAACGAATTGGCCTCCACACGAGATGAGCTCATTGCCGGCTACACGGTGCAAACCAAGGAGTCCGGCCAATGAAACAACTGCTGGGCTTTTTCATTTCCAACTATAAGCTGAGCTGGCTATTGATGGCCGTTTTGGTTTTGATGGGCTTCATGGGACTGCGTCAGGTGAAGCGTGAGTCCAGGCCACCTGTGGACTTTGCCCGCGTCACGGTGGCCACTATTTACCCTGGAGCCTCCCCCGAAGAAGTGGAAGAGCAGGTCACTCTTAAGATAGAAAACGAACTGCGTGGCATTGAGGGGGTTAAGGACATCAAGTCCCTGTCTGCCACAGGCCGCAGCGAGATTGCCCTACGCCTGGACATCGACAGCGGAGACCCGCTTAAGGCCCAGGACGAAATCCACCGTGCCGTGCAGAGAGTGCGTGGCCTTCCCCAGGACATCAAAGATACCCCCAGCGTTCGCGTGGCCAATGCCAAGGAAATCCCCATCCTCGAACTCGCTCTCATAGGCGGCAATGAAAATCGGCGTCGAGACCGGCTCGCCAACGACCTCAGACTTCTTCTTGAAGACAGTCGCGGAGTAGCGGACGTCGTCATGAGTGGCTATCGGGAAAGGGAGTTTCAAATCCTGCTCAAACCAAATCTCATGCAGCAGGCCTATGTGGGAATCGGCGAAGTCGTGGATGCGGTCAAACGCCGGACCCTCAATATCCCGGCTGGCTTTATTCGCAGCCCTGACAATCAACGTCTGGTTCGTGTCACAGGACAAATTCAGTCAGCCGAAGAAATGGGCGAAATTATCATTCGCAGCAATTTCAGTGGTCAGAAGATTCGCATTCGGGATGTAGCTGAAATAAAAGATGGAATGGAGGATCCCTCGGTGATGGTGAGGGTCAATAGCGAGCCTGCAACCTTAATCACCGTCACTAAACGGGCTGATGCAGATGCCATTCGCGTGGTTGAAAATCTTAATAAACAGCTTGAAGTATTTCGCAAAGATAAGCTCCCTGACGGCTATTCCCTTATCTCCTATAACGACGAGGCCAGCCGCATTGCGGAGAGGCTCGATATTGTCGTCGTCAATGGCCTTTCTGGCCTCGTTTTGGTCTTGGTTATTCTCCTGTTCTTTCTACCCGGCTCTTTAGGTTTCGTCGCCTCCCTCAGTCTGCCTCTAGCGATTTTAGGAGCTTTGGCCCTGATGCCCCTCATGGGGGTCAACTTTAACAACATCACCATGCTGGCCCTGGTGATTTCGATTGGCATGCTGGTTGATAACTCGGTGGTAATCAGTGAGAATTATGCCCGTCTGCGCGCTGAAGGCTATAAGCGGCAACCCGCCGCACTTAAGGCTGTTCATCAATTTTGGCTCCCCTTGACGGCAACTGTGCTCACCACCATCGCCGCCTTTTTACCAATGCTTGTGACCAAAGGGGTGATGGGTCAGTTTATCCGCTGGATTCCTATTATGGTGAGTATCGCTCTGGTCATGAGTCTGATTGAGAGCTTTATTTTACTCCCCAGCCGTTTGCAGTTTACGGTCTTGGACAATGCCGGGAACAAAGACCCAAGTGCCGAAACCAAGACAAACTGGTTTGAACCTCTGCGCATTAGGTTTGAACGTTTTATGGACCTTTGCATTCGGCGTCGCTATCTGGTGTTCCTAGCACTTTCCCTATTGTTGTTGTCGAGCCTGGTCCTCGCACGTTACGGAAATCGTTTTGAACTCTTCCCTACGGACGACGTGGAGTATTACTTCTCGGGATTCTCAGCGCCTATTACAACTAATCTGGAAACTATGGATAAAATGACCAAGCGGGTTTCCGAAGAGGCGACCCGAGTGCTCGGCAATGACAATATCGATTATGTCATTGCCAGATCCGGGGTCTCCCGCCGTTCAGGGAGCGAAAACTCCGTCAATGGCGAATACGTGGGCATGATGGTCATCGCTGTCACAGCAAATGCGGCCAAAACCCTCGACCCACAGGAAGTCCTGCAACGCTTGCGTACCATCGATCGGGGTCAGCTGGAAACACTCACTTTCGATGCTTCGAGGCATGGCCCTCCGGTTGGGGCCGCTCTCAGCGCAACTTTTAGATCCAAAGACTATAGGCAACTCAAGAGCTTTGTGACTGAATTCCAGGAACAGTTAACAAGGATTCCCGGCGTGGTGGACGTTGAAAATGATGAGGTTCGCGGCGGACCGGAGTATCGGATCGTTCCCAACCACGGGGCGATCTCCAGTATGAATCTGGACACGCAGACCATTGGCGTGGCACTGCGAACTGCTCTCCAGGGTGCTGTTGCCACGGAACTCACTTTGGATGGGGACGATTTTGATTTACGCATCCGCTATGATGACCAGCAAAGGGAAACCTTTAATGCTATCAAGGCCACTCACGTCATGGAAAAAACCGGCAAACTGATTCCTCTTTCTTCCTTGGTGCGCATTGAAGACACAGAAGGCCCGGCGGTACGCAAACACCACGATTTTAAACGCTCAATCACAGTGCAAAGCGGGGTGATCCCATCAGTCATCACCTCAATCGCCCTCAATGAAAAAGCCCAGAGCATTGCGGCTAACCTGAAAAGGACCTATCCGGCAGTTACCTCCGTTTTCGGCGGGGAACAAGAGAGTACCCAGGAATCCATGACGTCGCTGCAACAGGCCTTGCTTCTCGCCTTGCTCGGCATCTTTGCGATATTGGTCTTATTGTTCCACAGTTTTCTACACTCGGGCCTTATTCTTTCCACCATTTTTCTTGGGTTGGTTGGGATTAGTTGGGCGTTCTTTCTTCACAACCGACCTTTGAGTTTTTTAGCTATGATTGGCACCGTGGGGTTGGCTGGGGTAGTCGTCAACTCGGCCATTGTTCTGGTGAGCTACATTAACGATCTCAAGCAAGAAAAACCTCACTTGGATTTACACCAGATTCTAGCTCAGGCCTCTGGGGCCCGACTGCGCGCTGTAATGGTGACAAGCCTGACCACCATAGGAGGTCTTTTGCCGACCGCTTATGGATGGGGTGGCTATGAACGCATGCTTGTCCCCATGACCTTGGCTTTAGCCTGGGGTCTCGCCAGCGGCACCATTTTAACTTTGATTTGGGTTCCATGTGGCTATGCCATTGTCGAAGACATTTCGCTATGGTGGAAATCCCGCCTATCCTGGTTACTGGGCCGCTTTGAGGAAGGGGCAGATACGCCCAATCCAATGACCATGAATAATTCACCTGATGATCAACGTCTTCACTCTTCGACCAAGCCAATGGAGGATCGTAACCATGATCTCACTCTGTAGAGTAAGTGCACTTTTGTGCCTGTTGTCTCTGTTTGGATGCAATGTAGGATTGACACCCGACAAGGATGTCCCGGATGAAAATCGCCAGGAGATTCTTGGTGTCTATGATCAGGTTGAAGGGGTTTACGAAGGAAGTCTGACCAAAAAAAACGAGAAGGGCGAAGAAGTGGATCGCTATGACGTTGAGATCCGCCTTTTTTCCATGTCCAATTTTGGCGGACGCAACGAGGACGGCCGCCTGGCCTCGCGGCCCGAACTGATTGGCCAGTACCGACGCAAAGATGCGATTTTGGCCACTGACGATAAGTTTTTCCAGGCCTCCTTCAATGAAAAGACCGGTTTTTTTGAAATGGTCTATGCCGGTCAGGATTTTTCGGGCGGAAACAACGGCGGTGCCTCAAACAGTCTACGTGCGGCAGTGAGTGGCTTTATATTCAATGGCCAGATGACCAATGCCCAATACCGAATACGCTCTGGAATTGTGGGTGAAATCGAGGCCATTCGCGTGACTCGGCAAGTGATTGCCCCGAGTGAGCGGGACTTAACTGATTTGCGCCATCGACTGAGTCAGTTTTATTCTCCCCTTTTAGGCGACTACGTAGGCACGGTGGTGGAGCCTGCAGGGGTGACCAAAACTCGCCTGCGCATTCGCATCTACCTGGTGGACGATCCCTTCGGTGGTTCAGTAAAGCTTAAGGCCCGAGTCCACATGATGGATATGCAAATCAGTTCCGACCGCTGGGCCGACGTCACCTTCTATGCTGAAACCGGAGAGGTGTGGATGGAAGGCCTGCCCAACCCCAACGTTGGCACTGTTCCAGGGGCTGGCTATTTTTCGGCCAGTGGCTTTTTGCGCGACGGGACACTGGAACTCACGCGGATGGCGGACCATTTGGGACCAATGGGCAAGTTTAGGGCGGACAAAGAGCCCTATGGCACCCGCCTCCCTAGACCACTCCCTTGAAGTCGAGTCGGGGTAGGTCTAGTTTGCCCATAATATAGAAACCAATTCCATTCATTTGCCGATAAATAGTCGGCATGATTGGTTCTTTTGAATTAAATTTTCTCACTGTAGTGCTTGCTCTTGTGGTCGGCGCATTGGCCCTGACCTTGGGGTATTGTTCTCATTTGCGCCACCAGCTACGAAATGAGAAAGATCGTTTTAAAACCTTGATTGAGGCGGTCCCCTGTACCATTTCCTGGGTGGATGAAAACCTCACCTACATCGCCGTGAACGAGAATCTTGCCAAATTGTTAGGCCTTGAACCCGAGCAGATTGTCGGCAAAAGAATTGGATTCCGCGGCGGAAACCAGGACTACCTGGAATTCGTCAAACGCCTTTTTCACAGCCCTTCAGACCAGCTCAACTACGAGTTCTTGGTGAATACGGAGCAGGACCCACGCACAATTTTGAGCGTGGCGAAGAAATACAGTGGCGGCACCGCCGCCACTATTATCGGCATCGATATCACCGAACAAAAAATGGCCGAGAAACTCATTGTTGATCAACAACAGGCCCTTGTCGCTCAAGAAAAACTCTCTGTTTTAGGACAGGTTTCAGCCGGCATTGGCCACGAAATCAAAAATCCCTTGGCAGCCATCATTGGCCTACTGGATCTACTTGAGTTTCGTGTTAACTCCAAGAAAGAACTTCCCCCTGAGGATATCCTCGTCAATATCGAAAAAATGCGCAAGATGACCATGAGGGTAAATGCCATCGTCGATTCCCTTAAGTCTCTTTCCAGGAACAGCGAAAACGATCCATTTGTTGAAACCTCAGTCAAGCAGATCATAAATGAGGTGAGGGAAATCTACGAGAGCAAATTAAGATCCGCCGAAATCCAGTTTGATGACAGCGCCATCCCTGAACATCTCAAAATTGCCTGTCGTGAATCACAAATTGGCCAGATTTTTCTCAACCTAATTGGAAACTCTATCGATGCCTTGCAGGACCTAGATGAAAAGTGGATCCGCATACACGCTGTATGCGACCAGAACCAGATTGTCATCACCTTCACTGACAGCGGATCCGGGATTCCCAAGGATTTAGCCGATAGGATTCTTGAGCCCTTTGTCACCACCAAGCCCCGCGGCAAGGGTACTGGCTTAGGACTCAGCATCTCCAAAGGGATCATGGAACAACATGGGGGGACCCTCAGCATTAATAGCGAATGTCCCAACACCCAATTTATCCTGACCTTCCCCGTCCGCACCCAAATGAGCACCCCCCTCGCCAGTTAAGCACACCCCCACCCTCTCAAAAGTTGATCTCATTAATGCGTTTCTTACTTGGCCGCCAGACTCCTACGATCAACACGCTTAAAACCTCAGACACAGCGTCCGGCAGCAGCGCTCTCTCTCAGAGCGCAGCGCCAAGCCGAACTCGGTTTTAAGCATATTGATCCTCCGGAGTCTGGCTCGTCAATTCAGGAACCAGTATTAATTTCGATCGAAGGGCAGTCGCCTTCGTCGGGGGCCCCTTGACTATTGATCCACAAAACCATGTGCCGCCTTTGTCCGGGAGAATGGTCGGCAAAGGGCCTGTTGTCACTGACAAAGGATTTTGTGGATCAATAAACAAGGGGCCGGCTTTAACGGCTAAACTCGACCCAGAGAAGCCCACGCAGGTCTCCGGCATGAAAGCCAGTGGCCTGATCATCTGGATAGAGTTTCTTGATCTGCTGTGCCACCTCGGGCTTTAGGTTTTGCCCGTGGCAATTCACACAAAGGGGCATGGTATAAAGAGGCTCTGCATAGCCGATGCGGCCATTGGCGAGCACCACCACTCGGGCTGCGGCCGGAGTGTTTAAGCGTGTGGTTTGCCATTCTTTCAATAAATCCTCCATCCATGGCTCCCCTTTATTGTTTACATTGCGCAATTTCCAACTCGTGCGCCCCATGCGAACTCCCTTTTTTGCCGCCTGGGCTGTCACTTCTTCAGCCCTATCTTTGCAGACGGCAATGGCCTTCACCGGACCGCCCTCCTTTAAGCCTTTGGAAAGCTCACCCACCAATTTTGTTTTAAGTTCCAAAGCCTCCTGTTGTCCGCGCTGCATGTAAACCTTCAATTCGGACTCCATCATATCAGATTTTTTGTTTGAAACACCTGGCCCCACGCAGGCGGACAAACCGCCAATCACCAGCAACGTGAACAGACCTTCAAAGCTTCGACTCAACACAGGTGGCCTCCTTGATTTCTATTCCAGGATGCTCTAAAAAGGGACCAGGAGCAAGGATGAGTCTTGAAGCAAAAAAACTGTTTGACCTGTTGGGACTGGAATTCGATGAGGCCCGCCATCATTTTCAAATCAGCGAGTTACGCCTTAACCTTTCGCAACGACTCGGAGCAGAGCTTCTCCAGCCCCCACATCAATATCGGGTTCCGCGCATTTCAGAGGACAACACCTGTGGATTTGGCATGGTTCAAAACCCTTTTGAACTCAAGTGGGCCTTCGAGCTTCACGACAAAAACCTTCTTCGCCTAAGTCGCCTTTATACGGCTCTGCATTGGCTCAATGAAAAAGTCCATCTCGATTGGCTCGGACTCTACCAAAAGTGTGAGGGCCTGAGCCAGCCGAGTTTTATTGACGATAATTATGGAAACGAACTCGATCAACCCAATCTGATTAAGCTGTGTTACATCGGAGCCCCAAGTCGAGCGGCCTTCCCTTTGACTCAGGAGTTTGCCCGGCAGAGCAACAACTCCCGAGCCTTCCTGAATCAACAACCTCTCTTGATTCAGGATGTGAAGGAAGCTGTGGCCGATGGTGCCCCCTATTATGAATGTGATCCGGCTGTCAAAAGCGAGCTCTGTCTGCCCCTTATCTGGCAAGGACTGGAGATTGGCCTATTTGATGGCGAGGCCTTCACCAAGAACTTTTTTGATGGCGACAAGATCAACGCCTGTTTGGCCTTGGCAGACTTTATCGCCGAAGAGGGACTCCTGGTTTAGTCTAATAATCGGATTTTAGGGACTGATCCCGCTTTCCTCTTTCAATGGCCAGGTGAATAAGCTTTTCGATCAAATCCGGGTAGGAGATTCCTGAAGCTTTCCACAAGGAGGGGTACATACTGATTCGGGTAAAACCCGGCATGGTGTTTATCTCGTTCACCCAGAACTTTCCGTCGGCGGTCAAAAAGAAATCCACCCGCCCCAAGCCAAAACAATCCAAAGTGGCAAAGGTTTTAAGGGCAAGGTCCCTGACTTGGGAACTTTGATCATCCTCAAGGCGGGCGGGAATGACCAAGTCGGCGCCGTTCTCGTCCACGTATTTGGCTTCATAGGAGTAAAAATCCCCCTTAGGTACGATTTCGCCAGCAACCGATGCCTGGGGAGGATCGCCATCCAGAACAGCCACTTCAATCTCGCGGACCTTCTCGCCCTTTTCTACTAACACTTTGTGATCAAACTGAAAGGCCTCAGCGATGGCCGCATCCAGTTCTGATTCACTTGTTGCCCGATTGACGCCCACCGAGCTTCCCATGTTGGCCGGCTTGACGAACACTGTTGGTCCCAGCTCGCCCAATATTTTTTTTGCGTCCCACTTGTGCCCTTGGCGGCGATTCAATGTGACCCAGGGTAAGACTGGCAAGCCGCTATCGCGCAGAAGGCGCTTCATCACATCCTTATCCATGCCTACCGCCGAGCCTAAAACATCTGAGCCAACAAATGGAATCCCAGCCAGCTTTAACAAGCCCTGGACAGTCCCATCCTCACCCATCGGCCCATGAAGAATTGGGAACACCACATCCACCCCTTCAAGAGTCCCTGTTGAGGCCACCAAGGCGCGGTCCGAAGTCCCCGGGGCTACAGAGATCGGCATTCCTGCGGCATTTAATTTAATCAATTTTGGATTCTGAGACTCCAGCAACAATTGAGAGGACTCATTGAGATGCCAACAGCCCTTCTTGTCCACGCCAATTAGGACGACATCAAACTTCTCCCGATCCATGGCCTCAATAATATTGCGGGCACTCAACAGCGAAATTTCATGTTCCGCTGATTTGCCGCCAAAAAGAACTCCGACACGAATTTTTTTCTGCTTGGTCATAACCGAATCCTATCATTTCAAACCCGCAGGGCAACAGGCACATCTATGTAAATTCCCAACCACCGATCATCGCAAAAGTGACATTTTGTTCGACAAAATAGGTCGAATTTTTTTCGGCCAAATCTCATTTTCTGTCAATCGACTCAACAAAATGAACGAAAAAGACAATTTTCACAATTTAAATTCATCTTTGATTTCAAGGCATTATGTTTCTCATTTTAAGTCACGCTACGAGAAGTCGTGGAGTCCCGCTCAGTTAGGCCCAGGACACACCTATGGCTTCACCCTCTTTAAAAACCAGGACTTTCGTCGATAAGATCAGTAACACCTGCATGTAAGCTCCTATTTCTCTAAAGTTCCTACAAAAGGTTGGACGTGTATCAACGGACCATTGGTCCGAACAGGGGGCTTTTTGCCATGAAAAGAACAGGCGCTTTATTGGGCGTTAGTTTCGCCGTTCTTTTGTTGACGGTTGGGTGTGATAAGAATTCACCCAGTTTTTCAATTTTGCCAGACACGGAAGTGTTCTTTCAGAACACTGGCGCGGTGTCGGCCAAGATTGACTTGCTGTGGGTCATCGACAATTCAGGGTCGATGCACACTTCGCAACAAAATATTGCTGATAACTTCGAAAGCTTTATTGGCGATTTCGCCTCGCGAAGTTTCGATTACCGGATCGCTGTCATTGGCTCCGATGCCTATCGTGAAGCCTTTACTGGTAACTCCAATGTTTCTCTGTTTAAGAGCGCCGGAGGAGTTCCCGTCATCACGCCGCAAACCCCAGACATTGCCAACGTCTTTATTGGCAATATCATGGTTGGGACCAGCGGCTACGGTGATGAGCGGACGCTTCACAGCATCCCCTGGGCACTTAACAACCCCGGGAATGCCGGCTTCTTGAGGGCGGACAGTTTTTTTGCCGTCATCCTTGTCAGTGACGAAGACGACTTTTCTCACGATGGTAGCGCCTACATTAAGAACCAATACGACGCTTACACCAATCCTGGTCACTCCTATTACGATTCAGCAAAGGGACATACCATTGCCAAATATATGGAGTACTTGGAGACCCTCACGAACTCGAGCGGGGCGACCAAGCGGTTTAGTGTCAACTCCATTGTTATTCGCGATGGCGATTCTGATTGCCTCTCAGCGCTTTCGGGTGGTGGCCGCATCTACGGCAAGCGTAACCAGGCCATGGCTGAAGCCGCTGGCGGCGTGGTCGGAAGTCTCTGCGGTGACTTCGCTACCGAACTTGAAACCATCTCAGAGAATATTCTGACTCTCTCGACTCAGTTCTTCCTCAAGCGAGAGCCAATTCCTGAGAGCATTACAGTTAAAGTCAACGGACAATTCGTGCCGCGGGTCGAGGAAAATCCTGGACCCCTGTCTGGTGGTTGGGTCTATAATGCTGAGGCTAATAGCATTTTGTTCTACGGGGATTACATCCCTCAGGCCGGGGCTCAGATCTTGGTCGACTTCGATCCTGTTAATATTGAAATCTAATTGGTCTACCTAACGCGTCAGTTTAACATAAGGGAATGAACCGGTTTCTAAAGTTACTAGTGCTGGTCATTCCCTTTTCTTTTTTGATGGGAACCTGGTGGGGACTGCGCAGTATTGAAAAGCGCTTCCTCTTTCGCAACCGGGCCGGCACAGAGATCAAGCTCCTTTATCGTCGAGGTTACCTGCCCCCTCAGGTCTTAACTGGATTCGAGGAGAAAACCGGCATTCAGGTCGTAGGCATCCCCATGGAGACGGATCAAGCCCTCTGGGAGGAAATTTCCGAGCGGCCGGCCAACTACGACCTGATACAGCTTTTCTCCTACATGGCTCAAGACCCCGTCGGCTCGCAAATTTTTGCTGATTTAGACAAATCACGAATCCCTAAAATCAGTAAGGTCTCCGTTGATTTCATCCGCCTTGCCTATGATCCTGATTTTCGTTTCCTTCTCCCTTTAAATTGGGGACTCAACGGCTTTCTTTGGAATCCCAAGGTGGGCTTGCCTCCGGGTGACATGAAATCTCTGATGATCGACAAAAAGCTAAAGGGACGTATTTCCCTACTTCCTCAACAGGTCGAGATTTTTAGTTTTCTTGAAAAAACGGGCACCCTCCTTCCCGAGTGGCTGGAACAGGAAAAGTGGGAACAGCTGGCCATGGCCACCAAAGATCTCCTAGATCAAGTGTCCATTTCCAATGATTTGCCTGGCGAAATGTGGAAACAGGGCAAAGCCGATGTGATTCAGGTTGCCAATGGGCCCGCTTCCGAAGTGATTATGAATCAAGGGGAAACACCCCCCACTTACTGGCTTCCCGAGGACAAAACCAACTTGTGGATCAGCCTGGTCGGTATCTCAAAAACTACCTCTCACCTCAATGAGGCCCATGACTTTCTCAACTACTTGCTAGAGGATTCAACCATTCAACATTTTGTCGCCTTTAACTCCCATGCCACGGCCATCAAACCGACCAAGGCTCAGCACATCCACCCCATGCAACACCCCGAGTATCTGCGGCAGATTGCCCTAAATCGGGTACAACTCCAGTCTGACACGGCTTCCTTGACTCCCATTTGGTTTCGGACCTTGAGTAAAGCTCTACCTGAGGTATTTCCTGATCCCAGGGAAAAGCGAGATGAAGCTCCACCTCCACCGACTGAGACACCCGTCGATCCAAAGGCGCCCAAGTCCTCCGAGAAGCCAATCATCCAAGTCGTAAAGGAAGCTCTCCCGCCTTCAAAACCCGTATCAAGAGCCCCCTCACCCCTTGCAATCAAAGAGAACAAACCCAAACCGCCTGAGACCAAGGCGGCTCCGGCTCCACCACCACCTCCTCGCGAGCAGAAAACCACAGCTCCCGCTGAGAAACCCAGACCAGTGGCAAGAAAGGCCAGTCCACCGCCTGAGCCAAAACCAAAGCCGGTGCTAGCGAAACCTCAACCCCGTCCTGTCATGAAGAAACAATCTGCCGCAGAGGACTCGAAATCTCCCCCAACCAATCACCCAGCTCCGGCTCAAACCAGTCCAACGCCCCCACCAACACCGGTGACGGAATCTAAGGCTGAGAGTAAACCCGTCTCACCGCCTGCGACCAAACCAGGATTGCGGCCCGTCGGCTCCACCTCCAAAGTAAGGCCCGTGGGTACGACAGTTACCGCTCCCTCTCCCCCGTCCGTCACAACTCCTCCCGCGCCAGTAAAAAAGAAAACCACATCTCCCCCGGAAGAGGCGACGGAGGAAGAACCCACAACCGACGTGATCCCCGCCGATGCCGACACAATAACTGAGCCCGCAGGCGAAGAGGGCGAGTCCTCAACCGATGAGGATTCCCCATTTGACTAACTTTCCCATAAATTGCGATATCAACAATTGCTAGACAGACAGATAGCGAAATGACTAGGATCACTCCATGACTCCAGTCAAACACCCATATGTGGCATTGGAAAAGGTCCCACCCGCGCAGGACCTGATTTATGTCCTTTGGACAGCATCAGGAGTGTGCAACCAAAAGTGCAGCTACTGCCACCCGCGTTTTCACGACGGCAAGACGTCCTTTCCAGAGATCAACAAGGTGATTGGCTTTCTTCAACACCTGCTGGACTCGAATCCTGAGAAGCGCCTTTATCTGGTATTTTCAGGTGGCGAACCCACTCTATGGAAGGACATTGGCCCTTTTTTGACATTCTGCCGCGAACAAGAACGCTTGATACTGGAACTCGATTCCAATGGTTCACGACATCTCAATTGGTGGAAAGAAAATTTGGACTCCATTAATTTTCTCGTTCTCAGTTACCATTGGGAGTTTGCCAACCAGGATCGTTTCATTGAACTTCTCCAGGTCGCGGGCCCCAGTATCCCGGTTCATGTCTCGATCCTTGCATTGCCCGAATTTTTTGAGCAGAGTCGGCGGCTCATGGACACAATTCAGGAGTTAGCTCCTGAATGTTCAGTCAAAGCCAAGGCCGTACGATTGGCAATGGGCGCGGAGAATTATCCCTACACTCTAGAACAAAAGAATTGGCTTCTCAAACATGGCAGCCGCCACCCGAGAACCCCCATTCACCCAATCCCTTTGGATCTCAGCAAGCACATTGTGCAACGAAGTGCCGATGGCCACATCAAAGCCTTCAATCGTTCTACGGCAAGCCTTCTGCGCCAAAACCGATGGAAGGGCTGGAAGTGTTTCGCGGGTATTGAGAGTTTCAGTATCGATGTCGATGGTTCCATCTATCGAGCCACCTGTCGTGTGGGTGGCTCGATTGGCAATCTTCACGAGGAGGTGATTTTCCCTCGCCAACCTGTCATTTGCGATAAAGATAATTGTGTTTGCTTAGACGACATTTGGATTAGCAAAAGATTGCCAGAAGTTCGTTCTAGCGGGGAACAAGAGTGATATTTTTTCGCGCTAAAAGGGGGTTCTTGAAAATTTGCCCCTCCGCATCCATACCGACGATCTCCACTTCCAATCGGTGTTCGCGACGAACCCCACCAGTATCCTGAAGACCGGGACGCACGAGGCGGACTCTCATTGAAAAACGGCCGTTGACACACAGGCCATTTAAGCCCAAGAACTGGGACGTCTGAATCATAGTGTTATCCAGGAACAACTCCCAAATGATCACATTTTGGATGTATCCTCCCTCATTGCAATCTCCACCCACATCAAATTCAGTTTCGGCGGGACCGATGGGGAGGTTATTTTCCGAGTTAATTTTAAGCTCCATAAACTCAGAGCTCTGATTGATACAGTCGTCCGTATCCACACAACGAGTGGTCAACTCGGCAAACAGATTGTTCTCTGAATACACGTCGCAGTTGGTGAAGTAGGTCAATAAGACCGCCACCCCAAAACTGACAAACCCAATGGATACGAATTTTCTCATCTTCTCCCGATCCCTATAGGCTTCCGATATCTCATATCGGTACATAGGGCTGAATTCTTAAGCCCCACCCTGGTCTTATTGACTGCATCCTCTGTACCAGGCCACCTCTAAGATGGCGATGTCTGAGGGTTTTTGCCTGTTTATCTTTTTTTCATGTTTCAGGATCTAAACAACTGAAATCACTAATTTTCATTCATTCTGAATAAAAACAAAGGTATAAGCCCCCATGGCAAAAATCTGGAGATCACTGCGCTCAAAATTTGGTCTAATTCTGCTGATCGCCATCAGCCTGCTTTCCTTCAATGCCATTTCAGGTCTGTTGCTTTCGGGAAAACCGGCGGTGTTCCGTTTTCACCTCCTCGGCGAGCCCATGGACTTGGATCCTGCTCACATTTCAGGAGCTTCGGGCAGTTATCTCCTCTACAACTTATATCGATCTCTCTATCGTTATCGGCCCGGCATCGGACTCGTCCCAGAAGGTGCCACCCATTGCAATTGGCAAAACCAAAAGCGACTCACCTGCTATCTGGACCCTTCGCGAAAATGGAGTGACGGAAGCGCGGTAACAGCGACCCAGTACGTGAATGCCTTCCGCCGGCTGGTTGATCCTGCCACTCGCTCGGTACAAACCGAGCTGCTCCTCAGCTTGGCAAATGCCAGGGAAATCCTGGCCGGAAAACTGGAGCCTTCCAAGTTGGGAATCAAGGCAAGGTCTTCTCACATTTTAACCTTTGATTTGGCGACTCCCGATTCAGATTTTGAGTACCGTTTGGCATCTCCTGCTCTGGCTCCACTCCACAGCCTTCCCATAGCCAACAAATCCCGGGCCCAGGAAGTTGTGGTCAATGGTCCCTATCGGGTTGCGGAATGGGGAAACCGAGGGCGCATTCGGCTGGAAGCCAACCCTCATTATCCTGACGCCCAAAAGAGACCGGCAGTTGAGGTATTGCTCGTCGATGATGACACCACAGCCTTGCGCCTTTACGAGACAGGGCACTTGAATCTGCTTAGGCGCCTGCCATCTATTTTGATCGATAAGTATCGCTCTCGCGCTGATTTTTTCCAGGTACCTCTGGCCCGCTTCGATTACCTTGGTTTTGGCCCGGCACTTAAAGATAAGCCTGAACTCCGTCGAGCCCTTACTCTTGCCCTGGATTATGACAAACTCAAAGAACTCTATCATGCTCTTGGCCGACCAGGCTGCCCCAGCCTTCCTATTCACTACATGAAACGTCCGCCCTGTTACCCCTTTGACCAAGATGAAGCTCGTGCGCTGGCTGCTAACCACAGGTACCCTCCGCTGTCCCTTTCAGTGATTGGTTTTAGCAAAATGGGGGGAGACGACATCCAGCGCGGAATGGAATGGCTACAGGGACAGTGGAGCCAGAACCTGGATTGGAATTTCCAGTTAGATGGCCGCGAACAGGGAATGTATCTCCACCAGCTGCAGGTGACTCCCGCTATGGTTTTTCGCAAAGGTGTTTCTCTCGATCGACCCACCTGCCTAGCTGCCTTGGAGAATTTTACTTCTCAACACAGAGAGAACTACCTGAAGTACCACAATCCTGCATTTGACCTTTTAGTTGAAAGGCTCCGGCTGGAGACCCAGGCCCATCGACGCCAGGATATCTGTCAACAGGCGGTAGAGACCCTGATGGCAGATCACATCATGGTGCCACTGGGTGAAATTCATTTCTCCATGTTGCAGGACCAAAACTTTAAGGGCTGGGAAATCAATGAGTTAAATCAACTCGACCTCACTCAGCTTGAAGTGGCAAATGCCGAGGACAGGGCCAACGTCTCGAATTAAAGCACTCCATGGGGACAGCCGATAAGACTGTATTGGCCTAGCAAGGAGTGAATATGGCAAAAAAAGGCAATCCAGAAAACCAGAATCAAGGTGGCGGATCAGTTGCGAAAATACCTGAGCGCTGCCCGGTCGAAAAATGTGGCAAAAAGGTGGTTCGATCCGCATTTTGTGAAGAGCATTTTGTATGGTTCAAGGAAGGACTTGTGAATCGCAAGGGCGAAAAGCCAAAGGACTTCGACAAGAAGTATCAGGCTTATGTGCGCAGACAGCACAAAGCCGCCTGATCCATCGCCAAGGAAATGGAAACAAAAAAGCCGACTTCACCAAGTCGGCTTTTTGCTTTTCAAGGGGGCCAAATCGCCCGTCAAAATTGGGCGAGAAACACCCAGCTGAGCGCAAATGAGATGGCGAACACTTTAAGACCGAACACCATCAGATGGTAACTTGATACTGGGCGCATGAACAGAGTCCTTCCTGGACGCAGAGTTTACCCAATTGTCAATCCTCGACAGTTTTGCTAGTTCTAGTTTACCCATCACCACATGGGCGATGTAGTCCACTCGACCACAACCTGACCAAAGGAGTGATCCATGGCGAAAACGGCTCTGATAACCGGTGCGGGAAGCGGCATCGGTCAGGCTATTGCGCAAGCCTACTCAAAGGCAGGATACGAGGTCTGGCTCCTCGGGCGAAACCCTAAGAAGCTGGAAGCCACCGCGCAGTCTTTGGATGGCCCTGCCCAGGTTTTTCCCTGCGACTTGGCAGATTTGGACCAGGTGGAAAAGATGGGTAAAAGCATCCTCTCCTCGGTTGGCAGCAAAGGCTTAAATGCTCTTATTCATAATGCCGGCTTGATCAAAAGAGCCACCTTTCTGGAATCCACCCGTAATGAATGGCAAGAGAGCTTTCGCGTCCACCTTCTCGGCCCCGTTTTGCTCACCCAAGCTCTACTGCCTCTTCTGGAAAAGGCCGCCCCATCCGCGATCGTCAATGTGTCATCGACTTTGGGACATCGGCCCGTTCCTGGGACAGCCAGTTACTCGGCATTAAAATCCGCGGTGATCAATTGGACACTCTCCTTGGCGGTTGAATTGGCCGACAGAGGCATTCACGCCAACTGTGTGTGCCCTGGAATTGTGGACACCCCCATTCACGGCACACTCTCAGAGGACCAGAGGAATTACCTGGACAAGCTTCAGCCCTTGGGTCGCGTCGGCACCGCGGAAGAAGTCGCCAGAGCCGTGTACTTCTTAGGCTCAGGGGAGTCTTCCTGGACGACGGGAAGCGTTCTCAATGTAGACGGAGGCATATCTCTTGTGTAGAGGCTCCGACAAAGGAACTTTATGAATTCTCAATCCTCTTCTCCATCGGCCACCTTTGTTCGTCGCGTTCATTTTTCCTGCGGGCACCGCTACGAGAACCCTGCCTGGAGTGAATCTAAAAATCGCGAGACTTTTGGTGCCTGCTACTCACCCCATGGACACGGACATAACTATGTGTTGGAAGCCCACTTCACGGGACCGATTGATTCCGCCAGCGGAATGGTGATCAACCTCGTTGATGCCGACCGATTGCTGGCTCAAATCAGCCTGGAACTGGATCACCGGTTTCTCAATCAGGACGTGGAATACTTCAAAAACCACATCCCGACCACTGAGAACATAGCCCTCTATGTGTACCAACGACTCAAATCCTTGGTCGCCGACCCTGCGCTTATTCAACGAGTCCGACTTTTCGAATGTGACGACATTTGGGCTGAAGTGGGCGCTAGCGGTGGGCTGCTCTAATGGAGAAGACCACCAAGGTGCGATTGGCTTACACTCTGCCTTTACAAATCTGGTTTGACTCTGTAACCATGGGTGGACCACTAATCTCTGACTTTCATCTCACCTTTCATTTGCTGGGTATACCCAGCCCGCAAAGTGGCTGGGTATACCCGCGCCCAAGCCTGGAGGCTCTGGCCCAAAATGAGGCAGTTAAATTGGCTGGTAAAAGGGGCGAGAATGGTCCCTATGAGTTTCTACAGAACGTTTGGGGCGACATCAACAAGACAAAGCTGGGGCCCTGCCTTGAGGCGATTAGCCTCTCCTGGAACCAAGGCTATCGTTGCCTGTTCCTTCCTTAGCTATTCGATATCAGCAAATACACAAATGTCGAAAGCACCATGGCCACGGCCGAAAACAAGGCAACTCCCTGAATAACGTCGACCCAGCGCCAAAGGCTGCTCATCGCGGTTTTCTGCTGACGTACCACTCTTTGACTCATATACTCCCACCATCTGGGCCGCACCACCGACCCAAGATTAATTTTAGTCAATCCCCGGAAAAGGTGAGAAGATTTTGACAATCTCTCGGAAACTTTCTCGAAAGAACTCAATGTTTGCCTCATTTGGATTCGATTCATTCCCATTTTTAGGCGGAGGTCACACCCATGGGTGAGGAAAAACTGAGGCTTTCCAAGTTAATGGCCAGTCAAGGAATTTGTTCCCGTCGTGAGGCCGACGACTTGATCTCCAAGGGCTGCGTACGTGTTGATGGAGAGACCATTACTGAACTAGGAACTAAAGTCCTTCCCTCGGCAAAAGTCACTCTCAGTCAAAAAGGCAAGGATCTTCTTGGGAAGAAAGTCACCATTATTCTCAATAAGCCCATTGGCTATTTGTCGTCACCATCGGATGACCCTTATCCTCTCGCCCAGAAGCTGATCCTACCTACCAATCAAGATCGTCGTGATCGTAGCCGCAACCGGTTTAGCCCCTATCATCTAAAGGGCCTTGCATCAGCGGGCCGCCTAGACATCGACTCTAAAGGCTTGTTGATTTTGACTCAAGACGGAGTGCTGGCGAAAAAGATCATTGGTCAGGAAAGTCGCATCGACAAAGAATACCTTGTACGTGTCGAGGGAGACATTACAAAGGCAAAATTGGAGACTCTTCGATTTGGTTTGAGCCTGGACGACAAACCGCTCAAACGAGCAGGAGTCAAGGAGTTGGAACCGTGCCTGTTGCAGTTTGTATTGCTTGAGGGGCGTAAAAGACAGATTCGGCGCATGTGTGAGGCGGTCGATCTAAAAGTGGTCTCCCTGAAGCGAGTTCGTGTTGGACGGCTGAAACTAGGCCCCCTTAAAGAGGGGCAATGGCGCTATTTGGGTAAGAAAGAACAGGTCTAAGCCCTCCCCCCCTCCGTTTATTTCCAGCCTTGTCAAAGCTTGCCTTTTACCAGTCCCGCAGACATCATGTTGACTCAAATCGAATACCGACAAGGATTAGGCTCATGGGAAAAGGTTGGAAAAACGCAAGTAAGGTGGCAATGGCGGCAAAGAAGGGCGCCATGTTCACCAAGTTCGCCCGAGAAATCGCCGTATCGGCAAAACTAGGCGGGCCCGACCCAGCATCCAACTCCCGGCTTGCCTTGGCCATTGCCCAGGCAAAGGCGGCCAGCTGCCCAAAGGACACGATTGAACGGGCGATTAAAAAAGGGGCTGGTATCGGTGACGACGGTGTCACCTATGAAGAAACGGCCTACGAGGGATTCGGCCCCCACCAGGTGGGAGTGATCGTTGAATGTCAAACGGACAACAAAAATCGAACGGTCACGGAGATCCGCAACATCTTCAAAAAACATGGCGGCCAAATGGGAGATTCCGGAAGTGTTGCCTGGATGTTTGACCGCGTGAGCTTGGTTGAAGGGAAAAAAGAAGCCGTTGGGGACCCGGAGGAAGAAGCCATTGAGGCCGGAGCCAACGAAGTCGAAGGCCCGAGCGAAGAAGGAACCTATAGTTTTTATGGGGTCCCCGAAGATTTGGACAATATTCGCTCAACCCTTAGTGAGAGAGGCTGGGAGGTCACCGTTGCTGAGCTCAGTTACAAGGCCAAAAACATCACTGAACTTAACGAAGAGCAGACCCAAGAGGTGCTTACATTTTTGGAAGCTCTCGATGACAACGATGACTCTCACCGGGTACATGCGACCCTTCCATAAGGTTTCCCTCCTGGCGGATCTAAGATTGCCATGAAGGCCCCCGGATGTTAGGACCACCTCATGTCTAATCTTACTCTCCGTCAAAAAGAACTCATTGAGGAGTTCTCCCAGCTCAACTCTTGGGAGAATAGATACAAACGCCTGATCGCTATTGGCAAAGAACTCCCTGAGTTACCTGAGGAAAAAAAACGGGACGACTACAAGGTGAAGGGCTGCCAAAGTCAGGTATGGCTACTCGCCCGTCTCGATGATAATAAGAAAATTCAATTTGAGGCAGACAGCGATGCCATGATTGTACGGGGACTGGTCGCCATCCTATTGCGAGTCTATTCTGATGCCACTCCAGACGAAATACTCTCTACGCCGCCTGATTTCGTCAAAGAAATGGGTTTCGAGGCAAACTTGTCACCCAGCCGCGCCAACGGACTGATTTCGATGATTAGACAAATCATGTACTACGCCACGGCCTTTAGGGCCTTGCTGGCAAGCCAACAGGCCTAGGAGATTTGGCCTTCCACGAACATCGACGATAAGCCTGCACCACCCCATCAACATAAGGGCGAGCCTCTCGCGCAAATTCCCGTTCCCAGTCTTTCGGCCTCAATCCTTGAACCCATGAATAGGCGCCAAGGAGAAACTCCCTTTCTCTCCCCAGCCAATGATCCCAAATTCTTTGGTGTTCCCAGTCGGAGAGACACCAATTCTGGCCATCTCCACTTTTGAACTCAAGCCGTTTCAAAAGAGCCATTTGGGATTTGAAGTCTACGGGCAAAAAGCCGGTAAGCAAAAGATACTCCTGGCTCAGATTGACCTCCACGAAAAACAAAAACTCGTTAAAGGCTCGCCAAAAACGTTCGCCGGCCTCCCCTTGTTCGCTTTGACAAAAGTAGGAGCGACATTCGGAACTCCTCAGACGCCACACTCCACAGCCACCCGTGCCCTTCGCAAAAAAGGGGCAGAGAAGATCGGGGTTATTGCCAAATGCCCCTGCGCTTTTGTTAACAAATCGCCATTGATAGGCCGGAGATGGGCCAAGGCCGACAGGAAGGATAAATTGTCTTTGCTCCAGCTGCCTGAGAATCAAACCCCTGCCCTCCCCTGGCTCTGCTAAAACGCCTCCAACCAAATAGTTGGGCATTAAGGGATAAAAAGTGCAGCATTTTAGACTCTCTTGATAGCGCGGTCGGGACCCTTTCCGGATTTGAGGGCATGATTCACAGGTGGCCAATGATTCCTGCACCCGCAGCTCCAAAACTGGCGCAGGAAGAAAGGAATGATAAAGATCAGGTAACGACTCACCAATGAGGCCCATTCTTTTTGCCTACACTGAACCACCGAAGCCTGTCCACAGTCTGATCACCGGTCGAACCAATTTTGGCCCATTACCGGGAATGACCATTTTTGCTCCGATGTCGAATAATTACGTTCGTAATTACAGATATTTAGGCGGCCGCTGAGGGGTCGAGTTGGCGTTTCAATTGCTCTAAAGAGTCACAGAGATGAAGGAGAAACCCATGAAATCCCTATTGACCATGATTGCCGCTCTTATGTTTCTGGTCGCTGCTCACAGGGCCCTAGCCTCTGGCGTCAATCACCAGACCACCAGCCCCTCAGCCAAAGTGCAGATGATGAACCCTCCCCAAGAAGCTGCCCCGCGCAGTTTTACCTGCAAATTCCACTCGGGTGATGTGGGCACCATCGTCGGCGTTGGCGCCAGCCGGAATGCAGCCCATGCAGATGCGGCTGAGAAGTGTTTTGATCGACGAGTATCACTTTATGAAAGCGTCCGCGGTCAAAAAGTGGATATGGACCGTGGCCAACTTCTAATTGATGCCTGCGTTAACCTCACCTGCAGCTAAAAAGGACCGACTATATGGATAGCAAATGGGCATTGGCACTGGTTGCTCTGGCACTCATTGTTTTTGTACTGAGCAAGACAGGACTGCCTGCCATGAACGCCGTAACACAAGGCGCAAATAATTCTCTGCAAATTTTTAACCGGTGACCAGTTGATACTGGTCTAAGTTTGCTTGAGTCAGATTGGCTCCACTTTTTCCCTCAAATCAAAACCAAGTTACTTTGAGGTTGGCACATCCTGTGCTCAAAGGCATGAGTGTATCACAAGTTTTATCTTGTGCTGATTGATCCAAGAGGGGGAAAAATGAAGAATACACTTATGGCCATTACCGGCCTTCTTACTGCTTTATCTATGATGAATGCCAACGCCGACAGTTTTGACTTCGGCCATGCCCGTCCCGGTCATCCGGGAATGAACCTGCCGGGTAACGATTTTGGTGATTTGGTTCGACCTGATCGCCCTGGCCGCCCGGGAAGACCTGGTCGTCCCGACCGTCCCGTTAGGCCCGGTCGCTTCGAACAAGTGGAAATCTACTATGGCGATCAACACTTTGTTGGTCGTGACAGTGTCCTCTATCTGAAGCGCGAAATCATGAACCAACATCCCTATATGAGTCTGCAGGATTACGACCTGGAAGGCGTGACTCTAGTCGCCAAGTCTAAAATGGGTCGTGGTCAAGCCGAGCTCATGGTTGGCAACTCCAGTCAGGATCGGGGAACAATTGGTGGCGACCCACGGGATTTCCAAAGCGCTATGGAATACACTTTTGACCGGGTTCAGTTAAATAACTACAGCGGCCGCGATAACGGCGCTTGGCAGATTCACATGGACGGCAACATCAAAGTTCGTTCTGTTATTGTTTATCTGCAGCGCGAGTTCTCACGTCCACCTCACCCTCCCCGTCCTCCTCGTCTGACAACTGTCGAGCTTGGAACCGACAAGGCTGACAAAGTGATTGAAGATCGCGAGAGCTTCAGCGCCAACCAGCACAATGTGGGTGAGATCATCATTCAAGGACGTGACGAAGTCGTCGATATCCGCGAAGTGGTCGTTGTCTTCGGCAACGGCGACCACCAAAGGATGTGGGAGCTTGAAGGCTATGTTCGTGATGGTGAAAGTCGTCGTGCTCAGCTTTACGGTTTGCGCAATGTACAGCGAGTCATTGTCACTGCGACCTCGCCAAATTTGATTGGCAGCCGCGGAAAGTACGCTGTCCTTTTGGGGGTAGCCCGCTAAGACCTGAATCCTAGACATTAGGATGAGTCATTCACTGAAAACCTCGGAAGAATTGTCCTTCCGAGGTTTTTTTATTAGTCTGGCCAAGCATGAGCAAATTTCCCAGATTCAACACCACCTTGATCCCCTTTACTTTTGGCCCACTTGGTCTTTTCGCAGGCCTTTTCCTAGTCGGCTGCCTGCAAACAGGTGGCAGCGACTCTCCCATTTATTCCTTTATACCCGACGTGGAGGTTGAGTGCGCGGTCGACGCTGTTCCCAGCTGCAACAGCTCGGGTAAAATCATCTATGTCGGATTGACTTCAGATACCGATGTGGACTGTGAAAGCTACCTGGTGGTTCTCAGTTCGACCAATTTTGCCTTTTCCTTTGATGGCTCAGGTAGCGCCACATCAAGCTATGATGGATTGGCCATAAGAGGGACCGTTTCGAGTTGGCGAGGCTCCCAAGGGCAGATCATAGGTGAACTGGAAAAGCGCACCTATAGAATTTGCGCCTATATCGATTCCAACGGCGATGGCAACCTGGATGTCAACGAGCCAGTCGGCTCTGGGCTTCTCTCTCCCGGCAGCTCCACTGTCCAATTGACAGACTGGTTTGCCTACTTTTTCCTCTAAATGAACTTCCTTGACGCAGACTGATATTTCTCCCCCCTGCATCTTTTATTTTTGCCAAATTTGGGTTGAAGTAGAGGGCGATAAGTTAATCATTACAGGAGGACAACAGGTGATTGAGCGTCTCAGTAACATAGGTCTGGAATTTAAATGTCAGTTAGCTCCAGATCAGGACGATTTGATCCGCGAAATCGGCTATTCCGCGGCCACTCACAAGTTTGTGCTCCTGCGCCAACAAACACATCTCACGGCAGGTCGCTTTGTGGACATTACCAAGAAGTTTGGCCTGCACGCCCCTCAGGACACCTGGGCCAACCACAAGGAGCATCCTGAGATTTTCCGCGTCACCAACAAGGTCATTGATGGTGAACACATGGGCTGGTTCGGGGACCGGGAGCTACTGTGGCACTCCAATGGAGTCCTCCACTCCGACCCTGAGGACTGTGTGGCCATTTGGTGTGTTGACCCTGCCCAAGGAACCGGCGGCGACACCTGGTTTAATGACAATCAGCTGGCCTACGAGGATCTTCCTGATTCCTTCCGACGCGAATTGGAGCAACTTCACTGCATCTACCGCCCCTTCGCTGAGATTCATGGCAATCAAGGATTTTACAACTTCGACGATTTTGAGGCCAAGGAATTTGAGAAGATGGCCAATCGGATCCGCCCGGGAGAGGAAACGGGGCAGAAGGCCAACTGGATAGATCAATGGCAAACCACTGACGGGATTGTAAAGAAGCTTGTTGTGGATCACCCCGTCACCGGCGAAAAAGGCCTTTATTTCCCTTTTACCATGATTGCCTCATTCAAAGAACTCAGTCAGGCCGAAGGCAAAAAGGTCTTTGATCGCCTGGTGGAGCACGTGATTCAGGACAAGTATGTCTACAAGCACAAGTGGTCTAAGGGTGATTTGGTGTTTTCGGATCAAGTGCACAGCATTCACAAGAGGACGCCTTTCACAGGTATTCGCGAGGTCTTTCGCACCACTTTTTGGTACAATCTGAATGCGCCTCAAAAACAACAGGCTCGAGCATCCCTCGATGCCCATTTAAATTGAGGTGTTTGGTGTACCGCCTTCTCATCCCACTGGTTCTGCTTTTCGGATGCCAGATGGTGCAAAAATCTCCCCATTACCCAATTCCAAAGAGCCAACTCTTGAAGTGCCAAGGGGACACCAGCCAGGTTCAGGTCGAATATCTGCGCAAAGACCAGGACTATGACCTGGTCCAACTGCAAACGGATAGGGCCAAATACGTCTTCGGCAAAGAGCCTTGGCAAGTGATCTCGTCAATTTCTCGTCTCATACTGATTGACGACAAACACGAGATTCGCCAGGAAGTCATCGAAGGGGATCTGTCGGACATCATGACCTTCCCTGAGGGAAAGGTTTATGCAGGAAAGATCCGAGAAACCAACCCCAGTGGGACCTTGATTCGCGAATTTTCGATTGAGGTGAAACCTCCCATTCAGTACGAATCTCCTCATTATGGAAAGATGGAGGTCATCCCTTTTCATGAAAAAATGTGGGGTGGCAAATGGTCCAGTGACTTGCTGCTGTATTTTTCCAAAGAGATGGGAACCAAGGTGTATTTCAAATATCGGAGCGACACTCTGGAAAGGGAATGCCATTTAGCTCAATCATCAGGAACCCCTCCTTAAGGATGTGATGTGCGGAATATTTTGATTTGCATTCCCCCGTTTCAAGATCAGGTTTACCTCCCCTATGTGGCTGGCCTGCTGGAGTCTCACTGCAATACCTACCCTGAACTAAAGATTCACTACAACTGGATGGAGCCCTTGTTTTTACCCGGGACTCCAGAAGCAATGCTCGGAAAGGTCAAGGGTCCGCTGGATCAAATTCACATTCTGGGACTGAGCTGTTATGACTGGAGCTGGGACGCAAATTTGGAAATCGCCCGCCTTGTCAAGATCGCTCATCCCAGCTGTCTGGTTGTCGCCGGTGGCCCCGGAGTTCCGTTTCGCGATCCCCAATTGTTTCGCAAATACCCTCAGCTGGATGTTGTCGTCGTCGAGGACGGCGAAATTCCTTTTGCCCGGATTCTCCAACAGCAGCTAAGTGACACTCCGAACCTGGAGAGTGTTTCCGGCCTGATCATCAACAAGTCTGGGTACACCCACGCCACCGGACCTTCGCAGAAGATCATGGAGTTTGCCCTGGTGAGCCCCTATCTTGACTCACCTCTTATGAATCAGGTGGCTCAGAAGTATGGCAAACTGAAATGGACCAAAGCCCTTTGGGAAACCAACCGGGGCTGTCCCTACAAGTGCCGGTTTTGCGATTGGGGCTCCAACACCTACTCAAAAATCCGCCAGGTCCCAATGGAACGCCTGAATCGCGAAATGGACTGGTTCTGCGAGCATGAGGTTAATGCTGTATTTATCGCCGATGCCAACTTCGGCATTCTACAAAGAGACCTGGAGATCACCGATCAGTTGATCGCTAAGACCCGCGACAGTAGCGTTGCCGAGGTTTACTGGGCGCCGACCAAAAACAAGGCTGAGCGGATATATGAGATTGGCAAGAAGCTCTACGACGCCAATTTGCTGGCCACCATCGTGGTCAGCATACAATCCACAAATCCCGACACTCTGGAAGTGATGGAGCGCATGAATCTCAGTACGGGAAAATACCTGGATCTCATCAAACGACTCCAAAAGGATCAAGTCTCGACAACTGGTGTTCTGATTATGGGCTGCCCAGGGGAATCTCTGAATGATTACAAAAAGTCCATCATTGACCTCCTCGAAATTGGTTTTCACGAGGAAATCCGTTGCCACATGTACACTCTTCTCCCCAACGCGCCAGCATCAGTCCCAGAGTATGTGGCAAAACATGAAATCCAGTCCAAATTGAGATCGGTGACGACTCAACGCTGTCTCCGAAGCGTTGGAACTCGCCCATTTGCGGGAAGGGCTCGGGTCATTACCAGCCACAGTCAGATGAGCGAAGGCGAATGGATGGAAATGGTACTTTATTCGACAATGATAATGGCCCACCACAACTTTGCCCTCACCCGCTTTCTCGCTATTTATTTCCATTCCACAGGGAAAATGGGCTACAGGGAGTTTTATGATAGGCTCTACGACCATTATTCATCCAGTTCAGGACTGATGAATCAGCAGTTTGATTTCCTCCGCAACCACTTTAAAACCTTTCTTGCCAAGCCAGACGCGCTTTACGTTCTCGACCCGAAGTTGGATGATTTTTTGTATGAACCAGAGGAGTGGTGGTTTATCCAGGCAGCCGTTAATTATGAGGAGTTCAGCCATGAGTTACAGGAATTTGCTTTCCATCACCTGAACCCAGCGGAAAACGACCCGGAGCTCCTACAGGATTTACTCAACTACCAAAGGGAGATCTGCATATCTCCAGACTACGACCGCAGAAAGGGCAAGACCTTCCCTTCTCTCTATGACTGGCCTCTTTTTTTCGCTCCACTGCTTCACTCTCAACCGGCAACTCCTCCGCAAAGAGGACGATTTCTCATCCGCATTGGCGACCAAAAAAACAGCTTCGGCATGTACCGCAAGGATTTGGATTGGGCTGAGTTAAGGGAGGCCACAAGCGAGGAACGGCTGGCGCGATTTGCTTTGCAAACAGTGTCCCCTTGCTACATTCGCCATGCGTCCACTTACTTTACCGATGTTGACTCCGAAATAATTTAAGGCAGCAGAGTTGGGTCGTGGGCCGCGCAAACCGAAGTCGGATAGTAATCAGTAAACCCACCCTCAATAATACCTCGATACGCCCGCATGACACAGTTGGGCCGCCCTTCTCCATCAAGATCATTATTATCCAAATAGGAGCTCACCCACCAAATTGCAGGATCAACAGGAACCCCAAGGATGGTGCCCCCTTGGTCCCAATCATAGTCACGATTATAATACTCCTCGGACCGACCCGTCCCCGTGATCATAGTGGTGTTACAGCCGATGATGGTAGTGTCCGGGGGGCATCGTGGCGCCTGTACCCGCCACTCATTAAAACCAGCTTCGTAGTTGGTAATGCCCAACAAATCGCCGGCAGCTCCCTGCAGAACACCCGGCCCCTGAAAGGCATTATAGCGAACCCCAGTTGCCCTATACCGTTTGGTGTGAGTTTTCATCCGGCACTTCCCGCCGACGAGGGTGCCGGAAAACAGCTGTTCACAAATTTCCTGGGCCGAACTGTTGGAGGCGCAGGTGTCCACCGCTCCGGTCGCCTGAACCAAATACATCATCAGTGGTACCACCACCGGCCGGTTGCCTCTGGCCCCGAGAGCATCGTCACTTTTTTCAGATCTAAGTTCCAGGTTCACGACATACTTGTCATAAACAATTCCCCCAACCGTTTTCGTGCCAACTGGCACCGGCGGGTTTTTAATCAGCTTAATGGTTTTAATGTCGAGCCCGGATCCAAATTTCCCCGGAGCCAGGGAAAAGAATACGTGTATTCCCGATCTCACATTCAGATTTAAAATATTGATGTCAGGACCGGGGAAAACCGTGCCCTGAAAGGTGTTTGTGCAAATTGCGTCGTCACGCAAGAATAGGGCTAAATCCGTTCCCAGAGCACGAAGCTCAGTTGTCTGAGTCGTGGCATGGAGGCTGGTCATAAAAAAACTGGTCGACCTCAAGGTCGCCAAGGTTAGGATCCCGAGAATCCCAACCGCCATGACCACCTGGACCAGAGAAAAACCGCTCTGGTCAATGATCAGGGCGGACCTTTCCCGAAAACAATCATCATCCTCAGTTTCCACTGCTCTCACGCGCACGTCCATTTGTTTGCCAGGTTTCGTGAGTCTACCACTGCTCTCTTAGACCTTTCAGTTACTTCATCGCCTGTAACTGAGCCTTTGTTTTTTCCTCGGAGTTGGTGCCACCCCCCTCAGACTGTTTGCTGACATCTGGGCGGGCGTTTCCATTCTCCACTTCGGCTCTCTTGCCTTCTTTTGCAGCGGGCTGCTGAGGCTTAAGTGGATTTGCCTCCCGCCTCTCTTCCTTTTTAATCTCAATCGGTTTTACCAATTGATTACGATGAGGAGAGTTCATCATCGCTTCCAAAACCTGATTTGCCTGGGTCTTTGAACTGACAAAGGCTGTCGTGGCGACGGTTTCATACACCGTTCGCCCCTCTCGATGTCGGCCACCGGCAGTTGCCCTCCGGATGACCAAGGTGGGAGTTCCGTTTTTGTCCACGTAGACATTTGGGTTCTCGCTCACATGGACCTGACCATTATCATAGATGTAATACTTTTTGCCCGCCTGCTTGCCGTGAGCAGGAGATAAGAAAAAGAAAAAGGCTATAAGCCCCACCAGGCCTTTCAAAGCCCAAGTGGCAATTCCACAGTTACTCATAACACGTCCCTCCGACCGTCATTTCCGTGACGATTCTTTCCTTTAATTTTAGCGAGATGCCGTTTGGAACACGATGGTATTTTGGGCGATCGAGATATTATGATACGCCCTGCATAGAAGTTGGAGACTTTGCCATCACCTTAGTTTTGAATTTCTGTCGACAACAATGACAGCCCCATTTTTGGACGAAGAACGCCTCAATTAGGCTCTGTCTGCTGCCACCTAAACCCGAACCCCAAGGGTCAGCCCCTCGCCGGTAGGGAAAATGGTGGTCTTCCAGTGAGGGGACCCTGCTAAGTGGGAATTAAACTCCTGAAGAGCAAATACGGAGGTCGCGTCGGCCTGGGGAGGGTCCTGAGCAATCCGTCCAAAGGCAAAGGTGTTGTCGCCAATAACAAGCCCACCCTTGCGAAGGTGGGACTCAGCCCATTTGAGATACTCCGGATAGTTGCCTTTGTCGGCGTCAATGAAGACCAAATCAAAAGGCCCCTCATGCTCAATTTGCGGGAGCCGTTCAAGGGCTGGGCCCACATAAAGAGAAACCTGATTTTCCAAGCCAGCCATTTTGAAGTTGCGATGGGCCACCTGGGCATGGAGTGGGCTGTATTCAAAAGTATAGAGGTGCCCGCCGTCCCCCATCCCTCGCAGCAAACAGATCCCCGAATAACCCGCTAGGGTTCCGATCTCCACAGTCTTTTTTGCTCCAGAAAGGAGGGCGAGAATCTCCAAATGACGACCATCCAAACCGCCCACCTGAATCTCAGGCATTCCAGCCGCCAGGGCTTCTTGTCGCGATGCTTCAAGGATGGGGTCCTCAGGTCTCAGTAGGTCGTATACATACTTCCCTATCGCCTGATCACTATTGCCAAAACTTTTATCCATTTAGGGCTCCAGGCTATTATGGTTTTCACGAATTGCATTTTCATTCCCAATCACGGTAGACTCTGCCCACTATGGGAATCATGAACACGCTTTTAGACTTTCTGTTTGGCAAGAACAACGACATCTTTGATGAAAACGGCCAGGTTCGCCACAACCTTCCCCAGAACAAGTGGGATGCTTGGCAACAGCGTTATCAAAGCAGCCCTGAGTACAATTGGAAAAACCACTCTGGGATGAAGGCCAAGGAAAAGAAGAGCTCCCATCGCTAGCTCAGTCTCGCTTTCCTAATTCAGTACTGATCCTTTCTCACCAAAAAAACGAAAGTTTAGTGAGTTTGCCGGACTCTTGTCCAGAATAGTGCCATTTTGGAACCCTTTTAATCCTTTCCTCTAGGAGGAGCGCTTCGACGTGGCCTATTCTTTGTTCGCAACAACCAATTAAGCGTTCATTCGAGGAAAGGATTCCCCCTATGATAACAAAAAGGATTTTGTTTACGCTCGCACTGATGGCCGGAGTTGGGTTCGGTCTGTCCATGACTTCACCGGAATATCTGTGCACGGGCTTCGTCGAAGAAAACAATATGAATATTCCCGTCGGTGCCACCGCCGGTGGCCTTACTGAGGCCGAATTCAATGATGTGCTGGATGCCGTTCAACAGGTCTACGGCCCCATCATTTCAGCAAAAGGTGGCAACCTAATGATTCGCCGCTTGTGGAGCGATGGAACAGTAAACGCCTCAGCCATGCGCAGTGGCCGCAACTATGTGGTCAACATGTATGGCGGTCTCGCCCGTCACCAGGAGATCACCAAAGACGGCTTTGCTCTGGTTGCCTGTCACGAAACTGGCCACCATATTGGCGGCACCCCAAAGGCCGGCGGTTGGTTCAACACCTGGGCAAGCAACGAAGGTCAGAGCGACTATTTTGCCGTCCTCAAGTGTTTACGCCGGGTTTTTACACCTGAAGAAAATCTGGAATATGTAGAGAAGAACACCATCGACCCCTTCCTCGCCGGAGAGTGCGCACAGAAGTTTCCGGGCGAAGAGGCCACTGCTCTTTGTATTCGCACCTCAATGGCTGGTATGTCCACGGCACTTTTGTTCAAAGATCTTCGTAAGGAAAGTGCTGACCCCGGCTTTGACAGTCCAGACCCCAACCAGGTCAATCAAACCGATGATAATCATCCGGGGACCCAGTGTCGCTTGGACACCTACTTTCAGGGTTCACTCTGTACGGCTGATGTGAACGACGACGTCCACGACTCTGATCCCCGTCAGGGCACGTGCACTCGTACAGCAGGCTTTCTTGCCGGCTTGCGCCCACGTTGTTGGTACAAACCCAATTAAGCGAAGCTTCTGTATTAATCGTTGTGTTCTTTAGCCAATTCGTTTTGCAGAGCCCTGGCACGCGCCAGGGCTTCTTTTTTTCCGGCGACCTCTCCGGCAATTTGCGCTCTGTAGAGGTCATCTAAAACCAATCCCATTTCAGGACCTGGAGAAAATCCTAGTGCCGACAGGTCCCCACCTTTGACCCATGGGTGAGGCAACTTCCCTGTTTTGGGATCGACTCTCCACAGATACTCCTGATGGATAAAAAGCACCTGCTCCTGCCCCACATTTTCCTGAGCCGCAACCGCCATGGCAAAGTCAAGCAGGGTCAATCCCTCTGGATGATCAAGGAGCAACAACTTTCCCACCTCAAAACTTGGGAGAGTGGTCCGTGGGAAAGGCTTAAAGTCATCGCTCTCTGTCACTTCCAACAATTCCCGATAGTGAGTCAAAACAAACACTGTCTCACTGATTTCCTGGTTGGAACACTTCAGTCTGCGCAAGATCAGTTCGACCAAACCCTTAACCAAGGGTGGCCAGTCATCCGCACTGACCAATTCCTGCCTCAGCCCCTCCACCTCTTGCCACAATAGTAAAGACCATAGAATCCCAGGCCTTGCCTCATCCCCTAACAATTGCCCCAAGTGTTTGCTCTTACGCGCGGCCAGTTCCTGGTTGATGGAAAAATAACCCAATTCTGGAAGCACCTCTATGGCCAAACCGCTGACTTGTAAATCGTGCAGTGCCTGGATACGGTTTTTAAGGCTCAACATTTTTTTTATCTCTGCCGTCACCCTTTCCTGAGACACCACGCAGACTTCCTTGGCCCAATCACAAACTGCCTTAAACGTCGCCCGTTCAATATCAAAACCCAGTTGAGCGGCAATGCGGACAGCTCTCAAAATCCGCAACCGGTCTTCGGCAAATCGCTTTTGGGGGTCGCCAACCGTGCGCAGGAGTTTTCGTTCTAGGTCAGCAATGCCACCCACATAATCGATCACTTTGTGTTCAGACAAATCATAAAAAAGGGCGTTGACGGTAAAATCCCTTCGGCCCGCATCATCTTCGGGCGTGGAAAACGTGACCTTTTCTGGATGCCGGCCGTCCTGATACTCCCCATCTAAACGGAAGGTGGCCACCTCAATCTGAAATCCATCGAAGGGCAAAATGACCACGCCAAACTGCTTCCCCACCGCCAGGGACTTCGGAAACAAGGCTTCGATTTCATCGGGATTGGCACTCGTGGCAACATCGAAGTCGTTGGAAGGACGTCCCAAAAGGGCGTCACGAACACAGCCGCCAGCCAAGAAGGCCTGGTAGCCAGCCTCCGTCAGCCGACGACAAACCGACTCGACCTCCTTAAAGTGAGGATGGCGTGAGAAAATTTCCAAAGACTACAAGCCTCCGTCAGAATCGTGTACGTTTAAGCCATGAACCACCCTATCATGGCACAAATAGAGGACCAGATCAAAGCACTGGGATTTCAGCGGGTTGGCATGACAAGTCTGGAACCTGCCATCAGCCTCCGTCAGTATGAAGAGTGGTTAGCCAAAGACTATCATGGCGACATGACTTATCTGCAGACTCACCTTGCCCACAAAACAAGCCCAAGCAACCTTGTCCCGCGGGCCATCAGTGCCCTGGTGGTCTCCTGCAACTACTTCCCGGAAGTACCGGGAAGTACGGACCTCCCTTTTAAAGCCAACCGAGTCGCCCTTTACGCCCGAGGCGAGGACTACCATCATTGGTTCAAGGAACGCCTGGAGGCTCTTTGCCAGAGTCTCAGCGAGATGTATAAGGATCAGGTGTTTTGGCCGGCCACTGACTCGGCTCCACTGCTCGAGAGGGACCTGGCCTACCGGGCCGGACTGGGGTGGATTGGCAAAAACACCTGCCTGATTCACCGTCGCCAGGGGAGCCTGTTTTTTATTGGTGAAATCCTCACCAGCTTGCCAGCTCCGGCGACAGCGACTCCTTCACCTGACCACTGCGGAACCTGCCATCGCTGTTTGGATGTTTGCCCCACCCAGGCGTTTACCAAAGAAAGGGAGATGGATGCCAGAAAGTGCATTTCCTATTGGACGATTGAAGCCAAGACCAGCCCACCCCTGGAGTTGAGAGACAAAATGGACGGCTGGCTGTTTGGCTGTGACCTTTGTCAGACCGTCTGCCCCTGGAACGAGAAGATTTTTGGCCCCTCCCTTCGAGAGGCCCAATCTGTTTCTCCTTCAGACCCCGAGTTGGAATCAGAATTACGCCTCATTCTCACGACTTCAAACAAAGAGCTCAATCGTCAACTGAGAAGGACGCCATTAGCCAGGGCCGGGGGTAGGGGACTCAAACGCAATGCCCTGCTGGTGGCCGCCCATTACAGGCTCACCGGTCTCACCCCAGAAATCGAAATGTATTTGAGTCATCCCCGCCTTGGGGAACTGGCAGACTGGACTCTCAACAGAATCAGCTCACACCCATCCGCTTCAGAAGATCATTGATGTTTTCGCCAAAGTCCTTCGCTGTCCCTTGAGTCCCAGCAATCTTGAGAGAGCTTCTGGTGCCATCCTGAAACTGCTCGGAAACCCACTTCAGTCGATCGACCACAGTCAAATAAAGGGGGGAACTCAAATCAAAGTTCTTTTCTGATCCCACCTTCTCGACCATAGTCTGCAACATTTCCGTCATATCGAGAAGCAAACCAATCACAGCTTTGGCAAACCCACCTTGTTCTTCAGGAATTTGTGACCCCCGATAGCCCACCGTTTTACAAAGGCCTGCACAGGCCCCAATCTGATTTAACAAAGGGTCATTGTCCATGGCCGAGGCGAGGCTCATGGCTCCTCCCATAATTCGATCCACCTTTTGTCCGTAGCCGTCCAGTTCGTTCACCCGACCTGGGTCTTCTTCCAAATCCTCCAAGAGAGCCGTCAGGCGTGCGAGAATTTCCTGCGACTCTGATTTGAATTCCGTTACGACCTCGTCCATAATCAAAGGATACCTCTATGACAGAAACAGAAGCAAAAGAATTTCTCCCCATTCGCGTCTCCACCCTCCGGGGAGATTTAAAAATTTCCTTCGATGCTTACGTTCAGGTGGCAGGTAAGTTTATTCTCTATTGTCGTCTTGGCGACAGTTTTGAAGGCAGCCGCCTCACTCGCCTGAGAGAGAAAAAGCTCAAAAAGCTGTACATCCCCCCTGATCACGAGACGGCCTACCGAGCCTATCTGGAAGAATCCATTGAAACCGCATATGATCCTAAATCGGAAAAACCACTCAATGTCCGGGCCGAGGTGATTCAAGGCTCACAGCAAGCAGCAGCAGAAGAAGTCATGGATGCTCCAGAAAAGAAGGAATTTTACGACGAGGCCCGCAAAGGGTCCAAGCGCTTTGTGGAATTTCTCAAACGAGAAACTTTTGGCCTTAAAGCCGTTCAAGATGTTCACAATGTCGACATGAACCTGGCCCACCATGGGGTTTCCGTGGCCAGTCTCTCGGTCGGGATCGCTGAGAAACTGGGGTTTACCGAGAAATTCCCTCTCGACATACTTTCCCTTGGCTGCTTCCTGCACGATATCGAACACCACTACACTCCCGTTGATTACACCCGCCCGTTGAACTCCATGAATCCAGGCGAAAAGCAATTGTACCTTCAGCACCCGCAAAAGGGAGTCGATCGGGTCAAAGGTTATAAGCACTTTGACGAAGCCGTCATGCGCATTATTCTTGAGCATGAAGAGCACATCGATGGCAGTGGATTCCCTAAGGGCCTTCGTGAACTCCAGCTTGACCCGATGGTGATGATTGCCTCGACGGCCAATGCCTTTGACCGCTATGTGAGCTTTTACAAAATGAGCCCCAAAGAGGCGCTCAAAGAACTTTTGGTGAACAAGATCGCCCAGCATCCTCTTGAATACATGAAGGCCCTCCAGGACGAGCTCAAGTTCCAGTCTTTAATCTGAATTGAATCTTAAAGCTCCTTATTACTGGCGTCACAAATTGGCCGCCTTGCCTGCCTCCCATGGACGAAGTATAAAGAGAGGTTCTGAAAGGAGAACTTATGGCAATTGAATTACCGGCGCTGCCGTATTCCAATGATGCGTTAGCCCCTCACATTTCACCTGAAACCATCGAGTACCACTACGGCAAACACCACAAGGCTTATGTGGACAAGCTCAACGGCATGATTGAGGGGACTGAATTTGCAAAGATGTCTCTAGAGGAGATCGTTAAGAAATCCTCGGGCGGAATGTTTAACAATGCTGCTCAGGTTTGGAACCACACCTTTTATTGGAACTGCCTGAAACCCAAAGGGGGCGGAGAGCCTACTGGGGCTTTGGCTGATAAGATTAAAGCTGACTTCGGATCATTTGCGACCTTTAAAGAGCAATTCACCCAAGCCGCTGCCACACAGTTTGGCTCTGGCTGGGCCTGGTTGGTGAAAAATGCCGGTGGCAAATTGGCTGTGGTTGCAACAGCGAATGCGGAGAACCCAATGACTAAGGGGACTACTCCACTGTTGACCTGCGATGTTTGGGAGCACGCCTATTACATCGACTACCGAAATGCTCGGCCCAAATACATCGATACCTTCTGGAATCTTGTAAACTGGGACTTCGTTGCCAAGAATCTTTAGGCGCGCTTGCTAGGAGGATGTGGCCGCCTCTTGAGGCTCCATTTCCTCACCCTGATAAAGACCTTGAAAGTGGAAGGCCGCCCTCTTGAGGCGGTTTTCTAATATTTGGCGCAAGTCCTTACGAAACACCAAATCGTCCAAGACATGACCCACTAATCCAAAAGGCAACTCATAGTCGACCACATCGGTAACCAGAGTCTCATTTTTGCCGTGGGTAGAAAATTTTTGGGTATGTACCCACTTGCGAAACACTCCCTCCGTTTGCCGGTAGGTCATGACTGTTCCCCTCGTCAGATCCTCCACCCGGTAACGCACCTGCTGAGAAATTCCGACTCGCGTCATCAAGTAGGTGAATTCCGCACCTTTCTGGAGTTCAGGCTCGGCATTGACGACTTCCACATCAATTCGCCCTTCCAGCAAATGGGGAACCCTTCTCGGGTCGCAGAGAAAGTCAAACACCTCTTTAATGGGGCCGGGAACGACTAGGGAGCAATTAATATGTGCCATGGGAAAATCATAGGTGGACTCTTACCTTTGGTCATGAAGTAGTGCGCAGAGTCATCGCGCTTCATTCGAAAGTTTGCGTCATGGGAATTGTGTTGCCACCGACTCGGATTCTTTCTATCAAGGGTTCGATGAAAAATTTCCAAAACTTTTGCATACTTATTCTCTTTTTGGCCGCTCCCTTGGCTGGTGCATCAGTTTCGATTGAAGGGGTGGTTCGTCGCCAGGACAACATCCTTCTGATTCAACTTGCAGAGACCGGTGTGGAACATCAGATCTTCACCCGTAACCCTCACGTGATGGACGATCTTCGCAGCTTGGAAACCGGCGATTACCTCTCCGGAAAAGGCTGGGTCTACGGCATCAATGGGACCGTGGAAATGACGACGGTCGAATTTGTTGGCCTCAAAAAATTATTGGGCATTTGGCGAACTCCCAGTTGGGAGGTTTTTGATTTCAAGAATTTTAGCCGTCTCGATTTATACGAACCGACCAATTCCAAGACCCTTAATGTAGTTCAACTGCGCAGCCTCCGCTACACAGTCGCTCCTGACGGCGGCCATGCCTGGTCGATCCTGATTGTCGACTCCAATTCTGTCGACGTGGGCAGTCTTTCTGTCAGCCAGGAGGCCATCCGCATTGACCTGTTTGATCCTCAGACCGGAGACGTGGCCAAAACCATTCAGCTCAAACCATTTAAGTGGTAAGTGAATCTCCGAAGTTTGCTAAAGCCTGGTAGGTGTTATGTCGGCCTTTTTGCCTATATCCGCTGATCTTTTCTTTTCCAAACAGGATAAACTTGATCCCCGCCTCGGCGAGCTGGTGCAGATTTTTTCTGCCCAAGGGCCCATCCAAAAGGACCATATTTATCTTTTGGGCTACCCTGACGATGAGGGCATTCGACTCAATGGCGGTCGGCCAGGAGCACAAGATGGCCCCGACCGGATCCGCCAGTTTCTCTATCGCCTCACACCCCCTTACCGATCTGAAGCCCCCCGTTTATGGGAGGCGGGAAACCTCTCTCTCCAGTCAGACATTGAATCAAGGCATGAGACCGCACAGTCAATGGCCCAACAAATTCTTTCCTCCCATGGTCGAATTCTGAGTTTTGGTGGTGGCCACGACTATGGGTATCCGGATGGGGCGGCCTTTTTGGAGTCCTGCCGAACCACTGCAAATAATCGTAAGCCTCTCGTCATCAATTTTGATGCCCATCTGGATGTACGCTCCAGCGAAAAAGGCTTGTCGAGCGGCACCCCCTTTTACCGCCTCATGGAAAAGTATGGAGACTCTTTTGATTTGATAGAGCTCGGGATCCAATCTCAGTGCAACAGTTCCTATCACATTGACTGGTGTCGAGAACGCGGGGCTCGCCTGCTCTTTTGGGAGGACATCATGTTCTCTGGGGAGCCTGCCGCAGTTGTCGTTGGCCGTTTCCTCGAAGAAGAGCTCCTGCGTCCCCGTCCTGTTTTCTTGTCCATCGATATCGACGGATTTTCTTCATCCATCGCTATGGGCTGCAGCCAATCCTGGGCAACCGGCTGGTCGGCTGAGGAGTTCTTTCCGGTTTTCCATATGTTTCTCTCGCGCTGGGATGTCAGGTCACTGGGGATTTATGAAGTTTCCCCTCCCCTTGATCAGGACAACCGAACGGCCAAATTGGCAGCCCAAATTGCCCATCGCTTTATTTTTCACAACAAGGTGGGTGAATGAGTTCCGTTGAGAATTTTGAGTTTCGACCGGGATTTGGCAGCGACAACCACTCAGGCGTACATCCCCGTCTGCTGGAGTTCCTGCTCCAGCTCAACCGCGGTCATGCCCACTCCTATGGAGGCGACGAGGTTAGTGCCTTGGCCTACGAGGAGTTCAAACGTCATTTTGGCGAGGACATCGATGTCCATTATGTGTTTAACGGCACGGCCGCCAATGTTTTGTGCTTGAATGCTCTGCTTAAGAGCTATGAGGCCGTCATCTGTTCCGACCAAGCCCACCTTCACCTGGATGAGTGTGCCGCCCCCGAGAAACACTTGGGCTGCAAGCTGATCCCTCTATCCACCACCGATGGCAAAATCACCCCTGAACAGGTTCTTCAGACCCTTAAACGCCGGGGAGACCAGCACCACGCCCAGCCAAAAGTCATTTCCATCACTCAGCCGACAGAACTTGGTACCGTCTACACGATCAAAGAAATGCAGGCCCTGGTCGAACTGGCCAAGGCCAACGACCTTCTCGTTCATGTGGATGGCGCACGATTTGTAAACGCGGCCATTCATTTACAGGTGGACCTCAAAGCTCTGACCAGCGGAATCGGCATAGACGCTCTTAGTTTTGGCGGCACAAAAAATGGCCTTTTAGGGGCGGAAGCTGTGATTCTTTTTGGCCAGAGTCGGCGATCAGATTTTAAGTTCCTGCGCAAGCAGGCCATGCAGCTACCATCTAAGATGCGTTTTATTAGCGGTCAGTTTTTGCTCTACCTACAGGAGGGCTTGTGGAGAGAAATTGCCCTCCACTCCACAGGTATGGCGCAGCGGCTTAAGGCCGCTCTCCAGGAATTCCCACAGATCCAGATCTGTTACCCAGTCGAGAGCAATGCTTTGTTTGTCAAGATTCCCAAAGCATGGACGAAAAGACTCCGTGAACAGGCATTTTTCTATGTTTGGGATGAGGATTTGTGGGTCATGCGCTGGATGACGAGCTTTGACACCACCGAAAAAGATCTGCAAGATTTTGTATCATGTTTACGCCGTCTTCAAAGTGAAGAGCATTAAATTTAGTCAAGGGAGCTCACGATGAGTCAGTATCCACCCGTTCATTATCACGACTACCTGGCCCTGGACCGCATTTTGAATGCCCAGCAAAGACGAAGTGAGGAGTTTGGTGAACCGGCCCACGATGAAATGCTCTTTATTATCACCCACCAAACCTACGAACTGTGGTTCAAACAGGTTCTTCACGAAATCGATTCCATTATTGATATTTTTGCCCAGGGCCGCGTGCGCGAGGAAGACATGGGGACGGCCATTTCCCGCCTCGGCCGGGTGGTGGAGATTCAAAAGGTTTTGATTGATCAGATTCGCATCATGGAAACCATGACACCTTTGGATTTTCTTGATTTTAGAGATTACCTCTACCCCGCCTCCGGCTTTCAAAGTTTTCAGTTTCGTTTGGTAGAGAACAAATTGGGCCTTAAAGCCGACCATCGGATGCGGTACAATGAGGCGAGCTATCGTTCCTACGTTCGCCCTGAACAATCTCAAGCTCTGGAGAAAACGGAGAACACCCCGAGTCTTTTTGACGGTGTTGAAAGATGGCTGGAAAGAACGCCCTTCCTGCAGGTCGGCAATTTTGACTTTTGGAAAGTGTACCGGGAATCCGTCATGAAGATGTTTGACACTGAATCAGACGTCGTCAAGGTCAACCCGACACTGCAAGCTGGGGACAAGGAACGAAATATTCAAAACATTGAGGACGCGCGCAGCCTTTTTGAAGCCCTTTTTGACGAAAAGAGGTACCGCGATTCAGTGGACCGAGGGCTTTGGCACCTGTCCTATCCAGCGATTCATGCGGCCCTGTTTATTCAACTGTACAGACACCTGCCAGGCCTACAACTCCCCTTCAAACTCATTACCACTTTGTTAGATATTGATGAGCTGATGACAAGCTGGCGTTACCGCCACGCTCTGATGGCCAAAAGAATGATTGGCACTAAAATTGGAACTGGCGGATCCTCTGGCTACCAATATCTGCGAGAAGCAACCGACCGACATAAGATCTTTAATGATTTCTTCCAACTCACCACATTCTTTGTCCCTCGCTCGGCCCTGCCGGAGTTGCCTGCTGAGATCCAGAAGAAGTTGCGCTTTAACTACGAACTCTAGGATCTCACGGGAAGCCTTTCAGAGAGCCAGGGGAATGTCTGTCTCCACCTCTTGTCATGGATATCGTCCAGGAGATTCAGATAATGAATGGTTTCATCTAGAGAGGAACTCCCCTGGCCTCGGCCTCCTTTAAAGGCGGCCCGTAAAATTCCTGGCAAATTTTTCAGACTCGATTCATTGGCAAGTCGGGAGTTTCGCTTTTCAAGATCCCCTAGATACTGATCAACGAGAGCAAGCACCTCTTGTTGTACTCCAGCAGGGAGACTGGCCACCGAAATGCCCGTGGGAGTGCCAACCACATTCCAGTGAATGCGTGTGTGCAGGGGAGTCTCCATCCACTTCTCTCCCAAACCCTCAAGCCAATTGAGAAATCTTGGTATCTCAGCCACACTTAATATCTGAACCGTGTAAGCAAAACGCCACCTCCACGGGTTGCGGTTCCAAGACAACAACAGTTGCACAACTTCTTCGATCCGTTGCCACTTTGCCGGCGTGCGGATGTATTCGAATTGCTCGCCGACTCCATCGACAGAAAGCTGCAGGTCCAGGTTTTCAAAGTGGCTCCATCTTTCCAGAGTCTCATTGGTAATCTGCGTGGCATTTGTGTTGTAGTCCAAAGTAATGTGCCCGGCATCCCCAGAATCAATGAGAGTGTCGAGAATTTTATCGTGGTTTTTGAATAGAAGCGGCTCGCCACCAGCAAACTGGATCTCCCGCAGCTGCCGAGCATGATCGCGAAACCACTCCACCACAGAAGGGTCATCGCCCCACTTAGGAGTTCCGCCTTCGATAATTTCGGTATGTTTTAAATAGCTCGGCCTACGGGTTGGGCCAGGCCAAGGCGACTCCATCAATTTTTTGAATACCGACTTCCAACTGGTGGAAAACTCAGGTGTGCACATCACACAGGTCAAATTACACACATGGCTGAGGCGAGCATCAACGGCCACGGGAGGAAGATCAATCCGCCCCTCCCCATCTGTGGCTGCGAGCAAGGCAATGGGGTCGACTTTCATAATTTCCGCCCAATAATAAATCTGACCCTTGCGCTTACTCATGACCCCATTTTCTTCCTGATACCGACAGTAATAGCACTCCTTAGGCCACTCTCCCGCCATCATGGCCTTACGTGCTTGGCATACACTTGGATGATTCCAATACTGGTCCAACCCCTCTCCTCTCTCTATTCTGAGATTCTCCCCATCCTCATTAACAAAACATTTCGATGAGCAGCAGGCTTTCAGTTTCCCGCTTGGATCAATTGTGATCTTGGACCACAATAATGGACAAAAGGTGGTCGGCAATCCACCTCGCTCCTTAAGGGAAAAAAAGTATCCATTTGCCACAGAATCCTCCGCACTCACAGGTTAATCCTTAACCAGAATCGCCCGTACAGGTGAGGCGTCAGCCCCTTCAATCCTCAGTGGCAGAGCAATCAAGGTGTAGACCCCCTCGGGCACTTGTCGAAGCACCAACCCCTCTAGTACAGCCAAATCATGTTTGGCCAAGGCCTGATGGGATTCCAAGGCTTTGGACAAAAATGGGTCTACGCTAGGAGTGTCGATCCCAACTAGGCTCACCTCCCGCTCAGCCAAGTACTCAATCAAGTCAGGAGATAGGGAATTAAAATCCTCATTAAACTTCTGAGGATCAGGAAATGAGCCCGTGCCGATCAACAATCGCTCGGCCACTGGAGAGAAGCCCTGGGGTAAGTGGCTGGGTAATAACCTTTCCCCCCGAGGCACCTGCACTTGGATCACTTGGCAGTCCCCATAGTAGAGAAGTGGATTTCGCAAATGGATGGGCTCACCATCCTTTCTGTAGTGACTTGGGGCGTCGGCATGTGCCCCTAGGTGGACGGTACTGGTGACCGCACTCAATGTCAGGTGATCCCCCTTGCTCATGTCGAGAGCCACCTGTCGAGAAAAGGCCACGTCGCCCGGCCACACTCCGATACCTTCATTCACGAGAGGGGAGATTTCAAAAAACGTCGACCTGATACCACTCATAGCTTCAGCCTATCCGGGAATTTCCGTCTAGCCAATTTATCCGCTCCATGTCATTATAGGCCGGCGAGGTGAATAATGTCTTTAAATCCTGTGCGGGGAACTCATGATCTCCTCCCCGATCAACAGAGAATCCACAGCTGGATTATCCATAAGGCGGCTCGACTCAGTCAGTGTTATGGTTTTGAACCAATCGATACCCCCATCTTTGAGTTTACTGAGGTCTTTAAGCGCACCCTCGGAGAGTCCTCGGACGTGGTCAACAAACAGATGTACACCTTCCCGGACAATAGCGGTGAGGAAATGACATTGCGGCCAGAAGGGACCGCAGGCATTGCGCGTGCCTTCATCAGCAACGGCCTGCAAAGACAAACTCCTCTCAAGTACTATTATCACGGCCCCATGTTTCGCTATGAGCGACCACAAAAGGGAAGGCAGCGGCAGTTTCACCAGTTTGGCGTGGAATTGATCGGGGTTGAGTTCCCTCAGGCGGACATCGAAGTCATCGCCCTCGGCTACAGCATCCTCAGCTCTTTAAAAGTCATGGACTCGACCACTTTGGAAATCAACACCATCGGTGACAGTGAAAGCCGACAGGCCTATAAGTCCCGATTGGTTTCCTATTTGGAAAAATATGTCAGCGATTTAAGTGAGGATAGCCAACGAAGGCTCAAGATTAATCCGTTGCGCATCTTGGACTCCAAGGACGAAGGCGACCAGAAAATCGTTGCTGGAGCCCCCGACTTTAGGGATTCCCTCAATTCGGCCTCCAAAGATTTTTTTGATCGGGTCCAACAAGGCCTCACCAATCTTGGCATCCAATACCACCTCAACTCCCGGTTAGTGCGTGGCCTGGACTACTACTCTCACTGTGTTTTTGAATTCAAAAGCTCAGCATTAGGTGCTCAAGATGCCATCCTGTCTGGTGGCCGCTACGATGGACTGATTGAGCTGATGGGCGGCAAACCCACCCCCGGTGTGGGCTGGGCAGCAGGTATGGAGCGATTGGCCCTGTTGATTCAGCCAGAAATCAAAGTCACCCGCCCCATCGCCTTGATTCCTTTGGGGGATACGGCCCAAATGGAAATGGAAAAGCTGGCTTTTCAATTGCGCATGGAGGGCGTCCCCGTCGAGATGTCCTACTCCGGTAACCTCAAAAAGCGGCTCGCTCGCGCCACCAAGGCCCAAGCCAGTCACGCCGTTATTATTGGCGAGAGCGAACTCGAAAATGGCCAGGCGGTTGTAAAGGATTTGGATCAGCACACCCAGCAGGAATTGCCTCTCTCTCAAACCCTATCAAGCCTCATCACTGCCTACAGGTCCAAGTAGGGACTTACTTTCTAAAGTCGCGCCAAATCCCGAGGGACTCCTTGGGAAGGCCATCATAGGTTCGATACCCCATACTCTGGAAGGCCCGCAAGATCGCGTCGTTCTGAACTCGCTGGGTAAAATCACCGCCCTGAAGGCGAAAGATCTCCGCGGTTTCGCAGAAGCTGCGTGAGTCTTCACATGGACAGCTGCCGATGAAGTCTTCTGGAAACACATCGCGAGCCGACCACCATGTGACGAGTTCCATATTATGGTCTTTCGCTGCCTGCAAGACGGCCTTTAACCACTCGACTTGTTGGTCGTCTGAATGTTCCACAGCGGTTAAACATTGGGCCTCCCCCGCCGGTCCACCATTGACTAACAGGGAAGATGACGGATGCCCTGTTTCGGCAATCACCAGCTGGCGGTCCTTCACCACATCCAGTGCTGCCGCAAGGTAGGCAGAGTTATCGGGAATCCCACCCACGACATGGGGATATATCGACAGACCCACTCGATCCATTTTTAGGCTGGCCATTTCTTCCCAAGCAAATCGCATACACGTTTTGGCTACTTCCAAATCCAAGCCCGTGTCCCGATAGCACACACCCCCTGGGCGAATATCCATCATGTAGCCGACCTGAAGACTGGGAAACACGACAATCTGTGGATCAATCTCCTTTGCCAGGTCATAGACCTGATTCAGTACTTTAATCAATGCCGGGAAGGCTCCCGGGTCAAAAGAGCGACAGCTATTCTGAAACATGGTGACCTCAATGCCATTGGTCAGGTAGCGAGGCTTAAATGTGCGAATCATGTACTCAGAGTAATTTAAATAAGCCCGACGCCACTTCTCCCCATCAGGATGAGTGTCGAAATTGAAACAAGGATCTGTCCACCTCGCCTGGCGGACTAATTTGCCTTCATCATCTTCAAAAAGATGTTCTGCCAGGTAACGACGATTTTCATTGTGACTGATGGCAAGAGATAAATAGAGGGGGCGGTCCCATCGATTCACTCTCTGTTTTAGCTCCTGGATCAAGACAGCAAAGTAATCAGGCGCCGTCTTTGACTGGCTAAAGGCCTCCCAAGGCACACCGAAAAAGTCTTCGTGCAAGGAAACCACGTCTACATCAGCGGCCAAACTGTCGTCCACCTCAAAATTAAACAACAGATTGGGGTTCCTTTCACTGGCCTGAATCGGGGTTGAGGCCAATAAGGTCCTCCCCAAAGGCGCCACCGGAGGATCTTCTGAATCCCGATTTTCTCCCGAACACTGACTCAAAACGAGAACGACGGCTGACCCTAACAGCCATCTAAGGATCTGTCCGCACATAACTCTGTCCCTTCTTCTTCCATCCTTTAATGAACGAACAAAGGCATTGGTTTGTGCCGTTTTTTATTGGGTTCCAGTAGAAGGACCTAAAACGCCGGTGGACAGGCCCTCAATGCGGGTCGAGCAAAGATTCACTCGGTAAAGAGTGAGGGTGTTTCCGAGCCAGAGCCCGGCCGTCGAGACCCGGTCAATTGCTTTGCCATCACCTTTGATGAGCTGGTGACCTGGCAGGGCCTCCATCTGCACTGAGCTGGATGGATTTCCGCCCTTAAAGGTGACTTTCACCACTGTTGGTCGCGACAGGTTCTGCTTGGCGCGAACGGCCTGATCAACCGCAGCCTGGCATGCCTCCAGATTGGCCAGCAAATACTTAAACCAATCGCGGTAGTATCTGGCCTCGGCATCTTGCCGACTCCCAAGGGATGCTATTCGGCTACGCACCAAGGCTTTGCGACCGTCCACGTAAGATCTTTCATAGCTTCCCCGACATACCATATTGTAGGCGTGATTCACATCCATCACCACAGGCCCCTCTTTGTCCGGAAGACTCATGTCACCTATAACATCATTGTTTTTGCAGACTCCATCGTGGTTAGCTGTCGCACTCGGACCTGTCGCCACCACTCGCCCCCCTCGATCACCAGTGGAGGCAACCACCTCGGCGGCACCTTCGGAGACGGTTACGTCCTTGACAGCAGCACTTGCCACGACTGGCGCCTTGGCGGTGAATCCACCAGCCGGGACCTTTACCAATTCCGGCAGAGCCTCTCCCCCAAGTAGTTTATTGAGCTGAGTCAGCCTCCTCTGAATGATCCAACACACTTCCTGTTGTTTGCCATCCTGACAACTTAATGTGGCACTTTGAAAACGGGCGACAAACTCATCCCACTCGGTCTTTTTGTCTTTTAATAAGGCCGCCACCTCTTCCACGGACTTGCCACTCTTCAAACAAGTGGTGGTCGCGCGAATTCGCTCCTCTCGACTGCGACCAGGAACACACACGCCCGGCCCCACCAGTAAAGGATTGCACTGAAAGTGCCCAGCTTGTCCTTTGCACTCAGGTGGTCGCGAACAATTGGTGCCATTGGCTGCATAGGCCTGAATCCAACCGGCATAAATACAGGCCCGCTCTTCAGGTCCTGCTCTGACGCCTTTCCAGTCCGCTTCACCAACAGGTGCGACTTCTCCTGTCGCCGTCGTCGGGGCGCTCGTTGTCGTGGTCACCCCGGTTCCCGTCAAGGTTCCATCAATGGCTGCATCAGCAGGAACCAGAGTCAGATCTTTTAGGCGCTGTCGGCGAGCTTCTTCCTCGTCAACATCCCCTCTTGGATCAATTTTCGCCTCCGCCTGAGGAACCAACCAGGAGTAGAGTCGAGCCAACTCCTCAATCTGGCGGGAGGGCACTCCCGCAAAAATCTGATTGCGATTATCCCTTTGCCATTTCTCCCAATCCTGAAACATCAGACGCAAACCCACCAGATACTGAACCTGCCGAGCGCGTGAGAGCCGGCGAAATTCAGCATGGGAAAGAAGCCGCAATCGCGGCGAAGCCAGTCGATTAGCTGTTTTTTTCGCCACCTGTTTTTGTGTCCGCGCCAAGGATTCCTTAGCGCCAACCAGACCCAAAGCAACTAGGGCAACCATACAAATTTGGACACTCGCTTTAACAAAACTCACCGGATTCTCCATTCCTAACTCTTGCCCCGGAGCCCGCAGTCCTAGGCACCTACAAGGAAGTCCGAGGGCTTCTCTGTGCCAAATGAGGAGAAAGAAGATTGGGCTCAACCGGCGCCATCAAATACTCCCATTCCTTTTTCGGCACATCCTTAAGTGAGCTAAAACGCCACTCTGGACGTTTGTCTTTGTCGATTAATAGGGCTCGCACACCCTCTTGAAATTCAGGCTCTGAACAAAAACGAATAGCTAAAGACCATTCCACAGCAAATACTTGAGCTAGACTTAGGTTGCGGCAGCGCCCGATGTGCTCATAGATCACTCTTGCCACCAAGGGCGAACCATCGACGTACTCGATTCGGGCTGATTCTAATGCCTCATGACTGATCTCCTGATGGCGCAGGAACTCATCCACCTGCTCCAGAGTCGAAAAACCACTCAGCCTGCGCCCCAATTCCGTCAGGGGCAGGGCTAAATCCGACTGGATTTCGTGAAGCCTAAAGCTTTCCAGGGCCTCACTCATTTTGGCAAAATTCTCAACTCCCGCCTCGCTCCAGTCCGTCTGAGAAAGCCGGTCAACCACTTGCTGTTTGTCTTCATGTTTAATAAGACTATCGGCCATGCCGAGGGCCACCGCATCTCCGCCCCGAAAACGCGCTCCCGTAAGACCTAAAAACAAGCCCACCCCATCCGGAAGTCGATTAAGGAAATAGCCCCCTCCCACATCGGGGAAAAAACCAATCGAAATCTCAGGCATGGCAAAGAGACTGGCCTCTGTGGCTACCCTGTGACTGCAACCGTTCATCAAACCGATGCCGCCGCCCATGGTGATGCCTTGGGCCCAACACAAGATGGGTTTGGGATAGCAATGGAGATCATAATCCATCGAGTACTCGGCAACGAAAAACTCTTGGGCAAAATCCAAGTCCTCTTCCCGAGCCTTTAGGACAACATTTTTTACGTCTCCACCGGCGCAGAAAGCGCGATCAGACGAGGAATCCAGAATCACTGCCTTCACATCCGGATCCTTCTCCCAGGCCTCCAGGGCCACACGCATTTGCTGAAACATCTCTGCACTCAGGGCATTCAATGCCTCTGGCCGTCTTAGAGTGAGACAGCCGAGCGCCCCCTTTTGAATCGCTATTTTCTCAGCATGAACAAGCACTTGGACCTCCCCATGTGTCTAATGTAGAGACATCCGGGCCAGGTGACAAGACCCGCTGTTGTCCATTTTCTCGCCAGTGCTTAAAAGTTGGCAGATGGCCCCGGACAAGCCCCCTCTGATTTCGATTTGAGCTGGCATAATTCATGGAATTTCAACTGAGTATCGAAGTCGTGACCATTGGGGTTGTCTACATTTAATGGTCACTTCAAGAGCAAACGCATGAAACCGAGGGAGTTGGGGACATGACTCAATTTGGACACTGCCCGGCCTGTCATCGGCCAATACCACAAGACCGGATCTTCGGAACTGTCATTGTTTGTGAATGTGGTTGGACCGCATCATCATTCGCAAAGGCAGCCGAGAGAAGGGTGACAGATCGAATCTCAGCCATGATTATCGTCTTTGCCATGGTTCTCATTGGTGCCTTTATCCATGCCATTAACTGGGACACCTATTTCTTTGAGATAATTCCGCTTAAAGCAAAAGAAATGACAGGCACCGCCAATACTCAGGATCTATTTAAGATCGTCGAGATCTGCAAGGCTCGCCACAAACACAATTGTGTGAAGGACTCCTACAAGCAGATTTACCGAATAAATAAGGACATCACCATTTTGGCCAAGCTGGGGGAACTTCAGCACGCCACCGGCGATATCCAGGCAGCGGCCCATACTTTTAAGGAGTATGTGAAGCTCGGCGGAAGCGAAGCTGAACCCACCTATCGCTATGCCCAGGTTCTGGCCGGTATGGGACAGGTGGATGAGGCCATCCGCTTTTATCGCCAGGTGCTGGAACTCAAGCCCAACACCCTGCAAATCACTGTGACGCGAAATTATGTTTTTATGCTCATTGAACACAATCGCTATGAACACGCCTTAGAAGTCATCCAGTACTACCGCAAAAAGGCCGACAACACCGGTTACTTCATGGAAAAAGAACTCCAGGCTCTCAATCGCATCCTAAAGAAGGGCCAAGATTCAAAGCGTAGTTGATGAATTATTAGTTTCCGAAGCCATATTACATATTACTCATTCCGCAAAAAAAATGGGACTCCTCTCGAGAGGGTCCCATTTTTATTTCTAGCTCTAAATCAACGAAATTAGAATACGTTGATGTTGGCAGAAAGAGCAACGTTGGTCAGGTCTGCGCGGATGTTCTCAGGCAGGAACTGAACGTTGGGGTACAGGTAAATATCACGAGAAACAGAGATTCCCAAGCCAACCGACTGGTAGATCTTATTCTTCTCGAATGTGAATGTAGAACGCTCCGAACGAAGGTGGTCATAAACCCACAGGCCAGAGATCGTGCGGAAGTTCAGAGTGTCATTAATGACGTACTCAAGGAAGGGATAGAACCCGATAGAGTAGTCAGCGCTTCCAGCTTTAGCTGCATCATCAAACTTGTCGAAAATGCTGCCGTCAATACCGGAGTAAAGACCCACGCTGAATCCAGAGGTTCCAATGTCCTTGAGAAGAGTCTCTGACACAGAAATGTTTGCCACGTAACCAGTTTGACGAGAGTAGTCAGTTGTCATGCCGGTCACGCTTGCAGAAGTCACAGACTGGAATCCACCGATCTTGTCGATGTGAGTGAGATCAACATAGGGGTTGTAAACGTCAGCACGCTCAACACCGTTGATTTTGGAGGTATTCAAGCTGTCATGGAAAGGAGTCAACATACGCAGACCAACACCGGCGCTGACGCTGTCCTTAGTTCCCAGACGATATTTACCTGCGATCGAACCGCTCAAGGAAGCCAATGCCACTGTGTTGGCTGCTCCACGAATGTTCGGACGAATACGCGCGCCAGGCTTGTTGATGGTCGCACCACTGTAGTTGAAAGAAGTGGAAACGCTCAGCTTGGACTTGGAGCCAGTTTCTGCACGAAGCTTGCGATTAGTGATCAGTTCATCAACGTCGCCTTCTCCGGCCTCACCTTTAGCTTCTTCCATCTTAACTTTTGTCTCGGAAGAACTCTCTTGCTCTTCAGCGTAAGCAGCAAATGACAATCCTGTGGCCACAGCTGCCCCGACAAAGAGGCTCAATACTTTCTTAGTTGCTTGCATGTGATATCCCCCTCTAATTAGCTGTCCTTTGACCACGAATGATCAAAGTTATTAAATCCCCTTAACAAATCCCCCACTTCAGGCACACAAGGGCCTAAAGGAAACCGAAATAACTGAGGCACCAGCCATAGACCTCGGTCTAGGAGCTGTCGATAATGCATTGCGGTCGTTGAAAGTGTCAAACAAAAAGCCGGTCGGGTGAAAATTTCAGATATTGACAGAATTTCAACTAATTAGACCAGTCGAGTTAGGGTCCAAAGTTTTGATTTTGAACCCCAAAAAACACTCTTATTTCGTCATCTTGAATTCGCCACGGCGCAGTTTCCCAAAGTAACTAGAAGACTCCTGACGCAGCTTGGGAAGTAGGATCAGAACGGCAATTAAGTTGGGAATGACCATGAGACCCAACATGAGGTCAGAGAAGTTGAGCACAGGCCCAATTGCCCACAGGGCTCCGGCCACAGCGACCACGCAAAAGATGATCTTGTAGGCGAGAATTCCCTTCTCTCCAATCATATAATCCACCGCTCTTTCACCGTAGTAAGACCAACTCAACAGGGTTGAGTAAGCAAACAATGTCACCGCAACAGGCACAAAGTAACGACCAAACCCTGGCATGGCAGAATCAAAAGCTAAAGCGGTCAACTCCACGCCATTGGCATCTTGTGTCCATGCACCAGAGAGCAAAATCACCAAGGCTGTCATGGTGCAAATCACAACGGTATCGATAAATGGCTCCAACAAGGCCACAGCACCCTCCCGCACTGGTTCCTTTGTCGATGCCGCCGAGTGGGCAATGGGGGCAGACCCCAATCCCGCCTCATTGGAAAAACAGGCACGCCTCACCCCTTGGACGAGGACCTCGCGAACGGCGATCCCGGCAAAGGCGCCTTCCGCTGCGGTTCCAGAAAATGCATCGCTAAAAATTTGCATGAGCAGTGACGGTATCGCTGAAAGGTTAGCGAAAATCACTATCAGAGAGCCGATAATATAAATACCGCCCATAAAGGGGACCAATGTTGAAGTCACCTGCCCAATGCGTTTAATTCCACCAATGATCACCACGGCTGTAGCGATGGCCAAGGTCAAGCCCGTGGCCAATGGCGGTACATTGAAATTGGATTCCAGAATTGCAGCCACTTGGTTGGTTTGAAACATATTGGCCGCGCCAAAACTCGCGCAAATGCAAGCTAGGGCAAAAAACACGGCCATGGGCTTCCAGGCCTTACCCAAACCACGCTCGATGTAGTGAAAGCCTCCACCATGAACGATACCTCTCTCGTCCACGTGACGATACATCATGGAGATGGAACACTCGGAAAACTTCGTCGCCATTCCAACCAAACCCGTCACCACCATCCAAAAGGTGGCTCCCGGTCCGCCCAAATGAATGGCTACAGCAACACCGGCAATATTTCCCAATCCCACTGTGGCGGAAAGCGCCGTACACAGGGCCTGAAAGTGACTAATCTCACCTGGATCATCGGGGTCGTCAAATTTACCGCGCACAACTTGAATGGCGTGGAGAAAACCTTTGAGTTGAGGAAAGCCCAAAACAACGGTCAAAAGGATGCCGGTCCCCACCAGCAGGAAGACCATGGGCAGACCCCACACGTATCCGACCACTGTTTCCAACGCTGAATTCACGGACTCCATCAAGCCCCCTCGGTGAAGGTTTCTCTCTCGGCTGAGATTTTAATGATATTAAGCACTTCGATATCAACTTGAAGAAGCTGGGTCAATCCTCCCGAGCCACGCCCTCCCCATAGGATGCGTTGCATTCCAAATACCCTTCGCTTTCACCTCCTCCCGAGCTGGATTAAGATGTTCTTTATGGGCTCCTGGCTTCTCAAGTCTATTATTGGCATCACGCTCGTTTATTTGGCCTTTGTCGGCATGGTTTTCTGGTTTCAGGAAAAACTTCTGTTTTTTCCTGATCACACTCACCTGGATCAAGCCCCCCAATTGCGCCGCCTCGGATTTTCAATCAAGGAGTTCACCTCTCCCCATGGTGACCTCCGCTACTACATTCGCCGCCAACCTGAGTCCCAGGCGACACTTTTGGTGTTTCATGGCAACGCTGGCCGCGCCGCTGATCGGGGCTATCTCATTCAGGGACTCTTAAATTTACCCATCGATATCGTGATCGCCGAATATCCAGGATATGCGGGGAGCGCAGAAAAGCCTGGGCAAAAGAGCCTCACACAAAATGCCCAAGAGCTTTTTGATCACCTGATGGACAATAACCTACCGAACAGGATATTGGTGATGGGAGAATCTCTCGGTACCGGTGTCGCCGTAAATCTCGCCAGCCAGCGTCCCGTGCAGGGCCTAATTTTGATTAGCCCTTATCCTTCCATTTCCAAGGTGGCTCAGTTTCACTACCCTTATTTGCCGGTCTCCCTGCTGATTCGCCACCCCTTCCCCAGTCACAAGTGGGCGGCTGATCTCAAATCCATCCCGGTGTTGGCCTTTCACGGTGAGGAAGACGAAGTGATCCCCTATGCACTGGGTGAGAAATTTTGGCAGTCCTTGCCAGCATTTGTCGCCGACAAAAAGTGGGTCTCCGTTCCCGGTGCCCATCACAATGATTTGATCGATTCTTTAGGGTCTCAATACCCCCAACAAATCAAGGATCATTTTTTCCCGTCACCCGCCAGCAACTAAGAATGGGCTACTCGCACCAAGCCCGCAGGCAGGTTGAACTCAATAGCTATCTAGACCAAAGCTCAGGGTCTCTGCTTACCCCGGTTTTTGGTTTTCCAATTTGTCTGATTGTTTTAGTCTCGGAGTATGGAAGTCTCTACCCAGTACTGGCGAAAATGCAGCTCATGCAAAAAAGAAATCCCCTACCGCCACTCTTACTATCAGTGCAATGTATCCACCTGTAACCGCAAGCGCACGGGCCTGGTCTTCTGCTCAGTCTCCTGCTTTGAGCGCCACCTGCCAGGAGCCAGGCATCGAGACGCCTATGCGATTGAAGAAACCTCACCTTCATTGGAGCAGTGGCGCCGGGAGGTCGAGGCGGAAGAGGTTCAATCACAGCCTTCTCCGCCGACGACAACAGGCTCGGCAATCAATAGCACCCCAACGAGGAGGATCATTCCGGCCACCAAGAATTCCACCTCATCACCGAAAAAGAGCTCATCCCCATCTGACCGGGAAATTTTGGTTGTCGCTTCAAAGGTTAAAGACTATATTCGCCGCCATTCAGATATGAACACCTCGGCGAGCGCGCTCCAGGCCCTCTCCGACCACGTTCGCCGACTGTGTGACGAAGCTATCGATGTGGCCCGTGAAGATGGCCGCAAAACCGTGATGGACCGGGATTTTCGCTCGTAAAGTGATGGCAACATGAAAGAACTTCTCGCCTATTTTCTCTTTGTTTTTACGAGTGTGTTTACCATCGTCAATCCTATTGGCACCATGCCGGTTTACGCGGCTTTCACCGAATCCGTTGATCGACGGCAGGCTATTCGTGTGGCTCGCACCGCCGTACTGGTGGCTTTCGCTGCCATGGTCCTCTTTGCCCTGACGGGCAAATTGGTTTTTAATTTCTTCAACATCTCTGTTGACGGCCTCAGGGTCGTTGGTGGGGTGCTCTTTTTTATCACCGGCTATGATATGCTTCAGGGGAAGAACTCTCGAATTAAAAAAGTCACTCATGCCGAAGCGGCTCTCATTGATGAGTTTGCCATCACGCCTCTAGCCATCCCCATGATCTGCGGACCTGGCACTATTACCGTAGTGATTGTGCAGATTCAGGAGGCCCATTCCATTATTCACAAATCCATCCTCTTTGGCACTTTTGCCCTTGTCAGCCTGGCGACATTTATTATTCTCATCAGTTCTAAACGTCTATTGGCCCTCATGGGAAGTAGCGGCAGCAAGGTTTTTTTCAGACTCATGGGATTGATTCTCATGATGATTGCCGTAGAGTATTTTTTTAAGGGGTTGACCCCTTATGTTCACAAGCTACTAAAGATTTGAAGTCGAGGAGATGACTGATGAAAATCACCAGATGGATTCTGACCCTGGCCGCGACCCTTATTGCCGGTTCTTACCTTTCCTCTGCCTGGACAGCCGATGCCGTGGATTTCAAAAAAGTCGCCGTCGAGGTCAATAAGAATGATGCCATTCTCTTGGATGTACGTGAGATCTCAGAATTACAGGAAGAAGGCCTGGCCAAAGGCGCTCTATGGTTGCCGAACTCGGAAATTCGTATTGCTTCAAAGGGCTGGGAGGCCTTCTTGAGACAAACTCCGAAGGATAAGAAAATCTACATCTATTGCCGCTCCGGAGGAAGAGCTGGACAAGTTCAGCAGCGACTCAAAGACAAGGGCTACCTCTCAGTGATCAACATTGGCGGACTCAAGGACTGGAAGGCCCAGGGACTGCCAACCATTCCATTCGGGAGCCAAAAAGGCGGGCCGAAACCTAACGATGGAAAAGATTGAGTATTGGAAGTTCATAGCAGGCCTTGGCTTCTTCCTTTTTGGCATGATTCGCATGGAGGAAGCTCTCAAGGAGTTAGCCGGACGAAGCTTTAAACGCTTTCTCCGTCACTACACCACCAACCATTTTCTTTCCATAATCAACGGCGCCGTGACCACGGCTGTTCTACAAAGCAGCTCAGTGGTGACACTCATGGTATTGGCCTTTGTTGGGGCCGAAATCATCACTCTAGGCAATGCCCTTGGCATTATCCTTGGTGCTAATTTTGGAACCACCTTTACCGGCTGGGTGGTGGCTTCCCTCGGCTTCAAGATGAACCTTGAGGCCCTTGTCCTTCCTCTCATTGGAATAGGCTGTTGTGGTCTTGTATTTCTCGGACCTCGTTTCCGCTTTTACCACTTTCTCGCCTTTCTCGCTGGCCTGGGATTTCTATTTATGGGCCTTGATTTCATGAAGGCCAGTATGGAGACCTTGTCGCAATCGGTGAGTCTCGCTTTCCTGGCTGGCTGGGGCACCTTCATGTATCTTTTGTTTGGAGTGGGCTTTACGGCCCTGATTCAATCTAGCTCAGCAACAATGATGATCACCCTGAGTGCCCTCAATGCCGACATACTCACCCTTCATCAGGCTGCGGCTCTTGTCATCGGCGCCGACTTAGGAACCACTGTGACGGCCCTTTTAGGGGCTGCACAAGGGACTCCCACTAAAAAACGCGTGGCTATGGCCCACTTTCTATTCAATCTGATTACCGACCTTCTCGCATTTGCGCTGCTCGGCCTGATTCTCAACTTTTTGCAGACTCAGATGGATATCGACAGCCCCCTTTACACCCTGGTGGCCTTCCATAGCAGCTTCAACCTTATCGGCATTGCCCTGTTCTTGCCCTTTCTGCGCCCCTTTGAACGCTATCTCAGCAGCCTCTTTGTCAAAGACGATGACCACGCCTGTTTGTATATCCACAAGGTCGGCGTGGATGTGCCCGATGCCGCCCTTGAAACCGTGCAGAGAGAACTGACTCGCCTTTGTCAGGATGTCTTTCGCTACAAGAGTCATTTGATAGGTCTTTATCATCCCGACCACGACAAATCCCACCCATCGGGACTGTTGGGACTTCTTCTCAACGACGACGACTCCTCTGAAGAGTATGAGGGCATCAAACAATCCGAAGGTGAACTGCTCACCTACTTTAATGAGATTCAAAAGCAAAAGATCGATGATGAAAACTCGACTCAGCTTCACCAGTACATCCTTGCTCTTCGCCACGGAGTCCAGAGCGCAAAGGCGGCCAAAGATATTCAACACAATCTAAAAGAGTTCGAACAAAGCGTGAGTGACGATGTGGAAAGACTGGAAGGGGAGATCAAAAAGGACTATAACCCCCTCCAGGAACAGATCCTCAAGACCTTCGGTATAGAAGCTCCCCAAGCACTTTTTGAACACCTGGCCCGTCTTTTTGATTCCAACGAGTTAGCCTACAAGAGGGTGAACAGCTGGGTCTACGGCGAAACCAGTCACCGCAGAGCCTTCGCTTCGACCGCAGCTACCTTTTTGAATGTGAATCGCGAGATATTTAGCTCAAATCGCTATCTGCTTCAGGCGCTCAAGGACACCTTGCTCTCCCCATCCTCTTCACGGGACCTCACCAACCTGCCACGAGCCTAGTTGCGCGGGAAAGGGATGCCGGCGCAAAGGATGGTCGAAAAAACGACCACCTCAACCTGCTCCACTTACTGAAGATCGATACGCAAATGTTTGTATTCTTCTTCCGAAACCTTGCCGGCAAAGACGATAACTTCGTTGCCTTCCTGTTTCCAGGTGCCTACGCGCATTTTCTGCTTAAGGCGCAAACGAGACAAATCCAGACCTTGCCACTTCACCGCTTTAACGGGCTTAAAGCCAACATGCACGCGAAAAGACCACTCTCTCTCTTGTAAGGCTCCCGGATAATCCCCCTCGGCGGGAGCTACAAGAATATCCCAACCCGCACCAGTGGGTTTTTGACTGATCCTTGTGCGCTTAAACACACCCTCCCGATAGGCCATGGAAACTCCATCATCTTCGATCAAATCAAACCATGAAGGCTTCAACGATGGGAACACCCGAATCTCTTTGGCCAACCCAGACGTTCCACTCAAATGAGTGGTGTTTGCGAGAGCCATTGGGATGATCGCCCCCTCGCGAACCATCAGTGGCAAACGAAAACGGCCATTCTTCCACAAGGACTCACTCTGAATCCAATCCCCCGCACTTACGTACTCATTTCCTGAGTGAAAATCAAACCAGGTTCCGGCCGGCAAATAGATCTGCCGTGAGGATTGCCCATAGGCGGCCACGATCCCAGTCATCAACCATGGGCCGATCATTTTCTGGTGAGCAAGTGACCGGGTCAGGGGATCATCCTGAAAATAATAGAGGAGCGGAGGAAACATGGGCGCCCCCGTCAGATAGGCTTCGTGGGCGAGCGAATAGTAATAAGGGGCCAGTCGGTAGCGCAAAATGATATTTTCACGATTGCTCTGCAAATGACCAACTCTGTCGGGGGCCGTCTCTTTACAGTTGCAAAGATTTTCCACATGGGGACGAACCGGAACATCCAACAGGGAGGCATTGGCAAACCACTGAGTGTAAAGATCGTTGATGCTGCCATCCAAACCGCCGCGATGAAAACCACCGATATCAGCGCCATAGTAGTCAAAACCCGATAGAGACATGTGCATTTGCGAACGCAGATGTGCAGCAAGGCTCTTCATGTTGGAGCCAATATCTCCCGACCACATGGCGACACCAAAGCGCTGAGATCCCGCTGCCGCCGAACGGCTCATGACGAATGGTCGTCTTTCCTGATGGTATTTTTCATAGCTTTGAAAAATTCCCTGATGCCAGAAAAATGAGAAATAATTGTGCACACTGGCGTGCCCGTGGAGTCCCCTGTCTGCAAAGCCATAATACCAGGAATAGGGCTGAAACATTTCCGGTTCACCCAAGTCCGTCCAATGACCCATGACTCCGGAATCGACCAAGGGTTTCCGCTTCCACTTATGCCAATACAGACCCACATCCGGATGAGACCAATCGATCATGCCACCTTTTCCCCACCAAGGATTGCTCTCGATATATGAGGGGCCACAGGTCTCACAGTCACGAGCTAAGAATCCTTTAGCCGCCAGATCCTGATGCTCCTGACGGGCACGGCCGACGTAAGATTCCTCAATCAAAATGAGTCCCAGATTCTCCTTATCCCGCAAATCTGCCAGCTTCTTTTCGGGATCGGGAAAGTTGCGACGATCCCACTTGAGCCCACCCATGGGCGTGTCATCCTGGGAACGAACACCTCCGAACCACTGCAAATCCAACACAAAACCATCGAGAGGAAATCCCTGCTGCTGGAGGCTGGCCTTTTTTGAGTCCAGCTCAGACCAATTGTCAAAGCCATATTCAGACACCCAAAGACCGAACATCTTTCGCGGCGGCACCAAAGGTTTTCCTGTCAATTCCACATATCCCCGGCGCCAAGCTGGAAGATCCGCCCCCGAAATTAAGAAACCGCGAATGGTGTCACGCCCAGTACTGGCTTCCCATGGGCGAGAACGAAAATCCCAGGTCAACTTCTCGATCGCATCTAGATAAAGACCGTACCCCAACTTTCCAGCTCCGAGAGCATAGAGTATAGGTACCTGTGTGTCGCCCACAGCACCGCCAATAAAGCTCTTCATGAAGTTTCCAAATGGACTCGGGGATTCACGACGCCGGCCAACCCAGTCATCCCCCAGGCTTCTGTCCTCGTCCGGGTTGTCCAGCTGCTGACCAAGTCCATAGGCGTGAGTCATCAGACTCCCCTCGATGGTCAAATCACGGCCTATTTTGTACTTTGTTTGGCTGCAAAACTGTCCAAGAACTCGATTGTGATACTTCTTTTCCTGAATTATCAGGCAAAGGCCCTTAAGAGGAATGACAATCTTGAGATCACTGGTTTCAACAAAGTCTTCACCACCGGGCCCCGTGCCTTTGGTGTAGGAAACACTTGGATCCCTTCTCTCCGGCAAGATGGAAGGGGTATGCCAAATCCGCGGTTCAGCCGAACCTTGCCCGTACTCAAAATGGATCAGGTCGGAACGCCAAACCTCCAGCTGTATGTACTGGCCGTCGCGAACAAAGACTTCTGAAGTCTGAGCATGAGCGAATCCCGCAACACACACAAATCCTGCCACAAGAGCGACAAGTTCCCCGATTCCCCTCATTTACTACCCCCTTAAATGATCTTCCTTTGGGACGCCCATGTAACCTGATTACCTTTGCAGTTTCAATTCTTTCCGGCCGCGGACATCCGGCTTGTGACGCAACGACTTGGATATATCCTGGCAACTCTTATGTTACGGTAATGGCGCGAATATTGTACTTGCCTGGCTCCTCATCACTGTTCAGGATGGAGTTTGGGGCAGGAGGGTAGTGTTCGCATGGCGTCATCAGCTATTTTCGAGGGTGTCAGCCACGAAAACCAGCGTCGCATTGGGCCCATTCTCATCAGGTTGGATGAGTTTTTGGGCTTTCTTGTTCCCCTCTATCTGCAAATGAATCCGGTCCAACAGGAAAAAGCCCGGCGCCAACTTATCCTGGTGTTAGACCGCCAAAGTCCAAAGAACCTTTTTCGACTCCACCTGTTTTTGCGCCTCATGAGTTGGTGGCCACGCCTTCGTTATGGTCGCAGTTTTCGCCGACTCCCCCATCACCTACAAAACAGCAGCATAAGGATCTTTTTTAGCTGCCCGATTGCCCTTTTTCGCAAGGGCTTTTGGGGGGTCAACACTCTGGCCAAACTGACTGTTTATTCTCAGTCCTCTATCTACGAAAAGATTGGCTACAATCCTAAACCCACACCGGATTTGGTAAAGAAATGAGCTTTCGCCAACTGGAATATGACATCGTTATAGTCGGTTCGGGTGCTGGAGGTGGAACTGTTGCGAAGGAGCTGGCCCCTCTCGCTAAAAAAGGGGCGCGCATCGCCCTCCTTGACTGGGGCGGACGTTTTGATCCGAGTCTTCACCACAGCCGAAATGAAGTCGACATGGCCATGAAGTATTACTTCGATATGGGTGGCTATCAAACCGTTTCCCAGGATTTGACATTGGCTTTCGCCAAGGCCGTCGGCGGCTCAACCAACGTCTACACTGGGACTTCTCTGAGAATTCCCGAAACTGTTTTGACCAAGTGGGCCATTCCCGGCCTCGCCCGGGAAGACTTGGACCCGCGCTTTGAAAAATACGAAATCGAAAACAATGTCCACCTGACTCCTGAGAATGACCTTAATGACAACAACAAACTTTTTCGCCAGGCCTGTGCGGCTCTCAACTGGCGCGTAGAGCAGTTCCCGGTAAATACCAAAAACTGTGTGGGCCTTGGCACCTGTAACCTGGGTTGTGCCATCGGCGCCAAACAGGGAACAGCGGCGGTGCAAATCCCTCTCGCGGAGAGAGCTGGAGTGGAGGTCATCCCCTGGTGTCGGGTGGACAAGATTTCAAGCTACGGAGTCTACGCCACCATCGAAGAGGCTCGGCCTGGATTTGAGCGAGGCCACCACGTTCCCGGTCCCTACCGCATTCTTGCTAAAAAAATTATCCTTGCGGCTGGTGCTGTTTACTCCCCGCTGCTGTTAATGAGATCCGGAATAAAGAGTCCCGCCCTCGGCCGCTACTTCACTTGCCATCCCGCCCTCATTCTTGTCGGCAAACATCCGCAGCCCATCTCAAATATTCAGGGACACCCAAAGAGCTTTTATTGTGACCAACACATGGAAAAAGACTGCGTGCTACTCGAAAGCTGTATGTATTTCCCCTTCACTCTGGCCAAAAACCTAACCGGCTACGGCGAAGAGATGGACGATCTCGTCCGCCACTTTACTCACCTCCAGATGATTCTTGTTCTGGCGATTGACGAGGCCGAGAAGTCCAACCGAGTGACATGGGGACGCGACGGCCGGCCAAAGATTCACTACCGGATCAGCCAGAAAACCAAAGAATCTCTCATCGCGGGAGTTAAGGCCTCCTCCCGTCTGTTTTTTGCGGCGGGTGCACAGCAAGTTCATGCCCCAGGGGCCAGCCGTTTTTACCTGTCTCGCAACGAAGTTAACCGGCTCGATCATTTGATTAGCAAAAAGAATTTTCGCCTCGGACAGGTTTCAATCGCTGCGGCCCATCTCATGGGTGGTTGCCGTATGGGAGTTGATCCTAAACGCTCGGTGACGGACCCTTGGGGACGGGTCCATGGACAGAGAAATCTTTATGTGGCCGATGCCAGCCTCTTCCCCGCGGCCTCAGAGATAAATCCTTATCTGACCATCATGGCCCTTGCCGATCGGGTGGCCCAAGCTGTCCGTTCAGATTTGGGAGAAAAGCAATGAAATGTTCGGGCGCAAAGCTTGCCGCAAAAGCCCTCGTCGATGCCAATATCGAATTGGTGTTAGGTATACCCGGCACCCACAACATTGAACTCTACGATGCCATGAGAGAGGAACCTCACCTTCGTCCACTCCTGGTTGGCAGTGAACAGTCAGCCTCCTTTATTGCCGATGGCTACGCCCGAGCCAGCGGCAGACTGGCTTGCGTGAACGTGGTCCCCGGAGCGGGAGTCACCCATGCTCTGTCGGGAGTCGCCGAAGCCTATATGGATCAGATCCCCATGCTGGTCTTGGCGACAGGAATCCGCTCCGATTCTGGTGCCCACTTTCAACTTCACGACATCGATCAGTGTGCCATCCTCAGACCCGTTTGCAAGGGCGTCTTCCGCGCCCTTTCCCATCGAGATATTTACACTGTTATTCGCAAGGCGGCCGACCTTGCCTTAAGTTATCCTCGTGGCCCAGTGGCCGTTGAAATCCCAGCCAACCTTTTGTTGTTCCCAGGAGAAGTGAGTGACCAGGATTTGGTTCACCACCCAATCTCTTCAACTTCACTCTCGCCAGAAGACGAGCGGGCCCTGGACGAAATTGCGGAGTGCCTAAAGTCCTCATCCAAAACCTGTCTTTATTTGGGTCTGGGCTGCCTGCCCGCCGCCAAACATTTGGCCCAGCTGGCGGAACGACTCCAGGCTCCGGTCTTCACCACCATTTCTGCTAAAGGTCTGTTTCCCGAAACTCATCCGCTCTTCGCTTGGAACGTCCCTGGCGAGGGCGCTCCTCCTCAACTCAAAGACCTTTTTAATGAAGCCGAGGTTATTCTCGCCATTGGTTGCCGCTTTGGGGAAGTGGCCACAGCCAGTTACGGAATTGGGATTTCCGGCAAGCTCATTCACATAGATATTGATCCCCACTCCCTCAACGCCAACTACCCAGCACACCTGTCTCTCGCCATTGACAGCCAGTTGGCGCTTCCTTATTTGTTGCAAAAACTTTCCCCATCAATTGAAAGCAACTACCTAGCCGAGGAAAAAATCTCTCGCTTTCGACAAGACCTCAGCGATGAGCGCAGAAGACTGCCGATTCAAGCCGACCAGGTTACCCCCGCTCACTTTTTTCTTGCGCTCAATGAATCCTTTTCCTCCCATGCCGCTTTCATCACCGACAGTGGTAACGGTACGTTTTTGGCCATGGAACATCTGCACCTTTCTCATCCCCAACGATTCATGGCCCCAGTGGATTTTTCCTGCATGGGCTACTCGGTTCCTGCAGCCATTGGCGCCGCACTGGCTCGCCCCGATCAGCCCGCCATCGGATTAGTCGGCGACGGAGCGTTTTTAATGACCGGGCTTGAAATGCTGACGGCGACACGAGAAGGGCTGCCCGTGGCTTTCTTTATTCTTCGGGATCGCGAGCTCTCGCAGATAGCCCAATTTCAGCGCCGGGTACTCAATCGCACCACTTTGACTGAACTTCACTCCATGGATTTTAAGGCCTATTCCCAAAGCCTTGGCCTGGAATACTTCCATATTGATCAAGACGCTCAGATTCAGGAAATCCTTGGGGATGTCCGCACTCATTTAGGCAATAAAGTCCCCACTTTAACTGAGGTGAACATTGATTACTCCCGGGAGACCTTCTTCACCCAAGGTGCTCTTAAAACCAACTTCGATCGATTGGATATTAAAAGCAAAATACGCATGGCTGGAAGACTTGTGGGAAGGAAGATTTTTTCCCGCGATTAGATAGTTTCTGGCCAAGACATCAAAATTCCCCAGCCTTCACATCTGATTGTCATTTGTCCATGGGCCCTTGAAATCTCTTCCCTGGACAAATTGTTGGTCCACAAACCATGATCCACCTCGTTTGCAATCCAAAAAGTAGGTCGATCTATGAAATTTTCGTTGCGGTATCTTTCTAGAACCATTCCATTTATTATTCTGTGCTTGGGAGCAATTGCAGCTAGTGCCTCTTCCCAAAAGGGTGTAGAGATCCAGCGCTCAGATATCCCTGCGTTCTACCTTCTCGAACCCCTCACCGGCCTCACTGATATCCAACAAATCGCCAGCCAAATCCACCAGTCAGACCCAGATGCCCAGATCCGCCAAACAGTCATTAAGGATTCTTCATTAGGTAAGGTCGTGGATTACATTCACCGCTATGCTGACCTATTGGGCACCCAAGCATCCAGCCATCTGGCCTTCCTCGTTGACCAGGCTTTTCCAGGAAGCGGAGCTGAAGAACCCCATTACATTCGCCTCAATCAGATTATCATGCGAAAGGACAAAAGCTTCTTCCCCATTGTTGGTGCCGAAATTCTAGTACGGATCAGTCCGACGGGCCAGCTCGAGTCCCTCAGCTCAAGCCTTGTTCCCACCCCTCAGCATTCTAAGGAGGAATTCCTCAACTTTGGCACTATTATAGCCAACTCCTCAGAGGATTTGCGCCGCCAAATTTTTGAAGCCCTGGTGGAGAATCCAACTGATGGGTTCAAATCCTGGGTCATCGAAGTCACAAGGCGTGCACCTCAGGACTCCAAACCTGTACCTCCAGAATTTTTAGCTGACCCGGTGTCGTTTGTTGTCGCCAGCAGAAGCAATATGAACCACTTTTTTAGTCAGCTAGGTTATCGCGCCTTGTTTCGCATGATTCGCGACCTGAAACAACATGGCCAAATCCAGTACTTGGTACAGAGAGACCTCCCATCCCATAACCGGCAAAACCCGAACCAAACCTATGCCTTCTATTGGCGTTTTGCTCACCCCTTTGGATCGACAGCCACCATTGACGTTGAAGACTCACCAAGTGGTTTTCGCATTGCCCGAGTCTTAAAGTCTCTCCCAGCGGATGCCGCAGAAGTGAATATCAATATGTATAAGGCCGGAGACAAATTCCCTGAGAGTGGCCTTTTTTCCCCTGCCGAAAGCCATAAATTCTCAATGAGGTCGAGTCAGCGCCGAAATGGCGATGACGATTTGGATGTCGCTGCCAATAACATTGCTGAGGCCGTTAACTACTTTTTTGATGTCTTCAAATGGCGTAGCTACGACAACCGTGGAGCTGAAATCAAAGTAACTGCAAAGGTGGGCCACAAAGATCTGGCACAAAATGCAGCCTGGGCCAAATCCCCATTTAATCAGTTTATTTTTGGCAAAGGCGGTGACGTACTCGCAAATTTCGTCTCAGCCAAAGACGTCATTGGTCACGAGTATTGCCACGCTATTATTTCTTCAACATCACGGCTCGCTCAGGACAATCAACCCGGCGCACTGGATGAGCATGCCTGTGACGTACTGGGCATGGGCTTTGAGGCCCACGGCACTCTCAAAGGCATGATCGACTACCAGGTCGGCGAAAGCGTCCTGACTGCTAAGGGTCGCTCAGGTGGCGTTACCGCTCTGCGCGATCTATTGAATCCCGATCGATCCTTGCGGGACAAGAGTGGCCGGACACCACCCAAATCCTTTGAAGAAGCGCAAAAACCCTACGGACGCTATTGCTACTCGTCTGACACCAATGATCACTGTGGACGCCACTATCAAATGGGTGTGCTTAACTATGCGGTAGCCCTTGCCCTGAGTGACACGGAGAACTCCCATCCTGATTTGGGTATCAATAGCTGGGATCGTATGAGCCATGTCTTCTTTAATGTCTACACCAAGCGACTCCGCTCGAATTCTGACTTTCAAGATTACCGTAAACAACTACTGGGCGAGTGTTTTGAGAGAGCCAAATCTCAAAGCTACCCCCGTCCCCACGAGTCCGATTGTCAGGCTTTCGAGAAGAGATTCTCCCAGGTCGGAATCAAGGACCCGCAAGACGTCGAGGCTTCTCCCGAACTGGATGACGCTCTGAAAAGCAGTTGTAAACTTTTGAAAGAACTGGCGGATAAGGGCACTGGTAGCGTTCCCGACTTCTGCAGTAAGTACTTATAGTCAATTCTCTGAGACGGATGAAGCGCTTCGTCGCCTTTGGCACGGATTGATGAGAAACCGGTTTATTTATTGGTCTTCAGACTTGCCATGTGTTTCCCCAAGCAAGAAAAACCGATCTTGCACTCGCGCCCCTTTTTATCCCTGACTTCGCCTTTGCGCGGATTCTGGGAGAAACTCTGACGGCACTCCTCGGGGCTGGAAAACAAATAGATGCCCTTCCAATAAGTTCCTAGGTAAATGACTTGCTCTTCGTTAAGGGCCGTCCTCAGTTCTTCGCAGCTACACTGCTCAGGACGGTACTGGTTGACTCCTGCCCAGGTCCAGGTTTGCTCAGCGGGCCCACAGGCAAAACTTGGGCTCGAGAAGCACAGAAAGAAGAGGAGAGTATTCGCAGACCACATTATTCGCATCAGTTGTCTTCTCAGGTTAGCCCTCGTAGTTTCCCAATCGCCAACAACAAACACAAGCCTTGAAGTGTTTTCTGGACACCTAAGTGGTCTCTATTCAAATTTACGGGGATCTCACCTGACGCAGACTCACTCGCCGACGTAGTCAGCAGCCCGGCGTACAATTTCTTGATTAGTGCCCGTTGACGAAGCCACCAATTGATTGCGGGTTTCTGGAAAATAGAGAATGAGCTGCATCGCCAGCTCGACTTTATCTCCCGCCAAAGAAACCTTGAGATCACGTGAAAACTCAGGGCGGATGTTGTCTGCCAATACCACCGTCTTGGCCGCCTCGACCGCGTCCATCCGACTCGGGTTTTCCTCAAAGCGAACTGCCTCATTAATAAAACTCACTGCTGTCAAGCGTAGAGCCTCGTCAGCCGCTGTGTAGGCCGCCCTATCCTTGCTTTTTAGAAATTCAGCCAAAGATTGAATTTGATTGGCATCACTTAGTTGAGCTTTTAGCGCCGCGTCCTCTTCTGGTGTACGCAGATGTTTGCGTTTGACGGCAAAAAAGTCCTTCAAGGTTCCTGCTAAGGGAGACTCGCTGTTTAGGAGAATCTCTGCCAGGTCTTCTGGAGACCAAACATGTCCGCGAAGAGACCCCGCGCCAATGGCCTCTTGCGAACTCTTTGACAAAATGGAAGAGCCGGCGGCAGCCGAGGCCTCTCCAGGATCCTTGCCTGCCACCTGATGCCCTCCCCGAACAAGTTGGTCAGCCGAATCACTCGTACCGACTGACTCAGTCTCCTGCCTCTTATTTTCCCTCCCAGGAGAGGCAACTTGGTTAGTTTCCGAAAGGCGGGGGCCATCTTCCTCGGTTCCGGGCCGATTGAGAAGCATCACTCCCGCCACACCCATTACAGTAAACATCAAAACAGCAAATATTATGTTTCTCTTCTGCATACGTCCTTATTTCCCGAATCATTTGTTTTCCGGGAACAGATCATCCACGAGGGCATGCCTGAGGATGATGCGTCCCATGTGCTCATTGCCTTCACTTTGGTAGTAGGCTGATCCCGTCAGGAAGCCTTCTGCCACAATCAGATTCTGCAACAAGTCCTTGGTTTCTGGATACAAGTTGTAAACTCGATCAAATATCTCAAATGAGCGCCTTTCCACAATTCGATCGGCCTGACCATTGTAGAGGACGAGGTTGTCTCCCGTCTTCAATTTGACCGCCTCAACCAATCGACCATCGGATGTCAGCATTGGATGGCCTTCAGTCACCTGTAGTTTGCCTCCACCAGCCGTGTGGAATTCAAGAATGGTTTGCTTGGCCGGAGCCACATCCACCACAAAGTTGCCAATCTTCTCAGCGATCAATTGAATGTCTTCAAAGAAACTTTCAGGGCTTACCGTCATCACTTCCTGAACGTCAGCCTCCCAAGCACTCTTGATGCCGATGTACTCATTTCCGGCAAAAAGCACTCTTTGGTCCTGGGTAAAGCAGCCTGCTGTACAGAGCCCCACCATTCGCACACCCTCCGGAATGCGACAGCTGGCCGAAGTTGAAGTCGGCGCAACCCAAGACCTGGTGACTTTGCCATTTTTGGTGTAACCAAATGTGGGGTAGTGGTTTTTGTTAGTGTATATCTTTTCCCCACCCAGCTTGTAAAAGAAGCTGATAGCAGGATGATCCTTGCACTTTCTTACCCATGCCCGGCGGCCATTAACCTGACTTGCCGAGACCTTATCTCCGCCGCAACGGCCCGAGGTGGTGAAAGGCTCACAGCGATTATCGTCCTTATGATTGATAATCGTAGTTCGCAGCGGCTCATCTTTGCCGTTCCTACAAACAAAGGACTCTTTGTAGTTGAACGTCCGCTTGATAAAGCCAATGAAATTCTTTGGACAATTCAGATACCTGGAGTCCTGGCGGTGTCTTTCCCAGGTCTCGCCTTCACTGTGACCACTGGGGCACAGGCGCACACAGCTGCGCTGCTTGTCCACCCACTCACCAATCGAAACAGTGATTTTGATTGTTCCATCGGGCATACACATATAGACCCGAGTGGTGGTGCGGGTTTGAACAACGTTACCTCTGTACCCGGCCCCGCACTCTATGGTGCGAGTCTCTGTATCGGATGACTGCCATGTTTCGCCTTCAATTCGCCCACCTTCGCACTGTCGCTTACAGGTGTTGCCCACCTCGGTCCAGCTGCCTTCAATGATCTTAGTAATGACGTTGCCATCATTACACTGGTAGTTGTTGGTGATTATCTTTCGGTATTGGATTTCACCGACGTACCCGGGGCGGCAGGCCTCTTTCTTCATTTCCTCACGGCTGGAGTTCCAGTTTTCACCATGCTTGCGGCCGTTGTCGCAGTCCCTCTTACAGCTATACTCCACCAAACTCCAGTTGCCGTTTTCGATTGTACGACTGACTTGCCCATCCGAGCAGAGCAAAGTGGTCGTCACCTTGCGCTCACTGGTGATCGAGCCGGAAAATCCGGTTTCACAAGCCTCCACCTGCTTTTCTGTACTCATGTTTACTTTTGTCTCACCGTGAATCAATCCCTCTTCCACGCAGCTCTTGCGGCAAAGATTATTTTTCACTTCCCAGTTGCCGATCGTGTAACCGGTGCGCGAAACCGTGCCATTGAGACAGACATACTGATGCTCAATGCCGCGGCCGTATTCGATTTTGCCAGTTTCATTTTCCTGGCACTGGCCCTCTTTTTTCTCGGTTTCGGTTTCAGTCCAGGTCTCATTGTGTTTGCGGTTGCCGCAATTTTGTCCCTGAGGAGGCTTCACCCGACACTGGCTATCATCGATGCGGAAGATGGTCCGGATCGGCGGCCCGTTGGACGCCCAAGAACCTTCAAGGCAAGTCTCACCTGCCCGAATCAAGTAAGTAATTTCAATCATGTTTTCAGAGTCTTCAGGACAGGGAACCTTTTGCGATTCGTAGTTAAAGTTCTCTCGCGTCTGACCCTCTTCATAGTCACCACATTTATTAGGAGGCCTTTGGCACTGCCCAACCTCAATCAAACGACCCGCATGCTGGCTGGTTTCAAACACTTGGCCCTCATCGCAAATGTAAACCTTGACTAGTTCATAAAGGTCTTCGGTCTGCGAACCATCTGCACATTGGGATGGGAGGCGTAGAAAGCCATCGACCACTGTCCAGGGAATTCCTTCAGGAACCCCTTTGCAGGTGTTTTGCTCAGGAGGCACATTCCCTCCGCCGTCTATGTCTTTAGCGGCATTGAGTGAAGATTGATTAGCAAACTTCACTTCAGAGCAGTTTTGGAAATTAACCACAAGAAACCCAAGGGCAAGAAATGCCCATAAGAACTTACCTGTTCTCTTCATATCCCGTTTTCCCCAATTCTTAATGAATTGTTTTTCATCCCTCTTGCGATCGCCCACACCAAAGTCGCACTGGTGGATAGATCACAACACACCTAACTACTCGCGCCCGAAGAATAACGGACACGTCTTAACTGACCCGAATTATTTTGGATGGCCAAAGAGAAAACGGACAACGCAGGCTTATTGGGGAAAAAGTGTCGCACACACACATCACCCAACACACACACCCAAGGCGTAATCAGAATGGCAAATATTCGCCCTAAAAAAAAGAGGCTTTCCCCGCAGAAAACCTCTATTCCATTTCAATTTGATTTGACTGTATCGCCTTCTCAAGCTGAGACAAAAGTGTCTCAAACTGAGCGTCTCATCGTCTCAAAATAGTGAAAACAACTTCGACAATTTATCCAATTCCCCCTCATTTCGATCTGACTCCCCCTGGTGTCTCATCCCTCTTTGAAACACTTTTTTACCCCAAGGATGCATACTCTTGGCTTTCAATGGGCAAGCGAACCTGGACGGTGGTTCCCTCCCCCCAAATGGAGTCGACGATCAGGGCGCCGCCGACACTCTTCGCCGCCTGCCAGGCCTGCCAAAGTCCAAGTCCGGTACCGCCATCTTTCCCATAGCTAAAACCACAATCAGTTACCCGAGATAGAACAGCCGGAGGAATGCCCCGGCCTGTATCTGCGATTTCAATATATAGGTCACCATGATCCCGCCACACCTTCACGCGAACCCATCCGTTCCCTTCAATTGCTTCCACCGAGTTATTAATTAGGTTGGAGATCATTCGCTGAAAGAGGGAGGGAGGCAAGGAGACCTTTACGGTCTCCGCCATGAGGTTAAGGAACTGGAAATCCACACCGGAACGCTGAGCGTACTCGGTGCGTTTTTCCAGAAAAAGGTTTTGCAGTGCCGTAGGGAGCGTGACTGAGGCATCACTGGCACCGAGTGGGTTCATATCTCCAGAGAGCGACTGGAGCCTTTGTAGGGCCGCCGCTAAAATTTCAGCTTCTTGAGCGCCTTGCTGCTGCAGTCGATCGGTGACCACGGCCAAAGCGCTGAGAGGCGAGCGCAAATCATGGATCCACTGCCTCAAAAAAAGTGACTGGCTATCTAAAAGTTCCCCTGCATTCATCGTCTACCTCCCAATTGAAGTACCCAAAACTTGAGCCCCCTTCCCTGGGTGCCCTTTGCTACGCTTGGAGCTGCTCGTCACTGAGATGAGTGTTTTTTATTTGATATATCCGGATTAACCAACCTAATCCTTTTTGCCGCTTGTCAAATTCGTTTCTTGTATATATATTAGATACATTATGAAGAGGCCCATCATCTATAATTACCGCCACTACCGCCCCCTGCTCGACGACCTACTTAAGGGAAATGACTTATCTTATCGGGCTTTCGCTGAACGCAGTGAACACTTGGTGAGCTTTCCCACTCTGGCTAAAGTGCTCATTAAAGATCCTAAGGGGCAGTATAAGCAGAACCAAAATCTGAGTCCCGAAAAGCTGGCCATGGTTTTAAAGTTCTTTGGCTACAACCGGGATGAGATTCGTTACGGACTTCTCTTGCGCTTTGAAAACGACACCCAGGCCCTCCCCCAGCAGGGCGGTTCTCTTTGTAAAGTGATACTCACTCAGACTCTTCAACAGTCCCGCAGCCAAAGTGGTGGCCCAAGTGCTTGGACCAAGAGTTCAAAAAAAGACTTCGCCTCGCCCGGTCAGCTCTCCCCAACCGCCCTGGCCCTGGCCCGACTCTATGATCAAATCCCCGATAACTTCCGTAAACGCCTTCTTGCTGCCACTCTCCGCGAAGCCTCGGTGGCATTGGAGCGGCAAAAGAGTTTACCGGGGTTGGCGCGGATACGGAGCTTGGTTAACGAGCTCAAGAAGTCTTAAATTTTTTGGCCCCATGTTGCTTGATCTCCGCTGTTCATTCACGGCTGTGTCGGCCTCCTGCGATCAACACGCTTAAAACCTCAAACATCCTTCCGGCAGCAGCGCTCTCGCTCAGAGCGCAGCACCAAGCCGAACTCGGTTTTAAGCATATTGATCCTCCGGAGCCCTCCCCAACCCCTAGTGTATTCGCTTCGATCAAGCCATCACTGGATGAACCCTCCAATTTAGACTGCTTTCGCTATCTAAGGACGCGGCAGAGGATTCGGATTCACAGTGAATGGCTCAACAATCGGACCTATCCCCAGATAAAGGCGAGCCAAGGTTCTGTGGCTCATCCATCAACAAGCCGATATCGCTGTCCATTGATCCTCCGGAGCCCGCCCCAATCCCTGGCGTATTCGCTTCGTTCAAGCCGTCGCTGGATGAACCCTCCAATTTTGCTGCTCTCGCAGACAATTTGGGTGGTTGCAAAGACTGATGGAGATCAAATATGGCCTGGAGGGGGCGGATAAATTGAACTAATTGACGATGTAAATTTTGCCAAAGCCTGCCCACTTTCGTCCCTACCAAATGCCCTAACTACCCAATATCACTCGGTCCCTTTTTGCCCGCCTCCACCCTCATCAACAAAAATTCCGGACCAAATAAATGCCATTGGTTTTATTCCCCCACCTTTGGTAAAACCGAGCCCTCTTAAGCGTATTAACCTTTTAGCAGGCATAGTTAGGACCCACTTATGTTGGATTCCAAACTCGAAAACCTAAAAGCAGATGGTTCCGCCTGCAATCGGGACTCTGAGGATACGCCTAGCAAAGAAAACATTGTCCTTCCCGGATTTTCTCCTCGCCGTGAGACTTTTAGCTTCGCCACCGACCCGGGTCGCTTTTTTATTTATCTCTTCTGCCTTTATTCTGGCTTTGAGTCTATTAAGGAAATGGAATCTTACATTGAGTTACACAATGACTCTTTGTTAAATGAGCTCAGTATCGTCTTGAGAGAGCTAGAGGAAAAAGGATTGCTTGAAATCCAGGATGATCAAGTGGTCCGCTCCGCTACCCCAGTTGAACTTGATTTACAGTTCGGCGAAGATATGGGAATCTTCGCGGATATGGCAGGCATCACAATTCAGAGAGCCTTTGATGAATGGGCTAAGATGCCTCGCCCTCAGAATACTACAGCTGGCTTTCGATACTTTGTACTTCCCAATAATAAACATCTGATCAAGAAATTCAACGCGATTTACAATCGGTTTTGCATGGAACTGCAGGAGCTCGCCAGCCAGAATGTCGACACCGTTGATAATCCAGAACCATATTATGTCAGCCTTTCTCGCTCGACTATTAAACCGGAGGATTTTTAAATGGAAATGATGGCTAAGATCTCTATCATTGCATTTGTCAGTCTTTCAGTAGGTATCAGCGCAATGGCGGGTGGAAATAATGTTGGTGGCGGCGGAACCGTTGGCGCTGGAAGGGTGCCAGAAATTCGCTGGAATCCAGGCATGGACGCGATCTTAACCTCACCCGATGCTGGTATTCAGAATGCTGGGGACAGCGCTTCGCGGACAAAAATGTACTCAGCAAGTATCAATTGGAGCAAGTTTGCTGGGTATGTTCTAGACGAGAAGGCCTTGGCTAATGGTGAGATTGCCTTTATGGGTGAAGTGAAGGTGAAGCCACAGAGTGGTGCTCGGGTCATCATGTGGCCGAATCCGGTTCTGGATCAGGCTTGGGATGAGATCTACTCTGGAAAAGTGGAAGTGCCCGCTCACTTTGGACCTAGTTTTAAGCACAGCAACTGGTGGAACAATGTGGTGGATACCACAGGTCAACTGAAGACAGCTAAAGATGGTGATGTGGTGATTGCCTTCCGCGAACAGGTTCTGGAAGCCATCCGCCGCAACGAGAAGCCCTCCGTATTCGTCATGCCCAAGGACGGAATCTCCACGGTAGACATTATAATGTTCTACAAGTCGGGCTCGGACCAGCTGATCAAATTCAACCAGCTCCACGGCATCGGCCAACAAAAGTAACCAACGACCAAAGCCATCAAATTGAATATTGGACCTCAAAAGGCCACTCCAAATCGAGTGGCCTTTTTTTCAATTGAATCTCAGGAGTTCAAGAGTTCAAGAGTTCAAGAGATCAAGAGATCAAGGATTCAGGATACCAGGATACCAGGATACCAAGATACCAAGGGGCAGGATATCAGGATGCGAAGAACTGGTAACACGTAGTGTACCTTTATATTCCTCCCTTCTTTTCTTGACTCAAAGCCTATCTTCCTAGCTTTACAAACTTGATCGCAAATCCTGGCCCATCTTTGCCAGTGGGATCGGTCCTGACGAGCATCCCCGTGAATCCGAATCCTCTGCCGTCGCGCACGGGCGTATCCGAGACGCAGCATCGAAGATGATGCGACCCGAAGACGCGCCTGCGACCGAAAGGCGCGTGAGGATTTACGGAGGATGGTCGGGAAAGGGGCGATCTCAATGGCAAAGCTTTTTGACGATCAGTCCTTTAGGTCTCAACACCGGCCCCATTCTTGCTCTTATCTTCGTCTGATTGGTCGTTTAGTACTCATATTGTGATTCACAACGGAGGAATCATGAAATCTGCACGTTTTCTCGCCCAAATTGGGCCTCGGTCTGCCTTTTTTTCAATTCTCTTGAGCCTTTGTTTCGCCCTTCCCGCCTCAGCCGGCAAACAGGCTTTTGATCTCTACAGCAATGAAAAAGGCGAGTTGTGCCTGCTGGAATACGAGGGGATGACGGCGAAGTCTGCTCCAACCTACTGTGCCCAGGCTCTGGAGGACTTCCCCAGTGAGATTCAAATCATCCCCGCTCTTAAGGAGTGGCAGCGCGTTCAGGCCACCCCAAATGGCAGTTTGGACCACCAAGGCCCTCTGGGGTTGACTCCTCTTTATGGTGCCGCCCTGTCGCCGGAAACCATCAGTGGGATCGTGACAAACTACGAAGAGCTCTCCATTCGCAAATTTTCCGTCCCTGTTGCTCAGATGCAGGATTGCGAAAAGCAAGAGGGTAACGTCTGCTCAATCCCCTTTGTCGCCAATGTTCGCTGGATTGGTTATCGCGGTGTCAACGGCACCATCCATGTCGAAGGTGAAATTCGCTTCCCGAAGGAATCTGTTGAAATCGACAACGCCTTAGATACCTCCGGCGTTCAGCAGCTGCACTCCACTCACAAGGCAACTTTTAAACGCTTTTCTGACTCCTCGACTTCTAGCCGCAGCCCCTATTTGCGCTGGATGGAGTCCACCGCAAGAAGTGTTCACTTTACTAAAATGACCCTTGGAACTGGAATTGATGCCGACGTGGAAACGCAAAAGCTTTTGGATGAAGTCATTGGTCCTGTGCTTGTCCAACAGATCTTCTATTTGCCCATGACCGAAATGATCATCCAGATGTTCTCTGATGGCGAATTCCTAGCCGACATTTTGATCAGTGCCTTTGAAAAGATCACCGAAGCCTTGTTCTCTGACCCAGCCGGAAACAAGGTAAAGGATCAAGCTGCTCCTCCAGTACAGGGTAAACCCTAAACAATCTAAGAGCGAAGATTCGAGAGTTCCGGAATTCAAGAGTTCCGGGACTCAAGATCCCAAGATAGCAAGACATCCCGTATCCGTGCTCTCCTGTCCTCTTGTCTCTTGTCTCCCTGATATCCTGACATCCTGATATCCCGATATCCTGATATCCCGGTATCCTGACGCCTTGATCTCCCAACCCCCTGCCCGTCCTGATCTTTTGCTTGTTTTTTGAGCAAAAATACCCCGAAGCCTGGACTTTTAACCTAATGAGTCATCCTCCTTGAAGCCGTCGGGCACCCAGCAGTTGACTTATTTTCCCAACGTAGGAAGATAGCGGAATCTGGCGCATTGTATCACCATCCGGGGTGACTCGAGACCAAAAAAGGGAATCAAAGGGCATGAACTGCGGGACCTGCAAAGAAATCTCCTGTGACAACATCTTCAAAGATGTTCCCACCGAAGAATTGATGCGCATTTCCCGTTCCAAGGTTTCCAACCGCTACCAAAAGGGCCAAAACGTCAATGTTCAGGGTAATCCTGTTTTTGGTGCCTATTGTATCTGCTCGGGAAAGCTGAAACTCTCAACCACTTGCCCTGAAACGGGAAAAGAAACCATTTTTCGTATCTGTGGCCCCGGAGACATCATTGGCTTTCGTGCCCTGTTCGCCGGAGAACTCCTGCAAGCGACTATTACCGCTCTCGAACCCTCCGAAGTCTGCTTTTTTAGCCGTGAAGAGATCCAACGCATCTTGACCCGTCACCCGGAAGTTCTTCTTCAGGTGGCGCGCAAGTTTGGCAAAATGCTCGGCAATGCGGAAAAAACGATCGCCTCGCTCACTCAACAATCAGTAAAACAGCGCTATGCTCTTCTTTTGGTTTCTTTGCATAATTCCCACGGTGATTCAGTGGAGAACAAAATCAATCTCAAACTCACCCGTGAAGAGGTGGCCTCGCTCATCGGCACCACTTCTGAAACCGTCACTCGCCTGACGACTGAGTTTAAGAAAGATCGCCTGATCGACATTCGTAACAAGTTCTATTTTATCTTAAACAAATCCAAGCTGGCCAGCCTGTCAGAAGGTGGCATGACCGTTGAATCGACCCCACCTGGTTTTTTCAGTGCCCGAACTCTGGAGTTCTTCCAGTAACTTTTCGCCCGGGCACCCGCTTACCAATACTACGCAGACGCCTTACTGCTCTCACCGTTAAACAAATAATGATCAACAGAGAACTTGCCTGAACCTCTCCAGAACAAGAGCAACAGTGCAAAAAGCACAAACAAGGAGAATTCAAAACCCTGGTTGGCGGCAAACAGTCCCTCTTGAGCATGAACAAACAATATCGCACCAAAGAGAACCACAGCATTAATGGCTGATGCCACCCGGGTGGCAAATCCGAGAGCCAGGGCCACACCACCTACCGTGTGGGCAAAGACCACAAACCATGCGGTTGCTTCTTCCATCATACCAATTCCAGCCGTTAGCGCTTCCATGGCCTTCATGTTGATAATGAAGTAGATTCCCTTAATCGCTAAGGCGACACCCAAGTAAACCCGCAAAAGATCCATGGGGCCAACCCGGGAGAAGTCCGGGATGGGAATCCAGCTCTCCTTGCCGGCGGCCAAAGACTTTCTTTCTTCCACTGCCTTGTCGAATTCAATTTTGGCGGCTTCTTCCTCAGCTGCTGAGAAGCGGACAAAGAAGGCGGCAAAGGCAAATAGGATTACCATAATACCCAATATGAAAAGTCCCTGGGGCCAGCTGATGTTTTCTGCACGAAACAAAAACCCCGCCGTCACCGCGCCCATGTTTCCACCAGCGCCGACGATTCCTGAGACAGACCCGATGGCCTTTTTATTAATGAATGGCACCACTGAATAGGTGGCTCCTTCAGACATTTGCACAAACAAACTAAAGACGATCATCGTCCCAATCGCCATGGGCAGAATGGTCATGCGCGAGAAAAGCAAAAGGGCAATACCTTCCACCAACAATGCGATGAACAGCCACTTCACCCGACCATGCAGGCCGCCGGCCTGACCAAATTTATCACCAATCACCCCACCCAAGGTGCGGGCAAAAATATTCATCAGTCCAAACAGGCCCGCGACCAGACCAGCCGTCTTAAGCCCCAATCCGAAATAGTCTTTAAAGTAAAGAGCGGCAATATTGTTGATGGTCAGCTCAATACCGAAACAAGCGGCATAAATCAAAAACAGAGCCCACACCCGGTAGTCTTTTGCGGCTAGCCAAAATAGTCCCTTTTGCTTATGCACCACCTCGGGGATTTCACCTGATGCAATCAGTTCTTTGCGATTACCGTTGGGATAATCTGTGGTCAAAAAGAAGTAGGCAATACCGGTTAAGAAACACACACCACCTGCCACGACCATCGACAGGCGCCAGCTCCAATAGTTGGCATAGCCTAGGCCAACGAATCCAGCAAAAATGAGTGGCATAATCATTTGGGTCACACCGCCGCCGAGGTTTCCCCAGCCGGCCGATGTTGCGTTGGCTGTTCCCACGCAGTTCGGAGCAAACATGACCGAGGTGTGGTACTGAGTGATCACGAATGAAGCGCCGATCGCGCCGATCGCTAGGCGAAAAAGGAGAAAACTCTCATAGTCGTGAGCAAAGCCAATGCCCATCACGGGAAGAGAGCCGAGGATCAAAAGCCATGTATAAGAGAGGCGAGGCCCGATCTTGTCACAAAGCCAGCCAATAATCAGGCGGGCAATAATGGTGATGGCCACTGAAGCGATAATGGTGTTACCAATTTGCTGTTTGGTGAGGCCCAATTCTTCCCGCACCACTGCCATCAGGGGCGCAATACCAAACCAGGCAAAGAAGCAGAGGAAAAAGGCAAACCAGGTGACGTGAAAGGCCCGCATAGGACGGGTCGAAAAACTAAATAGATTAATCGATGTGGCTTTATTCTTGATATCCACGACTTAACTCGCTTTGTTAGAGATCAGACAACAACTACTTAACAGAATCCGCTTTTCTCTTTCATTTCCATTGCTTCGAACTCGTCCCTCCTTATCAATTTATGGGCTAAAGGGAAGACTACGTTTTCTTCACGGAAGATGTGCAAGCGCAGCTCTTCCACCAATTCAAAACCTTGGCTCAAGGCCAGATCCAAAATCATCAGGCTAGAACTCTTGTCTGGCAACCGATGGAAAATAGACAACAGATTGAACACCACAGCACTCTTCTGAATGGCCGTGCGATGATCCCCTTCCAAAACATCAACGGCTGTTTGGGGGACCTCTCCTTTTGAATGCTCGCCGCTCTCCAAAAGACGATTGTGTAACAATGCAAAGAGGATCTTTTCTTCTTTGAGATTATGGCTAATGAACTCCTGATCGAAAAACTCGAAGAAATCCCGGACTAACTTGTCCTTTTCCCGAGTCATGGTGCCTTCTTTGATGTCTTTAAGGGCTGATTCCAGTCCGTCGATCACCTTCTTAAAGGGCTCATGCTCATCATAGAGGCGTTGCAAAAAGGGATGCATCTCATCATAGGCGATGGCCTCTTTGGCTGGCGGTTCAAAGGCCTCGGGAGGACTCATGGGCGAGATCCCATCGTCTTCCACTTCCTTTTCCCCCTGCCTTGCCATGGGGTCATTAGTCTTCAAATGCAATTTTTCTTCATGCGTCATATTGCTCATCAGTTTCACCTCAGGTCTTAAATTAGGGGTTCTTTATATACGCATTTGGTCGAAGATAGAACCACCAATTCAAGATCAAACAGAGAAAGTAAAAGACCGCAAACCCGTAAAGCGCCAGCTCCGGGGTTGTTGCCTTAATTTGCTCTCCAAAGACTTTAGGAATAATAAAGGCTCCATAGGCCGCCACGGCTGATGTCCACCCTAGCACCGGCCCCGCCTGCTCCTCATTGAAGACCATGGCGATGGTGCGGAAGGTAGAGCCATTCCCCACTCCCGTCGCTGTAAACAGCAACACAAACAACCCAAAGAAGGGCCAGAAGTACTCTTCCGGTGTGGCCGACTGGTAGGCCTTGGTCAGGTAATAGGCAACACCAATTGCCATTCCAATCATCGCCACCGACACCCAATGAGTGACTCGCGCGCCACCTAAACGGTCCGATATCCAGCCCCCGACAGGTCGAATCAAGGCTCCAATAAAGGGGCCCATCCAGGCATACATAAGGGCACTGGGACCATTTGGGTTAACCGTCGTGTGAGTCATCACTCCATCAGCACCCATGATGTGCTGAAAACCAAACACCACCTTGATACACAGAGGAAATGCCGCCGAGTAACCAATAAAAGAACCGAAAGTCATGGTGTAAATCACCGTCATCGCCCAAGTGTGCTTGCTCTCAAAGATCTTATACTGACGCTTGAGATTCTCCTGGAGTTTCCCAGTCGTTAGGTAGCGCATCATGAACACAGTCGCCGCAATCACCAAAGGCAACACAATCCACTTGTTCATCAATGCGATTCCAACGGGAGGAGGCATCATTAGGTAAATGCCCAAAGCTGCGGCCACCAACCCGATACCCAAGAGCCCTGAGATCTTAACAAAGGACCCAAATGGTGAACCCAACGATGGGGTCACACTGTTGGTGACAATATTGTTCATACCGAACCAACCAGCGAAGGCCAGGGGAACCAGTAGTACCAGCCAAATATAGCCCGCATTGTGAATATAGGTTTCCGATCCCGCTGGGATTTTTCCAATCAAGGTGCCAGAGGTGTTCACCAAGGTCATGGAATCACCACCAAAAATCCCCATGGTCATCACCAGAGGAACGAGGATCTGCATGGTGGTTACACCAAAGTTGCCAAGGCCAGCGTTCAATCCCAAAGAGGTTCCTTGCACCTTTTTGGGGAAGAAAAAGCTAATATTCGACATGGACGAGGCAAAGTTTCCGCCGCCAAATCCACAGAGCAATGCCAGGATCTGAAATACCCACAAAGGCGTGTTTTTATCCTGAAGAGCGATCCCCGTCCCAAGGGCCGGAATCATGAGCAGGGCCGTGGTGAAGAAAATGGTATTTCTTCCGCCGGCAATGCGGATAAAAAAGGTACTGGGAATTCTTAAGGTTGCTCCCGAAAGACCGGCAATTGCCGTGAGCGAGAACAGCTGCTCCTGGGTGAACGGAAAGCCAAGGTTAAGCATTTGTACAGTAATAATTCCCCAATAAAGCCATACGGCAAACCCGCACAGCAGGCTGGGAATGGAGATCCACAGATTGCGGTTGGCAATCTTCTTTCCTTCTTTCTCCCAAAAGGCTTCATCTTCCACTTTCCAATTGGTCAAATTCACAGACATAATCTCAACCTCAGTTCAGTAAAATCATTCAACAATCAACAAAATCGACGCTAATTCTAGTTGTTCCGCGGACGAAATTTGCTCCAAGCCGTCCTTGGGTCGCGAATCTCCTTACGGTTCCAGTACCAAATCACCTGCTGATAGGGGCGCCCGATGTAGTGCAGTGGCGCCACCAAAAAGTGAACCAAGCGGGTAAAGGGCACCATAAACAGAATGAAGAAGGCCAGGAACACATGGGTCTTGATTACTGTGGGCATGGCCACAACGGCTGTCGCATCTGGACTGAGTTTTACTAGAGACCACAAATATGGACTCAGAGTCGAGGCAAACCAGGCCGATCCCCAACGGTGCCCAACGGCAATGTAGATCCCGAGGCCTACCTGCACCAACAACAGCACTTCCAAAAAGAAGTCCATACGGTTGGAGACGGCCCGAAGGCGACTATTAGTGACCCGCCGAGTGTAAAGTACGATCAAACCGAAGAAAACCGCGATGCCAAAGGTGATCCCTGTGGCCTCCAGCAAAAAGAGCCTTGCTGAAGATGCGTTCCAGGCCAAAATGGTATCGGGAATCAAAAACGCGGCCAGATGGAGCAAAAACACCGCCAAAATCCCCCAGTGAAAAGAGATGGAGCCCCAAAAGAGCTTCTTTCCCTCAAGAAACTGAGAGGATAGGGACGAATATTTAAAGGAGGTCACCTTGTAGCGGTAGATACAACCGACTACGAACACTCCAAATGCAAGATAAGGAAAGGCTGTAAATAAAAAACTGTTTAATGGGCTCATGACATATTCCTTTAATTAAGCTTTGGCGGTTTCCTCAATGGTCATTTCACTGGTTACATTGCGCAAGAAGTCACTGCTCGTCGCTGGAGGCTCGACTTCCTGCAATTCAAAATCCCGTTGTAATAATACATCCAGAGCCTGGAGAGTGAGCACATAGGCCGTCTCGCCATTCTCAGAAACATCGATCAGGGTTTTGTAGTGTTTTTGATAAGACTTCTTCTTTTTCTCAATCCGCTCTGGATTGAACTCACTGATCATGCGCACCAGAGCCGGGTAGATAACGACCGACGCCATTTCATTGCGCAGGTCCTCATCTTCCAGCATGGGCAACAGCCGCAAAACATTCGGCAAGTGATCACTCAGCTCGTTCCTGCAGGGGTTCCCATACTTGGCGTGCTCTTTGTTCAAGTGGGAGAGCATCTCTCCCCTTTTGTAATCATCACCAAAGAGGACATAGCCCAAATCCAAGGTGGTGATCGCCTGAACATCGAAGGTGCGGGTGTAAAGTTCTTGCATGGCATGAACATCCTCCACAGGGAGGTAACCTAGGAACCTTTCCACCAGCACTGACGCCTCAGGATACCTGTGGTTGAGGTACTCCCCCACGGCTCTCACCTTTTGGGGGAAGTCCTCTGCCGGAAAATCGAAGAGGTCTGCAATCACGCGGTAAGGCTGTAAATCCACTTACAACCCCCTGCTGGCTGACTCTTCTTTGAAGCCGAAACCGGTGCTTCCTTTTTTGTCGCCAGTGAACTCCAGCATTTCGATGGCGTGTTCACGGTGGGCGGCAGGAATCACAAAGCGGTCGTCAAACTTGGCCAGAGACGTCAGGTAGTAGATGTCATCTGCCGATTGAGGATCAAGATCCACCTCGCGGAGCATCTCCATCGCCTTGGCCTCGGGCACATCGCCCACGGTCTTCCAACGGCGGTACACACGAACAGCCATCAGCTTCTTCAAGCGGTCCTTAACCATACCCTCGTCGCCGGCACTAAAGAGACTTGCCAAATACTTGAGCGGCATCCGAGCTTCGTCGATGGTACCAAAGAGCTCTTTGGTCGTGGTGTTATAAAGCCATGCATCGTCCCACACTTTGGAGACAGGATTCATTTTTGAAGTCTGCTCCGCATTGTTCACCTGCTTCAGCGAGGCCATCACGGGAAGAAGAGGTGGTACGTAAAAGAGCATCGGCAGAGTACGGAACTCAGGATGCAGAGGCAGAGCCAATCCCCACGTCTTGACGAACTTGTAGGTGGGCGATGACTGGGCCGCCCAAATGGTGGAGTCGGCAATACCGTTTTTCTTGGCTTCAGCAATCACCGTCGGATCAAAAGGATCCAGGATGACGTTCATCTGCTGATTGACCAAATCTTTGTCGTCGGCACTGGCTGCTTTGTGGATTTGGTCTGCATCGTAGAGAACCACACCCAAGTAGCGAATACGTCCAACACAGGAGTGCATACAAGCGGGAGCGTAGCCAGACTCGATACGTGGATAGCAGAGAATACACTTCTCAGACTTTCCAGAAGACCAGTTGTAGTAGGACTTCTTGTAAGGACAAGCCGTCACGCACATCCGCCAGGCGCGACAGACGCTCTGGTTGATCAGCACCACACCATCTTCACCGCGCTTGTAAATCGCACCTGAGGGGCAAGAAGCCACGCAGGCAGGGTTCAAACAGTGGTTACAAATTCGCGGTAGGTAGTAAAAAGACAAGCGCTCCAGCTGGAACATAGCTTCCTGCTCGGCCGGACTCAGGTCTTTCATGTTGGGGTCCTGACGACCGTGATCGGGAGTTCCGCTCAAGTCATCATCCCAGTTGGGACCCATCTTAATGTCAATGGGCTCACCCGTAATCATAGAAACCGGACGGGCTGTGGGCTGAATATCCATGGCCGGGGACTCAATGAGGTCCAAATACTTGTAAGTAAAGGGCTCATAGTAGTCATCAATGACCGGCATATGGGGGTTGTGGAAGATGTTCACCAGGGACTTGCGGTGGCCAGCTCCTTTGAGCTCAATGCCTCCCCCGCTTTGTTTTTCCCAGCCACCTTTATAGATGTTCTGGTCTTCCCATTTAGTGGGGTATCCGGTTCCCGGTTTTGTTTCCACATTGTTCCACCACATGTACTCAGCGCCCTTGCGGTCTGTCCAAATATTCTTACAGGCAATGGAGCAAGTGTGACAGCCAATGCATTTGTCGAGGTGAAATACCATCGAGATCTGTGATCTAATATCCATTTTTATTTCCTCTCATTAACCAAGTTCGCCAAGTTGCCTTAAAAAATGACTTGATCCATTTTCTTAATCGTCACGTGAGTATCGCGGTTAGGTGCAATCGGGCCCCAATAGTTAAAGTGGTAGCTAAACTGCCCATAACCTCCGGCCAGGAAGCTCGGCTTCAAGTGAATGCGGGTGAAACTATTGTGTCCTCCGCCTCGCTTGCCGCCGCGAACCTGGGTGCGCGGGATACCTGTCGTTCTCTCAGGCACGTGATAGACAATACAAACACCTTTGGGGATCCGCGCACTGACACAAGCTCGTGTACAGTACACACCGTGGTCGTTATAGACCTCCACCCAGTCGTTGTCGTTAATGCCCATCTCTTTGGCGTCAATCTCACTCATCCAGCAGGGCTCACAACCGCGAGACAAGGTCAACATGCGGTGGTTTTCCATGTAGGTGGAGTGGATGTGCCACTTACCATGAGGAGTCAAACAGTTAAGAATTCGCGCCGCTCCCTCTTTTACAGTTTCCTTGAGGTCACCATAAAGCTCTGGTTTAGGAGATGGCTTGTAAGTGGGCAGGTGCTCACCGTAAGCAAGATACATCTCGTGGTCCAGATAGAAGTGCTGACGACCGGTCAAGGTCCGCCACGGCACCATCTTCTCCGTGTTATAGGTGTAAGGAGCATAAGCTCTGCCATCCGTCATCACACCTGACCACAGGGGGGATGTGTTGTAACGGCGGGGCTGAGCTTGAAGATCCTTATAAGTGACGCGGAAATCCTCACTGCCCTTTGCCAGATCAATCAGCGGCATCCCCGTGCGGGTTTCAGCTTCTTGGTAGGCGCGGACGTTGAGTTTTCCGTTGGTCAAACTCGACAGATGAAGAACCGCGTTGGCCGCAGACTCATCTTCCTTCAATGAGGGATAGACCTTGCCGTCCATGCGCTCAACGGGGAAGTGGTTAGAGACCACCATTTCATCGTAGGCATCTTCACACATATAGTGGTTACCGTGTGCGCCCAAGCCTTTGGTTTTGATATTTTCACCTAGGGCGATAAACTTATCGTAGAGCTTGGTGTAATCCCTGGGGACCACGGCAATGTTGTGCATGGTCTTACCCGGAATGGCCTCACACTCACCCAGGTACCAATCTTTGATATCCTTTTGGCTGATCTCACCAGCCGTGTCGTGCTGGATGGGCACACAAACGATGTCCTTATAGGTACCGGTCATGTACTTCTCGGCCATTTCGCTGGTGGCCTTTGCCAAACACTTAAAGATATCCCAGTCATTCTTGGCTTCCCACACCGGCGCAATCGCACGCGACAGCGGGTGGATGAAGGAGTGCAGATCCGTACTGTTCAAGTCGGCCTTTTCGTACCAGCTGGCAGCTGGAAGAACGATGTCCGAGTACAGGGCTGAAGAATCCATACGGAAGTTCAGATCCACAACTAGGTCCATCTTACCAGTAGGTGCCTGCTCATGCCACTTCACTTCTTTGGTGTGCTCTTCTGCATCCACGGCGATGGAGTTGTGATGAGTGCCCAGGTAGTGCTTCAAGCAGTATTCCTGACCCTTCATACTTCCAATAATGGCATTACCACGCCAGATGTACCATACGCGAGGGAAGCTCTCTTCGGCTTCGGGATCGCCCACGCAGTACTCAAGCTTTTTCGACTTCAGTTTATCAAGAACGTACTTCTTGATGGCCTCATCATCCTTGGCGCCATTGCTTTCGGCCTCTTTACTCAGTTCAAGAGTGTTTTGCTTAAACTGAGGATAAAAAGGCATCCAGCCCATGCGCACCGACTTAAAAATGGTGTCGGCGGTGTGCATGGCGGTCAGATCATTCTTAGGTACAGTGTTGTACTTAGAGAACTGTCCATCATAGCGGTACTGAGAAGTGTTGATATAGTGCCAGAGAGGAGCTTGCTGAAGGCGAATCGCCCCCTGCCAGTCCTTACCGAAGGCAATTGTTCCCCAAGAGTCCTGGGGCGCCAGCTTTTCCTGACCCACGTAGTGGTTAAGACCACCACCATTGACACCCACACAACCAGTCAGCATCAGAGCCATGGCTCCTGCGCGGTACATGAGGTTCCCATGATACCAGTGATTGATCGCCGCACCGACGATGATCATACACTTACCTTTGGTGATCTCAGCTGTGTCAGCCCACTCACGAGCGAACTGCAACACGGTTTCTGAATCAATACCGGTGAAGATCTCCTGCCAGGCGGGAGTGTAAGCGGCGTTCTTGTCGGTGTAGTCTTTGGGATAAGTACCGGCAAGGCCACGGCTCACACCATACTGACCCATACACAGGTCGAACACGGTGGTCACAGGCACTTTACCGTTAACGGTGTCGATGTAACGAACCGGAACGCCACGCTTGTCCTGACGATCCAAACCGTACTCAATAAACTCCGTCTGAAGGACGTCGTCGTGCTTATCAATAAATGTCAGCACCGGGTTATAAGGCTTGTCGTCGGCCGAGTTCTCGAACTTCATGTTCCAGTTGCCCTTTTTGGAGGCCCAGCGGTCTCCGCCAGAGCCTTTAGGGATCACGAAGTTACCGGTGGCCTCGTCTATGTTGAGGAATTTCCAGTCTCCGTTTTCCACATCCTTATATTGGGCAATTTCATTGGCGCGAATCATGCGGCCAGGAACATAGTGCTCGCCTTGCTTTTCAAGTTTCACCAGGAAGGGGCTGTCTGTGTACTTCTTCACATATTCAGTGAAGTACTCGGATTTCTTCTCGTGGTGGTACTCTTTCAAAATCACATGGGTGACGGCCATCCAGAAGGCACCATCACTACCGGCATGAAGAGGAACCCACTGATCTGCGTACTTACACACCTGACTGAAGTCAGGAGAGAAGACCACAGCCTTGGTCCCATTGTGACGGCTTTCGGCAAAGAAGTGACAATCAGGAGTTCTTGTCATGTTCAAACAAGCGCCCATGTCGGCAATCATCTTGGCGTTGTACCAGTCGGCACTTTCACACACGTCAGTCTGCTCGCCCCAGATTTCAGGGAAAGCGGTGGGCAAATCGCAGTACCAGTCGTAGAAGCTCAGGTTGATTCCACCAAACAACTGGAGGAAGCGGCCACCAGCTGCGTAGCTGAGCATGGACATGGCAGGAATGGGAGAAAATCCCGTTACCCGGTCAGGACCGTACTTTTGCGCGGTGTAGATGTTGGCCACAGCCATCAGTTCCAGAACTTCGTCCCAATGGGCGCGGCGGAATCCACCCTTACCACGGGCGTTCTGGTACTTTTTGCGCTTTTCTTTGTTGGCCTGCAGGGATTCCCATGCCTTGAGGGGGTCACCGCCGCACTTGCTCTTCTCTTCGCGGAAAGCATCGATGAGGGCGCCACGAATCAAGGGGTACTTAATTCGCAGAGGACTGTAGAGGTACCAGGAGAATGAAATTCCCCGCTGACATCCACGAGGCTCATAGGGAGGCAAATCACCCTCAAGCAGAGGGTAGTCCAACTGCTGAGTTTCCCACACCACAATTCCGTCTTTTACGTGGATCTGCCAGGAACAACCGCCTGTGCAGTTCACACCATGAGTACTACGCACAATCCGATCATGTTGGAATCGGTTACGGTAAAACTCTTCCCACTTACGCGTCTCTGGTGAAATGATATCTTTAATCCAGCTCATACTGCTTTCCCTTACTTAGTTGTTAATTCCAAAACCAATCATTAACGGGACCGAATTTGACGGTCGAAAAGTTCCTTGTTCACTGACTCCTTCTTGCGTCCGGCCCAGATCAAAGAGAAGAAGATCGCAAAAACGATGAAACCCACAACGCCGAATCCGAAGAGCTTCGGTCCGTAATTGATGGTGGCTTCGCTCTGGCCTTTGGAACTTACGTCTTTGAGGAAGGCCATAATCGCTGTGACCTCTTCATCCGAGAACCCACGACCTTGATAGGCGGCCTTCATCGCCGGAAAAGGAATGCTTCCCAATATCCCTTTAACTCCAGCTTCACTCAATCGGTCGTAAGCGCCTGTGAGATCGACAGCCAAGGATCCGCCAGTAAAGCTCTCTCCGTCGGTGACATTGTGGCAAGACAAGCAAGCGGCTCCGCCTTGCTCAAAGCGTTTAACGCCCGTGAACAGCTCACGCCCGTGGGCAATTTGCTCCTCAGTGAACTCGCTAGGCGCAGCCTGGGTCTCTTCAGTAGCGGCGGTGTCACCTCCACCCGCTGAACCTTCGCTTGCGACATAGGCCAAAATCGCTTTTATCTGAGCGTCCGTCACATCCTGGTTGGGCATGACCATTTGGAATTCTGCCACCAGAGCCTTGGCATCCGCATCACCCTTGTTGACCATGGATTGTGGCGACTTAATAAATCCAAGTAACCAGGCCTCGCTGCGTTTTTCGCCAACACCGGCCAAATCCGGGCCTACCAAGCGGCCTTTACCAATGTTGTGGCACATGGCACATTTTGCTTTAAAGAGTTCACCCCCTTCGGGATTGGCATGACTCACTTGAGAAAGTAAAAGCAGCGAAGAGGCTGCCACCAATATCTTCATCACTGTTGTTTGTTTAAAAAGACCCTGCATAGTTTGCTTACCTTTCAATATTAGGTAGTGATCACAATAGAGTGAGGGTACGGCGGTTCTCAATTGGCTTCCATTAAGTGCATCAGGTGAAAACCTGATCTAAATCAGGTTTATGCCAAACATAATGAACACAAATGAAGCGCTTGCTTTCATTGCTATGCGTTACTCATCGGGAAACCAAAGACTACAAAGGCTTAGCGAGAATGGGTGATTTCGGTCAGAGTCTGTCAATGGCTAGCCAGACTTTTGGGAAGGGGATGAATTCCGTAGGCAAAACCCTGTGAATTGATTACGCAAAGCGTTCTTTTGGGAAATTGTGACCCGATAACTCAGCCAAAAGCCAAAAAACTCCGAATAATTCCTGGCAGATGCCCCATTTTTAGGAAGGTTTTCAGCGCCGATGATCAAAGCCTTTCAGGACAAGCTTTACAGCGCTCCTTTGCTCTGGCGGCTAATGGCTGCCATGGCCTTGCCTGTCTTAGCCATGACCTACTTGGCCACGGAAAAGGTGGCGGTCAACATTTCCACGGCATTGGAGATGGACGCCCTAAATCAAGACATTGAATTCACCATTGGCTTTAGCTCCATCATCCATGAACTGCAAAAAGAACGGGGTTACTCTTCGGCCTATGTCGGCTCTCAAGGCGAGCTGTTTGGCTCGGAACTCAAAGATCAGCGGAAACAGACGGACAAACTCATCGAAGATCTCAAACGCGTCGCCAAGAAGTCCAAAATGACCAGCTCTCACCTGCAGGAAGAAACCCGGGCGGTGATGGCCCTATTCGATACCCTGGCCGGGGTGCGGGCAAGAATTGACCTGAACGAATTGTCCTTTGACGAAGTTTATGCGTTTTATTCGAGCTGCAACACCCTCCTCCTTCATGTCATCGGCGAGGCGGCCAGTCACTCAACCAATTCCAAGATCAATCATTTGCTTCACACTTACTCCCTCTTGCTCAATCTCAAGGAAGTGGCTGGTAAAGAGCGAGCCTTGGTCAATCAACTCCTCACCTCCCGCTCTCCTCAGACACGACACGTCCGCCAGTGGACTGAGCTTGTGGGAGCACAAAGGACTTACGAGGATTCCATCAAAGATTCCTCTCAGTTTATGAGCTGGGACCTTCAAGGGCAATACACCAAAGTGGTGGTCGCACCTGAAACACAGACCTTTCTAGCCTTGCGCGACCGAATGATCCATGACAACTTTTCCTCCCAATCACAAATCTCCGCTCGCAAGTGGATCCTGTTGAGCACCACCAGAATCAACGGTATCCGCAGCATTGAAGCCAGGCTCGCTGACCATATCCGCCGTGAGTTGTCCTGGGCCACTTGGCGGGCCTACCGAAATCTTTTGCTCTCATTGCTGTTTGTCATCGCTGGCGGCATTATCATCCTCTACCTGAGTCACCAAGTTGTGTTGAGTATTCTTTCACCTACCCGGGCTGCCCTGGTGACGTTAAGAAAGCTCGTGAACACTGATGAAGAGAACTCCTCCCAGGAGGAGCAGGCGAATTCCAACGACTCTCACCAGGAGGAGCTCAATGAGCTTTTGCTTGGCATCGTTCAACTCTCTGCCAGAATCGAGCAGAGCCAAATTGATCTCCATCGGCAAAACGAATACATCCGGGCCACCATCAACTCCCTTGGGGAAACTCTTTTAGTGTTTGACAGTGCCTCCCGCCTGGGGCGAGTCAACGACCCCGCCTTGGAGATCTTGGGCTATGACCGCAAGGAGTTATTGGGCGAAAAGGCCAGTCGCCTATTTCGCGACAACAAGACCCTACCCGACTGCGATGACTTCAAGCAAATGCAGAGCTTAATTGCGTCAGGCAAACTGCGCGACCATGAAACCTATCTAACTACCAAAAGCGGCGCCCACATCCCCGTCTTCTTGACTGGTACTCTTTTAAAAGGCGAAGGCCAATCCATCCTCGGCTATGTGCTGTCCGCTCGCGATGCGCGACAATCAAAAATCATTGCTGATCTCATGGATGCACAACGGGAGCTGGACGAAATGGCGAAATTCCCTCGCCTCAACCCATCTCCCGTCTTGCGGCTCGATAGGAATGGCAAAATTGAAGTATTTAACCCAGCCGCGTCCCGGTTTTTTGACGAGTCTGATCTCAACGGGAGGTACTGGACAGAGGTATGCTCGGGCATAACACCCAATCAGCTGGTTCAAGTCGCTTTGCTTGGAAATTCCTTCGAGTGCGAGGTCACTCAAAATAGACGAACCCAAAGGTTTCTACACACCTATTTGGCTGAAACCGGTCATATTAATATCTATGGATTTGATGTGACCGAACTCAAGAGGGCGGAACAAGAACTCCACACCTCGGCTCGCTTTTCCTCTGTCGCCGAACTCGCCGGTCAAATTGCCCATGAGATCAACTCACCCTTAGGAGCTATAATTCTTGGGGCAGACCTGATCAAGCGTGCCTTCGAAAAAGGGAAGCTGGACGAGACTTTGCTATTTAAACACCTAGACACCATCATCAACGTGGCCGAGCGGATCTCACGGATTACAACCAATATGAGGCGCCTGGCCCTTGGCATCAACAACACGGAGTTTACCCCCTTTACCATTAATCAACTTCTCGCTGAAACCGGCTCCCTGATTGAAGAAAAGGCCAAAGCCCAGTGCGTGGAATTACGCATTTTACCCGACCCACAGGAACTGGTGGCCTTTGGCAACGAAATGGGTCTCAGCCATGCACTTTACACTCTTATCAACGATAGCTTCAAAAGGATCGCTGATGAAAGGGAGAAGTGGGTCGAAATCTCAGCCAGCGAGACCGCCGACAAGATCCTCATCCACATCCGCAGCAGCGGTCCAGGCCTCTCGCCCAAAGACGCGTCCACAACCAATGAAAACCCTGACCTTCACGGCCTCGAAGAAGGCGAGGGCTACGGCGGCCTCTCCGTGGCCAGAGAAATCCTCCTCCGCAACAAGGGCTCTTTGTCCGTCGACAGTGACGACCCACATCACCATTTTGTTATGATGATTGCCAAAGAAACTGGGCAGGGCCAAACATCATCTTCCGCTGCCTAAAGGAGAAACCTTTCTTCGGATCTCCCAGGTTAAGATTTTCGCAGCTACAGAATCTCTTCGTGAAAATACTTGAGGTGGATCTGTGGCTGTAAACTCTGGTGAAAACTCTCCTGGACCAGACTTTTGATTTTCTCGTGTAAGCCATCGAGAGACAAGGCCTCAAGGCTCAAACTCTCGCCCACTGCGCGGGCAAAATAACGTTCACCAGGGAAGACCTTCACATGAAAGGTGATGGTGTTACGAATGGGGTGGGCCGCCCACTTAAAGACAAAATACCAGTGGGTGGCCGCGCCCGCCACGACAAAGATGTGAAAGACTTCATGAGGCCCCATCACCCCGGAAATGAGCACCGGCCAACGCAAAAACTCTAAAACGGCACCGAAAGAATAAAGCAAGCCCCCCCAAAGGAGATATCGCGAGCTGGAGTCGCCAAAGCTGCGGCGAAACTTCCAGCCGCTAAACACGCCAATCCAGCCCAATCCCAAATAAAAGCTCAAGGTGAGCCATTCTGGAATCTCAGAGAAGAACACCACTTCAAGAACCAATCCAGTAATGGCAATGACCCAGACCAAAAGCAAGATCCCCCAACGCCAAAGGCCACGGAACAAAATCGCATGAATGGGCGTGAAAGTCCCCGCAATGAGAACCCAGATGGCAGCATGGTCAAGGCGCTGAAAAACGGCCCGAGGCACACCTCCTGGCTCAAGCAGGTGATACACCCCGCTCATGGAAAAAAGAAAGATTAGGGAAAAGGAAAAGACACCTAGCGAGAACAACCTCCCTTTACTCCCTTTGCCTCGACGACTGAGAAAATAAATGCCAACGGCCGCGACTGTGGCTGCCAACAAGTGGGACCAACAACTAAATGGCTCGCTAAAACCAGGAATGGGAATGATATTCATCAGCCGGCAACCTCCTGAAAATTTCTTGCCCGCCTTTGCGCGTCAACCTAGACAAAAACTCACCAAGAGCTTTTCATGGCCTTCAACTTTAGTACCCTTGTAGGAATGAAAAACCCCGGTCTTCGTACATTATCAGGCTCTCTCAATAAGGCAAAAGATTTAAGCAGCCGATTTTGTCGAAGGCCCTTTGAACGCCTGGAGATCCATCAGTACCTCCATGGTTTTTGCTGCTGCCCCAGCTGGCTCCCCACCTATGGCGGCTGCCTAGAGGATATGGAACTGATGGAGCTGTGGAATAGCCCCACCATGCAGGATATTCGACGGTCGATTCACGATGGTTCATTTGACTATTGTGATCACCAACAGTGCCCCTTCATTCAAAACAACTCTCTGCCTTTAAAGTCTGAGATCGATGATTATTTAGAGTCCATCATCAAAAACCAGCAGACAGTCCTTCCAACTCCACCCAATGAAATGGCCTTGTGCTATGACTACAGCTGCAATCTTTCATGCCCGAGCTGTCGCACAGAAAAGACAGGTCTGAAGAAAGGTCCGGAGTACGATAAGAGGATGAAAATCACCAAGGACCTGATTGCTTTACTGCAACAGTATTCCCCGGACTTTTATATTCGCCTTTTGTTTTCTGGAGGGGGGGACCCATTCGCCTCGCCCATCTTTATGTACCTCCTTAAGAACCTCGATCCACAATGGTGCCCGCAGATCCGTATCACTCTTCTCACCAATGGAACTCTTCTCAGCAGATCCACATGGGAACGGCTGGGTCCAGTGACTGAGCTCATTGATTCTGTGTCTGTCTCAGTTGATGCAGCAACACCTGAGGTTTATTCACAAGTCAGAAAAGGAGGGTCCTGGCAACACCTTCTTAGAAACCTGAGCTTTTTGGCCTCACTTCGTAAGATGAAAAAGCTCCGCACGTTGAGCTTGAACTTTGTGGTGCAACAGATGAACTACAGGGATATCCCTGATTTTATTCAAATGGCCCAGGACTTAAAATATGTGGATGAGGTGTTTTTCTCCCTGGTAACCAATTGGGGGACCTGGTCCGATGAGGAGTTTGCTCAGCAGTCGATTTGGAACGAAAATCACCCCGAGTTCACTCAGTTTTTAGAGGTTCTGAAATCGCCCCTTCTAGAGTCGCCCAAGGTATTCTTAGGAAATCTCAAATCCTATCGAGAGCGGGCCCTAGCCTCCCGTGACCATCGCCCGGGCGAGGCCTCACCTCCAACAACCTAGGAGCGGCTGGAGATGATGTCTCGAAGTTCATTCTGGATCTGCACGGACGAGCACTCCAGCCCATTCAATCGGCTGAGGATTTCTCCCGTGGACAGGCGCCCCACCTGGTTTTCCAGCTCCTGGCAGTCGTCCGCAGCGTCAAGAGCTCCCACGTTCAGAAAGGCGTTTTTTAGAGCATGGAGATGATCGCCCACACTTTCCCTCTGTCCTTCGATCAAAAGGGAGCGCGCTAAGACCAATCTCTCTTGGACCCGGGCGGAAAAATACACCGCCAACTGATGAACAAACCCTGCACTCGCCTTCTTTTCGTGTAGGAAGTAAGAGTCTAAGATCTCAATGTGAACAGCTCCCATCATCCACCTCCTTAGTTAGCAAAATACCTTTTAAGACGGCCCATCGTAATAGGTTTGGCGATAAACTCGTCGCAGCCTACTTCCATGCATCTGGAGCGGTACTCTTCCGTATTGCTGGCCGTAACAGCAACAATGTGACTGGGCGGACACTCGCGCCCTTGCTCCAGTCCACGAAGCCGCTCCACCGCACTAAAACCATCGATTTTTGGCATTCTCATGTCCATAAAAATATCCGAGTAGCAATTCGTCTGACAGAGCATCTCGGCCTCTTCCGCCCCTTCGGCAGCATCACAATCAATGCCAAAAAAACGCACCATCTCACTTAGAATAAAGCGGTTTTCCTCCAAATCGTCGACCACCAATACTCTTCGCGGACATTCGTGAGTCGAAGAGCTTATAATCCCATTCAAAATGTTTGTCCGCTCCCGTGGAAGCCGACAAGCCAAGACTTCCACGGGATAGGAGAATGTGAAGCAAGAACCTTTGCCCAGCTGACTTTCCACATGAATCTGTCCGCCTAGGTTGTCAAGAATCCGCTTGCAAATGACCAATCCCAATCCTGTTCCACTTCTCTCGGCCGAAATTGGGTTACCCGCATGGTGGGCACTAAACAGAACTTGCTTCATCCCTTCAGGGATCCCAATCCCCGTATCCTCCACACATCCCCTTAATTCAAAGTTCCCATCGTGGATTTCCTCCACCGACAAAGTCACCCTGACCTCTCCCTTGTCGGTGTATTTGACCGCGTTCCCCAACAGATTGACCAACACCCTTCTCAGAGCCTTTTCAGATGAGCGGACCATCCATCCACGAGTATCGGCATCTAGAACCGAATGAAGAGCAACTCCCTTGTCCCTCGCCAATGGCTCGATGGTGTTAATGCAGGACTCAAGAACCTGGTCGACATTGAAATCTTTGTCGCTATCTTCAAAGCCACCATTGCCGACAAACTTCAATTCGAGAACGTCGTCAATCAGGGCCAGAAGGTTCTCCGAACAGGCGAGGACATTTTGCACCAAGGACTCATGGGTAGAGTCGTCCTTCCTATACCTCAATAACTGAGCAGCTCCGATAATGCCATTGAGCGGAGTCCTAAGATCATGACTCACGGACTCAAGAAATTCCAACTTGGATTTATGGACCCTCTCCATTTCCCGCTTAGCCTGCCGAAACTTAATCTCCGACTCCTTCAAGGGAGTCACATCAGTGACCAGCCCATGGAGAACCACTTGCCCGGACTCACGAACTCCAACGATATAGGACTCCAACCACTTTCCTTCATAAAAGAACACCTGCCTGCTCGACCGCCCAAGATTTGCCTTTTCAATACAGTCTTCCAGTTTTGCTTCAGCTTCGCCATTTAGCCCCTCAAACAGATCCAGGATCTTTCGGCCTGCCCAAAGATCTCCCGCGTCGCCCAAAAACCGTTCTGCGTTGCCTATTACATTATAGACAGTCGCCCCATCGCGACTGATCCACATACAGATCGGCAAAACACTTGTCGCCAGTCTTAGACGCCCCTGCAACTCGAAACACTTAGCATAATAGGAGCGCTTGAGTGCCGCACACCGGAACAGTCGCTCCAACCTCGGCCGGCCGAAATCACCTTTGACCAAAAAGTCCTCGGCACCACTCCGCAAGGCTTCGTCCACCAAGCCCGGATCACCCCTATCTGCCACAACACTTACAGATAACTCAGGAAACTCCATCTTAATCTGATTTACCGCTGCCAGCCCTGAGCCATGGGGCTGCTTCAAATCCAAAATCGCCAAATCATAGGTGTTCTGGCGACATGCCCTAAGACCCGCCTGAATGCCGGTCACTGAATCGCAGGCGATTTCCAATTCATCAATGTAGGACAGGAGAATCGACTGCGTGTCTTCATCCTCCCCTCCAATAATAAGGCCCCTCAGTCTCTTCATGATCCCTACCCCCCCGATCAAGAACCCCTATCCAAACTTGTTCTTCTGGGCAATTCATAAAATGTGGAGTTTTCCCCACATTCTCTGTTCCGTTTTTCACTTATTGTTGACCACTCAAAGATGAACTCTCACTTATGTTGAGCTAGGCTGAACTGACAAAGTGCCTCTATAACTACAACTAGGATGGTGGATGATGTGTGCACCTACTTGTTCGATGAGCCCAGCCCTCCAATTCGGCTCTTCAGTTTTGGTCATCGACGATGATCCCTTTTCGCAGCGGCTCTTTTCCAACTTGCTCACGAGTATTCTTGGAGCTCCACTATTACGCGTGGCGGGAACCTACAATGAAGGCCTCGATACTCTTTTCTCTGAGTTGCCACCTGATCTGCTGATTGTTGACCTGTTTTTAGATGGAGCCTATCGCGGGTCTGACCTTCTGCTTGAAGCAATGAAAGTTATCACCTTGCCCTGCACGTTAATCGTCTCAGTGATCTCGCAAAGGGAATTTATCCAGAACTATCCTCCCAGCTTGGCGCAAATCCCATTTTTAACAAAGCCATTGTCCCTTTCGGCACTCAAGGCCCAGCTCAATCAAATGCGCGTCATTCCTCAGTAACACTCATCTCCAATTGTGTCTCAGAACCAGGGGCTTCATCACTCTTGTCGTTGGGTACTTCAACAATTCGGTAGCCCACACCATGAACAGACCTGATCATTTCACCCTTGCAACCTAACTTCTTTCTTAACTTGCTCACATGAGTGTCGACACTTCTGGGGTAGATGTACAAATCATCACCCCAAACTCGACTGAGCATCTCATCCCGTGAGAAAACTTTATTGGGTTCAGAGGCCAGCAGACCCAGGATCTTAAATTCAATGGGAGTCAAATCCAGTGGTTCCCCAGAACTTTCATTACCCACCTGGACTTCCATGGTTTTAAAGTCAATTTGAATACCGCCGAGTTCCACGCTTGCACTATTGGCATGGTTTGAGCTTCGTAACTTTGCATCGATGCGAGCCTTTAACTCCACCGAGTTAAAGGGTCTTTGGATGTAGTCGTCGCCACCAATTGAATAACCCAAGATGCGGCTTTCGACTGAACTCCGCGCAGTAATAAAGATCATAGGGGTACATTGATCCTTTTTCTCCGTCCTCACCCAATCGCAAAACTGAAATCCATCGCCGTCTGGAAGGCCAATGTCGAGTAAAATCAGATCTACATCTGAGTTGTATAATGACATCGCCTTTTTCACTGAATCAGCCCACACGAGCTTGTGGGACTTTTCGAGCAGACTCCGGAGAACAAAATAGTTCTCTTCCAGATCCTCAACCACCAGGATATTAGCCATCACATCTCTCCAAAATTGTGCATCTAGGTCTCAATAGAGCAGGACTTCGGTCTGCGCAATTGATTTTGGATTAAGTCTTGATCAAGTAACCAAATCCTGACAAACATCCCTCTTTTATGTAGATTATTTTTGTTTATTGCACAGCGAATAAGGGAGATCTCAGTCAATATCCACCCCTTTTCGCGAATTGTTTTCACTTTTCGACGTTACTTGCGCCAGCAACTATTTCCAGGTCACCGGAACTAACTTCCCCGTTGCGCCGTCAATAAAGGTGTTGTCGCCCGCCAATCTATGACCAATGCTGAAGCGAATCGTTTTCGGTTGAAGAGCCAAAATACAGGTGAGACTTTCCCTCTCAGCATAGTGATAAAGATGAATCTTACCGACTCGGTATTGAATCTCGATCGACTGGGCCACGGGACGGTAACAGCCGTCTCTATATATGACCAAGGCCTCAATAACGGATGTTTGCGAGAACTCGTCAAAGTTCAAAGATTGAACCTGCTCGATGGGAATGGCCACTGGGCCTGCCTGGCTTGCCAAACATAATAACACCGTTGTCACCGCTACTAGATATTTCATTGCACTCTCCTTTTGTTGTCCCGGCACTCCCTCTAATCCAGGGAGTGCCCCAAGTTGCTCTACCCTTTGTAGGTTAATCTCTATCGTTTAGCCGGCATTGAGCAGATCCGGGGTGTACACCATCCCCAGTTCCAGGGCCCGATCATTGTCAAAGGGCAAAATAGTGTCGTCATCAAATAGTGCCCCCCTAAATCCACACCTTTCGATGATACAATCCGACAAGTTAGCCCCGCGAAGATCGGAATAGCTGAAATTACTCCTCCGCAAACGAGCTCCCTGAAGGTTGATCCTATTCAAATCTACAGACGAGAAGTCACACTTCTCCACCTCACAGTATTCCAGGTCCGCATTCCGAAAACTGGCACCGTAGAAGTCGGTGGACTTGATCAAGCTGCCAATCAGGTTCACGCCCTCGAAACTGGAAAAGCGAAACTCAGACGAGACGATGTTAACAAACGACATATACCGTCTGCGAAAATCGGCATTATTATAGGTAACCCATTCATAGTCCCGCCTGGGACCAGAGCCTTCGAGATCCTCAAGAGAATCGGCCTCTTCAACGAACAAATCAGTCATCAAATACACATCCTCATCATCCAACAAATCCCTTTTATCCTCCAGATAGTCCATTGGTCCCCCTTTGTTTATTTTTACATGAGGTCTTATATACAGAGGAGACACCTCAGTCTTGTTGGCTTTGTGTTCAATTTTGTAGATTTCGCAACCGTGCACCGGCGATTGATTAGAAATCTCCCCATTATTCAAGCCACTAAGTCATGCTTTCATTGAGAATTAGCTGTAGGTTTGAATTGCAATAAAGGGGGGAAATATTATGTTGAACTTACTTATATACCTACCAGCAACTCTAATTGTTTTGTTTTTGGCCGCGTTGCTTTTTTTTGCTCTGATGGTCGGCCTATCCATGAAAGCCCTTGTTAATGAGGATTTTGATCAGATTCCTTAATCCGCCAGGCAACTGGCTTGTAACATACCCCATATCCCCATAACAAAAAAAAGGAGGCCATCGGAAGGCCTCCTTTTTTGATGTTAGAACCATCAGTGGGGTGATTTAAGCTGCAAGATCACGAATCCATTCGTCCACACGTTGGACAAAGGTTTCTTCAGCCTCATCATGAACATTATCCACAGCTATGACTTCGCCATGTGAGTGCCCATTAAGAGCCACAGAGAGGGAGACAATCTCATATTCAACCTGAGAAACTCCACCATAGTAACAAGGAACACAACCCAGTTGCTGGAGCTCGTCCATCACTGCAAGCAACTCGCGGATTTTGTCGCAGACCTTTGTCTCTTTACCATTGCTCATTGCAGACCTCCCTGTCAGTAGAGTTGAAATCAGTTTTTTGATGACAACTGTTATAGACGATTGATCAGCGATGATCCTCACCACTTGGTGAGAAAACTGTTATGATATTTTGACAAAAGGCCTTAACCTCAAGATCAGCCAAAGATTTGATTGCCTGACCTTTAAGATCGGGGAAGCGAAAGCCTCCATCATATGACAATTTAACTCATGTCCCTTCTACTTGTGCCCCAGACGAGAACAGTCCTTCAGCTTTGCGATTGCAGCGAGCATTGCCGAGTAAAATGAGGCGCAAGTGTTTCGCGGCACCATCTCATAGCGCAGAGTCGCATCTTTGACTTCATAGTCAGCTGCCGAAGCTGAGTCATAGACGACGTTTTGGGTTAAATTCTGATTGTCGATGATCCCCACATACATAGTGGCTTTGGCAAAGCTGAATTCGTCGGTACTGCATGGCTCAGAAGAAATCACCTGGCCTAAGCTGAGGTGAAGCCTTGCTTCAGGGACATCCCCATCGGCGGGGATGGGATCGTAGCCCTTTTCCTTCAAAAGGCTCATCACCGCAGTGTCCTTATATGTGTCGATAACGGAAATGGTGCAGTTGGGTTGAACTGTGGCTTGGGCAGCCATAGCTATGAAAACGGCGAGAAATGTCATGATACCCCTCATGATCAAACTCCTTATTTTTAGTTTGTTTGTTAACTAGTTTCCTTGGGACCTGCCTACCACTGGATTTTAACAAATTGTTACTATCGTTTTTACTATTGCAATTTGGTGACGATTATTAATCAGGCTAATGTGAACTTTTCAGCCAGAGTGGGCTGTAAAACGAGAATTAGCAGGTACGCTTCATCTGCCGGCACCAAATAAAAAAACCATCCGGTTGGATGGTTGATGCCCTTCCTGAGTATGAGGACTTGGCCAAGCGCTCGGTTTCGCATCACGCTCACCCTCCGCCTGGCCACCCTCGTGCCCCTAGATCTCGCATCCTGCTCGATCTGCAGCCACTGGCTGCCGGGTCACTCGCTTCAAGTCCTCTTGCCCGCACCAAATAAAAAAACCATCCGGTTGGATGGTTTTTCTATTTGGTGCGGGCAAGAGGACTTGAACCTCCACAGGGTTGCCCCCACTAGAACCTGAATCTAGCGCGTCTACCAATTCCGCCATGCCCGCAGACCTTGGTCTGTAAAAGAGCGCTCTTCATAGCACAAGGCTTGAGAAAGATTCAAGAATCATCCGGCAGCGGGCAAATAATTCTGCCCATTGGAGGCGATCCAGGCTCGCCATAGGTCGCGCCCATTAACCGAGAATTCACCGTTTTTTAACCTCGACGTGGATTTTCTGGCCTCGCGCTAAGCCTTTAATATTCCGAAAGAAACTTGAGATCGTAGTACACAAAGAGGTTCGTGAATGGGAGCTGCTCCCGCCGAAAAACAAGCCCCAGCCCTTGAGGCTGTGGCCCTATTTATTGCCAAAGATGACCAATTCAACCGGGCCATCCTCAAGTACCTTTGGCAAAATGGGGTTGAGGCCATGCTGACTCACGATTTGGCCGAAGCGCAGAAGATGGTGATTCAACACCTGCCTGACTTTGTTTTTGTTCCTTACGATCATCCCAAGTACACAGAAGTCGCCGCCTTCGCCCGCAAGTTTGGCCGCCTTAAAAGCACCCAGTTTATTGCCTATGCGGAAATGGAAATCGCCAATGCGGTGGCCCGCATTTCTCATTTTCCCACCAAGCGGGCGATTCACCCTCCCGTGACGGGAGAGAGCTTTCTCAAACACATCAAGGCCGTACTGGCTCACCTGCCCGACTACGCAATCTTGCGCCAGCAAAAGCAATCCCTCATCAACAACATGAAGTCCCAAGTGACCTTTGATCCTTCGACTCTGGGGCATGCCATACAACGGGCCTTGGCAAAGGTTTCCAAACCCGATCTCAATACCACACCGGAAAGAATTGGCATCACCACCCGGGTGTGTTGTGCCACCTTTGATGCTGACTTTTACAAGGGATATCTGGTCGGCGTACAAGGCGGCGACATGGAATCGGAGTTTCAGTTCTTTGAACAATTCCGAGATTCATTTGGGGAATTTCTGCGCGAAAAGGGCATTCAGCTGCCCAATTTGAAATTCAAGCAGATCCGGGTGCGCAAAACACCATTCAGCGACTGGGCACAGTCCAAGGCTTCGATCTTTAAGATGTCCTTCCATGAAAACCGCGAAACCGCTTTGGCATTCTTCGAAGCTCCGAGCTCTGTCGTCAGCCCCTTGGGCAAAGTGGAAAAGAACATGGCTCCTCTCGCCATCAAGGACATTGAGATCAACTCCCCCTTACCCGTACACCTCTATCTCTACTCAGCAACTGCCTTTAAATACAATATCTATCTCAAACGAGGAAGGGCCTTCAAAAAGACCGACCTGGAAAAGCTCCAGAGCATGGGCGTGACCAACCTCTATGTCCATCAAGACGACATCAAACCATTCAGAGAGTTTATGTTGCAGAACTTTCTTGAGGATTCGGTCGAGGCCTTTAGCGCTGAAGTTAGCGCCAGAGAGTTGGCCGAAAGAACTCGCATGTCGGGTGAGCTGGAAATGGCCAAGGTTGTCCAAGACGCTCTTTTCCCGAAAAACACTTATGAGGACGAATTCATTAAAATCAAGGGCCACTACCGCACATCCAGTGAGTGTGGCGGAGACTGGTGGTACTACAATATCACCGAAACCAAAGCTTACTTTTGGATTGGCGATGCCACCGGACATGGTGTCCCCGCTGCTCTAGTGGTGAGTGCGGCCCGAGCCTCCTCAAGCCTTCTTCGCCACTTTCCCGATCTGTCGATTAGTAATCTCATGTCGATTCTCAACCATGCCATCTATGGGGCTTCAAATGGCAAAATTCTCATGACCTTCTTTCTAGCGAGTCTCGACCTTAACACCGGAGAACTGTGCTTTTGCAATGCCAGCCATGAGCCCCCCATGGTCTTCCCCGTCAAAACCAATCTGAAGAAGAAGGATATTGTGCCTCTGATGGGGCACACAGGTCCACGACTGGGAGAGGATTTGAACACGGTTTACAAAGAGGAATCTCTAACTATTCAACTCCGAGATCGCATCTTCTTTTACACGGACGGCATTCCTGAGTTGGTCAATAAAACCGGCGAACAGTGGTCCGAACAAGAAATGGTTCGCTCACTCCTCAAGAGTTTCCAAAAGGGGCCTGGAGTTGAAGCCGCAGTGACCGATTTAGAGTCGAATGTGGAAACCTTCCGCAAAGGCACGCCGCTGGCCGACGACATCACCTACTTCTTTATGGAATTCAAAAAGAAGCTGACCTAAACTCAATCTTATTCTACCTGCAGGTTCGTCGGCACACCAGGCGGTGTATGGTCTTCGCCCATACCCTCTTTATACACGTGAAGGACCCAGTCGTTATTATCCGGCGTGGTCAATGTAATATTCTGTCCGCCACTCACCTGTGACAGCTTCGTCACGGCCCCCGTACGCGGGTTGTACCACTCACGGACAAATGTGCCCTCAGCCTGAGTGAGGTTGAGGCTGATGGTACCGCCCGACTTGGCCCACACCACATATTCGGTGCCGGGATTGGCCAAACACCTGCCTCCCGTTGCCAGGGAGTCATTGGGTGCCATTTTGTCCAGCAGTTTGATCCTCTGGTTCACAAAGCGACTGGCGTGGCCAATCCAACTAGCCCGTTCAAGAACGGCTGCCTTGTTGCCGTTCTTGACTTTGGGATCATAGACCATCACCCCGGTTTGCGGCGTTTCCTGATCTTCGTCGTTGTGATGCATATAGTGACCGCCACTGATCAAGGCCTTCCACAAATTGTCCCTCATACCCTTGCCTCGGTAAGGGCTCTCTTCTAACCCCAGATGGGGGCGGAAAGGCTTGCGGAAAAACTCGGCCTTAGGGTCGGCTCCCTTTTCGTTGACAATGTCCACCTTAGAGCGGCGAGCATTGTGATCACACCACAGGACTCCCCGCTTGCGAAAGAAGTTGGCAAAGTGATCGCCGCCATTGCCCTCGCTATAACTATGCTCGTCCATGAAAACAAAGTAGACGTTGCCAAAGGGCTTAGTTTCATTAATCAGTTTTTCGCTAAACTTCTCCCAAATCCACTGAGTCTTCTTGCCACTTGACCAGCTGCCCGACCAAGGCTGATTGAGAACCTCCGTTCCGGGACTGCCCAGCACCTGTACCTTTTCATTGTCCGTGAGGTGCCCACCATTGACAGAGTTAAAAGGGTGATAGGCCCAATCGGGACGGCTGCTGGTATCATGCTTGGGCCAACCGAAAAACACGGTAATACCGACAATCATGTTTTTGCTGGCGGCCAGGGCCACCATTTCTTTCAATCTCCGCCAGTAGCCGTCTTCATCGAACTGTCGAAGATTCCAGTCATAGAGCTGGTCCGTGGCCCGGGAGCCACTCGTGTTCCGCGCCCAAGGAGTTACGCCTGGATAGACATAGTTATATCGGGTCTCGACCCGGCTGCCATCCTGTTTCTGACGGGGAGCCACAAAGGACCACACGTGGATAGAATTGACGCCGCGATTGGCATTGTCGTTAATCCAGGCCTTATGGTCCACATTGGCATTTTGCATGACCACCTGGGTGCCACTGTCGCCAATCAAAGCCACGGTTTTCCCCTTATAGGTGAAGTAGTGGCCACTGGGACTGATCTTGAGATCTTGGGCCATCGCCTCCGGAAAATAGGACAACGAGAGACTGGGAATTACTAAAGCCAAGAACACGATGGCCTTCACGACTTACCTCACTTCCTTGGGGACTGCGGGGGACTGTTTACCCTCGTTGCCTGATAGATCATAGGCCGAGACCGCGAAATAATAGGTCCCGGGAGACAAGCCGCTTAAATTGTATTGAGTTTCCATCCCCACATTGACTCTTATGATGTCTGCAGCCACAGACAGAGGAGCATCGGCGTAATAAAGAGTGAACCCAGCCAGGTCGTTGAGTGGATTGCCGTCTTCATCTTCAAGAGGTGCTTGCCAGCTCAAGTGAGCCTGGCCAGAAAACGGCATGTTGTCGTTTTTGGAATTAAACTGGTGAACTTCAAAGCCCTCTCCACAGGAGAACAGGCTACATGTTAGAAATATCAACCCGCAAAGAGAGGCCTTCATGGAATCCCTTTCTCGAAGGCGCCTCCCATTCCCAACCTTATCCATTATTATAATGGAGACGCTCTCCATTATCCCAGCAAATTCTGCTGTTCACTTTTTTGACATTCGTAAGCAATTCGATTGAATCAATCACCTATGTAGACAAATTCCATTCCCTAGCCGGCTTGTGCACTTTGATTGAAAACCACGCGCTGCTCGTTGTACTTCACGGGGCACCATCCTTGCTATAACCATTGGTATGATGAAGAGACGGATCTCTTTTTTCTGCTTAATGACTGGGATTGTGACTTCTGGCCTCGGCTGTGAGGGGGAGTTTGACCCAAACGCTTTCACTTCCCACTCCAGCAGCAGTGAGCCTCGGCTACCCCCGCCGCCAAACCCCAACAATCCACCACCGACGCAACAAAATGGACAGTTAGCCGTAAGTATCACCTCACCCCCTCCGATGAGTCGGGCCACAGACTCCGTAGAAATAATGATCGACGCCAAGGAATCAAAAGGGGCCACACCAGTCGTTGAACTGCTGGTGGATGGCAAAACCATAGGCGAATTACCCTCTCCCCCTTATGAGTTCCATTGGGATTCCAACCAATCGAGCGAAGGACGTCACCAAATCACCGCCCGAGCCAAAGCCAATGGCCAGCATCTCGATGTGAGCATGGAAGTGGTGGCCATCCCCCGTTCCCGCTACAAAGGACCTTACCCACCCAGTACTCTGGTCAAAGCGATGAGCCTTGATTGGAGTTCACACAAGCGAAAGGCCGATGGTGCCGACAACTTTCCGGTGACCTGGTGTGAAGACGATCATCAATACACGGCCTGGGGTGATGGCTATGGATTCGCCCGAACGGGGCCTAAATATAGCTTGGGTTTCTCGCGCATCGAAGGCGGGGCTGACAGTTACTACGCCCAGGATATTGTCGGCGGCAATGCCGGTGGCACCGACTTAGTTGGCAAGTCCTATGGAATCCTTTGTCTGAACGGCATACTTTATATGTGGTACAACCCGGGAAGTGGTGCCGATGGCTACAAAGAACAACGTCTCTACACTAGCACCAATAAAGCAAGATCCTGGTCCCGTCGTTCAGTGAACTTCCCGCGCAGTGACAACTTGGTCAACCTCACCTTTGTCCAATTTGGCCGCAACTATGGCGGTGCCAGAGACAACTTTGTCTACATCTACGCCAATCACATCAAGGACAGCAGTGGTTTGAAAGTACAAAAGCCGGGAGAGATTGCCCTCATCCGCGTGCCTAAAGACAAACTGGAAGATAGAAGCGCCTACCAGTTCTTTTCAGGGCTTGATGGCAAGGGTGCGCCCCAGTGGGCTTCTCAGGCTAATAGCCGCCAGCCTGTTTTTCGCGATCCAAACGGGGTGGGCTGGAACACCAGTGTGACATTCAATGCTGGCATTAAGCGCTACATCCTGATGACGGAACACAACACCACCTTTAAAGGTTACCTGGGGGTCTTTGAATCTCCAGAACCTTGGGGACCCTGGTCGATGATTGAATACAAACAATATGGGGGCATCCCAAATACAGCCTTCTTCTGGAATATATCGAACAAGTGGACGAGCTCTGATGGGTCGAGCTTCACCATGATTTTTACCGGAATTGGTGCCAATGACTCATGGAACACTGTTAACGGCGTCTTCACTCTGTATTGAGGCCGGCAAAAAAGATGGCCGCACATCACATACGGCCATCGCACCACCAACAATCAACAACGAGGTCGCCCGTTGTTAGCTTGTACAAACAGGGGGAGCCTAGCAGCTATTCACCTCCATTGAACTAAGGACCGGGCACTTGAAATAATTTCAGCCACTCCGGAGGCCCCAGGCTCCAACCCGCTGTAAGAGATGCCGATTTCCCTGGAACTCCACCCTCCAAACTCATAGACTGGACCAATGAAAGAGAAATTCGAGGTTATTGCCCGATTTACCGATGAACCCGAGGCCCAGCTGGCCAAATCCTTTTTAGAAAGCCAGGGCCTCACTTGCCACCTGAGAGACCGGTTTACCATTGGCGTAAATCCTTTTTACTCCAATGCCCTCGGAGGACTGCGCCTAACTGTCCTCAAGGAAGACGCACCCCGGGCTCGGCAGCTACTTCTTCAGGCCACCAACCGGCAGTTCGAGCTGAGCGAGGACCAGGATCCTCCCCCCGGACTGGCCTGCCCCAATTGTGGCAGCGAGGAGACTGAATACAGCCCTGATCATCGCAAAGGCTGGGCGATTGTTATTCTCTGGCTGATCTCCATCCCCTTGCCTTTTTTGGCTCGCGATCGCTGGCTGTGTCGCAAGTGTCAGAACGAATGGCATGTCAGCCACTCCCAGCACCCACTCAATTACATTATTCCCATCCTGCTCATGACGGGGCTCATCTTGTTTTTTCACCGCTATCTCTCGGGAGATTGATCATTTTCCTGACACTCCCATTTTCGTTTTTATAGGGTCTCCCTGGCGTTCTACCGACCGCCTCAGATCGATGGTATCTCCTCTGCTTTGGGTGAGGGGAAAATCAGGTTATTGAGGTTGGACGCATGAGATTGAAATTTTCCCCTGCACGACTATTGAGTCAGCTTCTGATTCTTTGTCTTGTCATCGGTGTCGCCCACCAGGGTGGAGCCGTTGATTGTCGGGACCTTTCTCGCTCCCCAGATCGCCTTGAGCGCCTCAGTGATTTTCCAGTTTTATCACCGTCAGCCCGCCAGTCTCTTGCCTCGGGCCCCAAGGCCGTTACCACGTGGGAATCCAGACGCCGCCAAGGCAAGCCGGTGCTTGCCCTCGCGATCAGCTCCTTCAATCTGGCCATGAAGGAAGTCGAAACCATTGAGAACTATCTGCACTACGAACACCGGGCTCTGTGGAACATTCTCCGCGCCCGTGATCCCAACGTCAGAGTTCTCTTTGTGAGCTCAGATCCTGTTCCCAAAGAGGCTATTGACCATATGCTTGAGAGCCTTCCCCCCGAAGAAGGGCGCGCTGTACGTTCACGGATTGATTTTGTCCATGTTGGTGATCGTCGCCACGTTTACCTGACGGACAAAATCCTTGATAGCCCATTTCTTCAGGCCCAGATTCTCCTGCGCGGCTCAAAGTTATTGGGTGAAGCAGTGAGTGGCGACAATAGCCTTCTGTTTCCTTACAACGTCACCCCTGAAGTGGTGCAAATGGCAAAAAAACTGGGCGTGGAGTTTGTTGGCTTAAGTCCCGTCCTGACCCAGCTTAACTCCAAGAGCCTCAATCACGATGTATTTGCTTCGACTCAAGTCCCCCACCCAAAAACATTTGCTCATATTAAGAGCCAAACTATTCTCGCTGGTTCAGTGTGGCGCCTTTTTAAGGAAGATCCTGAACTGCAAAGTGTCTTTACCAAGACCAACAACGGAACCAGTGGCCAAGGGATCTTTGATGTCACCCGGAAGGAACTCAAAGCTGAAGGCTATCGGGATGACATGAATCGTGCCGAGGCCATTCCAATCATTATTCGCGTTCTCCGCCGCAAAGAACAAAATGATGAGACGTGGGATGAGGTCATGGTGCGCTCGCAAGTTGACGGAGCCGTGGTTCAGGAGGGTATTCCTCACAAGCGAGTCCCATCGGCTCAGCTCTATGTTCATGCCGATGGCCGAGTGGAGCTCTTGAGCACTCATATGCAAAAGATTGAAGACAAGGCCTATGTGGGCAGTAGCTATCCGGCCTACCCTAAAGATCCACAGCTGCAACAAAAGCTCGAGAGCTACGCCATTGAGTTGGCCCGCACTCTCGCCGACTATGGGGTTCGCGGACGCATTGCCTTTGACTTCTTTGAGGTCAGCCTCAAAGGTCGAGGCAAAAGCACTCCCCGATCAGACTTTGTCGTCGGCGAGGCCAACATCCGCGAGGGCGGCACCACCCACTCATGGGAAATTCTCAACCGCCTGCTGGAGACTCACCACGACCCTAACCTGGGAGTGATGGTGAGTGAGGTAACGGGAAAACCCGTTTATTATGAAATGACTGATGGATACAAAACGCCCTGGCTGGAGACCAAATCCACTGCGGACGTATTTGCTCTCATCAATACCCACCCAGTTTGGCGGCGTTTGAAGTTCAACCGAGAGACCGGCGAGGGCATTCAATTACATATGACTGAGGCCATTGGTGAGTTTGGCAAAGTGGCCTACACCGCATCGGCCAGCACTCCTGAAAAGGCCGCAGCTCTGTTTAAGAGCATGGAAGCCTTCCTCCGCTCACTCAAATAGGGTACCCGGTACCTATTTGTCAAAAACCAGAAGCTGGTTGTTAGCAGGCATACTCACATCTTCGCTCAAAACCAAGCCCGCCTCGGCAGCCATTTCGCAAACCCACTCAATGTCGCGAACGCCGCTTTTGGGATCCCGGTTCTTCAACCACTGATCAAACTCCTCGTTGCTCTTAGTGGTAAATTCACCGTCATATTTGAAAGGACCGTAGATGATCAGCTTTTGAAAGCCGTCACCAAGAATATCCAGGTGAAAGAACAACTGATCCACATCATTCTCGCCCATGATGTGAAGGCTATTGGCCGTAAAGAGAGTGTCAAAGCCCTGATCTCCCAGAGCCTGCCAATGGCTCTCTTGATTCACATCCAACTCAAGAGGACCCAGAAGGTTTTTGAGTCCTGCCTCCTGCACCCACAGCTGAATGCCTGCCAACTCCCCCGCCAAGTCCGTCGGTTGCCACACCAAGTGGGGAAGGTCCGTCGCAAAGTAGACCCCATGCTGACCTGTACCCGAGGAGATTTCCAACACCCGCTGACTCGAAGCCATCAGACGCCTGAGCTCCTTGAGGATGGGTTCACGATTACGCTCACAGGATGGGACAAAGGGCTTTTCCATTCAGCCAATTTTAACCAGGCTTCGTGGGCAATCAAGAAGCATCCTGCACGCCCTTTGACGCATTTGGACTTAAGTTTTTTAATTTTAATACTTAATTTTATTGATTTTACGACCAGATAGGTTAATTTTCTTAAGCATGAAGACGGAACTCAGTGATATTCTCAATCTCAGTGATGGCACCCCAGTCCTCGTGGAGAAGGTCCACCTCCCCGACAAGGGCATCCACGTGGAAGGCGAATTTGAACTCCCCCCACTGGCTCGCCTCGCGATGGAAGACCAAATCTTTGTCGCCGCCTTTGTCCGCTGCCATGGCTCCATCAAAGAAATGGAAAAGTATTTTGGCGTCAGCTACCCAACCATCAAGGGCAAACTGCGCCGACTCGCCGAGATTTTGGACTTTGTGAATGTGGAGATATCCTCTGGCGGCAGCGACCACCGACAGGACATTTTGGATCGCCTGGAAAAGGGGGAAATCTCCGCTGACCAGGCGCTCAAGGAACTCAAATAGATGTTGAACCTCAAGGAGAAGACTAATGGATGAACAACGCCGAATTCTTAACATGGTTTCCGAAGGAAAGATCACTGTCGAGGAGGCGGAGAAACTCCTGGCAGCTCTCGCCTCATCTGAACCAACAAAATCCCCGTCACCATCCTCGACCGGCACCGAGCAAAAGAAGATCATCCCCAATTATTTGTGTGTCACCGTCGAGCCCAAAGAAGGGGGTGAAAGCGGAGACCGGGTGAACGTTCGCATACCCCTTAAGATCATCAAAGCAGGACTGAAGCTCTCTGCCTTTATGCCGGACGCAGTGAAAGAAAAGACCCAAGCCGCCATGAACGAAAAGGGCCTCAACTTCGATCTGAACGACCTAAACAAAGAGAATATTGACGAATTTCTCGCCTCAATGGCTGATTTTCGCGTCGATGTCGATAGCGCGAATGAGAGAGTTCTGGTCTATTGCTGCGAATAGAGCTTAAAACTCCTGTCCGTTGAATAGCAAGCGGGTGCGCTGAGCATTGATCTGCTGTAGATCGATGTTCCAATCAAAATGCAAATCACGTGACGGAGTGAACCGGTAGTCAAAATGACGGGTCTTGCGCTCTTTGAATCCCAAAGCCTTGTCAAAGATCAGACTCACGTGAAGGAAATTGGAACTTTCATCGTAGTCCAACTCCTCAACAAACGGCGATGGTGTCCATGGCCAGTTGATGCCCTCCACCCAAAAGGTTAATGGTTGCCGGTTGAGAATTTCCTCACGTACGGCTCGCCCCTGCTTGCAATGGGCATAGTAATAAGTGGTGAACTGGATTTCCAACTGGGCCTCATCCTCAGAGACGTGAACACCGAAGATGCCATTGATGTGACTCGCCCTGCGAAAATCACAATGCTCGATCGGGTACTCGGGGGTGATTTTCACGCCACGACTCTCAAGTGCTGTCGCCGTCGTCACGCCCGCCATCAATAGAATAAAAAATACCGCCTTTTGAATCATCTGCCGCCCCTTTTATTGAATTTCAATTGAAGAAGCTTCGGCCTACAGGAGAAACCTCTGGGATTCAAGTTATTTAGACACTCACCGAAAGCGCCACCCCAATGAACTCCAGCTTGAAAAGCCCTGCTCTCACTGATAGGATCGGCCCTAAGTGTTAGGCACGAATCCAACCATCCGGAGACCATGGCCAAATAGATGGGCAATTTGATCGTTATTCTTCTGCTTCTTGCAGCCAATGGTTATTTTGTTGCCGCCGAATTTGCACTGGTTAAGCTCAAGGGGTTTCGCCTTGAGGCCATGACCGAACGAGGAAGTCGTGTAGCCCTGCTCACACAGAAGATTCATGACAATCTGGAAGTCTATCTCGCCGCCTGCCAGCTGGGAATTACCATGGCCTCGCTTGGATTGGGCTGGGTGGGTGAACCCTTTGTTGCAACCCTACTCACGCCCCTGCTGGAGTCCTTCCATCTCTCCCCTGAAGTGATTCACAAGGTAGCCTTCCTCCTTGGCTTCATTCTGTTTTCGAGCCTTCACATCGTCGTGGGCGAGCAGGTACCTAAGACTTTTGCCATTCGAAAACCTGAAGCTGTCTCTCTGTGGGTGTCTTACCCTCTCCACTGGTTCTATTTGCTTGTTTATCCTCTTAACTGGCTTCTGAATTCGGCTAGCCGATCCTTTTTGTCAATGTTTGGGGTGGAAGAAGCTACTCATCAGGACATCTTCACCGATGAAGACATTAAGAGCATCATTGAGACCAGCGAGGAAACCGGGAACATTGAATCTGAGAAAGCGGCCATGCTGCAGAATTTGTTTGAGTTCGAAGACCGCACAGCAGAAGAAGTCATGGTTCCACGAGCAAAGGTCAGCTCGATTGATCTACAAGACACATGGGAGGATAACCTAGAGGTCTTGCGCAACACCCAACACTCCCGGTTCCCCGTCACCGATGGGGGCGACAACAAGATTGTGGGCGTCCTACTTGTGAAGGATCTCTACAATCTTTTGATGATCAATAGAGAGGAAAACATCGCTTCTCACCTACGCAACTTGATTCGCAACCCAATGGTGATTCCAGAAACCCAAAAATTGGGAAAACTGTTCGAACAAATGCGTAACAGCCGCCAACACATGTCGATTGTCATCGATGAGTACGGTACCTTTGCCGGCATCGTCACCATGGAAGACCTGCTTGAGGAAATCGTCGGCGAAATCGAAGATGAATTGGACATGGATGGGGCCACACTTTCTCTTGTTCACAAAGGCGGTGGCTGGGAAGCTGACGGTTGGACCCAAATTAGCGACATAGAAAGGACCTTGGATATTCAGTTTGAGGAATCCCTGGATGCGAACACTCTTTCAGGTTTGTTCATGTACCGTCTACAGCGCGTGCCGGAAGTAGGAGACTCTATCACTGAGCAGGGATATAAATTCAAAATTGTCTCCATGAATGGCCGCCGGGTGAATCTCACCCGCATTGAGAAGGTCGCACTCGACGATTCTGATCCTGGCCTTCCCTGATCACTGAGAGTGTCAGCCCGATTGACACCCGTCATTTCTCTATCACCTCCACCCAGGGGATTGACAACTTGTTGAATACTGGCGCCAGCATGCCTCTAGATTTGCACTGAGCTGGCAGAGCCTTTGTATCTTCTATTTCCTATACTGACCCGATGGTTGGGTGAGATCTGATTTTATCGCGGCTCATGAGGAGCCGCGTTGGGTGAATCGACATGAAAACCGTTAGCACAACTGGCTGGGGTATTCTCCAAGTAGGCCTCCCCTTGTCCATGCTTCTCCTTACAGGGTGCATGAACCCCTTTATGGCCGGCTCAAAAAATGACCCCCGCGACACCCGGCCCTGGAGCCAATCCAGCATTGGCGAAGTGGTCAGCAAGACTTTTGCGGCCCCGGACCCCGAGCTTCGTTTGCTGACCTCCTATGAGTACCATAACACCATAGAAGACCTCCTCGGCCTCTCATCCTCCATCGACGAAAACAGCGGGACGGTCATGGGCTCCTCTGTTCACGAAAACTTGCTAGCAACTTTGATTACAGAAGCCAAAAATCTCGCTGATCAGTACATCGCGCAAAAGGCGTCCTCCGAATTTCCTTGTTATACCAGTCAGAATCTCATGGAAGAATGCGCCCAGGCCATCATTGGCCGACTGAGCCAAAGAGCATTCCGGCGGATACCCACACCGGTCCAGCTGAGCAAGCTCAATGACGGTTACCACTCAGTCAGTTCTGGTACGGGCAGCACTAATGAGGGCCTCAAATACGCGATTAGCCGAATTTTGATTTCTCCTGATTTTCTCTACCGCCAGGAACTGGGCCGTGTGAGTGCCCAGGGCGGCATTTCTGTCCTGGATGATTTTGAGCGGGCATCTCTACTCTCCTACGCGGTGACCGGGAGCATGCCCGATTCGGCCCTTTTCGCCGACGCCCAGAGCGGGTCACTGGACAGCTCACAAATTCGCCATCATGTGCGTCGACTCCTCAAGACTGCCAAGGGGCGCAATCACACAGTTCGCTTTTATAAGACCTGGCTGCGCATGGAAGAACTGGATCGCATGGCCGCAGAACCCGACAAGTATCCCAAGTTTACCGATCCACAGGTTGTCGACGGACTTCAACAGGAGTTCAGCACCTATATTACCTCCACAGTTCTCGACAATCAGGCCAATTTAAGGGATCTGCTGACCTTGCCGGTCACCTTCGCCAACCAGCATACTGCCCCACTTTATGGCGTATCCGTCTCTGGATCATCAATGGTTGAAATCAGGATGAGCAGCTCCCGCAAGGGAGTTCTGGGTCTTGCCAGTTTTATGGCCGTCCATTCTTCAGTCGCCGAAGAATACAAGGATCGCCCCGTTGGTCGCGGCCTTGTTATCAAGAATCAATTCCTGTGCGAACGAGTGGGAATTCCCTCCGGCATCAGCCTTGAAGATGCCACGAACAATGCCATTAACAATGAACCCAACTTCAACAACCTCACCGTCCGCGAACAATTCGAAGTCATCATGGATCAGGATCAAGGCTGTGTTTCTTGCCACAGTCAGTTCATGCCCTATGGGTATGTTTTCTCCAACTTCGATGCTCTTGGGCGGGAGACGACCTCTTATAAAGGGAGACCCATTAACAGCACGGCAGATGTAACCATTGATCGACAGGTCAAAACCTACTCTGATTCTCAAGGCATGATTGAGGACCTTGTCCACTCCCCTTCGGTCCACAACTGTCTGACAAGAAACCTCGTACAATTTTCTTCAGGGGCCGCGAGGGACGATTCCCGCACCGAGGAAATTGCCGCGCAAGTCGCCCCTTACGTTCAGCACCACGACTACGCTCTCCAGTACCTGGTCGAGGATGTTTTAGCCTCTCCTGAGCTTTACGTGAAAGGGACAAAGTGAAACGCCGCGAGTTTATCTTTAGATCATTAAAGGCCAGTTTGCTTTTGAGTCCGGTTCTATCCATACGGCGGGCTGAAGCCCAGTCTCTGCCGCCCCTCAGGGCTTTTTTTGCCGTCAACTCCTGCGGCTACCCCACCGGCGCTGATTTTTTCCCCACAGGTTCGGAGACCAATTTTAACCTGCCCTACATCATCGGCGGTTACGCCAACTTGAAGTCTGACATTGTGGTCATCGATGGAATCAATTCACGGGCTTCAGGCCCAGCGCCTAGAGGCAACAACCATGTGCGCAGCATGGGTAAGGTATTAACTGCAAAAGACATTATCCAGAAGGGCCGAGAGGAAGACGGCGTGCCCGGCGGAGTCTCCATTGACCAATTTCTTGTCCAACAGTTGAAATACAAATCTCTGGAGGTTGTGGTCGACAACCGCTACCGAGACCATATGAGGTGGCAACCCTTTGCCACAGGCCGAAGCGTGGTCAAGCACCCCATTCAGGACCCATCACAGGCGTTCACCAAAATTTTTTCTGGCTTTAAACCGCCTGCTCAAGAAACGCCGGCCGAGAAACAACGACGAATTGCGGCTTTGATACAAAATAGGTCTCTTCTCGATGATCTCATGGAAGATTTGACCCGCTTTCGCGCTGAACTGGTAGGAGTTGAAAAACTCAAACTTGATATTCATGAAGATGCCATCCGCAAAGCCGAGCAAAGCGTTGCCGCCGACATCAAAGAAGCTCAAGGCACGAGTGCGATGGCCGCCTGTAGAGTGCCGGGAAATCCAGGAAGACCTGGGAACTTCCCGACACAAAGCCAGGCCCATTTTGATCTTCTCTACGCGGCCTTCACCTGCCAGCGCATCGGTATTGGTGCCTTGTTGATGGGCTTCTCCGGTTATCACTGGCGCTATGAGTGGGTTCCCGGAATCAAAACAGATACGATTCATAACTCCGTTCACCACCGCGCCTCGCAGGAGCGGGAACAATACCGACGGGCGGCCCGCTGGGACTGGGACCAGGTGGCCAAGTTTGCTGAGCGCCTGAAGGCCACGCCTGACGGCTCAGGCACTCTACTAGACAATGTTCTGATATTATCAACAAGTAATTTTGGCAATCATCACTCTCAGGCACGTCTGCCAACCATGCTGATTGGCAACGCCCAGGGGAAATTGCGCACTGGCCGGTTTCTAAAACTCAGTGGTACCCAGGACAACAGCAAACTCCTGACCTCGGTGGCACGACTGATGAATGTTAATGCCAATGGTTTTGGAGACTTCCCCGGTAGCGGCCCGCTGGGTGGCCTGTGATTGGAAATTGACCCGGCCTTTTAATATGTTCCCCTGAGGTGGTGGGTGCCCCAACACTCAACTACCTATTACAAATCTGATGAGACAAAGGGTACTGATATGGACATCAAAAACTGGGCTATCAGTGGATTGACAATTTTGCCCCTCCTGTTACTGGGCTGCACGGCTGACCCTCTGATCCTACAGGATGAAGTTTCCTCAAGCAGCATCGGGACTGGACCTAAAATAACCCGGCAGCCCACTGATATCTACTGCTACTCAGGAAACACGGTGACTGTGAGCATCAGTGTCGAGGGCGATGTGAGCGAGTACATCTGGTACAAGGACAATATGGTGCTGGCCAGCCAAAATACGGACAAGTTGATGATCACCGCCGCGGCCCAATCAGACGTGGGTGACTACCATGTCGTGGTCACTAATGACCAGGGAAGTACCAAGAGCAGCAGTTTTCGCATCTCTGTTGTGGAACAATGGAATCCTATTGCCCCAGAAATTCAGCAACAACCGGAATCCGAAATCAACCTTAACGAAGGAGAGAGCTTTGAACTCACGGCCAGTGCCTCGGGAGTGCCCACTCCGACCTATCAGTGGTACAAGAACGGCACTGCCATTCAAGATGCCACCAATCCGGTACTAAACATTGAGAATCCGCCGGCCAATGACAACCCGGACACTTACTCTGTGACTGTGACTAATGAGGCTGGCTCGGTCTCCAGCAACAATAGTGCTGTTCGCATTTATCCCCGTCTGATGATGACCCGTTACTACTCGCCTGCCATGAAGGATCATCAGAGCACGACTTCTGAGCCTGGCACTGGATACACCCGGGAAGGCCCGCAAGGGTACTTTCTGCAATTACCACGCACGGGCACAGTGGCCGTCTATGAGTGCCTGGTGAACCAAAGAGATCACATGCTTTCCAAAGACTCTAACTGCGAAGGCCACCTTCGCCTCAGAACTGCCGGACAGCTGTGGCGGGAACAGGGCCAGAGTTCGACCCGCCACGCTCTTTACCGTTGTCGACTTGGCACGAACCACTTCGCCAGTCGCCGCAGCGACTGCGAAGGCCAGACCGTGGAGCACCTCATCGGCTACGTTGAATAAATCCGAGCCAGACTTGAACTTTTCGAGAATGCGGCAAAACGCTAAATGCGTTTTGAAGCGGCTCGTGGACGAGAGGGCCGAGCGAGACTTGCGAGTGAGGTTCTCGGAGTCCAGAGGCGTCGAGCTTGCTCGGCGCCTTCGTGAGGGAAACTGCCTTCTGGCAGTTTTACTCGCGACTGGTGCCCCGAGCCAGACTTGAACTGGCACGACCTGTGAGGGTCCCAGGATTTTAAGTCCTGTGCGTCTACCTATTTCGCCACCGGGGCACTGGGCTGATTAGAGCCTGATAACCTCGCCCGAGGGAGCCGGACTGTCAATGGATTTTGAAAAACCGCCTGCTCTTCAGGCAGTTACCGGCCTTGCCTGAGATTGTGCTTTTGACAAGTCGGGGTGAAAGTGGGGAAATAAACTGCTCTTCACAGAGATTCTCTCACCGGACGAGGACTTCATGATTAAATCAGCAGCACGGCAATCCGCCCACTATTACAAACCATTTGTGGTTTCGTCTCTCGGCGTCCTGATCCCATTGTGGATTCTCTCAGAGCTGGCTGACCAGTATTTTGCTCTTGGGGCCAAACTGGCCGAGAGAGGAAGTCCAGAGCAATGGATGGCACAACTCGGGCAGCTGTGCACGGCCGTGGTGGTGAGTTTTGTCCTGATCCTGCTTCTCCCGGTGCGCATGGACGACTTAATCAAAGGCCGTAAACCCCTCCGCTCCTGGGTGAAGGTGGCCAACCAACAGGGCTGGCCACTTTTTGTTGAAGGCCTTAGGATGACAGCTTATGTCATTTTATGGAGTCTCCTTTTAATCCTTCCTGGAATCTACAAACAGATTCGCTATCTTTTTGTCCCCTTTGTTGTCCTATTAGACCCCCAGTATCAACAAGGAAAGGTCGATGCTCTGGAGCGATCGAGCCTTCTGACCGTCGGCGTCTTTTGGTGGTTGGTTTTGCTATTTGCCATGAGCTTTGGCTTGGAGCTGGGCTTTGAAATGCTTGGCCAGCTTCATCCGGCATTGACTCATCCCACAGCCCGCGTTTTAACAGGAGGGTTGTCGATGCTGGCCTCGATCTACTTTTACATCTGGTTTTTCTTCATTTACGAAGCCCGAAGCAAACAACTTCAATCAAGCTGCTAAAGCCGGGGAGGAATCAATGGAATTGATGTTTAATTGGGAAGCTTTAACGACAAGGGGCAAGGCCTACACCTTTGATGATGTTTTGCTGGTACCAAACAAATCAGAAGTCCGTTCCCGTCGTGACCCTGATCTCTCCACACACCTCACCCGAGAAATGACTATTGATCGCCCTTTCATTAGCGCCAATATGGATACCGTGACTGAAGCAGAAATGGCCATCGGCATGGGCAAGCTTGGGGCCATTGGCATCCTTCACCGTTTTATGTCCATTGCAGATCAGGTCAAACAAGTGACCAGGGTCAAGGAGTCAGGCGCTGCCCACATTGGCGCATCAATTGGGGTCAATGAAGATTACCAAGATCGTGCCAAGGCCTTGGTGGAAAGTGGCGTGGATGTTCTCACCATCGATATCGCCCACGGGCATTCGGTCGCCATGCTCGAAGTGATGAGCTGGCTCAAGTCCGAGTTCAAGGGGCTGCAGATCATTGCGGGCAATATTGCAACCCCTAAAGGTGCTGAGGATTTAATTGAAGCAGGAGCCGACGCCATCAAGGTGGGCATTGGTCCTGGTTCCATGTGTACCACGCGCATTATCACCGGCTGTGGAGTCCCTCAGCTCACAGCGATCTCCCTTTGCGCTCACGTTGCCCGCGCCAAGGGAGTCCCAGTGATTGCTGATGGTGGCGTCAAAAGCTCGGGAGACATTGTTAAGGCACTTGCCGCCGGAGCGGACTCCGTGATGTTGGGTTCTCTGTTGGCGGGCACTATTGAGACCCCTGGCCCTATCCGCAACGGCATGAAGCAATATCGGGGAATGGCCTCTAAGGCCGCCCAAGTCTCCTGGCGAGGAGGAGTCCCCGAGGGTATGGCCCCTGAAGGAGAGTCCACCCAACTGCCGGTTAAGGGCCATATCTATGATGTGATTAACGAGCTTTCGGGCGGCCTTCGCAGTGGCATGAGTTACCTTAATGCCACGCGGATTGAGGATATTCGCAGCAACGCCCTATTCATGGAAATGACACCCATGGGAATTCTTGAGTCTCGGGCTCACGGACTAAAGAACTGATTTTTTATCCCCATCACAAAGCGCCATGAGTCTTCTCAACGGCTTAACCCTCTGCAAGCAGAGGGTGCCGCACCCGGGCTCGGATTCCCTCTTTGACGGAATTGGGGGAGGCCCTTAGCCTATGACAACGATGTTTTCACGTTGTGTTTCCTAGGCTGCTTTCGTCCTTTGTTGAACACGGTCGTCACGGAAGATGAGGGCCTTCGGGCCTTACGAAGAAGTCGTGCCTGATGAAGTTTCTGTTGTGTGAGCCTCCCTTTTTGCTGGGGAGGCTTTTTTTATGATTCCGCCTGGTCTGGACTGCTCACTCACCCCCCTTATTGATAAATTAGAGGCATGACTGAAAAATCACCTTCCATGCCAATCGCTGTCTTTGATTCCGGAGTCGGTGGCCTAACGGTATTAAGGTCCCTGGCCCAGGCTTTCCCGAAGGAAGATTTTATTTATCTTGGAGACACAGCCCGCCTTCCCTATGGAACCAAATCCCCAGTGACCATTCGCCAATATGTCGAACAAAACATCCGCTTTCTTCTCGGCCGTCGCGTGAAGGCCATTGTCGTCGCCTGCAACTCGGCTTCCAGCGTTCTGGACCCCTCCGTTAAAGCCCCCGTCCCCATTTACAATGTGATCGACCCCGGAGCCATTGCCGCCGTGTCCGCTAGCCAGAGCGGGAAAATTGGTGTTATCGCCACCCGCACCACGGTCGCCCAACAGGCTTACGTCAAAGCGATTCATGTCCTCGACCCCACAGCTGAAGTCTACCAACAAGCCTGCCCCTTACTCGTGCCATTAGTTGAAGAGGGCTGGGTGGATGATCCACTCGCCAACCTGGTGGTCCATCGCTATCTAAGCCCGATTAAGAACTCTGGAGTGGACACCCTAATCATGGGCTGCACCCACTACCCCGTTCTCCGCGAGGCCATGGGTAAGGTGATGGGACAAGATGTGACTTTGGTTGACTCGGGAGAAGCCATCGCTCAATTGATGGATCAAGACATCAAGAATAAAAGGCTTCTCCCCAACCCAATTGGCCAGGGCCGGCTAGATCTCCTCAGCACCGATATGGCTGAAAACTTCCGCTTGATGGCGGAGAGAATTCTTCACCCTCTGGCACCAGCTAGTTTCACCCATGTCGACCTTTAAGGCCGAGGGGCTTTTGCCGGCTCATTCTTGTTGTTGTCCTTTTTCATCCAGGCCGTCAATGCTGAGCGCATGGCTTTCTCCACCGACATATCCAGGGGCGTCAGACGGTCTTTAGGCAAAAACACCGTAAACCCTCCCATCTGATAACTCATCGGAAAGAACACAGCCACCCGATCCTTCTTATTGATTCCATCCGGGAATTCGCGCAGATCGGTTCGAGTCACAAGGCCAATTGTCTGCACATCAGAATCCGGCCAGGTCACAGCCACCACCTGACTTTCGTTTTGACCCTGACTCTTTGGCGAAAAATAGTCGGTTAAATCCTGAATGGCGGTGTAGAGACTTTTAACCAGAGGGACCTTGCGGAACAAGCGATCAATCAGCAGGTGGAGTTTGTTGCCAAAATAATTGGAAAGCGCCAAACCTAAAAAAAAGATAAACAGGATTCCTGCTAAAAATCCCATACCTGGCCAATAATACTCGGGCGGAATCAGGTTATGGAAGACGCTGTAAACGGTGTCGTCTACCCAACGAAAAAATCTAATCAAGATGTAGATCGACAAAAAGGTAGGCAAAAGAGCAAATAACCCCCGCCCAAAAATACGCAAAAATGAACGCATCATAGGATTTCACCCTTATAATAGGCCACCTCGTCGGGTGCTGGGTGAGCATTATATCCACTGGCCATCACCGCTCCGTATGCACCCGCATCCATGATTGCCAGCCAATCCCCTTCCTGAAGGTCCGGCAAAGTTCTCTCATGCCCAATCACATCAGAGGATTCACAAATGGGGCCAACCACGTCATAGGTTTTCAATTCACGATCTGCACTCTCGTCGATGGGCAATATCCGATGGTAAGCCTCATACAGGGCTGGCCTCATCAAGTGGTGCATCCCAGAATTCACAATGGCAAAACGTTTATAGGGTGTTTCTTTGACGTATTGAACTTCGGTTAAAAGCACACCTGCTCGCGCCACCAGGATGCGCCCTGGCTCACAGAGGATTTCACAATCAAGAGGTGTCAATAACTCCACCATCTGTCGAGCGTAGTCTCCAAGGCCAGCCAGTTCCTGGCTGGTGTCTGCCGAATGATAGTCAATGCCAACCCCGCCGCCGATATCAAAGGTGCGCATCTGATGCCCCTGGGATTTCAAACTTTCAAAAAGAGGGATGGACTTCTTCACCGCCTCAACAAGCGGCACCATATCCCTGATTTGAGATCCGATATGAAGAGTCACTCCAACAAGACTGAGAGAGCCAGAGAATTCCTTAAGAATGCGGTCCAACTCGAACAAGAAGCTCACATCCATGCCAAACTTATTTTCGCGAAACCCCGTGCGGATGTATGGGTGAGTATCAGGGTTCACATCAGGGTTCAGGCGAAAAGCCACGGGAGCCACCAAGTTCATGGCACGGGCCACTTGACCAATGCGCCTGAGCTCTGCTGGGCTTTCAACGTTGATTTGCCGAATGCCACACTTTAAAGCGAGCTCAATTTCCCATTTTTCCTTGCCCACACCGGAAAAAACCAGCTTGGATGGAGAAAACCCATGGGCCAGAGCCAGCTCAATTTCACCACCGGACACCACATCAGCTCCAGCACCTTTCTTGGCTAAGATCCTAAGCAAAGCGGGATGACTATTAGCCTTCATTGCATAGTGAATGGATGCCTTTTGTGCAAATGCCTGGCTAAAGCGATCAAAACGGTTGATCACATCATCAAGGCAATAAAGGTAAGATGGCCGCTTCATGTTTTGACTAAGAGCGTGCAATGAAAAGAATTTATCACCACTGCTGAATCCTAGCTTTCCGCCTTGGTAGTGAAAGGGCATTTTCCTGACCTACTCCCGATCCAGGCCAAACTCTGAATGCAGAGCTTTAGCGGCCTCCGAAAGATTACTCCGATCGATCACCGCGCTAATTTTAATGTCAGAGGTCGTGACCAGATGAATGGGGATCTCGAGCTTATCCAAAACCCTGAAAAAACGCGCCGCCACACCGGGATGATTGGCCATTCCCACACCCACCGCTGAAATCTTGGCCATGGCTTCCATTCTTGTCACCACCGTCTTTTGATCCACGAGCCCCTTGACGACTTCAATCGCGGGATTGAGATCCTCTTCTCGTACAGAGAAGGCAACCCTCTGGCCTTCTTCGTTGTGGCTCTGGGTGATAATATCCACCACCACGCCTTTTTCAGCCAAAGTCTCGAACAGTTGGGCCATAAAGCCAGCCCCAAACGGAACCGGAAACAACTTCAAAACCACGGTAGCTGCATCGTGGGTTATTGAGGATACGACTGGAGCTTCCATCTTTTCTCCTTCGGGAACCACCCAGGTCCCTTCACGGGTTTCAAATGTGGAACGCAGGTGGATTTTGACCTTGTATTTGGCTGCCAATTCAACGCTTCGAAAATGAAGCACCTTGGAACCAAGGCTAGCCATTTCCATCATCTCTTCAAAACTCAACAGCGGAATCTCTCTGGCCTCCGGAACCATCCGTGGATCGGCCGAATACACGGCTGGAACATCTGTATAGATCTCACAGGCTCCCGAACCGAGAGCTGCAGCCAAGGCCACGGCAGTCGTGTCAGATCCACCTCGCCCCAATGTGGTAATCTTATCCCCCTCCGTTACCCCTTGAAAACCGGCGACAATGGGTATGACGCCTTCGTTCACGTAGGACAGGAGCTTATCTGTATTGACGCTCGTAATACGGGCCTTGGTAAAAATCGAGTCCGTATGAATGCCCAATTGGTGGGCTAAGAGGGGAACGGCTTTGGCTCCACGCTTTTCCAGGGCAATGGCCAGCAAGGCAATCGACACCTGCTCTCCTGAGGCGACTAACATATCGTAGGCTGGCCCACGGTAAAATGGGTCGATGTCGTTCGCGAGGCGAACAAGACGATTGGTTTCTCCCGACATCGCACTGGCGACAACAATGGGCCTCTGCCCGGACTGGGCATCAGCCAATACGCGTTCGGCCACAGCTTCAATTCTTTCGATAGAACCAACCGATGTACCGCCGAACTTCTTGACCATAATGGGTGAGTGAGCTTTCATGATCTCGGTACCCTATCATGACGGAGCCCTGCGTGAAAAGTTTTATATTTGGCCATAGTCGGCAGAACCTACCCCTGGTCGCCTATCAGTTTGGTAACTCCGGTCCTAATGTTTTGATCCTCGGTGGTGTCCATGGGGACGAATGGGAAGGGGTAGTTGCTGCCAAAGCACTTTTGGCCCGCCTCGCCCAGGGGTCCCTCCCTAAACTGCAATTGACGTTGATTCCAATGTTCAATGTCGATGGTGTTCTATCCTGCCAAAGGAAAAATTCGGCGGGCGTCGATCTCAATCGAAATTTGCCCACTCAGGATTGGTCAGATGAGGTGGCCAGTGACCGCTACGACCCGGGGACTTCGGCCAACAGTGAACCGGAGAACCAAGCTCTGACTCAGTGGCTGGAAACCCATAACCCGCGCCTCATTATCAGCCTTCACTCTTGGAAACCCATGCTCAACACCAATGGTGATTGCACTCGAGTGGCTGAGGTGATTGCCAAACACACCGGTTATGAAATCCATGAGAGCATCGGCTATCCCACCCCGGGCTGCCTTGGTACCTACTGCGGCTTGGAACGGGATATGCCCACCATAACCTATGAAATTGAGCGCGGCTTGCATCCGGACAAAATCGTTGGGATACATGTACCTGCTATTCTGGAGTCCTTAAAAATCGTTGAGTCTGCTGGTTAATTGCGAGGGTATCAAAAATGAATGTGTCACAAATGCAAAGTCTCATTTCTCAAACTTTCGAGGAAATGGATTCAATTAAGAAATTTGACTCTCTTGAAGAAGATCGAGTCGAAGCAATTAAAAAAGCCGTTAAGGGTCTGGACTCTGGTGAATACCGGGTTTGTACCAAGGAAAAAGGCGAATGGGTCACTCATCAGTGGCTTAAGCAGGCCATCCTTTTGTTTTTCAAGCTAAAGAAAATGAAAACCATCGAAGCCGGGGACTTCCGTTTTGTCGACAAAATTCCTCTAAAGAAATGGGAAGGCCACGAGGGCGTTCGAGTTGTCCCTCACGCTCTTGTTCGCCAAGGCGCTTATATCTCCCCAGGCTCCATCTTGATGCCAAGTTACGTTAACATCGGAGCATGGGTGGGGCCAGGGACAATGGTGGACACCTGGGCCACTGTTGGCTCCTGTGCACAAATCGGTGCCAATGTTCACCTCTCTGGTGGTGTCGGCATTGGTGGGGTTTTGGAGCCCGTCCAGGCTAGCCCAGTGATTGTCGAAGACAATGTTTTCGTCGGCAGCCGCTGTATCCTTGTCGAAGGCGTAGTGGTCGAGGAAGGCGCTGTCCTGGGTGCTGGTGTGACCATTACATCGAGCACAAAAATCGTAGACGTCAGAGGATCTGAACCCAAAGTCCTCAAAGGCCGGGTCCCCAAAAATGCTGTAGTCATTCCTGGGACCATTTCAAAAGAATTTCCGGCGGGAAGTTTTGGCGTCCCTGCGGCCCTGATTATTGGGGAACGGAGCGCTTCGACCGACAAAAAGACCTCCTTGACAGAGGCCCTCAGAGATTTTGAGGTTTCGGTTTAGGAGCCACCGGGATCTATCTTTTTGCTACTCAGCAGGTGCCAGTAGCTCTTCCAGAGCCGCCCTTAAGGTTTGGACAGGAACACCCCAAAAAGTAGAGCTGTCTGGAGTGACTTCTTCGTCTTCAGCAGGCAATCCTGTCGTCGCGACGCCAACGACTTCTCCCTGGGCATTCAGAAAAGGAGAACCGCTAAAGCCATATTTACCATCGTTAGTCGTATAGAGACAGGATTCGTTGCTGGAACACCCTCTCATTTGCGAAAACATTCCGCCCATGATGGATCTGGGTCCCGGCATCATCCCGCCGGAAAATCCCACGCCGACAGCCGGAGCACCGTACAAACGGCCATCCACGGCCGAAGGGTCAAGAACTTGCCCCACCGTCATAAAAAAACTCTCACCATCAGAGTTTGCTTTGCCAAACTTCTCTCGCCCTTGTGTCTCGGCTGGAAATCCGGCCACAAACACCTTTTCACCGATTGCAGGCAGAGAGGCTGCCAGCTTTAGTGGCTTGCCAATAGGATGGCTCAATTGAAACAATGCCCAATCATCTTCTGATTTGAGATCATTATCCAGGTGTTTCTGATCCAGCACCTTCCAGTTCATGACCATCTTAATGGTCTTTTGATCTGCCAATTGACCCCAGACCACCTCGCCCTTGCTGTTTACCAAGGCAAAGGGGTGATTCATCTTCCCATACATGGTTTTTTCGATGGAGACATTAATGGGACGTGAAAACTTCGCAAAATATTTGCGGATGGTGACCAAATGGAAATCCACGTTGTGAAAAACTGTCGCCAGGACGTTATCGCGCTCCAGGACAAAGGCAGTTCCTCGGACGTAGGTGGCATCAATGATACAAGGTTCAAGTTTTAACTCCAGACATCCTCTCAATTGAGAAACAATCACAGCCTTTTCATGTTCATCTACACCCGTCATTTTGGAGACTTCCTCAATGGTGGCCGAGGGATTTTCGAACAAACGAAATTCATGAGTCCGGGGAGCAAAAATCTTAAAGACTGATTCTTTAGCTGCTTCAACTTGGGGGAACTCAGGCAAGGTCTTCAAAAAACCAACCTCTGCAAAAGCCAACTGACTCGAAATCATGATGCCCAAAAACAAGATCGCACGTGATGTAAGAACAGAAAATAGCATGGCCAATCCTTTTAATTTAAAAACTGAGAGTGTCATCGAGTCAGGTAATCAGCAACCTGGGTGCCACCCAGGCTTGACCCCAGATGGAATCTAGAGGTTTTGAGACCGCGCCTGTGCCCCAAATCGGCCAAATGACCAATTTTACGACCTATTTCCGCCCATAACGGAGGAGCTCTGAGGACTGGTAGGAGGTATTGACCCGAGCCGGGAGGTAAGAACTCAAAAAAGCCACTACGACAGCCACGCCAAGAACAAAATAGATCAATTCAGGAGTCACTTTTACCGGAATTGAAGAGTCATAATAGATGTCTGGAAGCATCTCGATAGGATATTTGTCGAGCAAATAGCAAGCTCCCAAACCAAGTGCCAAACCACCACCCATTCCGAAAAAACTCAGAATCATTCCAACCCGGGTGAACACTTGCCGCGTTCGCGCCTGACTCATTCCCATGGCCATGAGAATTCCCAAATCACGACGTTTTTGGGTCAGCAACAACACTAACACTGTGACGATGGAAAAACACGTGATCAGGGCACTCAAGGCCAGAAAAATGGTCATGGCCAGCTTTTCCATCTTGAGAGCAAAGAACAGAGCTTCGTTACGGGAGACCCAGGTGTCCACGTCAAATCCACGCTTCCGATATTCCTCTGCCATGGCATTAAAGTCGTAAGACTCCGGAAGGCGAATTTCCAGAGCCACCTCGCGACTCACAGACTTGCGAAAGCGATTGAGAGTGTGAGCCGGATTATAAAACATCATCTTGCCGTCCACATCAGCCACCCGTGAGGAAAGAAGAGCTCGAACGGTGACCTTCTCATAGACAGGTGTCTCCCCTGCCGGTGCCAAAAGACTTTCTGGTGGGATCACTAGAATCTGATCGCCCTCAAAAATCCGCAGGGTGTGAGCCAAATCCACCCCCAAGATCACTTCCCCCCCATCCAGATGGGCGAGCCTTTGCACCAGCTCCTTTTCACTTTCCGCTTTAGCTTCTTGTTTTTTTTCAGTCTCGTCAGGATTACCCTCAATCATGACAAAATCTGAGTAGGGACTCTTGCGCTTTTTGCCGGCGTTTTGAATATCGAGAAAGATTTTCTCCAGGGAATCCCCATCCATTCCCTTGGCCACGGCACCACCAAAGGTCCCTTCAAGAGTGCGCAAAATGACATCCTGACTTTCAACAATGGCGCCATGAGCTCCAGGAAGTTGACTGACTTCAGCCCGAAGGGCGCCAAGGTCCTCCCGATTTTTGCCAATGCCCTCATGTAGACTGCGGGTGGAAACCACCAAGTGAGGTTCGACTGCCAGCAGTCTCTCACGAATGGTTCCATTAAAGCCATTCATGACTGAGAGGACGACGACCAAGGACAGGACTCCAAGGCCGATTCCAACGATACAGATCCAAGCAATGGTGCGTACTAGGGACCCAGCCCGTTTGGAAAAGAGATATCTGGTAAAGAAGTTCCAGGTCATTGCCTTCCACTATCTCTGACCTGATGGGTTTTTTCAATCATTGACTAGGATTTTGATCTACTTTGGCCCCTTTTTGAACCAGGCCATCACCCGTGACCACCAACTCCCCGTGGACGGATGTTGCCCCTTTGGTCCGTAGAGTCGAAGAAACTCCTCCGGCGGCAGATGGTCGGTCACCGGCCCCTTGTTAAAGTTCGCCAACAGGAGCTTTCTATCCTCTTCGGTCAATGCGAGTACGTGACGAAGAACTTCAACTGCCTGTTTGACGGATGCCAGCTGAGGGTCTTCATCAAAGCGAACAATCTCACTACCCTCCACTCCGCCCGAGTGATTCTCATCCTCAAGGACTACACCCGTTTTGACTCCCTCAAGAATGTTCCATTCAACCACCTGTCCACAAAAGCTGATTTGTTGCTTGATGATGTTTTCCCGTTCATCCAACCAAATAAAAAGATCTGCCTCCTTCGCACTATGAAGCCAGCGGCTGGTCACATTTTGGCTTTCCGTCTTGATGACGTCGACAGCCACTTCTTCCAGACTCTCGCCGATGTCCTGAGCGTTGAAAAACAAGATGGTGGGACGGCCCTCAGATTCACCAGACATTCAATTTCGCCCTTCTTCTACTTTGCCTTCTCACCGCCGGCAGGCTTACGGGACTTGGACTCCTCTTCCCGCACATCTTCCACGTTGCCGCGCAGGAAAATGGACTTCTGCATCGCCTTGAGCAATACCACAGCTTCATCCAGGGCTTCAACCGCGCGACGGCTGGTGCGTGGCAAGTCAGGTGCTACCTCCTGAATTGCAGGAGCCAATTTTTCGAATTCCTTTGCCAAGGTACTGAGGCTGGCAATGAGTTGGCCCATCTGCTTACCCATTTGGGGGGCTTCCTTGGCCATTTCAGGCAAAATCACCTTCATCTCGCGGGTCAAATCAGTCATGCCCACCACCATCGACTCGAAGCGATCATCGCGATTAAGAGTGACCGTCATTTTGGTCATCTCTTTGGCCATCCTGTTCAAATTAACAACAAGAGGCTCCATGCGATCGAGAGTTTTGATGAGAGCCTCTGTCCTCTTAGGATCAGCAAAAGCACTTGAGAGCACCTTAAGACTATCCACCATCCCGCTAAAGCTAGAGAGAAAGTCATTCATGCGCTTTCCCGAGACCAGATCCATCAAATCCATACTGGGTTTGGAAGGAATGATTCCACCCTCGGCCACCTCAGTTTGATCCGACCCAATGGACAAATCCAATACCTTTTCACCAATAATAAAGGGCCGCACCACCTGAATGCGGCTATCGGTTCGCACCCGACGAGAGAACTTTTCCAAAATCCGAAACCGCACCAATACCCGATCGGAAGACACCAACTCCACATCACTCACTTCCCCAGCGCGAAGACCTGACACCTGGACCACAGTTCCAGGATGAATTCCCTCAGCATTGTCGAGAGAGGTTTCATAGAGAACCTTCCGCGAGAACCAGCCCTTTTTAATGGCCACCCCGACAGTGACGGCAATGGAACCAACAACTGCGGCCAGTAGAAAAATCCCCGCTGCTCTTTCAAACCTGTTGAGCTTAACCTTCATGAGGATGCCTTTTTGTGAGTGATAATAAATGCATTCTGAACCACTTCCGTTTCTTCAATTCTCTGACTTCTCATTTCCAGGGTTTTGGTCGCCACTTTGCGGGCAAAGGTCACATCATCGGTGGCCGTGATCACAATGTGAAACTGCCCTGACTCACGACCATCGTGAACGAGTTTACACAAAGCATCTTTTCGCGACTGAGAAAGACCAATCGTCGGTTCATCCAATATCAGTACTCTGGGTTTCATCACAAAGGCACGAGCGACAACCGTTGCTTTTTTGATACTCCCCGACACTCGACTCGGTCGGGAGTGCAGGTGCTCTGAGATTTCAAAAATTTCGGCCAGCTTCTCAACCCATGCCGTCGCCTCATTCGGCGCCATCAGCTTGTGGTATTGGAGAGGAAGCATCAGGTTTTCAAACAGAGTCTTGTTGGAAATCAAACCACCCAACTCAAAACTGTAGCCGATCTGCAAACGATAAGGGAGAAACTCCTCAAAGGACATCTCTCTTGTACCCACACCGTCTATCTTTAGATCTCCTGCTGTAGGAGTCACGAGGGCGGCCAAAATCCTAAGCAGGGAGCTTTTGCCCCCGCCTGAGGTGGATTTGATCCAATAGGCCCCGCCTTTGACGAACTCATAATTGAGACCGACAAAAATGGGTTTGATTTTAGGCCCAAAGGAAAAGCCTAAATCCTCAAGGCATATTGATTCAATCGCACCTACTGTAGCCAACCTAAATGACTCCCAATTGTATGAGTTGGTTGAGATAAAACAAAGTCGTTACACCCAAATTGAAAATCGTTACGTATATGATGCTGTTCATCACCGCCTTGGTTGTGACCTGGGGTACTTCCTCGGGGCCACCCTGAACCAGCATTCCCTGGTGACTACAGACCACAAAAATAATCGCCCCAGAAAAGGTGTTCTTAGCTAGAAATAGCAACACGTCCTCTGCGGCAAAGGCCTGAGCCAAAGACTCAGAGTAAAAGGAAAAGGGAATGTCGTGAATTAAAGAGGTGACGAGAAAACCACCGATGAGGGCGACAACAATAAAGTAGAAGGCCAAACCAAGAACGCTAAGAATGCCACCCACAAGACGCGGAAAGACAATGTAGCTCAGTGGATTGATCCCCAAGACTTCAAGGGCTTCGGTCTCCTTATTGACTTTCATGTTTCCCAGCTCTGAGGCCACTGCTGTTCCGCTACGGGCAATGACGACAAGAGCTGTGAGCAAAGGAGAGATCTCCCGAACAATGATCACCACCAAAAGATTACCGATCATCTCTGCGCCGCCAAGAATACTGAGCTGAAGATTGGATTGCATGATCACAATACTTCCCGAGGCCAGGGCCAATACTGAAATCAGCGGCAAAGCCTGCACACCCGTAAAGTAGATTTGTGCCGAAATCACTGAGATTACGGAACGGATTCCCTGGGATTGATCATAGACAGCGGCACGAACGGCAAAATAGATCATCGACAAAACGCGGATTGTATAGCGAATGATGGCCAGGCCCCACTCCCCGAGCGAATCGATTCGGTTGGCAATGTAGGTGCCCACGACTCTGGCCATATTTACCCCTCACAGTCTCTAAATAAATCGGAAAATTAGGGGCTTATCTTGACCGGGCAAGGGAAGATCAGGACCTGAAAACGGACAGGGGCAAAATAGAATCTGTAGAACTGAGTCAGGACTTTAGTAGGCCCAAAGAGAGTAGAACTCACTCTTAACAACTTCGACCAATAACTCCCCGAAACTAGGCTCGAATCCACCCTGAACAATGGCCCGAGGATAAATGGTCAGGTCCGGAGGGAATACGGAAGAAAAAATCTTAAGCGATCGGTACATGTGGAGACGAGATGTGACCAGGATCAGATCGCGACAATGAAGGGCCTCGACTAAAGGCAAGGTCTGTTGGGCGTTCCCGTAAGTCGTTCCCGAGCGTTTTTCCAAAATCACATCTCGCTCATCAAGAGCTCCGTAGAACACCCACTGAGGGAAGATTTCCTTAAGCGTGGCATGAGGATAAACTCCCGAGATGATCAACTTCTTGATATTCTTTTGCGCCAGCAGATCAAAGCCTTCACGGACCCGACCGGCCCCGCCGGTCAATACCACAGCACAATCGGCCTTGTGATCTTCTTCCCAGGCAGTAGCCGGCTGAGCTTGAATGCGCTTCGACTCCCGAAGAAAGGACCAGGAGGTGAGACCCAGAACCATCAAGCCGGCCACCATCGACCAGGAACGCCAGTTTCTCAGCATTGCAGTCAACGCCGAGCCAGAACCTCAACCTCCACGTTCACACCTTTGGGAAGTGAGGCCACAGCAACACAGGAGCGAGCCGGAGGTTCGGCAGTAAAGCAGCTGGCATAAACTTCGTTAACCTTGGCAAAGTCAGCCATGTCGGTGAGAAAAATCGTGGTTTTCACCACATTGCCAAAGGTCATATCCGCTGCAGCCAACACGGCCTCCACGTTTTTCATTACCATCTGAGCTTGTTTTTGAATGTCGCCGGTGAAGACTTCGCCCGACGATGGGTCAATGGAAATCTGTCCAGAGCAATAGAGGGTGCCATCGACTTCAATGGCCTGAGAGTAGGGCCCCACCGGAGCAGGAGCTCTATCTGTCATAATCACTTTTTTCATTTTCGACTCCTCAATCAATTAAAAGTAAAATGCGATCCCCGCCTTGACCGGATGATCCCCCAAGGTTCGGAAGCGCACCTCACTGGAGATGGATGTCACACCGACCCCGGATTCAAACATAAAGGCTAAGCTGTCAAGACCATAGAGAAAAAACTCCGCGCCAAAAAAGCCACTCAGCTCAAATCCCGATTCGTTTTTACCTGCGGTTTCCACACTGAGGATTCCGGCTCCCGCCCCCATGTAGAAGTTCAAATTGGCTTCCATAAAGATCACCCTGTGCACACGGGCCATAAAGCCAAATCGGGAATTATCCTTGCGAGTATCCACACCCAGGGATGCCGAAAGCCCCAGTTGGGAATTCGGATAATAGCGCACAGCTAGGCTGGGCAGACTTTCGCCAAACTGATCCGAGTAACCGACCCCCAGACGATTCGTCAGTTCTTTAGCTTGAACCTGGCTGCCAACCAGGAGTCCCAGGCCCACCAGTCCCCCTGCCAATATCCGCTGCCACCGTCCCAGATGTTTGATCTTCATTGGTCCACCTCCCTGTATCCCCATTAAAGAGCCTAACTATTGAGTATTTCAAGTTATTTATTGCTTGCCACCGAGGGCCAGGTAGAATATCAATGACTTTCTTGAAATTCCGAGGGCCTGTAGCTCAGTTGGGAGAGCGCCACAATGGCATTGTGGAGGTCGCTGGTTCGATCCCAGTCAGGTCCACCAAAATTTAAAGCCATACGTGTAGTCATAAATTCCTCAGAGTTTAAATTTTTCTAATATTGCGGATTCGCTGTGGCGAATCCTGTGTGGACCTTCCCGATCGAACCAGCGACCGTAAAGGCCGTTAGGCCTGGAAAAGAAGATGACCGAAGATAGCGCGCGCGGATCATTCGGCCGCCGCGATATCGAGGGAAAGTCAATGTGAGCGACCCGAAGGCGCCTAGGCGCATGCCGACAACGGGGCGGTAACAAGCGAAAGTCCTTATTCCAAGAATGTTCCCTTGGACCGGTGGATTTGATAGCGAATGCTGATCATCTCAAATATGTCCTGATGGGAACTTCCCTTAACGCCTATAGGCCCCCCATTCATTTCAAAGGAAAACATCTGGGGCTCACCCGTCAAACCGGCCGGTCCTCGCGGATCGCCACTACCTTGTTCATATGGTTTTTGGTCTTGGCCATCGCCATCATCATTAGATGGCTGGGTCTCCTGCTGATCTTCTTGCGCGATCTCTTCATTGGCCCGCCCTTGGGCCTCACCATCCTCTGGAGATTTTTGATTCTCATCCTTGGATCCATCTGATTCAGCAGACCCTTTTCTAGAACCCAGGTGATCGAGCTCGGCCTTAGCCTGCTCGGTGACGTCCCTTCCAATGGCGTTTTGACTCTCAATTCCGGCCTGAACACCAGCCTGAACCCCCTCCGAGGAGAGGCCCTTGCTTTCCACAACTTTGGAAATCAAGCTGGACAAGGAGGATGAATCCATATCAAGGGGAATTGTACCAATGGGTGATGTCAGGGACTGCCGATCTGCACTTATACCCATACCATACTTGGCAAGAGTCTTTTCAACCTGAGGAAGGTGAGGACTGGAGTTGTTGGCATAATGCTGGATCTGCCCGCGAGAAAGATTTCCATACTTCTTTGTGATATCGACGATTCCCGAGTTGTCACCAACGCGCAGGGACTCTATCGCCGCCTGTCCATTGGCGCGAGATTGATTATCGGCCTTAATGCCAGACATAGTCTGCACCAGGGCTTTAGAAAGTAAGCCAACATTAGGTGGAAATTTGCTGATCGCGCGGCGTTCATCATTGATGGCGTTTCGAAACAAGTTGTCAGCAGCCCGCCGATTGGCGACAGCTCCCACGGAACCCACCGTTTCGATGCTACGCCCAGAAGCATCGATGATTCCTTGGCCTTGTGAATCTAAAGGCTGCAACAACCCGAACAGCGAAATTCCCACCAACCATTGGGAAAATCGAATTCGTGACATATCAAAGGGAAAAAGAGCAATCCGGGCGCCAATCAAAGGTTTGCCGGCAGTTTAAAATCTCTTAATTGTTTCGGGATCTTCGCTATCCTGATCCCTACAGGGTGTGATTTGAAGTTTGCCAAAGGTTTACACCCCTGACTGGTCACCCCAGGAGCGAGGCCGAAGTTCAACAGCTGTCAAAATTCAGAGTTGACGTCAGTTTCGTTGGCAGAGGAAAGGTTTATTGACAGGAAGAACTGCCGTCACACTGGAGGTTGAATGTGTGACGGCAAATTTTGACTATATTGATGTTCCCGAGGAGGAAAACCCGGGCTGTCGCTCAGCTTGAGCGGGTCTTGCAAAATGAGGATCTCTCAATCCCCACGACCTAGGATCATTCAAGCGGGGAATGTAGGATTCAAGCAGGTACTTTTGAAGTTGAGTGACCTGGGCATCCTTTTCGCCCCTGACCTCGACGGCCAGTTCCTGATGTCGAGACATATACTCAAGCAGTGCCGCCGAGTACACAGTGAGACCGTCAGATGCGGAGCAGGGATCGAGAAGGCTTTCCAGTTTGTTGATCTCCATCGACACGATCTCCATTGCCTGCTCAACAACCTCCTGCTCCTTACGAGACGTGACTTGAGTTCGCATCTGATAGAGCTTGGCAAAGTCCATTAATAGCTCACGCAGATGAACTGCTGTCTGATGTAAGCCCTTTCCCTCTAGCGCGAACCTGTATGAACTGCCCTTAGGCTCATTTACTCCCTCTAGCCGACTCCCCTTGCCGAGAACGGCCTCGATAAAGGATTTTGTTTCCTCCCGTTTGCTTGCGACCCTTTGGGACTTGTCGTCCAAAAGTCCCTTTGCTCTAGATTGCAGTTGAAGGTCGCCCTTAAGGTCGGCCTTTAACTCAGCGAGATTTCTCTCAAGCTTGTCGATGTCTTCCAGTTGTTTACCTACCATTTTTTCGGTGTTAGCCAGCAACCCACTCTTTTTACGTTCCATGGTATCGATAATTTTAGCCAATGGCTCTAGGCGTCGGATATTAATCTCCAGGACATCCTTGCCTTCTACTGCAAAGCCCTTCTCCTTACAGACGACGGGTTCTAGCTCCATGCCCATGGCAAAAGAGGCGATCGCAGCGAATACTCCGCAAATAATGATTTGCATAACTCTGATTGTTTTCATCGTTTTCTCCTTGGTTCTGGTTTGTTTGATGAAAGGGCCCGGTGGAGAAAACGATCAAGAGGCGGGCCCAAGTTCATTGAACCACCTTCCTGTTCAGGCGATGTCACGCCCAGGTCAGCCCTTTGTCAAAACTCTGCTAACTCCATTATTTCAGGCACTTAAGCGGTTATTTTAATGAAATCTCGTGCTCTGTTGAGAAAGAATGTCTCCGGTCCTCGCGCTGAGAACGATGCGCACCGTATCCCGAGGAAGATTCAGATGAAAAACATAAGCCAATTGATGGGGGCTGCCATCCGCCCACACCACGGGCCCCTGACTTGAGTAGATTTCTATATGCCCATACGGGCGAAGTTGCTCTAGCAAACTCTCTTGAGCCTCGATCAAGGTCATCTCGACGGCCAATTGAATCTCTGACTCAATAGACTTCAGGTTATTGTTGAACAGAAATCCAGCGCCCGAGTGTTTATTAGCCAGCACCCTCAACCAGGCCTGGTAGACGGGATAGCCTTTGTAAGTCTGCTGACTATCAAATATCAAAAATTGTCTGGTTTCATCCTGAACCGGGAGGCTTGCCACCTGCTCAGGTGGAATTCCCAGCTCGGGGACCAATTTTTGGATGAATCGGCCCATCTGCTCCCGGCTATTACCGATACTCGCCACTTCACCTCCGAGAATTCGCATCACTTTCCCTTTGTCATCCATGCGCACCCTCCATTGCCCCGGCCCCTGGGCGCGAAAGAATGCGGCAATGGATCTCTCCGTGGGATTAGACGAAACCCTTTTGCCAGGCATTTGGACGTTGGATTTACCGCCCATTCCTACCTTCTTGCCATCCTCTCTCCACGTGAGTCCAGATGGCGACTTTAAGGCGTTTGGCTCCCTCTCGGGATTGGACCCTGTGCTGGCTCCTGAGCTGTTCACACTCTGAGTATCTCCCCGCTCCTTTCGCTCGACCTCTGGTGCCTGAAGTCGACGGATGCCCCACAGGACGAAAAGCGTGAGAAGAAATAAAAGGACGAGTTTGATTCGACTATTCATGGCAAATCGACTTCCATTCGTTGGTACTCTTGACGGAATTGATCGACAAACTTTTCTCTTCCACTCTGATTGGCCATAGCCTCAATCACTTCAAAGGCCGAGGTGAATGTGTCGCGGGCGTCCAGACCTGAGAGGTGATCAATAAACAATCCCTCGACATCCTTCTCGATCCCTGCTGCCTTGGCATTGGCGTAAACCTCCCACCAAATTGAGGCATAGACGTTTCCCATGTCGTGGATTTCACCACCGGCCCGCTGATAATAATCGCGGGCTGTCAGATTGCGTTCCTTGGCATTGCCTGGGGCTCTGAGCCCATCAAGGCTATTGACGAAGTACTCGCCAATAATGCCCACTTCACCAAAGATCATAAAGGCATGGATATCCCCACCCCCTTCGTGAATCGCCCCGAGGCAACCGTTTTTGCTGGCACAGTTGCCGCCCACCCCAGCTCCGCGAGTGGCGGCAGCAATGTTGCCATGCCCGGCCTCGTGAACGGCGACGGTGACGTCCATGGCCAAGAGACTTCTGCCAGACGAGGAACCACTGTAACCCAGGGTGATACCCCGCCCATCAAAGTAGGCGTTATTGGACAATTGGGATTGGTAGACGACCACTGGGGCGCGAGTATCGGCCCAATAAAATTTGCCGGCCCTTTCTTGAAAGTGGCTCACCTGTCGGTTCAACCAATAAAAGCTCTGGATCTGCGCCAACTTTTGATCTGCATCTCCGGCAAATGGAAACTTCCAACTTCCGTTTTCAGCCTTTGCCAAACTCCTCGGCGCAACAATTCGAAAGTTCTTGTTACTCAAGGTGGTGTCCTCTGGAATCTTAAGCCCATACTGCATGATCTTGGCTTCGTCGGCAGCTTTGGCATTTGATATGGTTAACCGTGGAGAAAAACTCCCGCCATTGGCAAATACCGGGTTCTTGTAGACCAGGCAGACATTGTAAAGATCGTTTTCCAGGCAATCTGCCGCCTGGACTCCAGCTGGAACCGGGTCATCCCAGTTGAGAATCTCAGGCACAGCTGGGGGCGGCGGTTCTTCAGGGGGCGGCTCAACAATTGGCACCGGAGCGGTTGGACCTTGAGCCGATGACAACATCCCTGAGCCCTGCACCGGCTTGAATCCTTCCCCGCAGCCCAGACTGAAACCAGCGAAAAAAACAAAAACAGTGACCTTCCAACATTCCATGTTTGACCCCCTTTGGCCCCTATTGAGCCAAAGCCAAAGCACCCGCACTTGCCGTGTTCCTCTGTTTAGATTTTAGGATTTTAGATGGGGATTTGGTCCTGATAAATTCTGGGAGATACCAAGCCAATGGCCAAACAGAAGCGGACGGGCGAGCACATCAAGGGCCGGGAGTGGCGCACCGGGGAAGATGGCGTGTTAAACCACTTCATCCGATGGCTCCGCTCCCCCTTGTTAGAACCATCCATTGGGATTTCCCCAGAATGGCTCAGGAGCTGGCATTCAAAAAGGGCCTTTACCCATTCCAGATGTGATTAAGCTCTTCTCCACGCGTACTCACACCTTGAACCGACAAGTCCAATTTCTATTTTTCTCCTTCCGAAGAAAGAGAAAAGCACCATTAAAACTCAACTGATCGAAACCAGAAGAGTTCCACTCCAGAGATCCTCGCCCCGATTTGGGGCTTGGCGATCTCATCCGCCCCGCTTGTGAGCTTGGCGATTGGTTTCGTTGAGAACCTCAACTGAAAACAGCTGACGCCCTTAACTTGTCCAACCACTTTTGCTAAGGCTGGAGTACCTTACCGACACACAAGTGGTTCCGTGCTTTCATCATCACTCACTCCCGACATGTTATCCTTCCGCCCTTATAAAAGACTGCTGACCGCACTTGCCCAGTTCTTCGTCAGCAGGACTCGCCTTCGCCATCGTTCAGCTGGCTCGGCCCTTTTATGAGTCTCCAGTCGTTCGTTCTCAACTTTCGTCGACTCTTGGGTTTTTGAGGTTCGCTTTCGCTATAACCTGCCGGGTTGCCAAGTGTCCAATACGAACCCCTTGAACACTTTGTCGATCAGCCTCTCTCTGAGTAGTCACCTCCCCAAAGAGTGATCCAGGCTAAAACAGCAACCGAACAATTCTGTTTGCAGAGCTTTCATCTGCTTGAGTTCTGACTAGCTTCGCTGCCGTAGAACGTGAGCAAGAATCTAGTCTGCTTTCCCGAAAAAATCATGGCGGATGTGTCAAGTAAATGTGGTGATTTCGCCACAGAATTCAGATCCGTCAGCTCAGATATTCAAGCTCGTGATTAACTCCAATCGTCGGGACTCAACTCGCTGCCGATCGTGAGCTTCCACAAATACCAAGGGTCCGTCTCCTTGAAGGGCAATGGTGCACTTGAAGTAGGGATCTCCCTCTGAGTCGGTTGTCTCGATCACATCAGAGACGGCAACCTCTTGGACTGAGGCCCTGCGAGCTTCCACCCACCATAGGTGACGCCTGAAAATGGTGACACCTTTCGAATCGACAACCACAGTAATCAGGGGCTGAGAAAAGGCCCAACCGCAACCACCCAAGCCAAAGACCCAGAATACAAACAAAAGGGAAACGGCAAAGGGCTCTTGTCCGGGAAAGCCCCCATCGCGATAAAAGACGTAGGTGAACAGAGCCAGCAAGCCCATCCACAGGGCCATAAAAATTTGCGCAAATAATGGAACCCGGTTTGCGATTTTCATGCAACATTAAGCCTAGCAGATCTCTTTTTGGTTTCCAGCTCAGCCTGATCCCGACCCACGACAGCAAACCTGATCCTAGATGCCTCTTGCCCATGAGACCACTTTAGGAAAACCTTTCCCATTCGGAGAGATCGAATTGGTAAAAAAGTGGAACTGAAGATCCTAGTTGATTGATGCGTCACGCTTACAATAGAGCGGTGAATACGTCATACCCATGACCCCACCAAAAGGAGAATCCTATGTCTATGCGCTCGATCTCAACCTGGCTTATTTCACTCACTGCACTTTTGACCCTCTCATTGCCATCTTGGGCGAGCAATTACCCACCAGATTACCCCTTAAGTAGCGACTGCCAATCCGACGGGGAGGTTGAAGTGTGCCGATCGATCGGTTCTGATTGGGTGGCGATGAAGGTTTACTACCGTGGCCCTTTGACTCAACCTGGCTTACAGAGTGGCCTCTCGGTTTGGGCCAAACTCAATGGCCATGATGGATTTTTTAATATGGAAGTCTACCCCGGTTCCGCAAGTATTCACCCTTTGGCCAAGGCCACCATGTCCCAGTCGGGTTACGATTGCAGCCTTTTGCCCCGCACTTCAAGTGTGTGGAACTGCAAACAGCCAACCCCGGAAATGCAGCACCTATTGTTTTGGGCAAAACCTGAGCACGGCACTCTAAACGCCAATGCCTGGGATGTGGAAATTGCCATCAATCTCAATGGTACGGAAATCTGGGACAATAACGGCGGAGCAGGAAAGAACTATCGTTTCCGTTTCGAACCCTACGGATACACTTGGTGAGAGACTCCGCCCGACGCCCCTCGGCTAGCTAGCCTTGAAGTCCTCTTTGCGCAGGCCGTACTTATTCATGAGTTTGTTGAGCTGCCGAACGCCAATCTGGGCTCGTTCGGCAGCAAGGTTGATTTTGCCGTCACTTGATGCCAAGAGCTCAATCAGGTATTGACGTTCGAAGTTCTCCACGGTTCGATGGCGGGCTTCTGCCAAAGGCAAATCCAAATTCAGGGGCAGAATCGCCTGTTCTTGATCATTTTCGAACAATTCCTTTGGGAAGCTCTCGGTAGTGATCAGATTGGACTTCTCAATAATGTAAGCCCTCTCCACCAAGTTCTCTAACTCGCGAATGTTCCCGGGCCAGTGGTACTTTTGCAGAGCCCCAATCAGTTCAGACTGAAATCCCGCAATGTTTTTCATATAGGCTCTTTGCAGTCGCGCCAAAAGGGTCTCCAACAGGGCCGGCAAATCCTCCACCCGATCCCTTAGAGGGGGGATCAGAATGGGAAACACGTTCAATCGGAAGAACAGATCCCGACGGAACTTTCCCTGAGCCACCATTTCTTCCAGGTTTTCATTGGTGGCCGCTACAACTCGCACATCCACGCGAATATCAGACTCACCGCCGACCCTTTGAAAGATACCGTCCTGGAGAACCTGCAGAAGCTTGATCTGTGCGTTTGAAGAAAGAGTTGAAACCTCATCGAGGAAGATCGTTCCACGATCGGCCAACTCAAATTTGCCCATCTTCCGCTTAACGGCACCGGTAAAAGCCCCTTGCTCGTGTCCAAACAATTCACTTTCAACTAAACCTTCGGCGATGGCGCCACAGTGAACATGGATGAACTGTTTATCTTTGCGGCTACTATGCCGGTGAATCAGGCGAGCGAGAACACCTTTCCCCACTCCAGTCTCACCCGATAGTAAGGCCGTTGAGCGAGTGGGTGCCACATCGCGAATCTTTTCAAAGACTTCAACCATGACTTCGCTGGAGGTTTTGACGAGCTCCAAGGAATCAGGATCCCAGAACTGATCACGCAGGTAGTTCAGTTCTGCCAGACGGCGCTCCTGCCGCTGGATTTTTTCAATGAGCAAATCCATTTCGATAGGATCAATGGGATAGGTTAAATAGTTGTCCGCCGATGCCTTGACCAGATCCACCACTTCACGAACTGAGTCCGCACTTGTGAGCAAGACAAACTTGGACTCAGGCTGATGAGCCCTGATTTCCTCCATCATGCCGCTTTCGTTGGCTCTGGGATTGCGCAGGAACTCCATATCAAAAAAACAAATGTCGAAGCGACCGACCTTCATCTCTTCCATGGCCGACAGGCGATTGCCGGCAAGGACCACCTCATGTTTTGTAGCTAAACTCTCACGGGCAGCCCCAAGAGTAGCGTCATCCGAACTGGCGAGTAAAAACCGCATGAAACCAAATCCTCCCTGACCTGGATCTCCATTTTACTCCCGGCCTGATTGCCCTGACAATGAAGTCCCCCGTGACCCCCTAGATCTAGGTCCTGGTTTTCCGCAGAATTCGGAATTCCCCGTTCCCGATTCACCCCAAAAACCAGATCTCGTGGTTCCGATTGACCCTTCTTCTCCAACGAGATCAAACCTGCCCATGGCCCCAACTTTGCTGATGTCTCTCATTGATGCAAATTAAACCCGACCTCCAATCCATTCAAGGTCTCGTTAGCGGTTTTCGCTGGAACGAAAAGGGTGACGTGATCGAATTCCAAATATGTTCCCCCAATGAAACCGACTACCGGGTTATCCCCGAGGGACCTGGCCTCCATCTCTCCCCATTCCTGCGACAATGGGTCCAAGTCATTGGCGAGGTCATCCAGGATGAGAACGGGGTCCTCATTCGAATTCATCAGGTCATCCCTGGGAAAACCCGCGTGTCGAGGCAAGTCCGATGAGACGAACACCTGACGGCGTATCTATCTACCCTAGGAGATCGGAACTGCCAGTTCCGAAGTTTCCAGTGAGGCCCGAACTCAATCGATTTGAGTTGGCATTACAATTGAAATCAATGTTTGTTGACGAACCCATACACCCAACCGGAGGACAGGAATGAAGATTTCCAAACTTTGTGCATTAACACTTTTGTTGGTGGCCTTTTGCACACCTAACGTTTACGCCCAGGATGAGGGCGATGACCCCTTTGATGATGGCGGAGCGGCGGTGGAAGAGTCCGCACCGATGGACGGTGGGGAAGGCGAAGACGCATTCGCGGAACCTGCTCCTGAAGAAGAGGCCCCAAAGCCAGTGGCAAAGCCTGAACCGGCAAAACCCAAGCCTGCGGCCAAGAAAAAAGAAATGAAAAGAGCTAAAAAGGAAGGCAAAAAGAAAAAGGTCGCCAAAAAAGGCAAAGGCAAGAAAGCCGGCAAGAAGAAAAAAGAAAAGAAGGACATCTGATTCTTTTTGACGCTTCGGGACCTGCCATCCGGGCACTGTTTAAGGTAAGAACTCCCTATGGAGTTGAACCCTTTTAGCTTTGCGCGGATGGAAGCCCAGGCTCTGATCAACCTGACTCAGGGCCTAAAAAAACTGGTTGCAAAACACCTATGGGCCAAGATTCTTTTTGGCCTTTTTCTAGGCCTGGCGGTGGGCCTGCTTCTTAGCCCCAACTTGAACCTCGTCTCACCTCGCATGGCAGAAGTGACAACCTCCTGGCTTGCATTGCCGGGTCAGCTGTTTCTGAGTCTTGTACAGATGGTGGTCATCCCATTGGTTTTTGCCTCGGTGGTTCGCGGGGTCGCAGCAGGCGATAGCATTGAACAACTCAAGTCTCTTGGACTCAAAGTGGGGCTCTACTATTTGTTCACCACAATTGTGGCGGTCTCGATCGGCCTGGCGATTGCTTCGGCGATTCAGCCCGGACGCCATATGGACAAGGAAACCGTAAGTAAGATGCTGCCCCAGGACTCCAAACAAAGTGGCCCTGATGTCACAAATGGAATTACCACCCCAAGCCTCAAGGAGATTATCCCCTCATTGATTCCGCAAAACCCGCTGGGAGCTATTGTCGGGGGCGAAATGTTGCAGATTGTGCTTCTCGCACTCTTTATGGGTATAGCCTTGATGAGTCTTCGTGAGGATGTGGCCCGTCCTCTTTTGGAACTTCTCAACTCCCTGCAACAGGTTTCAATGGTCGTTATCCATTGGGCGATGTACTTGGCCCCCATCGCTGTTTTTGGTCTTATGACTCGACTCATGTATCAAGTGGGCCTCGATGCCTTGCTGGGATTGGGAATCTATGTGGGCACAGTCCTACTGGGACTGGCCTTGGTGATGGTTTTCTACATGGTTTTGCTTACCTTTATGAGCCATCAAAATCCCTGGAATTTTCTCGGTCAGATTCGTGAGGTTCAGTTGCTCGCTTTCTCAACTTCGAGTTCAGCTGCGGTTATGCCGCTGACGATCGAGACTGCGCAAAAAAAGTTAGGCATCCGCCCCTCGATTGCCCAATTTCTTATTCCTCTTGGAACGACGATTAACATGGATGGAACTGCACTCTATCAGGGAGTGGCCACTGTTTTTTTGGCGCAGATTTTCCAGATAGATCTTTCTTTTGGTCAAATGATTCTGGTGGTCGTCACCGCGACTGCGGCATCGATTGGCGCACCTGGTACACCGGGCGTGGGCATTGTGGTCTTGTCCATGATTCTTTCCAGTATTGGTGTTCCACCTAGCGGAATCGTTCTCATTATGGGAGTCGACCGGGTCCTAGATATGTGCCGAACCATTATCAACGTCAGTGGGGATTTGACCGCCGCATCCATCATGGACCGATTGGTTCCCAAGATTCAGGAGTCGGGCCAAAGGTCACCCAAGAACTCCTGAACAATCTCCACGTCCTTACCCGTTGCCAAATGAAGAATGGCGTCGCCCTGATTGACCAATGGTATACTGGTCACCCCAATAATGACTCCAGGTTTTTTAGCCACAATCTCTTCCCGATCCCGGTCAAAGGGGTCAGAAACCACACCCAGGATTTCCCCCTCCTTCACCAAATCACCCAAATGTTTTTTCAAACGCAAACAACCACTTCGCGGCGCCCTTAGCCAGTGACTGGCTTTGGCGAGAAAGGGCTTTTTGCGGGGTTTTGCATCGGGTAGCGGCGGCAGCATGTCAATCGCCCGCATGACACGCATGCATCCCTGAAGCCCAGAGCGGATCACGTGCTCTTCAAAACGCAGGGCTTCACCGCCCTCAAATAACAAAATTGGAATCTTGTTTTCGAAAGCCATTTCACGCAGAGAGCCATCCCGTGACTCGGAATGAAGAATCAATGGGGCACCAAACACTTCGGCCAATTCCATAGCTTTTTGGTCACCGAGACTGGTACGGATATGGGGCAGATTTTGTCGATGAATGGCCGCCGTGTGCAGATCAATCCCATGGGTGGATTGAAGGATGATCTCATTTAACAAAATGTGAGCCAACCGCGCCGCCAATGATCCATCCTCGTTGCCAGGGAAAGAGCGATTAAGATCGCGACGATCCGGAAGGTACCGAGACTTGTTATTAAAGCCAAAGACGTTGACGATCGGAACGGCAATTAATGTGCCTCTCAAATGCGCCAGATCCTTTCGTCGTAACAATCGACGAATAATCTCCACACCATTGATTTCGTCGCCGTGAATGGCTCCTGTCACAAACAAGGTGGGACCCGGCTCCTTGCCGCGAATCACCTCTACCGGCATCCCAACGGTGGTAAAATCGTAAAGGCGCGCCACCTCTATGACGAACCGCTTGCGTTCACCTGGATTAATTTCTTTTTCCGCAATCACCAATGGTTTCATCTGCGTCAGGCCCCAAAATACTTATTGCCGGTGGAATGTCCCAGCAAATAGGACTTCCCCGGGTGAACTAGAAAGCCCTTGCGAATGGCCTGCCGGCCTAAAAGCATACGGAAACCCATGATGTCCCGATTCACCAGCGTAATTTCAATCATCCATTCCACATCGCCCAGGCGAATGGGGGTTTCAATCACCGGTCGCACAGAAGATGTTCCCGTTGAACTGGTCACTCTGCGCTCCTCGATCAAATGGGCCCGACACCGTCGAACAGGCTTTGAACTATGCTGCTTGGGGTGAATATTAAATTCCACATATTCCTGACGACCGACGCGAATCTTCTTGATGTCGGTCACATGCAGTGCCGATGTCCGAGCGCCCGTATCCACTTTGACTTTGATTTGTCTGACTCCCAGTTCGGGAAGCTCCAGCCATTCCCGCCAACCAATAATGGGTCTATTTTTCACTGGACGCGCCAATTATCCTCCCAACTTCGACCTTCAAAGGGGCTGTTGCCGAAGTGGGCTGCGCTGGTTCTTTGACAGGTACTTGTCTGATCAATCTAGGCCGCTCTCCCCTCCTCGGTCACCTTATAACTCATGGCGTCGCCAAGGGCATCCTCATAATATATTGAAATGAAAGGCCTAATTCCATTTGCTTTTCATTCTAATATTTTTTAGAATATTAGAATGAATGCTGGTGAGCATGGATTCAAAAGTCAGATCTACGACCAACTCTCGCGTATTGGCAAGGCCGTGGCTCACCCAGGAAGACTTGAACTGTTGGATTTGCTCAGTCAGGGCGAGAGGTCAGTTGAAGCTCTCTCCCAGCAGTCCTTGCTTGGGCATAAGAATACCAGCGCCCAACTCAAAGAGCTGCGCACCGCTCGCCTGGTCCGGTCGCGAAGAAAAGGTAAACACATTTATTATCGTCTCGCCGATGACTCCGTGTTGGCTTTCATCCATTTACTTAGGCGGCAGGCTGAAAAGCAGTACCCCGAGTTGGATTCTCTGATTCGCAGTCGCCTGCCTGAAAACCAGGATCTTCTCCCTACTCATCGGCAAAAGGATATGGTGGCAAAGGCGGCTACTGGCAAAGTTGTCTTAATAGACGTGAGACCTGAGGAAGAGTACCGCGCCGGACATTTGCCTCATGCCCTCTCCATTCCTATCAAACGACTGACTGAGAAAATTGCTGATCTCCCCCGGGGTAAAGAGATGGTGGTTTATTGCCGCGGCCCCTATTGCGTGTGGGCGGCTGATGCGGTCCAGCTCCTGCTTGAACGGAGCTTTAGTGCCTACCGAATGGAAATGGGCGTGGGAGAATGGCAGCTAATGGGCGAAGCACTTGAGATCTCAGAGGACAGCGATGAATAGCGAAATCCTAGTCGCCTACGACTGGATCATCCGGTTTGGGTTTTTTCTCAGCATTTTCCTGGTGATGGCCTTTTGGGAGTGGCTCCGCCCCGCCTTGAATCGTAGCTACGGTCGCTTGCTCCGTTGGCGATCCAACTTGGGAATTGTCGCGCTAAACACCTTGATATTGAACTCTTTGGGGGTGAGTTCGGCTCTGGCTTATGCATGGACTCTAGAAAAGACGGGGCTTGGCCTCCTCAACAAGGCCGCCTGGCCCCTGTGGGTGACTGTTCCAATGACCGTCATCTCTATGGACCTGGCCATCTACCTTCAACATTTGCTTTTCCATCGCGTGCCAATTCTTTGGCGCCTCCACCGCATGCACCACGCTGACTTGGATTTTGACGTCACAACAGGAGCCCGCTTTCATCCTATAGAAATCGTCTTGTCCATGGGTATCAAGCTAACTGTTATCTCTCTGATTGGCCCCCCGGTGCTCGGGGTTTTGGCCTTTGAGGTGATTCTTAACGGGATGGCCATGTTTAATCATAGCAACATCACATTACCAAAGATTGCAGACGGACTTCTGCGCCTGATCGTGGTGACTCCTGATATGCACCGTATTCACCATTCGGTAAGAGTCAGGGAAACCCACAGCAACTATGGATTCAATCTTTCGTGGTGGGATCGGATTTTCCGAACATATATTGACGAGTCGAAAGACAAGGCGAACATCAGCATTGGCCTGCCCATTTTTCGCCATCCTAAATACCTGAAACTGCGCTGGATGTTGGCCATTCCGTTTATGAACGAGGTACCTCTCCCAAACCAAGAGATTCACGAAACTCCGAAGGAGTCTTACCAGTCTGGCGCTTAAAGGCTGAATTAAAAGTGGACTTAGAGTTAAATCCCACCGAGTAAGCGATGTTCAAAATAGACTGGCCTTTGAACTCATCACTCTTAAAACGACGAATCACTTCGTCGACTCGATAGCGATTAAGGATTTCATAAAAACTCATCCCTAATCCCAGATTAAGAACTTGAGACATATGATGGCGAGGAACCTGAGTGGCCTTAGACAGGGCGCTCATTTGGAAATTCGGGTCCAAATAATCATCTGAGCTGGCAAAGAAATTCAATGTCCTTTCAACCATCTCTTCCAGATGCTTTTGGTTGAGCTGAGAAAACTGGTACTTTGAGGAAGGAACATCATCATGAACTGCCTTTGAATCTAATGCGTGTTGGTTTGATTGCTCCAGCTGAACGTAGGAAAGAAGAAGCTGCTCCACCAGCTGTTTTCTCTGCAGCAGCAGGAAGTCAACAATAGGAATGGCCAGCCACGGCACTAAGATGGCGGGCACCATTTCATCAATGCTGGTTAGGCCAATCCTCTCCAATGGCCGGGCCAAAACAAAAACGTTAAACAACACACCGGCAGAATTAATGGTCGCCAAGAAGACTGCCACTCTTTTGTAGCGACGGCGATCCAGTATAAGGGACAACCCCACAATCACCAAAACCAGCCAACGATAAGCGATTGGGTGCCCGATCACCACCGTCTGCATAAATATCACAACCAATGTTGAACCGAGAATGAGTCGATCCACCCAGGCAAAGACCTTGCGCCGAGACAAGGGGATCGCGATCAGGAAAGACGATAAAATCATCAGGTCCGCCCACATATCCGAGTTTTCAACTGAAAGAGTCCCCGTCACGGACTTGAAAACCAGCTGCAAGGAGGACACAAAGATGCCCACTCCAAGAATGATTCTATAGGCGCTGTCTCTGGCCTGGTCGATTTTCCCTTCAAGGCTCATGATTTACCCCGAACATCTGAACCCCAAACTAGGACTCACATTGACCAAGGTCAATTGAAGTTTTCTTTACAAAACGAAGACTCTTTACTGGCTGAGGAAATCCTGAACAAAGGGAGTTGCTGGATGGGCTTTCACCTCGCCGGGCGAACCTACCTGGACGACCAGCCCGTCTTTCATGATCACCATGCGATCACTCATGGAGGTCGCTTCAATTTGATCGTGAGTAACGTAAACCACCGTGGTCTTGGTTTCCTGTTGGATGCGGCGAATGTCCTGGCGCATTTTTCCTCTCAGTTTGGCATCTAGATTCGACAGCGGCTCGTCCAACAGCAGAACTCGGGGCTTCATCACCAGCCCTCGGGCCAAGGCGACTCTCTGTTGCTGCCCACCGCTCAGTTGGTTGGGCATACGCTCCTCCAGCCCGCCCAATTCGACCATGGTTAAAACCGCGTTCACCCTTTCCGCGATTTCACCTTTAGCCACACTTGCCACCTTTAAAGGATAGGCCACATTAGCGAATACATTCATGTGAGGCCAAACCGCGTAGCTTTGAAAGACCATCCCCACATGGCGCTTCTCCGGAGCAACGAAAATTCCCTCGTCGACCGAGGAAACGGTTTCGCCATCAATGAGAATCTTTCCTTGGGTGCTTCTCTCCAAGCCTGCAATCATCCGCAAGCAGGTGGTTTTTCCGCAGCCCGAAGGCCCGAGAAGGGCGACAAACTCCCCATCTGCGATCTCAAGGTTCACCTGACTCACCACTTGAATTTTGCCATAGGACTTACCTAAATCCTGCAAGGACACCGAACTCATAATCCGTACTTCCCTTTAGAAACTGTTTTTACAATCACATTGACGGCTGTTACGCTCATGACAATCACCAGGGCCAACACTGCGGCCCCACCGCCCGAAACGTCAGCGTATTCCTGAAGTTGAAAGAGCAAAGTCCCGACTGTTTCCATCCCTGGCCCTGACAACATCACCGTCATGGTCAGTTCACTAAATACTGGCATAAAAACCAGAAACCAAGCGGCCACCAAAGAGGGTTTAAGCAGTGGCATCCAAATGGTCCTCAGACTCTGAAACCAGCTTGCTCCAGAGACCCGCGCCGCCTCGCCGAGGCAGTCATGAATCTGACTGAAACCATCGCCAGCCGTGCGCACTGAGAAATTCAAATACTTGGTCACATAGGCCAACCACAACAAGGCCAGAGTATTGTAGAGGCTCGGCAAAACTCCGAACAGACGACCGGAAAAAGTCATGATCAAAGCCAGGGCCACCACGGTGCCCGGAATGGAAAAGGGAATGGCGCTCATCACTTCCAAGAGGGACCTTCCCCGCACCCTCGTCTTCTGTTGGATATAGGCAATGAGTGCTCCCAATAGAGTGGCAGCCGTCGCCGCACCGACACCTAAACGAAGGGAGTTCCAAAGGGCACGGCCGGTTTCATCCATCTCCAAAAACACCCGACCAAAGTTGGCCAGACTGAAGTTGTCTGCGCTCCAAACTCCAGGCACACGAGATAGGGCCGTGAGGAGAACACCTCCCACCGGCAAAACAAACAACACAAAAAGTCCGCTGATCATCATGATGATGATGGGCCCCTTCCATCGGTCTAACTCGATGAGGCTTGCTCTGGCTGCCTTCCCCCCCACCATTTGAAAACTCAATCGGCGATTTAATGCCTGGTTGAAAACCAAAACGGCAATGGCCAACACCAAAAGCACAAGAGATAGGGCGCCCGCCTGATAAATGCCGTTGAGCGATCCCATTTTCTGGAGAGTGTAGATTTTCGTCGTCATTAAAAAGATCCGCGCCGGACTGCCAATCAAGGCCGGCACCCCGAAACTAGCGGCCGAGGCCAGACCGACGAGCAGGGCTCCGCTCAAGAGCGAAGGCAAAGCCAGGGGCAACATGATTTGGCCGAGCACCCGTAAGGGCGATGCACCTGAAAGGCGCGCGGCCTCGATCAAAGAACTATCCATGCGATCAAAGGTGGAAAGCAGACTGAGGAGCACAAAGGTGTAGAGAAAACTGGCCATCACCCAGATTAAGCCCGGATAGGTGTAAATATTCAGCGACCCTTGACCAAAGATTTGGGTCAAAAAGCCATTAGTGGGGTTGGCCAAATAAATCCAGGCTATGGCGCCAATGTAGGGAGGAATGGCGTAGGGCAAACAGTAAAGGGAACGGAACAAACTCGCCTTTGGGAGATCGGTTTGGGTCATCAGCCAGGCCAGGGGCAGAGCCAGCAGAACACTGATCCCCGATGTGGCCAGACTCACAAACAAGGTGTTGCTGATGGCTTTGAGTGTTGAACGGTTTTGCACAACGTAGAGAAGGGGCTCTAGATCAAGTGTTTGGTCAGGTCCCGAAAACAGCACCTTCCAAAACAAGGTCAAAAATGGATACACACAAGTGAGAACCAAGAGTAGGACGCCGAGTCCCAGCACCACGGGTGCCGACAACAAACTCTCACTCATCCTGACTCTTAATCCCCTCATTCCATTCCCTTAGTCGAACATAATTTGCGAGAAACGCTCTTTAATGTCCTGGCGCTCTTTCACAACTTTACTTAAGAACTCCTGAGTCCAGGGGAAGGCACTTTTGCTGATGTCAGAAAAAGGCGGAGCCCCTTCTGGTGGTGCCACAGATGCAAGCGGAGAGTACATATAAGACCGGGTCATGGCCTCCTGCCCTTTTTTGCTGTACAGCCAATTCGCCAGTTTTTCTGCCCACTCGCGACTTTCTCCTGGTTTCTTGGTGATCGCCATCACATTGGATTGGATGACCACGCCATCTGCTGGATACAGCGTCTTAATCCTTTTATCCTTCTTTTGTAGGCGCAGCAGATTCTCCATTAGCACCCAGCCGATGGGCCTTTCTTTACTTTGGATGCGGCGGAGGACACCGCTGTTGCCCCCTTGAGATATAGTCTCATTCCGCCTTAAGGCTTCGATGTACTCCCAACCATAGGCATTTTGCAACATGGCCACCGTGGTGAAGTTGGTCCCCGAAGCCAATGGACTTCCCGTCGTCAACTTGCCCTTCCACTTGGGATCAGCCATTTCTTTGAAACTCTTGGGAACCTCATCCTGAGAAAACACCTCACCATTATAAACCATCACCATAACGGGAATACTCACCGTCGAGTAGAATCCCTGGGGGTGCCTCAAGGTATCAGGAACTTCCGAACCATTTGGCGGCCGATAGGCATGAAGGAATCCGCGATCCGAAAGCTCCTCATACCAAAAACGATCAGAAGAAATCAGCACATCGGCCTGGCAGTGCCCAGCAATCAACTCTGCATTGACCTTTGCCGCAATCTCTTCAGATCCGGCCTGATACCACTTGATTTCCACGCCGGGAAGATCTTGATCCAACTGCGTTTTCAAGTCCTGAATAGTGTCTTTGTACATAGAGGTATAAACCCACAAGACTGGTTTCTCCGGCTTGCCCCACTCACAACCCGTGATCACCACCAGCCCACAAAGGAGAATCTGAATTCTCAACCAAATCCTGGCCAAAGCCCTCACCTGACACCATCCCTTTTGCATCACCCAATTAACCAGCCCAGGACATGGATGTCAGCAACAACCCCTCACCAACGCACCTCGTATTCGCACCCTGCGCCATTACAGGAATCCTTTGCCCTCTCGCTGAAGGGACCCTAAACTTTAGGCATGAAACGCATTTTAATCGTCGCCGTTATAGTGGGGGTCGCTTATTTTGTCCTTCAAGACTTGGGCGTTCTAGGCTCGGCCGTAAGGCCGCCGGCAAATCTCCCCGCCAATACCCGCCTGGTGTTTCTCCATGGTGGACCCGGGTTTGACGACTATATGCAAGAGATCTTCTCCGAGCACTTTGCCAATTACGGCATCTTTTACACTCAATCGAAGGGGCCCAACATCAAAGTGAGCCACCTAGTGGGTGAATTGAATCAAAAAATTCAACCGAACTCCAAAACCATTCTTGTCGGCCACTCCTGGGGCGGAGTGTTGGCTCTCGAGGCTCTTCGCTACCCACAGATTGCTCAGAGGGTATCGGGTCTGGTGATCATTAGTTCTCCTCTGCTTGCATCCCAAGAAGCCGAGTTTCAAAGGGCTCTTGCCCAACTGTCTGAGCCCAGTGTGGCCAATATCTTTTTGTCGATTGCTGAAAAGGAATCCTGGCAACCCTTTTTGGCCAAAGTCATGAAGACTTTTGACCGGGAGTTAGCCAACCGCTTTCGCGACTCCTATCTCAATAAGCTCAATTTGGCACCTGTGTTGTCCAGCCTTAGGATTCCAGTGCTGCATATTTACGGTTCTGATGATATTCGAGTCCCCGCTGCGGGACAGAGAGCCTATACGAAGTTCCGTCCAAACTTGCAGGTTTTGGAAATACCACACGGGGGTCACTTTCCATTTCTCATCGATAACCACCGCGCCCAGGTTTCACAGGCCATCTGGGATTTTGTCGGCCAGATTAAATAGGGACTTATTTCCACCTAAAATGCAACCGAGGTGATCGATCCGTTGTCAGCTGACAATCAACTGTTCACTCTCAAATCCAAATGAAAATTTTCTCTGTTAAGAGCTCACTCATCGGTGACATTTTGTGTTACACTGAGCCCAGCTAGATGACTTCCACGATGCGCTCCCGTCACTGGATATCTTGAGGCCTTCCTAGCTGGGTTGGGTTTCTTAGGAGCTGCTCTCGTCTGTTAGGACCCTTGCGGTCCCCATCCTCCAACAAACCCTTTGGGATTCATAGGTTGTCTCATAATGAGACGGCCATGAAGTGCTCTGTTAAAAATGGGATGTCACACAACCGGCGACATGCTGCTAGGGAGGAAAACCTATGCGCAAGCGAACAGTCCACCTGTCCTTGATAATCGGACTGAGTCTCTCATTGTTTTCATGTCAGGACTCATTTGATAAAGTCAGTGAAAAAACCTCTGCCTCGCGAACACAAAATCTTACGATCCAAAAATCAGAAGGCGTAAATGTCAACGAGGCCGACGCTATTTGGATTTCAGCCATGAAGCCGCACGATCCGGCGAGCGACACCCGTGTCGTCAAAATCCACCGCTTGTCACTGAACCTGGAACGCAACTATCCAGTAACCTCCTTTGACCTGGTCCTCGAAGGGCAAGCCGGAAGAGCCGGATCAGGAATTCGCACCTATGTGATCCCCGACGGCTTTTTGATGGGAAAAACATCCGAAGGCATCGTCTCCCTGTTTTTGGCCAGCAAGGACAAAAAAGTGACCAAGATCTTCCAGGAAGGCGGCCATTATGCATCCGGACGGGCCACACCCTTTTCTTATCGAGTGAAAAAGAATGGACAGACATATGAGTTTATCGCCATCTCCTACAGAGAGGCCGGTGACCCCGCGGTCTTCCGAGTCGCTCGTTTTCTAAAGAATGGTAACGACTACCAACAAGTGCGCACCTATCGCTTCCCCTTCGCCACTCAGTATCCACATGGCGTGTACACTGGGGCCTTGGACCCTTGCTCCAAAAAGCAAAACAGCGGAGACTGTGCTCCCCGATTTTTTGGCGGCCGCGTAGACGAGTTCTTCGGCATCGACTTAACCCAAGACGTCCCGCCATCTCCCTATCAGGCCGGCCAGTATGCTAATATCACGGCCTTCCGACCCGACAACGAGGGATGGACTTCTACGAGCCATGCGCCGGGAGGCGGATACGGAACAGTCAACCGGGCAGTTTACTCAATGGCCATCGATGAATTTGGCAACCTTCTTCGCGCTCACTACCCCGACACCAGTTCAGGAAACAACTTTTTGTCTTATGATAAGGTGAATCAGCTGGCCTTTCATGCGCACCGTGCGACTCGCCTGGAGCCCGATGGCACATTGGGAACCAATAATCGAAGTCTGCTCACTGTTTACAAACGAGAATGTTTTAGTTCTGAGCCCAACTGTGATCCAACGGCTACCACCAACGTCCGAGCACGGCTCTTTCGTGATGTGGGAGAACAATTAGGGCCTACTTCAGACTTGGGTAACGGTTGCGTCGCGGTGTTGAGTTTTAAACGCCCCCAAGAAGAAGGCGGCAATACCTGGTTCACAAAGGTCTACAAAGCCTGCATCCGTGACAGCGCCGACCTGGACCGAGGCCTAACAGTCAGCCTTCTCGGCAGTGTTGAGGGCGCCGCCTACATGTATAACGACTTCACAGGCGCCACCTTATTCGATCGCCCGGTCTATCTACTGTTTGACTTTGCTGAAAAGGGGTACCCCAGCATTAAGGATGTGAAATACCATTGGGCTCCGCGTGTTGGGTTTTCTTCGTCGCCGGTGGGATTGCTCGCCTATTACCGTTGCTACGCCAAAGGCAATAAGCCAGCCGGAGACGTAGGGTTCCAGGCTTTTACAATTGGCAAGGGCATTCAACAGCATGATCTCCCTGGCTGTGGCGGGTCTGGCATCAGTCAGGTGGAGTTTAAACTGGAGCGAGACCCCTCAAGCTCGGTCCGTTTTACTCGCTTCCAAAACTTTAACGTCACGGCTAGCGACAAATAGCATTGCGGTGGAGAAATTGAAAATGACAAAATTGAAAGTTACAATGATGTTCACCACCATGGGCGCAATCGGATTCGCCATGGGAGCTTTGTTCGGTTCACCGTGGGTTCAGGCCTCCAAATCCGATCGCTCGCCGAGTTCGATCGTCATCGCCGAAAAGAGCATTCCAGTTGCAATCCCTGAGTCTTCAGCCAAGGCCTTGCTGGCAAAGACTTACCATTTCAATGATACTGGTGATCTTTATCTCAACTTCTGTGCCGTCTACCCTGATTACGTGGTCAAACGCTATTTCAAAAATAACAATTTTATGTTTGAAGTCTCTGAAAAGATCGCATTAGGACCTCGCGTTCCAGAAATGGTCAATAACCTTTGGGACGCAAAGGAGGGTGATTTGTCCTCCGGGAACTACAGTTGGGCCTATCTTCGCGGGCAGGTGAAGCGCAATCTTCCTCTGGATCACATTGAGGGCAAAGAGGCCAAGACTCTGCGTAAAATTCTCGGTTCCATTTGTGGAAGCTGAACTTTACATGACATGAGACTGAAGTGGAAAGGATTTCTGGGACTCTTCCCCGCCCCCCCTTCCCTCTTCCTCACCCTGACCGTCATGACCGGAATGACCCGCCTTTTTATCAATTAACGACTGAAGCTCCTGAGAGGCGAGGTTGCCGTTTTTGATACTAAAGACGTAGGCGTGCTTTTCGGTCTCCACCCACAGGCTCTTCTGCCAAATGAAGGGGTGAAAAACGAAATGACGCCAACCCAGCTTCCACAGCAAACCCGGACTCATCAGCACCAGCCAGTAGGGCACGGCTTTGACAGCTTGAATTTTATCGAATGGAATCAGGAACGAATAATAGGTCAGACTTTTGACCACCAGATTGTCCCCTTCAACCATTAATTTGCGGGGGAAAAAGCTGAGTGTTCCAACAAACAAACCAACGCCAATGAGAACCTCAGCCCAGGGTAATAAATAGCCGTTAAAAATCACGTTGTGCCGCCATTCCACCAACTCCGGGAGATAAGTGAGAATTACGTGGCGAAGGTGACCAAAGACAAACAAAGCTGTACCCAACGCACAAATTTCAATCACCTTTAATCCAGGGTACCTCACCTTGCGAATCCACCGAACCCCTGCATGATCAAAGGGCTTCAACAGTACCCAACGGCAAATCCAAAGACTGATGAGCAGCAAAGCAAAGCCAAATACCCACTCGTCGTAGCGAAAAAGGACATTGGGAACGTCCAGATATTCAAGCCTTCGCTCCTTCGCAAAATGCTTCACCAGTGCCTGATTCATGGTTTCACGGGTCATTTCGGTCAAAACCCGGTAAGGAGACGCAATATCCTCACCATAACGCTTCTTGTATTCCCGCCAAGAAGCCGCCAAGTAGTGGAGCGACTCGCTGTCCGACTCCACCAAACCTAACTGGCGCATTGTTAAATCCTTGGCTTTGCGAAACTCCTCATCACTCAATCCTTCATTGCGGACCCTTCGGAAAGCCTGGCGAACGGTATTGCGGATTTCCTTGTAGCCTTCACGTGGGGCCTCCAACTCAACACTGGCATAGCCCACTCCCCACTCCGTGAAATAGTTAGGGAGCACTGTATAGGTTTGTCCCTTGCGGTTGCGGATCTCCTTCATCAACTCATTGCCGATATACTTAATAAAGACATTGACGGCAATTTCTTCTACATAGGTGGTATCATACAAAAGAGATCCCATCTGAATATTGGGCGTACTCCCAGAGGCCAAACTGTGAATCAGATGAGGTCGCCCACGCGGATGGGGCACCCCCGGGCGAGGAGGCATGATGCCTTCCCTATCCTTTTCCTTTTTCCAACCCTCGAGCAGGCTCTCTTTGACAAGAGTCGGATCAAAGGCTCCCGACAATATCAGTCGAGCATTCCTTGGATAATAATAATTATCATAGAATTTCTGTACCGACCTGAGATTCAGCTCCTGATTTGCCAGACGCACCTCTTCTTCACTAAAAGGATTGGAGTTCAAGTCTAGGCCAAAGTTGTATTCATAAAAGTCCTTGGACTTCAGGTAACTCAAGGTCAGGTAATAGCTCACATCAAAACCCAAAAAGGCATGAAGGGGGTGGGGCTCGCCGATTTCCAGCTGCACTTCTTGCCTCGACTTTTCCAAATCCTCCGGACGAAGACTGCGGTTGAGCATCATTTTTGCGAAAGTTTCCACCAACCAGGGCCCTTCCGCTTGAGGGACTGTGGCGAAATAGTAAGTTTTTCGCTTGGAGGTGACGCCATTACCCTCTCCCCCTCGTTCCTGAATAACTTCCAAAAACGACATATTTTCCGAGAGATCGGGGTGACGAAACAAACTATGCTCCAGCAGGTGGGCCACACCTAGATTTCTCTTGCTCTCGACACCGTAGCCCACATCCACTTCGTAATAGATTTTCACTGTGCGTGCCGCCGACCCTGGGGCAAGAATGATTTCCAAGCCATTTTCAAGGGTCATGAACTCAATTTGGGAATAGGGGTCTGGCTGTTGAGGCATTTCGTCCTGGGCCAAACTTAAAGATGAACAAAGTCCGACGACGAGACTCATGGTCATTCGAATGAGCATATCCCAATTACTATAATTCTTCACAATTACCCCTATGCGGCCTCTTGGCCTTCTCCCTCAGTGCATTTGCGTCGCGGAAGCTGCAGACAAAAACATGTCCACTCTTCATCTTCCCGGTAATGAAACAATACGCCCTTGTGTTGATGGGCGATGCCCATGGAAATACTCAATCCCAATCCCGTATTGCCAACGGGTTTGGTGGAAAAGAAGGGATTAAAGATCTTCTCCTCCACTTCTGGCTGAATACCCGGCCCATTATCCATGACCTCAATGGCCACCACCTCTGAGCTGCTTTCGTCGACCCGAATCTTGATTTGCTTATCATCCTGATCGTTAAGAGCGTCATGCGCATTGTTCAAAAGATTCACCAGGATTTGTACGATCTGCACCGGGTTGCACTTGAGTTGCGCCTGATCAGTAGGGGGAATATGTTCAATGTGGATTTCGGCTTCGCGAAAGCGAAAGAAACAAAGGTCCAATGCTTGATCAATCAGCTCGCCAGCGGTGGTCTCTTGATGTTCCAGACCTCCTCCATCCCGGGCAAAGGTTCTGAGCCCCTTGATCACCTTAGCCACCTGTTCAACTGTCTGTCGGGATCTTTCCAGTTGAAATTTCACCTCAGTCATTGGGATAGGATCGGAATCCAAGTAGCTTTCAATCAGATCAGCGTTGACCATAATGGTCGCCAACGGCGTATTGATTTCATGGGCGATGCCTCCGGCCATTTCACCTAGAGCGGCATATTTGGAGCTATTAACAATCTCGCCCGTGGATACCAGTTCCATTTCCATTTCTCGAACATGAACCAAAAGAGAGTTGAAGGATCGGGTTAAAGCACGGATCTCACCTGCCCCTTGCTCCGGTAACCGACGATTCAGGTCTTTGCTGGTCTTCATATCTTCAGCAAATTTACGAAGCTCTACGAGAGGACGAATGACAAAGCGATAAAGCCAAACCCCGGAAGCGAGAGAAAACAAGGTCAGGCACAAAAATGTGCCGGAAAAAAAGACAACGAAGTTACGATTGACCTCACTGCGAAACATCTCACCTTTTAGGCTGGCCCATTCCAATTGATCGGGAACGATGTAATCATGGCCGACAAGGAAGGCGATCGCCACCAAGACCAAGGGAATAAACAGGCTCCAGATCAAAACCCGAATACTAAATCGACTACCTGTAGGGCTGAGAGTCTCCTCAATCAGTCCAGTCAGATCTTTGGTCAAGTCTCCTGAGTGCTTCATATCACTTGCTTTTCGGAAAAATCACCGCTTCAGGCAAGACCGGGAATTTCAAAACTTGCTTTGTTTTGAGTGAGACCGAAGTCCAGGGGACAAATCAGGGACTGAGCTTGAGCTTACGAATGATGTGATTGTACTGATCGGAGATATAGAGATCCCCATTGGCATCAAAGTCCACTCCACCGGGGTAGTACAAGGTTGAGTTGATTCCAGGAACACCCTCCTGCTCGAAGCCGGAAGGGGAACCTGCTCTTGGCGTTGCTTCCAATTGACCGGCCACAGTGCGGATCTTTCCGGTGGTTAGATCCACACAACGCACATTGTGGCGCCAGGTATTACTAAAACAAAGCGAATTTCCATCAGGACTGAGGTCGAGTCCCATGGGTCGATAACAACGGGCGCTGGTCGAGAACACGTCCTCAGAAGCGCTTCCCGTCAGGCCATTGTTGCAGACCAATGTACTCACCTTGCCGGGGTTTACTGTCACAATTCCCACAGTCACCGGAGCCACAGTACGATTCCAGTAGCGGATCTTGTTGTTCCAAGAGTCGGTGACAATCAAGTTACCAAGACTGTCAACCGTGACATCATGAGGCCGATCCATAAGTAGCGAAGCCTCATCGATATTGGTTGGACCCGAATCCCCAGACGTACCGCAGGTTCCAAGAATCGCCGTCATGTTGCCCGCTTCATCCAGCTGGCGTATGCAGTGATTCTGGGTGTCCGCCACGTACATGTACTTGTTGGCCCCGTCATCATAGTAGGTAATGCCGTTAGGATAATTCAATTGGGCAGACAAAGCCGGCCCATCCGGACCGTTGCCGGGGCCATTAGATCCTCCCAATGGATCTCCAGCAACTGTGGAAATCCGATCGTTGAGAATAAAGGTATTAAAGAAGGCTTTAAGAATTCCGGAGCCATTCCAAATGCGGAAGTTGTGCCCATAGGTATTGAGGTTCACGACACTACCGTCAGGCAAAATCTCTAAGCCATTGTGCATGCTATTGTTAGAGTTGAAGGCTGTGCGCAAATAGGCGTTGGTGGGGACATCATCCTCAACCGTTGTGTCACCGTTACCTCGACCAATGATGGTTGAAATCAAACCATAGGGGTCCACATCGCGAATGCGGTAATTACTGCGGTCAACAAAATAGAGATGTTTGTTGGTGTCGTTGAATGCAAGACCACCTGGGTAGTAGAACAGGTGTTCCAAAGTTGGCTTGGCCACATCTCCATAAAACCCCCAGCGCGCTTTTCCTGAACCAAGGCGATCCACCACTTTTTCATTCACCAAATCAAAACTTCGTAGGCGATAATTGGCATAGTCACTAAAATGAAGGATCGTATTGTCTAACACATCCACACTGATGTCATAGACATCATTAATTCGTGCATTACTAAAAGTAATGTTCGATCCATTGTAGCCACCAGAACTGAAGAGAATATTGGCCGCCTGACCATTGTTGACTGTCTTGCCATCGAAGACCTGAGCCACACCCGTATCGTTCGCTACCATGAGGCGCTCGCGCCCATTGTAGCGCATGGTAAAGTAATAGAGATTACCAATTACAGCAATATCGGAAAGGGAGCCCAAGGCCAGAAGTTGTGGCGCATTGTTCTCCTGATAGTTGTTTCCTCCCGACCCAATGATTGTGCGCACGGTGTTGGCGTTCACCGTGACTGGGGTCGATCCGGCCCAAAAGGTTTTGCTCGCCCCGGTGGTGTTGATAAAACGAATTCGATGGTAGTCCGAGTGAACGACATATATGCCATCGGCATTGACGAATAGGTTCCAAGGCCGATCAGCTCCGGCGGCTGTGGGAGCACCTCCCTCGCCGTCATAATTGTTTCCGCCATCTCCGTAAACTACCGTGGCTGTGTCGGTATTCAGGTCCCACTCTCGGACCTGATCATTGCCATAGCAGGCAATGTACAGCTTGTCTCCATAGAGATGCATCCCCATGGGGTTGTTGCAGTCATGGTTATAGGCCGTATCTCCCGGAACCGTACTCGTTCCATAACCCATACCGCCAAATATAAAACCATTGGCATCCACATACTTGACCCGACTGCCCGAGTACTCCGAAATAAACAATCGACCGGAGGAATCATGGTAAGCACAGCCTCGTGGCGAATAAAGGCCCTCAGAAAGCGCCAGGCCATCATTGCCACTTGCCGCCTCACCTGATCCCGCCACCACCTTCATGGTCCCAGCTGCGATTGTGACACCATGTCTGGTAATGTCGGAGCCCGAAACATTGTAAAACCACATAATGTGATTGTTGTAGTCAGCCAGGTAGTAGTTCCCGGCCGAGTCTTGACAGTGGGCGATGGGTTGAATCCTCTCATCATAAGCCGAAGTCGTTGGATTGATGCCGTCACCAATGTTGGGATTCCCCGCATAGGTGCAAATTTCCCCTTGCGCCAGCTCATTACAGGCCATAGGAAAGTGATTCACTTCAGCAGTAAATGTCACCGAGTCCGTCGCCGACCCATCGCTCGCCTGGACAATAATGGTTTTGGCCCCCACATCGGCCGATGCCCCGGTAAGAACAGCCGTCGCTCCGGAAGAAACTAAGTTTGGCGATACCAGTCCATTGAGGAGCCAAGTGTAAGTGATCACATCACTGTTGGGATCAGTGGCACTGACAGCCAAATTAATACTGGAGCCCACTGACACCTTGGGGGTTCCGGTCACCAGATTGGTCAACACCGGAGGTCCATTGGACTTCACCGACCAGGTCACTGTTTCGGTTTCCACCCCATCATGGACACTGACCACGAGAGTATGGTTGCCCAAATTCCCGTCGTTAGCAGCAAAGTTGTAGACCTGCCCATCCCCGGACTGCATTGTGGTGCCATCTAGGATCCAGGTGTATTTGATCACCCGACCAGCTGGGGTTTTGGCCGAAACGAAATAATCCTGGTTATTGCCCTTCTCCACCACTGTAACTGAAGAGGTAGGAACCGAATCGATAATCACCAATCGATCCGTGTCTACCTCCACCGTGTTGCCGGAATCGTCATCGACAAAACTAAAATCATCTTTTGAACGTTTACAAGAAAGGGCGACCGAGGCAATAAGGGTTGCCCCAATAAACCACCTCAAGTGGTGTGACATTTTCAATTTCCGGATACGCCCCATTTCGATCCTCGTCACATGTCTGGTCTAGTTAATTATCGGTTAGTTTCCCCCAAAATTAAAACCTTAGACGGGACGGTGTCGTCTTGGATTCCCAAATTGATCCGCCCTTTTCCCGTCTTAGACGAGCTGACCTCTCACATTGAGAATGTGGACGAAAAGATGAAGTTTCCCTAATAATTACGGCCGAAAAATCCGCCTTAAAACGGATAGATGAGGCCAGCCACCACAGTCATTTCCGTGGCCTTTGCAATCCCCGCGCCCTGAAGTTCCACAATGCGCAGCTCAGCTTTGAAGTCAAATTCACGCATGAGGCTACGCTCCACTCCCCCATACATGGAAAATCCGGCGTAAGTCGACTGCACAGATTGGAACTGTCTTTGGGAAAAACCCAAACCAATATAAGGCCTCCACAGAGAGTCGATCACCATACGCGAATTTTCAGCGGCGGCCTTTACTGGAGTGCTTCCTGAGACCGGGTAGTAGGTCACCCCCCCATCGACTCCGTAACCTAAATCCCCGCCAAAGGTGTCACTCATAAGCAGACTGTAGCCCACAGTGAGATCAAGCTGCCGAAACACAGGAATAAAATAATTAATTCGATAGGCACCAAAGTTGGAGAGCTCTGAGCTCCCAGAGTTGGTTTTCGCTGAAATGGAAAACCACCCAGCCATGATATCAAGTTTGGAGGCAGAGGCAGAAAACGAAAGGCTGACGGCTGAAGCCACTAACGCGATTCCAACAAAGAGGTTTTTGCCCCTAGGCCACATCGCGCTTATCGTCCTTTTCCTCAACTGTTGTTTTGTCTTCCGCTTTCTCTTCAGCCTCAGGGCCTTCCTCTCCAGGAGCCACGGAACCCCGGGCCGCCAGAATAGTTCGCTCAAAAAGGAAATCCGAATAATAGCGGGCAACCCTCTCTCGAGCCTGGCCCACAGCTCTTGGATCCAACTTCCCAGAGTCCAAAGCTTTCAGCTTTTCGATAAAAATAAACTTCTGTTTACTGGAAAAGTGCTGATCCACATTGCTCCTGTCACCTCGGGCAACATTGAACAAAGCGAGCGCCCAGTCATCCAAGTTCACACGAGCAACAAAGTCTTCCATATAGTCGTTTTCATCGAGAAGAACTCGGTAAAATGGAGGGCGAATCTTATGGATCATGGCGTCTTCCGGAGAAGCACGGTAGATTTCTCTCTCCGCCACCACGTCCGAGGTGTTCAAGTATGCAATCAGATCCTTCTCTTGTTTGTACTTCTCCAGGATTTCAAACTCCACGGGCGGCACCAGTTCGGTTGCCTGCACCAGGAGCATTTCAATGTGCTCTTGATCGACTCGGGTCGGCTTGTATTTCGGATCCAACACCGAGGCCCAACTTCCCGGAAATGCCTGCCGTGCAGTTGGCACCGAGATATTTTTGGGCATGGGATGCACAATGGCCATGGCTATCTCTTGATCGATCTGACGGAGAAAGCGAATGCGCGTTTGTTCTTCCATGCGCCACACCTGAATCAACAAATTCTCCCAGTCCTTGCCTTTTTTAGACCTCTGCACCCGACACAAACGCTCAAGCATTTGCAAACACAAGGGAGTCAATTCTCCGGGATCGGTAAAGGCCTCCATCCAGTAATCGCCCTTGCCAAACGAGAAGAGCTTTCGCTGCATATCCATGGGAAACTCCGCAAGCAGAGCTCCCAGGGCCTTGTGGTCCTGCTGGGCAAAACGATCCAACGTCACCATATCCTCAAGCCGTGGAAACTCATCTGAATAGAGAAGCTCATGTACACGGCTACCAATGACTTCACGAATTTTAATGGGGTCGGTGAACCTAAAGTCACCACCTGACCCTGAGCCACCAAGAGTGTCTGATTTCTCCACCACCGCGGTTGAGCTCGGTGGAGCCACCGTGGGCTGCTGGTTTTGTTTACCCAAGGATGCCTGCAAATCGGAGAACACCCGAGTCATGCGTCTCAACGAAAACCGGGTGATTATGTATAAACCAAGAAGGAATACCACAATCGCCGCAAGACCAATGGCCGCATAGAGTGAAAAATTGGGGAGCCCAGACCAGGTTCGCCGGCGGATTTCCACTGTGTCCCGCGCTGGGATCAGGCGCAAGGTTGAAGTCAGAGTCTCCTTGATCTCAGAGAGTTCTTCTTCCGTCACCGTCGAAGGCACGGAAATGATTACCTGAACGGACTGGATTCTCTTACTCAGTACATATAGGCTGGCATTAGGATCATCCCATTCATCGCGGATTTCCTCATCTTCAAGCAAATAGTAAGGCAAAGCTTCTTCTTTGGCCGAATAATTCTCCCCGCCCGCTCGGCGTAGAGGCACAATACTGACCACCACGGAGAAGGGAACATGAGGAAACCGGGCCTTTAAAAAGTCCATGGCCTGGGTCTTATACTGGTCTTCAAGCTCTGCGACACGGGGATGTCGAGTGTCGGTTTGGGCAAGAAGGATTTGCGGCAGTAGAAGTGCGCAAAGAACCAAGACTTTAATTAAAGTTTTGATTGTCTTCATCCCTTGCCTCCATCTACTTTTCCTTTTGCTTTACCCACTGTTTTTGTGGCTGGCTCGATGACCAACACTACTTTTCGAGCTAAATCCCTTGGGTCCCGATTGCTCCAATCGATACCGGCAGCCTTTAACTCCTCTGGAGTGATCTCAAACTCACCAAGACCCGAAAGCTTCATACGGTGAAGAGGAATCCCCCGTGTTTGCAACACCCTCATGGTGGCCACTGAGCGCAAGGCCGACAACTCTAGATTGTCCGAAAACTTTCGCGATTTGTAAGGGATCACCGGCCGATTGTCCGTAAATGCTCTTATGCCCAACAGGTACTGACCCGCAAAAGGAGTGTAGAGCTTAGCAAACGCTGTCAGGGTTTTTACTGCATCTTCACGTACAGCAATCTTTCCGACCTCAAAGAAAGAGATCCCAGGGAACTCGACAATGACCCGTTGCCCGACCTGATGAACCTTAGCTCCCAGTTTAGCCAGCACTTTTTCATCCACATCGCTTGCTTGTTCTTCCCCAATATGAAGTCGAACACCCTTGGAGGATTCCTCTTCTGATGGCTGAGCCATGGCTTCCAGGTTAGTGATCAGGGACTTCTGCAGACGTTCCTGCTGTTCGGCCTTGGGATCTACAGTGAAATACAGAACGAAGAAGCTCAAAAGCAGGGTAATCATATCGCCATAGGAAATGGCCCACGTTCCTTCCGTGTCCACTTCTTCTTGCTGGCGATGTAAATTTCGCTTAATCGTTCTCATTTTACACTTCTTGTCTTTTCACTTAGGCTGCCTCTTCAAAAACAGCTGCACCAAACCCTGAGGTCAAATCAATACGCTGGTCCTCATCAACAAATGAGTTGAGCATCTCCTGGGCCTCAAGAATCGGAGTTCTATCAGCAGCCAGCAATACAGCCTGAATGGCAAGCTCTGCCAAGCGCTCATCCATTTTCCCATAGCGGTTAATCAATTCACCGGCAGGATTGACAAACAGGTTGGCCACCATCAAACCGTAAAGTGTTGCCACCAGCGCAATTGCCATGCGCACACCGGTTTCCTCGGCCGTCATTCCTTCAGACACACCTCGCATCAGGTGAACCAGACCAAAAACCGTTCCGGCCAACCCGAAGGCGGGAGGGTACTTGGCCAAGGATCTAACCATGGCACTACAGCGAAAGTTGCGCTCGTTGGCTTGGTAAACTCTTTCCTTTAGGATGGGTTCAATCTTGTCCGTCATGAATCCAAGGGAGATCAACTCCAAGCCATCTCGTAAAATCCGCTGCTCAATGCGGGACGGATCTGCCTTGAAATCTTTAAGCCCATTGCTATGCTTTCCAATGATGTCCAAGCATACCTGCAAAAAGTCTCTTTGCGAGGGTGTCACATGTACTATCAATGACCTAAGATTGCGAAAAAAGTCGCGACGAATGTCCCAAGGGGCGATGATAGTGGCCACAGACATTGTACCACCCAAAACCATCCAAAAAGCCACAAAGTCATAGTAGCTGGTATAGGCCTGCTGCAGGTGAATAATCACCGCAACAACACTGGAAGTAGCTATGAGTAGGCCTAATACATAATACATACTTAATTTCCTGCCGGCGCTCGAATTGAATAGATCGACTTTAGCTTATTCACCATTCTTTGCGTTTCAGAGTTATTAGGACTTAGCCGCAAAGACTTCTCGTAATTACCTAGAGCCGACTCCAAATCCTTCATCAAATAATAGGCATTACCTAATAAATCGTAGACCACGCTGGAGTTGGGAAAACGATCCGAAAGGTTGAGCAAGATTCTCACCGCTCCCTCATAGCGCTTGGCCTGAATAAAGGACTGGGCCTGGGCCACATTGCGGGCCACTTCTTCCACAGCTGCGTCTTGTTCTGTGCAGGCGACTGGCGCCTTATTTTCTTTCATCGCGATATCAAGTTTAACATTGGCGGCGAATAGGGACTTGGGAACCAAAAACTGCTCAGTAAAAAAGCCTTCTTTTTGCACCAAAAGTTTGAATGAATCACCCGGGTGGGCAAACAGGGCCTGGCTTTCTACTTTTAAGGGTGTTTTCCCAAGTTTCGCAGGTTGTTGTCCCGGATAGACAGCAAAGACCTCGGCTTCGTCGGGACTGGTCTGCACATTGAGTGTGGCCGTCTGACAACCAAAGAACACCGGCACCACTCCAATTAGTAGATAGAGCATTCGCGATCTGAATGAAGTTAAACTCATTTTATTCATCCGCATCACTGCTTTCCAGTTGATATTTCTGCACTTTCTCAATGCAACCTTTCGGCCTTCCTGATGAGCCGGTTAAATCCAGATCAAGAAACTGGACCAAGGCCCAAGAGTGGGACACAATTGCCTCGGTTCTACCTTGGCCAAGGTCGGGGCCGGATGCTAGACTCCCCTCATGGTGAAGAATATTGTTTTTGATTTAGGCGGCGTCCTGGTTGATTGGAACCCCAGGTATCTCTATCAGCAGGTTTTCAAATCGGCGGACGAAATGGAGTATTTCCTGCAGTATGTCTGCTCCTCGGAATGGAATGCCCGACTGGATGCCGGACTGTCATTTACTGACGGCATTGAAGAACGCTGCCAGGCCTGCCCCCACTACAGCCGTGAGATCAGACTCTATTGGGACCGCTGGCCCGAGATGGTCCAAGGGGAGATTGCCCTTACAGTGGAGCTCTTTCGCCACTTTCAAAAGGTGGGCTCATTCGGCCTCTATGCCCTTAGCAACTGGTCTTCTCAAACCTTTCCCCTGGTTGAAAAGCGCTTTGGTTTTTTGGGCGAGTTTGATGGGCTTATTTTAAGTGGCAATGAAGGTGTGGTAAAACCTGACCCAAAAATATTTGAAATTCTTCTGAACCGATACGATCTCAAAGCCACCGATTGCCTGTTTATTGACGATAGCCTGGAAAATGTAAAAACTGCCCTGGACATGGGCTTTCTCGCCCTTCATTTTCGCGACCCCGGCACCCTCAAGATCCAACTCAAACAGATGGGATTACTGGGTTCGGTCTGAAATAATTCCACAGACCCGAGGCTTCCTGTCTAACTTTTATAAGCACAAGAACCTGATTTGACGCTATGAATCCGGGTCCATTACTTTCGGGAAAACCACCCAAAGTAAGGAGAAAAACCATGACTCGTCTTGGTGTTCTGACCTGTCTTGGAGCCGCCCTCTTGTGGCTCAACCCCGCTTCCGCCTACCAACAAGGCGGACACTACATCAAAGCTGAAAGAGGACTTCCATCTGACTACGATCCAGGCCCGCCCATCAACTCAGAATGGGCCAGGCTCTTTGCCGAAACTCCCAATTACCGGGGCATTGGCGAAGAGGTGCTGGGGAAAGACGGTCAAGAAAAATTTCGCTGGATCTTCGGCCCTATGTGGTATCGGGGACGGCTCGGACAAAATGAGGTGAAGGCATTTGTGGTTGGCCAAGAAGGGGCTCAGGACGAAAACGTCACTAACCGGGCCTTTACTGGATCAACTGGAACCAAGACGCAAAAATTTTTGAATTTCCTCGGCGTGAAACACAGCTACTTGTTTTTGAACACCTTTGTTTACACCATCAACGGGCAGCTGGATCACGAAGATGCTAAATTCAAATGGATGGAACAAGACGTGGAAAGCCCCATTGTTGACTATCGTCACCGTCTGTTTGACTACATGGTGGAACAAAATCCTGAGACCTTGTCCTTTGTTATGGGAGTGGGAACCGGAGGTAAGGCTTCCGTCGCCACTTGGGTCAACGCCCGCGGAGGACGCTGTTTTGCTTCCAACAACTTGGCAAACTGTGACACTTCCGGAATGAAGGAATACTTCAAAAACAAGTACACCCGTGACGGCAAAAAGGTTTCAGTGAATTTGAAGAATGATATTCTAGTTATCGGTGTCCCTCACCCCGGCGGAGCCAGTCCTCGTAACGGTGGTTTGGCGGCTCTGCAAAATATCATTAAGGGATTCACCACTGCAGCCCGCAAGGTGGGTCAGTTCATGAAGGACAATCCTAAGTGGATGGCAGATATCGATGAAGGTCTCGGCAGCACTCGTGATGAGTTGATGCAAGCTCTCCTGGAAGGCGAGTACAAGTATGGAAATGCCCCCGTTCCCTTTCGTGATTTTGCTTTTGGTACCAACTGGCGTATGGGTCAATCGGGCACTTCTTCAAATCGCCAAACCCAAAAAGCCATTCAAGTGTTCTCTCGGGCCGGAAAGTACAATGCTGACGGCCACAAAGTGAGCTACCCCAAGTCGGAGCGCCCGAGCGATGTCGATTCAGGCTTTGTTAAAAAGGGAACAAAGGTTGTTGGCCTCAAAGGCATGGCCCCCGGTGACGTCCCCTACGAATCTCCAAAGGCCGATTTCATGTCTTTTGATCCGGGCCCCTGCGGCTTCGGCAAAAAAGCTCCTATTTATTCCTGTGATCTCTCTGAGGCCCTCCAGAAAAACTGGCCGGACTTTTATGCTCTCTCTGGATTGAGTGTGCAACCCATGAATCATCCGTCGTTTGGACACGGACCCATCTACCGTGGCCGCCTCAATCAGGCTCGGGTACTCATCCTGGCTGACCAGTATTCCCATGATGGATTCTTCTCTGGCCGGGCATTGAGCGGAACCGTGGGGCAAAAGCTCCAAGCCTGGCTTAAGGCATCTGGGGTCGCCAGCGACTATGCCATCCTCCGCAACCTGCCAGTTGATACTCTGGGTATGGAGCAAGACCAAGTTGCCTCCATTGCTCTCCATGGCGATGTTATGAAAAAACGCATTCACATAATCAAGGCGATACTGGCCGCGAGCGAGAAGAACGGCAGGCCCACTCAGGCGGTTGTTACTCTCGGCCCTGTAGCAGAGCAGGTGGTTCAGGCCCTGATGGCTGAAGGAATGCCCCTGGAGAAGTTGGTAAAAAAATGGGTCAAACTCAGCTCTCCTGAATCACGGTCCTTTGCCAAATCCTGGGACGCGAGTTCCACAGATCTCGCCAAGTTGATCAAATCAAAAAAGGAAGGCACTTATAAGGGTGAACTCATGACCATCGCCCGCGAAGATCTTCCTTCTCACAGTCGTTGGTGGATGGGCTCCAGCGGAACGCGAGCTGAACGTGGGGACATTGTGAGCGGATCAGATGATCCCTACAAGAACTACTACAAAGTGACTGCCCCTTACTGGTCCACCAAACTTCAGCCTGAGTCTCTTGAAGGCGTTAGCTTTAAAGGCCAGGATATGGTGACCTATCTGAGCAAAAAGCTGGAAGACATCAGCCCCTCTGGACGCGATGGCAACCGTTACGCCCAATTGGATGATGCCCACCAGTACTACCGGGTTTGGGAAGACGACAAAGATCTGAACGTCCACGAATTCTATCAGATCCCAGCCGATGGTTTAAGTGCTGCCGACGTCATGCAGATGATGCAGCTGGAGCGCCTGGATCAGGCCCGCTAGTAACCCTCGTAGTTGATTCTGTTTTGGCAAAAGGGAGCCCTTCAAAGCTCCCTTTTGCTTTCAAGCAGCTTGGAGAGGAGGCCAAAGTGAGATAGGCTCAGCCTATGAGCCTACAGCCCAAGAGTCCTCACAAGATTTTGATCATCCGCTTTTCAAGCCTTGGAGACATCATTCAATGCCTGACGGCTGCTGATCACTTGGCGGCACGCTTCCCTGGCGCCCCCATTCACTGGGTAACCCGCAGTGATTTTGCCGAATTGGTCGCCACTCACCCACAGCTGCAGAAAACCTGGTCTCTGGATCGCAAAGGCGGATTGTCGGCCCTGCTGCGGCTGGCTCAAGAGCTGCGCCGGCAGAATTTCACTCACCTATATGATGCTCACTCCAATGTCCGCAGCCATATTCTCAGTTGGATTTTGCGCTTTCCGGGCCCAGGCCGCATTCCCCATTTTTTGCGGCGAGGGAAGAGCCGCCTGAAGCGATGGCTGCTTTTTCGCCTCGGCTGGAAGCTGCTTCCCTGGCCCTACCATGGGGCTCAATCCTTTGTGTGGCCACTTGGCCCATGGGGCATTAAATGGGACACAAAGCACTCCCATGGCCTGAATCTTACTGATCTCAAGCCAGACACTCGACAACTTCTCAAATGGCCTGCTAGCGAATGCCTTTTGCTGGCTCCCAGTGCTGCGTGGGAGATGAAGCGCTGGCCGGTGGATTACTGGCAGACTCTGATCGCGCACCTTCCTCAAGCGAAGTTCATGATTCTGGGAGGCCCCCAGGATCATTTCCTGGATGAAATTCAGAAGGTTGCCCCCGAGAGAGTTCAGAATCTGGCGGGCCTCCTAAGCTGGAATGAATCCGCCCGCCTGGTGAGTGAATGTGGGGGCCTTGTAAGTGGAGACACGGGCCTCCTTCATCTGGGGGATTACCTGGGCCGCCCCACTTGGGCATTGATCGGCCCCACCGCCTTTGGTTTTCCCAGCTGGCCCAACAGCCACACCTTTGAGGTGGACCTCCCCTGTCGCCCCTGCACCAAGGATGGCCGGGGCGAATGTCGCATCAAAGAAGTCAGAAAATGCCTGATTGACATCAAACCCGAATCGGTTGCAAGTGAACTCAATCAACAATTAAAGCTTCAGGTATAAGTGTGTCAGTAAGTTGGTATTTTTGGCCTTTTTTTATTTTCTACCGCTTTGTCGGGCTGCCTCTTCTATTGAGCCTGTTTTTTACACTCGGTTTTTGGTTCTCATCTAAAATCCGCCGGGGAATGAAATTGCGCATGGAAGCCAATCATCGGCAACCACCCAATTGGCTTGGGAAGAAAAGGCCGATTTGGCTCCATGCCTCTTCCGGAGAATTCGAATACGCCAAGTCCGTCCTCCGTGAAATCAAACAGCGCGCCCCACTGACCCCAATCCTTGTTACCTACTTTTCCCCCACCTATCAGAAGAACATCGCCAACACTCCCGAAGTGGACTGGGATGAACCCTTACCCTTGGATACGACAGCTGCCTGTCGTCAGTTTCTCAGGCGTTTTAATCCTCAGGTCTGCTTGATTTCACGTACTGATTTGTGGCCGGAAATGCTTTATCAGTGTGGCAAGCGAAACCTTCCCGTCTATTTGTTTAGCGCCACTTTCTCGGGCAAAAAGGCCCGGGGTATTTTCAGCAGACTCCTGGCGCGTCTGTTGCTTCCATTGGTTTCCGAAATTTTCTGCGTCAGCGAAGACGACCGATCGGAGATTTTGCATCTCCTGCCCCAAGCGTCCGTGACTGCAGCCGGGGACACTCGCTATGATCAGGTTCTCTTTCGTCTCAGCCACAAAAAAGATCTCAAAGAGGAGCTAAAACCAGCTGATCCTCTACGAACCATGGTTGGCGGCTCGACATGGCCGGAAGACGAAAAAGTCCTGCTGCCTGCGCTGGCTCCTTTTATTAAGGATCATGGCCTGCATTTAATTCTGGCGCCTCATGAGCCCACAACTGAGCACCTCAAATCCCTCACGAGCCAGCTCAAAGACTTAGGCCTGACCAGCTGCCGTTACTCCGAGGCCGACCACTACCCTGAGGGTCACGTTTTAATCATTGATCAAGTGGGTATTCTAGCTGACCTCTACTCCTGGGGCCGCATGGCCTTTGTGGGAGGCTCTTTTAAAGGTTCCGTCCATAGCGTGATGGAGCCTCTTGGTTCAGGCGCCGTGACCCTAGTGGGACCGGACCACCAAAACAACCGGGAGGCCTTGGAGTTTAAACACAAGGAGCTTGGAACAAATCTTCACATGGTTCAGGTTTGTGCCACCCGGGATGAAATGGCTCGCGTAATCGACCTTCTATTGGAGTCCAGGGACCAAATTCCCCAGTGGTCAGAACGTATTGTTGATGGAGTGGCAAATAAAAGTGGGGCGAGTCATGCTTTCGTCACGGCATTGTTCACGAAAACTCAACTCGCCCCTGATTGAGAGAGACTCTCTTCAGAGAGTCCAGGAATAACAATATTTAATCTCTCCCCTCTCCCTCGCCAACCGGCTTTTTCTTCCAGCCATTGGCAAAGGAGTTATGAGGTCGGTCCTCAAAGGGGTACTCTAGCTTATCCTCTTCGGTACTTAGGATGGAATACAGGCCAGGAAATGTCGGGTGAATTTCCCGATAGGTATTCATCATGTGCTGCAGAGCCCAGCCTTCCTCCTCAACCACAGCATCCAGTTTCCAATTATAAGGCACTGCCTTAAGCAGGGCTACAAAAGTGTGGAAATCGCGAACTCCACGCAGACCCAACAGCCATGGGTGGTTATAGAGATCACTGGAGTCTAACTGGTCACCTTCAGTGAAGTGCTGAGTAAAGTAGTAATAGCGTTCCCTCACGGCAATGGGCTTGGTTTCCTCTTCACCCTTACAGAACATAAGGCCACGGGTGATCTCACTTAATACTTTGCGATCACCTTCAGAGTCTCCTCGCGAGCCAAAGTAAAACATCGGGATTTCATTAAATCGGTCAGGATGCATTCTAACAATGGCGCACTTTTCATATCTAAGGAGCTCCAGATCCATCGTCGCCTGCTGCATGACCAGGAAGGCCTGTTCACTGATAGAGGTCCCATCCGATCTGCTCTTGGATTCATCACTGGATAATCGCAGGGCCGCCGGACTCAAGATGGCTCCTACATAGGGAATTCCGTTGAGTGGTCCAAGAAGGTTATAGGACTTTCCGAAGGAAAAAGACTCCGAGTGATTCAAACTAAAACTTGCGCCCACGTTCAGGTTCATGGACTTACCACCCTTAAAGCGGTAATCGCCCGTTTGGTAGATCTTGTATTTTCGCTCAACAATGAAAGTGGGTGTGTGCTTGTCGGGCCGTCTCTCCCAGCTGAGTTGATTACTAATGCATTGCCAAAAGAGGTCCTGGCGAAGGTGTATCCCGCCGGCCGCATTAATCCTTGGACCTTTGCTTTCCTTCCATACCTGTTCTGCGCGAGCTGCAATCCAGTTACACAGCCTTGATGTCAACCTCACATCAAGAGCCTCACCGTCAATGACACCCAAAAGTTCCTCTGCCTCAATCGGTTTGTTGGCAAATCGCCTAACGTTGATCTCGTTAATAAACTGATCAATCGGCATCATCCCTTCGGTGGTCCGCGAAAGGCAGTTGCCCTTCTCTGGAATGTTATCGTCTACCGTTTTGCATTTATCCGTATCAAACTTGATTAAGGGCTTATCCTTCAGGGAGATATAGGTGAGATTGTAGTCACGAACAAAAGTATAGAGCAGTGAGGCCACGGAATTGCGCGCACGGTAGTTCTCCTCAAGCTTCATCATATCCTCGATCACCCGATCCACGGCCTTGCGATAGAGGTGCTTGATGGAACCAAAGAAAGGGGAGTCCCGATACTCGGTGTCCTCTTTTTTGCCACCATGAAGGTCCGCCAATTCCTTTTTAATGCGGTCACAGTCATCACTGGATGGGCAGTAGATCTCATCCAAGTTGTCTGTCGGCCGCATGTAGGAACTGTTGGAGTTCAAAAGCAAAGTAACAGGACCAGAAAACACACGAGGCTCTAGACCCGAATCCAAATCTCGCAAACTATCCAGGTCGACAATAGGAGCCGTTGGCATATAGGTCAGGTCATTCTTCTTGTAGGCCTGCAAGGTCTTGTCTTTTACTTTACTAAAAAAGTCTGCGGGCAGGTCCTTCAACTCGTCCATTTCATCATAAAACTTGGCAAAGTCGTCCGGTGTGGACAGCCGTCCCGGCTTGTTCATTTCCAGTTCAGACAGCTCGCGAACATAATTGTAAACAGGACGCATTTTAGCGGCCATAAAATTTCGATATTCAGCCTCAGACCCGCCATTTTCAGCCTTCAGCTGACGTTCTTTCCCCAGCTTCCTCAACTCTTCATGGAGGATGGAAACCTTAGTCAGCTCCTTCTCGTCAATGGTCTCCAGTTGGACGAGCATATTCGAACGAATGCGCATCAGCCGCAGATCCCGCATGGCAATTTCCACCGGAGTGATGATCTTCCCGTCCTGCACTCGAACCAGCTTCTTCACCGCGGTGATGTACTGCTTCTTTTTGACTTCCTCACTGAGTTGCAGTCTCGTTTCACCTGAATAGGGATCTCGACCGATGGAAACTCCTCGTGCCGCTGGATCCAAATAGTCCTTTTGTACGGCAGCCTTAAGCAGATAGATCCCATCCCGCAAATGCTCCGTCGCACGTCGTCCATTCACAATACTTGAGTACCTCAAAACACTCGGGTCCACCCGCCACAACAGCATCTTCTTCACATTGAGGTTCATGAATTCGTCGATTTCATAGCGGAAGCGAAGTGTGTGGTAACTAAACTGATTAATGAAAAACAGTGACGGAATCTTCTCGCGCCCTTTGCTACTCCCCTGGACGGTCCCGACTTCACGCAATGAATCCACATACTCGTCCGTCAAAACCCTTCTGTCGCGTCCAAAGGTGGCGAACAAATCCCAAGGATTAATAGCCAAGGTGAGCTCTTTGGTGAACCCACTGGAGACGTGTTTAATACGAACAGTTGGGAACAGGAGTTCTTCAGGCTTATAATATTTGTGAGTCACATGACCTATCCAGGTCAAACAGCCCTCATGATTGGTTTTTGGTATCTCCCTACACGACTTGGATTCGTCTGGTTTTTTTCCACCGGCACACCAAGGTTTTTTCGAATCATCCCCTTCTGGATAGAAGGATTGATCCAGAGCCACATAGCGACTGTCCGGGATCTTTTCGACATAAAACATCTCATCGCGCACTCGGTTTCCACTCACAATGTTGCGCACACAGGCGACCACAGAGTACTCCACTGTTCGCGTGGTGGCCGTCTCGCCTGGTTTGATTGTCTCAAATTTAATTTGCATTGTGGAAAACTCAAAGGGCTCAAGCTTAAAGGCCTGATGGGCTTCCATGAGCTTTTCATAGTTGGCCGTATCCTTAAGATAGGCATCAAAGTCAAACCTTTCGCCTTCGGCATAGGTTTTGGGGCTAACCCAAAGGCCCTGCTTACCCTGCAATTGTGTGTAATCCCCAATTTCATAGAGACCCTCGAATGCCTCAATTTCTTCAGGGGCATTTATGGGAACAACTCGCAATGCCAGCTGTAAATTTCCCCTTGCCACCCGCCTGGTGATTTGGGCATTCAAAAAAACACGCAAATTGCCATCTGCCTCATCCACCTCTCCCACCGAGGGCGGAATGTCCGGCGTGAGGATCAAGCTCTGATCCCTATCGCGGCCCAAATTGGTAGCCACGATCTGAGCGTAGACCCGAAACTTTCCTGCTTTAATGGGATAGGGGCTGGGATCCCCTTGTAAACTGCGAAGCTTGACCACTGGCTTCATGGCCAGGTGGATCTCAAGCGCCACTCCTTTATCCAACTCCTCAATCTGCTTCACATAGGAAGATACATTAGTCATCCACAGTTGTTTCGCGGCATCCGCCCTTTTTGACCCTTCTTGCGAACCTGCCGGCTGCTGTTGGCCATTGCGGCCAGCTAAGGCTTGCCTGACCTCTTCTTTGCCGATGACTTTGATCTCTTTTGGAATTTCTCCGCCAGTTTTCACCCAAACAATTTCAGGATTTCCCGTTCGACGGAATCCCGCCCAGGGGTTGACGGCGATTTTTATTTTGCGCGGACCCTTATAGATGCCCAGGCCCTCGATTGTACGCTCCAGCTCCAGGTAGTTCTCGTCCGCATAGAAGTTGGGGACAGGGATTCGCTCCTGCCAATGAAGGCAGCCGTTCTCATCTGTCCATGGTTGCACTTCTGTCTCGTCAACTTTCACCTTAAATTGAATTCCCAATATCTTATTGCGTGAGCCACGATCAATCAAACAGGCGTAAAGATCGTAGTAGCGAGCCATGGGGATCTTCCAATCCTTAGTGACCTCTCTGGTGGGAAGAGCACTTCCGCCAACCGACACGACCAGGAAGTTGGTGTTTTGCTCCTCGGGACTCTCATTCATAGCCTTGAGTTTGGCTGGATCGTGAGGGCTGGCCTTCCAACAGGAGCTCAATCCCAGGAACAACATGAACAATGCTAAAAGAGGAAGACGCTTAAAAATCCACATAGAGCGTCTCCACCTTAAAGAGGACCGAATCCAACTTCTCCTGATTGGGAGTTGCATTGATCACGTCACTACTCATGTATTCGGCAACGATCCTAAAGTTGTAGGGCCTAAAGAAGATCTCCAAGCCAAACCCATCACCTTTGCGGTTGTTATGTCCCCGGGCTCCACTGTTGTAGCGGGCAGGGCTGGTATCAGACTCATTAAAGAACTGGAGATAATAAGGACTCACCACCGTTCCGAGAATTCCCATGTCGGCACGAACAAAAAACTCCTGACCACGATTAAAAGTGGGGTCCGCTTTACTATTCTCCAGCAGGTATCCACCTGCGCGCAGCTTAAAAGGCTTGAAGTAGCACAGACAGGCCTCGCCGCCACCGACCCAGCCGTCGAATTCAAATTGAAAAAAGCTGTTCCCCGGGAGGTCTCCCAGCGTTTGATTTCCCCATCGAGAACTTTCATAGGCCACAACCGAAGGAAGATCCTTAAAACTGTAATGACTCGCGAAGCCCTTAAGCTCAACGGCTTGCCTAAACTCAAAGCCAGCCTTCACGGTTTCAGTCAGAAAGGTAGGAGTCTTTTCCTTTTCCACTCTCATAGTTTCAAACGAAGTTGAGGTGGGAATAGTCTGTGCAGCGACAAACTCCACATAATTCTTTTTCCCGCCAAAGCGCAAGCCTTCCGACACTCCCGGGAAGGCTCGGTCAGAGATCAGCAGAGGTGCATTCAAATGCCCCTGACTCAAAGCTCCTGCCTTGATCTCCAATACCTTCACCGGCCGAAATCGAGCCGCCACTTCGTAGGGAAGGATCCCCGACTGGCGAGAATCATTAAATCGAGACTGGACCTGGCTGGTCACCAATTGCAGTTTGGCATCAGCGTACAGATCAAATTTGTCAGTGAGTTTGTAGGTCATGCGCGGTCGAAAGACAAAGCCCACCATGGTGCCTTCGTCCTGACCTTCAGAGAATGACTCTCCCCCCACGCCAATGGCCCAATCGCCACTTAAGCGCTTCAGGGAGGAAGACTCCTCCATTTGAACCCGGGATAGCGTCTCTTCGGACCGGGCGGTCCCTCCAAGGGCAGCCACCAACGTTACCACAAAAAGGCTTCTCCACAGGCATCTATGAAAAGACCGGTCCCTAGCCGTCTCCGTCACGTCTGCCGTGAGGACGGTAAAAACCCGTTCCCAATAATGCCGTTTTATAGCCCTGCTCCTCTCTCAATCGGTTGCCCCCAAACGGGGAGCACACGGGCCATTCTAGTGCAAGCTCTATACACCTTCTTAACATGACGTAAGGTATTGATAAGACAGGTATTATTACACGATTACAGGGCGCTGCCGGGTGGCTAAATAGCTGACAAAAGGACGCAAATTGTTGGTTTGAAAGGAATCCCATGAAATCTTTGGATACCCGAAGTGGGACCATCAAGCCTCGGCGCGGCCACCAACTATTGATGAAAGGCGAAGGATTTCCTGACATTAGATCCCATAGACAGGGCCGGGTTTGACCCCACCCTCAACTCCTATATAGGCTAGTCCATTATTTTCATGCCCAGGGATCGCAACCCGACAAAAGGAGTCCGTACATGGCCACCAAGTTTAACCCGATGAGAGAACTTCCTAATCCGCCTGATTACAAAAAAGGAGATGTTCTCGTAGTCTTCGGTGAACTCTTTACGCGTGGTTATGCCAATGGGATTGTCGAAGAGGCACAAAAGCGAGGGATGAAGGTCATTTATTCCACCGTTGGCCGCCGGGATGAAAATAGTCAATTGCGACCCCTCACTGCTGACGAACTCAAAGAAAAAGACCAGCCACTCATCAATGTCCCGCTTGAAGCCGGATTTGATATGGAGCCTGCCAAATCCGGAGTTCGCCCAGTGGATCAGCTCGCGGGGAAAAAGCTGAGTGAGTGGGATAAGGTGCCGATGAATTTTCAGCAGATCGAAGAAAGCCGCCTAGCTGGCATCGAAAGCTTTCGCAGTCGGGTTCAGACTTACATGAAAGAACTTGAGTCCCACATTCCTGACGGGGCCAATGTGGTCTTTGCTCACACTATGGCTGGTGGAGTGCCAAGAGCCAAGATCGTCATGCCGGCCATGAATCGCGTTTTTAAGGGATCAGGAGATCGCTTTGCGTCCAGTGAAGAGTTTTGGAACTCCGACATGGGTCGTTTTTGTGCCCTGAGTTTCGAAGAAGTGACGGCCAACACATTAAGACATTTGATTGATCTCAGCACACCACTTAGGGGAAAGGTGGAAAACAAAGGCGGGCGAGTCTCCTACACAGCCTATGGCTACCATGGCACCGACATTCTGATTGAAGGCGAATACAAATGGCAGTCCTACTCCCCCTACCTTCAGGGCTTTGCCAAGGTTTTACTTGAAGATGTGGCCCAAGAGTACTGGGATAAGGGGATCAAGGTATCGGTCTTTAACGCCCCGGAGATTCTCACCAATTCTTCAAGCATCTTTCTCGGTGTGGAAGTCTCCCTGTACCCCCTGATGGGCGCCCTCAAAAAAGAAGGGTCCCAACACCCGAGAATCAAAGCCATCCTACAAAAATGCCAGGACGTCCTTAAAGAAGGGCAGAGCCTCGACGAGGTTCTCCGTTATACGGACAAATACTTTTCATCAGACATAATTGCCAACAAGTGGAGCAAGTACGACATTTGGCCCCAACACAATGGCCCTGAACAAATGGCGCTCATGCGGGAGACCAGCACCGGCCTGATTGAAATGCACCAGGACAGCAAAGTTCTTTTAACGGCTGAACTCAGTGAGGTGGTTTTTCGCGCTTGTGGGGAATTGATGTTGGCAGAAGCGGCCCATCCCACAGCACCGGTCTGGTGGATCGGCCACGACATCGTAGCCAAACAGACGGCTACTCAGTAAAAGGATTTTGGCTTCACTTGAAGAGCCAAAAACCCCAGCCCTCCCACAAGTATCGCCAAAAGAACAATCCTGAGCCCGAGAGCTTTCCAGCTCCAGGGCTTCATGTAACCGGCTGAAGAGCCATAATAGCCACTGACAAACACCATCCCATTAAGCAGCAAAACCCACCAGGGAATCTCTAGATAGTAATAGGCAAAAAGAGCCAGCCACCCAAACCAGGGGCCCACCCATCCGAGGAGATCCCCTTTGAGATCCGCCAGACTCAAGACAACCAATAGGGATAGAAAGCCGAGAGCCGTACAAAACCCTCCCACAATCTGCGCCTGGGAGGCGCTCCCCCAGACCAACATCAGCCAAGCCAAAAGAGACAGGCCGGCGATTAGAGATAAGAGAAGCTCAAGAGGCCTTTCCCCCCTCTGTCTGGCTCCCTTGTGTCTTTCCAAGAAAGAAACCCACACTCCATAACACATCAACAAGATGAGCAGCATACGGCCAGACACTTCCAATGGGGCCAACAGGACAGCAATAAAGAGTCCGGCGATCAGTTGCCACACCCAGCCGAGCCGCGCATACCTGAAGCCCATTGGCCACAACAGGGCCAGCACTGGCGTGGCCACGAGCAGCCAATCATTTCCTGTCATCGCCTGCCAGCTTGGAAACCCAGAGAGTGCACCCCATGCAGACACAAAAGCCGCCGCCGGCAACACTCCCACCGCCAAGGCCTTTAAGGCTTCCCGTCCGGAGAAGAAGCCTCCCGCAAACATCACCACTGAAACTAAAAGGGGAAGCAAAACACTCCCCCACAATACCTCAACAATCAAAAACCCATCCCCTCAATTCTTACCTCCACCAAACAACACCTTCCACTGAAACTTGGGAAACACTCTGATCCAACACCTCACGGCAGAAATCCAGATTGAAGTCCCAAACTCCTTTCACCTTTTGAGCGACCGAACTCCGAAGATCAATATGGTTAAAACCGAGTTCGGCTTGGTGCTGCGCTCTGAGAGAGAGCGCTGCTGCCAAACGTATGTCTGGGGTTTTAAGCTTATTGATCGAAGGGGTTCGGGCTCTCAATGTCAAAAGAGGACCGCTGAGATCAATAACTGCTAATCCCTACATGACACCTTCAAGCGCCAGCGTCACTTCCACTTCATCACCCAATCCGCCCGGCTTGGCCATGTAGTTCATGCCGAAGTCAGTGCGCTTGAGGGTAAAAGTGGCCATCCCTCCGGTGCGCATTTTACCCCAAGGGTCTTTGCCAGTCTTCAGGCGGTTAAACACAAAAGTGATGGGCTTGGTAACCCCATGAAGGGACAGGTCTCCTGTTACTTCATATTGGTTTTCTCCTGATTTACCCACCTTGGTGCTCTTAAAAGTGATGGACTTGAATTTCTTGGCGTCAAAAAAGTCCGCTTTGCGCAAATGATCGTCGCGATCTTTATTCAAAGTGTTAATGCTGGCAGTGGCAATCTCAACCGCGACCTGGCTCTTGCCCACGTCTTTGTCGTCAATGGAGAACTCACCCTTGATGTCAGAAAACATCCCATAGGTGTAGCTAAAACCCAAATGATTGATTTTGAACAACACCTGGGTATGTCCGGGATCTAATTTAAACCTTTGCGCTGTTTCGCCCGGGACAGCCAGGGCACTCAGAGAAATCAAAAGGGTGATAACGCTCAGACCAATCCTCAACATATCGACCTCCTCATCGCTGGTGAGACCTTCAATCATAGACACATTAAGAACAATTTAAGGAGCCTTTTCGCGCCGCTCTAGTAGACGAAGATATCTAGCGTAATGAACTGTTACTCTCAGCGTCTACTCCGCAACCAGTTCTCGGGCTCAAGGTAGCTCCCCAAATGAGGGTAACACCCTTGATCGAAGCCGGCACAAATTGCTGAAAAGACAGACGGGCCCCGGAGAATCAATATGGTTAAAACCGAGTTCGGCCCGGTGCTGCGCTCCGAGGAAGAGTGCTGCTGCCAAAGGTATGTCTGAGGCTTTAAGCTTATTGATCGCAGGGGCAGGATGCTCTTTGGCAAACTCCACGGAGGAGATCACCAACCAAGGGAGCTAAATCTAAAACATCAAGTCATCCATGCCGTTGTCCTTAGCCAGCTCCTGCTGCCGCATGGCCTCGGCCTGATCCCAGTCAGATTTCTCTCTAGGCGCACTCGGCAAACGTGCCCCTCCCCCCGTAATGGTGCCAAAAATACGAATCATATCCATGCGGTTCAAGGCCATGGACCAGCTAAACCCACTCAGAGTCTTTGACCAAGCAACACCCAAAGAGCCGCCTGGCACCTTCCCACCGTTGCTGAGGATATAACCATAAACATCCTGCATGCCACTATCGTCCAAGTCGTGACCGGCGTTTTTCGCTAGCTTGCCAATAAGTCCTCTAAATACTGGGTAGGCTTCCCAGGCCTCGGCCGTTTCCAACAGGCCATTCCCATCTGTGTCGAATCGGGTCATGATGGTTTCCACATAGTGGAGAATCACCGCCATGGTGCCAATTTCACCTGACTCCACCCAAGGGCAATAGTTCTTAGAGACTTCCTTATCTGTCACCCAATCACAATCGACAGGGCTCATTCCCTTTTCGCGCAACTCTTCCATCATCTTTACCAACAGAGGGATGCGTTTACGATTATTTTCCAGACACTCCATATACTTGCGCTTGGCTTCTTTACGGAAGCCCATAAAGTAGGGTGCCTCGCAGTGCTTAACCGGCGTGGTGCCATCTAGCAGTTTTTCCGTTTCCCGGTATTCGACTTCATCCTGGATCGGGCGAACGGCGATGTTTTCCAAAATTCCAAAGGCTTCGGCTTTGCCTTCAAGGCTCAAGCCGTCCCAAAAGGCCTTCATCTTGGGTAAATGGGCCATATAGCCGCTCAACTCAGCCACAGCTTTCTCTCTAAAGCAGCCGCGATCCACCTTCGGGCGACCAAAGACATCTATCGAACCCGTAGGACAGGTCTCCAGACCCAAAATATAGAGATCGTCGTTGAGGTTTCCACCGGAATAGACCAAACTCACCAACTCAAGTCCTTCTTCAAACACCAACAAATGGCGTTGGGGATCGCTCGCGTCCGGCTTTTGAATGCCGTTGCCAATAAACGTAAAGACATTGCCTTCCATAAAGGACCGATGACCAAGAACGGGAATATTTCTTGGGTCCATAAAGTGAAGGTCTCTTCCCAGATCCTTCATGTCTTTAAAGAAAAAATCCATTTCATCATCGGTTAAGCCCACCATATCAAGAGCCCGGGGCAGATCCTCGGCATATCCACGAACCAAAAGTCGAACCAAACCGCGCACAATGTTCATTACCGACAGATTGTAGAAGCCGTGGTAGACATCGTGTTCAACCAACTCCTCGCGAGGAGCCAGGAGGGCCTTGTTGGCACCCTGCCTAAAAAACGGCCTCACACTCGTGCGAATTCGGTCGAGCTCCTTAAGAACCATGGTGCCCGTCACCTGCTGCTGTGATTGAACCTTAAAGTCCAGTTGATGGCCACTACCCTTTTGTGCTCCCACCAGAGGAAAACCAAACACCTGATTGGAAAGATCCACCGTTTGGGGCCTCAAGGCCGGAGTGAATTTGCGATCAAGAAAAAATTGAATCTCCGACCAACGGTAAAACTCAACCGCGCCCTGAGCCAAGGCGTATTGGGTCAAACCCTTACTCTTACGTTTCTTTGGTTTGGTTTCCACATCACCGAGAATACGATCGAACAGAGGTCGCAGAGTTTGCGTCACACCAAATGCACTGAATTTTCCCGGCATCAGGTCCAAGGCTTTCATGCGATAGACCAATTGTTCCAGGTCATCATAGGTGAGGACCTTTTGATCCTGCCGATTCAAAGAAAGCTGGGCCAAATGAAGACCTCGGCCAATGTTGTCGACAAAGTCCTCCAGGCCTGATCCATAGAGCAGGCTGCCACCAGTGGATTGGTAGTTGTAGCGGAGGTAAACGACATACCAACCAAAGCCCGACTGCAGAAAGGAACCCCAGTCCTGAGGCTCGATGGTTGCCCGCTCACCACCTGATGCCAAATGCTTGAACTCACCAAACATATCTGCCCATTTTCTTGAACGCAAAACGGAATCGGACTCATCTCCATAAAGAAAGCGGGTCAGCTCCACCAAAAAACCTTGGGCATGCTGCAAAGGATAATTCTGTGCCTTTTCGCCCAAGTCACGGCCTACAAACTGGGCCACGCGCATAGCCGCTTCGCCGGCCTCACGTGCGTGTACCAACCTTTCCTTGTAATCAGTGAAGACCTTCATCCCCACATCAGGGTTGATCACTCTCATATAGGGCTGCATTTGCACTGAGGCACTTTTTAAGGTGTCAAGAACCCCATTGAGTTTTTTAAACTCATCGCGGGTGATCTTTTTTGTGTCCCCACCCAGCAAGGCCACCTTAAGATTCATCGCTTCAGTCATCAGCCCAGCACCAATGGTTCTTGGCTTTAAAAAATTGGTCTCAATAAACCTTTGCAGTTCCTCGGGGGTATAGGACTCGCGATCGGCGCCGCGAGTGTACTTTTGGAACTGCTCAAAAGAGGTTTTCAAACAGTCGTAAAAATCGCCGGTCTGTTTGGCCGAAAGCTCGGCTCCAAAGTATGCTTCCAAGTTCTCGCGAATGTGGGTCATGCAGTGAAAGCCACTGCCATCCAGCTTTACAGAACCCGTACCCTGTTTTTCATCACCCAGGTTCAGTCCACAACCCAACAGCGCCCCGAGACCCAGTGCTGCCAGAAGAGCCACAAGTGCTCTGCCTGATTTAAAACACATAAGTCATTCCCCCTACGATTCGGTCATTCTGATGATAGCGACTATAAGCACTGAGCTCATCAATCTTGCCATCAGGACCTGGATCAACCCCCAACACATCCACCCCAACATGCCAACTCAACCTCGGTGAGAATCCCCATTTGACGGTCGCTGAAAACCAACTGGCCTGATCGGGATAAGAGTAAATGTACTGCGCCGTCCATCCCAGCCGCCGACGAAGCGTGTTCCACAGCTGAGCATCCCAACGAAACCCCATCCCCTGCTGGAGAGGGAACCTCTGCATGGAGTTTTTCATTTCGTCGCCCACCAGGCCCGGTTCAGTCTCAGCCCGCTGTATCCTTTGCTCATCGGTCTTGATGTAATTCCAGGACAGCCGACTATTGGGTAGCCCCGGCAAGGGTAAGGCGTGGCCCAGATGGGCCCCATAGACGCGGGTCAAAAACAAGGGCGATTGGTCCCACTCTTTGGGCATTTCAGATTCAGCCGGCCTCTCCTCTGAAGCCGACAGCCAGACCCGTGCACGATCCCAGGATTGCCCAGCTTCCAGAGTATTAATCCGATGATGGACCACTTCTGTATGAATGACCGCCATGGTGTTACCCACAGTGGGTGTCAGCGCCAGGCTATGATAACCCTCAAGGCCCAACTGCAACTGATTCATGGGTTTATTGGTTGTTGACCACTGAAGCCAAAACCCGCTTTCAGGGCTTCCCTTACGCACGCGAAATGCCCAGGAACTTTGAAAGATCACGTCTTCCACCCGAGGCTTGTCGAGCTGGTAGTAAATCGCCGACGAGTTCTTAAAAACCTCAATTTGGTTTTGCGGAGGCAGGAACCAGCGGTTGCCAGATTCAAAATTGCCATCAGTCAGGGTGAACTGAGGCCCCTGATCAGGTAGAAACAAGGGCGAGGCAAATCCCACCACTTCCCAGTCGTTAATTTCAGAACGCAGAAACACGCCAATCAGGCCTTGCTCCTGAGGTCTCAGGTAGTCCCATTTAAACAAGGGCTGCCAAAGTCCTAATTTCCATTCCTGATCGGCAAAACTCCAATTGACCCGCCTTCGTCCCAAACCAAAATGAAATTCCTCCCGATTAGTGCTCCAGCCCACATAGGCTTCAGGCACGGTGATGTGAACTTCCCTTGAATCATCCAGGGCCTGCTGCCCCCACGCGTGGAAAAGAACTTCCTTGCCATCTGTATCTGCAATGATTTGGTAATTGAGGCCAAGAGTCGAATAGGTGCTGACATGATCAGGAGACGGGCCATCGGTCAAATAGCGGTCACCAAACAGACTGAGCGAAAAAGACTCTTTGCGAAAGTCTGTTTCACCAAGCCCTGAAAGGCTATAGTCAACCTGTGAGAAATCACTTTCTCCTAAAGCCAACTGCGCAAAGCAGACCAAGGCGACACACAGGCCGCGCCCCAATTGCTGTATGTTTAAACTCCCGATGCGCCTAAACCCCAAAAGGCACCTCGCTCCTTTTTAGTTGAGCTCTCCAGAACCCTTCCCTCCTCTGAACAGCCCAGTTCTACCTAATGTGCACAAAAGCACACAACCTAAGGAGCAAGAACTGTACTCATTTCAACAAGATGTGAAGAACTTGGACAGTCTGTAAGGATTACCCGCTCAATGGTTTCACATGGAATAAAACAGGTAACCAAGATGACACTTGGCCGACGGACAGTGGGGACGGCCGCAAAGGGCACCTCCCTCGGTAAACATTACCAAAACCAAAGCTTAAAAATCGTCCCTCTCTCTAGAGAAAATGACATTTTTGGGCGACTATAGAGACTTGGAAAGTTCAGACAATATCCGCACCAATCGCACCCGATCCGCCTGGAAAGACCATTCAGATTTCTTGGCTTTCCATTCCTGAAGCTCCTTCAGGCCATCAATATCCTGATTTGGTGGCCGACCGTTTTTCATCATGTAGGTAAACAGGGCTTCCCTGTCGCTACGATCAGCAAAGCCCAAAAGATTCATAAGCGGCAGATCAAAGGTGGGAAAGGCCACCAAGGCTTCTTCAACGTCAATATACCAAGGCTTGTCGTCCTGATTGTAGCGAGCAAAGAAAGTCTCAATGTACTGAAGCATAATGAATATCTCGCGAACATCAGAGGTCTTAATCGGATCGTCCGAATAGCCATCCTCACCGCGAGTGGCTGTCTCCAGGTATTCCTGAATGTTGTTCCACTGATCTCCACTTAAAGTGTCCACGTAGGCATTAAAGACAGGCAAATGATTAAGATACTTCGCTCGCCCTTGGGAAAAGGCCTCGCGAAAGCAAGCTGTAGTCACGCTTTCATCGGCTGCGTCAGCCACTTTGCAATCCTCGGGCAGGTCTTTCAATAAGAGTCCACCGGCCTCAATCCCACCAAGAACAAAAGTCAGGTACTCAATGCCTTCAGCCAAATCGACCAGTTCATTACCATTGGCCCTAGGCATAAAGAGGTCGGCCTCAATGTGGATACGTTCCGCAAGTCCAGTATCACCCTCTTTGAATATCCCTAAATCCACTCCTATATCGGAAATGTCTGAGGCCAAATAATCCAATTCATCAAGGGTCAATCCCGTCACACCTTGAATGCGTTCCTCCTCTTCGGCATAGCCCAGCACCAAAAGTCGAAGAAGTGTGCGCGACCAATTGAGCTGGGTCAGACTCTTCTGCGTCCACCGCATGTCCTTCGGTGTCTCAAACAACAGCCGACCTAAAGAATCATGGACCATCGGCCAAGGGGATTGAGTGACCACCTGGTTGATTTCCATAAGATGAGAATCTTCTCCCGGATCAGGGCTGCCCCCTTGAGCGATGGCATTAACAAATTCCTGGGCCCTTTTCCAACCACTCCACTGTTCCTTGATATAGCTAATGGTCTTAAAATCAATTCCCTCCACCTGCTCACCTGACATCCGATCATCGGGCGAACGCAGGATACGACTCAAAAAGGCCGGGAGTGAGGACTCAATGGAACTGCCGCGAATTCCCAGGGGCCAAAGCTTAGCCGCGTCCACTGCCGCGATGATGTCACTAAGGTCGGCATAGGTAATGGTCTTATTTGGCTTGCGATCCACGGCCTGATACAAAAACTGACTGGCCAACAAGACCGTTGCGTCCATCTGTTCAAGACCTAAACCCCGACTCCAGTCGTTGGGAGCCACCAAGTGGGAATAGCGCATAGCCATTTCACCCAATTGCCCCACCGTCACCATAAAGGCCGGCCAATCCTGAGGCTCTACCTTTTCCTTTGAACCACCAACCAAATGGAACTTCAGCTCACTCACAAGAGGAAGGTAGGTCAGGTAGTTCTTCAAACTTCGATCTTTGCCATGAGTCTTTATGACCTGGTCAAGCTCTTGAACCAGATTATCAACGGTCTCCCAATCCAAGCTTTGGTCCGTTTGACCAAAAATCTCACCCAACCTCTTGGCTGACTTTTGCATATGAGCAAAGGCCTGATTCATCATCTGCGGATTCTCCGTCCAGCCCTTGTGCGTGGTGAAATGCATATAACGCATCCACAGACCAAAACTCTCAGCGAAAATCGTACCTGTGCGCACCCATTGGCGAGGCTCAATTCGATCCGCGGGCGCACCCACAAGCTGGAACTTCACTCGGCTCAACCAGGACATCATATCCCGAAGTAGGGCAGAGCGTGAATGACCACTGCCATTGACCAATTTGCCAATTTCTCCCAATAGCCTTTCAAAGCGGACAAACTCATAGGCCTGACCTCGGGCCTCAATAATCTTGCCAAAACCGATGAGCACTCCCGAGACTGCCTCCAATGAAGTATTGAGCTCGTCGACTGTATAACCCCTTTGCCGGCGGTAAAATTCCCCCCGCACCACTTGAATGTGGGGATTCAGGTCAAGAGTCAGCTGGCGAAAGTCTTCAATGATTTTTTGCGTGAGCTGCAGCTCGTTGCGGGTGACAAACTCGCGGCTTCCCGAGAGAAACACCCGTTTGACTTCCATCAACTCTTCAAGAAGCACATCATTAATGCGAAGATCGCCCATAAAGAAGTTTTGCAGAAAGTTGCGCAATTCACCTGATGAGTAAATCCCAACCTGTCGCCCTTGGGTGAAACGCAAAAAGATGTCCAATGCCCTCTGCGTACAGTCCCAAAAACCGTTGATATCCGCAGTGCTGAGACGACCATCCATGTAGTCACCCACCACCTGGTCGGCATTATCCAAACACTGGGATTGGCTCATTTTCACCACTGGAGGCGTCTGATAAGGCTTATCTTCACCACTACAGGCAATAAGTAGGGGAGGAATGACAGTAAGAATCAATAAGCTGCGCACAACTTTAGAATACATAGCTCACCCCCAAAGACACCCGATCGTTGGATCGGTACTCACCCACAAATCCATCGGCAAACTCGGCCTGATCTTCGTCAAAAACTCCGATAAGATCGACCATACCGTAGATTTCCCACTGCGGCCCCCAACTCCAGCGAGCATCGGCCATAAAGGCACCACCCTGCTGGACAAAATCAAATAGAGCCCGTGCTCCCCATGAGAATTTGTTCTGGTTTAATAGCCAATATCCATTCTTAAGTCCCAACTCCACCGTCTCGTAAAACTGGTAGCGGCGTTCAAAGAGGGTTTCCCGGGCGGTAAACTCACCGGCGTCCGGCTGGTCCCCTCCACTGACACGGGAGTAGGACAGATAAGCATGGGTGCGCTCGTTGGGACCAGCTGACAAATCGTGACCAATGTAGGTGGTGACAATTCCGCTCCGACCCGTGTCCTGGTAGGTCCACTCTTTGGGGATGTCATCCTGTTCGGGCCGCTCGTAAGTAAAGCTCATCCATGTTGTTAAACCGCCCGATTCACTGTACCCACCCTCAACCGATGACAGGTGATGGTACTGAACGCGTGGATAAACGTTGACGCGAATGTCCTGTGACCCAACTTCAGTGTGTTGAAACAAAAACTGGCCACCCAAAAGAAGCTGACTCATGGGCTTATAGGCATAGCTGCCACGAACAAACCAGGAACCCCAGTTTTGTTCCAAACGCGCGGCAAAGCTCTCGTTTAGAACCACATCACTCTCAGCCGGATTGATCACCTTGTACTTCATCGGGGTGTTCACACCGAGGAACTCTAAACTAGATGAGGGGGGCCTAAAGTAGGGATTGGGGGAGTAAAAGTCGCCATTGATGATTTCGTGATCCGGACCAAATTCAGGCACAAACATGGGGGATGCAAACACCAGCAGCGACCCTTGCCGCCAATGATTTTCCAGAAAAAATCCAGTCAACCCATGACTGTCTTTACGGAGCTTGTCGTTCATGAATCGGCCCTGGTACAAACCGCGCTGGAGAAGCTCATCGGCTTCATTCCATTTGTACCACTTGCGGCCCATCCAAAATTCCCAGCCTTTGCCTTTCCAGCCAGCGTAGAGATTTTTGGGCATGAAGTAATTGGCCTCTTCTTCAACAGCCAAACGGTTCTTGAATTCAATAGCACCATCAAAGACACCGTGCCATTCATATTCCATGTCCAAGACGAGATCAGAAATTTGCGATTTGGTTCCACGCTTTTGAAAGAAAGCTGTGTCTTCACGAAAGTAACTGGTGGTACCAAACTTTAGGCCCACATTAAGGTGATCTTCGGCTTCGGGATGGCTCCATCCCTCACCTCGTGGCAAACGCACTTTGATCGCTTCACCACTTTGATCCTGGGCATTGGCCGATGACCAACCCAACACAACCGCAAGCAAAAGTCCCCACAAGCCCATGTGACTCACAAGCCTCATCGCGATCCTCCCGAATGCCCAAACACCAATGAACCTCTGATCGAAGCCGCCACGCCCATTCCATCCTGGAGAATACCCACCTAGGACCTGCGGCTTGAATTGGTGTGTCATGAAAACTGTTTACAGGCAAAAGGGCAAGAATTTTCTTTCGACTAAAGCCTTTACAGGGAGCTTCGCAAAATTTTTTAGATTCTTAAAACCCGTTCTGATTCCGCCACTTACGTATCTCACTGAATATCCAAGGGGCGTCATCTAAAGGTAAATCATGCCCAGCCCAAGGATGCCGGGCGATCTCCCAGCCATAGTGGCGATGGAGAGCCTCGGTGCAGTCCGGATGGACGAGACGATCTCCCTGCCCCACCATCAACAGGGTCGGCACACTTGGCATTTGTCGAGGCAGACGGAAACGGCTGGCTGCCAACAGTTGGCGGGCGACACTTCGGCGATTGACCGGCCGTTCCTGCCCCAGGCGGTACCATTGCTCTGCCGTTTGATCGTGAACTTCTCGACGGTTGGAAATCAAATCCACAATCTTTCGTTCTCGCAAGTGAGGGTCGCGCACAAAGGCACTGGATAAAAAGCGCGGGGCGGCTGAAAGCCGCAATCGACGATAAAATGGATTCAAGCCTGCGGCCGAAGTGTTCATGATCACGACAAAATGAAGTTCATGGGGGTGTCGCCGCATCCATTCCAGAGTCACCATTCCCCCAAGGGAGATGGACAAGAGATTAATTGGGCGCTCGCCGCCCGCGGCTTGGTGCACTTGATGGCGAACAAAATCCGTCATGGAAGCCAGACTGGTGGGAGGAGGTACGTCTCGGGCGTCGCCGGCTCCAGGAAGGTCCACACAAAGAACTTCCTCTCCGGGAAAACTGGCTTGAAACTCATCAACAAAATTTCCCCAATGACCCTTTTCCCGTCCCAGGCCGCGAAGAAAGACCCACAAGGCTGGTTTATCTTTTGTCATACCAAAGCTCCTTGGCCCGGGTTTCATATTCCTGTCGGCGGGACTGGCCTTCGAGCAGCCAGGAATCCGGCGAAATCAAACTGCGGTGAATAAAATCAAACAAAAGCATATGACGGCGAAGAATGCGCTTCACTCGGTGGGGTTTTAAAGGGTGATGAAAGCGCAAGGGATGAAGGATCTGTAGAGGACTCTTGCGCAGCCAGGCCCAACTCCCGAGCTCCAGGGTCCACGGCAGGAAAATCGACTCCTGAATCCGGTTGGATTCATGGTGCTCGGCAAACAAATAATCCCATAGGTCACCGTGAATGACGTAGTGAGTGGCGCTGGGTTCGATATCATAAACATGGTAAGGGTACGAGCGATCCAGCAAATCCCTAAAAGCCATCACCTCAGAGATCAAAGGAAACATCTCAAGATTCTTGGCCCAGGGAAACCAAAAACGGTCCCGGGATCCAAAACCGGAATGAACATCAAGAACAAAACTTAAATGTGAGGGAAATACTTTTTCGCGAACCACCTGACAGAGGACTTGAGCCTCTTTTTCCATGGTACCAGCCTCCCCACGGTAACAGGGAAGCTTGGGCGAAATGCGGTGGCCACTAAAAAACTGGGAGGAACTCCCCTCCCCCTCCACTGGGGCATTGCGCATCAGATCCACACCATTGGCGTTGGAGCGACGAAAGTGAAACATCCCAACTGGGTTCACTATGGGCATAAAGACAAAACGGGATTCCTCAAGACGTCTTTGTAAGGTTTTGTCCCACTGCAGTGACTGAAGCAGGTGGCGCAAATAGACCAAAACCACATGGGTGCCGATTCGTTCCAGGCCATGGACCCCGCCGAACAAAGCAAAGACTGAAGCCTTTGGATCTTTCGACCCCAATTCAACGGTCGTAAGTGGGAATCTTTTACCCCTGTGCTCCACCTCGTCAATTTGGTCCACACGTAGGAGATGCTGATACTCCTTGATCAGGCTTTCTAAATCTTCCATTTCTGGAAGGTGACCCTTACGCAGACTAAAAATACCAGCCATGAACACACACCCCGGTTCGAAGCCCCATTCATACCACCCCGTCTGGCCAGCCGCAATATGGAGGTTTTTTAGTAAAGACTTGGTCAGACCTCGACGGCCTGACGCGTGAAGTGTTGACCCTACCCACCTCTTGGGCAAACTCGTGCTTTAGCCATAAGCACCCAGAAAAAGGGGGATTTCATGCACCATTCTGATGATCGAATTCCGCTGAAGCCCGAGTGGGAGAAAAACGCTCACGTCAACCAGGCCAAATACAAGGACCTGTACCAGCAAAGTATTCAGGACCCCGAGGGATTCTGGGCCAAACAGGCTGAGCGGATTACCTGGACAAAAAAATGGGACAAGGTGAAAGACACGAGCTTCATAAAGCCCGTTCACGTCAAATGGTATGAGGGTGGAAAGCTCAATGCCAGCTACAACTGCATTGATCGCCACTTGGAAAAGCACGCCGACCGTGTGGCCTTTTACTGGGAGCCGGATAGTACCACTGAAGAAACCATCACCATCACCTACAGACAACTTCACGAAAAAGTTTGCCGTTTGGCCAATGTGCTTAAAGCCAATGGAGTCAAAAAGGGCGACCGGGTCACAATCTACATGCCCATGATCCCAGAGGCAGTGTATTCCATGCTGGCCTGTGCCCGCATCGGCGCCATTCATTCGGTGGTCTTTGGTGGCTTTTCACCCGACTCCCTAGCAACCCGCATTCAGGATTGTGACAGTGGGTTTTTGATTACCGCCGACGAAGGCTACCGCGGCGGCAAGACCGTACCTCTCAAGGTGAACGCAGATGAGGCGGCAAAGAAGTGTCCTGGCCTCAGGAAAATGCTGGTCGTGCAAAGAACCAAAGCCAAAGTGGACTGGGATGCCAGTCGCGACATTTGGTACCACGAGGCCGTCACTCAGGTGAGCGATCAATGCGAACCGGAAGTGATGGACGCGGAAGATCCACTTTACATACTTTACACTTCTGGCTCGACCGGAAAACCCAAGGGTGTCATGCACACCACGGGCGGCTATATGGTCTACACCGCTCTCACCCATGAAGTGGTCTTTGATTACAAGCCTGAAGATGTGTATTGGTGTGCGGCCGATGTGGGCTGGGTGACCGGCCATAGCTATATCGTCTATGGCCCCCTAGCCAACTGTGCCACTTCGGTTTTGTTTGAAGGGGTTCCCACCTGGCCCACGGCCTCGCGGATATGGGAAGTCATTGATGAATACAAAGTGAACATCCTTTACACGGCTCCCACTTTGATCCGCACCCTGATGCGCGAAGGGGAAGAATTCGTAAAGAAGACCTCGCGTAAAAGCCTGCGACTTCTAGGTTCCGTCGGCGAGCCAATTAACCCAGAAGCTTGGAAGTGGTATTTTGAAGTCGCCGGCGACAGTCGCTCGCCCATTGTTGATACCTGGTGGCAAACGGAAACAGGTGGCATCATGATCACTCCCCTTCCTGGAGTCACCGATCTGAAACCGGGCTCAGCCTCAATTCCCTTTTTCGGCGTTCAACCCTTGATTGTCGACGACTCGGGCAAGGAACTCATGGGGGCCTGCGAAGGCAACCTGTGCATCAAGGATTCCTGGCCGGGGCAAATGCGCACTGTCTATAAGAATCATCAGCGGTTTGAAGAGACTTACTTCAGCCAGTTCCCTGGCCTCTATATGGCGGGCGACGGCTGCCACCGGGACAAGGATGGCTACTACTGGATCATTGGTCGCGTCGACGATGTGATTAATGTTTCCGGTCATCGCATGGGCACAGCCGAGGTGGAAAGCTCCCTGGTGGCGCACAACAAAGTGGCTGAATCAGCGGTTGTCGGCTTTCCCCATGAGATCAAAGGCCAGGGTATTTATGCCTTTGTGACTTTGATGGCGGGGGTGGAGCCCACAGAGGAATTGCGCAAAGAACTCACTGATTGGGTACGCAAAGATATTGGCCCCATTGCCAAGCCGGACGTCATCCAGTTTGCACCTGCTCTACCTAAAACCCGCAGCGGCAAAATCATGCGGCGGATTTTGCGCAAGTTGGCTTGCAAGCAAGAAGACCAGATTGGTGACACTTCTACTCTTGCAGACCCCAGTGTGGTGACAGCACTTATTCAAGACCGAAATGGATTGAATTGATCAATCTATTCGGCGCTGAATTCACAAAAACTCGGCGCCAGTTCTTTTAATAGCGAAATGTGACGGTGATGGTCGGTAGGTACAGCTGGCCATAGGTGTCCTTCATGAACTTGTCCAGCTCCGCCACCAAAGCCTGTTCGATAGCCCCACCATTGAGCCAGGGGATATCCATGCTCGTAGATGATGAGATGGGGTGAAGAATCGCCAAACCAAAATCCCAATGGAACTTCTGCCTCCATGGCAAGGAGTAACCCATTCCCAGTTTCACCGCCGTGACTTCCCCTTCGACAGGAATTTGGTTGGTCCCACCAGCTCCGGGAAGGCTACGACCTAAAATGGCTTCAAGCAGTTGTTTGCCCGTGGATTGGCTCTGGCCGCGTAGGAATCCGGCCCCCATTTCCATAAACCATCGCTTTTTGGAGCCCACGTAAATGCGACCACCGAGCTCCAGATAGGTAGCCCCGGGCAGCAGATCCGTCACCAAATCACCAGTCTCCTTTCCGTAGGCTCCCATCCCCTGGGCCACTGAATTGGCACCACTGACAAACGTCTCGGGCACCACTCCACCTTGGAGGTAAAACATCAAGCGTGAACCAAGCTGCAGACCACCCTGAATCCCTAGAGCCATGGGGAATTCACTCACCGCCCCGACATAAAGGCTAAGCGGCTTTTTTTCAGGTGACGAGGCATTTGGGTCTTCCAGAGTCTCAACAAAAGACTCCTCTTCCACGACCTCCTTTGGCTTGGTTTTCCTTTTTGCCTTTTTGGTTCGAGGTTTCTTAGCTTGTGCGATTGATTCATATGTTTGAGCCTCGACTTCTACTGGATTTTGAAGACCTAGGCTACTTGCAAGGAGAAGAAAAGAGATTAAGAAACACCCTCTCAGGTCTTCCCTCCTGCTATGCTCTCTCCATCTCCACTCAAAAGTCCACCCAACTTAGGGTTTTCAGTCCTAATGGCCACAAACAGAAAGCCTGCAGCAAAAAGAATAAATCCCACACTCAGCCACTGCCCGCGAGTCAAACCCAACCATTGAAAACCAATATGGGCATCGGGCATTCGATATTGCTCGCCAATGATTCGTGCGATGGAATAGCCAAAGCCAAAAACACTGGCCACCACACCCGCCTTGCGGGGTTTAAGCCACACAACAGTCATCACCAGCCAAACGAGAAAGCCTTCGAGTAGTGACTGATAGAGCTGACTGGGATAGCGGGGATTCAATACCGTCTGCATGGCTTCAATGACTTGGGTCTGTCCATTCTGTGTGGCCCAAATCACCTTCTCAATGACTGAATTGATATTGTCATGGGCTATAGAGTCTAATCGATAGCGATTCACCCATTCGGTCCAATTCTCTGGGGTCAGTATGAGTTCCTCCCCTCGGGAATTTTTCACCGCCCCTAGAGAATCCAAAGCAGGGATCAAGCGCTTAAGTTCCTGCACCTGATAGTTGGCCCAGTAATAGAGCTCAGTGGGGAATTTGACTGCCCACTTGAAAGTCTCGGGTGCAATTCGCCCGTAGAGTTCACCGTTAATAAAATTGGCGATGCGACCAAAAGTAAAACCGATGGTACAACCATAAGCCGTCAAATCAATCAGATGAAGTTTGGAGTACCCCCCTCTGCGGGCAAACCACAGGCAAACCAAAAGGACACCGATTATACCACCATGACTGGCCATCCCCCCTTTGTGGACCTCCAATACCCCCCAGTAAGGGATTTGAGATGAAAACTGCCAAAACAAATCAGGCGAATAGAACAAACAGTATCCTAAACGGCCGCCGGCCAGGGTGCCAATCGCCACCCAGGTGATAAAATCTCCGGCCTTCTCCGCAGGCAGCTGAATGCGACCCCGTTTTGCTAGCCACACAAATATCAAATAGCTGCCCACAAAACCGGCAAGGTAGGCCAGTCCATACCAGCGAATTCCCATGGTCTCGGTAAATTGAATAGCAAAAGGGTCAAGTTGGTGAACGTAATGGGTCACTCGATGCACTCCCTAGGTGATTGCTGCACGCTATTTTAGGTTGAGCCTTTCCCTAGGATTCTATATCAATGAAGGATCAATTTTCACGGAGTTTGCAGAAGATATGACACAGAGTGCAGAACACCCGCCGATCATCCTTGCCAGTGCCTCTCCCTATCGCAAAAAGCAACTGGAGGCCTGGGGACTTCCTTTCACTGTGTTGCCCCCCGAAAGTGACGAGGCTACCCTCAAACGTGAATTGAAAGGACCTCCCAGAGAGATCTGCCAAAAGTTGGCTCAAGCCAAAGCCCACTCCATCGCCGTCAACAACCCCAAGGCCCTAGTTATTGGCTCAGACCAGATCGCTGTCACTCATGAAGGGGAAATTCTCAGCAAACCCGGAAACTCTGAGAATGCCGTTCACCAGCTGATGAAGATGTCGGGCCACACTCACTCTCTCCTCACCGGGCTGGCGGTGATTTACCAAGGACAGGGAATCTTGCAGGTGGAGCGAGTGGACATCACCTTCCGTGACTTAGTTGAAGATGAGATCCGCGCTTACGTAAAACAGGACGACCCTTGGGACTGTGCCGGAGCCTATAAGCTGGAAAGGTTTGGAATTTGCCTGGTACGAGAAATCAAGGGTCGAGACCCCTCTTCGATTCAAGGATTACCGATGATCGCATTGACTGAGGCCATTCGTGAACTGGTGGGCCATATGCCCTTTGAACTGAATCCAACTGTCCTTCAGTTGGCACCTGGAGCACCCCATGCCTGACACATCGTCCACGCTGTGGATTCCCAATCGTCCTCGTCGCAATCGTCGCAGTGACTCTCTGAGAAGAATGAATCAGGAAACCTGGCTAAGGCCTGACAACTTTGTATACCCTCTGTTTGTCATGGACGGCGAAAACAACAGTGAACCCATTGGCGCCATGCCGGGCCAGTTTCGCTGGACTCCGGATCTGCTCATTCGTCAGGCCCGGGAGGCTTTCGATTTGGGTGTTCCCGCGGTCGCTCTCTTTCCCAAAATTGAAGAAAGAAAAAAGGACTCCCTCGCCAAAGAGTCTGCTAATCGCGAAGGCCTGTTGCCACGAACGGTAACAGCACTTAAAGAGGCCCTGCCAGGGCTGACGGTCATTACCGACGTCGCCATGGACCCCTATTCCAGCGATGGGCACGATGGCATTGTCCAGGATGGTGAGATCCTCAACGATGAAACCCTTGAGGTCCTGGGCGAAATGGCCTTGGTGCAAGCCGAAGCGGGAGCTGATTTTGTTGCACCCTCAGATATGATGGATGGTCGAGTGGAGTACATTCGGGCTGTTCTTGACGAGTGTGGATTCACGGATGTGGGTATTATCAGCTACGCAGCTAAATATGCTTCATGCTTTTATGGCCCGTTTCGTGACGCCCTGGATTCAGCTCCCAAAGAGGGAGACAAGAAGACATATCAAATGAATCCGGCCAACCAGCTTGAAGCTTTGCGCGAGTTACGCATGGACCAGGAAGAGGGGGCCGACATGGTTATGGTCAAGCCTGCTCTCAGCTATTTGGATGTGATCAGCTTGGCAAAGGCCAACTGTGAAGTCCCAGTGGCAGCCTACAATGTCAGCGGCGAGTACTCCATGATTAAGGCAGCTGCTGAAAAGGGTTGGCTGGATGAAAGGGCCGCAGCACTCGAAAGTCTGTTGTCCATCAAACGGGCCGGTGCTGATGTGATCTTCACCTATTGGGCTCTGATGGCGGCTAAATGGCTCCAATAGAATCCTGACACCACCAATTCTGAATGCGAACTGGTCCAAGAGCTAGCCTTGCCTGCAATTTTCGCGGAATCCTTTTTTTGCACCGCCAATCGGGTAAACTATAAGGAGAAACCGGGATGAGGAGCAGGCCATGGGATTGGATTTCAAGTCAATTAAGATTGTTCGTTATCTTTTGAGCTTAAGTATGGCACTGACGCCCACCTGGGGAGCCATGGCGAAGAGCAAGGCCACTCAAGACGAGGTCTCCATTCTTCTTGCCCAGGCGACCATCATGTTCAAAAAACACAAAACCTATGAATCCCTGATTGACGAGGTCTTTGGTGGACCTGAAGTCAAAAAAGAAGACCTAAATTGGCTGAAGTCCCACTACAAGGAACTTCTCCCCAAGCCTGTGCCCGCCATGGCCGTCGACCAGTATAAGGTCACGCTGACGAGCCCTGACGGCAAGGAAACCTTGGTGGTTGAAATGGTGGACCCCTTTAAGGGCGTCTACAAGATTGGCGATTACGAGGCCCAAATTGATTTCGAAAACAAAGGTGTTAAGGGCAGCATCCAATACATGGAAAGGATCTTGCGCAAAATTGAGTCGCAAAAGAAATCCGCGGCCCATGAGATGATGAATCTTCTCATTCCTGAAGCCCATGGCTTGGGACTTTATTTGGCTGCATTTGCGGTCGGCGTGGCCGCTCTATTTTACTTTGTCGATAAAGGTGTCAATGGCGCCTATGATGACGTGAAAGATGCTTTTGGAGACCACGATGTCACCGAAGCGCAGATTCGCTGTAGCAATCCCGGAGGCCCTGCTCGCGAGGCTTGCCAGGCAGACGCGGTTCTTATCCCTCGCCCCTATGAGCTGATTTTGGTCCGCAACAAAAAAACCGAACGGTATTATCTTTGTCCAACATCCACTAGTGCCTCAGAAATGCGCGGAACCATGTACCGCTTTGCCGATGACGATGGTGATGGGAAGGGTGAAAAAATTCACTTCTCTGACTCGGCCAACATGACAGCGGATTCGGAACACCAACTGAGTGGTGATGAAATCAAGTCCATCAAGGCCGTCACTGCTGCTGTTGCTGCCTGTTGTGAGCGCAAAGGCCAGGACTGCGCCACCAAGCTCAATAGCAAATTCAAATTGCGCGGCGATACTCGCCAGAGATCCGACAACCTTTCAAAATCGGCGCAATAACAAAAAACGCCTGGTGACCTCACCAGGCGCGGAGGACAAGTAAACTGCTCAGAGTTTACGCTGTCATATAATTCCAAAATTAAGGCTGTTGTCCCGGATCTTGCCCAGGGTCTTGCCCAGGATCTTGTCCAGGATCTTGCCCCGGATCTTGCCCCGGGTCTTGCCCAGGATCTTGTCCCGGATCTTGTCCAGGATCTTGTCCCGGATCTTGTCCCGGGTCTTGCCCCGGATCTTGCCCCGGATCTTGTCCCGGGTCTTGCCCAGGATCTTGCCCAGGATCTTGCCCAGGGTCTTGTCCCGGGTCTTGTCCCGGGTCTTGCCCAGGATCTTGCCCAGGGTCTTGTCCCGGATCCTCAGGATCGACGGGTGCTTCAGGTTCGCCGAGGTCATCCTCTGTCACGCAGTAAAAAACAATACCATCTCTTTCCACATACCAAACCCGATCGGCGATGTGATCGAATTCACCATTGTAATCTCTTTCTGAGATACAAATCATCTCCACGTCCTCCGCCTGAGCCTGCGCTGTCGTCGTCGCCGACAGGGTCCAGACTAGAGTGGCCGCGGCCAAAACAAAAACCTTCTTCATGGATGCCTCCTTATAGATTGATGCCTTAAGTTGTCTTTATTCAAAGATAAACCTAGGGTGTCGATGGCTCACCCCAGTACCAAACACCCTTGATCTTCAATGGCGAAGTGGCTTCGTTAGCCTCTTCATGTCTATTATGAATGATCAGCGCATCCATATTGGTGATTGCAAAGTCTCTCTCTATCGGAGAATTTCGCACTCTCTCTCTGTTGCTCACGGCCGGAGAGGCATCGCGGATAAGGGGATACTGACTGGCCTCACCTCGTGCCCGGATGGCAAGAGAATTTGTGTACCCCGACCCGTCAAACTCAACGCGAAAACCTAAACCCTTGAGAGTCACAGGCAGTGGCAGAGTCACTTTGCTTCCCGCAGCCATGCTGTCAGAAAACTCCAGATTGAGAGGGACATACTTCCACTCTGCCTGGGGCAGAGATGCCAACCACCGCTCAAGATAGTCGGGATCGATATATGGGTTCTCTCGGCCGCAATTCTTTTGCGCCAAGGGTACCCAGAGAAAATCAGGGTGCTCTTCGGGATCGACCCATTCCCCAGACAGGATGTTGCCTCTTTCGTCCATCTGCAGACGGTAGGAGTAAGTGTTCTCGTACATTTTCGCCCGCTGTACATCCTCGTGCCGCCCACCGTATTCGTGCATCTGCAAACGCGTGACCACGTCATACCACCCAGGGCGATCGGCAATGGCCGTAAAGCTGGAGTGGTAGCCAGTGATCACGTTATTGTCCACACTCTCACCGACAACGTAGTCGGTGGCGATGGGTTTTTGTTGGTACTTCAGGTAGTAGCGCAACACCTTGTGAAACTTGTCAGGATAAATATCGGCAATGTCGCCACCACTACGATAGCGTTGACCATAGAATGCCCATTGCACACAAAAGCTGGCCTCAGCCCGAATACCGTCCACGTCCGAGGGCTGAATCACAGTTTCCGTCTCGGGGTCCCAAAGGCGCGTGGCCCATTTTTCATAAAGAACTGAGCTCGCCGCCCAACCATTGCAGTGTCCGCCCCAGTCGACATGTTCCAGCGAATGAACGCGCTTTTCCCAATCGACTGCCCCAGGATTTCGGCCCGTGCGTGCTTGCACAGCCCGGTCATATTTTCCCAAGGGCGAATGATCTCCCGCTGCGAGTGGTACATCTCGATGAGGCCACCAATAGGCATCGTAGGGGTGAAGGCGCTCAGGGAGCCTTTCCTCTTCAGTGAAATTCATCACACCTAAATTCCGACTTGTTTTAAGCCGAGTACGGCGAAAGGATTCGATGACCTGATTGATTTGCTTTTGGTGGTAGGCGCCAAATCCCATCATGGCGACAGCTCGTCCTGAACTTTGTGCTTCCAGTTCATCAAGAGGCACATTAAAAGGAGAAAATCCGGGGTCTTCAGTTTTTACCTGCTTTAGTTGGCCGCGAATGCGTACTCCTGAAGTAAATGTCGTCTCTTCGGAATGTGGACCTTGTTGAATCAGGAGAGCCAACTCTGGACGAATCTCAGGCTCATCATTATTAAATAGAAAGGTCTCACCTTCCCCCGACTCCAGGTAACACCACACCTGGCTATCAAAGAAGGATTCACTCTCGGCGATGGTGCGAACAAAGCTCTCTGAGATTCTTTGCGGATTCTCCTCCGACCTGAATTCGAAACACATTGGGGTCACTTCGTTCGCTCCGGCCATAGGGCTAGCCGACACTGCCATGATTGGAAGTAAAAGATACTGGATGAAAGACAAGGCCGAGGTGAATCGCTTCATGGTGCTCTCCGATTGTGATGACCACCACTTCGGAACACCTAGGTGACTCTCAAGTTTTTTTGTCAGCCATAACCGTATCTAATTGCGAATAAAAAAAATTGGTCAAAGGACGCGGATAAGAACAGGACATCCTGTAGAAGGTGTAAACGGAATTAGAAAACTTCCGTATCGGAGAGAAACAAAAAGCGGAATTTCTCAAGAAGAGAAATCCCGCTCTGTTGTTGAACAATAGGTTATAAGCCGCTTCCCGCGCTTATTTGGGCAGACCGTCGTTTTCGATTTCCAGTGCGGTCACTGTTTCACCGGCCTCATTGCGCTCCACACATTCGTTAAAAATCTTCATATTGCGGTGATAACACTTCGGCCATTTTCGAACAGTCGCCCGATCCGGCTCTTTCTGTTTACCTGCACACCCTACAACAGTCATCATCGACGCCGCCATTGCAACCAAAATCCATTTCATCAGAGATCCTCCTGAAGGCAATTAACCTAAAGCAAAATCATAGGTCCCTTTGCCCTTCGTCGCAATCAAAAGGTTTTCCCGGTACCGCGGTCCAGTGTATCAATTCGGATATCTGATATCTGATATCGGACATCTGATATCGGAACCAAAAAAACGCAGGAGACGGGCCATTTTCACCCTATTTTGCTCTATGCCCCTGATGAAAAGGGTGTAGATCCAAGCGTGATCCTGGCGGCCGGTCAAAATGGTTCGGATCCAAGGCAAACGACTTTGACCGAGCAGAATCGTACTAGTTGGTACGTTGGAGCGAGGGAAAAGTCGTTTAACGCCGGAGACGGGCCATTTTCACCCTATATGGATTAATGCCCCTGATGAAAAGGGTGTAGATCCAAGGCGGAGGGGCCTCATCGAACGGAGGCGTACTTACTGGTACGTTGGAGTGAGATGAGGGCCCGACAACGCAGGAGATGCGCCCTTTTCATCAGGGGCAAAAACAAACCGCGCTACTTCTTGTAGCGCGGTCCCCCCTATCGAACCCCCGCCGTACGGAGGTCCTGCGTCCTGTCTTCCCGTCAAGCCGCCTTTAGAATATGGTGCACAACAACATCCTCGTCCTCTTTTTCCTCGTGGAAATAGGGCAAGGCTTCAAGGAATACTTTGACCAAATTGGCATCGAATTGACTTCCACTATAGTCGATCAGCTCTTTGATGACTTTGTCTTCAGGGAGAGCTTCGCGATAAGGACGCTTATTTGTCATCGCATCGTAAGTGTCCACGACCGCAATGACCCTTGCTGGAAGAGGAATTCGGTCGCCCACCAAATTGAATGGATAGCCGGTGCCATCGATTTTTTCGTGGTGGTAGCGAATTCCTGGTAACAGAAATCTAAAAAATGGAATGTGACTCAAGGGCTCCAGAATCTCTGCACTCTTGATCGGATGAGCCTTCATCACTTCGACTTCATCCGCCGTGAGGCGACCGGGCTTGAGGAGAATGCTGTCAGGCACTCCCACTTTACCCACGTCATGAAACAAGCCAGAGAATTCAAGCACAGCTTGCTCGAAATCATTGAGTCCCATGGCTTTGGCTAGTTTACGAGATCCACGGCCGACACGGCAGCAATGGTAAAAAGTGAATGGATCTTTCTTCTTCACTGTTTGTAAAATCGAGTTGGCCACATCATTGGCCCAACTCGGGATATCATCCCAAGACATACTCCCACACCTCGTCGTAGACGTTCCGATAAATAGTAGAGAGTGATGCCTCTTTATTTCACAAACGTCCCGCGAAAAGAGCACCAATCAATAACCTATCGGCGACCCCCCGTAATCCTAGAGGGAGTGCCTAACAAAAGTCCTGTCTTATTGTGGGAAAATGAGGCGAATCAATAATTTAACCACTTTCTGCCAGTTCTTTTTTTGGCTGCATTTTGGCAACAGTCAGAGATTTTTGACCCATCTGATGATCACAAAAACTGCCCCGTCACACTGCGAGGGGATCGGGCCACCTCTTCCGGAGTCCCGGCAGCGACGATTTCGCCTCCACCCACTCCCCCTTCGGGGCCCAGGTCGACCAGGTAATCGCAGTTTCTAATCACGTCCATTTGGTGCTCGATGACCAGGACGGTGTTGCCCTGATCGACCAACTCCTGAAGAAGCTCAATGAGCTTTTTAACATCGTCAAAGTGGAGCCCAGTGGTGGGCTCATCAAGGATATATAGGGTTTTCCCAGTGCCCCGCTTGGAGAGTTCCTTGCTGAGCTTAACTCTTTGAGCCTCTCCCCCACTCAGAGTGGTCGAACTCTGCCCCAGGGTCATGTAATCCAGCCCCACGCGTTTCAGAGTCTCCAGCTTTCTTGCCACCGGTGGGTGGTGCTGAAAAAACTCGGCGGCCTCTTCCACGGACATCTGCAGAACGTCGGCGATGGACTTCTCGCGGAACTTCATGTTGAGAGTCTCGCGGGTGTAGCGATTCCCCAAACAGGCATCACAGGTCACATAGACATTGCTTAAAAAGTGCATCTCCACTTTAACCTGACCACCGCCGCCACAGACCTCACAACGACCGCCTTTGACGTTAAAGCTAAAATGTCCGGGCCGGTAGCCACGAATCTTGGCCTCAGGGAGCTCGGCAAACAACTGGCGCACCACCGGAAATAGTCCCACATAGGTAGCCGGAATGGATCTAGGTGTGCGACCAATGGGCTTTTGGTTGATTTCAATCACCTTGTCCAGATGTTCAATGCCCTTAATGTTCTTGTACGGCGAGGGTTCAGCCAGGCTGCCATAAAAATGCCTAGCCAATACTCGATACAAGGTATCCACGACGAGGGTGCTTTTGCCACTTCCCGAAACTCCCGTGATACCAATGAGACACCCCAGAGGAAGTTCCAATTTGTCACCGCGAAGATTGTTGCCCGTGGCCCCTTCAAGAATCAGTTTTTCCCCCGACCCTTTGCGACGGCTCGAAGGGACAGGAATTTTTTCTTTGCCGGAAAGATAGCGGCCGGTCAGGCTCTTCGCCTCACGACTCACCTCTTCGGGAGTTCCCTCAGCCATGAGCTCGCCGCCATGAAGGCCCGCACGTGGTCCAAGGTCGATCAAATGATCAGCGGCCCGAATTGTTTCTTCGTCATGCTCTACGAGGAGAACAGTATTGCCCCGTTCGCGCATTTCTTCGAGGATCTCAAGTAGCCGGCGATGATCCCGTGGGTGAAGGCCAATACTCGGTTCATCTAACACATATAAAACACCCACCAGAGCCGAACCGACCTGGGAAGCCAGGCGAATCCGTTGGGCCTCTCCACCAGACAAGGTCCTGGTCTTGCGATCCAAACTCAAATAACCGGTACCCACTCGTTCAAGATAATCAAGACGACCTAGAATCTGCCGCAAAATCTTTTCTGCAATCAAAGACTCCCGATCGGCCAGTTTCAAGTTGGAATGGAGGTATTCTTTGAGCTCAATCACTGGCAGGTTTGAAAGTTCAGCAATGTCTTTACCCGCAAGTTGCACGTTCAATGCCTCTTGATTTAGGCGTTTCCCATCACAGTCGGGACAGGTTTGTGCTTCAAAGGCCTCTTCGCTGGCTTCATCGTCGTCTCGATCCTCGACCTCGTCCTCATCCGCCAACACACCAAGGCCGTGACAAGTTTCACAGGCTCCCCGAGGATTATTAAAACTAAACAGGCGGGGCTCGATCTCAGGAAAGCTGTAGCCACAGACCGGACAAGCTCGATGAATGGAAAACATTCGCTTTTGTCCGCCCACGGGCTCAATGGCTACCATGCCATCGGCCATACTCAATGCAAGGTTCACGCTCTCTTTGAGACGCGGCAGGTACTTTTCATCGACAATCAAACGATCAATGAGCAAATCAATGTCATGGGATTTGCGCTTGGCCAATTTCTTTGCCTTAGCGAGCTCAATCCATTCGCCGTCGACGCGGGCACGAGTAAATCCTTTGCTTGCCCATTTGCGAAACTCAGCCAAAAACTCGCCCTTTTTCCCCTGAGCCACTGGAGCGAGGAGAAAAAACTTAGTGCCAGCTTTTTGTCTCATGATCTCGTCGACAATCTGCTGAGGCGACTGGCTGTCGACCGGCACCCGGTGTTCGGGGCAACGAGGCACTCCCACCCGAGCGTAGAGCAGCCGCAAATAGTCGTAGACCTCAGTCACCGTCCCAACGGTGGAGCGCGGATTGGGATTGATGGACTTTTGATCAATGGCAATCGCCGGGCTTAATCCAACTATGGCTTCCACGTCGGGCTTTTTCATCTGTTCAAGAAAGTTGCGTGAATAGGCCGACAAGCTTTCAACGTATCTACGCTGGCCCTCGGCATAGATGGTGTCGAATGCCAAAGAGGATTTGCCGCTGCCACTCAATCCGGTAATAACGGTGATTTTATTCCTGGGAATAAAGACGTTTATGCCCTTAAGATTGTGCTCAGAGGCACGGCGGACCCAAATCCCCTCTTCTGGCGGCAGGGAATGGGCGTCAATCCTTGGAGTGTCGATTTCCAAACAGGACCCTTCCTTATTGGCAATTGGAACAAAAACCGTAGAGTTCCAGCACGTGGTGAGTGAGCTTAAAACCGTGCTGATCAGCCACTTGCTTTTGCAGAGCCTCGATCTGCGAGTTCTCAAACTCAACGATCTTACCACACTTCTCGCAAGTCAAATGGTCATGATGACGACGCGGGGTTAACTCATAGCGGGCTGGGAGACCTCCCATACGCACCTCGGTAACGAAACTCTTCTCCGTCATTTTACGCAGAAAGCGATAGACAGTGGCGAAGCCAATTTCCGGGTGGTCATCTTGGATGGCCTCATAGACTTCCTGGGCCGTGACGTGAGCCCGCCCTTCGGTCAATGCACTTAAAATCGCCATTCGTTGGTGGGTGACCTTAAGGCCCATTTCGCGAATGATGCGTTTAAATGCGGCTTCATCAACTGGTTCTCGGCCAACGAGCTTTTCTGGCGGGTTTTGCTGTCCCCGAACTAGGGACGGAGAATCATCGGATTTCATAGGCTCTACTCCTACCTGGAGCGAGCTGAAGGGTCAAATGAAATTAAGAACGATTTTCAGTTGGTAGGTGGCCAACTCAGACTGGCCACCGCATTATGGGGATGAAGGCTTTCCTGGTGCTCCACCCGAACGTGAAAACCACGCAACCTGCGGTCGTCTTTAAAGGCAAAGAGGATCCTTCGGGCCGCATCCTCACAAAACAACAGATTGCGGCCATTGAGACGGGCAAACTCCTGTTCGTCTTCCCTGCGAACGGCGGTTTGCACCGGAGTGCCAAAAGCTGATTCGGCCCGGTCGACAAACTCGCTCCAATCAGTAATCAAAGCGCCGTCCAGGATGTTTAAACGAATCTCAGCCCGACTGCGCTGGGCATGAGGTGTCGCCACTGCCGTGCGCGAATCATCCAACCATTCGGTGATCTTTGATGAAGACCACTTTCCAGGTCCAAACTCTTTCAGCAAGGATTCAACCAAATCATGACGGGCCAGGGCCGCACTGGCGGGACAAGTGCTGGAATAAAGCACTTCAAAGCCAATCTCAAAGCGCACACCCATGGGTGTTTTTTCAAGTAACACTTTAAAGGGGTAGCGGCGCCATCCCCACTCCCCACTTTTGAGGGCCGGCCGCTTGCGCCACTTCTCAAACTTGAGTTCCAAGCGAGCGCTCTGACTGAGGTCCTGTTGGGATTGAATCATGTCATCAACAAGGGCGCGCAAGAACTTGAAGTTTAAGGCCTCACTGGCCAGGCGATCGCGCAGCAAAGTGTAGAGACGGGACATGTGGATGCCACGTTGGTTTTGTTGATCGAGACTCACAAAGGCTGCCACACGAGCCGGAATCTGCACCGGCCCTTTGTCAGGGTCTAAATCCAGAAGCGGAAGCTCCATCTCTTCCATCCCCACCCAATCAATCGTCGATGCTTGGGTGGAAACAGAAACCTCGGCCACATCCGGTAGTTTTCGTAGGGGTTGAAGTTCCCGGATCACCGGGTCTTCTCGATCAGACACGCCTCAATCTCCTCGCCCATGTAACTTCTGGGCCCCAATCTCATATCAAAGGTTGAGGGATTACGCCAGGCGTTTACCCAAGAATAGTTTTCACCAGGAGCCCAATAAATGGCTGATATCCAATTGAATTTCCAGAGGAATCCTCTATCCTTAGAGAGTCCAACCCGAGCCACCAGCAGCGAGAAAGGCCACCCCATGAAAAACAACATGAGTAAGATCCTTCTGCTTGGGGTTCTCGCCATCGCCATTGGCAGTTTCTTCTTTTTCGATCTCGGCCAGTATTTGAGCTTCGAGTATTTGAAGTCCCAACAAGCCGCCTTCCAGAACTACTACAACCAAAATCCAGCCCTGACGATTGCCATCTATTTTGTTGTCTATGTGCTGGTGACGGCCCTCTCTCTCCCTGGGGCTACCGTCATGACCCTGGCCGGTGGGATGATGTTTGGTGTCCTGGTGGGAACAATCACCGTGTCCTTTGCTTCTACACTTGGAGCCACCCTGGCCTTTTTGGTGGCTCGCTTTATGCTGCGAGATTATGTGCAAGCTAAGTTCGGCGAAAAGATCAAAGCCATTAATCAAGGTGTTGAACGCGAAGGCGCCTTCTACTTGTTTACCCTCAGACTCATCCCTGCTTTTCCGTTTTTTGTGATCAATTTGGTGATGGGCCTCACACCGATTCGTACCCTCCAGTATTTTGTGGTATCGCAAATCGGTATGCTCCCTGGAACCATCGTCTATGTGAATGCGGGCACCCAGTTGGGAAAACTGGATTCGTTAAAGGGGATACTGTCCCCTTCTCTTCTCCTGTCTTTCGCTCTCCTTGGTGTTTTCCCACTGGTGGTTAAAAAAGTGATGGCTCAGGTTCAAAAAAGGCGATCGGTATGAAGAGTTTCAAAAAACCCTCGCGCTTTGATTACAACATGGTCGTGATTGGTGCGGGAGCAGCAGGCCTGGTGTCTTCCTACTTGGCGGCAGCCCTCAAAGCCAAAGTGGCGCTGATTGAAAAACACAAGATGGGTGGCGACTGCCTGAACACCGGCTGTGTCCCCAGCAAAGCGCTCATTCGCTCTGCGAAAATGCTCTCTTACGCCAAACGAGCTCAAGACTTTGGCTTTCGCTCAACCACCATCGACTTTGACTTTGCCGAAGTGATGGAGCGGGTGCAAAAGGTGGTCAAAAAGATTGAGCCCCATGATTCAGTGGAGCGATACACGGGATTGGGGGTGGAGTGTATTCAGGGCGAGGCTAAGATCCTCAGCCCATGGGAAGTCGCCGTCAACGGCCGCACTCTCACCACCAAGGCAATTATTATTGCCACGGGGGCTCGCCCCTTTGTGCCGCCGATTCCGGGCCTGGAACAGATACCCTTTTTGACCTCCGACAGCCTGTGGAATATTCGTGAACTCCCAAAACGCATGGTGGTCCTGGGCGGAGGACCCATTGGCTGCGAGATCGCCCAATGCTTTCAGCGCTTCGGCTCCCAAGTCACTTTGGTGGAAATGGCGCCGCGAATAATGGCACGCGAAGACGAAGATGTTTCAGAGGCCGTGAGCAAAAAACTTTCTAGTGAAGGTATGAATCTTCTCACCAATCACAAGGCAAAAGCCTTTGAAATACGCGGTGGACAAAAGACCCTGATTGCCGAACATCAAGGCAAAGATGTGGCCATTGAATTTGATCAACTTCTTGTCGCCATTGGCCGCAAGGCCAATGTCACGGGTTTTGGCTTGGAAGACCTCGGGGTAACTATTAGCCCTCGGGGCACCGTGCAAGTGGATGAGTTTTTGTGTACCAACTACCCAAATATTTTTGTCTGTGGTGATGTGGCAGGTCCCTACCAGTTCACCCACACCGCCGCCCATCAAGCCTATTACGCCTGTGTGAATGCTCTCTTTCGTCCGTTTTTAAAGCTCATTCCTCCGCCCTTCAATAAAGGCTTTAAGGTGAATTACTCAGTCATTCCCTGGGCCACCTATACCGATCCGGAGGTGGCCACGGTTGGATTGACAGAAACTGCGGCCAAAGAGAAGGGCATTGCCTATGAACTCACCACTTACGGCATTGATGATCTGGACCGAGCCATTGCCGACGAAGAGGACCACGGCTTTGTGAAGGTGCTCACCAAACCGGGAACCGACACCATCTTGGGTGCCACCATTGTTGGCTACCACGCTAGCGATTTGATTAGTGAGTTCATTGCCGCCATGAAAAACGGCTTTGGCCTGAATTCAATCTTGGGGACCATACACATTTATCCAACAATGGCCGAGGCCAATAAATACCTGGCCGGAAACTGGAAGCGGGAACGCAAGCCCGAAGGCATACTCAACTGGCTCGCCCGCTTTCACGCCTGGCGCCGAGGTTAAAGGAGATTTTCATCATGTTGAAGCAACGCTTTTCGCCGCAAGCCAAATGGGTTCTTTTTTCTGGCTTCATCCTGGGTCTCATAACTCCTCTCTCCTTGGCCACAGCGGAGGACAACACAACCTCAGCCCAACAGGCCTCGGTCGCCGCTGGCTTTGATCACAGCTACAAGGTCTGGACAGAAATTCTACAGAACTTTGTAGTGGTCAAGGGGCCTGCTAGCCAGGTGAAATACCTAGAACTCAAAAAGGGCCGCAAGGTCCTAGACGATTTTCTTAGCCAGCTCTCGAATGTGACGGAGAGCGAATTTAAGGCATGGAAGAAAGAACAGCAGTTGGCCTTTTTGATTAATGCCTACAATGGTTTTACCCTTCAGCACATCGTCAACAACTATCCCGTCGCCTCGATTCGCAAGATTGGTGGTTTTTTTACCAACCCCTGGCGCGTTGAGTTTTTCGGACTCTTAGGGAAAAAGCGCCATTTGGACTGGATTGAACACGGGACCATTCGCAAAAACTACCAGGAACCACGGATTCATTTTGCTCTCAACTGCGCCTCGGTCGGCTGCCCGGCCTTGCGCCAAGAAGCCTTCACCGGAGACCAGCTCACTGACCAACTGGAAGAACAGGCCAAGCTGTTTTTACGTGATACAACGCGCAACAGGATTGATGAAAAAGAGGGCAAGGTTTTCCTCTCTAAGATCTTCGACACCGAACCCTGGTTTGCCGAGGACTTTACCAAAAAGGCCGGCTCTGTGGCCGCATTTGTGGCTCCCTACATGACGGACGATCCGGCGATGCAAGAGAAGATCAAGGGGGGAGAGTTAAAATTGGACTTCCTCAAATACGACTGGGGATTGAACGAAATCAAATAGCCCACATCCTGATTGTCCCCTTTTGCCCAATGGTGTAAACCATCCCCATGCTTTTTAAAGTACTGGGTGGCCGGGGGCGGCTGCTGTTTTATATCTGCCTTTCCTTTCTTGTGCCATTTAGCCTCATGCGCTTGGGTTTTTACTGGTTCTTCCGTTCAGGAGAGACCCCCTCCTCCGACTTGATGCATGCCTTTTACTTGGGGCTTAAGTTTGATACCCGTGTGGTTTTGGTCTTTTTGCTGGTGCCGGCTTTGGCCATGCTTTTGCCCGCCTTGAATCCCTTTCGTCGCAACAAAGTCATCCCCTTATGGACGGCTTGGTACAGCCTGTGTTTTTTTGCTTCCTTGTTTTTTTACGCCCTGGACTTTGCCTACTACAGTTATTTGGGTTTGCGCGTGAACGCCACGGTTCTGCACTTTTTGGAGAACCCCATCATCAGTGCCCAAATGGTGTGGCAAACATATCCGGTGATTCTCATTCTGCTTAGCCTGGCTCTGACCACGACTGTCTTCACCTGGTGGACCAAACGACTGATGGAGGCGGCCACCACGGGAAAAGGTCTGACGTCAACTCCTCGCACCGGGGCCTTGCCTGGGTGGCAGGCGTGGGTCAAGGGGTTTACGGTTGTTTTGCTCATGCTCGCCGGCCTTTACGGCAAAGTGTCCGCCTACCCTTTGCGCTGGAGCGAAGCCTACTTTTCCACCAATACCTTTGTGGCCTCTCTCGGCATGAATCCCATTCATTACTTCTTTGATACTCTCGATAACCGCGAAGAGCCCTTTAACAAAGACAAAGTCCGCCACCACTACCAACAGGTGGCCGATTATTTGGGCGTGGAAGACCGCAATGAAGAGACCCTCAATTTTGACCGTTGGCTAGAGCCTAAAGGCCTTTTGCCTCAAACCACCAATGTGGTGTTGATCGTCATGGAGTCCTTTGCTGCTCACAAAACGGGAGTCCTGGGACACCCTCTGGATCCGACGCCCAATTTCGACGTTGTGGCAAAAAAGGGTAAATTGTTTGATCGCTTTTTTGTTCCTTCTGAAGGGACTGCTCGTAGTATTTTTGGCGTACTCACAGGAATACCTGACGTGGGAGCCAGCCGGACTTCAAGCCGCAATCCATTGATTGTGGACCAACACACTCTGATCAATGCCTTTAAGGCTCACCAGAAGTTCTACTTTATTGGTGGCAGTGCCAACTGGGGAAACATCCGCGGCGTTATTGCCCACAATATCCCGGACATGAAAATCGTCGAAGAGGGGATGTTTGAATCTCCCAGGACCGACGTGTGGGGAATTTCAGACTATGATCTCTTTGTGGAAGCCAACAGGCAGTTGAGTGAACTCCCCAGCCATCAGCCTTTTTTCGCCGTCGTGCAGACGGCCGGCTTTCACCGTCCTTATACCATTCCTGAATCTCGCGGACACTTTAAGGAAACTCAACTCAATGATGGGGAAATCAAAAAATACGGTTTTGTTTCCAACGAAGAGTACAACTCCCTGCGCTTTTCTGATTACAGTTTGGGCCACTTTTTAGAATTAGCCTCCAAAGCCCCCTACTATCAAAACACTTTGTTTGTGATTATTGGCGATCATGGTCTCCCCGACTTGGAGGCTCAGCACTTATCGAAGGGCTTTCAGCATCACCACATCACCCGCTTTCAGGTCCCTTTGGTTTTCTACCACCCAGGTTGGAAATCAGAACCCGAAGTGATCCACAAGTTTGCCACCGAACCCGACGTGCTGGTCACCATTGCCAGCCTCACCGGTCACAAAACCCTGGTGCGCACCTTTGGCCGTGATCTCTGGGACACCCGCTTTGATGATCGGCGCTTTGCCTTTCACTACGTCTATTACCGCTCCCCTCCCCACATTGCTCTGATGGATGATGATTTCTATTTGGTCGCCGAACCTGGCAGAAGAGAAGGACTCTACGATTATAAGTCGGATACGCCAGCTGTGGATCAATCTGCCGCTCACCCAGAGCGCGCTCAAAAGATGATGGATCTCACCATGGGCCTTTACGAAACCGCCAAGTACTTGCTGTACCACAATCCCAATCCACTGAAGGCGACGGGAAAACCGGCGAAGGACTAGTTCTGGGTAATGGAAATCTCTTTGCCCTCACGCTCGATCATCGATAGCATACAACCATGGCAAACTCGATCTCTCGACTGAAGGTCTCTATACTCGGGGTAATCGGTCTTTTGTTTGGATTATCGGCCTTAGCGGTACCAGGAAAAATTCCCCTGGCTCTGACCTTTGATGATCTTCCCGCATCGGGACCCGAGGCTGCGGAGATCACCCGCGAGCAGGCCATGGATCTGATTCTTCAAGCTCTCAAGAAACACAAAGTGCCTCCGGTTTATGGATTTCTTACCGGCCAGTTGGCCGACAACATGGAGGGGCGAAAAAAACTTCTCGTTCGTTGGAAGGAGGCCGGGCACTTGATTGGCAATCATGGATTCTCTCATTTGGATCTTTCCAAAACCAACAGCGCCGACTACATTGCTGATATTGCCAAAAACGAACCCTTGCTCATCGATTACGCCTCCACCATTAAGGAACTGAAGGTTTTTCGTTACCCTTTTTTGATGGAGGGGGATTCCCATGATAAACGTTATGCCGTGCGCAGCTACTTGTCCCGCCGCCAATATCAGATCGCCCAGGTCAGTGTGGACTTTCAAGATTGGCATTTCTATGAAGCCTGGATGAAATGCCAAGGGCAAGAAGACAATCAAAGACAGCTGGAGGATGAGTTTATTCTATTCGCCAAACAGCGGCTAACCACCTATCATCAGGTCGGACAGTACATCTTTGGCGCCAATCGAGAACTTCCCCATATTCTTCTCCTTCATCTGACTCCCTTGACCGCAAAACTTCTGGATCGGCTTTTGAGCGAATTTACCAAGATGGGGGTCCGCTGGATTTCTGCCGACCAAGCCATCCGCCATCCCCTCTATCAGGAAGACACCGCCCTGGAGATGAAATCTGGAGGCATGGGTTTTCTCGACCAGGCCCTCCAGTCAAGAAAACTCAAATTCAAATGGCCCAAGAATCACATTCTCCCCAAAAACAAACTTCTCAGCCTTTGCCCGTGAGAATTCGCGTCTGATGGTTTTTGCCCGGATTGAATACCCATGATTCTACCTAACTGACCTAAATCAACTTATCCAGCAAATGACCCATCCATTTCCTTTGCTAGCCCTAAGCCGAGTTACCCGACCCGCCGAACCCATTGACTCCTTGCCGGTCTAAACACACCATATCTATATGACGACGGACAATTGAATCTTCGGCCTCTGAGTAGGAAAACTCACATCTGGAGACCGTCCTGTCCCGTCATTGGCTTGATGAGTACCTTATCAAATCCCCCTAGGATGGAACGGAACTCAATTGAAACCTAGAAGTGCATTGGAATTGCCATTATGGTTCACAGACTCCTGACTCAACCAACTACCTGGGCTGCCCTATTTTGGACATATGGGGATTACGTCGGCGTCTTCCATGTTGGCAAAAATGACTATGTTTTCCCGGAAAACCTTATTTTGTACACTGTAATGGTTGCGGCCTCTGCTTACATGCTGCCTGGTGCTAGTCGCGCCATCTCTCGGTCCGTCAAAGACCCTCTCGACTCCCGGAAGTTTCGACAATTATTTCTGACCTCACTTGGTCTGAAGATATTTGGCTTTTCCTGTCCAATTATGCTCTGCCTTTCATTCACATCAGAATCTCCATCGAGCCATTATTTCCAACTCTGCGGAGCCATCCTCATTGTGTGGTACGCTTACTTCCTCACTCGTCAGAAAAATTTCCACTCTGAATTTGGTAAAAGGCTAGCTCACTTTTTCATTTCCCATCTGACAGAGGAGAACAAAAAATGATCCCAAACGTGCAGATTCCATCTTGAGTTACTACATGACAAAGATGGCAAATATCAAAAACATAAGCGCTCCGTTTAAGGTATCTTTGTCATTCTTCAGCATCTGCCTCCTTGCAAACTCTTTCGGTGGACTCGCTGTCAGTGAATTCAAGCTTACCGACCTTCTCGCCGTACTTTTTCTGCTCACTTTCTTCCCAGTTCTATTTGTGTTGTTTGAGAACTCTCTTGAACCACAATACCGCTACATTTTTAAATCTGGCAGAGCTCTGTATATCGAGGCCCTGATGATCAAGGGCATTCCGACCTATGCTCTAGCACTCTTCCCATTGGGAATGAGTCTTAGTATCCCCTTTCACATCGAAGTGATTCTGGGAGGAACGATCATTGTCTTTCACTTCATGTACTATCTCGATCCGGCTAACATCAGAAATCGATTCCAAAAAACAGTGTCAAAAAAGATTTTCGATTACCTTAGAAGCAAGAAGAAAGATTAAAAAAGGTTGAACCTTCGCTTTTGCCAGTGATGCCGCCGGAACTCACAACATCGGGTCCAAACTAATTGCCTGCAGAGTGACCCACCCAATTCCTCCGCTGGCCCAAGGGCGAGGTGCCCGACCCGCCGAACCCGTTGACTCCTTGCCGATCTAAACACACCATATCTATATGAAGCTAAGAATCCTGGCTGACCGATTTCAAGAGAGGTTATCGAAGCTTTTTAGAAAGTCCCGGACGCCTTCTTCGATTGATGGCCTCATCGCCCTTTTTGTGATCGTACGACAATTTGGATACGTTGGACTTGTCCTACTCTATCTGAATATGAAATCATTCACCTATGGTGCTGCTGTCCCTTTGGGGGCCACGATTATCTGGCTGATCCTAATCGGGATCACATCCCTCCTCCTCAACAACTCCATCTGCCTTGTTTGCGGTCAACCGGCCAACCAGACTGGTCTCACCTGGCTACCTGTCTTCCAATGGCATAAATGCGGGAGCCCAAATGGGAGGTCCTAAGCACGGTCGGCCTTTTCAGGAAAATAGAGACATGGGGAGTGCAACGATCACCTTACTTGCAATTCTGTTTCCCTCCAGCGCCATTCTGATTGGACTCTATTTCGCATGGGGGATGCCTCTAATTTCAAATGGCGAGATTATGGTCGACTCCCTCGTATTCCTGTTTCCGATCGTAATTGGCTCCCTAGCGGCACCAGGATATCTCTACTACCTGATTAATCGTAATTCTCATAAACCTCAGAGCAGAATTCTTCACATTTGGATTGGAGCCAGCCTAATAGGTGGGATGATCGCAAGCCTAACCGGGGTTATTGGATTTTACACCGTCATCGGAATTCCATCCATTGTTGGCTCAATGTTTTGTTCGATATGGCTCGCCATTCACTTTTTCAAGCGTCGATGACCTGAGCAACAAAACTCAAAAGACAAACGTCATCCAATTGATCAATTTCGCAAAAATCTATTGACGGTTTTTCTGGCCTCTTAAAATGTCCAGAGTTCCCACCAATTTCGATTTTTCGATTTTCTTTTGCGAGAACGCTTTAAAGTCCGCAACGGCCCTATTGGTGCCTATTCCGGGCGATTTGATCTGTATTAGGCAAGCTCCTCAAAATCGCACTAAAAAACCTATGCTATAAGATCTCAAATCGTCACGAGGGGGACAGGATTTGAATCAGCAGCATGACTTTGAAAAGCAATTGCCACAAAAGATACGGGACATTCATCACAAGGCCCTGCAGGTTTCGGCCCGATACAAGGCGGCGGAAGTTGATCTGATGAACATATTAGATCAAGTGGATCTCTACAGAGTCTATCTACGCTATGGATTTAACTCTCTATTTCAATACGCTGTTCATGGCCTGGGGCTTGCGGATAATGTGGCCTACACTTTTATTAATGTTACTCGCAAATCCCGCGAGGTGCCGGAACTGAAAGAGGAGATCGAAAAAGGATCTTTGACGGTTTCAAAGGCGAGAAAGATCACGGCTGTCATCACCCATGAGAATAAGGACCATTGGATTGAGATGGCCAAGTCGTCCACTTCCTCAAAGGTTGAACGTGAGGTAGCCAAAGAAAACCCCCAAGAGGCGCGCAAAGGTCGAATGAGCTTTGTCCATCCACAGAATGAGATCCAAGAAAAGGTGGCCATTCGCCAGCAGCCCTCGGCCGTGCGAGTTCAACTTCAGGTGGGAATATCGGAGAAGCTCATGATGAAAATTCGCCGAGCCCAAGATTTGGTGGGTCAAAAGTCAAGAAACCCAGTCGGCCTTGAAGAAACCCTGGAATCCTTAGTCGACCTCTTTCTCGAAAGGCATGACCCAGTGGAAAAAGCCAAACGGCAAGCGATTCGAGGGAAACTCGCGGACCTGAGCCAAGACAACAGCCCCAAAAATCAAAACGATTCAAAGCAACATGGGAATGAGAACACAGGCGCCCAAACCCAAAGAGATTCGAAACCGAATGAGACCCAGGATGGGAATGGGAATGGGAATGGGAATGGGAAATCAAATCACGGCTCTATGACGCAGACATGTCCGCAACATGTCTTAAGACAAGTTCCCGAAATGGGCGCGTCAAAAAACAACTCGCGGACTGGCAATGGTCGGAGACCTCTCCCCGCCGCCACCAAACACCGAGTGATGCTGAGATTTTCGGGCCAATGTGGCCATGTCAACCACCAGGGCGAGCGGTGTCGGGAGACAAAGTTTTTGGAGATCCATCACCTCAAACCAATAGCCCTTGGCGGAGACAACAGTATTGAGAACCTCACCCTGCTCTGTTCCGGCCATCATCGGGCTCAGCATCTTTCTGGCTTACCGACTCTACCCTTGCCCAGCTAGGTGGCAAGGGCCAGTTTGTAGATTGAGGCTCCCAGATGATCCGCAAGGTCAATCAGTTCAAGGTCGTCAACGTCTTCAATTCTCAGTATCGCTTGGCACTCACGCAAGGAGCCCAAAGAGATAAAGTAAAACCGCCGTTTGTCTTTTGGGCTTGGCTTGCCACTCCCCTCGGCAAGATTCAGCGCCACCGACGAGGAGGCCCGGAGCATCTGATCCCGCAAATGAATCGGCAACTTCAACAGTTTCACCTTCTGGCAAAATTCCACCGCCAAATCCAATGATCTGAATTTGTATTCGTGTTTTCTCTGTGTCATTTTAAATTCCTTTGTAAAGTGTGTTGGCCATCACCCCAAGGTGGGCCAACCACTGCAACAAAGGAAAACGGATCACGGTCCGGATACGGACACCGCCACGGAAACGTTAACTGGTTACCGTTTACTGGTTACGGAAAAAAGGGCCCAACGAATGTAACAAAGGAGAAAACCACTAACGGTCCCGGAACCTGGCACGGCAACGTTTACGGGATTCAGATCACGGGTTACGGAGAATGGTCGACCAACCACTGCCACAAAGGAACAACTCCCGCGAGCGTTACCCGTAACCCGTTCACGGTACCGTGCCAGTCTACCGTCTCCGTCACTGTAAACGGACACAGTAACCGTCCCGGAAACGTTTACTGATCACGGACGACGGATTACGGAAAAAGGTCGACCAACCACTGCCACAAAGGAACAAATCCCGCGAGCGTTACCCGTAACCCGTTCACGGTACCGTGCCAGTCTACCGTTTCCGTCACCGTAACCGGACCGACACACGGAAACGGTCACGGAAACGTTTACTGATCACGGACGACGGATTACGGAAAAAGGTCGACCAACCACTGCCACAAAGGAACAACTCCCGCGAGCGTTACCCGTAACCCGTTCACGGTACCGTGCCAGTTTACCGTCTCCGTCACTATAAACGGCCACGTCCACGGAAACGGTCACGGAAACGTTTACTGATCACGGACGACGGATTACGGAAAAAGGTCGACCAACCACTGCCACAAAGGAACAACTCCCGCGAGCGTTACCCGTAACCCGTTCACGGTGCCGTGCCAGTCTACCGTTTCCGTCACCGTAACCGGACCGACACACGGAAACGGTCACGGAAACGTTTACGGGTAACGGACCACGGATTACGGAAAAAGGTCGACCAACCACTGCCACAAAGGAACAACTCCCGCGAGCGTTACCCGTAACCCGTTCACGGTACCGTGCCAGTCTACCGTCTCCGTCACTGTAAACGGCCACGTCCACGGAAGCGGTCACGGAAACTCTAACGGGTTACAGACCACGGATCACAGGAAATTTGGCCTCCCGCGTCCGCAAATAGGACCTGGAACCCAATTGGGGTTGAATCTGGGCGGCGGCCTCAATAGCATTGGGGTATGCTTGTCCTTCTGTTGGGTTACCGACAACAAATTGCACAGGTTTTAGAGTCTAAAGGGATTCCCTTTTGTATTTGGTCAGAGAAACCTTTAAAAAAACAAGTCCTCTGCCAGAAAATCATCATTGAGGACTATCCTCACCAAATTGAAGATGGCCTATCTCAATTGGCCGGCCTCCCGATTACCCATGTGATCGCCGGAACAGAGGCCACTGTCTATCTTGCTTCTCGCCTGCGGAAGGCACTGGGCGCACGCTCCAATCCCGACACCGCAATTATTCTTTGCCATGACAAAATTGAAATGAAGGAGTTCTTGCGCGACCGTAAAATTCCCATGACGGACTTCCTGCGCGGCAATGAGCTGAGAAACCCAAATGCCGTGATTTCCCGGCTAGGAAGTACTGTGGTGGTGAAGTCTCGCGTGGGCTCCGGAGGACGAGGCCTGGTGTGGGTGGATCAAGATCCGGAAAAACTCCGCCACCTGCTCACCGACGATGTGATCATTGAGTCTCCAATTAAGGGCACAGAAGGAAGTGTTGAATCCCTAATCCAGGATGGTCGAGTTCTCTTCACCAATATCACTCGCTACACGAAAGTGGGCACAGAAAATCGCGTACCTGGTGATTACCCGCAAGAGATCCAACGCGACATTCTTGAACTCAATCAAAGGGTATTGAGTGAAATCGGCATCCAATGGGGACTGACCCATCTAGAGTTTTACCACACTGAAGCCAATCAAATCCTCTTCGGCGAAGTGGCACTGAGGCCTCCAGGCGGATACATCATGCAAGCCATGGAGCTGGCCTATGATTATGACTTCTGGCGGGCTTTTGTAGAGATCGAGCTAGGACAATCGGTGACACCACCATCGGTGCAAGCGATGGCCTTCGCCGCATCAGTAATTTTTCATCCGGGAGAGAAAAGTAAAATCACCCGTATTGAGGGTAAGGCTGAAGCAAAGGCTCTCGCCAGCATGGTAAAGGTAAGGATTAAGGTAAAAGTTGGAGATTCAGTTAAAAACCGCACGAGTGTGGGCGAAGATGTGGGCTATGCCCTACTCAAACATGAAGATCCGGATCAGCTCACCAAGGACCTGGAAGCCCTCCATCAGACTCTTCACATCGACTGATTGCAACCCATTAGTCTAACAAGCCCGCCGGATACCGGTTCATAGAATGCCTATTGGAACCGTCCTGGCTATAACGCTTCAGAGGGATGTAATTGGGCCCGGGTAACCGACCGGCGCTTTCAATGCGAATGGAATCAGAGAAGTCATTTACAAAGGAAACAAACACCGATTGAGCCATATAGATAGCCAGAACAATCGAGAGAAGTTGAAAAAGCCTGACGACGACATCGGGGCTGGATTGAGTGGTTTGCATAATGGCCTCCTTTCTTTCAGTTTAGGAAAAAGGGGGCCAAAAACCGAGATTTCGTGCTTACAGAAAGAGCGCTAAGTTGTCAAAATCCCTCATTTTTTGACAGATTCCATGGGATTCTGTCAATCCTTAGCCTTCCCCCACATCTTGCGCGAAGACTTATAACCATAGATGGGCAAAAGGAAGTAAAAGCCGGAAATCACCCACTTGATGAGAATGCTGGCAATCAGCCACCCAATCAGGGCTCCGCCAATCACATCGCCTGGATAATGAACTCCCACATAAACCCGGCTATAAGCCACAAGGCTAACGACCAGCCAGGCCCAAATGTGAGCCGTTGGATGATACCAGGTAATGAGGCGGGCCAGGGCAAAGCCTGTGAGCGCGTGGTTTGAGGGAAAACTGAAGCTCTTTGGCCAATAGGGCACGCGCACGATGGGAGCCTGGAAGGCCTTGTTATCAGCCGCCTGCTGCGCCTGCACCGCCGCCAACTGGTGGGGCCTTAAGCGCCCAATACCAGGTTTTAACGTCCTGTAAGAAAGAGAATCACACAGGCCTGCGACCAAACCCAAAACTATCAATACTTTAATTGCATGGTTACGCTTAAACCACCACCAGGTGAGGATGACCACGGGCAGAACGCCCCACGTGAAAATCTTTTGATGATGAAGATTGGTGATGAATACGAAAAAAGAGGTCAACCATGGGTGGGAAAGCTCACTATTGATTAGGTGAAAGAGTTGGGCATCAATTTTTTGCAGCCACTCCATCACAGAACTCAAGCCCCACTCATTCCCAGATCAATAAAGTCCTGGGCCTGAAGTTCCCCACGATACAATCGGTTGAACCACTGCTCATCCTGTCGACCAGGCCCCAGGCATTCGCCCGAAACCAAAGCCGGCACACCGCCCATTTCGAGACCACCCTCTTCGGCAAGGTCAAAAAATAAAGTCTCCAGGAATTCATTGTCGTCGATATTTCTCTCCAGCAGCCCAAACAGTTCTGCGGTGGCCGCACGAGGAATCTTTCCCATCCTCTTGCGTTCGAAGGAACGCTCGATCCAAGGGATGGACGCCAGACCCAAAAACAAAGACTGAGCACAGAACAAGCGAAAACCTCGCTGTTGTACCGGCAAGGCCTTTATAAAATTCCAGGCGCCGAGGGCGTTTTGACTCAAGCTGGATTTGATTTCCGGCCGCGAGTGAACGAAAAATCGCCCCTCTCTCTCGTCGTCCATTTGATCTTTAAGAAGATTGATTTTTTGCAAAAACAAACCAAAGTGATGAGCTTCCAACACCAGTCTTTGCGCAACCTTTAGTTGAGGTTCAACCACGGTCACCAAGCGAGCCAGAGTTTCACCGACAACTCCGGCGACGAAAAAGCAATACTGATTCACCTCACGCAGATTGCGCAGTCTCAACTGCCCCCTTTGCCTACGTAAGCGAGAGTAGTACTGCATCCCTGCACTCATGCACTCCACCATGTCCTGGATCACACCACGAACTGTAAAAGGAACATCATGAAGATCTTTAAATATCAGAGCCGAGTCCATGAGAAGAAGTTTTTCCCCTTCAGGAATTTCCTCAGGAAATGCCTTTTGCCACTCCTTAAGGTTCTCTTCCTGAGGTGGCTTCTCCAGAAAGCCATCGAACTCGCCAAACTGGCGAAGCTGTTGACTCAGCTTTCTCCATGGAGCGTCCTCAACCGTATCCAAGATTCGGCAGATTAAATAAGTCAGGCTCACCCAGCCCCGAAGTGGAGCATCAAGCTTGGAGATACAATAGGCGAAACTGCGACTAACCCGGTCTAAGTGCTTTTGATAAAAATCAATTCTTAGCATGATTCTCTTAATGTGAAAGGCCTCACCCGGGGGGTCAATATGATTCGCCACCTACACCAAATAATGACGGCGATTGCCATGATGCAGAGTTTAATTTGGTGGATTTTTGGCCCTCGAGTCGACGAGTTGAACCTGAATGGCCGAAAGGCTGTCCAAGTGCACATCTCTCTGAGGAAAGGCAATAACCACGTTGTTCTGGCGAAAGAGTTCATCGATTCGATAGCGCATATCACTCTCCACCTTTTTCATTTGCATCAGACTCATAAAGCGCAGCCAGAAGAACACACGGAAATTGAGACTGTTATCACCAAATTCAAGAAAGAACACTCCTGGCTTGGGATCAGAAAGAGCCTCATTCACATCCACCACCGCTTGCAAAAGCAATTTCTCCACCAAACGAGTGTTTGATCCGTAGGCGACTCCCACGTCGACATTGGACCTAACAATGTCATCGGACAAGGTCCAATTGACGACATTGTTCTCCAAAAATGTGCTGTTGGGCACTAATATATGGGTATTGTTCATGGAGATAATCCGCGTACTGCGCGCACCAATATGTTCGACCTTCCCCGACAGGCCACCCACATCGACAAAATCCCCCACTCGCACCGGACGCTCAATCATCATGATCAAGCCACTGATAAAGTTGGACACAATCGTTTGCGAACCAAAACCGACCCCGATGGCAAGAGCACCTCCCAAGACCGTGAAGATCGTGATCGGCACGTTTAGCAATCGCAAGACAAAGAGGGTGAGGATCACCAGGAGAACATAAAAGATCACGGTCTCCAGGGTGTGCTTCAATGACTGGTCAATATCCAAACGGGAAAGGACCTTGGAACTCACCTGCCGACTGATATTGCGACAGACAAAATAGCCGATAAACAGAAGAATCACTCCGGTAGTGAGCTTACCCAGGGTGATGGGCTTATTGTCGACGACAAAGACCTGAAACCGCCATACGTCCGGAAGCCAACTAAAGATATCCGCCTGCCAACTGTATAAATGATCGGTGAAGTTCATGTCTTACTTTCTGTTAAAAAGTCCCTTAATCTTCTTGTCGATACTCTCTTTGACCTTCTTCTTTTCTGTGGCCACAGCTTTCTTAGTTTCATCCTTCACTTTCGACTCCACCTGGGCGACAGTCTTCTTTTTTTCAAAAGCTAAAGTCTTCGCCAACATCTTCTCAATCACGGGCCCCGCAACTGACAATGACGGCGAGGTCAAATCTCCGGAAATCTCCAGCGGCACGATGAGCCGCCCCAGCTCGTCTGAATTGGCGTCTTTGACGCTGCCCTTGACTGGAGGATTTGCCAGCGAGAGTTCGCCCTTCAACTCTCCAACTAAATCAAATCCCAATTCTCCCTCAGCTGACAAATCATTTTTTCGTGGCGTTTTAAGGCTGAGCTTTTTAATCTGAATTTTTTCATTCTGGGCTTTGTAGGCGATATCCAGTTCGGCGGCCATGACCTGCCGTCCCTGGGATTTGTCTTTCGCATCGGTAGCTTGCCCAGGCAGTTGTGACAAGGCTTGCTGAATTTTCTCTTCCCAATTCAGAGTCGATAGAGAAAAGCCACGGACCCCAAGTCTGCCTTCTGCTCTCAGTGAGTGCCACCATCCCTCGCCCTTCGGCCAAGGCAGATTCAAAGCGCTATCAACACTCGCCACACCTCTCACCAAGCCCTTCTTCTCAGGGCTCCACCAACTCACAGCGCGATTGAGATCAACTCCCTTAAACTCCATCTTCATCGGCACTAGAGGGAGAATTTGCCGCAGTGGCACCGTCAGCTCCGTGACCACTAAGGATCCCCCAAAAAGACTCGCCACCCGAGCACCGCCTTTGAGGCTCCCCTCGGAGAAAATCATATCGGCACTGACTTTCTTGAATGTCTCTCGCCCCAAACTTAATTGACCCACCTGAGCACCCAGTATCATTTTGCTTTGATTAAAGAGAGGCCAATCGGGCAAGATAGCCTTTGCTTCAACCTGACTTTCGATCCCATGGTCCGGGTTGGCCTCGCCATCAGCCATTGGGATATTGAGGTTGGGCAGGCGGGCCTGTAGATCGCCGGTCATTTTGATGGGGCTTTTTTCTAGTCCCAGCGCAAAATCATAAGTCCCGGTCAGACGAACCGAACCATCCACGCTGCCGCCCACTCCATAGGCTCCCAGTATGGGCATCACTCGCGCCGCCTGGCGGAGGTTCAATTCCTCAACTCCCAAGCTGAGATCAAAAATTGGCTTCTGCGGCTGTTTAAAAAATCCTTTGCCTCGAATTTCCCCTGCTGGATGGGTGAGGGCCAGGCTGTTGATCAAGACCTTATCGTCCAGCTTGCTGGCACTGGCCCTGAGAGCCAGAACTTGCCCTGGTTTTTTGCGGAACTTTTCGCCGATGACAATCCCTAGGCGCGTAAAGTCGGCGGCCACCGATCCTTTGGCCCGACTCAAATCCGTTCCCTTTGCCGAAATCTGCACGTCCGCGGTCACCTGTACAGGTCCCCCCGCATACATCTGGGTCTCTTTGTTGGCATACTTCACATTGGCCGAAACTCCGGAAAGCTTTAGAGGGGCCAAATCGATAGCCAAGCTCTCTGGAACGGACAGATCCCCATCTAGCCTGGCGTTGACTTCCAACTCGCCCTGCAAGCTTTGCTCCTTAAGAAACGGAAAGAAGGCCTCAAAGCCACCCAAATTTGTAGGCGGGATCTTGACCTGAAGTTTGGAGCGACCACCCGGTCCTTCTTGAATAAAACCGCGAACAAATGCCCTTAGCCGAGTGAATTCCAGATCCCCTTTGTCGATGCGCAATCCGGGTCCTTCCTGCTTGGCCACCACGTGGACACGTAGACGTTCATTAGATTTTTTGCGGAACCAGGGATCCAAAGTCATCTTTGCGCCACTCAAATCCACCACGGCAAAAAGATCATTGAACTTCCACTTGTCCCAGTAGACCGCATCAATCCGGGCATCAGCTCCCACTCCCCCCACGAGTTCCAGATTTTCCTTCTTCCATTCCGTATCGCCACGAAAGCCTTGCACCAATGCTTGAACCGCAACATAAGGGCTCGACTGAGGTTTTTGAGCAAAGTGAATTTTGCCAGAAAAGGCTCCCGCCCACACGCCCGGCGGAAGAAACTGGGGAGGCACCTTCAGCTGCCCCAAATCAGGGACTTGAAAACGCACCAGCCAGTTGTGCTGAAGAGGTTTTAGGTCCGTCGATCCTGCGGCGGCGGCAATCAAACCACCAAAATCCACATTAATCCTTTTGGCCTCAATCCTTTCCGGAGAGGTGAATATCTCCTCCGAGCTGATTTGCACCGGAATGGATGTGGTTAACAGTCTTGTCTTGAGCCCTGCCATCAAACTGAGGTTGAGCGACATCGGGCTACGATTGTGAAACAAACTATCTTGTCTTAACAATAGTCCAATATTTTTAAACTGCAGACGTGTTGCCTTTTCCTCTTCCTCAATTTTGTCAGCAAAAACAAATTCCACCTGTCCCCTCTGGATCTGCGTATCCATAGAGGTGTCAAAGCTAAGGGGAAAAAAGAACCCACCCCCACTCTTTTCGTCGGAAGACTCACCAATCTGCTCTTTTCCCGGCAACAGCGTCATGCGAAAAAAGGGGTCCAAAAGGGTTAACCGGGTGCGAAATTGAAAAGATGGAAAGTCGGCCAAGGGATTGCCAAAGTGGACATCGATATCGACTTCAGGGAACATGATCTGCAATGTCCCATCAGTTCTGATCACCTGAATCTGCCGGGCCTTGAGGCTCAAGGGAACTACCGACCTCAGAGTAAGATCACCGACAACCACATCGCCCTTGAAAGCCTCGGAGCCCTTTTGCTCGATCCAACTTTTGAATTTTGGCTCAAGTAGCGAAGGCGCAAGAGCCCAGGCGACCGCTAAGGCGACAATAAAGCCCAACAATAGAAGAAGAAAGAACCGCCGAATTTGTCTCTGCCAGGGCGAGTTCTTTTTTGATCTGGTCATAGTATAGATTGTAGGAAACCCCAGGGCTGCGGTCACCCCACAGCATCAGCCTTGCGACCTAAGTCTTAGGGATCAAAGGGGTGGTAGACCTTGCGCAAAAGATTCTGCCAGTGTTGGGCATCTGATCCCTTTATTGGCCAGGAGAAAAACCGGGACTTTTGAAAGTCGGTCACCCGGGCATCATAGTCTTCTGTCGAAGCTGGCAACCAGACCGAAGTACCCACAAAAGATGCTCGGGAGCGGTCCTTAAAAGTATAGGACTCCCCCATCGCCCTATTGAGCACCGAGTAGTTAAGTGCTTGATCCACTTCAATCAAGCGCTTAAGAACTCTCTTTGCCTGAGGGGTGTTAAACCCGTGGCGCATCTCTTCCTGCTTAATCATTCTCTGCATCAGGTGAGCCCAAAGCCCCACATCTTTCATGCCCCCAGCAAAACTCGGGGTTTTACCAATGACATATTGGATTTCCAGGGCCCGCTCAGGCTCTTCGTCAATCAAAGCTAAAAGGTCCCGTCCCAAATGACGGAGTTCAGGTAAAAGATAGTTGCGCATTTCAGCGGTGGAGACTGAGGCCATGGTCAAGGTGTCTTTGCCCTTTTGGTCCATTCGCCACTGAAAACCACCTGAGCTAAATGAGGCGCGAACGATTTCAGGGATGGCGTAGCCCAAAAGCAAGGCTTCATCCACCTCAAACGAGTCAATTAGGCGCTGACAGGCCTCGCCCGCCATTCCATCGCGCTGACAGATGGGACTGAGTTTGGCTTTGGCCACCAGCTCCCGCACTTTGCCGAAGATTTGCTTGCGAAAACCAGCAAAGCTCCCTCGATTTAGCTCGTACATTAAGCGACGATAAGGAAGACCAAAGAAGTTTTGAATTTGCGCCGACCCCACCACAAAACGGGCCACTCCTTCCATTTCATAGGCCACTTCCAGTTGCTGCATCAGACAGGCGTCAGACACATAGAGATCGAATGGCTTGCCTTCTAAAGGGCCATCAACCACATCTTGAAGAACTTGGCGTAAGCTGGGAATGTCCAAATAGCTTCCGGAGGAATCATCAAAGGCCAGGCCGCCGTACTTGCCTTGAAAACCGCGCACCAATTCAAGATCGGGAGTTTGACTGCCCATGGGCCCCAGCGGAACAAGTCCACCTGGTCTTGGTTCTGCGACCGGACCTCCCGGCTGCTTCAACTCCAAACCTTTAAGAAACGGATTCCACAGATCATCATTGGGCGACTGGGCTGGCAATTTGGGCTCAACAGCCGTCCATCCCTGTCCATGTCCCCAGATCATCACCATGTAGTGCTTGGAAGGATATTGGCTAACGGCCCAGTTGAGGAATTCCCTCAGCCTTTCCGTATGGTCTGCACGGTCCTCGGGAACAATGGCCACCAGGGGCGACCGCACCTCTTTTGCCTGCCAGGAACGAATGACGGGCATACCAATATCGGTGCGATATTCCCGCGGGGCCTGAAACATATGAAAGCGCCTGGCCCCCTCTTTGTCCGCCGTATCCACCTCAACGATCAAATCCGTCTTTAGAGTCGAAGCCGCGTAATTGCCACTGACAAAATCGGCCTCCATCTCATAGAGATCGGCCAGTGCATAGGGAGACAGATCGTTGTCCGCGGCCATATAAACAAGCACTGTCCAATCCTTGTAACAGTTCTGCCGGTTCGTTCTTTTGAGCCAACTGGAATAGCCCTCATTGCCCTTTTCTGTCCGCTTCTCATCCGCGGGAAAAGGGTATTGAGCACCATTGTAACTGGCATCTTCCTCTCCAGGCGCCTGCTCATCGAGAAGATAATTATATTTGTGCTGGTTTTTAGGGATTAGACGAGACCAGGCCTCCCGGCAAGATTGCTGCGGAAGGCCTGCTGAGACGGGAAGCGAGAGACCAAGACCAAAAAGAAGTAAGAATATCTTTAATGGTCTGCTCGTCATCTCTCGCTCCTCAAAACGATTGAGAATTAGTTTTTATTCGCCTTCTCAATCAACACGTCAATTATCTTAGCCAAAGGCTTCTGGTTCTTGGCTGCATCTTTTGCAGCTGAACGCCAAGACGAAGGCATGGCGCCTGATCCGTTCCAGCTGCCTACTGCGCTGCGATCAAAATCAGTGTAGTAGCGCTTGTTGTCGGATACTGACTTAGGCACGTGCCACAAGAAATCGGGGTGGTTGTTATTGTACCACTCACCACCAACAATCTCACCAGCCTCATTGAGCTCAACATCATAGAGGTAAGTGACTTTCCTGGTCGCATCTAGATCTGGATTGTCATACTCACGCGCCCGGGGGTAAGTCTCAACTACATATTCAACTTCCATGGCCACACCAACAACGTAGTAAGGAAGCTTGTCCATGTTGCGCTGGTAGTAGTTCCAGTCGATTTCATTACCAGCCTTTTTGAAGCGCCAGTTCCAGAATTTATCGTTGTCCTTATTAAACTTCTTGTCGCCCGAGGCCCAGCGAAGACCACTTTGTACAGAGCCTTCGAAAATCTGACGAGAAACCTTCTTCCACTCAGTAGCAGTCGACTGACGGCCAGAGATTGGATCAAAGTAGATATAACGGTAGCTGTGAACGGGCTGATTCCACACTTCATAGTCATATGTGGCATCCATGACAAAGCTGTTCTTGGCTTTACCGATTTGATTCACAACAGACAAGTGCCATGCACCAGGGTTAGTGTCGAAACACTTCTGGTCAATGATACGACCAGTTTCTGAATCGGTCTTGGGCTCCTTGGTGTTACAACGACCACCGATAAAACGGGATGGAGTGCTCTGCTGAGCAAAAAGATAAGAAGATAGAGCCTTGATATCAGCAGGATAGAACTTCACCTGAGTCTTGCCATCGGCACCAGTCATGGTAACGGCCGAGGTCGGACGCTTCATAACGTAAGCCGCAGGTGCCCAACCATGACAAATTCCCATCCAAGTCTCAACCTTGTCATTCATACGCTGGTAATACTGACCATCCAGCCAGTTACCAGGAGTCAAGATCCCGTGAGGAACCTTATTGCCTTCCCACTTCAGATTGCGAGCTCCCGCCCGACGCAATTGATACTTAAGGGTCTCTTTCCAAAAGCCTTCTGTATCTTCCATTTCGGACTTTTTGCCGACCAGGATGTCATATTTTTCAGAGGGAGAAAGGGACTGGGAGAAGCGGTCCAGACTGTTAGAAGAGAAATTGGACCAAAGAGAGGTGAGAGTCAAATTACCCGTAACTTCACGGAAATAAGTCCGCCAATCGCTGCCGTCAGGATAGTCGTTGGAGGCATAGCGCGCACCTAAAACACCGCGATAAATTCCCCAATAATCATCTGACCAGGGAGTCTCATCCAGCTCAGAACTCATGAGGCCAGCTTTTTCGATGGCATCAAGGGATTTCAACATAGATGAAGGGTCATCAACTAGGCTCGCGGGATCATCGTCTGGCTCAAACTGAGCACGACCCGTCAAAGGCTGCCCTTTTTGCAGGTTCTCAATACACTCTTTGTCGTCGCCACAGAAAACTTTCAGACGCCACTCATCTTTTCCATCAACAAACTGGTTTGGAGCGGAGCCCTGAACATACTGCTGAGTGAACTTCTCAGACTGCTGTTCACCCGTCTTGCCGTCTTGTTTCAGGAAATTCTTTTGCATAAAAGTCTTAGGGTCTTGGCTGAACTCTTGAAGTAAATCAGCCACGCTGTCCACAAACTGCTGAGACGCAGGGACATTGTTGGCGGGTTGTTTGTCGGCTGCCTGAGCCACATTGGCAAAACCACCAACACTCATCGCGGCTGTCAGGATCAGTGACAGGCTACGGGATTGTCTGGATTTCATTTTGGACTCCTCCATTGGTTTTTCCTCATTTTCTTTCGACCATAGAAAGACTCGAGGGAGAGATTCTTGGTTTTTTGGTTACCCATACGAAGGCCGCTCATACCAAAAATTGTCACTGGACGCCATGCGACATGTAACTGTTTCATGTAAATAAGTTGGGCTTGAAAATTTTTTTTCTTAAGCCCTGATGAGGGTCGTCTGCAAATTTCCGGAAAACGAGCATTAAGTCTCAGAGATTGCGCACTTTTTTTCGATCGGGACTGCCCCGATTTATGAGGACCTGATATAAAGGGAACTCCCTTATGGGAATGAGTAGAACCCCACCTTTCAAAGGTTATCGACGAGAAGGGATTGTTCGGCTTTGGAAAAGTTCAGCTACATGGCTCGCACCAACATGGAGTACATCGAAAACCTCTTTCACCTCTACCAAACAGCACCAGAACAAGTGGATCCTAAGTGGCAGCAGTTTTTTGAAGGTGTTGAGTTTGCGCAGAAATTAAATGGCTCAGGAGTCGAAGTCAGTTTTCCGGAAAAAGAGCTGGGCGTTTACAATTTAATTCAAATCTATCGCGACTATGGCCACCTGAAGGCCACACTGGACCCTTTGGGACTCCAAGAACCCTACCTAGACCCTTTTGATTTGAGGCGCTTTGGTCTTGCCGAGGCCGATTTGGATCAGAGCTTTCATGTGGGCGCAGCCTTTGGTCATACGGGACGGACCTTGCGGCAGATATTAGACCGCATGGAAGATGTTTACTGCGGCACCATCTCGGCCCAGCTTGCTGAGTGCCCCCCTCTGGTGCGCCAGTGGTTCCGCAGGGAGTTTGAAGAAATACCCCTGCCGATCTATTCGGCTGAAGAGAAGAAGGCTATCTATTGCCAACTCGCGCGCACAGAAACTCTGGAAAAGTTCATTCACACTAGGTACGTGGGCACCAAGCGTTTTTCCATCGAAGGGGGCGATGCCCTCATTCCCATGCTTGAGGCTTTGGTTACCAAAGGGACGGCACTTGAGGTGGAGGAAATCGTCATCGGCATGGCTCACCGGGGACGCATCAATGTCCTTGCCAACTTCATGGACAAAGCCATCGAAGTCATCTTTTCAGAATTTGAGGGGACTGCTTACGAAGATCTCACCTATGATGGAGATGTTAAGTACCACCTAGGTTATTCGGCTGACAAAGAGACCCCCCATGGCCCTTGCCATATCTCACTCGCTTTTAACCCCAGCCACCTAGAAGCCGTGGACCCGGTCGTTTGTGGAATGGCCCGCGCCAAGCAAAGAAGGCGTAAAGACACACTCGAAAGAAAAAAAGTGGTCCCCGTATTGGTTCATGGTGATGCGGCATTTGCCGGCCAGGGTGTTGTTGGTGAGACATTTCAGTTATCTCAGCTGGATGGCTATAAAGTGGGTGGCACCATTCATGTGATCCTCAACAACCAGGTGGGATTTACCACCGATCCGATCCACTCCCGCTCCACTCGTTATTCGTCGGATATTTCCAAAACGGTCAAAGCACCGGTGATTTTGGTCAATGGCGATGACGTGGAGGCCTGCGTGCGCGCCATGGATATGGCCATTCGCTTTCGCCAGGAGTTCAAACAGGACGTGGTCATTGATCTGGTCTGCTACCGGCGCTTTGGTCACAACGAAGGGGATGAACCAAGCTTCACCCAACCAGTGATGTACCAGAAGATCAAACGCCACCCCACTCCCTGCACGCTCTACAGGGAAAAGGTCACTCAGAGCGGAGCGGTCAGCAGCGAATTCGCCGATGGCTTCTACCAGGAGAAGTTGGACAATTTGCAGATCATCCTCGACGAAGTCCGGGCCAACCCACCGACAGCCAAACCTCTGGCTTTCGGTAATTTGTGGAAAGGCCTCCGCCGGGGAAAGGCTGAGGACTTTGAGACAGCCACTCCCACCGGTGCTAAGCGCGCAGACCTGGAGCGTGTCGCCCAGGTGCTGACAGGCGAACCAACCGTTCCCTTCCATCTATTTTCCAAAATCAAACGTTTGGTCGATGGACGCAAAAAAATGGTCACAGAAAATCAACTCGACTGGGCCATGTGCGAACTTCTGGCCTATGGCTCTCTGTGTTTAGAAGGAATTCCCGTGCGCGTTTCCGGTCAGGACTGCAAACGGGGAACATTCACTCACCGTCAGGCCGTCTATTTTGATGAGCAATCGGGACAAGAGTATAACCCCTTGAGCACCTTGAGCCCTGACGAAGGGGAGTTTTGCATTTATAACTCACCTCTATCGGAAATGGCGGTCCTGGGATTTGAATACGGAAACTCAGTGGGTGATCCCACTTATCTAACGGTATGGGAAGCCCAGTTTGGGGATTTTGCCAATGGCGCACAGATTATTATCGACCAGTTTCTTGCAAGTGGTGAGGAGAAGTGGCTGCGCAGTTGTGGACTTACCTTACTTTTGCCTCACGGCTATGAGGGCCAGGGACCTGAGCATTCCAGCGCACGACTAGAGCGATTCCTGACTCTTTGCGCTCAAACCAACATGCAGGTGTGTAACATCACCACTCCAGCCAACTTCTTTCATGTTTTGCGTCGCCAGATGAAGCGTGACTTCCGCAAACCACTTGTCGTGATGTCACCAAAGTCACTCTTACGCCACCCTAAAGTGATTTCCCGCATGGAAGATCTGGAACAAGGACACTTCCAGGAGGTTCTGGATGACGGTTCGGTGACCAATCTGACCGACGTTGAAAAAGTGATTCTGTGTTCAGGCAAGCTCTACTATGACCTTGAAAAGGCCCGCGAAGAGAACCCTGCATTAGGAAAGAATACGGCCATTATCCGCCTGGAACAGCTCTATCCTTTCCCGGCCATCCAGCTGGTCCCCTATTTGAATGGATACATCAATTTGAAGCGAGTCATATGGGCCCAGGAAGAGCCGAAGAACATGGGCGCCTGGCACACCACTTCACCTCGCCTGCGTGAGCTGCTCGACCAACTAGGCCTAAGTAAGATCGCACTCGAGTACGTAGGACGGACCGAAAGGGCCAGCCCAGCAACCGGATCACCAAAGGCTCACCAAAAAGAGCAGAGCGAAATCATACAAAAATGCTTTAGTTAGTTTGGATTTTGAGTTGAACTGTGAGAGATCAAGGGAGAAGCACCTGTGAAAGTCGAAATTAAAGTTCCCGCCGTAGGCGAGTCCATCACCGAAGCCACTATTGCAGAATGGATGAAGAAAAGCGGCGAAGCCGTCAAAAGGGACGACGTCCTTTTGGTGTTGGAGACAGACAAAGCCAGCGTGGAAGTCGTCGCTGAAAAGGATGGGGTCTTAGAAATTACCGTTAAGGAAGGAGAAACTGTGCAAGTCGGCGCCACCGTCGGCCTGATCGACACCGCAGGTGCCGCCACTGCCGTGGACGGTCCTCCTCCTGCACCTCCGGCCGAACCCCCACCGCCTCCTCCTGGGCTTGGACAAGAGGCTCGCCATGCCGGGGTGGAATTCCCGCCGCCTCCTACAGGTGCCCCAAGTTCTGGCGGTAACGGCAAGAGTGCTCACGCGGCCCCTGCTGACACACCATTGAGCCCGGGAGTGCGGCGCATGGTTGCTGAACACCAACTCGACCCCAATCAACTCGGTCAGGGATCAGGGAAAGATGGGCGCCTCACCAAAGAGGACGTCACTCTGGCTCTCAATCGAGGTTCAACCACGACCTCCCAAACGCCTTCAGCTCCAGCCACAGCCTCGGCTGAACCTCAGCCAAGCAAGCCAACAGCGCCTCCTCCATCGAACCCCACTCCCGTCCCTCCCCTCCCTCAACCGCGCAGCGGAGGCGGCGGCGATGTGCGCCGGATCGCCATGAGTAAGCTGAGACAAACCATTGCCCGTCGCTTGGTGGAAGCCCAACAGACGGCTGCCATCCTGACAACATTTAATGAAATCGACATGTCGGCGGTGATGGATCTCCGGGCCCGCTACAAGGATTCATTTAAAGAAAAATACGGCGTCAGCCTGGGCTTTATGGGCTTTTTTGTAAAGGCCGCCGTTGAAGCCCTGAAGGCATTCCCTCAAGTGAACGCGGAAATTGATGGCACGGATATTCTCTTTAAAGATTACATCAACATGGGGATTGCCGTGAGTACCGAGAAGGGACTTTTGGTTCCGGTGATTCGCGATGCGGATCAGCTATCGGTAGCCGAAATTGAGTTGGCCATTCGCCATTACGCCATAAAGGCTCGGGATGGCAAAATCACCTTGGATGACTTAGCGGAAGGAACTTTTACCATTTCCAATGGCGGCGTGTTCGGTTCTCTCATGTCTACGCCCATTCTGAATCCCCCACAAAGTGGGATTCTGGGCTTGCACAAGATTGAGGAAAGACCCATCGCCGTCGAGGGGCAAGTGGTGATTCGACCCATGATGTATGTGGCTTTATCCTATGACCATCGCATCGTCGACGGCCGGGAAAGCGTGAGTTTTTTGGTAAAAATCAAAGAGGGCTTGGAAGACCCTTCTCGATTGTTGCTTGAAATTTGATAATGTAACTGGCGACGGTTTTTTTCAACTGAGGGAAAACATCCATGGCTGATACTTTTGATTTAGTCATTATTGGAGCGGGTCCTGGCGGCTACACGGGCGCTATTCGCGCGGCACAACTTGGACTTAAGACAGCGGTCGTGGAAATGGCGCCGACGCTTGGAGGCACCTGCCTCAACGTAGGCTGCATCCCCTCCAAAGCCCTTCTTGATTCCAGTGAACACTTTCACGCAGCAAGGGCGGAACTGGGCGAGCACGGAGTCAAGGTGGGATCGGTGGTGCTTGATCTCCCCACCATGATGCAAAGAAAAGACAAAATCGTCAGCGATCTCACCGGCGGTATTGCCTACTTATTTAAAAAGAACAAGATCATTCATTTTCAGGGCAAAGGACGCCTCGTTGATGGCAACACCGTGGAAGTGATTGATGGTAAATCCACTGTGCCCGTCAAAGCCAAGAATGTCATGCTCGCCACTGGCAGTGTTCCCAACGAACTTCCCTTTATGCCCTTTGATGGAGAGCGCATTGTCTCTTCCACTGATGCCTTGCGCTTTGGACTGGTGCCCAAGCACCTGGTCGTGGTCGGAGGCGGTGTGATCGGACTTGAACTGGGGTCTGTATGGAAGAGGCTCGGGGCGGAGGTGACAATCATTGAGTTCACCAGCAAAATCTGCGGGGGCATGGACTCAAAGATGAGCAAACGCCTTCAGCAAATCCTCGCCAAACAAGGCATGAACTTTATTATGGAGGCCAAAGTCATTGGTGCCGACGTGACGCCAGAGGGAGCGACCGTTCACTATGAGTCTCTTAAAGATGGCAGCGCCCATGACCTTGTTGCGGATAAGGTGTTGGTGGCCACTGGACGACGCCCCTTTGCCGATGGCCTGGGCTTAGCCGAGGCGGGAGTCAACCGGGACCCTCAAGGGCGAGTGGAAGTAAATCAGCACTTCCAAACCAGTGTTCCTTCAGTTTACGCCATTGGTGATCTGATCCGCGGCCCCATGCTTGCCCACAAGGCGGAAGAAGAAGGTGTCGCCGTCGCCGAGATCGTCGCCGGCAAACCAGGACATGTGAACTACGACACCGTCCCCGGAGTGATTTACACCTGGCCTGAATTTGCCAGCGTGGGTAAAACTGAAGATGAACTGACGGATGCTGGTGTGGAGTACAAGGTGGGAAGTTTCCCCTTTTCCGCCAATGGCCGAGCCAAGGCCCTGGCGTCCACTGACGGCATGGTAAAGATTCTCGCCGACACCAAAACGGACAAAGTTTTGGGTGTTCACATCTTGGGCCCCCGGGCCAGCGACATGATTGCGGAAGCCGTGGTCGCCATGGAGTTTAGTGCTTCAAGTGAGGACATTGCCCGCAGCTTTCACGCCCACCCCACTTTGGCTGAGGTGATGCGTGAAGCAGCTTTGGCTGTCGATGGTCGCGCCCGACAAATGTAATATTACTGATAGTGCATCTGCTTCACTTCAAGAAGTTGGCCGCGCAGATAGAGCTTTTCCTGAAGGTCAAATCCGCGAGAGCGACTGAGCTGCATTTTCACTTCCCGGCGATAATCACGACGAGGTGGATTGCTCCAGGAGTATTCAAAAATTACCACTCCCGAATTAGCGGCCACGAGATCTACCCGGCGATTGGGCATATCTCCACCCAAATAGAGGCCATCACGACGAACAAAATAGGCTTGATTGTAGGTAAATGTCACACGATCTTCGATACGCTCCAATTCCTCTTCCCACATCCATCGAGCATCCCGACGCCAGTGGCGATCAAAGCGCATGCGACTTCTTAAAGTCTTGCTTTCTTCACGACCTGATCCAAACCCCGTGGTCACCAATCCGCGACCATTCCATCTGCCTTCAAGAGAATCAAAAAGTCTCTCCAGACCATTGAGATCAATCACACCCAACTCGAACTCAGGTGCATCATTGTCATTGGCCACGGCCACTGGTGCCGACACCGGCCCCAACCAAAAAAACAATCCAGCTAATGCAAACCCCAGACGAAAGAACGGCCGTAACATAATAACATCCTCCCCAGCTAACCTGACCTCTACCACACTCCCATTATGGTTCCAGGTTCTTTTTCTGTTGTACGGTGAGTCGAAGGTAACCATTCATGCATGGCTACCTTCGACTCACCGTACAACAGAAAAAGAACCTGGAACCTAAAGCACCTCATCCCCAACATGAATGCCCCCCAGGCCCTCGGGGACCAAATGCTGGCCAAAGAGAATACCCTTTTCCCCTCTTCGATATTTGGCCAAGGTGGCCAAAGGCTCAGGACTCTTTTCGCCCGTGGCCTGATCAACGGTGGTCACCACACAGCGAACACAAAGCTTGGGCGCTTTAAAGGTGACATCGCCCACTTTCACCTGCTGCCAAGAATCCTCGCCATGGGGCTCGTCAACCCCTTTCACCACCACGTTGGGGCGAAAGCGATTCATGGGAACCGGATTCTCCAAACGCCTATTGAGTTCGGCCAAAGATTCCTCCGAAATCACTAAGAGCTGAAGGCTATCAGCAAACTGAATCTCTCCCGATCCGTATTTTTCTTTGATCAGACGCGAATGGCCTGGAGCCATTTCAACCAAGCGCACGGGAGTTCCCAAAAACAAGCTGAGAGCTTGGGATATTTTTGTATCAGTTTCCACCACCTGAACTTCACAGTCCCATACCTGAGCTGAAATCACCGGCCGATCCCCTCTAGCTCCACTCCTGGCATCAGAATATCCTTGGCTACTTGCCCCTAAGACAAAATCCCCTTGCCCAGGAATACTAAGAGTAAAATCGCCTGCAGAATTGAACTCCAGCGCCAGCAGACACATTTGACTGTGCTGCCTTTGGCTGGTGAACCGCCCATTTTCATCGATGATCATCCAGTGTCGATCCCACTTCGGCCCACGAGGGGTCAACTCAAGTTCTGAAACCGAAACACCACCACAACCTTTTATGGGATAGATCCACAGCTCCGTGACATGGACGGAGGACATCACTTGTCGATTCCAATGGCCAAACGCAAACGGCGCAGGTTCTCACGAGCAACTTCGCGAGCCTCCTGCCCCCCTTTGGTCAGCAAGTCATCGATCTCAGCCCGATTGGCCATCAGCTCTTCGTAGCGCTGACGAGGCCGACTTAAGACTTCATTCATAGCTTCAAAAAGACTTTGCTTGGCTTCTCCCCAGGAGATTCCTTTCAGATAGCGAGCACGAAAATCCTCGATCTGGTCTACATTGGCAAATTCCTTATAGAGATCAAAGATCAGGGAATTATTAGGATCTTTAGGCGCTTCTGGTGGAGTGCTGTCGGTTTTGATCTTCATCACCAGTTTGCGCAGCTTCTTTTCCTCAGCGAACATGGGGATATAGTTGTCGTAACTCTTGGACATCTTGCGACCATCCAGACCCGGCACCAGCTTCGAATCTTTCTGCACCACGAACTCAGGCACCACCAGCACTTCACCGTAGGTGCGGTTGATTTTCTGAGCAATGTCCCGGGCAATCTCCACATGTTGAATCTGATCTTCACCCACAGGCACCAGGTTGGTGCCAAACATGAGAATGTCGGCAGCCATCAAAATTGGATAGGTGAAGAGACCCATATTCACCAAGGCATCGGGATCATTTTTCCCTGCCTCTTCCGCCTCGGCCACTCGCGCCTTATAGGCATGGGCGCGATTCATCAAACCCTTGGGTGAAAAACACGACAAAATCCAACTCAACTCAAATATTTCTGGCACATCGGCCTGCCGATAAAACACCGTCTTTGTGGGGTCAAGACCACAGGCCAACCAGGATGCGGCCACTTCATAGATCATCTCATTCAATTTCTTGGCATCATGAACGCCAGTGAGGGAATGATAGTCGGCAATGAAAAAATAGGACTTCATCTCCTCGGTGTTGGCCAAAGCCAAACCGGGCCGCATGGCTCCCAGAAAATTACCAATATGGGGCTGACCCGTTGGTTTAACACCGGTGAGAACAACTTTTTTCTGGCTCATGGAGACTCCTCAGAAGAACTGTTCATAGCATAGAGCCAGGCTTAGGAGCAACCTCACAAAGCCTTACCAGTTAAACTGCAGTCCCAACGATGGAGGGCTTTCGGCCTTGGGGAGATACACTCCCACAGACCAGGCGGGTTTTGCCACTTCTGCCTCTAGGTGATCCAGGTACCCATTTGAGGCTTGCCCCGTGTGAGTGATCAAATCCACGGATTGCCAAATCCGCATGCCTATGAAGCCAAGAATGCTGAGCAAGGGAAGGACTCCCTGACACTCTCGGTGCACCTGAGTCTGCACGGCCGTACCGCCCACTTTGGTTTCAGCCTGTTTAGTATCGCACTGAGAGGCCGAAAGGATCAGGCCACCAACAGCGGCTCCTTCTCCCGCGGTGAAGATCCAACCCTTGTCCCAATAGCGCCCCTGAATGGCGTGACCGGCACCAAAACCAACGATCATACCTGTCACCGTGCCCCCCACGGACTTCCACATGCTGGGCGAGAGTTCCTCTTGGGAAAGACTCACCGCTGGAGCCTGGGATTCCAGTTGGTAAATCTCTTCTGTCATCTCAGCACGCTTTTCACTCAGCTGGGACCGGCGCCCCTGCTTCGCCGTTTCACTGATGATGCCAACAATCGCCCCCACCACCGAGTTACCACTGACTTCCGAACTTTCGCCATTCATGGATTCCATTTGCCCGTCCAGCTCTTCGCGCGACTTCTTGAGCAAATAGACTTTTCTCCCTAAGGCGAAGTTCTTTTTGAAGACTTTCTCGTCAAGACCGGCACACTGCCCGTAATAGGACTTCCCCATGGCTCCATGCCCATAGGCACTTTCCGGCTGACAGAATTCCGATAAGCCTGACTGCCAACCACTTTCGTAGGCCTGAACATCCACCTGCGTGTTATACTCACCACAAGCTCTTTGGTGGCGCTTCCAATAGTCCTTAAGACGACCTTTGCGCGCATCCACCTGTCCGTATTGGGCCCAGTCGCCCACTTCACAGGCTTTTTCACTCATGCTGGCACAGCCACTCGCCAACAGGCCCATCCCGGCCCAAAACAACAACACCACCAATGGTCGCATCCCGTACCCCCTTTGCAACCACAATTCGCCACATCAAGAACTGACTGAAACCTCACTGACCAATGCGTACTCCGGGCCCACATAACTGGAACCTCCCCCGCCGTATCCCTCATGATTTTCCTCAATCATGGGCTGGGCCCATTTCACCTGAGCAAAGTTGCTCGGGAAATGGCCCGACAGGTTTCCGCCTTTCACATAGGTGACCTGACCAGAATCATTGTCATAGAGTTTGGCCAAGCGAATCTCCGAAGAGTAGGTTAAATCCATTTCGTTGGTGAAAAGTCCCGAGAACTGAAGGATCTCCAAAACCTTTCCTTTACTCTTGCGCAAAGTCTCAATATCAGTCATGGACTCAGGCTCGACGACAATACTACCCAAAACAGTTGTCACTGGTTGATCCAAATACTGGGACATCTGCGAGGAAGTCGGATTGTGTTGGATCACATTACCCTTTGCCAAAGTCATACGGTTCTGCAGACAGCCCTCGCCGCTATAGGTTGCACTGGCAAAACAAAAATCCCGATCCGGCACCAGACTCATTTCAAAGGCATCGCCCTTAAATCCCGGAATTAGCTCCTTGCCTTTTTCCAAAAAGGGCAGCTGATAATACTTCTGCCGGGCATCCAGCTGGCTGCGGACATCATGAAACAAGGCCGTCAACACGTCGGAGTGAAGAATCACATCGTAGTGCCCCGTCTCCGGTTTTTCAGTTTTTAGGCTGGCCTTGGCGTACTCAGCTGACTCCGCGCACATGCGAACAAAGTCAATCTGCTCGGGATGGGCGGCCCAACGGGTGATCAAAAACTCCTCGGACAGCCCGCTTTGTTTATCGGTCTCAGAAAAGCAAACCTCAGCATAGATGCGCGAGTCCACCACTTCGTTGGTGAACCCTGTCGATAAGGTGCGATGGCGCTTTTCTCTGACAACAAAAAGCTCGGCCGAGTTGAAATCGCCCTTTTCGCTGTCATTGATGGCCTTCGCCAAATCTTGATAGATCTGAAAAGAGCACCCGGCCAAGTCTTTCACCATCGGAGGGAAGGCCTTCTGAGGCTGCCGATCTGACTTGCCCCATTCGTCGGGGAAATGCCATTTCTTTTCGCCACCCAACTGAGCCTTCTTTTCCAACTCATTTAACTGAGTGGCCAGATCCAGTTTTTGAAACAAAGGGCTTTCGGCCGTTCCTAGGCGACCATCGGGCTTATTGATGTAAACGCGAAGTTTAAACACCTGATTGTGGACTTCACGAGACTGGTCCAACTCAGCCCGGCTACTCTTAGATTGGATTAAATAAAATTCCTGTCTGTCTTCCTCAATCTCCAAAAGCGCCCACTGGGCCCAGGAATCATCCAGGCTTTTTGTCTTCAAGGCCTTCATCAAATCATCACGTTGCCAAAACATGGATAAAATCTCCTTAGCTCAATAACACATTGTCAACTAGCATGTAGGGGCCGCCACATCCGGCGACCACAAACTCTTTGTGGTACTTCCCACATCCACCGACTTCATTCCAGGGATGAGGAGACTCGTCCATTTCATCCTGATGGGCCTCAATTTTTGATTTGGCCACAATGGACTTTAGATAATCTGGCACATACCCCGTCATCTGGATAGCCCCCCCGTTGGGCGCTTTAAAAGTCCGTCCCGTGAGCTGACCATTTTTGATTTCTTCTACGTAGGCCATTCCGACCTGAATCCCCATCCCCTTGGGATCTTCCATGCCCCCAAATGCGGCCGATGCCAGATACCCATGGTCAACCATGGACATGAGTTCACCAAGAGTCTTATCTCCCGCTGAAAAATAGGTATTGGTCTGTCGGGTGTACACGCCATGGGTCCAGTTCTCGCGCTTGCCGTTTGCTGTGCGGGGAACACCCAAACGAATGGACGATGTCAGGTGGGTCATGGGTCTCTGCAGAACACCCTCCTTAACCAGGTAATGTTCCTGAGCCAACCAACCTTCTTCGTCAAAGTAATATGAACCCCATGCTGCAAAGGGATCACTGCCATTTTGAAAGATAGCCGGGTTGTTCAGAATGGTTGCATGTTGATTGCCCACTTTTTCCTGACTCTCATAGAGCTCGCGGGCTTTGGAGCGCCCACGGGCCCAAGTGTCCCCCTCCTGAGAGTGACCAAAGGCTTCGTGGGCAAACACCCCGGTGATCGATGGGTGCATGAGCACCTTGTAACGGCCGGGAATGATTTTATCAGCAATCAGACTTTTGCGTAGCTTTTCATAGGACTCATAGAGCTCCTGATCGGTGAATGCCATGGTTTCCCGGCCACCCAGCCCTCCGGTCAGACAATAGCCGCGTTCGCCCCTTTTCATCACCACGGCCATCGCCATGTTACGCAGGAGACTTTGGCTCATACGCACTTCACTGTCCATGAAAACAAAATCGCACTTTTCCAGGGAAATCCGCGTCTGCAAAAAGTCAGGTTTTTTGGCTTCATGATCCGCCAGGAGTTTATCTTCCATCGATTTCAGTCGATCAAAGAGTTTTTGCGACTCAGCCATGACTTCTTCATTCTGTTCCCACAAAACCTGCTCCTGGCCTGTGCCGAAGTGTACCCACGTCTGAGAATCCAGGTTTGTTGGAATCTGGCTGACAATTTCCTCATCCAGTTTTTGAGCCAAGCGTTCTTTCCAGGTCACGGCCTTGTAGGGTTGCTTGCCTTGGCCGCCACCCTGGTGACGAACACGATCGATCAAGCGATCGGCCAATATCAACAATGGCTTTTCTTCAACTTCGCACGTGGCTTCCTCAAAAAGACTGGTGCCATCATAAATGCGCAGCACGGCTCCTTCGAGCAGAGTCTCGCTCATGCTTTCTGACTTACTGTTGATGGCATAGTCTCGCTTGTGACGTCTCTCCAGAACAAGAGATGGGTACCAGTGGGGATCACACTTCTCAATCAGGCGTTTGAATACCTTCTCCCATACCGGCTTCCCCGATTGAAAATGCTCACAAAGCTGAGCCCTGACCAGGCCCTTGTCGGCTATTCCCATAATCTGCTCCTTCTGAAATCGCTCATGGCAAACCTCAGCAGATTACCCGGACCGTTTTTGCCGACTCAAGAAAATTGTCCTCTATATTATTCCCAATGAGGCACAGCAGCAAAGGTCATGGTCTGGGGATCTACTCCAAAGATCCTTCCCCACCGCTGGGGTGTTCGGGACGAAAGTTGTCACCTGTAGACAGGGATTTCTCCAATTTTGGTCGCCTTGCGGAGCATCATTTTTAAACAGAGAAGGGCGACAGAGAGTGAGGGAACGACCGAATTGAAATTTGGTTCTACCTTGCCGGCGAGTGAGTTGAGTGAAAAGCTTGCAGGGTTTTTTGATTCATCAAATTTGTTCCGCATTATTTTGTGAACCCAAGGATGAAATTCCTTCTCGTGGTTGCGCCACAATCGTCACCGGGAAGTTTTTACTTTTGTGAGTTGAAAGAAGTCTCACCTGACCTCGTAAATGCCGTTTTCATTGGCACTCCGGTTGCTCAGAAAATTTCACGGTTATTGGAATTTTACGGAGGAATACACATGAGAGCATTCAAGATTCTCGTCTTACTTTGTGCTGTTGCGGCCTTTATTGGTTGCGGCCGCACCGATCGCAAAAACCCTAAGGACAAAAACCTTCAACCTCCTGGTGGAGAACATGCCAAAGTGGTCCTGCAACCCACAGCAGCACTGTTGGGAGAAAACGCTCAAGATGGATTTGAAGTGATTCTCCCTGTGGGTGATCAAACCCAGTCGATCTCCTACAAGGGCCGATGGGATGGCGGCAATGAACCCGTTGCCTTTGCCAACCCCGGTAACGAGTCAGAAAAAATCAGCTTCTATGCCATGGGCAATGACCTGGAAGTTCTCGTTGCCGTCAGTTATCCCAATTGGGACCTGAGCAACAGCAACGATGGCATGGCCTATGTTTTCACACGGATGAAAGACCAAGAGGAAAAGTACACTGGTCAATACAAATTGTCGTTTAGAGAAAAAGAAACCTCTGCAGCCTTTGTGATCACTTTGATTGAGGCCCACATGGAAGCTCAGGGAATGACCCCTGAACAAGCTGTAGCCGATATCGCAAAATCAAAGTCGAACGAACAACCGGCTCAGTAAGGTGATTTGAATTTGCAAAAAGAGGATTGAAAACGAGACTCAATACTCCTCTCGTTTTCAGCGAAAGTCCCGACCTTCAGACATGGAAAATCCCCCCATGACGGGGAAGGTTTTCTCACCCGCTCTTCACGGATGGAGGGCGGAATTTTTTTTTGGCACAAGATAAATCAATCGACCTGGATTCTTCATCACTCCGGCGGAGCGGGCCGCCTGCTTGCCTGAACCCCAGAAATAGTCCACCCGCCCGGCGCCACGAATGGCCCCCCCAGTGTCCTGATCCAAAACCAAGCGGGTGTGACCTTCCCATGCCGAAGGTTCAGCATCCGAGTCGCTGGCAAACACAGGGATCGTGGTTTCCAAGATCGCCAAACTGCCTTTGGGGAATAGTTCCTTGTCGGTGGCGATGGTTCTGCCACCAACAACCTGGGTGCCCTGATAGCTGACTCCGCGCCCATTGGGTGCCTCCTGAAAAAACACATAGCTGGGATTACGGAATAATAAAGCCTTTTGTTGGTCCTCTGGGAGGCTGCGCAAGTGGGCTTCGATACCCTGCAGACTCATTTCCTCTTTGGGAATGATCTCCAGCAAATCCCTTCCGATCGCATAGTAAGGGTGTCCATTTTGGGCAGCGTATGTCAGATGCAATGATTTCCCTCCACCAAGATCGATCCGACCAGACCCCTGGATATGGAAAAAAAATGCTTCAATAGGATCGACATAGCAAAGCTCAATCCCTTGTTTGGCCAGTACTTTGTCGTCGTCAATTTGCTGGCGATTAGGAAAGGGTACCACCGTATCAGGAACCCCCTTTTCATCTGAAGGAATCAATCGTCCGCGAAGTATGGAGGATATGGATTTTTGCTCAGTGAGCTTTCCCTTGAGGTCAGCCAGACTGGGGAGAGCTTCAGCAAATTCTCCTAAGTTGACGATTACCATATCCGAAGGAACTGAGTAGAGAGGTTGGGACTTTTCTTTGGTTGGTTTAGTGGACCCTTCGAGGACGGGCTCATAATAAGAGGTGACCAAAACCTCCCCCCACTTTTTACCACCATAGACCTCAAAGAAGCGAAAGTGTTCTTTCAGATAGCCATCAATAGCCTCATTCTGAGGATCACTCTTAAGAAAGGCCAAAAACTGGGAGAGAGACTCAGCATACTCCTGGCGACTGAGAGTTTCAGAGCCAAACACCATTGGGCCATTGCCGTTCTTGGTGTCTTGCCAAAATTCAACCTGTTCCTTAACTGCCTTCTTAAGGCTGGCCAAATCCCCCTGCTCAAGCTGCACAGGCAGTGATCTTTTCAGAGGCCTCATGGCCTCTGACCTGTCCTTCACCGGCGCCCGCGCACAAGAAACAACAAAGACCACAAGAAATAAGACCAACAAAGAGAAAACTGGGGCCCTTGGCTGCTGAACCACAAAACTTTGTGTTGCCTTTGTCTGGGTATAGGTCCGAATGCCGAGCCATTCCCGTAAATCCGAATCCTCACCGTCGCGCAGGGCAGGAGGCTGAGTGACCGAAGGGAATAGGCTCAGCCGAACGAGGCGCGGCAGGAAACCTGACGCGACCCGAAGACGAGCCTGCGGCCGAAAAGGTGCGTGAGGATTTGCGGAGGATGGTCGGCAAAGGACCGACTTCACTGATAATGGATTTTGTGGTTCAACAGCTAAGGGCCCCAGTTTTTTCCGTGCACAATGATTCACCATACCCTCCTCGTCCCTAAGCATGGGAAAGGTGACGCCAATTATCGGCCTTACGGGTGATTTTTTCACGATCAAAGGTCTGAGACAAGGCCTAGGTGGATCTGGTCCTGGCCACTCTCTTGCTGGAAGGGAGTGTGTTGGGTTGTCTCAAAACCAGGAGTTGGTTGATGAATCTACAGGAATGTTGTCCTCGTTGTCGTCTGATTGTTCCCGCTGAAAGAATGGTTGAAATACCTCCCGTTTGCCCCCATTGCGGCTGGATCCTTTCCAAAAACGAAGAGGATGCCGGTGGCTACCTGAATCGCCGGTTTCGCCAAGCAGCGGTTCTCTTTTCGGTGGGCTTGGTTGCGGGATTTATCCACCTGGTTACCTGGGATAGCTATTTTGTTTCCGTCATACCCCTGAAAACACGCCAGATTCTTCGCATCGCTTCAACCAGCGACCTCCTTCGTCTGGCTCAGATTTGCGAAGATCGCAAAAACCCGGAATGCTCGGAGGATGCCCTCACCGCTGCAGTCAAAAAAAATCCGGATGACGTCTCCCTCAAGGAAAATCTCGGAAAAATCCGCTACCAAATGGGCGACTTCAAGGGCGCTGCGGAAGTCTACACTGAATACTTCAATCAGGGTGGTCGCCAACTGGAGCCTGCATTTCTTTACGCCAAATCCCTCCAGGAATTGGACCGCAAAGGAGAGGCAGCTCAATATTACGAGTTTATCCTGGAAAAGAAACCAGAGACTTTACAGATCACGGTGACTCAGAAGTATGTCAATCTGCTCAAGGAGATCGGCCAATATCAGAGAGCCATTGAGCTGATCGAATCAATCCGCAAAAAGGGCTCCAATGCCGCCTATTTTTTGGATGCCGAGCTCCAGGACCTTAAGAAAAAGGCCCGTAGCCGCTCCCGCTCCACCTAAAGGGAAAACCTAATCTCGGGCGAGCGACCCAAGACTCCAAATTTCCATCCATGAGGCTGTCGAACATTTCGACAGCCCACTGTCCGTGAAGATCCTTCGTGGCATATAGCTTGTAATCACTTGGTACAACCGACGTATACAGCCCGTTATCTGACCTCTGTCGGCCAATATATAGACCTCAATTGTCACTACCGGCCGAAAATTGGCGGTCCACTCCCCTATGGAAGGATAAAAGGGAGAGGGCTTAATTGTGTTTCAGCGAACGAAGGACAACAGAATGAAAAAAGGGATGAGTCACTCCTTGTTTTGGTTTTCATGCGCAGCCATGATTTTTACTCTGCTGCTCGCCGCTTGTGGCAAGGATGACAAACGTCGAAATGAACCCGCCCAGGCCTGCTCCTACAACCATGTGTGGGTCGAAGGCCGAGGATGCCTCCAGCAGTGCTATGGGCGCCCTGGTTTTGGCTGGGACCCACAGACCGGAGCCTGCCTGCAGGGACGGGTCACCTCTTGCAACTTTAACCAGGTATGGGTTCCAGAGTACGAACAGTGCTTCAATCAATGCCAAGGACTGCCCGGCTACGGCTACATTCCTGGCGAAAACCGTTGTGTACCCGGCTATCCGGGCGGCTACACCAATGGATTCAACAATCCTTACTACACCAATTAAAGTCTGAATTTGGGCCGCTCAATCCCGCGGCCTGATGAGCTGCCAATCTTGGCGAATGAATTCCACCACACTGTCATCACCATGATGGCCAATTTGATGAGTTGAGAGAGCCCTGAGCTCTTCTATAGCATTTGCCACCGCAATGGCGCGACCAGCAATTTCAAACATCTCCTGGTCGTTACAGTGATCACCGAACACAGTCAGGTCTTGGGCGCTCATGCGCTGCTCCTGCAACAACCTTTTAATAGCCGTGGCTTTGGTAGCCGCGTAGGGCTGAATGGTGATCCAATACCAATCCCGATCATAGGGATTCTGAAAAAAGCGAATCCGCAACCGGTTAGGAAACTGTTGTTCAAGCTGCTGACGAAAGACATTGAGCACATCGAACCCTGAGACTACAGTAAAACAAATGGTGGACTCTTCATCCAAAATCTTGTCCACACGTGGAACTTGCCGAAGACGAGGGTCTTTGGACTTTACCCGCTCTTTGACGTACCAATCATAGCCCAGGTTTGGGATGTCTTCATAAGAAAGATGATCGTGCTCCCCATCAAAGCTGGAGACATAGGGCCAGTGCCCCATACGTGAAATGGTAAACTCCGCCACCAATTGAGCCAAACTCTGTTCAAAGCTAAGAACCGAAAAGTGCTGACCGGTTGAAAAGTCACTGATCATGGCTCCATTGAAATGAATGACTGGCAAACGCAAAGGCAGTCCTTTGAGAATGACTCTTACTGATTCAAGACTTCGAGCCGTCGCCACAGTAAAAGGCAAACCTTCCGACAACATTTTCGTTAGCTGCTCCCGGGAAAAACGAGACAGGGTGCCTCGTGGGCAGAGAAGGGTTCCATCCAAATCAGAGATATAGAGATGGCGCAGTTGGTTCTTTGCTGTTTTCACTCTTATTTTGAAAGGATCTTGAGAGCCTTGTTCTTTTCCTGAATATTCTTTTTCGCCTGCTTCACGGTATGGACCATATCTTTCATCGCACCAGGGCCATAGGCATTTAGGCCCTCCGGAACACCGGAGTCAACGAATGCTCCGTCTTTGCCCCCAGCACGGCGAGCCCGAGGTTTGGGATTGACCCCACCTGCTCGCTCACCATCCTCATCCTCGTCCGCCTCATTAACCGCGTACCTATTTTGAGCACGATCAATGACCAGGGTGGGCGTGCCGCTTTTGTCATAGTAAACCTGATTTTCCACACCCTGATAGTACTTCCCATCCTTGTACACGTAGTGTTTATTGCCGACTTTCTTGTTGTACAAATCTTTCTTTCTTCCCGTTTCCTCAGGTGGCAATAGCACTCGAACCCGGCTCGATGTGCGAACCTCCTCGTTCACTCCTTCCGGTGCATAGACACGGATTCCACAGTCCTTACAAGCAGTGTCGATGCCTTTCTGAACTAGGCTCAACCCCTTATCAAGGGCCCGACTCATCAAAGAGGGCTTTTCCCGGTTTGTGGCCGCAGTTGAACGCGAGGGAGCCTCTTCCCCATGCATCTGCTGACGCCCATCGCGAACCATGTCCTTTACTAGGCTTGGCTTCACAAAGGCCTGAAAGGCCATCACAGCCCCACCCATCACCATAAACCAAAAAAACTGACGAATTCTTCTACGCATACATTTAGGATACTGGAATTCTACTTTTGCACCAAGAATTGTTGGCAGTGAACCGCATGAATCCCCCCCTGAGACAGGGCCAGTTTGATTCACTCTGCCTCTAGGGCCCATCCAGAGCCACAACGCGACCAAAGCAGCCTCGCCCAAAGGCCTGGCCACTGGTTCAATTCAATTCGTCTTGTTGGGATGTGACTTGTTGCCCCTTAGAGCTGTGCTAGAATGAGTCGTTTCAAAAGGAGACGATCTGGCATGAACACGATCCCTACTGATTTTACTCGCCTCGTTGGCTGTTCCTACCCCATTATCGGCGCCCCCATGTTTCTCGTCTCTAATGTTCCCATGGTCGTCGCCGTCTCTGAATCCGGAGGCCTGGGCACCTTCCCCTCTCTCAACTACCGCCCGATCGAAGAGTACAAAAAGGCCCTTCAGGAAATGAAGGCCAAGACATCCAAACCGATTGGCGTGAACATTATTGTCAACAAATCCAATACCAGGCAGGGGGAAGATCTTAAATGGGCTCTCGAATATGGGGTCGAGGCCTTTATCACCAGCCTGGGCAATCCAAAAGGGGTAATTGCAGAGGCTCATAAAAACGGAGCCAAAGTATTTTGTGACGTCACTAATCTGGAACACGCCCTTAAGATTCAGGATATGGGCGCTGATGGTGTGATCGCTGTCGGCACCGGAGCCGGCGGCCATGCGGGCCCCATTTCACCAATTGTCCTCATTCCTTGGCTCAAGGAGAAACTCTCCATTCCCATTATTGCCGCCGGCGGCATTGGCAACGGTGCCACCATGGCGGCAGCCCTGGCTTTGGGGGCCTCCGCTGTCTCTGTCGGAACCCGGTTTATCGCCAGCCAGGAGGCTCAAGTGGATGCGGCTTACAAACAGGCCGTCCTCGACGCCGGGCCTGAGGATATTGTGCTGACGACCAGGGTGTCTGGCACTCCCGCCTCAGTGATCAAAACCGAATATATCGAAAAGACTGGGCTGGATTTGCCTTGGATTGTTCATGCTCTCAAAAAGAACAAAGTCTCAAAAAAGTATGTGGTGCCTTTGATTCATCTGATGGGCATGAAGGCCATGGAAAAAGCCGCCCAAGGACCCACTTGGAAAACGGTTTGGAGCGCGGGACAAACCGTGGGCCTGATCCATGAAATTCTCAGCTGTGAGGATATTGTTAAAAAATTGGCGCAGGAATACTTCGCCACCATTCGCGGGCTCCCCGGAACGGGAAGCTCCGCTTTACTGCAAGCCTAACACCTGGCGAATAAAACCTACCATCTGATCCAGCTGAAAGGGCTTGGCCACCAGCTTATCGACTCCAAGATTTTCTGCCTCTTCATCGGTGAGGTGAGAATACCCGGAAATCAGAATCACGTGGGGCCGATAGTCCGTGACCTCTTCACGAAGTCGTCGTACCAAAGACTCGCCTGTTCCTCCTGGCATCAATACATCAGATATAATGAGGTCGGGGCGAAAATCCAGGGCCTTTTCAAATCCTTGATTGCCATTTTCGGCAAACTGGATCTCGCAATCCAGGTCATCTAGAGCCATTTCAAGGAAGCTGCGAATCAGCTCTTCATCATCGACGATCAGGACTTTCCATTTTTTTACTTCTACGTTTGCTGCTTCAGTCGTCATTTTCGAACTCCTTGCTTCCCCACTAGAATAATCAATGAAAGTCACAGGAATATGAAGCCCTTAGGAAGGTTTCTTCAAAAATATGTTTCAATTAGGTACAGGTGTACTTACTAAGTCCGTCCTTAACTCAACATTGATCCAAGTTTGAGAATGGGCCTCATCAATGTTGAATTTGAACTGCCAGACTCCGATAAGCTCTAGGTCTGGTCCAGGGGGAGCTAAGCCAATGACAATGGAGCCCACAGAGTTAGATAACGAAGTCACTCAGGACATCCGCACGGGTCGTGAGGAGACTGTTGATCGCACCGCGTTCCCGAAAGTCACGGGATGGGCAGCTATCATAGCGACACTGGTGTTTATTACCACCCAGTTCTACTTTCAAGTCTCAAACCGCAAGGCCTTTAGAGATATCTACGAGACCCACTTCCCTATTGTTGAACGCAACTCAATCAATCTGAGGCTGCACGAAAGGATCATGGCGCTGGTGGAACTGGCGGTCACCAAAGGCGATGCCAAACTGGAAGAGGAACATGAAATTTTCATGGGGGCTCTGGAACAGAATCAGGAATTGACTCAATACACTTTGGCTCCAGCCAAGGAGTTGGGACGGGCCTATCAGCTCCCCTCGCGGGAAAACCTGAGTGCTATTGAACTGGAAATCTTTCGCCTTCTAAAGGACAATAACGCACAGGAAGCCCGCAGGCTATTCGAATCTGATCGCTACCTCTATGCGGGGGACCAATACACGGGAGCCCTACAGGAGGTCTCTGAGCAGCTCAGCACCCGGCGAGATGCGATTTTGGAGTCGCAGAACAAATCACTCACTGTCGGAATCACTCTGTCACTGGTGGCCTTCACCATCGTACTGGTGTTCTGGCTGCTCGTGATGCGCGGATACGCGCTCAATCTTCGTCTTAAAACCCAGGCGGAGCATCTCCTCAAGGAGGAACAGGCTCGAACTGTGCAGGCGTCGAAGCTCTCCACGCTAGGTGAAATGGCGGGAGGCGTGGCCCATGAAATCAACAACCCACTGACTATCATCCAAGGCTACGCCGAAATCCTCGGCCAACAGGTCAAGCGCAACCGCCTCGATCCTGCTCAACTGACGAAAATTAGTGATGGCATCACCGCCACCACGGCCAGAATTGCGAAAATCGTGCGCAGCTTGCGCACCTATGCCCGTGACGATTCGGCCGCGCCCTTTCAAGCGGCTTCCATGGGGATGATCGTCGACGACACCCTGAGCCTATGTCAGGAAAAGCTCAAGAATAATAATGTCAGGCTCGACTACACTCCCCCTGCTGAACCCATCATGATTCAGTGCCGAGAGGTGCAGGTCTCTCAAGTCCTCCTCAACCTTGTTCAAAATGCCATGGATGCGATTGACGGCCACCAAGGAGAAAAGTGGATTCGAGTCGAGTTAAATAAACGCGACCAATACTGCCAAATGAGAGTCACGGACTGTGGGGCGGGAATTCCGCCTGATGTACAAGAGAAAATCTTGCAGCCCTTTTTTACCACCAAAGAGATCGGCAAAGGTACTGGACTGGGACTCAGTATTTCCCGCTCAATCATGAAGGATCACAAGGGCCGTTTCTTTTACGACCAGGATCACCCCAACACCTCATTTGTCGCAGAGATTCCACTAGCTGGAGATAGGGCAAAGGCTGATGATTCCAAGAACGTTGGGCCCATTGCTTCTTGAAGGCCCACTTAAGGAATAATCACAGACCTCGCTTTGCAAACTCGGCTTCGAATCGAGCCGACCACTTGCCATTGAACATCCGTCCATCAGCCTGGCGAATCTTGCCTAAAAAGCTAACAAAATCATCCTGCCCGGTAATGTACTTTTGGGACTCCAAAAACAAAGCTTCCACTTCCCATGCACTATCCGCCGCCCGGGCCTCTTTCCAGATTTCAAACCAGATCGAGGCCATCAAAGAGCCCATGGTATAAACCTGACCTGGATATCCGACAGAGTCACAGGCCCCATAGGCTGCAGCTGCAGTCATGCCAGCCATGTACTCTAAGTGACGACTTTGCCCACAGTGAGTAAGCCCATTGACGTTTTGGCTCAAACTTTCGCCAAGAGTCGGAGCGTCGGGAAACATCCGCGCCACCCAAAAATCCGCTAGCCCGGCTGTCAGGGCCCGGGAGCAGCCGTTTTGACTTGTGCAACATTCCAATTGAAAGACAGGTCCATCCTGGGGGCCGCAGTCCTGGTGGTTTGTGTCTCCTGTCAGATCGTAAGCGGCACCAGCACTTGAATAATAGATATGAGCTTCCATCAAAAGATGAATGAGAACATCAGCACTCCAAGCTGCATTGTCCACCTGGCGAGACCCTTGAGCCAAGAATATCTTGCTCTCGGCCACGGAAAAACCGGTGTAGCCCGCCTCCGTGATGATGCTCAGATTCTTGCCGGCTAAGGCAGAAGGGCCATTGAGTCGATTCTCAATTTCAGCGAGAGAGGTCTGGGCCCAGTAGTAGGCCATCACCTGAGGCAAACCCTCGGCTCCGGTTGTACCATAGCGAAAGCGCCAGGATTGATCGCCCGCCTGAGCACGACCGTGTTGGGCCGAGTAGACTTCGAAACTGTCGTTCTTGAGGTAGCCAGACCCATCCAAATCCTTAAGTTGAACAGCTAGCAGTTGAAGTCCTGCCATTTCATCGGCAGCGACAGGTTGCCCTTTTTGAGAAACAGGGTTTTTAAAATACAAACAACTGTCGACGTCTTCCCGTTCTAGGCAGTCCTTTCGGAACACACCTCCATAGGCCATAGTGACCGTGTCAAACCCACGCACCGAAAAACCCTCGCCACAGTTTTGAAAAACCAGCGGAAGGGAAAGGCCGATCGTAGCCAACAGAACAATCATCCAACTGTTTTTAGGAATGAGATTGGTTTTTTTCATGGCCCGTACACTCCTGCTGTGCGATCAAGAGAGATGGGAACCGCGTTCCCTTCGTTATCCACAACTCGCTGAATGGACTGAAGTTTGAGTTCCACTGACTGAGTCCAGATTGTTCCCAATGAATTGCGAACTTCAAGCTCGTAGGTCCCTCGATCCTTCCAATCCACATTGGCCCAACTCAGATTGATGCCAGTAGCGCCCGGAACAACTACTCCGTTGTGGTACCATTGATAGGTCGGAGTCGGCACGCCCACCGCTCCTGAATTGAGACTCGCCGACTCGCCCCATGCCACAGTAACTGCAGCGGGCTGAGAGGTGATCTCCGGTGCATACTGGACTTCCACCACTGCATTGCTGCTGGTAACAGAACCACGCGTGTTGGTCACCACTACCGTGTACTGACCTGCCTGAGTTCGGTTGATCGACGGTAGGCTCAAACTGTTGGTTGTTTTGCCCGTCAAATTAGTCCCATTCCGTCGCCATTGATAACTCACTGATGGCACACCGCCAGCCACCACAGAAAGTGTGACGTTTTCCCCTTCAGTCACCCGGGTGAGGGCTAAGGGTTGTCCGAGAATACTGGGCGGGAATTCCACCACAATTTGACAGAAGTTGCTATAAACACTGCCATATTGATTGGTGACTTGTAGTCTGTAGCCTCCCGCCTGAGACGCCTGGATATTAGCGATGCTCAAATTCTTGCTGGTCTGACCAGCAATGGCCGTCGTTCCATTGTACCACTGATAGGTAAAGGGAGCGGATCCACCCACGACCACAGATGTCACACTCAAGGTGGTGCCTTCCAGAACGGCCACTGTCGTTGGCGGCTGGGTTGTGATCACCGGTGGACCACCCAAGGTCACCACCGCATTATTGGAATTCACTGAATTGTAAGGGCTCGAAACCCGCACATAAAAGGTACCAATATTTCCGGAACTCGCGGACGCCACGTTATAAGTCGCGCTGGTTGCACCTGAAATTGCCGCTGAGTTTCGGTACCATTGATAACTGAGAGTTCCGGTTCCTGAGGCCACCACTCGCAGGGAGAAGGATGACCCTTGAGCCACCGTGGTTGATGCTATTGGCTGTGTCGTTATCTGCACAGGTTGATAAACGGTAACTGTCACTTCTGTGGAGTAGACCTCACCGGCCGTGTTGTAAACTCGAACCTTGTAGCGACCCGAATGAGATGTCTGAGCATTACTAATGCTTAGACTGGCAGATGTTTTGCCAGAAATGACCGAACCATTAAGGTACCACTGGTAGCTCGGGCTGGGGGTCCCCGTCGCGGCGACAGACAGGTTGATGGCACCTCCAACTGGTACATTCCGGCCAACCGGCTGGGTCGTAATAGAAGGGGTCCCATCGGGGGGATAAACGTTACCCACTAGCGGGGTTGTGGTTCTCAGACTGCGGCAGTTATCCGAGGTGTTGGCCACCCCTGATGGCACGCCAGAGAAGTTCACAGACGGGTTGGAGTAGTACAAATGTCTTGTGCAACTCACATTTGGGCAGGCATAAGACATGGTGGTACGCACCCGGGCGCTTTCATTAAAGTGTCCGGTGGAATAACTGAAGTACCCACCGCCACTGGCATTTCGCGGGTCATGGTGATTGCCCATGTTATGGCCGAGCTCATGGGCGTAGCTGTAATAAGATGTCGCGCAAGTTGCCGACACCGTGGCGAACTGGGTGGACTTCACAACAGAGGCTGTCGAGCTACGAAGAAGGTAGCCGACCCCACATGCTCCTCCGGCAGTCGACCCGAGCATGAGAATGGTCATATCAGCCTTGTATTGATCTCTCAGGGCGTGAACATTGTCCATAAAACCATCGGATGATCCACGAAAATTTCCGAGATCCGTAGACATACTCGTCGTATTTTGAGTGTAGTTGTATTCAACCATGTGAACCAATTGCATCTGGGCATCGACGGCACCACGAGAAAAGGCCGTGGTTGTCTGAGAGGCTCCTGTCCCCATTTGGGCTTCAATCGCACTCTTTCCACCGGCCTTGTTTTTGGCGTCAGTGTTGTAGGCACCCAACAGGCGAATCACCACGGCATCCGCCACAATCTCAGGAATCTCTTCATCGCCCGCCGCTTCCACCCCGCCGTCATGGGTGGCTTCATCAGCCTGAGCCTCCTCTTCTGAAATGGAGGGAAGGTCTTTACCATCGCCAGGATGATCAGGCGGGAGTGCATCGGTGTTGACCTCGCGCAGGAGGTGAACACCACCGTCGCCATAGGCGATCTCAAAGGTACGATCATCCCATTTGACATGACCGTGCCAAACACCTTGATTGTAGGTTAGAAAAACGTCTGAAAATTGAGCCTCGGGGATTTCCCCCACCCATGTCATCATATCTCCAGGGTGACTGTCCACCCGTGTCTGCTCAGCCAGGACTTCCTCACCATTGCCCAAGGGCAGCCGCAGATAACGGCGCATGGGATGACCTTTTGGAGAGATTCCGGGAGGCAAGACCCCTTCGACTAAGGCCTGTGGGTCCATCTTGATGGGCACAGCCGTTTTCACAAAACCAAAGGGTTCGTCCAAACGCTTTAACCAAGCCTGAACGCGTTTAGGACTCACATCGACAATGGCCCATACAGCGGGAGCTGAAGTTTTAACTTCGGCGGGAGGCACGGCCGTCTCCTGGTCCCTCGCTTTATTGGCGGCCGGATCTTGAGAAGACATGTCCGTCTGGCTCTGAACTGATTTTGCGGAGTCAAATGCCTTAAAGGACGTGGGCAGTGACTTAGAAAGTCCCATGTAAATAAACGCAATGGCTAAACAAAAAAGCAGCACTCCACCGATTAAGGGTGCTCGTTTCTTCATGGTCCCTCCCCTATGAAAACCTATCGTCCTTCTAGTAATCTACCTCAATTTCAAAGTTCAAAGTCTGTTAAAAAAATCGACAAGGTCCTCTTCGTGGGACCAATTGGAATTGAGCAAAAGGAAAATCCTTAGAGGTGATCCGGACTTCGGGCACGAATGAATTGCCGCAACATTTGTTTTTTTCCTAGACGGAGGTCTGATCAGCAAAGATGTCCACTGTTAAAGCAGCGTCGAAACTCCTACACTATTTATATGTCTCAAACTAAGACGAAGCATTCCCTGTTGATATTGGCAACACTCGGCCTCCTGATGGCGGGATGCGGTCACAGCCGCACCCAAACGGACAGACATCCCGCAAACGAGCTCTCCACTTTCGCAGATAGCGAGGCATTACAGCCTTCGCCATCCGGTGGGACCTTTGTTCAACTGGCTGTATTGCATTGCAAGGGCTGTCCTGATGGGCCTGTTTCATTTACGCAACAGACTTTAGAACATAGTGAGGTTCATTACAGTTCAGGTGAACTGGAGGAAAAGGCCTTTGTTCACCTGCATGCTCGCCCGCGGAAAAAGACTTCCGTGTTTCCGCCAGAGATCTCCTTTCAACAAGTGGTCAGCCTGGCCGTAGCCGCCGACACCTGGCATTTGATGGGTCTTCAGTACGACAAGTCTTCAGGCACAAAAGTAAAGAAGTCGGCGAACTATAGAGTTCTCTTGTCCATTCCCCCGTCGACACTGGCCTTTGTGGCCCACCTCATTGTATGCCTGAAAGCCCCCTGTCACGACGGAGATGACAGAGAGTTTGGGGACAACGAAGTTATTTCACTTTATCCCATTTGCGGAGAAGGGGTCGTCCTAGTGGATGCCAGAACCCCAGCTCAACAGAAGCTCTTGGAAGGCAAACCAGCGGCCCTACCTCGGGAGTGCGAGGCCAGTGATCTTAAGAGATTCAAGACCACCACTCACTGATGATTTTTATTTTTGATGAATGGGCTTGTTGACGTTGGATAGACGTCTGGCGCTAATCAACCGGCCCTCTTCATCAAACAGGCCCATGTGGTATTCCATATTCTTAAAGCGACGAAAACGTCCATCGGCCATCTTTAAGAATAGTCCATACTCACTGAGGAAGAACCCTCTCTTCACCTGACCGTTGGGATGAAAGGAGATCTCATACTTGAACTTCAGCTTTCTTCCTTGAACGGGAATTTCCACGATTTCATCCTGCAAGAGAGCACGGCGAGGCACCCCCGTGGGATGAAAGGTCAACTCCACAGGCCCCCGCTTGCTGGAAATTTCAAGAGCGAAACCTTTGTCCGATTCATAGGTATAGGCCTTGTCTTTTCCAGCCATGGTCCCTTGCGCCACTTGCCCGTTGTCATGGACCCGCAATGGATTTGCCGAATCCAACCGATACTCCAGGCCATTGAGGCGAATCTCTCCCAGCAAAGTCTCCAAGCCTCTCAGGCCATAGACATAACGGGAAAGTCCCATATCACTCGGCCCTCCTTGACTCCAAAGGCGCACTAGAGCACGAACCTGAGAATAGTCTACGGATTTGCCGCGCTCCTGGAAATAATCGGCTAACAAAGCATGGAAAATCATGCCCGCCTGATCGTCGACGGCCAGCTGATCCCAAACGTCCTGGCGAATCGCAAAGCGCTTCTCAGCAGCGGCAGAACGAAAGAGTGCTTTTACAGCCCGACAGCTAAGAGGCAAACCGTTGGCCCGCGACCCATCTTGCACACCGCTAAGGTCACTCCCGGAAATATACTTCACCTGCCCTGGCATGGACTTCAGCCGTTCACTCAGCTCACCAACTAGCTTTGGGTGCTGTTCTTCCATACGTGACAAAGCCCATCGCACCTTGTCGAATACGTATTTCTCATGGCGGGGAAACCGAGCCTGAAATCGCTCACCCTCAAAATAGTCCAACAATCGGGTGACCTGGCGATTTCCTTCTGCGCAGGTGACGGCATAGCCTTCTGAGCTCACATCCACACGTAGTGCATTGGCCAAAGGCGCCAACAATAGACCATAACCGATCAGGCATAGTCCAAACAGACCTAGAAACCCTCTGCCCATTTTTCCCTCCGTAGAAGTGGCGTTTCCCAAAGATATTATTTCAAGCCAACCTGCCGATGACTAGTCCCGAAATCCCCAATGACAGGCCGATTCAGGCTGCCGAATTGGCGTTCCAATCCCGCCCTAGCCCAAGGTCATGGTCTTGGGGGAAACATCGGCCCCCTATTGAGGATTCCCTTCGCCCAATTTTAGGTTAGCGGGAACTGCTTCTTTTATCCGTACAGGGGGATCGAGTTTCAGCTCAGACATAATTCTCGCAAAGTCCTCAATCGTATGGTTGAGTCGCAGGCGAGGGTTATAGCGCTTCTCTTCACCAATAGTTGAAACCGTCTGCCCTTTGTAGTCGTGCCCGGGATAAACAAAAGTATCATCCGGCAAGGCAAACAGCTTCTCACGCACACTCTTAAACAATTTCGCACTGTCGCCCTGTTGGAAGTCTGTTCGGCCACACCCGCGAATGAAAAGGGCATCTCCGGTAAACACTCGGTCACCAACAAAATAGGACAAGCAGGAATTTGTATGTCCTGGCGTGGCCAGTACCTTGATGACAATCTCTCCCCGGTCAAGCACCTGCCCATCCACCAAGGGCTTGTCCACTCCCTCGGCACCTGCCACAGCCGCCACACCCACCTTGGCTCCGGTCTCTCGCCTCAGGAGAGCCGCGCCCGTGACGTGATCGGCGTGAATGTGGGTTTCAAGAATCAAACGTAACTGAAGGTTAAGTTCTCCTAAGATTTGCATATCCCGCTCAAACTGCTCACGCACGGGATCAATGATGACCGCATCACGGCTCACTGAATCGGCGAGCAAATAGGTGTAGGTGCACGTGTCCCGGTCAAACAGCTGACGAAAAATCATTCGGCCTTACCTTCCTGGAGTACATCAAAAAACTTAGACTTGGTTGATAGCAGCAGCCGTGTCTCACTCGGTAAACTCCTTTCGTAGGCTTCAAGCCTCCTAACGAAAGCATAGAATTTGGGGTCCTGACCAAGCGACTTTGCATAAATCGCGGTCGCCTTGGCTTCTGCCTCACCTTTGATCTTTTGAATCGTCCGGTAGGCCTCCGACTCAATTTGCTTTAAATCCTTATCGGCCTTCCCTTTGATTTTCGCCTGTTCCCCCTTGCCAATGGAACGAATTTTCTCCGCGATACTCTGACGTTCCGAAATCATTCTCGAATACACCTTGGACTGTACGCTTTGTTCGTAGGCAATGCGACGAATTTGAACATCGATGAGTTCAATACCCAGAGGAGCCAGTTCCTTTCTCGCTCCGTCGACAATCATCGAGCTGAGTTTTTCCCGTCCCACCTCGACTGGCTCAACATCACCGGTCAATTCATCTTCGCCCATATCGACTTGGACTTCATCCGACTCCTGGTCTTTTTGTTTGCGGGCATTCCGCCTTTCGGCCACAAGTTCAAAGACCTTGTTGCTATTGCGAACCGCTTCCACCAGGTTATGCCCTGAAATTACGTCACGGGTGATTCCATCTAAAATCGCATCTAGCCGTGAGCGAGCACCTCTTTCATTCTGAACCGTCTGAATAAATTTGAGCGGGTCCTGGATGCGCCAACGAGCTGTGGTATCCACCTTGATGTATTTTTTGTCTTTCGTAGGGATCTGATTGGGATAGCCGTCCCAATTCAAAATCCGCAGATCGAGCAACCGAACCTCGTGAATGAAGGGGGCCTTCCAATGAAGGCCAGCATCCGTAACCGTCCTCAACGGTTTACCAAACTGGGTGATCACCGCCTGACGCCCTTCCTCAATGGTGAAAGCTGCCGAATAGAGAACGAGAAACAAAAAGAATCCTACCGCCAAACTGATCGGGCCTTGCCATCGACTCATGTTACTTCCCCTTCTTCAGTTGATCGAAGATGGGGAGCAACCCACCTTTCATGCTTTGGTCCACTAAGGTCACACCTTCCAGACGCTGAAACACTTTTTCCATGGTCTCAAGATAAAGCCGTTCTCTGGTGATCGCCGGAGCCCGACGGTACTCCTGCAAAACCAAATTAAATCGATCAGCATCACCCTTGGCTCGATTCAAAAGGGCCGTGGCATAGCCCTGAGCCATGGCGATCTCTTTTTCAGCCTTGCCCTTAGCTTCGGGAATCACTTCATTATAATGTTTTTCCGCCTGATTAATTGCTTGCTCCTGCTCCTGCTTGGCCGCATTGACGTCATTAAACGAAGGTTTCACAGCATCGGGAGGGTTGACGTCCTGAAGCTTAATCGAGACCACGCGAACTCCCATGTCGTATTGATCAACAATGGCCTGGGCGAGGTTCATCGCCTCGTTGGCAATCTCAGCGCGCCCGACAGTCAACACGTCGGTCACCAAACGATCACCCACAACCCGGCGCATGACGGCCTCTGAAATATCGCGAATATTGCGGATGGGGTCACGCGTGTGAAACAAATATCTTTTGGGATCAGAAATCTGAAATTGGGTGATCCACTCCACATCGGCCACGTTGAGGTCACCCGTGAGCATCAGGGATTCGTCATCGAAGCCTTCAGCATAGGTGGTTCTGTCCCCGCGAAAACTCTCCGAGCGAAAGCCAAATTCCTGCTGAAGGATTAGTTTTGTCTTGACCTTGATTGCCTCGTCCACACCAAGAGGCAGCTTAAAATGAAGCCCTGGAGGGGTTGTTTCCACATACTGGCCGAAGCGGAGCACCACCGCCTCTTCATCAGGCTCGACGGTGTAAAAGGACGAAAACAATATGGGAAGCAAAACAATGGCCGAAAAAATTCCCACCAGAAGGCCGGGCCTCTCAGCAATGAACCGCCTCATTTTGTCAAACTCATCCTGAGGTGGCTTCCACCCCCCTTTCCCACCGCCGTAGGCACTCATCGCCCCCTCCTTCAGACAGGTTGTTGGTCTAAACTCACCGAATAGGGCCGTATTTTTACCCTGTCCCTTGGGTAGCCTCAACCCATCGCTCCACACAACTTGCCGCAGCAGACCTTTTCTTGATTGATGCTGAGGGCTGTAACCCCTACCTTGATAACAGGGAGGGCGCGTGGCTCAACACTGGAGGGAAATCAAAGCCTTGAGAGGCAAAGCACGAGGGCTGCATCGCACCTTTGCGGATGAGCCAATCACCTGGGAAATCCTCGAGGAAGTGGTGGACTTTCTGCTCACCAAGCTCCGACCAAAAATGAAAACTATGGAAACTGGTGCGGGGCTATCCTCGGTCTTGTTTGCGGAAAAGCAAACAGAGCATCTCGCTATCACTCCCTCCGCAGTTGAACGCGAGCGCATTCTAAAAGTCTGTCGCGACGAAAAAATTGGTATAGCAAAATTAGAATTCCTGCTTGATCGATCTGAAAATGTCCTGCCACGACTGTCGGACAATTACCGCTTTGATTTGGTTTTGATCGATGGTGGCCATGGTTTTCCCACTCCTTTTATTGATTGGTACTATGCCAGCCGCCATTTGAATACGGGCGGCTACCTGATTATCGATGATATCAATTTGTGGACGGGTTACACTCTTTACCGGTTTTTAAATCGCCATCCCCATTGGCAAAAGGTGGCCAACTTTTCCTGGCAGGCTGCTGTCTTTCGCAAGATTAACCCCGCCGCAGGGTGGGAGTTTGAAGACTGGTACCATCAACCTTGGTTGGAGCGCCTTTATCCCCCGGCCCCTCTGGTGCGCATGACCTGGGCCCCTCTAACCGGAAATACCGTTTGGCAAAAGCGACTGTGGAGATGGCTTTGCGATCAGATGTTCAGGATGACGATTCTTCACTTTTTTCATCACCTGATCCGACGGCCCATTTTGTTGGTTTACACCTATGCCATAAAAAAGGTGTACCTACACACCCTGCATAAGCTCTACCTCCATGTCATTCGCGAGGCCTTTATTCAACTCAATCGTCTGGCCTTCATTTTACTCCCCTCTTGGGGAGTCAAGGCCTACACCTATGGACGCACTCTGGTTTGGTCCATAAACCTTCCAGAGTGGCCGGGAATCCTGAGAATGTGGTTCTGGAAATGTGTCCCCCTCTGGGTAAGGAGAGAGAATCTCCGGCGGATGTGGAACAAGCGGAGTGGTGCCCAATCGTGATGATCGTCTCACATTGAAACACAGACCTTGGTCCGATAGCTCTAACCTGTTCACAATGCTAAAATTTCAGTCGAAACGAATGGTGAAGGAGTCCACTTTGGATGCTTTTGAGAAAATCTATTATGAACTCAAGCCCTACGTGACTTTGTCTCTCGCTGTTTTTGGCCTCGCATTCGATCACAGCAGCTTGATCCTTCGTCTTCTTTCTTTAGGGCTCCTCATCATTTCGATATACCTGATCTACGCACGCCTCAAAACCCGAGGCATTATTAAGTAGTCACTAATTTTAGCCGGCTTGATTATCTGGGAAACTTGCGGTCAAAGCGAGGTTTGCGGTTGGTGTTGTAGCGAGGATTTCCCTCCTCTACCAATCGAAACTCCACCTTCTTCTTAGAGGAACCAAAGCCATCGCCCCCGCCGCCTCCGCCTCGGGTGAAACTTGGACGACTTCCTCCGCCAGATCCACCACCCGGGGACGGGGCCCTTCGAAAATCGTCGGTTGGTATGGGAGGCTCATCTTCCATTCCGCCGCCTCCGTCATCGGGCGGCAGGGGTGGAACGCCGTCTTCAAAGGCGGTCTCCACCTCTTCCGGAGGGAGATCCCCTTCGTCTTGCCCAAGGGCAAACAAGGGAGAAAAAACCAGGGTAAAAAAAAGAAGCCCGCTGATCAGGCGGGCTCGGTAGACCATCATCACTCAGCCGGCGGCTCTTCCGCGTCCATTGGCTGTTCCTCAGCGGGTGGAGCTTCTTCCATCGTCTGCTCCTCACCGGCACCCTCTGATGTCGTTGATTCGACCATCACTTCAGCGCCGGCTTCCGATTTTTCTTCCTTGTCCTCAAGACACGCAGTCAAAGGTGCTACTAATGCAAGAATCATTAACCACTTAAGCATATGCTATCCTTGGTTGGGTGTAATATGGGGACATTTTATCAAAAGCTTTCCATGAAGACCAACTGTAATCTTGGGTTCAGCAAAAAACTTTGATAAATCGAAGAGATAGCTCCCCATCTGCGAGAGCCTTAAGCCCCTTCCTCGTCCGCCAGCCGAATCAGCACCATGGTGAGGTCATCGGGTTTCCCCTTGTCTTTGCTCATCTGTAGGTGAGCCCCATCCACCAGCTTGGCCATCTTCTCTTCCATAGAGCCCCGGCGCAGATCCTCGCAGATCACACTGTGCTTAAGATTATCGGTCAGCCCATCAGAGGCCAGCAGAATATGATCCCTCTTAGCTAGCTCCAGCTCCTGGCTGATTTCCATGCGAATTGGATCTATACCCAGCGCATTTAACACCACTCCCGAAGCCGGGTGGCCAATGACGTCGTCTTCGGTGATGGCGCCAGCTTCCAGGCAGTAGCCAACTGGTGAGTGCTCGACGTTTTTGAATTTGAGCGTGCCCATCCCCCCCATGAGAAGGCCAAAGGAGTCACCTAAACTGTAGAAACGAACCCAACTACTGGTCACCTCGGCCACAGAAATGGTCGTCCCCGCGCCAATGCCCATGGCCTTGATCTCAGCATGGGCCGACTCAATTGCCTGGAGAATCATCTCCCGCCGTTCAATCCGTTCTTTAGGGTCCTGTTTGCGCCAATGAAGCGCTGCCTGGTTAAGGGTTCCCACAGCCAACTTGGAAGCGGCGGCACCGCCTTTGTGACCTCCCAGGCCATCAGACACAACTGCCAGGGCAAAGTCTTCAAAAATCATCAACCCAACACTGTCCTCATTTTCAACTTTGTCACCCGGACAACGGGAGCTGTGAATAACCCCTTCGAGCCAACCCCCGTGAAAGGACTCCAACTCTTCGAGATTTTCATTGAGAACGATACGGCCAACGTACTCGCTCATATTCATCAACTCCAGGCCATCTGTTCCAAATGATGGCGTAACAATCCAGCCGTTTTAAATTTCCGCGATATCAGTGTCTTCTTAAGTCCACAGCAGATTTCTTTTACTTCCTCGGGTTGCCTTGGATAAAAACGGGCCCCACCCAAACAGTCGTAAAAAATGCGAATCATATTAGACACATCATCGCGAATATTTTCGGGAGAGGCTGAGCCCCAGTGAAACATGTCCAGAACCTTCAAATGGAATTCCAGCCCATATCGCTGAACCATAACGTTCCCGGAATGAAGGTCACCATGGTATTCCTTGAGGCGATGAACCTCCTCCATTCCCTTGGCCAATGCGGCTAACATGTGCATGGCCTGAAACGGACTCAGGCGTTTCCCTGGTTGACGAGCCAGGAAATCATCCAGGGTTTCGCCTTCAACGAACTCGGAAATCAGGTAAGTGATTTCGTGCCCCCGGTAATAGATTCTTTCCTGAGTCAGATATTGAATAAGGATGGAACAACTTCTAAGTTTATGAAGTTTCTTTGCGTAAAACTTGGCAGCCTTATTGTTGACATTACGATGGGGGAAGAAGACCTTGGCTGCTCTCTCGATTCCAGTGAACAGCTCTTCGACAATATAGACTTCGCCTTCCCAACCCTGACCAATCTTGCGCACAATCCGGTACTTTCGGGAAAGAATAAAGCCTTCTGGAAAATCAAAAGATTCAATGGGAGCCAGCTTCTTGGGGCGTGCTCGTCGAGTCATTCTAGCCTGTCTTGACCTCGTTGTCTCCGCGACCATCCAAAGAGCCTCTGAACCAACGGTCCACCCAGAGGTAGCTACGGCCAGTGGAGGCGCCCTTCACCCGACCTTCTATCGTGAGAGTCTCACCACAAAAATGGGCAAGTCCTCGACTGGAATCAGTATTGATAATGGAGAACTCGTCCCCGTGTTCATTAACAAGCAGGAGTTCCGAGTGTCCTTTGCGAGCCAACTCGATTCGACCCGATAATTTCTGAGTATTGAGATACCAACGCATATCAGCCTTCCGGATGTGGCGAAAACCACATCTGCCACTATGCTAACCCGCCCGGAATGGCTTTGTCTTTAGCAAACATATGGGGACCTGTTCCGCCCGACAGACCTCGACCTTGGTCGATGCTAAGGCAAGCCGAGAAGCTTCATTAACACATCAATGCGCGAGACCACACCGACCACTTTGCGAGTTTTGTCCACCACCGGAAGTCTGCGGTATTTGGTCCTGTAAAGGTGAACAATCACCTCTTTCAGAGGTGTGTCCAGGTCAATGGCAAGGACGTCGTGGCGGTATTCCAATGGCGACGATACATCCCGGGTTGCTGCCTGAAGTAAAAGATCATAGTCAGAGATAATGCCAATCAAATGCCCACTGTTGTCGACAACCGGAGCACCACTGATACGATGGGTTTGCAGCATTTTGACCGCAAAATAGATCCGGGTACCTGCGGTGATACTGAGGACTTGTTTGGACATAAAGGTGTGCGCCGGCGCCTCGGAGAGGTGCTTGTCCTCTGCCACCTTTTTCATTTTTTCGATAGGCGATTTACTCTCCACAGTCAAATTATGCAACAGCCCTGATTAATTTCAAGGCTCTTTTCACTCTAGTCCCAGATCGATGGCACCATGACCTAAGAACGCATATTTTCAAACTGTACCGGGATACCCAAGGCTTGCTGTTTGATGAACTGAATGCACTCCTGAAGGGCATCGATGCTCTTGGAAGTCACTCTCACCTTGTCGTCCACAATCTGCGGCTGAACCTTGAGTTTTGAGTCCTTGATCGACTTGGTGATTTTCTTGGCCATCTCCTTATCGATTCCCTGAACCAATGTTACTTTCATCTTGAGCATCATCCCACCGACCTGTTCAGGATCTGTGAACTGCAGTGCCTGAATGTCTACCCCGCGACGATGCATCTTAGTTTGCAGGATATCCTTCATGGCGCCAATTTTGTAATCGTCCTCAGCCGAAATCTGAATTTCTTTTTTGTCCCATTCAAGCTTGGCCTTGGAACCCTTGAAGTCGTAACGACTTTGGATTTCCTTGGTTGCCTGATTCACGGCATTTTCCACTTCTTGAAGGTTCACTTCCGAGACGATGTCAAACGAGGGCATAAGGGCCTCCTCCGGCTTCCGCATAGGTTGGATAAGTGAAAGATTTACCCTGTAATTCCAGAATCATAAAGCCTTGGCCCCCCGTGCAAAATGACACCAGGTCAAATGATCATGGGGCCCCAAATGCGGCCTGCTTCAGCTCAACAGCCCAATGGGGCCATTAAGGCACTAAAATCCTGGCCCGGATTTTGGAAGTTAGGGGGGCGGGACCTGAATTCCCTGTCTAGGAGGTGCAAAATGACCCGATACTTTTCACTGGCTGCTGGCTTGATTCTCAGTATTGGCCTTGCTCTCCCCTCGCACGCGAACATTCCTCGCTCCAGCGAGAGAACCCGGCCGATGGTGAGTCCTGACATCAAGTTTATCGTCGACAACCTGAATATCATCAATCCCGGCCTGAATTTAAAAGTCGACACCGCTGCCCTCAGCCAAGACGGTGAGGATGCGGTCGGCATGGACCTGGAGCGCTTGGAGGAAATCCTTCTTGCCCGCGCCAATTTCACTCCCAAAGAAATTAAGACCCTGGGATGCACTCACGTTGCCTGTGGTGGAGGCGGAAATGGCTGTGGCCCGCCCCTGTGCAAAGAGACCAACGCACGACCCACGAGAAATTGATTTTTCGTCTTTCAATTGAAACTCATAAAGATGGTCCTGGCTCATTGTCAGGACCATTCCTTTTCTGGTAACACTCGCTCAGCAAATGACGGTCACCAAAAGGGATGCCAATGATTTCTCAAGCGCTTATACCTCGTCTTTTTCCATCTGAATTGACGCACATCAAGGGCCGCTTGTTGGCTGTTTCCTCTGGAGTGGGCCTCATGTTCTTGTTGGCTCAGGTGGCGATCCCTCTCCCCTTCACTCCGGTGCCAGTGACGGGACAAACCTTTGGCCTGCTGTTCGTGTCTTTACTCTGGGGAAGACGCCTCGGCTTTGAGACCCTATTACTCTACATAGGCCTGGGGGCATTGGGCCTGCCGCTGTTTGCCCAGTTTAAATCGGGCCTGGCTGGTGCCACCTCAGGATATCTTTTGGGCATGCTGGCGGCCTCCTATGTGATTGGCTCCCTTGCTGATCGGGGCTGGGGACGCACCTATGTGAAGGCCGTGCTGGCAGGTGCCTTAGGGCTCGCTGTTGTGTTTGCTTGCGGGCTATTGATTCTTAGATACTTCATCCCGGAGGGCACTTTACTGTCCGCCGGACTCTACCCCTTTGTGCCAGGCGCCATCCTGAAACTTCTACTAGCCAGTGGCTTGAGCGCCCATCTCAATCGCTCTGCCACCAAAGATGGAGAGTGAGGGTGGACAGAGAGTCCATTTTGCCCTAATTGTTCAGAAATGATGAAGCCCTCCTTTTTCTCGATCTTGCTAGCGTCCTGCTTAATGGTAAACCCCTTGGCATTGGCAAAATCCCTTTTAGTTTTGCAAACTGATTTTGGCCTGAAAGACGGGGCCGTAAGTGCCATGAAAGGGGTCATCTTCCAAGTCGATGACAATCTCAAGGTCAGTGACCTCACCCATGAGATCCCTGCCTTCAACACGTGGGAAGCTTCATATCGACTGATGCAGGTGATGCCCTATTGGAAAAAGGGCACCGTCTTTGTCAGTGTTGTCGATCCGGGAGTGGGCTCTAGCCGCAAAAGCGTGGTCGCCAAACTCAAAACGGGCCACCTCATCGTCACTCCTGACAACGGGACTCTGACCCATCTAGCTCAGAAGTTCGGCATTGAGGAGGTGAGGCAGATTGACGAGAAAAAAATGCGAATCAAAGGTTCTACCCTTTCCCACACCTTTCATGGAAGGGACGTCTACGCCTACACTGGTGCCATGCTCGCGTCAGAAAAGACCCCCTTCGACAAGGTGGGGCCTGCGGTTAAAGACGACCTGGTGAAATTGGATTTCACCCAAGCCACCTGGAGTGAAGGTGTTCTCAGTGGCAATATTCCGGTTTTGGATCCTCAGTACGGAAATGTATGGACCAATATCTCCAATGACCTGGCCGACAAGATGAATCTGAACGTGGGCGAACTCTACCGGGTGCAGATATTTAACCAACAACGCCTGGTGTACAACCGAGTGATCCCATTTGCTCGCACCTTTGGTGACGTGACTGTTGGCGAAGATCTGATTTACCTGAATAGTCTGTTAGATCTTGCCCTGGCCGTAAACCAAGGCAATTTTGCCAAAATGAGGGGCATTGAATCTGGATCTGATTGGACAGTGAAAATCAGCCGTCCTTAAACGAGCTTAGGCTCCAGGCTGATTTTTGGCCTTTTCGCGACTCTTTTCAGTGATGACCGTGCGGAATTCTTTAGCGAAGGATTTTTCAGCCTTTTCCACCTCATACTCAGCAATGTCTTCGCTTTGCTCTAAGATGTACTCCTGAACACGAGATTGGTCCTCTTCGCTCGCGGGCATGCGATCCAGTTGTTTTAAAATGGCATTAACCCGCTTCATTTGTGCTGCAGAAAGTGTCTTGCTCACCTGCTTAATGTAACGTTTTTTGTTGGGACTCTTGTGTGCGAAAAAAATTAAGGTCGCATAGGCGTCAGCCAACTTGTTCTGGGTGTATTCCTTTGCCTCTTGAGCCAAGTCATAATCACCAACGGTGTCGCCTTCTGACTCTTTGGCAATCTCTTTCAACTTGTTCACGAGATCATCTGCCGAATTCGCCACTATGCTGGCGTTGGCGTTGGTTCTTTTCCACCCGGCTTGAGCTGTCTCAGCGCGAAACAGTCCAAATGTTGCTGCGATGACTAGTACATAACTCAGTTGCTTCATTTTCATTCCCCCCCCGACCTTGCACTGAACTAAAAAGCAAAGCTAATGCCATGCATTACTCACCTGTTCGCCAAATGACGGGGGGCTCGTCCGAACCTGAGACAGACCGGGTGTCAAGTGGCTCAGGAAGGCCTACAAGTTCGACATCGGATTTCTCGACAGGCTGGTCAGCTTGTCCAGATTGTGGACACTGCATTCAGGTAACACTACTGAAACACATAGCTTTCAATGGGGGCGACCGGCCTTCCAATCGTCGACAGTGACGACAATGGGTTCTGACCCAAAATCAAAAAACCAGGAATCAATGACCCAATCCTCTCCACTGGCCACTTCCTTAATGGCCGCAGAATAGTGCTGAGCAAAAATAAACCGCATTCGAAAAGCATATTCTGTAGATTGGTGAAACCGCAGAAGACCTTCCTGCTCCAAGAGAGACAAATAAGTATAGACGTTGCTGCTCTTGTCCAGGCAGTCCATTTCGCCAGGAAGATCTCCGCCATTGTTGCGGCCCCTATCCATATATATAGGAGATTTTCGGCCTGCTATGGTCTCCATCAAGGCCATCACTGACTTGAGGAGCTGTCTTTCCTGCTCAGCATTTTCAACAGTCTGGCGATAAAAAAGACCAAGCACCTCATCCCTTTCCTCTCCACTCCATACTGTATTTGTGATGACCCGACAGTTGTAGCCCCAGCAAATCGGCACATGGGACCAGGTTACATCGGGAAAGACCCGCGGCTCGGGATCACGCCCATGTGCCCGTTCACTCATCATTAGGCACAGGCCGACCATTAGGATTGTTGCTGATCTGACACCCCTCATAGATCCTCCCCTATTTCCCTAACCGGATAGTAGCCACACACCTCAGAGCCTGCAAATATTTCTCACCGATCCCAGCCCTTGACCCGGCACTCCGTAGCTGTGAGACCCAATGTATCGACGGGAGGAGAGGGGTTTGTCACTTTGGCAAAGGCTGACTACAGGGCCTTTAATCTGTTTGTTGTTTCTACTCACAACAAATGCATACGCCAGCAATGCCGCTTCCCTAGAGAGGCGCCATCCAGCCCGTTGCCCAGGCCACTCTTTTGCTGTCACCGCCTTTGACCCCCAAATCGAGTGGGTGAGCGAATCGACCTACCGATTTCATGTAAAGGTTGCTTTACAGACTTGTGATTCCACTTCCTCTCGCTGGCAGCTCTATCGCAGCGACGGACAATCCGATGATGTCATTTTGAGCTTTGAACACCCTTGGACTCTTACTCCACCGCAAGTGCAAAAGGCTTTGCCAACTCCGGCAGCCATTCCCCTATCAGGTGTGAGCACGACTGAACTTCGCCGTTGGCTGCGTGAGATCTACCGCCCGGCGGGCATCGAATTGGGACACCGACCAGACTCCTGGAATCGCACCACCCTGTTGCGCTGGCTCTACCACTTGCTAGAGCAAAGATCCTTTCCTCGCCCCCTCAACCGCAGCGACCAAAATCTATCGCTTCACCTGGTTTCTCTGCAGTTCGATTTAGATCAAATCCTCACCTCAAGGGATCGGCAAAGTCTTCGCGAGCAGGAAATGGGTTTAATCAAACAGGGCGACCTGACGTTTGCCTTCGCCAATGGAACAAAAATCTCCTACCGGGTTTTACTTAATATAGATGAGTGGGGACAGGTCCGCGTTCATCACCTCAAACCACTTCCCTAATGCGCGACCACCTCTGGGGTCATTTCTTCACTGAAAATAAAGCTCCGTTGAACCGAATTCCCCTTCAGATGTGTCTGATTCTTTTTTGACAGGAAAAAATGACACCTGTCAAAGCGGTACGGACTTTGCTGATACCCCCATTGTGTGCCCTTTGTGGCACCAGCAAATGGGGGATTACTGTCTATGGGGTTTCTTATCTGTCGGGGTTTCGCCTCGGCCATACGGCGTTTTTTACTCTGGACTTCACTGATTGCAGCCTTAAGTTCATTTCTCTTGCCGGAAGTGTACGGTCAAGAATCAGAAGCTCCTGCTGCAACTGAACAATCCAGCGAAGAAACAACTGAGAATAGTCCGGCCACTGAAAGTACCACTGATCAAGAAGACTCAAAAGAAGAGTCAGAGCCCGAAAAAAAGGATGCTGCCAAGACCGAATCTCGACCTGAATCCGAAGCTGCACAAAATTCCGAGGAAAATACCGATGGTGATGCTGGCAAATCCGTCACCGTCACTCCCATAGTCGAATCCGAGGCCGAGCAGCGCGCCGCTGCTGAAAAGGCCAAATCTTATGATAAACGCGTTGAAAAACTTGAAGTCACCGGTTCTCACATCAAACGCATTGATGTGGAAGGCCCCTCACCAGTCGTGGTTCTCGACAGAGAACACCTGGAAAGATCCGGTTACAATTCCGTCGCCGATGTTTTGCGGGAGAGCACAACCAATTCCTTTGGTTCTGCTCGTGAAGCCTCGGGAAGTAACGCGGCGGGAGTTGCCCATGTGAGCTTGCGTGGACTGGGTGCGAGTCGCACCCTAGTCCTCCTTAATGGAAAACGTCTTCCTTCTGACGCCGTCACCGGTGCCGTGGACCTAAACCTGATCCCCATGGCTGCTGTCGAGCGCATCGACATCCTTAAAGACGGAGCCAGTGCCACTTATGGTTCTGATGCCCTGGGTGGAGTGGTCAATATCATCACCCGCAAGGATTACAACGGCACGGAGCTCTCGGCTCGTCAGCATGTCCCCGACATGAAGGGTGGAGAAAAGGTGGAGCTGAACCTGGTGACAGGTTCCAGCTCGGCCGAAAGTTCACTAGTAACCACGGTCCACTACAGACAAAACAAAAAGATTTTTGCCCGCGATCGCAAATGGAGTGCTGAAGGCACCTCCACCCTTGGCAGCCCTGGCTCTTACCGTCAGGTGAACGGCGACGGATCTAAAGAACCTTGGAAAGCCGACGCCCTCTGCCCTGCCGACCAAATCAGGTCCACACCAGGCGGTGACTTCTGTACTTTCAAATACGCCGACTTCGCCACCACACTTCCGGACCTGGAACAGCTGAGTGCTTTGACCGACTATACTTATGAGTTCAATGAACAGTATCGTTTTTTTGGTCGGGTCAATGCCACTCGCAAGCGAGCCAGCTGGGTGTATGCTCCTTCTCCCGGCATTTTTAAGGTACCTGCCGCCGTCGCCGACACATTGGGGCCTGGAAGCACTCCTCTCCCCGGCGTGACTCCTGGGTCAGATGTGGAGATTCGCTACCGCCTCATTGAACTGGGCAACCGACAAAGTGTGATTGAAACCACCGCCATTGGGTTTCTGGCAGGGTTTAAGGGAGAGTTCTTCAACACCTGGGATTGGGAACTGAGCAGCCATACTAATCGCGTCCACCGCACGGACTTTGGCGTCAGCGGCTATGCGGTAGAAGCAGACCTGGATGATCTGATCGCCACAGGAGCCTTTAATCCTATGGCCCCTGCCGGCTCTCGCGGCTCTTTGGACAGTGCCTTTTACAAGCCCTGGCAGGAGTCTGTCTCGGAAATCTCAGCCACTGAACTCAAACTAAGCGGTGAGCTTTTTGATATCTGGGGTGGAGCCCTAGCGCTGGGACTTGGCGGGACATTCTCCCACGAAGCCTACCAAGACATCTTCGATCCTCTTTCAGTCCAAGGAAAAGTCTTTGGTAACGCTGGATCGTCTGGAGGAGGCGAGCGCGACACCCAATCGGGTTACATGGAAATCTCAGCACCTCTGACACAGAATTTGGAGCTGCAGCTTGCCGGACGTCACGACAAATACAGTGACTTCGGAGAAACCACCAATCCTAAGGCCGCCATGCGCTGGCAAGCCTCAAAGTCTTTGATGTTCCGCGCCTCCGTCGGCACAGGCTTTAAGGCTCCGGCCATGCAAGACCTTTACGCATCGACTAGTGAAGGCTACCCGAGTTTTATCGACCATGTCGCCTGTGAAGCGGAAAAAACCGCCGGTGGTTCAACACCTTCCTGCACTCCACAGCAGTACTTGAGAATCTCTGGGGGGAATCCCAATTTGAAAGAGGAGAAGTCGCAGTCCGTGAACTTCGGTATGATCTACCAACCTTCGCAGATGTTCTCGTTCGGTTTTGACTGGTGGCAGATCAATCTCGACAATGTGGTGGGCCTGAGTCTTGAAGACGCCACCAAAGCTGAGCTGGCAGGAGCAAACCTGGCTCAATATGGTGTGGTCATTAAACGGGACAGCAGTGGATACATTGAAGAAGTGACGGCCCCACTGTTGAATCTCTCCAAGCAGGAGATCTCGGGCCTTGATGTGGCCACCGAAATTCGCCACAAGAGCAAGTTGGGCCTGATTGGATTTAAGATCGAGCATGGCCTGATCTTTTCATACAAGCAAGAAGGATTCCCAGGTACCGGATTTAAAGACATCCTGGGTGAACGCGGACTACCCCCTTGGAGAAATACGGCCACGCTCTCCTACGCTCCCAATCTCAACAATGAGATGAGTCTTGTTGCGCGTACCGTTGCCGGCACCGAAAAAACAGTGAAAGAAGAAGGCGACCTGGACAACTACACCGAGCTGGACCTTCAGTACAACTACACTGCGCCCTGGGATGGTACTTTGACTATGGGAGTGAAGAACATCGCCGGTTCCACTCCCCCACTGGATGATTCGGATCCCAATAATCAATTGGACGGAAGCCTGTTTGATGCCATCGGCCGCACCGTCTATGTGGGCTACAAACAAAATCTGTAATTGGATGAAGGACGAGAGGAACCATATGAAACAAAAGCTAATACCCATTATCCTTGGAACTTTTCTGTTTGCAGGGGCGGCCATGGCGCAACAGCCTGCTGAAACAGAACAACAGAAACTCAACCAGGTCCTGTCCTCTCAGGAAAAGGCCAATAGCGAGTCTGCACAGGCTCAGAAAAAGATCACCGAGATCTCGGATGAGACCCGCAGGCTTCTGGATGAGTACCGAATGACATTACGGAAAATTGACAACACCAAAATTTACAACGCTCAATTGGAAAAGCTCCTGGCCGACCAGGTTGCCGAAATGAAGGCCATTCAAAAAGACATCGACTCCATCCGCAACACGCAAAGGGAAGTGGTGCCACTGATGATGCGCATGATTGCCACTATGGAAAAATTTGTTCAGCTGGACATTCCTTTCCTGATGGAAGAGCGACAGGACCGGATTGGCAAACTCAAGACCATGATGAATCGGGCTGATGTCTCGACCTCTGAGAAGTTCCGGCGCGTGTTGGAAGCTTACCAGGTGGAAAACGACTACGGTCGAACCATTGAAGCCTACCGCGGCCTCCAGCAGGTGAATGGCAAAGACCTGACCGTGGATTTTCTGCGTATCGGTCGCCTCGCCCTGATCTATCAAACACTTGATGGCAAACAGGCCGGCCAGTGGATGCCTCAACAAAAAAGGTGGCTCCCCCTAGATGACTCTTTCGCCAAAAGTATTCGCAAAGGTCTGCGCATTGCCCGCAAAGAAGCCGCTCCCGATCTGATGAAGCTCCCCATCCAAACCGCTGAGGTGAAATAATGAAAAGACTTATCACTTTAATCAGTTTAATGACTGTTTTCTCCCTCCCCGCCTCGGCCAACCCGTCAAATTTGGACGAGCTCCTGGCCCAGGTCAAAAAAGAACAAGGGACAAAGGCAGAGCTACAAATCCAACGGGAAGAGGATTTCCTGAGTAAACGCGATCAGCAGATGGCGCTTTTGAAGGAAGCCCAGTCTCAACTGGCAGCGATTGAAAAGGTCACAATGGGCCTCACTCGGCAATTTGAAAAGAACGAAAAGGACCTGGCCGGAATTGAAACCCAAAAGCAGATTGTTCTGGGAACTCTGGGGGAAATGTTTGGCGTGGTCAAACAAGTCGCCGGCGACATGAGAGGCCAGTTCGAAGGTTCGGTGATTTCAGCCCAAATTCCAGGTCGCAAAGAAGCAATGGCCGATTTGGCTGAAAGAAAATCCCTGCCAGAGATCCAAGATCTGGAAAATCTGTGGTTTCACCTCCAGCAGGAGATGACCGAATCAGGAAAGGTCACCCGCTTTAAAGCTTCGGTGATCGCCCCTGATGGCACTAAGAATGTTCAACCCGTGGTGCGCGTGGGGAGCTTTAACCTGATCAGTGATGGCCTGTACCTTCACTTTCAACCCGCCACCGGTCAAATCATGGAACTGGCCAGGCAACCTGAGGGTAAGCATTTGTCGCTTGCCAGTGACTTTGCTTCCAGCAGATCATCCTTTGCCGCCTTCAGCCTTGATCCCAGTCGGGGAAGTCTTTTGTCCATGCTGGTCCAGGCCCCGAGCTTAGGCGAGAGATTTCAGCAAGGCGGAGTTGTAGGTTACGTCATTATCGCCTTGTTGATCTTGGGCCTCATCCTGGTGATCGAGCGACTGATTGTCCTTTACCGCGAAGGCAAGAAGATCACCAGCCAGTTGGCATCGACTGAGGCCAACCTCAACAATCCTCTTGGCCGTATCATGCAGGTCTTCTCCCAATACCGGGAAAAGGATCTGGAAACTCTTGAACTCAAAATTGATGAGGAGGTTTTGCGCTCTACTCCTAAACTGGAAAGAGGAATTGGCACTATTAAACTGCTCTCGGCCGTGGCACCTCTGCTCGGTCTTTTGGGAACAGTGACCGGTATGATCCTGACCTTCCAAAGCATCACTTTGTTTGGCACCAGCGATCCAAAACTCATGGCCGGTGGTATTTCCCAGGCCCTGATCACTACGGTGTTCGGATTGGTCTGCGCCATCCCGCTGCTATTGCTACACAACTTTGTGAACTCCAAGAGCAAGGGCCTGATCCAGATCCTTGAAGAACAAAGCGCTGGCATGATTGCCAGTCGCGGGGAGAAGGGGTGATCCAATGCTATTTGAAGCCTGGGAAGTCATTCAAGATTTCTTAGCCACCGGCGGTCAGGTGTTGGCGTTAATATTTGCCACCACTCTGGCCCTGTGGACCCTGATATTAGAACGAAGTTTGTTTTTGAAAAAGGACTTCCCGTCTCTAGCCAAGTCCATCAAACAGGAATGGGACAAACGCGGTGACAAAGATTCCTGGGACGCTCACCAGATCCGCCTGGCTAAAATCTCCCAGGCGCAGCAAGCGCTTTCTGAGCGCATTCCATTGATTAAAACTCTGGTCTCCGTTTGCCCCCTGCTGGGTTTGTTGGGCACGGTGACTGGAATGATTGCTGTCTTTGATGTGATGGCCGTGACCGGAACCGGAAACGCCCGGCTTATGGCCTCGGGCATTTCAATGGCCACCATTCCCACCATGGCCGGCATGGTGGCCTCCCTGAGCGGCCTCTACATGGGATCATGGCTTGAGGGAAAGGCCAAGGTTGAAACTGAAAAGCTGTCTGAGAGCCTGGTGTTTCAGGAAATTGTACGTACAAAGGAGAGTGGAATATGAGCCGCCGTCGTCAACGCCACAAAGAAGAAGACACGGGCATTGATTTGACTCCCATGCTCGACGTGGTTTTTATCATGCTGATCTTTTTTATTGTCACCACTTCGTTCGTCAAAGAATCAGGCTTGGATGTGAACCGTCCGAGTGCAGCCACGGCTGAACAAAAAGAAAGGGCGAATATTCTGATTGCCATTTCCGAAGGCGGCGACATTTGGATTCAGAAGCGCCGGGTGGATGTGCGCTCAGTGAGAGCAAACGTGGAGCGCATGCATGCCGAGAGTCCAGAAGGCTCGGTGGTCATCCAAGCTGATCAAAAATCTGAAACTGGATTACTTGTCCAGGTGATGGACCAAGTTCGACTGGCAGGGGTGGAAAACGTGTCCATTGCTGCCAATGAAGCTGCGAGGTAACCAATGCTCAGAGCCAGCGCTGCATTTTTAGCCGGACTTTTCGTGACCTTGTCTTTGTTTTATTTCATGTCACGACTGATTACCGGCGACCACCAATTGCCAAAGACCGAAGACTCGGCAAGCTTTATCGAATTTGTCCGCCTTAAGTCCCAGGATCAGGTGGAGACCCGGCAGCGTAAACTTCCGGAAAAGCCTCCCGAACCCAAAGAAACTCCGCGCATGGACCGCATGAATGTGGCCTCGGCTGATGTACCGACACAGGATCTGGCACAAATGAATATTCCGGCGATGGATCTACCATTAAATTTTGGTGGCGGCCCTCTATTAGGTGGTGCAGCCGGTGGTGGCGGCAGCGAAGTCATGCCTCTCGTGCGCATGGAACCTCAGTACCCGCGTAAGGCGGCCATGATGGGAGTGGAAGGTTGGGTGGTTCTGCAGTTTGATATCACTCCTGCGGGCACGGTCTCCAACGTCCGAGTGATGGATTCTCACCCCAGGCGTATCTTTGACCGCTCGGCCCGTCGTGCCCTGTTGAAATGGAAGTACCGCCCCAAGGTCATCGAAGGTAAACCCATTGTTCAGGAAGGCCTTAAAGTCAAAATTGACTTCAAACTGGAGAGCTAAGGAGAGACATTATGTTACGCACAACTCGACTTTCAGTTTTGATCCTCAGTCTGTGTTTGTGGGCTGTGCCTTCGTTTGCCGCTATTCCGCCCAAACAGGAATTGCAGAAGATCAAACAGCAGTTGCTTGAGAGACGCTCAGCTCTGGTCTCGCAGAGTTCTCACAAGAAACTCCAGCGTATTTACGGTTGGATCCAAAAAGAAAAGTACGATCAGGCTCTGGATATGGCCAACCTGTTGATCAAATCGACCAGCAAACGCCCTTTTGAATTGGCCCAGGCCTATCACCTCCAGGGAATCATCCATGCGCAAATGGAAAACTACCAAGCTTCAGAGGAAAGCTTTGGCCGCGCTTTAAAACTTGAGGTTCTTCCCTACACGCCAACCATGACTCTCATGTTTGCCTTGGCTCAAGTGCAGATGGCCGGAAAAAATGGCAACAAGGCCCAAGAGACTTTGGAGTTGTGGATGGCACTGGCTGAAAATATTCGCCCCGAGGCCCGGGCCTTTATTGCCGCGGTCTATGCCGAAAACCGCCAGCTTCAGTTAGCTTTGGATCAAATCACCATGGCCTTGAACGAAGTTCCAAAAGCCAACCCGGCCTGGATTCGTCTCGCCATGGCTCTGCACTCAGAATTGGGGCAATCGGAAATGGCTGTGAAAAGGGCCAAACAACTGACGGCTCTCAAACCTGACGAAAAAGCCAATTGGAAACAGCTCTCCGGATTACTCCTCAACAGCAACGAAGCCAAACCGGCCCTAGCCTCCCTGGAAACAGGAAACCGCATTGATCAGTTTAAGGAACAAGGCGAAATCATGAACCTGGTGGGATTGCGCCTACAAGAAGGCCTTCCATTTGAAGCCGCTCAACTGTTGGAACAGGGATTAGCAACGGGTAAAGTGGAGAAGACCCAACGCAATTGGGAAATCCTTTCGGCTGCATGGCTCCAGGCCGAAGATTTGGACAAATCCATTGCCGCTCTTAAGCAAGCCGCCCAGCTCAGCTCAAAGGGTGATCTAGAGTCCCGCCTGGGCCAGCTGTATATGGAACAAGAAAAGTGGCCCCAGGCGGTCTCTCATCTTAAGCGTGCTCTCCAAAAAGGAAAGCTCAAGCGGCCCAGTCAGATTCACCTGGGCATTGGCATGTCGCTTTTTCAAATGGGGAAACTCGACGAGGCTTTGCAATCATTGAAGGTCGCCAAGAAGGTCACAGCCAAAAAAGATGCGTCTCCTCTTGATGGCTGGATTGCCCACATCGAATCGGAACTTGCTCTGCGAAAAGCTGGGACTCAGGTCGCCAAAGGTTCCAACTAGGACTTGGTTGGTTGGAGCCCCCCGGCTCCCTGGGTCCCACTTTTCGCAGAGACTTTTTTTGATTCCCTATTCGAAGCGTCGAAACTCGGGGCCTCCACCGAAATCGCTTGGCATATCCGGAAAACATTTTGTCTAATGAGGCCTCAACGGGAGGCTTCATCGTGGAAGTGCTTAAGGATCTGGCTCGTGTAGGGCTTTGTTTGACATTGACTCTCGCCACCGCACACTCGTTCGCTGAAACTTTGCCTGCGGCCTCCGCCACCAGGTCACCTGCTTCCACCTCTGACTCCAGTACCACCATTTCTGGTTTTGCTGATGTGGGCTACAGCTGGATTGATGAGGACTCCTTCAATAGTGGTTTTCGCCTGTTCGCCGGCTCTCTGATGGTAGAGCACAAGTTTCAAGACAGTCGATTTTATTTAGACCTGCCGATCAAGTGGGCTGGACCCTTGGATACGGACAATGACGGAATTGCGGATTCCGCCGCGACCAACAACTTTGACTTGGCCAAAGAAAAGGCTCAACTCTATTTGGAACACAAGGTTGGAGAATGGACTCTGACTCTTGGACAATTTGATTCCATCTATGGCTATGAGGCCAACGACGCCGCCGACAATTTTTTTGCCCGCTTGGCTTGGGTGGGAATTAATGTTTCTCATGGCACCCACAACGGCCTGATGCTCGCCCACCAAAGAGGCCCTTGGTCTTTAAATCTGATTGCCTCAGACGCCGTTGGCAAAGGCTCTTTGGGCAACACTTCGCCCGAGTATGGCGGCATGATTGGCTACACTCAGGAAAATGGCTATCTCAAACTCGGCTACATTGAGTACTCAGATCACGGCGATCCCATGCGCTTTAGCGAGATTCTTTTAGGACTCATGCGCGACCATTGGGATCTTCACCTGGAGTTGGACCATGTGGATCAAGTCGGCCAACAAGATGACACCCAAGCCTTTTTAGTGAGCTTCACTTCTCAGGCAAATGACAAGTGGGCCTGGGGCCTGCGCTTTGAAGGCACCAGTGATTACCCCGGCACCTACCGCCGCATGGATCAAACTGCGGGCCTCAAGCGAACCGTCAATGATCATCTGGTCGTCAAACTCGACTACCGCCACAGCAAATCCCAATCCACCCAAGGAGCCACCGAAAGCAAAGAAGACAGCGCCGCCCTTTCCGCCGTCTATCGTTTTTAGCCTTTGTACTCTCTTTTGTGACCAATAATTCGCCTTCCAAAATGGGTGGCGACGGTTCACCTATTAGATGAAACACCTAGCCGAGGAACCACGACCTGGAACGCTCCTTGCAAAACCTTTTCGCATGCGATCAGCGCTATTTTTCCTAGTCAATTTAATGCTTTATACCGCCCTGCCGGCATCTGCGGGCTGCCGCAAGGAAGTCGCCAGGTTGGCCTCTCATGCGCCGATTGTGCTAACTCTCAAGGAGGCCCAGGACGCCTACTGGCAGATTCTTCAGCGCAATTTACCTAGAATTGCAATCGACACCAAGCCACTCCTACCAATTCCAAAAAAGTGGCCAGCAAATCGTGTGGTTTGAATCCGTAGAGGCTTACAACAAGGCCGCCAAGGATCGAGAATTTGTCCGAGGGGAGGTTCTGGTCATCGAGGACGTTCAGCGTGGAAGGCGTCTCGCTTGGTACGATTTCACTCCCTGGATCAAAAAAGACCAGCGCCCCTACCGAGAAAGGTCCGCTCCAAAACTGCGTATGCTTCAAGCGGAAGACGCCTTTTTCATCAACGACTTTGGTCTTTATTCCCGGGAGGCCCCTTTTGAAATGGGAATTCGCAATCAGGGTGGTCAGCTGAGTTTCAAAGATGCCGCTCACTACTTGATTGAGCAATCCCCTGGGGATTCCATCATATTCACCCGAACCATGTCAGAGGTGGAATTCAAAATTTGGCAACATGATCCCATTGGCTCCATCACACTGGGGCTGGACCGCCACCGCCAGGAAATCGGCACCCCCTACCATCACGTCAGTTTTTCTGTAGGCGGCTATTTCAGCGACGGACTGCCCCGCTGGCAAAGGGAAATTGATGTGAGGGTGAGTAAAGATCAGCTTCTGAGCTGGTATGAACAAGGACAGGTCTATGTGTGCCCCTTTAATATATTTGCGGTTAAACCCTTAAGATACATTTTTGATACCGACTTCCCTGTCGGGTTTGAAGTCGCTTCCGTTTCCCAAACCGTGAACCGCTACCTGGTCGAAGCCTATCGATACCAACTGGGTCAGACAGATGCTAAGAGAGCGGAGTACCATAAGGTTCTCCAGGAGACAGTCCCTATTCGCGAAGCTCACTCCGATTTTAAGATACGCTAGCTAGTCTTAAGGCAAGTTCCCGAAAATTCTGCGTCAAGCGATCGACGTCAGAATAACAGTCTGGAGTGTGGGCAAAATGAGAATAGGCGCAGTACAACAGGCCGTATTCACCCAAAGGCTAAGGGGACGAAGAGAACCAAAGCTGAATCTAAAACAAAGAAACGAAGACCGCTCCCCGCTGCCATCAAACACCGGGTGATGCTTAAATTTGCCGGCCGCTGTGGCCATATGAATCACCAGGGCCAACGATGTTCAGAAACCAAATTTCTGGAAGTTCATCACATCAAACCCCTTTCCCTTGGCGGGAACAACCATCTAGAGAATTTAACCCTCCTCTGTTCAGGACATCACCGCGCCCAACACATGGGCGTCACCTAAACACCAACGGCAAACTGTGGCTGTTTTCCGAGCCCATTGCCCGCAACCCGTTACCCGAAACGGTTCACGGGTTCGGGCGACTCTATTTCGGGTTGCGCAGTTAAAACTGGTCCCTTTGATTGTTGATCCACAAAATTGTGTTTTGCCTTTGTCCGGGGATTGGTCCGATTGCCGAGCCATTCCCGGAAATCCGAATCCTCTGCCGTCGCGCAGGGCAGGAGGCTGAGTGACCGAAGGGAGTAGGCTCAGCCGAACGGGGTGCGGCAGCAGGCTGACGCTCTCCGAAGACGCGCCCCCGGCCGAAAGGCGCGTGAGGATTTGCGGAGAATGGTCGGCAAAGGACCGCCTTCACTGACAAAGAACTTTGTGGTTCAACAGCCAAGGGCGCCAGTTCTAACTTAGCAGGTGCTCTCACTCAGCTGGGAAGAGCGAGCAGAGCCTCATGCCCGGTCCTTTCTGGAGCATGGGTTTATACGTATGGATACAAAAGCCCGACCTTTGTCGATGGAATTCAACCATCACTACAGTTTACTCCATTTTTCTTCTAGAATTTCAGGGTATTAACATCTTAGGGGGTCCTTCATGCTTGTGAGAAAATCTCTCCACTCGTCACTTGTGTCCCTGGTTGCCCTTAGTGGTACCCTGCTACTTGTTACCGGTTGTTCTTCGAGCAGCAAAAGCCAAGGTTTGCCTGAGGAAAAGCAAATCACCAAACAAGAACCTGTTCCCATGGAGGAACAAAAGGATGCCGAAGCTCAACCCCCAGCCGCTAATGCCGGACCGGGCGACCATCACGAAGAAATGCACCCCGATGAAAAGTCTCACATGGAGCATCACGCCACTGCCCATCCCCGCTGGGGATATGAAGGCGTTCTCGGCCCACAGATGTGGGGCGATTTGGCGGCAGAGTACTCCACCTGTAAGGCAGGCGATATGCAAAGCCCCATCGATCTCAAATGGTCAAAGCCTTCTCAGGGCAGGCCCCTGCAGTTTAACTATAAACCTTCGCGTTTAAAGATTATTGATAATGGCCACACCATTCAGATCAATGCCGATCAGGGAAGCCAGTTAGTGGTCAACGGTGAAACCTTCGACCTGATCCAGGTTCACTTTCACGCCCAAAGTGAGCACACCCTCAGTGGCAAACACTTTCCCATGGAAATGCACTTTGTCCACAAGTCAGCTTCTGGAAAACTGGCCGTCGTGGGGCGAATGCTCAAAGTCGGCGACAAGGCCAATCCGGTGATTGAAAAAATTTGGGCCAATCTTCCCAAGCAAAAAACGATGGAGATGGAAGCCGCAGGACATGCCATTGACTTTTCAGCCATGCTACCCAAGTCGCTTACCTATTACAACTATGCCGGATCCCTCACCACTCCGCCATGCACCCAAGGAGTCGACTGGAACGTACTCAACACTCCCCTGGAGATTTCCAAAGATCAGTTGGCGGCCTTTCGTGCTCTTTACTCCAACAATTTCCGCCCTGTCCAATCGCTCAATGGTCGCAAGGCTATCAACTACTAATTGTCCGACAAGAAAAAGACGACCCATCATCGCCAGCCGGTGATGGGTTGATCTAGATAAGCCCTTTGCAAAGAAGTGGCTGGATTTAGATTTGACCACGACCTTCCGATAGGAAATAAAGTGTTGGAGCAATCAATTTGTCTCAATATGAGATGTAAGGCCAAACAAGAATGAAACCTCGCTACCCTGGTGACCACATTAAGTTCAAAGCCATTCTTGATAAGGAATACAACTGGCCCTGCGAGTATATGTTTAAGTTCATTGTCCCCAAGGATTCCCTGCCCCAGGTCGAAGCCCTGTTTCCCAATAACGAAATCCAATTCCGCGATTCGCGCAAAGGCAACTACGTCAGCGCCACCATTAGCCTAGAGGTGGACTGCGCCGATCTAGTTATCGCCATCTACGAAAAGGCAGCCAAAATCAACGGCCTCATCGCCCTCTAAATGACTCCATAAGTCTTTGAAACCACTCATTAAAATGACAATTTAAGGCACTAGTTTTGAAATTATTACCGGCCAGGTGGGCTCAGCTCTCTCCTATTCCAGGTACAGGCAGGCATCGGCCTTGCTCCTGTTTAGGGGATTCATACTGAAGGATTCATTGACTCAAAAATAGGGAGTACCGGGTTATGAGTATCAAGAAATGGTGTTTAGCTTCAGCCGTTATGGTTGTTTTGGCGGCTCCAGCCGTTTTGTGGGCCAACGATGACTATGAGCGCAGCAACGCCGAAGAGACCTTGAACGAGGTTTCTCTGGAAGCTGAAGTGGAAGAAATGGAAGTCTACGACGAGGAAGAGCGGGCCAAAACCACAGCTCAACGCTTGAAGGAAGCGGAAAAGGAAACCACCCAGTACCGCTCTCAGATCAAAAAACTCGAAGCCAAAAAAGCTCGCTTACAAAATCAAATCGACCGTCAGAGCAAGCGCTTTGACAACAGCTCTGAAGTAAAAGCGCGAGTTGAGTCCCAGGCAAAGGATGCTGAAAGAAAAAGAGACCGCCTTAAGGACAAACTGGCCAAGCTCCAGAAGGACGTCGACCGGGTTGAACAAGCTGCTATAGACGCAAAAAATCGCAAGTCTCAGGCTCAGCGTGATGTCCGGCGCGAAGAACGCCGCGAGCGGATCCTAAAAACCCGCAAGAAAGAGGCCAATCGTCTGATCACCAAGTATAACAAGCAGATCGAGCGCAACAAAAAGCGCAAGCGCAATCTCAGTCGCACCAATCGTAAGCTTGAGCGTGACGTGATGAAGAAGGAGAGCCAAGCCGCTCGCCTTAAGCAAAAGGCCAAGCGTACAATGTAAGGCCAACGGGGCCTCAAAAGGGGCTCAGCTGAAATTAGAAGGTCAAAAGGTTTAAGCCTCTCCCATGTGAGAGGCTTTATTTTTGCCAGGTGGGGCCTGCCGGCTATCGACAAAAAAGAAGTAGGGACCAAGAATCAGCATAAACCAAACAAAAACCAAACACCCATTAATAGCACTGCACACCGCATTGTTGGTTAGCGGATAAAACACCTGATCATGAAATCGCAGAAATGGATAGCGGCCGGGTCCGAGCCATGACCGCATCCAGATATCGAAAAAATAAAACATCTGCCAGGAGTTTTGCCTCACGTATTCGCCCACCCGATACCAGGCCTTAACGCTCCCCTTAAGCCCCATATCTTTAACTTGCATCACCCACAAAATTTTGAAAAAGGGCCACAGCTTAAGACTTCCGGTTTTATCCTGCTCTTTATATACGGCGGGGGCCCGTTTAAAAAAGCTCTCCGCTCCGGTTGAGTGCAGACCCATGATGATTCCCATTAAAATGTAGCGCCGATGGAAGCCCTCCACTTCAAAGCGCCGGGCACTGGTCTGCAGGAATCCTGGCAGAAGGACCCAATGCCCCTGGCTCCGGATCTTTTCTGCCAGCTTTTGGTCTTCCAAGAAGGGCAGGGAATCATCAAACCCTCCCAGCTCCGAAAAGTACTGGCGACTCATGAGAAAGCCCTGATCCCCATTAGTGGTATTGACCCTATTAAATCGGGTCTTTTCTTCCACATAACGATAGGCCATATCATGGCCTCCATGACGACGGAGAAACTGCAGGCCAAAGTGACCGGCAACCTGATGGCTTCCATTTCTCTGCACCTCATCCTGTAGGTACAACAAAGCGTCACTTAACAAGGTCTCGCTTGGAATTCTCGAATCCGCATGCAGAAACAAAAACCAATCCGCCCTGGCCATGGTTACTGCGGCGTTGAGTTGAGCCCCTCTTCCTTTGGGAGCTCTCATCACTCGACCACCCCAAGCCTTTACAAGATTGATGGTATTGTCCGTCGATCCACCATCGCCAACGATCAATTCGAAACGCAGGCCTCTCTGGCGCCCTAAATCGTCGAGGAGTACCGCAATGCTGTGCGATTCATTGAGGGTAGGGATAATGACTGAGAGTTCAGGATTCTCCACGGCTTTCCCTTACCATGAGGCGCCAACTTCGGGTGCTGCCCGGTTCGACAATTATCTGCTTGTCTTCCTGAAGCAACAGGGAAATCTCCTCTTTCCCACCCTCACCGTCGCTTAGGGAAAGAAGCAGATAGGAACCCTTTAGCTTGTAGGTACCCGACCGCCCAAGCCCGGCTTCCACCAACAGGACCCGACCACCGGAATCAAAGACCAATTCCCTTCGACAGCCATCATTGGGCCCATCAGCACAGTCACCGTCCCCTGAGCGAGGAATGAGTTGGTAGGTTCGACCTTGATTGAAATGGGAGGAATCCCACCACGGACCGCCAATCTGAAGTCCCAAATAGAACCCGACAATCAGCACAACACTTAGAATTAGACGAAATGCCTTCACGCCTCAAGGCCTCCTCAGTGGGATCTCATATTACGAGTTTTTCCCCATCTGTCATGGTCTAGGGCAGAGTGTTAGCCCGGCCTAGGCCCTTCATAGCGGAGATCAAGAAAAAATCACCGGCTCGGACTATAGCCTGAAAAAAACCTCTCCTTGAGGCTGGATCTCAAGGCACGCCCATTCCAGCGATAAAGAGGCATAAAATCATAGTCCTCAGAAAACATGGATGCGGACTGCTCCTTGGCCAAGCGCAAGGCCACCCTGTCCCCCGGGACAAATGAAAAAAACTGGGCAATATCAAAATAAGTTTTTAGTTTAGGATTAAATTTGAAATTCATTCCAGGAGGCCCGGACTGAAAAAAACGCAGGGGCCCCAACCCCCGCCTGCCTCCCAATGGAATCCAAGCCGTGTAAAGGGGGTCTTCGCTCGGGAGATAGGCGAGGTCGTAGTCAATGGGAGTGGCTCCGCCAGCCTCACCAACCACTAGGTCATGCCCGGTAAATAACCCTCCACCCCCGTCACCTTTGCCAAATAAAAAATCCACATGGTCGGGAGTTGCCGCAGCAGGAACATTTCTTGTTGCTTGCTTCAGTGGGCAGGGATAGGGCTCATTGGATCTCTCAGCAAAGCAGATACGCAACCCTGCCTCCGGCGACCACATAATATCCGAACCTACGAGATAGGTACGAAAATGATTGTGCTGAGCCAAGAGTACCATAAAAGGCTCGCCTCCACTCCCCTCCACAAACACATGAATAGCTCCATGCAAATCCAGATCATGCCAATGTTTGGGGTCCCCCACCACGCCACTCAACCATTCCTGCGCACGACTCAATCGTGCAGGGAGGCCGCTATAGGGAAAGACAAAATTGTATTTGAGGACTTGATAATGAAGAACGACTCCTTCACCCAAATCCACGTCCCCATAGTACACTTGTCCATAACCCCTTGTTCTCTTGTTGCGGCAGGCCTCGCCAATACAGACGGGGCTCGGCCCCCGAAACCTCAGACTAAACCCAGGGCTCCTCTCAAAAGCCTTTAGGAGCATGCGATTCACTCGGCGACTGGCCACCTTCCCCGTATGATCCACCAATTCCGTCTGTGGAAGATAATCCTCATAAAAATCAACCGGCCCTATGCCCCGCGGGCTAATGAAAACCCTCGGTTTGTAGGTCTTGAGCAAGGTTCTTTCGTATGGGTTCGGCGTTAGACCATAGGTGGTTTCTGACCAGTTTCGATAGGGCGTGGATAGAGCTTCAAAAAAACGTCTCTCTTGCGGACTCCACTCATAGGGGCCGGAACACCCCAATAGAAAAACACCTGCGAGAATGGCCCATGCTATCCTTTGCCCCATATCTTTATTCAATCTCGATCAGAACAAAAGGCCAAGCCCTTCTCACAAATTTGGACGCCTCGGAACGACTCTCATAAATAGCGTCGGGCCAAAGCCATATAGAGGGACTCTCTTTGAATCAACATGGAAGTTCCATAAGAGGCAAGAGATGCCAAAAGCAAAGGAAAGAGGAGGCTATGGTTATGAGTCATCTCGGAGACAATGATCACCGCGGTTATCGGTGAACGAATCACGCCCGCAAAAAAGCTCACCATCCCAAGCAGGACAAAAGCCTGGTAAAAGGGAGTGTCGAACAGATGGGCCATAATGGAGCCAATGCCGGCACCGATCGACAAAGTGGGTGAAAAAATACCACCGGGAATACCCAAAAAATAGGAGAGTAACGTAGCTAGTATCTTGGCAAAGGGAAACACGGAAAAACCCGAAGGATGCCCCAACAGATGACGAGCCTCCTCATAGCCCGTACCAAAGGTCGACCCATCTGTGAAAAACCCAATTGCCGCAATAAGAACGGCAAGCACAAGAGTCCAGATCCATGCCTTTCGCCCAGCAAGGGAAGACATTTTTGCCGTCCCCCGCACAACAGCCAAACTAAAAAGACCGCCGAGGGCGCCCCCAACGAGTCCGACCGGAGCCGCGTAGAGAAGACCAAATCCACTTAGGCTAGCTGCCGCCACACCAAAGTAAAAGTATTGTCCACTAATCGACAAGGCCGTCAAACCCGAAACCACAATGGCCATGAGAAGAACCGATGTTTCCTTCTCATAAAATGACCTTCCCAACTCCTCGATAGCAAAAACAATTCCCGCTATCGGCGTATTAAAGGCCGCAGACACACCAGCCGCTCCACCAGCCAAAATCAGGGATCGCGGAGAATACAAGACTGGAGCCCTCAAATAACGCCCAAAGCTTTTCAAGATAATGGCACCCAATTGCACCGTCGGACCCTCACGACCAATGCTAGCCCCGCACAGGAGCCCCATGACAGTACCGACAATCTTTCCCACCCCCTGCTTAAAGTTGAGGATTTTATCGGCATTCGCACAGTCTGGCTGTAGAGCCGCAATCACCTGAGGGATACCTGAGCCCTCCGCTGCGGGAAAATAGCGCGTTACCAAATAGCGTAGGCCCACCAAGCCCAGGGGCGTAACAACAAAAGGAGCCCAATTATAGCGCTCATACAGTCTATAAAAAATACCCGCCGCCTCATCTGAAAGGGTGGCGAAGACAATGGCCGCCACCCCCAATAGGGAGGCTCCCACCCATATGTATATTCGATTCAACCAATGGTGAGTGGAGCGAATTTCATCCGGGACGTCATAATCAATATTTAGGGACGGGATGTGGATGTGACCGTGGCGTATCTCATTGATTTGATTCTTTAGATCTTCGGCGTGGCGCTTGAGGTCCTTATACTGCTGCTTTAAATCGTCAATCTTTCTCATCGACCCGCGTTACCACTTCAATTCAAGTTCATTACCAAAAGGAGAGGTCTGGGATCGACAGTAATCAATTATCCCTCCATTGGCAAGGACTGCCCTCCTCCCTCCCCCAAAAGAAGGGCCAGCCCGAGCAAACCTCTACCAACTGGGGTAAAGGTCTTTCTTCCAGCGTCGCCGGTCGACCCTTCGATCCTGAATACGCCGGCGTTGCCGATCGATTTGCTTCTTCAAGGACTTCATCAGACTCATCAGATTGCCTCCATTGGCATGGGCGACCAGACGGTGTTTGAGAGTTCGCACTGAGAGAGTCAGGCCATACTGCCGTTTTCTCCCCTTGGGCTCAACAGACAGATGAATGTCAGCACCTCTGGGCAAACTTCCTTCGAGCCATTCCAGGCTCTTCGTCATTTCGTCGCGAACCAAGTCCTTCGGTTCCATTCCTTTGTAGTTTACTGAAAACACGTGAACCTCCTTGTGGGGAAACAAACCAGTCCATTTTCCGGACTGGAAGGTCAAAACAACAACAATCAAAGGGACATTTATGTGGAGCGGGGACTCATCTGCCCGAGGGCGGATGGCTTTCTAAAGCGAATTCAGGGGACCAATGAAAGGTGGAATATAGCGAAAGCAAAGTCGTGGCCAGAAGTGCTGAAATCAAAATGAGGGTCATGTGAACTCCTCCTTCCCATTGGCTTAAAGGCTCTGGGATGATGGTCGTAAACTTACCGCAACTCACCCGAAAAATGGAAATTAAAAAAATCAAGTGGACCCATAAGCTCAGCTTGTTACAGTCTGAAAAGGGGCCAAATCACTCACCTTTTTTTAGGCAAAGTCAGCCAAACGCACAGGGAGCCGTCTGGACCCCCAGTTCCCTGGAGACTGTTCATAGACACCAGAAATCTGACATCCACACTTCTTACAATTGCTGCCAGCCAATTGGTAATCGAGGAGATTATACCAGTCTCTCACAATCACAGCCTCGCGGCACTGAGGGCAGAATGTCGTGTCGCCTTCAACAAAGTGTACATTGCCGGTGTAAACAAAATGTAGGCCTGCCCGCATCGCCGTTTGCCGGGCGCGAACGAGTGTCTCAAGAGCCGTTCTCTCCTTGTCACGCAGCTTATAATCAGGGTGAAAGGCGCTGAAATGCACAGGGGTCTCTGGCCCCAGTTTTTCATAAATCCACTGAGTCATATTTTCCAACTCACCCTGGCTGTCATTTTCTCCAGGGATCAACAAAACAGTGATTTCCAGCCATACCTTCGTCTCTTTCTTGAGGTATTCAAGTGTATCCAAAACCGGTTGCAAATGCCCGCCACAGAGTCGGTGGTAAAACTCCTCGCTAAATCCCTTAAGATCCACATTGGCCGCATCCATATGGCGAAAAAAGTCCGGACGAGCTTGATCCGTTATATAGCCGGCCGTCACAGCAACTGTTTTGAGTTCCCGCTGGTGGCAGGCAATAGCGACGTCACGAGCGTATTCATAAAAAATGACCGGATCGTTATAAGTAAAAGCGATAGAGCGACAGCCAAGGTTTTCCGCCGCCCGGGCAATCAATTCTGGCGGAGCAGAATCACTCAATGTCTGCATCTCTCTCGATTTCGATATATCCCAATTCTGACAGAATTTGCAGGTGAGATTACAGCCAGCTGTGCCAAAGGACAACACAGGGGTACCTGGCAAAAAGTGATTGAGAGGTTTTTTTTCGATAGGGTCGACGCAGTAGCCACTGGAAAGACCGTAGGTGATCAGGACCATCTGTTGGTCCTGGTGGGCCCTGACATAGCAAAGGCCTCTTTGGCCTTCTTTCATTTGGCAGTGACGCGGACACAGATCACATTGGATCCTTCCGTCCTCCATGCGATGCCAAAATTCACCTTTCACTGTGGTCTTACTCATAGGAACATTATGGGACCTGAATTTCATTTGGCAAGATGACTTGACCCGCACCCCTTTCGTGCACAGATTGTTATTAATGGAACACGTAAGACAGCCGGCTGTCGCCGGGGCTTTTTATCCTTCCTCACCTGAGCTGATCAGAGCTCAAATTCAAGAATTTATGGGACTTGCCGCCGAGGTACAATGGCAGGCTAAGGCCCTAGTTGTTCCCCATGCAGGTTACATCTACTCTGGACCAATCGCGGCCCAGGCCTATCAGAGTTTAACCGCCCTTGGATCGACACCCTCACGAGTGATCCTTCTTGGCCCCTCCCACCGGGTTCCTGTTCGTAGTATGGCCTTACCAAGTGCAAGTTCTTTTTTGACTCCCCTGGGCAGCGTTGCCATTGATCATCAAGCTGCGAAAACCCTGGGATCTCTGGAATTCGTGGAACTGTCGGATGAAGCCCATGCCTTCGAGCACAGCCTGGAAGTGCAGCTCCCCTTTTTGCAAACCATCCTTGGGCAGGATTTTCAGATTTTGCCTCTGGTCGTGGGTCATGCATCACCGGAGCAAATCTGCCAAGCGCTGGAACTTGTGACTGACAAGGACAGCCTTATCGTGGTGAGTACAGACCTCAGTCACTATCTGTCTTATCGGCTCGCTCAAAGTGTTGATCAAGAAACTGTTTCAGCAATTTTGAAGTTCCAAAGTGATGTCATTGAGCCCAACCGTGCCTGCGGGGCCTATCCTCTCAAGGGGCTGATGAAATACGCTCAAAAAATGGGTTGGAAACCAGAGCTCCTTGATCTACGAAATTCAGGAGACACGGCCGGAGACAAAGACCGGGTGGTTGGCTATGGAGCACTTCTCTACCATGAGTGAACAAATACTGAGTCAGGAAGACAGGTCTCGGCTGTTAAAACTCGCCCGCCAGGCCATTCAGAACCGTCTGGATGGCGGAATATCTGAAATTGAAATCGAAGATCAGTCTCTTGTTCTCCAAACTTCAGGTGCGAGCTTCGTGACTCTCAGAATTGATGATCAACTCCGAGGTTGCATTGGCAGCCTTCAAGCCTATCGACCTTTGGCAGTTGATGTGTGGGAAAACGCCCAAGCCGCGGCCTTTCATGATCCACGTTTTTCTCAGCTAAAAGCCGCTGAACTGGCTCATCTTAAGATTGAAATTTCTGTCCTCAGCCCACCACAACCCTTGCCTGTGGAGAATGAAGAAGACCTACTAAGCAAGATACGCCCGGGCATTGATGGACTCATTCTCACTTCGGGCTCACGGCGCGCCACTTTTTTGCCTGCTGTATGGGAAAGCCTGCCTGACCCCAAGGAGTTCCTTTATCACCTCAAACTCAAGGCCGGAATGGGCCCAAATGAGTGGCCTGAGGACATTGAATTCGAAACCTACGGGTCCACTTCTTTTGCAGAATAGTAACGTGAGCCTTCAGTTATTCTGAGCGCCGTCTAAAATCCAGATCTTCACCTGTTTGATCTCATCAGCGCTAATCGGCCCTGTGGGAGGCATTTCGCCAGCATTGATGCGATTGTAGATCAATGATTTGGATGGGTCCCCCGGGGTCACCCGCAAGATGGCTGAGTCATACTGGTCCAATCTTTGCCCACCTCTTTGTTCGGTGGGTCCATGACAACCGAAACAGTTCTTTGAAAATACACCCCCCGTAGCCACCAAATCCGAGTAGGTCGTAGCTATGAGATTGCCTGCGCGCAAACAGGCTTCGACACCTGCCAATCCATTAGTTGTAATACAATTGTCGATTTCAGTTCTCCCTACCTTAAAAGGTTTAATGCCACTCTCCTCCAAACAAGTGGCGATCCACGCCTGGTCACCTTGGGTGGAACAACCCTGGAATTGGGCCTGAGTGGGAATTAGCGGCAGATGTCCGCGGTCGGCTAAACAGGCAGCCACCTTACCCGGTCCGGCGGCAGCCACGCACGAATCAATTTCGGTTTGATTGACGGGAGCAGGTAAAACACCATGAGCTCCTAGGCAGGTGGCCACTCCGGCTTGCCCCTTATGCTGAAAACAGCCCGTAATTTGCTCTTGGAGCAGAACCTGGGATGTGTGCCCTTGCAGGCGCAAACAATTGGCAAGGCTGCCCACCGTCACATTGGTGATACAGGCACTGACCACTGATTCGGTTACTGTGGACGGCAACAATCCTTCTCGATTCAAGCAGGCCGTCACTTCGGGGGCCGTTTCGCCCTCAAACTGGACACAGCTATTGACGTCAGGCTGCATGACCGCCCGGCTTAAGAACCCCCGGTTGCGAAAGCACTTGGTGATATTCTCAAGACCCACTGCTGTTTTACAAGTTTCGTACTGCACCTGATCCAAGCCAGGAGGGAGTGCCCCGCTCGCTGCCACGCAATTGACCACATTCGCCTCACCGCCAACTGAATCACAAAAGGCAATCTCTGGTTGAGTTATAACCGCGGGCAACTCTCCACGGATTCGCAAGCAAGCCACAAGGCTGGTAAAAGGAACTGAGTTCAAACAGGAGTTGATCGATGCCTTGGCCACTCCACTTTCCAAAAGGCCATTCAAATCCAAACAGTCTGCCAAATTGTCCACGCCCACCTCCTCGACACAGCGACCAACATGAAGAGGACTCATAAACAAGGGGACATGACCACTGCGGCGCAGGCATTTCACAATGTTGCCTTTTCCCACGGCACCGATACAGCCGGCAATGACAGTCTGATCCACTCCATTAGGGAGGATGCCGGAATCGTCCAAACAGCTGGCCAGCCTCGCCTGACCTTCGACCGCGTCACAAATGTTGACCTCTCGCTGAGAGATGAATTTTTTCTCAGGAATATGCCCATTGGCGCGCAGACACCTTTCGATATTTTCCGGACCCACATTGGTGTGGCAGGCGCTCAAGTCGGCTTGAGTCAGTCCTTCCCACAATACTCCCCATCTCTCCAGGCAGTTGGCCAAACCGTCAATACCCACACGCTCGATACAATTGTCCACGTCGGCCTGTTTGGGCAGGCGATAACCATGCACCGGAACTCCTGCCTGGGTCATGCACATGGCTAATTCAAATTCACCAGGTCCGGCCACGCCCACACATTGATCGACCAGATTTTGAGTCAGACTCGGGGGACGCACACCCATTTGGCTCAAGCACAGAACCAAACCCTCGGGGCCAGAGCGGTTTCGGCACTCGCGGAATTCAGAAAAAATGAGTTTTTCAGTTCTTAAAGGTGGCAACTGATTGTTATTGCCTCCACTGGAGCCCTGAATGGAATTGATCTTCTTAGGGGAAAACTCACCCCCACAGTTTTGAAATGATAATACAAAAATCAGACAGCAGACGGTCGCCACCGCCCATCGGTTGACAATCCCACCCATGAAACATTTCCTCCTGGCTTCACCCTTAAGGCATTACCGATGCAAGAATGCCTCCCAGTGAGTAGGCGGACAAGTCGCCAGGAATACAGATTTATCTCACATTGAAACAGTGACTGCTTTGTCTATATATATCGCACTCGCGGGGAGATTGATCACTTCTGATCAAGAGGGGGGCGAACGGGGAGATAGGCGGTGGCTCGTAGCTCAAAATCGGATAGTTGTTTTTCAAGCTGATCAAGAAGCCGGGACTTTACTTCTTCATTTACAAAGGCCTCTGTCAATGAATTGAACCATAGCTGACGAAGTTCAAAATAAGTGATATCAGTTTTTTCAACCGCATTTACACATTCATCAATGATGGAGCTGACGAAAATCCCCTCATCATCGGTGGACAAACTCACCCGCAAACCCAGCCGCAGGAAGCGCAAAAAAGGATGCATTTGGTCTCTATCCACGGCACCCAGCTTCCAATTACTGATCTGGCTATTTTCAATGGCAATCGAGTTTTGCTTCGCCCACTCCAGTGTCACGGGATCATTTAGCAACAACACACCATGGCCAATCCGTTTGGCGCCAAAGATGATGGCGTCTCGCACATTGCGCGGATCTCCCAGCTCTCCGGCATGAGCCGTCATCTGCAGGGGGAGAACCTGCTCCTTAAGTTTTCCTCTTTTAGCCGCCAGGACCGGACCGTAGATCACCTGGCCATTTTCAAGAAAGGGAGTCTCGGTCTCATTACCTAGAATATCGACACCTAACAGAACCTCTCCCCCGCCATTTTCCTTGGCGTGATCCCAAAGTGCCTTCAGTCGCTTGCGGTTTTTTTCGGCCGATCTCGTGCGGGCAAAAGCGCCATTCCACCTCACATCAATCCCAAACTTTTGCATGAATGCCTGATGAAGCGGAGGATAGACCTGAGCAAAGTTCGGGCGTGAGCCTGTGCTGCGGGTAAACTCCACATAGGAAACACCAGCCTTTTTGGCCCTTGCCAAAAAATCTTCATAAACCATTAGGTCAAACTTCTGTTTGCCCACCACTTCTTCCAGCCAATCAAGAAGCACAAAGACCACGTCAAAACGGGTAAAAGGATGTGAAGCTGGCTTCTCTGACAATACAAACAGATTAAGAAGTTTTTCTTGATCAGCCCTAGGCGCTGACTTAAATCGCCTGCCCTTTGGCCACTTTTGCAAGAACGCCCTTTCTTCAGGGTACAAAGTGAGTCCACCTACCCTCTGAATAAGATCCTGCCCATCGACGATGGGGTTGTGCTTTTGAAGGACCTCCCTGAGGAGGTCCACGGTCACCGTCCCAGAGGGGTGAATGTGCAACAGCCCCCCTTTGGGAATTTCTCGACAAAGGCGCTGAACCAATTTCGATTGCTGACGGACTCGATCAAGATCAAAACGGGAAAGCTTTGCCGCCCTAATCCGACTCTCGGCCACTCTAGCCTCCTGCCGATCACGCAACTGCTGCAGCTCTTTGTCAGACAGCTGGCAACCGGGATGGGCTATCAAGCGATCTTCCCAATCAGCTCTTTCAATCAGTTCCGGGGTCTCTTGGGCATAGTGATCCGCCACGTAGGCAGAAGCCTGCTCATACTTAAGCCATTGGTGAGTCAGCTTGTCGTCCAGATTCGCGCAGAGCGGAGCTTGGACCCCACTGCCCAAATGCTGGCAGCCAAGCTGAATCACAGCTAGCAGGGCAAAAACAATTGGAGATCCTTTTGAAAGGGAGGGGCGCACAGAGGAAATACTACTTTGCCCCATTGGCCGAGAGGAAGGAAGCCACATCACGATGAGATCCGGCATTGGCAAATCCAAGAGGAGTCATGCCTGCTGAATCCTTGGCATTGACGTTGGCATTTTTGGAGACCAAATACTTCACTACGTTCAAACGTCCATCCATCGCAGCCAAACACAGGGCTGTTAAGCCTTGGCTACTTGAGGAATCCAGCGACGCTCCTTTTTCCACCAAAATCTTAACCACAGGCAGGTGCCCTTGCTTTGAGGCAGCCATCAAGGCGGTCATGCCAGTCGCGTCTTTTTTGTCCACCTCAGCCTGGTTCCCCAACAAAAACTCCACCACTTCCACACTGCCCTTTAGAGATGCCATCATCAAAGGAGTGAGTCCCTTATCAGTTGCCGAGTTCACATCCACTCCACCTGAAACCAGGGACTTTACGGTGGAGAGATCCCCTTTCATGGAAGCCATGATTAGCTTTTTGGAGTCATCCGCATGTGAGAAAGGTGCCCACAGAAAGAGACAGCAAACCGCTACCACAATTTGTCTCATTACCACGACTTCACTCCTCAAGATCCACCACCATTGTCGATCATCCGCCCCAAAAAGAAAAGCCTTAGGCAGAGCGACTATCCCCATGCATCATATCAGATCCACCTGACCAACCGCCGCCGGCAGGGCCCGTGCCCCCGTCGCCATCATCATCCTGATCGCCACTGAATTGGGCCACCGCCAATTCGCCTTCGCCCTTCACCAACTGATTCAGCGATCCCACACTAAAGGACAAGGACTCCGATTGTTGTTTGAGTTGATCCGCCAGGTGAGTCATGCTCTGAGCCAGGTTTTCGGTCTCGGCTGCAGATTGATTGAGATCAACCATGGCCTTGACCACCTGATCCACGCCCTTGGCCTGTTCACTGGAGGCCGTGGTGATATTGCCCACCATATTGCGGATTTCCCCCGAGCGGCCAATCAGGTTTTGAAAAACACCCTCACAGCGATTGGACATCTCCTGGGCTCTTTCGATACGAGTCCGGGTCTGGTCAATGGCCTGGGCCACCCTTCGGGCACTGGTGTCCAACAGACCCTCGATTTCCTCTGCGGCTTTTCCGCTCAGATCGGCCAGGTTGCCCACCTCAGTGGCGACCACGGCGAATCCTCGCCCCAGTTGCCCGGCTCTTGCAGCTTCGATATTGGCGTTGAATGACAACAGCTGAGTCTTGAACACGATGTCGTTAATCACCCGGGTCTTTTCGTGAATCTGCCGCACGACCTCATTAACCTCTTCCAAGTCCTTGTAGGCGGCTTCAATATCACTCATGGAGATGCGCAGATCGTCGATCACACCTCGACCCTTATTGGCCTCGGAATAACTCTCTTCAGAAATCTGACTGGCCTGATTGGTGATCTGGTAGGTACGATCCAGCAACTTTTTGATTTCTTCCATGCTGTGGGCGGTTTCCGTGGCCGAGTGGGCCTGGCGGATGGAGCTACTCTTCAGCTGGTCCGAAGAAACCTGGGTCTCGTCACAAATACGATGCATCCGCCTCGAAGCCTCATAAAGATTTCCATTAGCTTCGTTAAGAGCCCGATTGATCTTAAACATCACCAAAATCAATAATACGCCGACCGCTGAGGCGACACCCATCAATACCAGGCCTGAGACCATGGCATTTTCATTGCTGCGATTGACTCCTTCAACAGCGCCCTTCATGTGGCGTTCGTAGCCCTTTTGGATGCGATCCACCTCCCGAGAGATATCAAGTAGCCCTGTCAAATGTCCCCGCATCTTGTCCTGTGTGGCCGCCGGATCTTCCATGCCTACCACGTAGGCCTGGACCAGTTCATATCCTGCTGAAAAAGTGGTTTCAAAATTTTCCGTCAGTCGTCTTAGATCACCCTTAACTTCTGAATCCTCTGAGCTAAGGGCATTAAACCTATCCAAGGCTTGGCGATGTGAGGTTTCCAGCTTCCCTAGTGCATCAGTATTTTGTTTCATAGCTGCTTCGTAGAGGTCATCACGAACCGCCACAACACCGGACTCAAGAGACGACAGGCGACTCAAAAATGGCAGGTGGTGCTCCACCACCTCGGTGAGCATTGCGCGGTTTTGGTAGGCCACTGAGTTGGAGTGGAAAAAGTAGAGTGCGAAGCCAATGGCCCCAATAAACAATAGGAGGGTTGTTTTCTTGTGCATTGACATACGCGAAAGGCGCCCGAACATAGCCACCATATCCTTGTTATAGAATGATCCACCTTTAGAATACTCTGTGGCCACTAGTGCCACAACGCGACCAGGGCCTGGAATCCAGTTTCCTGCTGGCAGTTCTAGCCCTACGACGGTCGCGGCCCCGGCCCTAGGTAAGGGGGCCGAATCTCATTTTGGCACATTGAAACCTTTTGGTTCCAGGCCCGTATTACAATCAAAGGGCCCCCGATGGCGCCCGGTATAAGGAAACAACGAGGTCCCAATGAAGTCCAAATATCTAATTGGTTTATCAAATATTGCATTCCTGCTAGCCTTTGCCCTACCCAGCCTGGGAGGAGATAAGCCTGTGCTTAAGAAAGCTATTTTTGCCGGCGGTTGCTTTTGGTGTATGGAGCCGCCCTTTGAAAAAGAGCCAGGAGTGCAAAAGGTAATCTCTGGCTACATCGGGGGAAAGATCAAAAACCCCAGTTATGAACAGGTCTCATCAGGCGGCACGGGACACACCGAAGCCGTGATCATTGAATATGATGCCAATAAAGTCAGTTACGAGAGACTGCTGGAGATCTTTTGGCGACAAATTGATCCCACTGATTCCGGAGGACAATTTGTCGACCGTGGCAGCCAGTATCGATCAGGAATCTATCCTTTGGATGAAGAACAAAAACAGGCGGCGGAAAAATCCAAGAAAGACTTGGCCGCTTCGGGTCAGTTCAAAAAACCGATTCTCACAGAAATCGTCATGGCCGACACCTTTTACCCGGCCGAAGACTACCATCAGGACTATTACAAAAAAAATCCCATTCGTTACAAGTTCTACCGCAACGGCTCGGGAAGGGATCAGTTTTTGAACCTCGCATGGAAAGCGGACAAAACCAAAGCTGCGACCAAAATGGAGACCGCCAAGATGCCCACACAGAACTGGACAAAACCCTCTAAAGCTGACCTTAAAAAACAGTTGTCCCCCATGCAGTTTAAGGTGACCCAGGAAGAGGGTACCGAGCCCCCTTTTAAAAATGAGTTTTGGGACAACAAAGCCGAAGGCATCTATGTGGACATAGTCTCGGGAGAGCCCTTGTTCAGCTCTAAAGATAAATACAAATCCGGCACTGGCTGGCCCAGCTTTACCAAACCCATTGTCGAAACTAACATTGTGGAGAAAAAGGACCGTAAGCTCTTTATGGTGCGCACAGAAGTGCGGTCAAAGATGGGCGACAGCCACTTGGGCCACGTCTTTGACGATGGCCCCCCGCCCACCGGCCTCCGCTACTGCATCAACTCGGCCTCTCTCAAGTTTATCCCCAAAGAGAAACTCACCGAAGCGGGCTATTCCCAATACATGGACCTCTTCAAGTAACCACTACCAGAAGCACCTTCTTTGAGTTGGCCAATGAAAAAGACCGTCCACTTAATAGTGAGTCCGCAAAATCCTTTGTCCGTGATGTCGGTCCGTTGCCGACCATTCTCCGCAAATCCTCACGCGCCTTTCGGCCGCAGGCGCGTCTTCGGACTGCGTCAGCATTGCTGCCGCAGTTCGGATACGCCCTTGCGCGACGGCGGAGGATTCGGATTTACGGGAATGGCTCGTCACCCGGCCCTCCCTCACCGCCAAAGGCGACCCCAGGTTTTGCGGACTCACAATTAAACCGACTCGCTTCAGGCGGATGGGTAGTTGGCGAATCTCATTTGGCCAATCAAAAAGACTTGGATGCTAGGCAGAGAAGCATTGATCTTACTGCCGTGTGAGATTGATCAAAAGGGTCCAGATGCAAGGCGGACAAGTATCGATCTTACTGCCGTGTGAGATTGATCAAAAGGGTTCGAATACGAGGCGGAGGGTTCTTTTCGAATGGAGGCGTACCTGAGTGGTACGTCGGAGTGAGAAAAGGGCCCGACAACGACGTAGACGGACCCTTTTCATCAATCGAATTAGAAGTTCATGCCGACGGTGGCCATATACCAAGCCCCCGCCTGCCGAAACGGAATCTGGGTATTATTCTGCCCACCCTGATAACGTTCGGCATCAGTTATATTGTAGCCACGAGCATCCAGATACATGCCGTTCCAGATGTCGTTCCAGCGCACACCTAAGTTAAAGGTGGTGGCTGCATCCACGTCCACATCATTGTTGCTACCGTCATCAAAGATCTGAGAGCCCACGTGCTGAAGAGTGAGGTTCATCATCAGATCTTTGTTAAACCAGTAGTTAAAAATCACATTGGCTGTGAGCTGAGGTACGTGATCGAACTTGTCGTCCGAACGGAAGTACTCCTCATCATCCTGAGCCTTGTAGTATTGGAAGTTGAAGAATGTTTGGTACTTATTCTCCACCCAACCAAACTCGTTCTCAAGACCAATGCTGGTCAGCTTACCTGTATTGGTGTAAAAAGGAGGACCAACTGGCTGACGGCTCACCAAGTCTTTACCATTTTGGTGGTAAATGGTGGTGGCGTTACGGAATCGCTTGTCGCTGGATTTCCAAACTACCTGAAGCTGAATGGCATCCAACAGTTCCGGCTCCAAGCTTTCGGCTCCAGCGAAGGTTGATAAGGTGGTGTAGCGGTACCAATAGGGCGCATCCACGAAAGACTGAGAATAGGACAACTTGTATTCCCAAGTGTCATCCGGCAGGTAAATCAGGGCCAGACGAGGGCTCAAGTTGGTGGTGTTATCCAGAGTCTTGCGGTTTTTCAGGTCATAACGAGCGCCGGCATTGAGAATGAATTGATCGCTAAAGCGATGCTTAGCTTGAAAGAAAGCCGAGTAAATGGCTTCCGAACCCGTTCCCAACAGCTGCGTGGCGGTGGTGTCGATAGTTGAATAATCGTGTCCTGAATAGCCAACCAGCACTGAGTCCGTCAGCTCAAAAGCATCGACCTGGATTCCCGCCAGGAATGTTCCAGTTCCACCGGCGGCTTCATAGTCTTTGTTGACCTGAGCGACCAATCCAATGTCTTCTTCCTGCCAGTGAATCGAAGACCCACCGCCAGTATTGGTGGCGAGAATACCGCTGATCGTCGCCGTATCTGCGTACGGATTGACCGACCAATTCCAGCCATCCCCGGCCTCGTCTTCATAGGTCAAACCGACATGACGATGGGTGATTCCCAATCCCGGACCCGCTTCGTCAAACACGCGGTAGGATTCATAGTCGTATGGATTGTTGCCGCTGCCGTAGGGCTCAATCCATTGGCTGCGGCGAGAAGCAGCGAAAAGAGTCATCTTGCCTGATTTATAGGTCATCCCCACATCGTGCGAAGGCTGCTCATCGACTCCATCAATGCGGATCTCGCCGGTTTTGCCGGTGTTGTACTTCTCATTCCCATCCAACTCATAAATTTCACCGGCGGCACGGTAGTACTGGCCCCAAGCCAACATGTCCCAGTTGTCGCCACCGTCTCCAGTTAAGAAGCGCAGACGACGCTGGCCATGGTTACCGCCAGCCACTTCCATGGTGCTCTTGCCTGCCAGGTCTTTACCTTTTTGGGTGATCAAGTTGATCACCCCGGCCAAGGCCACGTTTCCGTATAACGACGATCCAGGTCCACGCAGAACCTCGATGCGCTCCACATTGTGCAGGGCAATTCCGTAGTCGGGCATGGCGGTCAGATAAGAGCGGGAGTTGATGCGGTGACCATTCACCATGATCAGCACTTTTTGCTGAGAGCTGGCGTAAATCCCCCGCGGAGCAAAGTTCAGCTCATTGCGGTCTTCCACATCCGTATAACCCGGCACAAACATGATAACCGCTTCGTGCACATTGCGTACACCGGCGGCCTGGATCATTTCTTTGGTGATCACAGTGATGGGCACTGGGGCTTCACTCAAAGGTTCCACCTTTTTGGAAGCAGACTGTACGTTAAGGTTAAGAAGATCAGAGAGGGTCATCTCTGAAAGGTCGTCTGAGTCCTGAGCTTGCACACCGCCCGCCGCAAAAACGGAAAGCAGAAGCACACCCAGGATGAGCCTAAGCTTCATCCATTCCATGGTGAAAATCCTCCTTGAGACTAAAGTCTGTTATGTATTCAGGCAAAAGTATGAGATTTTCTAATGGATGACACAACCAAAAAAGGACCTGGGCCGTCTTCGTGCGTTATATTGAATGATTAGCTATTTTTGAGGCGGGCACCAAAGCGATTGGTGAGGCGATAGCACTTCATCACCACTTCGTTGACTCGTGACTCTTCAAAGCTGTTGAGTTTTCCAAACTCAACACCCAGTCGATACTTCTTGGGATCTTCAGGAGCGCGAGTGACACGCCTGACGACAGCATTGAGAGGTACCACCTTGCCGCCTTCCACAGTCATGGTGACTTGAATCTGGGCTTCTTGTTGTAAGGCCTGGGAGCTGCCTTCAATCTCGAGAAAGCACCCCCCTAAGCTGATGTTCAACATACGAGCGAGAATCTCTTTTTCTGGTCGGTTGATCTGGCGAAGGGCAACTTTTGGAACAATGTGGATAGGCACATCAACGCGAAAGTTCTTTCGCCTCTGCACCAAATAAAAATCCCCACGCAAATCCAAAAACCATCGCCCCTGTTCCGTCCATTGAAGAGAGGACTTAACTAAATATTTACTCAGATTTAGGACAAAGGAAACACCAACCGATCCAGGCACCGTCCCCTCGGGAACGACACTGGCACTGATTTCGACGATGGAGCCTTTGAGTGGACCACACTTGGCTTTGAAATGATCCCCGTTGGTCAAGGCCACGTCCACTTCCAGTCCCGGCATAGCCGCCACAGAACCAAGAAGTTCCGCCCGCTCAGCGGCCGTGATCTTGTTCAAATAGTCTTTTTTGTTGGGATCTTCGGTGTCCTTCGCCATGAATCAGGTCTACCCCCGCTTCAGTGAACCACTCGCTGGACACTCTCACAATAAGAATCCCCCAAGAATGGGGACCTCTGGACCAAGGGCGGTCACAAAAAAAAGGGGAGACTTCCCGTCTCCCCTCAGCTCCAAATCCGTGAGCCTAATCTCAACATTAATAGGCGTATGTCATGCCCACGCGAGACATGATGTTACCCGCGTTAAGGGTTCCACCAGTGGTCGTGAAACTGCCGTCCAGTTTGAAGGCATCAAAGTGAATGGAAAGACCTGCAGCAACCGCCGTGGTGTCCGCCACCGATTGATCGGCGGAAGGAGTTCCAGTTGTCTTGGTGGAAGTGTCGTTCAAAAGCACCCCTTGCATCACTGATCCACGTAGGCTCAACCAATCCTTCACCTGACCTTCAACGCCAAAGCCGAGTTCAATTTGAGTGGTTTCAGTTTCGGTGGAGACTGCCGGAGCGGTGTCTGTTTCTACCGTGCTGCGATTAAGTTCTGCATAGTAGAACAAAAAAGCATTGGAACTCAGCTCATTCACACGAGCCGCACCGGCGGTAATGATCATAGCCGAAATATCCAGACTGGAAGCTCCGGAGGGTGTGTACTCGGCATCTTTCTTAGCCAATTGCCCATAGATGCGATAGCGGTCGTGGTTGTAGACGCCGGCCAACATTAGGCCCAAGCCACCCTTGTACTCATCGCCATCAGCCGCGGCGCCATCGGCCTCGTCCAGAAGATGAAAATGACCAAACACTTCCCAACGATCTCCCAAAAGAACGCCGGCACGAACGGAAGCAAAGGTCTCGGAGCGGTCAATACCACCAGTCACTTCGTCTTTGTTCTTGGAAAAACCGACTCCAAATCCCCACTTGTTCATCGAAGAACCCGCAGCCCCCCATGTGAAGTCAACCGTGTTGTCGGGCTTTAAGAAACTGGTGCTCGCTGTGTTGCGATAGGTAATGGCGTCTTCATCTTCGTTGCCCAAATAAAAAGCATAAGGCATATCGTTTTTGCCATTGTACCAGCCGCCTTCAGCTTTGGGAGTCGCTGTGGCATCCACCTTAGTGGCCGAACCCGCAGCCCCCCACTCCAGGGTCAGACGACGATCTACGTTATGGATATAGGCGGGATTGAGAAAGATGTTTCGCTCATCTTTAATAAAAAAGGACCCACTTGCTTCCTGACCTAAAGCCTCCAAACGAGATTTGGTCGCATGAGCGGTACCTGCTGCCATGACTAAGGACACAGCCAAAAGCCAATACTTGATCATATTAATTTCCCCCGAAATCAGAGTTGTTGTTGCTGATCGAGGAAAATTAATCACTTGTGTTTGGGGTTGCAATTCAAAAAACTGACAAGGGGCGCATGGGTTCAATTGGCCACGAAAGCGCGGATTTCTTCAAGTTTTGGTTTAACAAAAAACTCTTTTTCACCTAAATTAGAGTCAATTCTCATCTCGGCTCTCCCCTCAACCGTGACTCGATAATGACCGGGAGCCAGTTCCTTGCTAAAGATCCATTCGCTGGCACGAAAAATCTGATTCCGAGAGTACTCTTTCCACTCCTCACCCAACAAATCTTTACGGTATAGAATGCACAAATATTGGGCACTCTTCACCCCTCGCCACTTGACTCCTTTTGGATCGAGGGGTTGAACAATTTCCAGTTCAGGCTGGGGCAGCTGTTTGCCAAAAAGAACGAACTGAAATGGCGGACTCTTCCTTTGATAGCGAACGCCGCTTTTACTGACGGGGAAAACCTCCCAGAAATACTTGCGCCCGGCTCGCAATGTCAGATTGGCCTGGGCACTGCGGGTTTTAAACATCTTGGGCTTGTCTTTGTTTCGCTCCGTCCACACGCGAAAGATGTAACCCTTGGCACTTTCAAAGGGCTCCCACTGAAAAGTCACCACCGTCTTCACGGTTTTGGCTTCTATCTGCTCGCCGTCTCCGGGAGACTGCATAATCACTTCCTGGGGTTTAGCCACAATGGTGACAGGTGAACTCCAGTTCCCCCGATCTCCCTTTTTGTCGATCGAACGAATGCGGAATCGATAAGGACCAGGGGAAAGCGAGGTTTTAAACTGACTCTCAGCGGTTTCAAAGCGTTGTGATTCTTCTGAGCCTTCAATTGGCTGAAACTCCAGCTCGTAGGCCTTGGCTCCCTTTGACGCCTCCCATGCCACCTCCACTTCGGTCAGAACTTTGGGGTCCGACTCTGGTTTCCCACCGTCGCCAGGCTTGGACAACTGAATGGGTTTTCCCCCGACTGTCGGAGTCGCCTCAGTAGAGCTGCCCTCCTCAGCGGCCTTGGGAGAAACTTCACTCGGCTGCTCCTGTATGGGCTTTTTTTCTGGCAAAACCCGAGGGGATACTTCCTGGGCCCACAGCAGTGGGGACCACACCAGGCCCGCCACCAAAGCCGCAAACCATTTACAAGCTGCCCGCTTTGATTGTTGATCCACAAAACCCTTTGCAAGGAGCGCCTTGATCATTTCTTGCTCGCGTCTTCACCATGAGCCAACTCAACGGCTGATTTTGCTAATGGCAGAGGGGCTCCGGTTGCTGAGCGACGAGCCATACGCAAGGCAAATTTGAGGGCCTCATGCGGCGGATAATTTAAACCTTTTTGTGAAACGGCAAAATCATAGCCTTTATGAAAATTGTCAGGAGCGCGTGGACCATATTTTAGAACCCGAATAATGACCTCAAGTGAATCCTTCACCGACAGGCCAAAGCTCTCACCCGCTCGCAACTTCCCATAGAGTTCCTGAAAGGGCTTGAACACCCCTTCCGGATAATGGGGACTCAATCGCACCAACTCAAGAGCCATCAGTCCACAGACATTCACCGGCACTGACATCTCTTTTGGGTTTAGGCAGAACTTCACCAGGGCAATAAAATCGTCCCGCGCCCGCCCGTGGTAGGCCTTTAGTTCTTTGGAGAACTCATAGGCGATCTTGAGGGCCACCTCAAAGTCGTAATTGAAGAACTCCGTGAGATAGGAGTGTTGAAGAATTTCAAAAAAGTTTTCCTGCACTTCTGACGACAGTTGAGAAAACTCCATAGCGATTTCAAGGGCCTTAATATGATTGACCCCCATTTTTGCAAGCATTAGGTAGGTCTGGCGAAACCGCTCGGCCGCTCCATCACAACCACGTGAAACTTGATCGGCTAAGCCCCGGGCGACTTCGTCCCTCATTCCTGCGGTGCCATGGCTGCGCAGAAATTCCAGGGCCTGAATGTACTCCTGGGTGGAGTGACAAAGCTTAACCTGCTCCTCTTGACCCTCTGGAAGGGGCGCTCCCACCGCATAGCTAAATCTAGAAAACATGAGGAGAGCCGCCAGGCCAATCTGATTGGTTCTAACCGCAAAGTGAGTTGGAAAGAAACCTTTCCTCCGCTTCACTTAGTACTCCACAACCCAGGTAAAGGAAGGATACAAGTCGGTACCTCCTGTGGGTTTATTCACCGCCGCCATCGACACCACTGGTGAAAAGATGTTTCGCTTGTACTCCAAGTGCTTATTGAAGTTGTAGACGTACCAGTCGTCAAAGATCATGGGCAAAAAGGCGAGAGCTCCACCGATGGCGGCAAAAACCTTCCCCTGATCATCCAAAAAGGACCCCACATATCCAGCCGCTGCCAGGTTAGTAAAGGTCGACACATAACTTAAGACCTTCATGGTATGGGCTGGTTTTTCCAAAGACTCTTCAGCCAAACGCTCGCGCAACAGCTCATTGCTTCGGCCCCCTCCGGAAAACCCTCTCACCTTGGCCCAGGCTTTTTGGTAGGGCTTGCGACTGGCAATGAGCATGGTGCCAAAAAACCAGGCGGCGCCAATGGTGCGGGCCACAAGCGCTCCTGAGCGAGCATCTTCTCTTTCGATGGAAGTCAGATCATCGCGAAAGGATTGCTCGGCCGTTGTACCCATTGCAAATGTGGTCAAAGCCGACAAATAAAATGGCCAATGGATGTACCACCAGTTTTTGTCTTCCTCACCGGCTTCCATCTTGAGGCGTTGACTGGCTCGGGGAACAACCTGCAGCTCGGGATAATCGAGGGATTTAAACAGGTCTTTTAATGATGAACCTGAGTCATCGGTTTCCTCCGGAGGAAGGGCTGACCCCTTATCCCCTTCTGAATCTGTTTTGGTGGCAGACTCTTTTTTTGCAGAGGTCGTTCTCTTCTTGGACTCCGCACCATAGCTGACCGGAGCCAGAGAAACGCTCATTGCAAACACCATTGCGAAGAATACTCTCGATGTCATAAGCTAGCCTTGGTTAGATTACTTCCTCCATATTATAAAGAGGGTCATCAAAAGGGTACCTGGACCCAATAAGGATTCGGACCGAGGGCTAGCCTTTTTGTTACGTCTAAAAGGGACTTAGAGCCAGATCAAGAGAAGGGCCAACAGTGCCGGCAGGGATTGAATCACCAGGATCCGCCAGCTCACCGTCATTGCCCCAATCACACCCGCTAGCACAACACAAGAGAGAAAGAACACCTGCAACTCCAAGGCTGTGGTTTCTTGAGGGTGGAGAAGGCTCCAGGCCAGACCCGCCGCCAAAAACCCATTATAAAGACCCTGGTTCTGACCCATGGCTTTTGTCTTGTCTGCATCCTCTTGGCTCAATCTGAAGATCTTGCGACCAATCGGCTTGGTCCACAAAAAGGCCTCAAGAATCAGAAACAGGAAGTGTTGGACAGAGACAAAAGCAACGAGAGCGGTTTTGATCATACAATACCCCAAGTGAGCTAAGAGAATTTCATGACTACTATTATCTACTCTTGGTACACAAGCCAAACTTCACCCACCCGACCGATGTTAAGCTCCAGCTTTGAAGACACCCGGCCGATTGAAATCTTTTCCCTCCAATGATCCCTCGGTTTTTGCTAACTCGTGTTCATCCGGGGTTTAACAGGGAAAACAGGAGGGTCCATTATGGGGACAGCCCCCACTCGACGGTCATCAATTTCGCGGCAATTAATTCTTGCGGGCATTTTGGCTCTATCGAGCCTTTTGACCCTGCCGACATCTGCCAAATCAGGAGAGGGTGAGATCAGGCTGATGGCCCAACACCAACGGGTGTTTGAATCCGCCTTCAATAAGATCATCAATGAGGAGTGGCCAAGTCTGACCCAAATGTGCGGCACCACCCGCTTCAACTACCGCTTTCATGCGGTTCCGGAGCAATGGATCGGCATACGTGAGTTGGATATTCAAGGGCCACTCATGGTCGGTGGATTTTATGTGACTTTCTATTTTGATCTAGATGAATCTCTACCCACTTGCGGTGAATATACTAAGGATGTAGGTGAGAGATTGAATCAGTACCGATCGGTGCTTGCCACCTTTCATCACTGATAAAGATAGTAGCGGCGAAAGATCCCCATATCGCGAAACTCGTACTGATTCTCCAGCTCAACCTCGATTTGTCCTCTGCACCAATTATAGCTTTCCATATGGGCTTCGGCCCCAGTGCCAAAAGAAATAAGAGCATAGTAGGCTCGCCCACAGGAATACAGACGTTTCATCCTCATGTCCTGTTTCATTAGGGAGACCAGAGGGGCAAGGCTCCGATTGCCTTTGGCATCTGCCAGATCCTCAGTGTCGGGGGGGTGGTAACTGCCGCTTTTCAACATAAACTGAACCACTTGGCCAACGCCAGCCCCATCAAAGTGGACCTTGCGCAACTCAAGCAAATTCCAGCAGGGCAAGGGATTGAATCCGTAAAGGCCCTTTTGTCTGAAACAGCCTTGAGTCAAAACCCTGTGAATTTCCAACTCATTACCCCGGCCTTCGTTGGTCATCATACTGGCCAATTGGTAACAGCCGGCAGGCTCAAAATTGTTACAGCTCATGCGCAAAGACTCTTTGGCCATCACTGCGTTTTTATTCACATCCATCTCGGCTGATGCCAGGGAAAAACAGCTCCAGCCTCTCCATTTATCCCGGGTCTGACACAGCTTGCGCAGTAAGGGCAGGGACTTCTCAGTCATCCCTTGCCACCTGTAAAGTTCCGCCAAGGCAAAGCAATTTTTCGTATCCCCTTGCTTGCACCCTTTGTTAAAGTAAGAGCGAGCCATTTGATCTTTAAACTGCTGAAAATAGCGATGACCGAGAGCAAAGCAACTGGAGGCATCTCCATCGCTACAGGCTCTCTCCAATATCACTACCACTTCCCGGGGATATTCTTTTTCCGGTCCTATCGCCGAATTCGCACAGGACAAAACTTTTGATCCTGACCTAAAGTAGGCGTCACCCAACTCGCATTCAAAAAGAGTCGCCTGAGCACCCTTTAGGTTGTCTCTGATCTGCAAAAGAACCTTTTCCCGGGAGTTGTAACACTGGCTGGATTGAAAGTTGAGCTGACACTCACGCTTTACCTCAATCGCCAACTGGGGATCCAGTAGGCGATCAGCCCAGCGGCCAACGACTTTCCAAAAGGCCAACTCCAGGGATTTGACTTCCTCAATTTTAGCCGGATCAACCGAGCCGGCAAAGACCCGGGCAACACTTTCAGTCAACTCTTTGTCCCGAACGCCCCCCACCGAGGCTGGCCCGCGTTTCAATGGCGAGCTGGGGGCAGCCACAGCCTTCCGGGGAACATCTCGTATGTCGTGAGGAAAGCTGGCCATCCACAGCCAATTAAGGGCAAAAGCCAGAGACCAACCAAGGGTCACCGATACCGTGAACAGTGTGCCCACGACATAGCGTTGTTTCTTGAGATCAAGACCCAAATAGCATTGAATGAGTTTTTGCAACTAGAACCCTACCCAGTTGTTCGTTGCGCCCGGAACATCCCTAGAATAGCGCCACCTGGAGCCGTATCAAAGAGGGAACAGAGACCCGTCTCATCCTGAGACAAAGCCCTGCCGCCGGAGGTATTTCTTCACTGTCTCGGAGTAGCCGAGATGAGACTCCCTTGTGTATTTGAGCTTGGTGTAGACCTGAGCCAAATTACTGACTTGCGCACCTTCTACCCGTTGCCGCAGCTCGGGATCACTCATATATCGATTCCAGCCCTGGCTCTCACGATCCCGGTAACCTTCCAGAACCTCCTCATCCGACCGATCCCGGTAGGTCTCCTGATGCACCAGGAGGTCATGGGGTAGTCGATCCCTCATCTCCGGGTCTTCTGCCGGGTAACCAAGAGAAAATCCAACCACCGGCACCACGTGAGAGGGGCAACTAAGCAGATCGCCAATCTTGTCACAATTGGCGAGGGTCGTTCCCATATAGCAGATTCCCAAACCCACAGACTCCGCGGCCAACGCCACATTTTGTGAAACCAGAATGGCATCAATGGCGGCAATCATGAAACTCATCGGATTGTCAAAGTTCATGGGGGCATCCCGAAGCCTCAACCAACTGCGCATGCGATGAAAGTCCGCGCAGAAGGTCAGGAGGACGGGCGCCTCTCTCACCATCGACTGCTCAAAGTGAGGCTCGTAGAGTTTCTCCCTCAATTTAGGGTCCCGGGTCACGATGATCGAATAAGCCTGCATGTTTCCCGAGGACGAAGCACGAATTCCTGCCTGCAAGACCTCCTGCAAGAGAGCCTCGGGAACATCCCGAGGCTCATATTTGCGAATCGACCGGTGCTTACGAATCTGCGACATCACCGGATTCATGTGGACTCCTTGGCGAAAAAGACCCGGACCGCCTCCACAGTTCCGATCACCTCACCCTTCTCGTTCTTAATTTCACCGGTTAGGCGATCCATCTGTGGATCAGGGCGCAGAACATAGTCCAGGAGACTCTCTTCTCCCCCTTCAACCACTCGAACCTTAAGATCCAGATGAGGCTCAATGTCAGACCAACTGATGCCGTACATCCTGCCCTCAAGCGGCACTGAGAATTTCCCCGGCACAGTCAACGAGCCAGTGACCTGAGTGCCAAATCCGAAGGGATACTCTGGCAAATTGTCGAATACCAAAATGTCCTGGAAGGTGGTTTGGGCAAAGCGGGTGGTCGCCCGATATATGGATTCCGCTCCGGCTCCATGGATTCCTGTCAGCAGTACTGCGATAACAAATAGTTTTTTCATATTTCCCCCTTTCGCAGAAGAACCAAACCTAACCTGCGCCAATGTTAAAAAAAATTACTGATTTTTTTCTATTTGTTAGCTAAAGATTAACAATGGATCTGACCCGACTTCGCTATTTTTTGACTCTCGCCGACACCGGCCACCTCAGGCAGGCGGCCGATCTCTTGGCCCTATCCCCTCCGGCTCTCTCCAAGGCCATCCAGCTTTTGGAGGATGAAATGGGCCAGCCCCTGACCCGGAGAGTGGGGCGCGGTATTGAGCTCACCCGGGTGGGAAAGGATTTGGCCTCCCAGGCTCGCCCACTGGTGGAACGGATCCTCCAACTCCCGGAGAGCCTTCGTCACCAACAGTCCACGGGAGCCCCCTTAAGAATTGGCACCTTTGAGGTCTTCTCCACCCACCTATTGAGATATCTTCCCGACAGCACGGGCGAAGGATCGCCAATGGAAATCCATGAGTTGATCCCTGGCGAGCTGGAACAGGCTCTCATCGAAGACCGAATTGATCTCGGCCTGACCTATCTGCCCATTCCCCAAGCCCATCTGCTCTACAAAAAAGTCGGACGGGTACAAATGGGAGCCTACTCGGCCAACAAAGGCTTTGCTCACCAACATTGGACAGAGTGGCCCTTTGCCATTCCTATTCAACAGATCAGTGGCGCCCCCACCAAAGTCAGAGGGCTCGATGGATGGCCCGATGATAGACTGCTTCGCCGAATTCAGTACCGGGTGACGCTGATGGAGTCCGCTCTGGAACTCTGTCGACAAGGGAAGGCTGTGGCCTACTTACCAGATTTGGTCGTCCACCACCACAATCAGCGCTGTCGAGCCCAATTTCGATTACATAGCCTTCTTCTGCCTCCACTGGGGATCAGTCGCCAACAAGAGGTTTATGCTCTAATGAGGGCCGACGACCTTCCCCATCTCTCTCATATCATCTTAAAAATCAAGGAAGTCTTAGGCAGCGTCGTGGCTCGAGGCTGAGTTGAGTACATGAAGTGACTGACCATAAAGGCGCTTTAGCCACAGAGTGACTTCCGTTCCAGCAGGTTGGCCATCGGCGAGTTCTTGCCAGGAGCGAATCGTCATACGTCCGCCGTAACGTTCAAGGTAAAACTTCACTTGCATAAGCCCATAACCAGTGCCCGCCTCACCACCGGTTCCATCAGTGCTCTCCACCGCCGTCACCGCCCGCTGGATTTCGGCGACCTTCTCTGAACTCATGCCAGTTCCAAAATCGCGAATCACCAGGCCGATTTCATCCCCGTCTCCGTGAACCGCTCTGACTTCAATGTGAGACTGAGCAGGGGAAAACTTAATGGCATTGGAAAGCAAATTACTCACCACAGAGTGGACCAGAGGGAAGGGCTCGGCCAGCACCACCACATCACAGAGGCTTTCAATATCAATCTCCAATTCAATGGATTTGATGCGCATCCGATCTCCCAATACAAAGGACGACTTTTGACAAACCTCAAGTAAGGGGGCTTGGGCGTTCTCCTGAAGAAGTGCCGGGCGCTGCTTGTACTTGTCGGTGAATTGGCAGAACGAACGAACCTCTTGGGTCATATCCACCACTGCTGAGCAGGCCTTCATGATGCGATCAAAAAAGTCGACTTTAGGATTTTTCCGACCCAATTCACAACTGGCCGTCACCACGTTAATCGAATTCACCAGGTCGTGGCAAATGCCGCGCAATAGAGCTGTCTGATTTTTCAATACGTCTTCAAGGTCCGATGTCCGAGCCTTGATGCGCTTTTCAAGATCCAAATTGTGATCCTCCATGGTGCTGAGGAGGTGATCCCTTTCTTTGAGGGCAAACACATTGCCCAACTGGTCGGCCAGAATTCCGGCACTAAAGATCTCGTCCAGCTGCCACTGCCTTGGACCACCGACATGCTCCAGGCAAATTACCCCCACAATGTCGGCCCCACAGTGAATGACCGAGTCTAATAGGGCACCAATGTTCAATGGCCGACAATAGGACTCACGAAATTCCGCAGTGACCGGATCAGTCAGAGAATCATGAATGGGCAGGGAGCGATCTTCGAAAATCTTGGCAAAATAAAGCTTGGCCATCTCCACAGGGAAAACTGTCCCACTGGAGTACTCACCTGTTGAGGAATCATACTGTACAGTACTTACCAATGCCCTTTGTTCGTTGTCCAGCAACCACACTCCCACCCTTTGCACATTAAAGTATTCGGAAATGGCTTTGGTCGCAATACGGGAAAACCCAGTAAAGTCCCCGCGGTAGAACTCGGGCGCAAGAGACAAATTGCGAAATAGAGCGTACTGTTGCTCAAGTCTTGTGGACGAATCTGCCATGGTGAATTCTTATCGTCAGGCCCGGGGGACGATTCAACCGTACGGACGGAGTAACTGACATTAATTCTAAATATCCCGCCTTGAAACAAACAAGATTGATTCAAGGCAGGCTTCCCCCCTAGACTTCTGCAGTTTATATGAAGAACAGGTTAACCTGCGGTCCATTGACCCACTGTCTCAAGAGCTAAAAGTTGAGGGAAAAACTGGCCCCGGCCTTCACATAGGTGGCCGAATCGCTGTCTGATGTACCGGTTTGGCTATAGTCATTGCTGTGGTTTTCGACCGACAAAAAGCCACCGAGTCGGTACCGACGCGACCAGGGATAGGAGACGTAAATGGCATGGGTGCTGGCCTCACTGCTATAGAGAAAGCGACTGGATTCAAAATCAAGTCGGCGCAGGATCAAACTATAGGTCCAATCGGCCTTCCACAGATCGAACAAAGTCACATTCACTCGATGACCTGAAAGCTTGGTGGTGTAAATCACCCCGCTGCCTTCTTCGTCTTCCTCTTTACCCACACCTAGGCTCGCTTCCACAGCAAACTTGTGGGTGCGGTAGCTGAGGCCAAAACGATTGAGGCCATAGGCTTCATTCTCCAGCTCTATTCCATTATGCATCCCCACCTGGTAGACGTCGGCCAAGTAGAGCTGAATGGCCCAGTGACCAAAGTCAAAACCCATTTCGATTTGACTCACACTGTTCCAGCGGTCATCGGCTCCCTCAAAGTCCCCGTCCTGCCATTCGTAATTGCGACCAACAAGAATCAAATTGGGGTCCGCCATGGCCGAAAAATGGAAGTACGAAGCCTTGAATGAATAGAGGGAGTGCACCTGGGGTTCCTCATGAAGCGAGGTCATGATCGGGGCACTACCAGCCACAAAGGTATGCTGGTAATCAAAGATATCGGAGCTATATGAGTCCGTCAGCACAGGGGTGAAGTTACTCACCCGTTTGCTCGAACCACCATGTCTGTAACCAAATGTGTGCCACAGACCTAGACTTGTCACGTTACCAAAGACTTCTGGCACAGGATAGAACTTCTGCTCCCGATTGTAGCGCTTAAGCCTTTGCGCCTCACTCTGGAATTCATCCAACTCGCGCTTGATCATCACTGGGTGGCTCAGAACCTGCTGAGGAAAGATCTTTGTCGAACCCTGGTTAAATTGGTCACTCGGACAGTCGCGAAACTGATAAGGATGAACGAACTGGTACTTGTTGTAACTCCGCTTTTGGTTAAAACTCCGCGATCCTTTGAGTTGAGTTTCCTTGAGACTAAACAAGCTCCTGCGGCTGACCACGGACTCCTGCCCATCAGGATTCAAAAAGGCGATCTTATCTTTGGTAAAACCAATCGGCCATCCCCGCACCAACTCCCGAACCGAGCCGTTGTTTGAGGTCTGGACCTGATAGTAATCCAGGTCCTCTGGATTTCTGACTCCCACCATGGGCAACACGTCCATTGGGTAATAGGCCAAATAAATGATTTCATGCTTGGGCACCGTCTTAACCTTGCCACCTTCGAGACTCAAAAACTGAATGTTCTGTTCGCCCACTTGCATGATGAGACCCACGTCTCTTTGGCAGGCGGCGGTGTAGATGGAATTCAGGTTGATGGCAAAGGCATCGGGTCCAACAAGCAAGCCGAGAAGCCCCAGGAAACAGGAATGAACGAAAGTGAGGGAAGCACCTCTCTTAAAAAATGAACTCAAAGGTGCCTCCATAGGTGATCTGTGAAGTGGAATCCACTTCCTTAAATCCCGAAAAGTTATAGTCTTCTTCGACCTTAAAAAAGTTGATATAGGCCCTTAAAGCCACATATTCGCCAAAAAAGTGACGAACCGAGGCCTGAGTCACCAAATGACTGAAGTCCATGGCATTGCGGGCGCTGGTAACCAGATTTTCTTCATAGCTGGCCTGAAGCCACAGTTGATCCAGGGTGAACTCCAACTCAGGATTAAACTGATAGTCCACTCCGACTCGCACATACTGGGAGTCAAAGTCGTAAGACTGAAGATAACCAACGACAGAAAGGTTCTCGTCCCGGCTCACCTGGGTGTCGCTCACTCCACCATCCCCATCCAACTGGGTCTGGCCAATCAGTCCACGTAGGCGAAAATTGGGGCCCGTGTACATCAGGCGAAAGACCGGAGCTAACTTGGAAGCCAAAATCTCACGAAATTCGTTGCGAACCTGCACCATGAATACTGGAAAGTAAGTGCCCACAGATAGGGACCATGGCCCCCAGTCCCCGCCCATCAAAGCCATGTAGTTTACTGAAGCCGCCGAATGAGCACGGAAACTTGGCTTACTTGGGTCAATGGGTAGCTGATCCTGGGCGGGGGTAAAGTACTCCGTCCCCGCAGCCAGGGCACTCAGATTGCCGACAAAGGTGGCATGAAAAATGTGAGACTTGAGGTCTGAACGAAAGGTCATCAAGGGTTCGACCGTCGGCAAATATTCAATAGGTAATGAGCCCACCTGATTGAAGCTCTGAAAGCGGAATTCGCGCCCTTTGGTCCACTGAAAATACATGGGCATGGGGCTCTTCGGATTGAGTTGATACTCGTCATTGACGAGAAAACCAAGTTTGGTGCTCTTTTCATAAAGAAAAGGGCGAGCATACACGTAGGTTCGCTCCTGAAAGCTTTTGACATCCTCAAAGCCGTTTTCAAATTGAGTGAGAAACTCAGATATTTGAATCTGGTCACCAAGCATTCGCGTCGGACGCACCCGGTTGCCTCTAGCCTCCCCTTTACCAGGCAGTTGACAGTCACTCACCCAGGACACATAGGACAATTTCACGGGATCATGGGCCAATTTCTTGGCTGGAATATGGGCACCCTTGAAGGGACGAATCTTGCGAATCTTGAACAACTCAAAAACATGAGTCTTGCCTCGCAGATCAAAAAAGATCACCAGGTTTTCAACGAACTTGACCGGCCAGCCAATAAAGGATGGCTCATCGGAATTACGCACGTAAATCTCCACCAACAGTTGGCGCAGCCTTGGGTGGTCTTCAATCCGACCAATAGGATTATCGACGGTGTTATAAATCGCCAAGTGTCGCAGATTCTCACGTTCTATGGTTGAATATTGCCCATCGAGCCCTAACATCTCAACCTGCGTTGGGGTGATACCCAGGATCAATCCCTCTCTCAACTGGCATTTTTCATCCAGCAAGGAATAGACTTCCAATGCCCAAGCAGCTGGCAAGGCCATTTGCAAGAAAACAATCACAGACATAATTTTTAGTATTCGGTTGAAGTGCGGTTTCATCCTGCCCAATCCTAGTAGTTGTCCCGATATTTGGGTGTGAGTCTCTTTTCCGCCTCCGACCACGGGAGGGCATGACCAAGAGTGAGAGACAGATCGTCTGTGCCGATAAGACCTACGGAGATGCCATTGCCAGTATCCTCACGAACCTTGAACACCAGCCGGACTTTTTCAGGGTTGGCCTTAAGTTGCTCAATCATTCGATCGGCACGACAGGTGGTTGAGCCAAATCGCTGTCCAGACTCAAACTTGAACTCCGCGTCCATGTAGCCCAAGTGATCCTTTTCTTGGTGCCGCAACAAAATCCGGGGAATAGCGAAGTTCAACTCAAAACCGCAGTTCCCACTTTGAGAAAGTTCTTCCCTTTTCCATGTCAGCGTTTTTCGTTTCTCATCAAAGTGGAGCTCTTCCCGCGGTGAATCCACCTGCCACTCTTGATAACGACTTTTCTCGTAGTTGTATCCACGCTCAGCACCCAAAAAGAGCCCTTGGGCCACTGACCAAAACCGTTCTGTCAGATCAATTTCCTTGACCTGCGACTTCACCCAAAACCTTTGGTGAACAACGTGGTAGGGATCATAGGACTTAGAATTGTATCGAGAGCCAGGAATAATCTCCAAGTGAGTAGCCGTGTAAGAGATGACTCCAAAGGTGCTCTGAATTTCGTAGGCTTCGGGTTTGCTGTCACGACAAATGGTCTCCAATCGTCGATTTAGGTCCTCTTGTGGGAAAGCCTCGGCCATGACTCCTGCCTTGGTCACTTCCTGAATCTCCTGAAAGGCGAATTCGGCAAAACCAAATGAGGCGAGATACTTGGCTCCTTTGTTCATCATGTTTTCCATCTCCCAATCGTAGCGAAGCCCTTTCTTTTTTTCTGGAACACGAACAAAGTCCTCAAGCACTCCTTCGCGACCGAAAAAACAGGAGAAGGATATTTCACTCTTGTCCCCATACCTGGGATTGAGACTCTTGATGGCCTCGGGCATGATGATACGGGTCCGGGTCCCACGCTCTGTTTGCAGTTCCAGCTGCAAATCAGGGGTGACCCACAAGGTGATTTTATTGGGTTCGTTACGACCCTGAACGGCATCGCCTTCAGCAGAGATCACCAGTTTTTCATTGTTAAATGAAACATAGTCCCCGTGATTCGAGGCCAAAAACTCCTTGCGCAGGCTCACGCCGCCAACGGTCTTTTCCGGATTGTCCCCACAGCCAACTGCCATGAGGGCCAGGGCAAGGGCGAGCCCGGTAGTTATGCTTCTCACATCTTCCTCCGATTTTTTCCAATCAGCCGGACAGGAGGCAATCTGCGGGCCAAGCCCGAGCGGGGATCAAATGGCCCTCAGTTGGACGAGAGGTGAAAGAAGTCCTCAACCTGGAACCAAATTGGGCCCAACACCGACAAAGTTTGTCCCTTGATCTCTTTGATATCCCTCAGCTTTTTTCAAATTTGAAAAAATCAGGCGCTGACTGAGAACCAAAAAAAACGGGACCCTCGTAGGGGTCCCGTTCAAAATCAAACTTTAAACTCCCAACATTAGGGAGCCAAAATCTCGTTGAAGAGCATGTTCATCTCTTCAGGAGTCTGACGCTTGTCCAGCTCGGCGCCAGTCATGAGTAGTTTGGAGAAGCTCATCAAGCAGGCACCCTTTTCGGCAAATAGGGCCTTGGTGGTGGCGAAGGAAGATGAGTACATTTTTTTGACTGCCTCATAGCTACGACCCTGTTCGCCGGCGAGCCACAAGAAAATAAACTCGAAGGATTCCCATAGAGCGGCCACTCCACCACCAGCAACTCCCCGACCAGCTTGTCCGGCAGCTGCAAGAGAGATAATGGAATCAAAATCAATTGATTTGTAGTCTTCGTCCACCAGGTTGGCTGCACCTTCAGAGATAAAATTAAACACAGGAAGTGTGTCAGCGATAAAGCTTCCTGCAACCACAACCACGTCTGCCGAACAAGCCGCTAGCATTTTGGAGCTGTACATGCCCATCCGCCAAGTCAGAGAAAATTTGGACATATTTGGCAAGGATGCCTCATACTCCTGAAGTTCCACTTCCCAAGCCTCCAGCTCAGCCGCCTGAACCTGAGTGCCCATAAAACCAAAAGCTATCGCCGCAGCGATCAATAACCTCGTCATAAAACCCTCCTCGATTGTTTTTGATGCGTAAAATCGGATTTAGAGGAGGTTGGCCCAAATAGCAGCAAATTCCTGCATTCCCGCCCATGATGAAAAAAAGGCCTGAATCTCTAAATTCAGGCCTCAGAACCTTTTTCAATCTGGCCTACTTAACTGTTGATCCGCAGAATCCATTGTCAGTTAAATCGGTCCTTTGCCGACCATTCTCCATAAATCCTCACGCACCTTTTCGGCCGCAGGCTCAACTGACCGGGTCGCAGACACGTACTGGTACGTTGGAGTGATCGAGAGTCCATCTAACGCAGCAGATGGACCCTTTTCACCATTCCTATCATCATGAGGCTGGTCAAAAGGGTTCAGATGCAAGGCAGATGGATTCAAGAGAACGGAGGCGTACCTGGGTGGTACGTTGGAGTGATCGAGAGTCCATCTAACGCAGCAGATGGACCCTTTTCACCAGCCTCTCTAGTGTTGGTGGCCGCCGGGCCCATGCACATGCCCATGCGCCAACTCTTCCTCTGTCGCCTTCCTGACATGAACGATCTGCACGTCAAAGTGAAGGGTCATGCCAGCCAAAGGATGATTGCCATCCAAAGTGACAGTGTCGTCGCCGACCGCCGTCACGGTAAAGATTTGCACACCTTGAGGAGATTGTGCCTGCAGTTGAATACCAACCTGAAGATCTGGGATCTGAGCGAGTTCAGTGCGAGGAACTTCATTGATGAGCTTATCGTTGCGCTCGCCATAGGCTTGGGCAGGAGCCACGGTCACCTTAAGGGCATCACCGATAGTCTTTCCTTCCAGCTCACTTTCCAATCCAGGAATGATGTTACGCGCACCATGAAGGTAGGCCAATGGGCCACGACCTTGGGAACTGTCCAGGACCTTTCCGTTGTCGTCAGTTAGGGTGTAAGCAATTTCGACCACGTGGTCCTTGGAAATAGTCATGAAGGTATCCTTTTTTGCCATTTCGGCGGTTGATTTTTAAGGCTACAGTCATACCCCAGATTGGGTGGTAGACCAACCGCCCCGTGTCGATCAAGACCCCACCGGGTGCCAGACGGTTTTAAATTCGACAAAGCGGAGGATGTTCTCCAGTCCCAGATTGTCCTCAGGAGAGGTGGCCACTCTTTTCATGTTCTCTGCCGCTGCTTCACGGAGCTTGGCCAGCACCTGATTGTCCGTACCCTGGTAACACAGGGACTGAATCTCCATGTGGTCACCAAAAATGGGACTCAACTCCTCGGTGTATCCGCTCAATAGATTGATCACCCCTTTAGGCAGGTCGGATGTCGCGAAAACTTCAGACAAGGGGCCGAGAAGAGCAGCACCTTCTTCTTCCATAAGCACAACAAGGGAATTACCGGAGCAAATCACCGCACACATTTGCGCAACCAGCCGGTCCAATTGAAAACTCTCGCTGGCAATAAGACCAACGACACCCACGGGTTCTGAGCAGGTAAAATTATAATGAGGGCTACTGACAGGGTTTTCACTGCCAGCCAGTTGCTGGTACTTATCGGCAAATCCGGCATAATAGACAAAAGAATCAAGGGTACGATCAAAGACGGCCTGTGAAGAACTCTCATCGTAGCCAAGGGTAGTCTTGAGCAGCTCGACAAACTCAGCTCGCTTGCTTTCCGCCATCTCAGCCATACGATAGAGAATTTGGCTGCGGTTGTAAGCACTGCGCCCAGCCCATCCCGACTGCGCCGCTTGAGCTGCAGTGACAGCATTTCGCAGGTCTTTGCGCGATGCCTGACAAAGGTTGGCGTAGAGCTTTTTTGATTTTGCCTCAAAGACCGGAAAGGATCGGCCAGATTCGGTTCGTACAAAGGCACCGTCAATAAACAGTTTAATTGTTTTGGGTACTGCCAGTCCCGCACCTGTTAGACCAGACATTAGTGAACCTCCAGGTAGGGAAATAGTCCGTGCCGACCACCTTCACGGCCAAAACCGCTCTCATTGTAGCCACCAAAGGGGGACGTGGGATCGAATTTATTATAGGTGTTGGCCCAGATGACTCCGGCTTTCAACTGCGAAGCGACTTGATGAATCTTGGCTCCTTTTTCGGACCAAATACCGGCCGCCAGCCCATATGGGGTGTCATTGGCTTTGGTAATGGCCTCTTCTGGAGTTCGGAAAGTGGAAATGGTGAGGACAGGACCGAAGACCTCCACCCGACTGAGGGTGGACGAGGAGGCCACTTTGTCGAAGAAACAGGGCTTGTGGAAATATCCCTTGGCCGGAAGCTTACAGCTCTGAGGTTCAAAAAATTCGCCCTCCTCCTCTTTGCCAATGGCCACGAGTCGCTGGATTTTTTCCAACTCTCCTAGAGAGTTGATCGCACCAATGTCGGTGTTCTTATCCATAGGATCGCCCACGCGGATGGATTCCATGCGACGCTTCAGTTTCGCCACCACTTCATGGGAGATGGATTCTTCAAGGAGGAGTCGAGATCCTGCACAACACACGTGACCTTGATTGAAGTAGATACCATTCACAATGCCTTCAACAGCTTGGTCCAAGGCGGCATCTTCAAAGATAATGTGCGCCGACTTCCCGCCCAGTTCAAGCGTCAGTCGTTTATCTGTACCGGCAATCGCGCGGGCGATGATCTTTCCCACCTCGGTTGAGCCCGTAAAGGCTACCTTGTTGACGCCGGCATGATTGACCAGGGCAGCTCCGGTTTCGCCAGCTCCGGTGATGATATTGACCACTCCATCCGGCACACCGGCATCACGTATGATTTCGGCTAACATAAGAGCGGTCAAAGAAGTGGTCTCGGCGGCTTTGAGCACCACAGTATTACCAGTCGCCAAGGCCGGCGCAATCTTCCATGCCGCCATTAGCAGGGGAAAATTCCAGGGGATGACTTGGGCGGCCACGCCAAGAGGTGACACCATCTTGCCGGGCACGGCATACTCAAGCTTATCCGCCCAGCCCGCATAATAGAAAAAGTGGGCTGCCACCAGGGGAATGTCCACGTCACGGGTTTCCTTAATGGGCTTTCCATTGTCCAAAGTCTCAAGGACGGCCAACTCCCTGGCTCTTTCCTGGATCAGGCGAGCAATGCGAAAGAGGTAGCGTCCGCGATCGCGCCCCGATGTTTTAGACCAGACGTTTTCATAGGCCTGACGTGCCGTTTTAACCGCCAGATCCACGTCAGCGACATTGGCGAGCGCCAATTGGGACAGCACCTCTCCCGTGGCTGGGTTCACCGTGGGGAAGTACTCACCGCTTTGGGGGGCCACAAATTGTCCACCGATGAACAACTCATTTTGCTCCTTGATGCTGACAATATCGCAACTTTCAGGAGCCGGGGCGTACTGAAGGTGAAAAGCCGCACTGGAACATTTGCTCGCATCAGCTGGGTTCACCTTCTTTTTTGTCGGGCTTTTTTTATCTTGTAAATCTGTTCTCATAAATCTAATCCAGTGAAAAGGCTTTGCTATAGTAGTAGCGGCCAGTGGCTTGTTTATAGACCTGACGAAGAAGATCATTAAGCAAACTCGAAGCGCCAAACCTAAAGAGATCAGGAGTCATCCACTCCGGCCCCAACACCTCGGAGACCATACACAGGTAATGAATGGCCTGTTTGGCGGTGCGAATACCGCCGGCGGGTTTCATGCCGATTTTCTTTCCGGTTTTATCGTAGTAATCAGCAATGGCCTGCAACATCACAAGAGTTACGGGCATGGAGGCCGCTGAGGGAATTTTCCCGGTGGAGGTCTTGATAAAATCGCCACCGGCTTCCATGGCAATGTTCGAAGCTAAGCGGATGTTATCAAAGCTCCCCAATTCACCAGTTTCCAAAATAACTTTTAGGTGAGCCTTGCCACAGGCTTTTTTAATGGCCACAATTTCGTCAAACACATCTTGGTAACGACCTTCGTGGAAGGCCCCACGATCAATGACCATATCGATTTCAGTGGCCCCGGCTTCCACGGCCTGATGTACATCTTGAAGTTTTATGTCGAGAGCCACCTGACCTGCAGGAAATCCAGTGGCCACTGAAGCCACTTGAATACCCGTCCTTTGAAGTGCCTCCACTGCTGTCTTCACCCGGTTGGGGTAAACACAAACTGCCGCCACACTGGGAATTGGCTCCACCTGAACACCCGCCTGACGAGTCATTTCCGCAAACAGATATGGTGGTGCAGGATGAATGGCCTTGGCACACAGCTGGCGAACTCGATCGTCGGTATCCGCACCCTCTAGAGTTGTGAGATCCACCATCTTGATCGCTGTATAAAGGGCCCACAGCTTGGAGTCTTTTTTAATGCTCCGAGTGGTAAAAAAGTTGGCCCTCTCCACTGTTCCCACTTTGTCCACGGGAGCAAATGGCAGAGGAATCTCATGACCGTCTGGCTTTTTTATCGTGATATTTTCTCTCAAGATTCACCCCTCAGAAGCCTCTGGTTAACAGACTTCGGGCCGCGAACCAAGCACCATGTCTAATGCGTAGCATTAGCTTGGTTCTTCTGGAATTTAAGGCCTTTTTAGCGGCTCTGCCTGGCAAGCGGGCAGGCCTTAATCACTTCTTAGGGTCACTTGGCCGATCGGTACTTCTGCAGCTCCGGCGTCTTCACGATCTCGCGAATGGTGTCCCCTTCGCGAAAGCGCCATCTATCGCCAAACATCTCATAGATCTTTCCGGGAATCATAAAGGCATTAATGGGTGTGAGTTGTCCCTCAATGATTTGATGTTGCGAGTAGCCGAATTCCTCTGCCAAATGACGAAGAAAAACCAACTCTTCGCTGGCATCTTCGGGGCCAAGATGGAAAACCCCCTGCCCTTCCGCAAGAATGGTATCAATCATCATGCAAGCCAAATAGCCAACGAAGGGACGGTTCTGTAGCACACCTCGATCAACAGTTACTTCCTCACCTGCCTGAAGCTTCTGCAGAAAGCTCTCCGTCCGCGAAAGCCTCCCTGGAGCCCACCCATGGACAGCGGCGAAGCGAAAGATAGCAAAAGACTGGCTCTTCTCCATCAATTCATTTTCACACTGAGCCTTAAATTTTCCGTAGCCCGTTTGTGCGTGAGCCAATTCGTTTTCCATGTGATCGGTTTCGGTGTTGCTATCCACAGCATTAAAGGAGGAGGCGAAGGAATAGTGAATACCCAAGCGATTCAAAATCGGAATGAGATTCTGATGAAAAACAAAATCCTCGTCTTCCTCTCCGCGCGCCAAATGGAGAAAGTAATCGGGACGGACCTCCTCGACGATTGGCAAACAGTCCGAGTTCCGATCAATGGGATATAGAGTGCAGTGACCCTCCTCGAACTGAGGGCGGTGGGAACGAAATGTACCATGCATCTCCAATCGAGGATACTCATGGCGAATGTAGGGGATGGCGTAATGGGCCGTCCAGCTGGAAATACCCTGAATAAAAAGTTTCAAATTCCCTCCCGTCTTTCCTGACCATTATCAACCCACTTCTCAAGGACCCGGTCAACATTGATTCCCCTCAGCAGGGCTGCAAGACCAAAGTCCTTTCTTTCAGGACAAATGTTCCCAAGGACTGAGCCCTCTATTTCCCCGCCCACCATTCCTGTTTATAATGAGATCGCGATCTGGCCCTTCATCACAATTAGGATCTTCCTTGGCACAAGTTCTTCTCGTAGAAGATGACCCCGAACTCTGCAACCTTCTTGAAGGCTGTCTCACTGCCTTCAATCACCAGGTGACAACCACAACCAATGGCAAACGGGCCATTGAACTTCTTAAAAAAACTGATTTCGATATCGTGGTCTCAGACTTTCAAATGCCTGAGATGGACGGCATTAAGCTTTTCCAGTGGATCAGGGAGAACAAGAAAACGCCTTTTATTCTCATGTCAGGCTATGCCGATTTCGGCGGGCAACTGCCTGAAGTCACAGTGGAGATGGACCGGGTTCTGGCCAAACCCTGTCGGCTACAGGACATTCGAGAAGCCCTAGACGAGTGTCTCAACGTCGGCAGCAAAGACCGCTCAAAAGATCACGAATACTGCAAGGTCCCCATCAACGAATTCATTGTCGAAGCAGATTTGGATTTTGATATCTTTATCCGCTTAGCCGGCAACCGCTATGTCAAAATTGGCCATCACGGATCACCACCGAGTCGCGAACAAATGGAGTCTTACATTAAAAAGGGCGCTCAGCATCTTTATCTCAATAAAGAGGACCTGGGAAAGCTCATTCACTTTAATGTTCAAGTCGCCAAGGCCGCCACCCAACTTTCCTTGGACAATGTCATCGAAAGAAATTTGTTCTTGCGCTATACCGCCGAAACCATCCTAGAGCAGACCTTCGTGGTGGGCATGAACCAACCCGCCTTCCAGTCAGCCACCGAGTTCATGGAAATCATGCTCTCCTCCTTTGAAAATGAAAATGAGCTTTTGAATCAGCTCATCCTGCTCGACAGCCAAACCAGCTGGATCTACCGTCACAGCTTGGCCGTGTCCATTTACTCCATCATGATTGCCCGGCAAATGAGACGCTTCAGCCTTCAACAGGTCCTGTTGGCGGGACTAGCTGGCATGTTTCACGACGTGGGCAAGAAAGAGTTTGACCCCGGGCTGATGGAAAAGTCTCCGGGCCTTCTCAGCCCTCAGGAAAAGGCGACCTTAAAAACCCACCCCACCCTTAGCCGCAAAATCCTGGAGAAATCTCCAGGTACTCAACCGGAACTCCTCGAAATTGTGGAGCAGCACCACGAGCAGCTGGATGGAAAAGGCTACCCGAAGGGACTCAAAGGTGACGCCATTCACCCTCTGGCCCTAGTGGTTTCAGGAGCCAACATTTTAGCGAAGCTGCTACTTCCTCCGCGACAGAAAGTCAGCAAGCTCGACTTCGACCAGGCCTTGGCGAAAATCAACGCCGACCCACACCACCCCATTGCACCATTGGTGTTATCGGCGATTCGCGAACTACACGAATAAGCTAATTTATGCGGCAAGGGGTGATTCGTCGGCCGCACAAAGCCGGTATTTGATCCGGGGCCCACTACCCACCTTTTCCAGAAAACCGTGATCAACGGCCCAGGCGATCAGGGTATTTGCCTTGCTGTGCGAGAACTCGGCAAATTCGGAGAGCTCGCGAGCGGAAAACAAGCGTTCCCCCCACTCCTGTTTGAGACGTAAGAAGACCACAAGCTGCGATGGTTTGCCCACCTTTTCTTTGTAGACCTTAATGCCATATGGCTCTTCACTGGCCAATGCATAGTCACCGTCTTTCTCCACCACTTGAATGGGAATTCCGCTCTTCGCTAGCCACTGCCTCAAGCGCTTGACCAATTGATAGATCCGATCTGGGGATGAAAAGGGACAGAAGTAATCATTAGGAAAGAGTTTGGAGTAAATCTCCCCCATGCGGAATGGCCGATAGTAATCAGAGTTCAAGATGGCAAACAGGCGATGAACCAGTTGCCCTGGCTTGAGCTCAGCCACATTTCCTTCTTTTGCCAGACGCATATCGAACACCCGGTTTGGCCGCTCCTCCTGCTCGTCAGATCGCCAGACATGAGATCTGGAAATTTGCACTGGCGAACCATACATCTCCACCATCTTTTCCCGGTAAGAGGCAAATGGGGTCCCGTACCATACATGGTTGAGCAGCCTATCATCTTGTTCCGCAACGGCCCGATAAAAGTCACAATCTCGAATCGATTCCCAGTGGCCAAGAGTTTCGGCCTCTCGACGAATGCCTGCCAATTCATCCAGGGCAGCCGCATTTGGCCCTTCATTAAGAAGTCTCAGGAACGCTTGGTCCTTGCGCACAAAAAACTCATAGATATTTTTCTTTTCACCAAAGACGCAAAGCCCCTTCTCCAAAAATTCGGCCGCCCGTGAGAAATCTCTCTGAAACATCGCCGACTGGGAGGAAAGCTCAAGGCAGTTTCCATAGAGCAAGTCATGGCCACCCGTTAAGGTATGCTCCCTCAGCTCGACCAGCAATTGGTCAGCCTCCCTGTACCGACTGGCTCCAATCAGGCCCGAGGCCAAATTAACTTGACCCACCAGCCGCATATAATCATCGACGCCAGGGGCAACAACAAACTCCTGCAAATGTCCGATAGCAGCCGCCGAATCCCATTCTGCAAAGGCTGCATAAGCGCGATAGAGGAAAACCATCGGATCGGAGGACGCATCGAGAGTATCAAGGATCTTCTTGGCTTCAGTGACCACACCAATGCGGGTCAGGGCCACGGCATACTCGGCCTGTTCTCTTGGAGTTGCAGGATGAATCAGGTCCTCTTGATTGCGAACAATTGGATTGAGCAGGCGAACCGCAAAAATGGGAATCCCCGCCCGCCGTGCGATGTTGGCCGCTTCGACTAAGAGCTCTCGCGGAATCTTAGCGGTATTTACCTTGTGTAGGCGATGCACCACTTCTCGGGCTTTTCCCAAACGAATTCTATTATCCAAGTCTTTGAAGAGCTCTCTCATGGGATCACTCCGCAGCTGACTCAGGCTTGCCGACCACGAAGCCCTCGCGCCCGGAGCCGACGATTATGACGTTTGATCCGCTACCACCAATAACGATGGTCGATCCACTTCCCGAACCCGAACCGACTTTGCCGTCAAAGCCCGGTCCACCAAAGGAGCCGGGTCGCCCCTCGTAGCAATCAACACTGCGGGCGAACATCAGCCGATCAACAACCATTTCCAGATTCCCGCGCAACGAGCCAGCCGTGGGATTGTAATACTGAATCATCAAATCGAAGTAGTAGGCGCCGGAAGAAAAACCCGGATAGTACCCACCAATGGGACTTACGGGAAATGGCGCCACCAATTTTTTCTGAAACACATTTGGTTCAATTTCTTCACCCTGAATCACCTCTGACTGATAGTTGCCATTGGCTAGATTGCGGCGGATGAGGACATCGATTCCACTTCCGCTGTAATCCTGATAGCGGCAAAAGAGTACCAGCTCACTCGTAAGATCGGCCAAATTAGGGGCAAATTCAAAACGCTGATAGAGGCCGCCCTCATAGCCGATGATCTCAGGATTGTAAGGCACTTGGTTAATCAGGCGATCCAATACCGGCTGAGGTGCATCCTCACTACAGGAGTCCTTGGCAAACATGAACTGGGTGCCATCATGCCAGATCCGTCCCGCATGACTGAGCCTCCCTTCACAGGTATGCCCGGGTACGATCCTTAGGTAACGACCTCCTACGCCCGCATTGGGGTCGTAGCTACCGCCAAAAGCGCTATCGAGAGAGCGCATTCCATCATAGCCCTGACCATGGCCACTGGACGCCGAGGAAAATTGACTGCCGTCAAGGCCATCAATTGAAAGCTTACATCCTAATAACTGAAATGAAGTCAACAGACAGATCAGGAAAAGAAAGACCGAGTGACCTGGAATCCGTCCTGGATTGTCGTGACCAAAATTCCCTTTAACCACAATCGCCCCAATCGTTACTTCTCATTTTACTACAGTTCCTTATGATTTAATAATGCCCTAGGTACGGGTTATTGTGTCCTGATATTTTTTGGGAGGTACAGGCTGATTCGTCTCATATTGAGACGAAAAAACAAAGCTCCCTGTGGGGGACAGGGAGCTTACCTTCACACATTGGGGATGAGCAAAGATCGAAGACTATCGGGAAGTCAGGGTGTGTTTGACCTCAAATAATGAAAAGTACACATCGTAGGTGTGACATCCTTTTGAGCCACACTGTGACGGCCCCCAGAATTTCGACTGATATTTCACAACATTGTCAAAAAGTCCTCTCGACTGTCGAGCCTCGGGGACCTCGCTGTATCCAGTATCAATGGCAGTGACACCCGCCTGTTTCAGATTCTTCAACTCATCAGGCTGAGATTGACCATCAAGGTTTGTGTCGAACCAGACCAGGAGTTTTTCAAATATCGGGGCCCGATGATCAATGACCGATGTGCATTCCTTCAGATCCTCCGCCTTAGGAAGATACTGACTGAGAGCCAAATATCCGTTCGGAGCGAGTTCGCCACCTGGTAAAACCGTCGCCTCACCGAACAGTTCCCCACCGCCATCAATGCGGCCATTGCCGTTGAGATCAAGAGCGAGGAATCCTGTCTCGGGAGCGATCCAGCCCATGGACTCTTGGCTCCCATCGTTGTCGATATCGAATTGAACCATCTTCTCAGCAGGAGCCAGGGTTTTAAAGTTCTGGGCCAAACTGAAGTCCATGACGATGGGGCTACTTATTCCGCCCTCAGCACCACACTCAGGCGTTCCATTAGGAGGTGGATTTTCATTCCGAGGTGGCACCTCACCCGGAGGCAAATCAAAAGTACTGGCACTGTTGTTATTCAGGTAGACTGAGAAAACCACCTTGCTGACATTGGTGTAGCTTCCACCCTTCATTTGGGCCCAGTTATTTTTCTCAAGCACCTTTGAGAATGGGAACTTGTGCACTGTCTCGTTGGCCGCCACCGTAAAGCTCTTAGCCGGCATGCGGATTACCGACCCTGAGGTGTATCCGGAGACCTGAACAGTGATGGTGTTGACATAGCCAGCGGTCTCCACCACCACTGCCATGTCATCACTGGCCGTGCGAAAACTGTTCCCAGGAATGCGCATGGTCTCAGGAAAGTTTGGCAATGTTCCCGAGCCAGACCCCGACCCAGTCGCGTTTAAACCCACCACCTGGTTGGCGTAGTCGCCCTTATTGCCATAGTCGTAGGTGACCCCTACCTTGCATGTGCCTGGCGCTGGAGGGGTCCCTGGGGTGCCACCACCTTCGTCAATATCTTGAACTTCCACCCGTCCAGACTCGATGTAGCCCTCGAATCCATCCGCGTTGGCGATAAAGTACTTTTTATTGGAGGCCGTTATCACCTCAGCCACCAGATTCACCAAATCACCTGGCGACAAGCCCTGTGAAAAGGTGTTTGTGGACTCCTGACTGGATCCTCTAACTTTGCCCTGAGGCGTACGGCCTTGGGCATCAACAAGAGAGTTGAATGTCAAAATGGCCGAACCATCCGGTGTCGCCGGTAATTCTCCAAAATCGCTTTGCTTGAATGGCGAATTCCCTTTACGTACTTCAAATGCCTGCTGACATCCCATAAATGCCAGACCAATTCCAGCCAATAGGGCGAACCTACAGGCTACCGACAATGATCCTTTTGTCTCTTTCATATTTTCTCCCAATCACGTTTTGGGGTTTTGTTAACCTTCACACGTTTTCTGCAGTTTCAGAGTAGCCAGTTTCCTCGGAAGATCGGACTGAGAAAAATTGGGAGCTATTGTCCCTGTTATTTCAACGAGTTAGAGGCCTAAGCGGGACTCGAACACACGCTGGGCCATGACTTGACCCTAGGAGAAATTGTAAAACAATAGAGCTCATGTACTTTCAATGGCGGAGGGTTTAAATGCGACATCTATTATTGATTGCGATCCCCACTTTGTTTTTCGTTGGCTGTGTCTCGTCGGGCAAATACGACAAACTGGATGGAGAGTTTAAGGCATCCCAGGTCGCCAATGAGGAGCTGACGAAAGAAAATGATGGGCTGAAAAAAGAGATTTCTGGCCTTCAGGACGAAGTGAAACAGCAAGGAATCTTAATCCAAACCTTAAAAGGACAGCTGGGCCACGCCTCCTCCAATGTTGAGGAAATGAAAACCGCCCTCAAACAGGCCGCCGAACGCAAGAAGGAAGCAGAAAGGCGGATTCAGGAGTATTCCACTCTATTGAGTCGGTTCAAAAAGCTGATTGATGCCGGCAAACTTCAGGTTAAGATCGTTCGTGGCCGCATGATTGTTGAACTTCCTAGCGACATCCTCTTCAAAAGTGGGTCCTCAAGGTTGTCTGATAAGGGCGAGGGCTCGATTAAAGAAGTGGCCGCCGTGCTCGCAAGCATTCCTGACCGGGAGTACCAAATCGAAGGGCACACCGACAACGTACCAATTCAAACCTCCAAATACCCATCAAATTGGGAGCTGGCATCTGACCGAGCTATCACCGTTTTAAACACCATGTTGACAGCGGGTATGCCTCCGGACAGAATTTCGGTTGCCAGCTTTGGTAAATACAAGCCACTCAACGCCAATGAGACGGAGGAGGAAAGGACTGCCAACCGGCGCATTGAAATTGTCGTCATGCCCGACCTATCCACCCTTCCCGGTTTTGATGAATTGAATAATATCTCTGGAACGGCAACTCGGTAGGAAGACGCGGGTCCTTCCTGATTGACAGTGATATTGGTCATTTCTAAGATTGAGTTGTGGCACTCATTCCTATTCTTTCATTTCTCATCGTTGTTCTTTTGTCGTTTTTGGTTATTCGAATTGGCTCCAGCCTTCTCAGCCTGACTGGCCTGGATGAAGACACCTCTCGGTTTCAGGCGATTTCCGCCTTTACCGGGGTTGGCTTTACCACAACCGAATCCGAGACCATCACCAAGAATACGGCACGTAGGAAAATTGTTATCCTACTTATGTTAGCGGGCAATGTGGGGATCGTCACCATGGTCTCCACCCTCCTACTTTCATTTATTCACCTTTCAGAAGCAGACGAAAAGATTTCTTATGCCATGGGGATGGTAATCGGGCTTGCTCTGCTGATCGTTTTGATGAGAAGCGCCCGAATCAATGACTTTGTTATTGGCTTTATAGCCAGAATACTCCGCAAGTGGGTAGAATCAGAGACAATGAACTATCATAAAATTATGAAGCTTGAACGCGGCTATGCAATCAACGAGTTCGTGGTTCTTCCTGACAATTGGCTCGCTAACAAATCCCTGGCTCAATCTCGTGTTTCTGACGAGGGCATTATTGTCCTCGGCATATATCGACCCGACGGAACTTACTTTGGCGCTCCGAGCGGGGAAGTTTTCATCAATGGCAACGATAAGATTATTCTCTACGGCAAGGAGTCCGTTTGCCTCAACCTGGCTCGCCGCCAACAGGGGACTGCCGGTGATCAGGTCCATCAGATACTGGCGGCCCAAACAGGAGCCTCGAAAGAGTAGTCCCTCGTTGAGTCCACTTGTCTCTATTTGAAAGCCATCTTTATCTACTTGAGACACGCCACTCCTGTCTCGAATCTAGAGTATTCCTAATATGACATGTCGATATCCTGAGCGAACTGTCTGAGTAAACGAACAACTTCCACTCAGCTGCTCATAGATTCGACGCGCATTGGTAAGTCCTTTGCAAATTAATCCACCAGTACGTCCAGGGGGGATTCATGTCGGGTGTCTCATTTAGACCTATTGGTCTCATTGTTGGCTGTCTCACCGTTTTAATGTTGGGCTTTCAAAACTGCGCAACAGACATTCAGTTTTCACCGGATGCCAATCTCAAAGCTGATCCCGGAACGAGTTCAGATGTTCCCGGCTCTGTTGGCCAGAACGGCGGCATGCTCGACAATCCAGAATCGTCCAATAATAGAGATAACAGTGGAAGCCCAGCGCCCTCAGAAGAGGATGATGCCGGGACTCTTCTTCCTCCAAATCCAGTTGCTGGCCAACAGCCGCCAAGAGAGGTCATTTGTGATCCATTAGCTCCCTCATCTGAAATGTGCGAGCCTCCCCCTTCCGGAGGTGGAGGAGGTAGCTCGGGAGGAACGCCTCCCCCGGGAGGGCCTTTGCCTCCATCTGGTGGTGCGCCGGAGCCCGGTACATCGCCTGGTCTTATGGGTGATCTGTATTATCTCAGCCGCACGGCACATGGTGATCTTTTTGATGGTAACCTCAATAATGCCCACCTGGATGACTACCAGGAATTTGGTACCAAGACTCCCTTTGCTGTGGTCATGACCCAGGTAAATGTCACTCCTCGGTCCTGGCAGGACAGTTTCACCAGCAACATGGGCAATACGGTTGTTGATGATCAGGACAATGTTCTATTGGAGTGGTTCTCCCTGCGTCTCAGCGGTCAGATTAAACTGCCCGCTGGCAGTTATCAGTTTGCCATGATCTCTGATGACGGCATGAGGGTCACCATCGACAACGTCCCCATCCTGAACCACGACGGCGTCCACGCTCCAGCTCTAGATTGCGCATCCATTGCTGTCAGTTTTAACGGACAGGATGCTAAGCCCATTCAGGTGGCCTACTTCCAAGGCCCGCGGGTGGAAATCGCCATGCAGCTTCTGGTCCGCCCACTTTCTGAAGATAACGGACGTTGCCGCAACGATGGCTCCTGGCAGACAATTCCGGCCTCGGCCTACTCTCATTAATTAGTCGAGATTATCCAAGAGGGATGGGTCCAAACCCCATCCCATTAAGATGGATTCCTCATCACTGGCCGATGTGGCCTTCTTGAATTTGGCCCCCGGCCTTCCTTTCACTTGAGCCTCGCAATCACTCCATGTGGAGTGACGAAGCAGCTTGCCATTGACGTAGCTTAAGTAAGAGTGAGCCGCCTTCTTTTCAGTTTTGGGCCTCATGGGCGGCAGGGACATGTCCTCAGGAAGATCATAGATGGGGACCTCATACTCCAGCAGGGTGCCGGAAAACAAAGATGGTCGCTTCTTCTTGGTAAAGGCCACGGCAATCTCATCGCAGCGTTCGTTACCGGGAGTTCCCTGGTGACCGCGAAGGTACTTCCACTCCAGACTCCCGAACTTCTTCCGATCACTGACTTCCTCAGCAAGCGCTTCCCAAAGGTCACGGTTGGTGACTTCGTTACCCTCAGCCGTCTTCCAGCCCTTTTTCTTCCAACCCCAAATCCACTGGGTGATGCCGCGGATGACATAGGTGGAGTCCGTGAGAACCCATACATCACCCCTCATCCCCTTTATCTTTTGCAGACCTTTAATGACGGCCACCATTTCCATTCGATTGTTGGTTGTGGATGGGCGGCCCTCGCCCAACTCGTCCACCCGACCGTCGGGAACCACCACAATTGTGCCAAAACCACCAGGCCCCGGGTTGCCCGAACAGGCACCGTCGGTGAAAATCATGATCTTGTTTGAGAAATCCACATCCATGACGGAAGAATACCCTGAGGCTGGGATCAGGGGCAAGCATCGTCCTCGATCTATTGGCCGAGAAGCTCCTTCATCTTAAGACCTACATCGACCACAACATTGGGCGGAATGGTGTGCCCTCCATCGAAGTCCCGAAAAGTCACATCGCGGCTCAGCTCGCCTATTTTGAGAACCGACGCCCGAGCATCCGCAAATGGAATAATCTGGTCATTCTTACCGTGATAGGCATAAATCGGAGAAGAAATCACAATGGGGCTCGCCCCCTCATTTGTGAAAAATTCTGGAGGCAGGGAACCGCCGACGGTAAAGATGCCCGCAAAATAGTCCGAATAATGAAGCGCCAAATAAAGGGCCATGGTGGCGCCCATGGAAAAACCGAAAACAAAGGGCTTGCCTCGGGTCCGATATTTTTTCTTCAACTCCTCCGTGGAATAGGCAATGGCTTTCCCCACCATGCGAAATTGATCCTGGTAATCCGCCTGAGCCGCCATTTTGTTGGTCCCATCTCCCTTGGCCCAAGTGTATCCGCGCTGAAATTTGGCGGGCCCACGGAATGAAATGACCCGCAAGGGAACATCGGTGTGATCAAAGACGTTTAACAAATCCTTTTCGTCCGCCCCAGCCCCATGCAGAACAATCACCATCGGCAAAGCCTGCCGAGTTGCCTCTCCATGGATTTTGGAAAGGTACTCCAGTTGATAACCGGAATAGGTGGACGTCTTCTGCAGACCAAATAATGTCGAATAGATGAGGTAGACAATACCCACTGCGGCCACAACCGCAATTACTATGAGCCCATGATGTTTAGGGAGATCATCTCCTGTCCTGCGCCCTCTTGGGGGGCGGGATTTTGAGCCTCCACTCCTATTTTGACCGGCCATGACTAATCTCATCACATTATGCACCAAATATTAACCATCGCCTCTCATCTCCGGCCCTTCGTCCACAGTTTAGCTTTGACATCAACCCCTCCCCTTAAGATGATTGGGGCATCATTAACATAGCGGGTAAATGGGGTAGCAAATGTCCGAAGAAGATCTTCAAGCAGAACTTGAGCGACTGAGAAAAGAAAACACCGAACTGAAGAAAACCAAGTCGGGAGGCAAAAAGGACATTAGCTTTAAGGTCAGCCAAAAGGGCGCCGTCTCCGTCTATGGTATGGGCCGATTCCCGGTCACTCTTTATAAGGAACAATGGATTCGTCTTATGGACAAGAAAGACGACTTACTGGCCTTTATTGAGGAAAACGACGCCGATCTAAAGACTAAAGAGTAAACGGGCCCTGCCTGCCCGGCTTAGCCTACATACACTTCTTAGCAGTTTCACCCTTAGGAGCGGCCTCCCTGCAGGCCGCAAAATAGATCTTAGGCAAATCCTGGAGGATGGGCGCCTCCAGATCACGGTAAACCTGCCCCAACTGCCAATACACCTGGGCCAAGGCTTCCGGGTTTTTGCGGTCAATCAGTGTTTGATGAAGCAAAAAGCTTTTGAGCAAATTCAAGACGTAAGCTGATTCTGTCGTCTTTCTCATAGCAACCGATCTCTCGGTCACCTTAGCCAACTTTTCGCTTTCCCCACCTTTGAGACTTAGCCAGAACTTCAGATCTTCAGACCATTGAGCCGTGGGTTCTCCTTGACCGGCTTTGGTCTTGGTTTTTGCAAAGGACTTCTGAAATAGCCCAATGGCCTTTTGCGCTCTTGCCACATCCTGGAGAGAACGAACCGAAATCAAAAGATGCATCCGCAAAAAGGGCATGAGGTCGACAGGCTGACGGGACTTCTTCAATCCCTGCTTAAGTTTTCCCTCGATGATTTTTAGGGCTGGAGCAAATTGCCTCAGAGCCACCAAGACTTCAACCTTACTCATGGCATCGAGAGGAATCCCCTTCACCTCAACATTCATGCGTTTAATCTGGGGCCCCATTTGGTAGGCCGTATGACAGGCGAAGCACTTATGAACGGCCATTTTGACCTGAGACTGAGCCACATCGTGTTGCTTAGCTTTGAAGGACTGAGCCGCCTCATCGAGAACTTGGGTGATTTGGGTGTTAAATTGATCAATTAAAGGATCTAGGCCAATAAACCGCTCGCCCACTGAAACCGGAAGAGTGTGGCTACTCTGTTTGAACCTCTCAATGTAGCTCTCAATGCGTTTTACATTCTGCGGCTGGCGAAACTCCCGTTTGGAGTAGAGAAAGGGAAATCCGTCAGCAAGAACCTTGGCGGCCTCCTGCATCTTTTCCGCCCATGTGTCGGGTGGCTGTTCGGCACCAGCTGAACTCAGAAGGCCAATGCAACAGATCCCAACGAGGACCCGACGAAAGGAACAAGCTGGCTTTCTCACACCCATCTTCCACTCCCCTTGCTGTTGTAGCCCTTTTATTCTGATCCCAATCATCCCTATTGTTCAAGTGACCATGTTGAAGACCAAAGCGGATGGGTCAGACCGACCCATGCTGCCTAGACCAAAGGATTAAAGAATCCGCTTGCCCAGGGTGACACTGGCCCAAACCGATGGAAATTCCTATGATCACAAAGGGGAAGAAAACATGAATTCAAAAAATCAATGTCTACGTGTTTTACTTAGTCTTTTTCTCCTTGCGGACTTTTCAGCCTCGGCCAACATGATTGGCAGTGACGCTCAGAACTTTAGCCCTACTCAAGATGGCTTGGACTTTGTCACTGTCCACTCAAGTGAAACCCTGGATCCTGGAATTCTCAACCTTGGTTTTTTTGTTAACTATGCACAAAACACCTTTCCCGCTTATGAGGGTGGGGGGCCGGCTCCAAACCAAAGTGTTTTTGACAAAAATGATTCCTTTACAAGTGCAGATATCAATTTTGCTATCGGCGTCTCCAAGAACTTCCAAGTGGGCATGAGCTTCCCCTACGTCATCGACCAGACATTTGATACCAAACAAAACTTGGGACGCTTTGAAGGCTCCGGAACTTCCGAAATTCGCGGCGCAGCCAAGTTCCGCATTACCGAGGACTACAAAGGCTGGGGCATCGCCACCGTGGTTTCCATGAATCACAACCGAATCAAAAATAACCCCTACGTGGGCGACGGAGCAGGTCCCAACTTCAACCTTGAATTTGCCGCCGACAAAGACTTCGGTAAATGGAATTTTGCCTTCAACCTCGGCCACCGCTGGCGGGATCCAGGCAGCCCAATCCCCAATGCCGGCATTGACCCACTTCCCAATCAGATCATTGCCTCTGCTGCCGGCAGTTACCTGCTCACTTCGATTGATACAAAGTTAATTCTGGAAATCTACGGCAGCCAACCCACCAAATCCACATCAAATCTGACTAATCGGCAAGGCTCTTCCTTTGAGGCCCTTGCCGGGCTTAAGCATGATATCACCCGCAATCTGGCCTTCCACGTCGGTGGTGGTACAGAGTTGGGTCACGGCACCTCAACACCCGACTGGCGGGTGTACTCCGGGATCAACTATGCCTTTGGCCCTGTGTTCGACAAGGTGGCCCGCCTGCTTGAAACTAGGTCCGCAAAGTTTGTCAGCTTTACTGTTCTTGATCTTCAATTCGAGTTCAACTCAGCCAAACTCACGCCCGAATCCAAGCCAGTGATCGACGAACTCGTCGAGCGCATTCAAAACGTGAAGCCCATTAATGTCGTGACGGTCGAAGGCCACACCGACTCCGTGGGCAACGCCGCCTACAACCAACAACTCAGCTTACAAAGAGCTGAAACCATCAAAGCTGTCCTCATCGACAGAGTCCCCCTACCTCCGGGCAAGGTAAAAGCCGTTGGCAAAGGGGAAACTGAACCCATCGCCGACAACGGCAATTTTCAGGGCCGGCAGAAAAACCGTCGCGTAGAAGTCAAAGTCGAATAGAAAATCGACACCCCAGCAGAGCTTAGACATCGCCAGAAGGAAACATCTCGCTAGGGGCGCTTTTTCCCGCCGCTAGGGTATGATCCAAACTGGAACTCCGTTTGCATCCTTAGTCATCTGGGTTGTGTAACAATTTACACAGATGGGTTGGGTAAAATGAGAACAGTAATTCTGGGTTGGGTCACCCTGTGGACCTCTATCGCCCTTTTGTGCTCTTGCCAGGACTCCTTTGAAAATCTCAAAATCAAGGAGCTCACTTCCAGGAGCCAAAGTCTCACCATTCAAAAATCGGAAGGTCTCAACGTCAACGAGGCCGATGCGATTTGGGTCTCGGCCATGAAGCCCCATGATCCGGCTAGCGACACCCGAGTGGTCAAACTTCATCGAATACAGCTCAATCTGGAGAGGAACTACCCGATCACTTCGTTTGACCTTGTATTGCAGGGTGAAGAAGGCCGCGCAGGCTCGGGCATTAGAACCTACGTGATTCCTGAGGGACTGCTCATGGGGAAAACCTCAAACGGTGTGGTCAACATGTTCTTGGCCACTAAGGATAAAAAGGTGAAGCGCATCTTTAAAGAGACCGGCCATGAACCGCGAGGGCGCGCCACTCCCTTTTCCTATCGGGTCATTCGCAATGGTGTGACCTACGAATTCATCGCCCTGGCCTACATGGAGCTCAATGCGACACCCACATTCCGCGTGGCGCGCTTTCTCCGCCTCGGACAGGACTTCAAAAGGGTCCGCTCCTATCGACTGGCCGTACCTGGAGCCAGCACAGCCGGGGTGTACACGGGCACTCTTGATCCCTGCGGATCAAAGAAACAGGGCACTTGTGCCCCAAGATTCTTTGGTGGGACGAGTGCCAGATTCTTTGGCATTGACCTCACTCAAGATGTGCCACCCTCTCCTTATGCGTCTGGAACCTTTGTCAACGTCAATCTTCTCGAGCCGATCAACCGAAGTTTTGCCTCCATATCTCACCCTCCCGGTGGGTCCTATGGCACAATCAATAATGGTGTCTACTCCATGGCCAGTGATGAGTTTGGCAATCTCATTCGCGCCCACTATCCTGACACCAATCCAGGCAACAACTTTGTTTCATACGACAAGGTCAATCAACTGGTGTTTCACTCCCACCGTTCAACACGGCTGGAACCCGACGGCACTTTGGGAACACAAAGCCGAAGCCTCATTACCGTTTACAAGAGAGAATGCTTTAGCTCTGATCCCAAGTGTAGCCCCATCGTCTCCACCCAAGCCAAGTCTCGACTCTTTCGCGACGTAGGCGAGCAACTTGGTCCCACTTCAGACTTGGGAAATGGCTGTGTCGCCGTATTGAGCTTTAAGCGGCCTGGTGAAGAGGGAGGTAACACCTGGTTTACCAAGGTCTACAAAGCCTGTATTCGCGACAGCGCAGACTTGGATCGAGGCCTAACCGTGAGTCTCCTTGGTGAGGTCGAGGGGGCTGCCTATATGTACAATGATTTCACCGGCGCGACTCTCTTTGACCGACCGGTCTACATCCTTTTTGACTTTGCTGAAAAGGGATTCGTTGGCTTGGGTGGAGTTAAGTATCACTGGACTCCAAAGGTCGGCTTCGCTACGACACCAGTGGGCCTGATCAGCTCTTTTCGTTGCTACTCCGCTGGGCAAAAACCACCTGGAGATGCCGGATTCACCCGCTTTGATTTGGGGAAAGGCATCCAAATGCACCCCCTTCCCAATTGCAAGGGAAATGGGGTCACACAAGTCGAACTGAAGCTGGAGCGCGATCCAAATAGCACGGTTCGTTTTACTCGCTTTCAAAATCTCAGCATAACAGGTGACCGATTATAGTATGAGCCCCGGCAAAACCTGTCGCAAGACCAAATATATGGCCACTCCCACCACCGCCGCGATAGGAAGAGTGATGACCCAGGCGAGAAGAATACTCTTGATCGTATCCTTATGAGCCTGGCCCGTCGCCAGACCGATGCCGAACAAGGAACTGCAAGAGACATGGGTGGTTGAAACTGGCAGCCCAAATTTTGAGGCAACTATCACCAGACCACTGGTCACAAGATTTGCCACGAGTCCCTGGCTGGTATTCATTTCTGTCACTTTTTCTGACATCGTTTCCGCCACTCGCCTCGCATTCAGAAGGCCGCCGACCGCGATGGCGACGCCGACCGCAAGGATGGCGGCTTGCATGGAAAAGGCCTGACCGACCAAAAGGATGGCGGCAATTTTTGGAGTGTCATTGAGGCCACGAGCAAAGCTGACTGCACCGGCACTCAGGTAGTGAAGACCATCTAGAAGATTGCCGGCATTAAAACCAAACACCTGACCGACATAGCGCTCGCGACACTCGGGTTCTAATCCGACCTCTAGGGCCAGTGGAGCTGACGTGGTTACCTGGGAGGCAAAGTAGGCCTCCGCCCGCCCGCCACTGATTCCCGCAGGGGCGACGGCTAACACCTTTTTCCCGACGCACAAACAAATCTCTCTCTTCACCCCCGTCCCTTTAGCCCATCGACGGAGAGCGGGATAAACCAAGATAGTGCCAACAACGGCGAGGACTGGACTGATCAGAAGCGGAAGCATGACCTTCGATCCCAGGGTGGTAAAACTCACTTGACCAAAAGACGCCACCAGCCCCACCCCAGTCATTGCACCCGTGAGGGCGTGGGTCGTCGAAATAGGAAATCCCAATCGAGTGGCCAGTAACACCGTTAATCCGGCTCCAAGGCCAACGGCCAGGGAGAACTCCTTCAGGCTTGCAACTTCATTTGGGACGATTCCTTTTCCTGAAAAAGTAACCAGCAAGCTTTTGGCGATAAAGAGGGCCAGAATGGAGCCCGCCAAAGTCGCAATGGTCGCCAGCGCCAAAGCCCCCCGGTAGCTGGTGGTCTTACTGCCATAGAGCGTAGCCACCCCTTTGAAATTATCGTTGGCTCCATTCGCGTAGGCCAAGATCAGTCCAACGACGATACCAAACAAAATCAACATAAGCGCCTCCCTGCCAAAGTATATGGGCTCCGATCCAAAAAGTTACCTTTAATGGAATATTATCCGCCCCGTCATGACTTTAGGAGATAGCCGACGTGGATAGACACCAATCAGAGGCCGTGATCTAATCAGACCACACCAATGACAAAGAGAGGGCTATGGGGGACCAATTCCGTGATCTTCATGGTGACAACTCAGGCAATCCCCAAGGAGGATCGGGCAAACGACCCGCCCTGGTGTGGATCATATTCTTTTTTGTCATGGTTTCCACGGGCTGGAGCCTTTTGTCTTTGGCCATTATTCATTTCAACCTGATTCCCTTGGACAACCAGACGAAGACTTACTTTGAGTCTCAGTCCTGGTTTGATGTTCTCTACTCGGTCGTCATTGGCCTACTCAACATCGGTGGGACAGTTATGCTTTTTCTCATGCGCCAACAGGCCTTCAAACTCCTGCTTTTGGGATTTCTTGTTTCAATTGCCTCTGTGGTTTATCAAACCATATTCAAGAATTGGTTGATGGTCGTGGGAATACCCGGGGCCGTCGGAGCCTTTATCGGCTACTGCATTTCGCTGGCCATTATTTTGTACACGAAATCCTTGATGGACAAGAGGATGCTCAAGTAGGCGTCTGCTGTTACTTGACTTTGAGGGTCTTGGAATTCTCCGAGTAGTCCTCGTACTGCACCTGCCCACCTAATGTGGCTTTCTCGATCTTTTTAACAATTTCAGAAATGCGCCAAAGAGATTCCTCTAGCTTATCTAAATCCTCCGACGAATGCTGAGCCTTGACAAACTCCAGACAACTAGTGGCAATGGCCAATGGATTATTGACCTCATGATTGTAAGTCGTCACCAGTGTTTGCATAATTTCCAGCTCGTTTAAACGGGCCATTTCACGGGACAACTTCCCGAGGCTTAAATGGGTATTCATGCGCGTGAGCAACACCTCAGGGTTCACAGGCTTAGTGATGTAGTCATTGGCACCAAGCTCAAGGCATTTCACAATATCCTTGGGCTCGGTCTTTGAAGTCACCATAATGATGGGCAGATCAATAGCATTGTGGCTTCCACGCAGTTTCTGCAGAGCTTCTGTCCCTGTCATTGTCGGCATCATGAAATCCAAAAGAATCATGTCCGGTCGATACTCATCCACTTCATGCAAACACTCCTCACCAGATGCAGCTTCAATGACTACAAATTCAGGGTTTTTCTTTAAAATCTTTTTGAGCAGAAGACGAAATATCTCACTGTCATCGACAATCAAAATGCGCTTGGTCTCGACAGACAAAATCTTCTCCCCAACCACTAGGCTCAATCTTATAAATTTGAGACGGTTTGCTGGCTTCTTAACCAGGATCTAACCCTACTCTATCGGCATCTCCCCTGGCCTCTGAAAGGATTTCTAAGCCTTTGGGCCAAGTGTTTTAATCCTAGACAGTGCCCAAAAACTGAGCCGCCACCATGTCTCATTCCCCAACAGATTTGAGTTAGCCCGCACCAGAATTGCAAATAGACAGGATGGGTCGTGTTCGCGCATAGGGTTTGTCAAGGAGGACAAAATGCTGGGGTTGCAGCGAGCGGACTATATCCGGTCCATTTCACTTTTCAATTTGAGTTTACTTGGAGCAATTGTTCTATCAATCTTGTCCTGTGGTCGTTTTCAGGCTCTCAAGGGCAATGTGTTTTCCGACAAGGCTCTCTTTTCCAAACAGATGTGCGACAACCCGGGAACCACCCCCACTCCGACTCCACCACCTGAATATGTGGAAACCAAGACTGAATCTACCGATCCCAACACCTGTAAGACCATTGAAATTCGATACGACTGTTCGGATCGTATCACCGAGTCCGTGGGTACCAATCTGGTCCGTCAGGAGGGCAACGGAGTCTCAATAACGGTTTATGAAGAGGGCCACAATGATCGCCTAACTCTGGCGACTCACCTTGACGGAGAGGTCTTCCGCAAGAACATATGGAGTCAAGTCGTTAACACCAAGGAGATGACCTTCAACTTAAGAAATATCGCCCAGATGCTTGGCAAACCTGGTGACTACGCCATTCAATTCCGCGCCAACGAGGTCCCAGGCAGCAGCCTCGCTCCCGATTTGAGCGATATCACCGATGCGGAGAAGGGAAACATTGGCTCTTTGAAAAACGCCATCCGCCTCAGTGTTGATGACAACATGACAGCTCACTTGAGGACTGGAACCACGGAGCTGATCTACTCGGGAAATCGTGAGATCGACCCGGAAGAAAAGGAAAATTGCGACCGGAGGCATTCGCCCTTGATGGCTAATCTCGACGGTGGCCCAATCACCCTGTCGCCTCCCACCGCGGGTACCAAATTTGATATCAACGGCGACGGCAAGGTTGATCGCATCTCCTGGCCCACCCAGGACTCGGTGGTGTTTCTCGTCCACGACAGGAACAACAATGGCGTCATTGAAGACGTCCACGAAATGTTTGGTGACAACACCAAATTTACTGGTGGCAAGACCTACAGCAACGGCTTTGAAGCCCTGCGCACCTTTGACGCCAATGGAGACAACCGCATCGATCGGGCCGACAGCCGCTTTGGCGAACTCCAATTCTGGTCGCCCTCAGCCAACAAACTCCATCGCCTAGGCGACGTCGGTGTAGAGTCCATTGATCTCAACTATGCCAACATTGACGAAAAAGACGAATTCAAGAATTCCTCAAGACAAAGATCACTCATGGATATGAGTAACGGCAGCCGGATCAAGATCTTTGATGTGTACTTTCGGACAATTCCGAGCAAGTAATCTAGGCAGAGGTCCGGGTTCAGTCTAGGTGCCAGGTTCCGAAAATGCGTCTGGGTGCACCAACCTGAAGGAAAAAATCCTTCAGGTTGGTGCACCCAGACGCATTTTCGGAACCTGGCACCTAGACCGTCCAGAACTTTCAATCCTAAGTCCTTGAAGGTCAACGCAAGAGGCAAAGAGACCGATGTATTAGTGGGCGTTTTTGTAGGCTGGGAGGGCCGTTGAAGGACCAACGCATCGACAAATATTACCTGCTCGAATCCATCGGCAAGGGTGGCATGGGTGAGGTGTATCTGGCCCGCAATCCCGGGGCCGGTGGAATAGGCAAGTTTGTCGCCATCAAAAAGCTCCTCAAAGAGTACGACCTCAATCAAAAGAGATCTAAGCTCTTCCGTCGGGAAGCCGAGGTTACCATTAAGCTGAATCATTCCAATATTGCTTCGATCTACGAAGTGGGTGAACACGAGGGAACCCTCTACCTGGTCATGGAATACATCCCCGGCATCACTCTCAAGCAGGTTTTTGAACGTCACCTAGAAGGTCTTATGGATCTTGGTGTCGCCGATGCCGTCCATATTGCCATTTCCGTCATGTCCGGCCTCTCCTATGCCCAACGCTTTGTAGATCCCATTACTAAAATGCCCAGCCCAGTTCTTCATTGCGACATTTGTCCACAAAATGTACTGGTCAGCTTCGAAGGTGAATTAAAAATCATCGATTTTGGTGTGGCCAAGGTCGTTGGACAAGAGACAACCACATCCCAGTCAGACTCTATCATCGGCAAGGTGAAGTACATCTCTCCCGAACGAGCCCAGGATCTCACTGTCGACGGACGCTCAGATATATACTCAGTGGGCATCATCCTTTGGGAAATGCTCAGCGGACAGCGATACTACGACAAAGATGACTTCTCCATCATTCGCTCTTACCTCTTGGGAACCAAACCGCCCAAACCCCTTCCGCCTTTTGTCCCCATGACTGAACAGCTTCAACCCATATTAGACAAAATGCTCGCCAACAATCCAGAAGACCGATACTCCAGCGCCGAGGAGGCCGAAGCAGAGCTACGCCTATTTTTTAACCGGAACTTCCCGGAGTACTTGCCCAGCAAGTTTCGCGACTCCATCCAGATTTCCTTTGCTGACGAGATTATTGAGAACAGTAACCTGATGGCCGAATACGCAGATGCGACCGGAAAGGTCACCGCTCAGAACCAACCCGCTCCGAGTCCCATAATGACGGGCAAGGTGGAGGATTTTACTCTCAGGCAAACAGATGTCCCTCCAACCCACCTAAACCCTCCACAGCAAAAACACCGCGATGAACACCTCTACAGTCACATTAACATTGTTCAAGGGCCACCTCCGAAACAGATCAATTGGCAATTAATTGGGGTGATGGCGACAATCACTCTTATCGCAGGGTATCTCACCTACACCAAGCCCTTTGCCAGAGGCCTGGTCAAGAGTGTCAGTTCTTGGTTTTCACAGGAATCGCGAAATCCTGCCAGTACCGACAGGTCTGACGCCGCTATGGACAAGATAAAAGAGTGGGCCAAACCAGCTAAGGGGATTGAGGTGACCATCGAAACCATGCCCTCGGGGGCAGACATCATTCTTGATGGCCGCAGGCTCTATCGTCAGACTCCTGCGACGATTTCTATCTCTCCTGATCGCTCCTATCGGCTGCAACTGACGAAACCGGGCTACAATCAACATTTGGAGCTTTTCAGTTCCAAAGGGGGAAGCCACCACGTCCTGCTTCGTCCATCGGGAAAGACCCACCGTTAACTGCCTCAGAATGAGCCATCCCCAGAGGTGCCACCTGACTGACAATCCTTAACAATATTGACGGACTAAGATGAGAAAAGCGCCTGTTTATAGTCGGTGTTTTTGGCCTAGCCCTTGCTCCTGAATGAACCGAAGATGGTTCAGGGGGAAATTTGATGAAGAAGAATAAGTGGCTAAAAGTCCTAAGTTCAACCATTGCTGTCGCAGCGGTCGCCTATGCCATGTTCAACGGAACTGGCAATTCCATTCTTCAACCACTATCGGACTGGTTATCCCCTCAAATCAAAAAGGACCTGCAGCATGGTGAAATGGGCTATCGTCAAAAACCCAAGTCACTTGAGGAGACGATGGAAAAAGAGGATGCCGAAATGATGAGCTTCCTTGATCGCGAGCTTCAGGTGCAAAGGAACATCGCATCTTCCATTACGGTCGATTTTGCCACTGAAAAGAAAAAAACTCAGAAACAGGACAAAGATGACCCGCTGCAAATTGTTTTGATAAAAAAGGACAATGATGACCAAAAATAGAGTTCAATATCTAGCGAGCTACCCTACCTCGACTCATCTTTTCTGAGATCCAGAAAATGAAACCGGCCAAGGCTCCCCCAATATGGCCAGCAAAGGACGTGGCCACCAGCTGCTCTTTGGCCATAAGTGTCCCGATGAACTGTAAACCTACCCACACGAGAACATAAAAGAAGACAGGAATGCGCACCCACAGAAAGAATAGGAACACCATGCTGAATTGCTGGCGGGGAAAGGACAGAGCATAGTATGTGACGATTGCCGAAATCCCCGTACTGGCCCCCACCAAAACGGCGTCGGGTGCCTCGGTTGCCAGATGGTGAAAAGCCACTCCAAGAAGAGTTCCGAGCACCAGCAGAAACAAGAACCTCCAACCCAGTTTGTCCTCTACATTGTCGCCAAAAACCCCAAACATATAGAGATTACCAATTAAATGCCCATAGTCCGCATGGACAAAAAATGATGTAAGAGCTGTAATTCCGCCCCACCTCCAAGGAGCTTCCGGAATGAATCCCAAAAGTGGCAACCATTCCTGGTTCCAATGAAAGACCGAGAGACTGAAGGCTAATATGAGAACAAACACCGATATAGTTATATACGGTATCCCTCGAACTCGGTTCTGATGTTCAACGGGAAACCCCAAAAAGGCCAAACCTGCTTTTCGGCCGAGCTTTTTCATGTGCTCAAAGCCTACCTGAAAACCAAAGTCCGAAGTGGAGAAATCAAAGACCGTGTGTTGGGGAACCGCCTGGCCAGCTTCCATTCTGATCTTTGACAACTCTTCAGCTACATCTCCCGGCAGATTTTGGGCGAAGGGCACATCGAAAAACTTCGAGACCTTTTCCAATTCCTGATGATCAAACCATACCTGCTCGCAACTGTGACAAACATCAACTTCAACCATCCCCTCATCGGTGGCCAGACCAAAGGCTCGCATCCGACAGGGTTTCTTGTCGCACAACTTCTTCTTGGACCACCCCAAGCGTCGACCTCGCTGGAACATCCTCCTCCATGAGGGGGCAACAAAATGTCGTTGCAAAATTGCGATACTGACGGAGCGTGTTCCGCAATTGGTACAGACTGTGGTTAGGGTTTCTGATCTGTGATCTGCCTCCAGAATGGTGAAGCACTGGGGGCAGGATTTTGGCTCACTCATGTTTCAAAGAGTAGCACGAATCTCAATTAAGGGAGCCGAAATTCCGAAAGGAGGTTGTGAGTCTTTTTGCACGACCCTCGCGATTTGTCAGATCCAAGCTCAACCTGGGCGAACTATCAGGTGTAGGTCGAACTGCATTTAAACGTGTCACTCCCTTGGCCAGTGCGGTTGGCGCCGCGGCTGATTTTGCCAGCCCATTGGGAAACTATTCCGACTATTTGAGCTGGATCACAGGTGCTGCGACCTTTGCTCTCCTCATCTACTGGCTCAGCTTCCGCCAACGGGCCAAAAGCGAAGAGGTCGAAGCCAGTATAATACCCAAAGCGCTGATCTATTGTGGCGCATCGGCCGTTATCTTTACAGGTATTTCCATTTCCAAAGCGTCGGCAGACACCTCCGACACGGGGCTGATTGCCAGTCACGTGCCTGCTTTAGCCAATCTCCAGAAATCCCTTTTTCGCCTTGAGGAAACAGCCAAGGAAATGAACACCAAGTTGGACCGAATCGAAGACAACGTCAATCAACTCAAAAAGGTCTACACCATTGAACAAATTCAAAAGCTAGAAGAACAGGAAATCTGGGAAGACGTGATCACCCACTTGGAGGACATTGATCCCCTTAAACGAGACGACGAGTGGCAACGACTACTCGAAAACTCCGTGTATGAATACATGAGAGACTTGGATCGACGCCAGGAGCATCAGAAGGCCGGGGAAGTAGCCAATGACGTATTTGAGAAGTACAAAACTCTCAAGCGCTCTGATCGGGCGATGAAATTACGCAATAAACTTCTCATTCATCGAATCAAAGCCTGCTACCAATCCCGAGAACCCATGGAAGATTGTCGCCCACGAGCCCTGGGCATGATCGAATACCATCCAAAATATCGGGCTGAAATGGGCTTTGAGGTGGGAAAACTGGTCACTTACTACCGCTGGCACCGAGCCGCCCTGCCCTTTTTTGATATTGCCCTCCAAGAGGACGCCCGAGAGGACTACTGCGCTGAAGAGCGTCTGGCTCTGGCCGTGGTCAATGGTTTCGGTGGCTCGGATACCGACCCGGACACGAAACTGGCTCCCTTACTGGCAAACAAGTGTTTCCCTCATATCAAGGATGCTCTGGCCAAAGAACTATCCGCAAATCCAAAGGGCACCCGTTTTGCGGATGCCCTTTGTGCGATCTTCAAATCCAACAAGGCCAAACATTCTCACTGCAAATAGCAGACGGAATCAAAAGACCTGAATCCTGCGAACAAGCTGCTGGCGTCGAGATTACTTTTTCACCTTCTGGGCTTTATCGTGGGCATCTTTAGCCGACTTGTCCAACGCCGCAATCTCAGCCTTGCCTTTTTTTGCACACTCGCGAAGAGCATCAAAGCTCTCTGCCTGGGCCATACAGGTGGTTGTTTGGCTCATCGACATCATCTTTTTCTGCATATGAGAGATATAGATGGTCTTAACCTTGTTAAAGCTGGCCATCTCATCTTTTTTGGAGCCCGCATAAGCTGACAGCGAAGCGAGAAGCACCAACAGTCCAAGAGTCATTTTCATGGAAGTCTTCCTTTGTTAATTGGCCCCACCATACCCCAAAAAAAGGGCGCCGACCACAAAAAGGTCGCCGGCGCCCGGGAGATTATTACTCGATAAAGGCCCAAAGCAGCTCTCGACTGCGCTGATCCAGACTCCTCAGGCCGCCGACATGGTAAATGTCCCCATAGACATCTCGAATCAGCAGATCACCCCCGGGGAGCTCCCGGGGCCAATCCTCAAGACGAGTCTGAAAACGGCGCTGACCCTGCTCGGTTTCCACCAACCAGTGCCTCAACTCAAACTCCTCACGGGCCTCAATAATTCTCGTGATCTTAAAGAAAAATCCTGACTCCCTCATCGCCTGAAGAACTGCGTCCTGGCTTTTCTTCTCAAGATTCTTTACATCCTTAATAAACATCATTTCCTCATCATCTCCATTTCGAATCGACAAACACTGGGTGGGTTGAGACCAGGGAAAGCAGCGGCGGATTTCCACCGCGATATACTGTCCCTCCTTCCAGAGGGACAGCTGGCCTTCATCACCCATCACCAGAAGCTGTCGATGGTTTTCATCCACTTCATTTTCCTGCTTCATGGTTTTCACCCTATTTAATTGCAAAGCTTCCATATTCATTTCCTCCTAAGAACACTGACCCAAATGGAGCTGCTGTTGAAGGTCAACCAAGTGTCGGTAGACTCCGGAATCAATCGCCATCAACTCGCCGTGAGTCCCTTCTTCCACCACTCGACCCTCCTTCATCACCAATAGCCTGTCGGCCTTGGCCAAAGTAGAAAGTCGGTGAGCAATAGCGATCACGGTTCGCCCCTTGACCAAACGGTCCAAGGCCTCCTGAATCTTTCGCTCTGTTTCCGTGTCCACAGCACTGGTGGCTTCATCCAGGATCAAGATCCGTGGATTTCTGAGCACCGCTCGTGCAATAGAGACGCGTTGCCTTTCTCCACCGGACAGCGTGTGACCTCTTTCACCCACCACCGTGTCGTAACCGTGTGGCAAGCGACAGATAAAGTCATGGGCATTGGCCACTCGGGCGGCTTCAATCACCTCAGCTTCACTGGCGTCCGGTCGGGCATAGCGAATGTTTTCCAAAACCGAGCCATGAAACAAATAAGGATCTTGCAAAACCATTCCCAATTGCTGACGGTAAGCTCCGATTTCCAAGTCACGAACATCTTCTCCGTCGATGAGAATCTGCCCCTGATCCAGGTCGTAAAAGCGCGCCAACAGGTTGATCAAGGTCGTTTTGCCACTTCCAGAGGAACCCACAAGACCAATCATTTCGCCGGGTTTCACCTTGAAGTTCACCCCTTTGATAATCTTGCGGACTCCATCGTAAGAAAACACCACATTGCGAAACTCCACTTCACCTTCGATCCGCTCAGGCGTCATCGCCCGGTGACGGTCCAAAATCTGAGGCTCTGTATCCAAAACCTCAAATACTCGCTGTGCCGAGCTTGTCGCCCTGTTCACCATTCTCGCCATCTGTCCGATCACCTCAATGGGCTGAACGAACATGGTCATATAGAGAACAAATGAGACAAAAACACCTGGACTTAGACCACCTGGCTCCGCCACTCCTGCATTCAGATCACTGATGTGAGCGAGCACCCGAGGCACTCCAAAAACCCACACCGCCACCTGGATGGCATGAATCGTCAGCATCAGTTTTGGCCAGAACCGAGTCCACACATGGTGGATGCGGGAAAACTCGCCCAGTACCTTGTTGTTGCGATCCATGAAGCGCTTGGTCTCATGCTTCTCCTGGTTGAAGGCCTTCACCACCCGAACTCCCGGGATGGTGTCAGACAAACAGTCCGTCAGAGCCGACCACTTTCTCCACGCCCGCAAAAAAAGATTCTGCATATGCTCACCATGCTTCATGATGGCATAAAGAATAATCGGTACGGGCGCGGTCACCATCAACCCCAGAGGCCAATCCAGGTAGATCAACACCACACCAAGTCCGGTCAGCAACATCACCGAAGTCGAAACCTCCACCACACCAAAGGCGATGAAGTCCCATATCCGGTCTGTGTCGCTTCCCACTCGACTGATCAAACTACCCGTCTGTCGGCTGGAGAAAAAACTCAGACTCAGCTTATGCAGATGAGCATAGACATCGTCCCGCAAGTCCTTGGCCACATACTCGCCAAGCACCGACATGGTTCGCAGCCTCACCCATGCGAAAATCTCCCGGAAGACAAAGGTCACCGCCAAACCAGCGATGAGCAGCCACACCAAATGAGTGGCTGTCTCCATGTCCATCTGGCCCGCCTGAAAGGGCTTGATCACCCGATCAAACATGCGGCCAGTCAGAAACGCCGGCACCAGGGCCACCAAAGTCATCAAAGTGGCTCCGATCAAACCAAAAATCACCTGTCTCCGATAGGGTTTCAAATAACCCAAAAGACGCCATACCACCGCCATCTGGTTCCCAGCGACAGAAGCCTGTGCCTCTCTGACGGGATGAAGAAGATTCTCGGCATAGATTTTCTTTGCCGACTTCCCCCTGCCCACCTCGGAGATCTGCGATCTGTTCTCTTCCTCCAAGCTGAACTCCAGCAAAGTCTTGATCACCCCAACCAGTCGCCCCTGCCGATGGGTGTAGCGAACGGTGAGGAGAATTCCCTCATCATCGCTATCACCAATCACCAGGCGATTGCAGCTCAGCCCACAAATCTCTCTTAAACTACCGATCTGCTGACGTTCAATTCTTCGAAACCTCCAGGCCTCAGACCCTTTGATTTGCTTGGCGTAAACCAGCCAATCTTTGGTCAACACCAGCCACGACTCGGCCAATCGAAAACTCTCATCCAAGTCGATCAGGGCGTAGGCTAAAAGAGCCTGGTTCTCGACTAACTCACTGAGCTGCTTTTTAAGAGCTTCAGGAAGCACCTGCGGCTGAGCCGTGTAATGCTCAATCTGCTCGGCCTCAGAGAGCTTCGCCCTCGTTCTTTTCTTAATTCGCGTTAACATTTTAAATCTCCAAATTTCAATATCTGTGACGCAACTCTTCGGGTGAATTTCGGATGACAATGTCCTCCGACCCCGGCCCAACCTTGCGAACCACACTGGCATAAAACAAATAATGCCAAACTTCGTTTACAACCTGCCAAACCCAAAGGCCGATCCGTTTTGGCCACTTTCGCGCCAAAACAAGACCCACTTCTATCGGGATGACCTCTAATTTTACTCGTGCCAAAACCTGGCGTTTTTCCGCTGCGCCCATTGCGCTCTCCTTATGCAAAACATGAATGTGCAGTTGGTGGTGGACTGGACCAAAACGGAGGCCCACGTATTCGCTCGAAACCAATCTGCCAACAGACAAATCCAAATCGACACGAAGGTGGGGCCTCGACGTATTGGACGAGCCCGCAATCTATTAAGTTTTTTGGTATCTTAGGCGGCTTTTAATGCTTTCGATCGCGTAGCCGAAGGAGGATGCCCATGCCGGAATCCCCCATCATGGGGCAAAAGGAAGCTACCGCAGTGAACTCGCCGACGATGCCAAATACTGTTTGAATTGCTTTAATCACTGGTGCCTCCTTTCAATAGAGTACATTAATGCTAAATCCATTTGACAAAGACTTGCAACACTTTTTTTTCAGCAAATGAATTTTTGTCGCGCGCATCGGCAACTACCAGCGAAATTTTTGAGTTTGAATAATATAGTACTAGAGATCCCATAAGTTCGAGGCTGACGAACAAACCTAAGTCCGATCTTAACTAAAAGCCACCAACATAACGAAGTCCCAAGCTCGTGGTGCTCTCATTGAAGTCTGTATCTCGCACCATCTCATGTCCAAGCTTCAAGTCTATATTATCGCTTAAATCAAATCGCAGAGCTGACTCCACTCGTGTCCTATCCTTGGTCTGCCCAAAATGCTTCTGGTCCGCTGAGTTTCCGGTACTGTATTGGCTTTCACGCTGGCTATAGCCCAACTCCAGCCGCACGGACCGACTCACCTTAGCCTCACAACCAAGACTCAGAGTCCTTCGGGACTGGGAGCGGTCAACACTCGTCACCAAAGCAGCATTATCCGTCTGAACCCCATCGCTATTCAGGTCCGCTCCGGCACTCACTTCGTCCACCAGAGTGAGCTCCTGTCCACTCCCCGTCGACAATTTCTCCAAGCGAATTCCTGCAATGACCTTGATCTCTTTGTTAAACCGGTAGCTCACCCTCCCGCCCGCGAACATTCCGGATCGATCCTGATTTCCAAAGGGTTCATCAAAGACCCTGGCCGTATAGCCAAGAAAGGGGCTCAAGTCGATTTGATGAGACCCTTGATCAAAAGCCCTGGTTTGATAACTCAATTCGGTTTCAAACTCATTGAATCGAGCCTGATCATAGATACGCTCACTACTTGAGATATTACCATTGTTATCCTTGTCGACGGCACCGGACAGATCATTGTCTTGGTGGTAATCTATCATCCCACGCCCCTCGATCTTGAGCTCCCTGCCACCAGCCCAATCCCAGGTCAGCTGACCACCGCCTTTTAGATATGAGGCATCCTGGTTTTTGCTCATCATGTGGTAGGCCAACTCGTAGTCCAACTCAAAACTCTTTGAAAACTCGTGAGACATTTTGAGTGTTGGCACTAGCGCCATATCCGCCACCGAGTCCATTCCCACATATCTTCTCGACGTTTGATCTTCCGCTCTGTTTGACTCGAAACGCTGTTGGTCGTCATCAGAAAGACGAAATCGATTGGAAAGCTGTTCCGTTCCTAGGCCGACTTTAAATCTATGCTTTGGCTTGTCACTTTTGGTGAGGCGGCCATGGCTTTCCATCTGCCGCCCCTCCAATAAATTCAGTTTTACCTTTTCGGCCGAAGCTAGCCGTCTAACTTTGGCTCGGCGATTGACCTTCCACAGAGACTGCCCCTCTTTGATTTTTACCAGCTTGCCCTGGGCCACAACCTGCTTGTTGGCAATAAATTGAGCCTGATCGTGCCTCTCCAAACCGTCGCTGCTTCCCTTGTTAACCACCACGAGATTGTTTTTCAGGGAAACTTTAACAATCTTTACCTTCAGGTTTTCCGCTGAAACCTGCAGGCTCAGCATCATAACTCCGAACACCACCCACACTCGTCCAATAAGTCCGTTCATAAATCACCAATTTCGTTAACAATTAAACAAACACTATGCCGCGACAGAGAAATCCACCTCAGATGGTTTGTCGAAGTGAATGCGAATCTCTGCTGTATCATTGAGAAAGTTGATTTCCACAACATCGACTCGTACAATATTCAAACCCGTGCGCCGCCGCAGATCCGCGTAGAGTTGCGCCTGGTTTTCTGGCCGAATCAGATCAATTTTTTCATACCGAACGGTTTTAACGCCACCTCTCTGCCTGTACCAAATCCGATCCAGGTAGTAGACAAGGCCAACCACAAATGCGTTGGTAAAAATGAGTTCTGCATGGGACACTTCGGAGTTCGCCAAGGCATTTATCACTGCCACGACAATTACGAGAAAAAGATAGGTCATTTGCTTAATCGGCACTTGTTCCGTTCGGTAGCGAATGATAGAGAATACGGCAAATAGGCCGAAGGCAAAACCAATCTTAAGCTTTACTCCGCTCATCAGCAGACAGATGAGAAAGGTTGATATGTTGATCAAGCCAAGAGCAAAGACATAATTGCGATCCCGGTAAATCGGCAAAAAGATGCCCTTCACGATAAAGGCGCACACAGTAAGGTTAATTGTCAGTCGATAGAGCAACTCACCCATCGACGCAAAGTTGATCAAATGGCTTCCTAAAAATTGAATTGATTCCAAGTCCGTGACTGTCATGACACCTTCTCCACGTCAGAGTTTAAATAGCTTCTAATTCTTGTTTTAAATTCATTTGATTTTATGTCCGGGTTGAGCAGCCCGACTGCCAGGCAATACTTGCTCATGCCTGAGGGGAGAATTCCCAATTTTTTCGCCACCACCTGAAACTCTGACGGCTGGGCCGCCTTTTCTCTTTTTAACTCGGCAATGACCAATCCACATTTTTTCTCCACCTTTCCTCCCGTAATCTCGGATTTAAAGCAAAGATCCAAATCTATGGTCACTCTTTCTCCGTCCTCAGGATTGGCAAGGGTAATCCTTCGGAAGTTGGTCCAAAGCGTGGGTATGAAATTTCTCACCCCGATCTCTAGATCTCTTCCCATTGGCTTCAGGACCTCCTGATAGGCGGGAGCATCCAGTACGTATGGGACTTCCGCAATCAACTTTCGGGTTTTTTGGGTCTTCCCTTTGTTCGATTTGAATTTGACCTCCAAAAAGATTTCACCGCTGTCTAAGTAGCGACGAACCCTGACCTTGTAACGGTTCTTCTTACCGTTGTGATGCTGTCGATAGAGAAAGAAGTCAGGGGTATCGAAGTAGAGGGTGTTATATTTGAAGCTTCTCTGCCCCTCTACCTCTAGAATTCTATAATGACGAGAAAGACAAATGAGGAGCGGGAGAAGCTTGCCTTGTTCAAATACAAACTTGATGTCGTGCCGATTCAACAGTTGAATAGTGTCCATTTGCGCTAAACCGATCCCTTGCATCTGGCGAAGCATCTTTCCCAAAATCTTTTGATAGTTGAGGTTTTTCATTGCCCACCACCGGGAGGTTGCTGCCCACCACCGGGAGGCTGCTGCCCACCGCTGGGAGGCTGCTGTCCACCGCCGGGAGGTTGCTGTCCACCGCCGGGAGGTTGCTGTCCACCGCCGGGAGGTTGCTGTCCACCGCCGGGAGGTTGCTGTCCACCGCCGAGAGCGCCTGTTCTTAGCCACTGGCAGTCCTGGGAGGCATCCCCCGGATAGTTGTAGACCACTTGCACATTGGCTTTTAGGAAGTTGACCCGGTCACGAATGTAGCTCGTAATCCCTGAACTTCCCCGAGTGGACGCAGACAGAGAATATTGGCCTGGTCCACTCCATCGGCAAAAGCAGGAGCTGTTCCCCGTTGTAAATCCATCCTCAAAGCAATTGTGTCCCTCACTGCCACACTGGAGATTCCCGTCCTGCCGCACATATGGATCAATGAGATCAAAAATCGATTGAGCCAGTGTCTGTGTCTCTACTGGATCAAACACGCCCCCGGCGATAACGGAGTTGGCAATGTGTTGCCGATATTGTTCTCTCCACTCCGGCACAGTCATGACCAAATGGACGAGAATCGGCATTCTTTCAGGAGCCGACATCCCCGGAGAACACCACTTCCACTGGATCAATTGATCTGCTGTGGCCCCATTGGTAAAACCCCCAAAGGACTGATTCAAGTCCCAGGGGATGATTTCCCAGTAATCCTTCCCGCTGGAGATGGGATTAACCGGGTTGTTATAAATGTAGTAGTTATGAGCCATGGAGGGGTAAGAGTCCCAGTTGGTCAGAATGTTGCCAACGGCCAGATAGCGCAGAAATAAATCCACATTAAAAACCTGGCTCAACTCAGACTGAATTCGGGAGGCGTCACTTTGTCCATTGTTATAGAGGCTCTGAATCAGGGTGATAAATGACTTGATGTCCGAATAGTCACCATCTTCTTCGTTGGTCCGCTTCTGGATGTCGACTTCCGATGCCCCATCAGTCCAGCAGGAAAGGTCCGAACAGCGACCCGACTTGCCTATTTCGGGCTTATACAAGTTACCCCGAGAGGCCTGATTTCCATAACGGTCACGCAGAAATCTCACATCCACCTGTTCCACATTGGCGTAGAGACCAAGAAGTTGAGCTTCTTTACCATCACCTATATCGATGTAGAGGTTAATGTAATTGCAGCGCGAGGACGGCAGACCCATCTCAGCAAAAATGCTATAAGCCAGGCACTCCCTCATCATCGATGGATCGTTAAAGCTATTATTGAGGTTGAGCTTCTTTAGGCCATAAAAGAGATTGCCCTCTACATACTCCTCGAAGTTAATCTTAAAGGATTTCTTCTCCCAGAATTGGGAATAGGAGGAGTTGCCCTTAAAGCGAACTCCAACGCTTGGCCACACCTGCCCCTCGTAAATCAAGTCTGCTTGGGTATAGATATAATCCAGGTCAAACCCACTGGGCCCACTCGAGTCAACAAAGTCCTGTAGTACCTGCCATTGCTCCGAAGTAAACTGAATGGTGATGTCCCTTACTTCGCCAGGGTCATATACCTTCTCGTAGTTGGGAGTTAATACCTGATAGTTGACACCTTGATCCGGCTGGGGAGCGCAGCCAAACAGAACACACAAAAAGCCACCCATGCCTGCCCTAGCGAGCACAGCACCCGTCCGTGTAGTGAATTTCATTCTAAACACACCCTTTAGTAATTGAACACGCAGGAAGCGCCCAAGCTTCCTGCAACCACCCTCAGTTCAGCTGGGTGAGAAAACGTTCCGACTGGAAAACCCATGGATTGAACTGAGACACTAAGCTAGCAACACAGGGGATTTGAGAAAGTTGCGCAGATTTTTTTGTCTCAATTTGAGACAGGCTGGGTCGTTTCCTGAGGGTCATTTGAATCTTCGTCCTCGGGCTCAGAGAAATAGCCAAAGGCAACAAGGAGCAGAATCACTAGGATTAAAAACCAGTCCCGCTTTTTAAAGGCAACGACGTTGAGAAGCTTCATCCCCTGATTCTAGGCCTGCTCGGAGAAGGAACCAAGTCCAGATTACTCCTCCACCGGAGGGGATGGGGGCAGTGGTGGCGGCGGTGGCGGCGGTTTCGGAGGCTGAGGACTCGGGGTGGGTGGCGTCGGTGGCGAGGGTGGGTTTGGTCCCGGCGGCTGCGGATTTGGAGGGTTGGGGTTTGGCGGTGTTGGTGGCGACGGTGGAGAAGGAACAACCGGACACCTTTGATTAGAGGAGTCAATGGCAGAACACATAACTAGATCTGCTGGGCAACTATTTGGGCGGTTGGGCCCCGTGGAACAGTAACGATCTCCAGCGTCCCCAAGTTTATGATCAGGGGTGAACTGCGGGTCCGCAGGAGGAGATCGCCAATAGTCCGCCGAAGGACAGCCCTCAAAACAGCACTGTCCACGACGCTTGATCAGGCGCGAGATAAAGGACTTCACAATCAAATCGCGTTTACACCCACGGGAGCGAATACCACAACAGTATTTAGTCACATTGCTGCCATCAACGCACTTAACGAACGAGGTCGTCGTATAATAGGTCTCCGTTGAGCCTACAGAGTAGCGACATTGAAAAGGCGTCGGCCGGCGCACATCCTCTGGGCAACAATGATCCAGAGTCGTGCCCTCAGTACGCGGACAGAAATCGTCTTGCTTTTGACGCCGATCCTCGGTTTTGCAATCCGGATAGGACTTGGCAAATGCTGAGGTACCCAATAGCAGAGTGGTCACAGCAAGGGCGTTCGCGACTATCAGTCCAAAGATCTTAGTCAAATTAATCATCACTAGGGCTCCACTTCCCCGGCCAGTTGGAAATCCCCCTGCCTCAAACCAATGGGCTGAAACATGGCCTCCACCGAATGAACTGCTTCAACGGATCGGTACCAAACTTTGGCGTTTCCATTGCCAAGAATGGGGCGAGTCTTAAACACCATAAGAATGATATTACCCTTTTGGCGATGAGATCTTTCAATCCCTTCCCTCGTGTTATCCTGGGGGTCAATATACTCCTCAGTGACCACAAGGGGAACCTGTTTCAGATTAATCAGCCAGGATTGTCCAGCGCAACCTTTAGCCCCATCGGCCAATTTGTTCACTTCCACCAAAGTCCGATGTTTTTCAGGCAGGTCCTGGTCAAAACGTCGAATCTCTGTCCCCTGCTGATACTCTTCACGATTAATGACGCCATCTCCATCCAGGTCATTGCCTTCATCATCGATTCCGGGAAATCCACCTGCACGGATTTCCACCAAATCGATCACCCCATCTTTATCCGAATCCAAACCTTGATCGGGATGATCGTAAAGCTCATCTAATCTTGCGGCCTTGAGATCGCACTCAGAAATTCCCAGGGCATTTTCCCGGCCGTCACACTGAATATCCATTGCTCCACAATCAGACTGCCCGGTGGAGTTTAAACACAGGCGATCAGATAGGACTCCCTGAGATCTATAATTCAGGGGGTCAAATCCCAGCTTGGCCTCTTCAATATCCGGCAGCCCATCACCGTCAGAGTCGTGCTCCAGGTGGCCCTTGTAAACTACCGCGTTGAGATTAGAAACCTGAAAGGACACCAAAGTCTGATCTTCCGGAAGACAGAGAGTTTCTTTGCCGTAGACAAAGGACGATACCCTTCTATCCTGCTCCAACTTTTCCATCAGTCGGACATCCGAGCAATTCAGCACCAGGACAGACAGGAATACTAGGACCGAAGATCTGGCGATAATGCAATTCCACCTCATTGCGCCACCTCCCCGATCAGGCGAAAGTCACCAGACATCAGATCCGTTGATCCAAGAGGTATGAGTCTTTGCCTCAGGATAGACTGGCCCGTCCCATCCAGGGCATTGATCAAATCTTCCCGGTACTGATATCGCACCTTCTGGTAGGTGCCATAGAATCGACTATTCTCAGTTTGAGCATTCACGGCATTGAGGCGATAAAACAAGAACAAAACATGAGTATTCTCTTCGTGAGAAAAACTAGGACTGAGGCCCTGTGATGCAGATCGATTGGGTGCCACCGGAATGTGCTCAAGCTTCATCTGCCAGGCGCCGTAGCTACAATCCGGATCGCCATCAACCTGCCCCACGTACTCCGTATGAATCCTCGCGGTCTCGGCAATGGTCAAAGGCCCTTCTTTGCCGAAGGGATCAGTGCCCGCGAGCAGCTCCGCCCTGGTCGCCACCCCATCGCCATCAGGATCTTCACTCATGTCAGAAAATCCTGGGTCTGTGCCTTTGAGAATTTCCACCAGATCAGGCATCCCGTCTCCATCGGAGTCGAGCCCCTGGGTTGGTCCCTGACTCAGCCGATCAAGACCCAGAATCTTTATGTCACAGTCGCTAAGGCCTGTTTCTTGAGAAACACTTGGGCTGCAATTCAACTGATCGCGCTTGTGCCGGCAAATATCTTTGCCCCCAATACGCTCACAAATACCATCCAAAACCCCAAGTGCCTGACTGCTGCGTGCAATTTGAGGATCAAATCCTTTGGCCACCTCTTCCTCGTCACTCAATCCGTCCATGTCACTGTCGGCAACAAGCTTATTCCCGCGACGAACCGTGGTCAGATTGATGGCCATCACAAAGTCCGCCTGATAATCGACGGCCGCCTGACTGGCCACTGCTCGACAAAGCGCCTCTGGGAAATCAGCAACGCTGGACAGTTCGATGGCCTTACCTGTATTGCCATAGCGGGCAATCGTGTTGAGAAACTCGCTCTGGGCCGATTGATTGGGACCATAACTAATGCCGTGAATTCTCATGGTCTTGTTCTTGGCAATTCCTAATTGCATTAAATAGCTGGTGTAATCCTCGATTCCCGACAAATAGCAATCCTGCCTCTCTGCCTCCGGCAGACGATTGCAGCCTTTGTTATATCCATCGTTGGGAGTGCCATCAGAGATCATAAATAAATGATAGTAGTCCGTGCCTATATGGCGGTCTGACGTCAACTCCTCGGCGATCAAACTTTCGCTACAGGCAAGAGCAGAATTGTAGCTAGTGGCACCAAGAACCCCGGGCCAATCATTGGAAGTCAAATAATGTTCTGTCCACTGCTCGTACCAAGGCCTCTCCTCCATCTGCACCTGCTTAAACGAGTCGACAATACCGGAGGCCACCCCTGAATTGCCAAACTGGGAGTTACAAGACAGACTCTTCTTCGGACCACTCTGAATAATAGTGCCGGCAGTATGACTCATCCCCATGATCGCAAATTCATTTCCGCTCTGCGCCGCGCAGCCATTGAGGAATTCCTTAATGTAATCGAAGCGCCGTCCATCAATATCGGAGTTTTTACTGGGGTCCCAGTAGCTCATTCGCTGCCCCTCGGGGCCAGCCCGATGATCCCAGCCACCAATATTGGAAACAGACATATCAATCATGAATACGAACTTGGTGTTGCGAGCTGGCTTTAGATCCGTCTGTGGGCAGATGGATGATTTCACCAAAAAATCCGCCTGAGACACCAGGTCCTCGTATTGAGGCTGCACCAAACGCACATCTGAACAAGAGGACAATCCGAGAACTAGAGTCGCAATGAGGATAAGGTCAGTTATTCTTACCATTACTGCCCTCCTCCGCTATTGTAGTTGATGTCCATGACCCTCATCAGTTCAAAGGCCGACAGGTCCAGCTGAAGCCCTCGTCCAGAACTTGATTCCGACAGGTGGAATTTCATGATTCGCCAACTGGCTAGCTGGGGCTGGCTCTCATCAACCATCCGTGCCAGCACCAAAATTCGATTGGTCAATGGTTTCACACTACAGTTGAGGAGTTGATGCCTCTCGGGAATCTGCACCGTGGCCACATTGGTAAAGTCCCGATTCAGCCTGCTCAGGAACAGAGTGTCTCGCGACATCAAATCAAGAGCCGGCATGGGAGCGGCCAGGATGTTCTTCAGCTGAACATGAAAGAGCTCCACCATCACTTGCCCTAATTCCTCGTCCTCAATGGTCTCGATATCCATAAAGTCGATGGCATAACTGCCCCGCTGATCTGCTTGGACTTCCCCATAGTAGTGCTTGGGACCAAGTCCAGCTGCAAAGTTGACCAGATTTGGAACTCCGTCACCGCTGGTATCCAGATCACGGTCACTTCGCAGGGGATTGAATCCATACATCCACTCAAAGAAATCTGGAATAGAGTCGCCATCCGTATCGAAATCGAAGGGATCTGTACCCAAGATGATTTCCTCGCATTGGTTCAAACCATCTCCATCCGAATCCAACTGGGGATCACAGGCTGAACCATAGGCAAAACTGCGGCAGCGAGGGGCAAAGGATTGGCGGGCCATTAGACTATCCAGGCAGTAGCCATTGGTTCGACTCTGATGAGGATCCAGTTGCAGACTAATTTCCTCAGAATCAAACAGCCCATCCCCGTCCGTGTCCACTCGCACCTGACCGTTTTGGTCCAATCGAACATTGGGATTGAGAATAAAAAGATTGGTCATCTTAAAGAGTTTTGTCTCAGACTCGGGAGCCGCCAAATCAAAGGGTGGCTCCGAACTCGATAGCTCCCACAATCCTATGTGACTGTGACGATCTTCTGCCATCTCGGCCAGTGTTGAAAATACGCCGGTGTTGTCCGGATCGGCCTGGGCCACCCGCTCCGGCTGAAGTTGTATCAAGTCAAGCTCGACAAGACTAGAACCATAAAACTTTGGCAGGCTTTGAATCAGCGAAAGCTTGAGGTCAAGAGCGGCCATACTATTCAAGCTGGGTTCTCCCCACGCTCGCTTCATGGAAGAAACCAGGGACGAACAATACCCAGGCAACTCCTGGCCATCGCAGTCGTCATTGATGGAGAGAACGTCTTGAATGTTTTGACCAATGGGCGTCACCAAACCATCACTCAAGTAGATGACCTTGTAGGTGGCTTGGGAGAGCAGGCCCAGGTCGTTTAGGTGTTTCATGTCCTCATCCATGCGAATAAACACGTCGCTAAAGACCTGTCCGGGGGCTGTCGTTCCCATGCCCAGTTCAGTCCACCGTCCCTCTTTGCCTTGATCCAGGACCAAATCGATATTCCTTTGCGACTCACCCCTCAAAAAAGAAAGTGTCTCGTCTACAGTAGAGTCGTTAAGGCCGACAAATCGTCGTTTAATGGGATCAAGGTTATCCAGGTGGGCCTGAGCCACCCCACCGGAAACTGGAACCAACATAATTTGCGTGTTCTTTTGTGCCCGGGCGGTCAGCCCTCTTCTCAGCTGTGTAACCCAGGTCTCCACCACGTCCAGCCGGGCCCCCTCAAAGTCGTTACCCTTAAATGTTCCGTACTGCATTCCAAATTGATAAGGATCTGGGACGATTTGCCCACCTGGGCTGGTCGGCAATTCGGGATCCACATAGCATCCACGAGCGGCCGCTCGGCCATCGTTAATGTCTGAGCCAGTATCTTTGTTTGGGTCATAGGGCTTGTAAGGAGTCAGAGTTTGAAAGAAAGGCTTGTTGCCCACATCGAAGGGACAAGGACCCGAGATCATCGACTTGGACATATCGACCAAAATCACATACCGGCGGATTTGCTCGTAGTCTGTCGGGGGATAAAGTCGAAATGGGAAACCCCGGCTTTTGAACTCCGTTTCATAAACGGGTGCCTTAAGGCGCACGTCGGAACACTGCTGGTTCGTGGCCAACAGGGACGTAAGTAGCATCACCGCTAGCCACAGGGGCCGACGGGTGATTTCCCGTTTCCAATGGACAAACATCTCTATCTCCCTACCTGACAGAGAATTACGAAGAACTAATTGGATAGACCTGCATTGGCGGGCTAGATAATCCCGTCAAATCACGTGTGCTCGCAGGTATAATGGAATGACCGCACTCTCGCAGAAAAATCGCTGGCGGCGATTATCCCTCTTCCCTTCTGCTCCCCTTAACAAAACGCATAAACCTTCGAAATCTGAGTAAATGCAATCTTGGTTCCCCCCAGAAAATCGAGAGGCAGGAGAATAAGGGTTTGGGCATGAGCAACGAATGGGCGGCTGTTGAAAAAGTGCTCATATTGACACACCTTATTTCAGCCGCTCCATTGTCTCAGGATGATACGGTTGACATCAAACTACCGGGGCCTTGATCTATGATGGCGACCCATCTGAGATCAACAATTACTAAGGCCTACCTCAAAAGCCTAGTTGTTGCTTACTCTCGTCAACGGCATACGAAAGAACGTCCCATACTCATGAGCATATTTCTGAGTGATCATGCCATATCCCGGATAAGACCGTCCGCTAAAGCTAAAATCCCGACCGAACCCATCTTTGCCCCAGGAGTTCTTAAAATAATAGACGCCTGTGTAAGTAAACGTCTTCGTCGAGCCGTCAGTCATCCGCACTCGCGTACGGACCGTTTTCTCGTTGTCATAGCCAACAATAACAATGGAGTGACCGGCTTCCTTGGTGGGAGACATAACTGAGTCTACGGAACCTGGCTCAGGATAACCAACAATGCCCTTGTACCAATTATTCATGTCTCGAGGCATACCCAGGTCCGGGGCTGTCCGGTGATTCCATGAGCCGTAGTAGAACCCTGCTCCCATCGTCAAGGGTTCACCTTGATCGAGAGCCTCCTGAATCTGATTCACATATTGAAGTATGTAATCCCGGTCTGAATAATTGATGTAGGTCTGTTTGACTTCCAAAGCAGCTTCTCTAGCTCTTTGAAACTCCGGATCATAGAGACCGCTATTGACATCAAGAAGCTGAGCATCCGTGGCATGCAGCAAACTGGGATCTCGGTGTCCAAGCAGACAGGATGAAAACGGAACTCCCCTCAAGTGACCACAGCGCTCAATCGCCAATGGCGGTAGATCATCGACCTTCCAGGTACGGCCGATATAGGGCAGCAACTGCTCATCGGGCATACCATGCTGATTGATCAAATCAAAATTTCTCCAGGAGTTTGAACCGTCCGTCGTGCGATTACGAGTCGCTAAATACTCCAACCACTCCTCCGAAAGGTCCAAGGTTGGAACCAAGTCAAAGATGTTAACCAAATGAAATTCTAAAAGAGCAGTGGCGGAAAAAATCGAGCACGTGCCTCGCTTTTCCTGTGCCCGAACTGGAGTCTGCTTTTTGATTAAGCCTTCAACGTCGTTGCGGACAAGGGCGCGATCTAATCGCCGTGACTCCTCTGGACCTGAAGTGGGGGGAGAATACTTAGGGGGCTGGTGAACCGCGTAAGGGGGATCAAGATAAGCTCCCTCAAAATCCTGTTGGACATTGCCGGCCAGGGCAATCGAGGACACGATCCAAAACAGGATTATAACAACTCTGCTCCCAAGGTGTTTCATACTTACTCCCCGCGGGTAAAATTCAAGTTCCCGGTAGCCCCTATTTAGCTGTCTCCTGGGCCATTGTCATGACCCCTGTATCCAATCTGCACTAATTTCAGAAGCATCAATCTCCCATCCCACTCCCTCTACTTTCATCAAGAAAATGAGAAACTTTGTCACAGAAATTTCCTTATTTACCCCCTGTCCATCGTCGAGGCCTCCCTCCTAAAGTCTATCTAAAGAACGGAACTAGCCCTCTCCGGAGGCCCATCTATATAAATGCCAAAACCGGTTTAGCCGATAGCATTAATGGATGGGTTTACCTACTGGAGGGGATTTGGGACACCCACGGGTCGATAAATATCACATTCTAAAATCCATCGGTAAGGGTGGGATGGGTGAAGTCTACCTGGCGATCAATCCAGGTGTCGGTGGCATGGGTAAATTTGTCGCCCTCAAAAAGATCCGCCGCGAGTACACCTTGGACCGCAAGCGCACTAAACTTTTTCGCCGAGAGGCCCAGGTGGCGGTCAAACTCAATCATCCCAATATCTGCGCCATCTACGAGGTCGGCGAACACGATGGTGGGCTCTATCTGGTCATGGAATACCTTCCCGGAGTGGACTTGCGCCGGATATTTGAATACCACTGCGAGGGCGCGATTTCACTCGATGTCCCCGACATCATTCACATTGGAATTTCTGTGGCGGCTGGCCTAGCTTATGCCCATGATTTCATTGATCCCAAGACTGGCAATTCAAGTCCTGTTATTCACTGTGATTTATGCCCTCACAACATTAGGGTCAATTACGAAGGCGCTATCAAGCTTATTGATTTTGGCGTGGCCAAGGTGATTGGTGGAGACGCCAACACTCAGACAGATCCAGTCATGGGGAAGGTGGAATACATCAGTCCCGAACATGGAGAAGGCGCCACTCTTAATGCCCGCTCTGACATCTATTCCCTTGGCATCGTCCTTTGGGAGATGCTCAGCAAAAAACGCTACTACAAGGGCGATGGTCTCAATGCCATCCGTGCCCACCTAATGGGCGAGCAAGCCCCAAAGAACCTCCCAACCGAATTGCCCAATCAACCAGCTCTCCAGGCCATCATCAATAGAATGTTGTCCCATGACCCTGACAACAGGTATAAGTCGGCTGAAGAGTTAGAAGCAGAGCTTCGCCGTTTCTCCAACAAAAACTACCCGGATTATGTACCCAACAGTTTCCGCGATGCCGTGCAGGTGGCATATTCAGATGAAATCATTGCCCATCAAAAAGTGATTTCTGAATTTGTGGATTCCGTCGAGGCCCAGCCTCAACTAAGCCCAGCCGACTCTGTTCAGCCCGCTCGCATACTGACTCAGCCCAGAACCAACGAAATTGGCAACAGTAAAACAAAACCAACTGCAGAAAGCCTTTTTGAGGCCGTGCAGATCCTCAATGCAGCCAAGGAGAAGAAGGAAAAGAAAGAAGGGAGCCTACTCCTCCCCGCTCTTTTGCTGGTTCTCATTGCTTCCGCTTTTGTATTTAAGCATCCAGATGTTCAGGATTTTCTCTCAGAAATGAGCGCTCAGGAGGAAATCGCCGAGTCAAATCCTCCGCAGGATCAAGGGGAGGGCCCTGTAGGGGCTCCTGAGCAAAGAAGGCCATCTTCCAAAACACAAGGGCCAGCCCCTGATCCGGACAGCCGGGCAAATGCTGAAGCCAAGGGCACCGAAAAACCGATCCGGTCCAAAAAGGCCAAAGAGTACACCCGCATTCACATTGATTCTGTCCCTTCAGGTGCTGACATCTTGTTGAATGGCCGCAAGGCCTACCGTCGTACGCCCACCTACCTTCCGGTCGAACCCGGAAAAAGTTATTTGATCAAACTCAGAAAAAAGGGATACAAAGCCCATGAAGCCTATTTTGATCCAGAAGATGGGCCGGTGAAGATTCGCCTTAAAAAACGCCGTAAGTAAGAGACAGGTCGTTCGTGAAATTAAGCATCTTGGTCATTCTCTTTCTGTTCAGTCCTCTAGTTGCCCTTGGTAGCGACTCTTCCTTACTTGTTAGAAATGTCATCATCGTAGATCCATCGGGCGAAACAAGCCAAGACTCCCATGATATCGAAATCATCGACGGCCGCATATCTCGTATCGGCCAGCAGCTAAAATCCCAAGCTCAAACACTTATCGATGGAACTGGAACATTCGTTATCCCTGGCCTCATCGATAGTCACGTCCACATTAAGTCCGTCCCTGGAGCGGTATTACGTAAAAACTCAAAAGAGCAAATCGATTCCCTGCTGAATTGCAATCTGGGCATTCTTTTGGCCGCCGGAGTCACCACCGTCCTGGATGCGGCTTCCCCGGAGTCCCTCCTCCGGGAGGCCGAAGTCCTTAATTCCGGACGGAATTCTCCGCGGATTTTGGGCTTGGCCCCATTTCTATCTCCAGAAAAGGGTTATTTTACGTCCAGCATCGAACGTGGCCACACTTATGATGATCTTTGGCCCGCGGTCCGCTCTGCCGCTGAACTGAGCCAAATGTTTTCCAAAGCCAAGACACTTCACCCAGTAGGGGCCAAGGTCACTATTGAGAAAGGAATGGGACCCTTCGAGGTGTTCCCGGCTTTCTCTGCCGAATTCCGACGCGAGATTCAAAGCCAAGCAAAGAAGGCCAATCTACCTCTCTATGTTCACAGTATGTCCAATGAAGAACACGAACTTGCATTGTCGTTAGATCCACACGCCTTCGTCCACGCCGGCTACTATGATGAATCCCCTGACGAAAGTATCCTACGACAAATCTTACAAAAGAAGACCTACGTTATCACCACTGCAGCGATTTACAAAATGATGCTCCTCATGTGGGATCACTCTGAGATGGACTCCTCCTGGCTCCGCCAGCTCGTCCCCTCTCAGCAAGTCGCATCCGCAATGGACCAGGGCCTGCGTACGAAAGTCATTGAACAGATGGTGCTTATTAACAAGCCTTGGTGGATCCCAGGTTTTGTCGCCAAAGCCATGGCCCCCATCTTTATGAATCCCAATTCTATCCAGAAGAACCTCGACAACTCCCTTAAGGCTCTAAAGCAAATGCATCAGATTGGAATCCCTCTTGTTGCTGGCTCCGACTCAGGGAACTGGCCTCTGTGGACGAGCTTTTTCCACGGCGTAGGATTGATTTTCGAACTAGAACTCCTGGAACAGGCAGACCTTTCTCCCTTAGAGATCCTGAGGACGGCAACCACAACACCTGCGAAAATGTTCGGTCTTGAACAAGATCTGGGAAGCCTTGCACCAGGGAAGGTCGCCGACATGGTCTTTTTGAAAGAGAACCCTCTCAATGGAATGAAAGCACTCCGCCAGGTGAAATGGACCATGAGGGCGGGAAACCTAAAAAGCCCATCAGAATGGAGAAACGCCGCTTCATCCCCAGCTTGCCGGTGAATTCGCTCATTCGGCCCTTTAACTGGCGCATCATTCACTTCTTTTGCTTCGATTCCCATTGGTTCTATTGCTAGCATCGAATTCTCACAAATGAAGCCGAAGGGAATTACCTCATGAAACACTTGCTTTTAGTGATTGCCGCCCTTGTCCTTTGCCTGGGAGCCAGCGCCTCTGACCCTTTCAACAACTACCAATGGAACAAGGCAAACCATGAAAACAAAAGTGGCCTGGTGGATGAAAAACCCTGGTTTGAGTGGTGGTACTACAAGGTTGTCATTCCGGAGACAGAAAAAGCCTACTACTTCGTCTACGGCGTGGTGAATCCTTGGGATCGTGAGATGGGCCTGGAGAGCTCTCGTTCCTACATTGGCTTTGGCGACTTTGAAAAGCGTATCACGACTGACAACCACTACGCCATTGATGAATTCAATGCCCTTTACGATCAAACCTCAGTGAGTCTTCCCATGGGCTACGCCACGGACCAAACTCTGATCGGGCAAGTAACTGATGAAGGTGGTCGAAGTTTTTCCTGGGATATTGAGATTCAAAAAAAGTGGGCATTCAATGCCGAAGGATGGATTCTCGGCGCCGGTCTCACCGACATTGAATGGTATCCAGCTCAGGCCGATGCCCGTTGCTCAGGGAAAATTGTTTCCGATGGTGAGCTTGTGGAACTCAAAGACGCCCCCTGCTACCAGGATCGCAACTGGGGAACTCGCTTTCCCGAGTGGTGGGCATGGATCGTGTCCAACAAATTTGACGACCACCCAGATACCGCCCTGTCGATTGGTGGCGGCCAACCCCATGTGTTTGGCATTCCCAGTTTTTACGAAGGCGTCTGTATTGGCCTTAAACACAAAGGAGTGGAGTATAAGTGGCGCCCTATGGAACTGGACAGAGTGAAGGTGGACATCAACTTTGGACGCTGGGAAATCACGGGCGTATCGAGAGATCGAAAGAGAAAAATCACCATCTCCGCCTACGCTCCTCCGGAGGCTTTTATGGACCTGCAGTTCACCACACCGGAAGGCATTGTCTTCCATGACTACGAAGCTCTTCTCGGTCAGGTCGATGTCCAACTCTACACTCGTGAAGCCTTTGAAGACTGGGTACTTATTGAAACCCTGCACTCCGACTACACTGGAATCGAGTACGGAAGTGCCAATGAACACCAGGTGAAGAACTTATTTGGCAGCCATCTAAAGCTACAATAATTCGTTCTATTGGAGCTATTGACGACTCTTATGGCCGTTTTTGGTTCCCGCGTTTTTATTAGTTACAAAAAAACCAAGATACATTGCCTACAGCTCGCAATAGCGGGCTTTGGCAGGCATGGGATTTGAATTCATGAACTGCTGTGAGGAAGAATTGGCACCGCTAAGGAAGGAATCCTTATGGGCCAATTACTGCTCGTCCTCTTTACCGCCCTCCTCTTGAGCCAGCCCTGTGAGGGCCAAATTTTTTTCTCCGACACGGCTTGGACCAAAGATGTTCAAGTGGGCCCCACCACATACCGGGTGGTTCACATTCAACCTATTGTCAATCCGGATGGCCAGTGGCTGCCCAGTACCCGAAGGCTCATCGAACAGGCCCGCAACTTTGTGCTCGAGGAATACTTCAAGGCTCATCTTGTAGCCGAACGGGACTCGGGAATCATCGAGCTCATCAATGACGAATTTAGCAAAAAAAATGTTCTCTCCGTAATGGTGTACGAAAACCAAAATGACGGCAGGCCTTGGCGACTCGCTGGGCTCTTAAGAGGCTATATGGCTGACAAGGGCTCAGACGGGCGGCTGGCCCTGGAGGAAATGGTTCCTCCGCAGTCTTTGGAAAAAATTGGTCGTTCCCTCAGCGAAATGGGCCCTCACATTCCGGCCATGGAGCTGGGCAACTATGCCATGAACACCGGCCAGCCCGCCCTGGTCCAATCCCTCGTCACCAAGGGAATGGTTGATCTCATGGCCAAGCTCTTTGGAAACGACATGGACGTCTTTGTGCAAACATCAAAAGGCGTCCGCGAGGTCGCCTATCGCAGGTATTTCAACCTCAGCACTATTCACGAGTTTCAGGACCCACGTTTTGAAGATCGCGTCTCGGTCATCATGTACAACCGCCTGGAAAAAATTCGCGCCAAGACCGTGCAGCTTCACCGCCGTCTTGCGGAGAAAATGGGTATTTCCTTTGAGGAAATCGAACCCCCTGATCGATCAGCCACCATGGAAATCCAGGGAGGTTTGAAGCAGATCAAAGGCTGCCGGCAACTAGTGGCTCAATAGTGGGGTTCAAACGAAGATAGCCAGATCCAGGGTTCATTTCTAACTCCAATACTTGAAATTTTGAAGTCATTTATCTAAACTCCCCAATTCCTGATACCCAGGGGCTGGAGCCCCCAAATCAAACAGAAAGAGCGGAACCAGTGGTACATGCCTCCAATATCTCGAAACACTATGGCCCCAAAGTGCTATACAGGGAGGGTTCCTTCCAAATAAATCCGGGAGACAAAGTGGGCCTGGTTGGCCCCAACGGCGCGGGCAAAACCACTATATTTCGCTTGATCACTGGCGAGGAGTCCCCTGATGAGGGACAAATCACCAAACCCGACCGCATCACAGTTGGCTATTTTTCTCAGGACATCGGCGAAATGAGCGGCCGCACCGCCATTGAAGAAGTCAAATCCTGCAACCCGAGGGTACCCGAGGCTCAGAAACGGCTTCAAGAAATTGAAGCCCAACTCGCTGAACCCATGGACGACGAGGAAATGACCCGGATCCTGGATGAGTACGGTAACCTTCAGGCGGAATTTGAACGGCTCGGAGGCTACGATTTGGAATCGCGGGCAGCTGAAATCCTCACTGGCTTGGGAATTGGACCGGATGCCTATAACCGTCCAACTGAGAGCTTTAGTGGCGGATGGAAGATGCGCATTGCCCTGGCCAAAATTCTTCTGCTGAATCCTGATGTGCTGCTGATGGACGAGCCCACGAACCACCTAGATTTGGAATCCATCATTTGGCTGGAGTCCTGGATCACCCAATTTCAGGGTGCCTTGCTGATGACTTGCCACGACCGGGAGGTCATGAACCGTTGCGTTTCTCGAATCATCGAAGTGGCCCATCAAAAAATCACTACCTACGGCGGCAACTACGACTTTTACGAAAAAGAAAGAGAAGTCCGTGAAGCCAAATTGATCGCCTCCGCCAAAAGACAAGAGGAGATGTTGGCGAAGGAAAAAGAGTTCATTGCTCGCTTTGCCGCCCGCGCCTCTCATGCCGCTCAAGTTCAATCTCGGGTCAAGAAATTGGAAAAGATCGACATTATTGAGGTTCCCCAAGAAGAGCGCACCATGAGTTTTGAATGGCCCACTCCCCCGCGTGGTGGCGATGAAGTTCTCAAGGTTGAAGACCTTGGCAAAACCTATTCAACTCCTGAAGGCGGAGAAAAATTGGTCTTCCGTCACGCCAATGCTCTTGTTAAACGGCTTGATCGCGTGGCGGTAGTAGGCGTGAACGGAGCCGGCAAGTCGACTTTCCTCAAGATCATTACCGGCCAGGTTGAACCCTCCGAAGGCAAATACACCGTCGGCCCGAGCAATGAGATCGGTTACTTCAGCCAGAACTCTCTCGACGTTTTGAATCCTAACAACACAATCGTGGAAGAAATTGACTCCCGTCTGGATAACGCCTCAATGGGGTATATTCGCACTCTCTGCGGAGCCTTTCGTTTTTCGGGGGACGAGGCCGACAAGAAGATTTCAATTCTCTCTGGTGGCGAAAAAAGTCGAGTGGTCTTGGCTACCATTCTTGCCCGCCCGGTGAATTTTCTGGTTCTCGATGAGCCGACGAACCACTTGGATATCAAGTCCCGCGAGGTTCTTCTCGAAGCCATCAAACAGTTCCCTGGCACAGTCATGATGGTCAGCCACGACCGTCACTTCCTGCGTGAGCTTACCACGCGAGTCTTCGAACTGGACCAACACGAACTCCACATTTACGACGGCACCTGGGACTATTACCAGGAAAAGAAAAAGCAGCTGACCGGGAACTAATTAGAGTTGTCCTGATTTCCGATTTCTTCGGCCCAGTACCCGACATTGCGTCGGCTTTTGATAGTCAAATCCGCTCTCGATTTTTCCAGCTTTCTTCGCAGACTACTTACTGTTGCTTCGACCACATTGGACTCGACATCTGACTGAATTCCCCAGGCAATATCCAACAAGATCAGGCGACTAAACACTTTGCCCGGATGATTGTAGAATGTCTCGGCGAGAAGATATTCTTTATTATTTAACTTGAGCCTCTCGCCATCAACGATCAGGTCTTTGACCTTATCATCAAGAAGAACGTTGACCTCTCGACCCCACTGCGATTCATTCTGGCTTTGCCGTAGGCGACGATAAAGAATCTGCAAGCGCACAAGGAGCTCTTCCACATCAATGGGTTTGGTCATACAGTCGTCAGCCCCAAGGCGTAGAAGTCGGACCCTCTCCTTGGCACCGGGGACCTCTGCCAGGACCATAAGTTTTGCCATGGGCCACTTCTCTTTTAAAACGGGGATTGTCCGAGTGGCCGTCCTCAATTCAAAATCCTGATCCAAAACAATGGCATCCGGAACTGGCAAGGTTTGATTGGCAAAATAGGATTCGAGATCCTCATAGTTATAGAGGCTAAAGCAGGATAAGGCTTCCGCATTGAGGACACGATTGAGATGGTCAGAGAGTTTCGAACGGCTCTCCAGAAAAATCACATACATAGAACCCCGATCTGGAACGCTACCAGACCTGGGGTTCTTTTAAAATCAAATTTGTGGCCAGGACAAGTATTCCTGATGGCAGGGTCTATTTTCTGCCCGTGAACTTACTTCTTTGGGGTCCCAACGCCGCCCTTAGGCATAGGCTTTGCTTGGTCTTTTTTGGTATTGATGGCGCTAACCTGAGTTTTTCCGAGGTTTTGCTTTTGGGGTTGAGCAGCGGCTTTCTTTTGATTGTTCATTTTAGGAATCCTCCTTAATAAGTGATCCTTTTAAGAACATTCTGACCCACATTTGTGCCCCCTATATTAGGCGAAGATAAAATTCCTTAAGCTAACGCGCCGCCAGGCTATTTCCCTTCAAATTTCTTAATTTCGAACGGCTGCTGTCCTAAAATGAAAGAATAGCTTTCTTCTCAAAACCTCAAGGGATTCAATGCAAGGCGGAATGAGCGAAACCCAAAGGCTTGTCGACCAACTGAGCCAGTGGGAAGAATGGATGCGATCAGGCAAAGGCCAAAAGGTCCGCCAGGACCTGCGCGCTCTTAACCTGTCTAAGATTCCCCGCAGCCAGGCTCCCACGGTCGCCAACCTGGCCCATCGTCTGAATATGCCGAACTTAGCACTGCGCCTACTTAACCCCATCGTGCGCCCCAAGGGCCAGAGCCGATCGCCTGCCAACCCACAGGAGTGCGCCGAGTACGCAGTTGCCTTGATTCGCCTGGGAGCTCATCGCGAGGCCTCTGAGCTATTGGAGAGTAAACAGACTGACACTATTCCCCAGACATTACTCTACCGTGGCTTTAGCCACATGACCCGATGGCAGTACAGCAAAGCCATCACCTACCTCCGCCGATACATTATGGCCAAACCAGTGGACCCTTATCAAAAACTCATCGCTAAAGTGAATCTTTCGGCCTCCTATATTTTTGTTGGTAGGCATCAGGCAGCGCAAAATCTCCTGGAGAAAATTCTAAAGACAACGACAAAAAGAAACCTCAGCCTCCTCAAGGGTAACTCTCATGAGCTAATGGCTCAGGTCTGTTTTCACCAAAATAATTTCTTGCTCGCTCGTGAACACTTGGATTTATCCTACGCCTCGCTCAAGCACTCAAAGACCATTGGACACTTCTTCGTTAAAAAATGGCGTGTACTGCTGGATCTTAAAACCAGCCAATCGCCACAAAAGAATCTGGCGTCTCTGCGCGCCCTGAGGCGAGAAGCAACAAAAATAAAGCACTGGGAGTCTGTGCGCGACTGCGATTTTTATTTGCAGGAATTCAGCGGCAAGAGCGATCTATTTGATCACCTTTATTTCGGAACGCCTTACCTGGACTTTCGCAAAAGACTCCATCGCGCCTTTCCAGGCCATGGCCCCACTCCCCAACACTATATTTGGCATCCCGGCAGACTTTTGACTCATGAATCAAGCTACATTGATCTCCATACCGGGGAGGATCCCAGCAGGGAGATCAGGCTCAAGCCAGCCCAACTGCACCACCGTCTGCTGATGGTCCTCTCACAGGACTTCTACCGCACATTCGGCGTGGGAAATCTTTTCGGCCACCTGTTTGCAAATGAGTATTACAACCCCCTCACTTCACCAGACCGCGTTCATAAAGCCATTCAGAGATTTCGCCAATGGTGCAAGGAAGCTCAAATCCCACTTGATATAAATGAAGACCACGGTCAGTATCGACTCACAACCTCGGGCCCAATAGGTGTCCGGGTTGAAGCCAATAAAAGGATTTACTCAGCAACTGAAGTCCAACTCCAACGCCTCAAAGAGAAATGGAGATCACACCCTTTCTCCACCTCCCAAGCTGGTCAACTCCTGGATTTGTCCCCAGCCGCGATTCGTAAGTTGTTGGCGGACCTTAAAAACCGAGGTGCCCTGCATAGCCACGGGCGGGGTCCACGCCTCAGGCACACCTTTTCCCGCTCCACCCTGAGCCGTCTCCAATCCACAAAAGTCTAATATTGTAGATTACATAATATCTTATATCTTGTTGTTTTTACGTATTTTTTACACTTTTATCGCTATTTTTTGTCCGTCGATATCTGCGCCTGGCCGACCTATAATTAAAGCATAAGAGGAAGTCACTTTTTGTAGAGGAGTTTATCATGAAATCTATTAAGGTCATTATTCCCAGTCTAGCGACGGCGGCCCTGGTGGCCCTATGCGGATGTAGTGAGAAAAATGTGGATCCGGATGAAAACTCCGGGCTCAATGAAACACAAAATATCCAGTACTCAGCCCAATCGGCTCTTGCCGCTCTCAAAGGGTTTTCGGACGACACCGGCAGCACACCCGCTCCAGCGTCTAAGGTTCAAGGTAAAGCAATCTGCACAGGACTGGCTGCCTTTCAGCCCTGTGTGGACGGCGTTCGCTCCATCAGCTATGAGGGTTGCCAGGTTCCCTTTTCTCCAGCGACGGCAGTTGGTTTTGTGGAACTCAAGTACAACAACAACTCTTGTGCCCCGGCCTCTGATCTTCAGATCACTCGAAACTATGATCTGAAGTTCACCAGCGTGTGGGGACAGTTGGAACTCACCAGCGAAAATCGCCAGGACTATTTGGGTCAAACCATTGGTGGTGGCGGCAAGCTGACGGTTCTCGATACCAATAAGTATCAAATTGATATACTTGGTCAGCACCGCATATATCGCGGAGTCCTGGGCCGCGAGTGGGTGAACTTTTCGGTGAGAACCACTCAGCCGGTCATCGTGAGCGGCACCTATTCCTCCCAGAATCGCCAAATCGAGTCGGGAGAGGTCGTCGTGAGCCACAACCTCCTAAAAGCTCAAGCGAAATACAATGTGGCAAACATTGGCTACGACAACGTCTGCTGCTACCCCATTTCGGGACAATTGCAGATTGATATATCAGGACGAGTGAATCGTAGTGGTACAATCAACATTACGGGATGCGGAACTGCCACTCTGACAGATTCTAATGGTAGCGTCGAAGAGCTGACCTTTAATTCATGTGATTAAGACTAAGGCGAGGAAATAGTGATGAAAACATCCAATTTACTTATTCTCGTCGCTTCAATCACTGCGGGAACACTCTTTCTCGGGCAGGGCTGCCTGCCCGATAAGGACTCCAGCTCAAAAGCGACCGGACAAGGCAATGGCGATTACTACGGCGGTATGCAGGACGCGGACTTTCTTAAGGTCACGGCGGCTATCGAAGGGGCCAGCAAAGCCCTTGGCAAAGTGGACGTCAAGGAACAGAACATCACCGATCCACAGGGCAGCAATTCTGGTGGTGCACCAGCCGAAGAGGCCTGCCAATGGGCTCATCTACGCCAATGTACCGACGGCAAGCAAGGTGCCTTTTTTAATACCTGTGCCACCGACAATCCCGATGTGTTTTACTATGGATTTCAATCTCTCACTTTTTCTGATCCGACCTGTAAGAATGATGATCCGGGAGACAATTTCCTTCATAGCTTCCTTATTCTTTTCGTCAACGCCAAAAATGGCGTGACCAGTGCGGTGAGCACTTTGAAACACAAGGACTACAGAGATGTGGAAATGGGTGGCGCCGAGCTGTTTACACTTCTACAAAATGGCTTTTCCTACCATATGCTGGGACGCCGCCTGACTTACAACGGATACTTCCTCAAAGTGGACATCTCGCAGAGAACGCCTCAGCCGATTATCTTTATCGAAAACCAAGAAGCTTCTGAACGATTCGTCAGTGGATACCTGGAGACCAATCACAATATCGCCAAATTCACCTCGCTGATCGGTTTTGACAACGTGAAATGGGAGCCAGCCAACTGTTGTTATCCCGTCAGTGGCACAGCGAGTGTTGAGTTTTCAGGTTCGGTGATCGGCAAGGCAGCGGTCAAATTTACCAGCTGTGAACGAGCCGAGATCACCATCAACTCCGAAACCCGCCAGGTCGATTTAGCGGCCTGCCAGTAGTATTGCCCCACACACACAAAGCAAGATTGAATCACGGAATAACCAACCCGATCACAAAGTGATCAAAAACTCCGTATTTGTTTGAGGCAGGATCAGAGAGCACCTGATTCTGCCTCTTTTTCACAAACAGAGCACCATTCGGTACAAAAAATGGCCATCCAGCGGAGGTGGATGGCCATTGGGATTGGTAACGGAATCTAGTTATCGACTGTCTTTCAGTAGGGACAAGTGGTGTTCTTGATGTACCCCTTTCGTTTGTTAACCTCGGGAATAACGTTGTCGACAAAGTACCTCTTCTGGCTTTGGTGATTGGAATTCCAAACGATAGCATGAGCACCGATGTCATTAACAAGCATGTCGTAAATTGCGCCAGTTTCCTCTGGCTTAATGAACGGTGTTTGCGCATTTGGCATCAGCATGAGTTTGTTGTTGTAAGACTTTCCAGTGTCGTACCAGTGCCACTTACTTCGATTCCCAGGCACTGAGTCGGGCCAGTTAAGGCCGCCGCCACCACCCATTTTGTCCAGCGCTTCAGCGAGCCTCAGGTGATCGGCCTTTGTCATCCAATTGATGCCTTGGTTCAGAATCACAGCGGGGTACGCTGAGTGCAGCTCCTGGACCACTCTGATAAGTGAATCGATGTAGACCTTATCCGAATAGGTGGGATAGCTCTTGTCCACCGCGAGAGCCGTCTCCTCCAGGAGAATGCCAATAAAGTCAGGGTCCTTATGGTAGCGCCCCACTATGGCCTTAAGGACACGGATCTTGTGATCCACAGTCTCCTTTTCCCAGACACGAGCCGTACAAAACTTTTGATTGCCTCCAGGTCGAGGCCCGAGAATGTCCACATAACTTGGAACAAACTTGGAATTGCAGCCAGTCCAAAACGTTCGATCCTGAAACTTCAAAATGACCTTTTTGCCTCTAGCCTTGACCCGCTTCAAAACCTCGTCTAACTCGGCAAAGTTGTATTTGCCTGGAGAAGACTCCACATCTCCCCACATAAACTGATAAGCAACGCCTACAAAGTTGGTTAGGTCCTGGCTTAAGATGTAATTCAGAGTAGCCAGCCCGTCCACGTTTCGAGTCGAGTCGTCCGTCGCCCTCACATAGTTGCCGGGAAAAAATTTTGAACACTTTGACAGACCAATTCCAGGGCCAGGACTAGTTGGTGGAGGGGTGCCCGGATTGCCCGGCACTCCCACTAGCGAACCGTTATCGACGGTAAAATGGATTGTATTCCAAACACGATCATCGTTCCATTTTCTTTCCGTGAAGTGAAGGCTGTGAGGTCCATCGGCCAACTGCGTGGTATCGAGCATTCCATCACCAATCGGGTAATCATAAGGCGCTTTCCCCGACCAACCCATGTAGCTTTCATCCAACATAAAGCCCATTCCCTTGACACTTCCTGGCTTAATCAGTCTTTCGACATAGACTACCCCTTTTACTGTGGCCCCATTAAGGTCGGCCTCAGCTTTCCCTTGAGCGGAGCCAAAGTGAAGTGTCAGATTGCGGTCTCTCTTGCTGGCATCAAATACCAGCTCGTTTTCATGAGACGAAAATGACGACTGATAATCATGAGGCTGATACCCTTGGCACCCAAGCACTAGTGATGCCACTAATACGAGCATCCAAATGTAGCTGACCCGGACGTCTAACTGATAACGTGATCTCATTGCTGTACCCCCTGTAAGACCCTAAATGACTTTCCTTCCCTGTTCTCATCCTGACAGCGGGGGTGTAAAACCGGAACTAACAAAAATTTCGTGTATAAGTGGTTGAAACAATGACCTAAGCGGCCTTTGTTGTCCTGCCCTTGATCGAGTAGTGAGTTGCCTTTCCCCTTCCAGACTGCAATATCAAATCATTAGCAATTGCCCAATTAAGGATGGTGATGCTCTGCCGAGCTGACAGGTCTAAAACACCGCCCGCTTGAGCCGAATTGAAATCATCAAAACCAAACTCACCCTGCAAACGACGGATGTAGACCATCCTTGGGTCTTCATCCTTCATTTCCTTGTGGACCAAAACCCCAAATCCCGAAGTCGGTCGAAACAAGTAGCCTTCCGAGGCATCAGTCAGATTCGCAGCATATCCAGCTTTTTTAAGAAAGCTGCGTAACCGCGACACGGCCATATATACGCGTTGGGGTGAACTATGGGGGTCAAAGTACTGATCTTCAAACAGACTTTCAAACACTTCCCCAAGCTTAAACGGGCGGTAAAAATCCGTACTCAGCAGTCTGATCAATTGGTAGTGAATCTGTTTTGGTTTAAGAATAAGACTCCCGTCGATACTCTTAGCGTTTGCCATGTCGATCACTTGCTCAGGGGCGCTGGTGGACCCGTCTCCCATCCACAAGTATGAGGCAGAGGCCTTCCTATCTTCAAAGACCGTGTTGCGAAACCGCAATCCGTAATTGGGATGGGCCGTCCCCAGTATGAGACGATCATAGAGGTCAGCATTCTCCGTCATCTGCGACCTATAGTAGTCGCAGTCCCTCACCAACTCATAAAAGCTATTTTCGCGAGCGTGGTCTTGGAGTTTGATGATTGCATCCTCAATTGAAGAACTATTCCCCTTGATCTTCCAATCCAGGATGATCTGCCACTTCTTGAAAATCAGGCCCATTATTTGTTGGCCAAATGAGTGTGTCGATCTTGCGCGGTCCAAATAGATTTTCGCTTTTGCATAGTCACCCCTGAACAATTCCGCCTGGGTTCTGACCTCAAAGGTATTAGACAAAAGGACCAGCTGCTTTTGAGGGTCCAGAGTGGATTCGAGTTCACTCAATAAATCGATGGCCTCATTATAATGCCCACTTGGTACCAAAGCGGCGGCCAAGTTCAGTTTTCCTACCAGCCTTTGGTAGGGCTCCACCTGAGGATGAATCACGTACTTTCGCAGGTACTGAAGCGACTCTAAGTAGTTCCACTGGCCAAAAAGCAAAAACGCCTTGAACAGCAGAGCCTGTGGCAATTGCTCTGCATTGATTTTGGCCAGGAGACTCCCAGCCTCCTTATAGGAGCCAATCATGAGCAGTGCTCGGGCATATTCAGCGTATTCCTCCGGAGTTGGGATCCAACGACCCTCTATTTTTGGACGAATCAGATGGTTCATGATTCGAATTGAGACATACTCCAAACCAACCCGGCGAGCGATAGACGACATCCTGACCGCGTAGGGGCGGGGGATTTTGTCGTAATTCAAAGAACTTACTTGCTTACGCACAAGCTGGTGCTCTCCCGCACGGACCTGAGACTCAAGTGTTTTTAGTAGCTTATCCATTCAATCTCGCAATTTTTGTTAGATTCTTCTCGGTGTCACTTGCGATATAGTTAAGTGAGGGAAGTGAGAGATTTTGAAATGAAACGCACTGGCTTAGTCTTGGTCATCACATTAGCAACTGGTCTAGCCGTAGGCTATCAAAGCTGTGGCGACCTCAATCGCTCCTTCCGTGCAAATGTTGCTCAACCATCCGGAGAAACTCTCACACGCAGCTCGGGTGGCGGAAATGGACTCGGCTACGACGGCAAGAGAAACATCATTACGGTACGACGTAGAACCTATCCACTGGAGTTTTGGCCAGCCGACGAAAGTTATTTTCGGCTTCTTCCCAACTACATGTGTTCAACCAATGGCGCTGATGAAATCCTTAGTCATGCGGGAGCCATCTCATTTACTGCAGGCACCCCCCGTCTCACCCTGAATTCCTGCACGTCTTCTTCTCAGCCCGTCTCGGGCATCGAAGTTAGAAGCTATAGCCCTGATTATCTCACCCAGGGCACCGGAGTTTACGAAAAACTGCCTGAAGCCGTTTTTAAAGAGTCCTATATCGTGGCTCACTGCCAAACCCCAGAGTCCAAGCACGCGGGAACTCAGGTCATCGTCAAACGCACCCACATGGGCCCGGACTCTGTTACCGGGGCGGCTCTGTCTGTCGATTTTTCAACTGGTACTATCCCTCCTGGTTTCAGCTTTGAGCGTGAAGATCAAGGTGAAAGCTTTGCCACCTATTTCGACAGCGGGGGGGTCTTAAGACGAGCGTCCACCGGCTTGCCTCGATTTGGCTATGAGCCAAATCTGAAGGAGTTTCGGGGTATCCTTATTGAAGGGACTCGAACCAACTCCCTGGTGCAATCGGAAGACCTCACCAAGAATGACGCAGCCGAGGGAACGCTCGTAACTCCCAACCTGGTGCAGGCCCCTGATGACAATCTTACGGCCGACCGGCTTTCTGAAGATAATAGCCAGGGCCAGCACTCAATAGGCTGGACATTTGAGAATTTCACCGAAGACAATCGCTTCTCGTTTTCACTATTCGTTAAACCCGATGGCCGCAACCAGGTGAGTTTAAGAGTCACGGGCATCAATGGAGGCGATTCCCTCAGTGAGGGCTTTCTCTTAAATGGGCGCGGATCAGTCAATCGATCACTTCAAGAGCTGCCAACTCTAGAAAAACTCTCTTCAGACATCCAACGTCTACCAGACGGCTGGTATCGCATATGGATGAGCTTTGAAATGCTCAGCGAAACCAAAGTTCAGTTGGATCTTGTGCTGTCAAAAGGTGGCTTGAAGACCTACCAAGGCGAACCTGGAGCGGGAGTGTTTGTTTGGGGCCGCCAACTGGAAGAATATATCTACCCCAGTTCCTACATTCCCACGGAAGAATCCCCACGCACCCGGCAACGGGACATTCTAAAGACGAGGGACCTGAGCTGGTTTTCTCCAGGGCAGGCCGGTGCCTTTTTTCTGGATTGGGATCTCCCATGGGTCGTTAAGGAATCCGGAATTCGATCGGGCATGAATCTGTACAAGTTAAACGCTCTGGCGACAGGATTGGATCACTATATTAGAATATTCGGTAGATCTTGGCAGAATTCCCCTTACCAACCAGCCTTCCAAATGGGTAAGGATGGAAAAAGTCGCATGACCCTATCGGGTTTGGACTGGGCTGGATCTGGACGCCGCCGTAACCTGATATCATTCACCCCCGAAGAAGGAACCGGCTATGAAAATGGCTACCCTGCGGGCGTGAGGGCCATCCGGGACCTCCCGACTGATTTTGATGAACTTGTTTTGGGCGGTACTCATTGGGATGGTCACTTTGCCTTTGGTTATATTCGCAAGTTTTATTACTGGCCCCATTCTTTAACAGACGAGCAATTGGTCAGTGTCTCCTCTTTGCCCGAACAAACCATTCATGCCAGCTTGGTACGTGGTACGCTCAAGGGAGACGGCACCGGCGATCGGGTGGAAATTCAAAACTTTCCTATTCTGCCTCGCACAAGTGGCGACAAGATTTTGTTTGGTTCTTCAGTTTTTGATTTTGTTTTGCAGATGGAGAACCAATCCGAAATGGTTCTTGAAGGTCAATTTAAGGCCACAATTGACGAAAAACCCCTTGAATTGTCAATGGAGTGCCGACTGAACCCCTAGTCTAGTTCCAAAACGGAATCACTCATCATCAGAATTTCTACTCCACTCACTTCAAAACTAATAACTTTTCATTTCCCTCTAGCTTTGGCACAAATACCTCATCCGGGCCACATCCGGATAAACACTTAAGGGGGAAAACATGAAAAAAGCTGCCTTTATCGCCGCCATGATCGCTGCACAAATTGCCTACACCGTCATCTTTGCCAACGCTGCCTTCGCAGCCTCCGTCCAACCCAATATGTACACCTGTCAGGACGTAACTAATCCTGACTATGTTGTGGGTTTTTCCGCAACTTCCTGGCTCGGCACTCCTGATTTCTCGATCACTAATGAATTTGAAAACATCGCACCCGGCGATCCCGCCAAAGTCCTCTTCAGCCTCGATGTTGCCACCACACCTCTCGGCCAGATTGTTTCCGGTGTCGTCACACCCAAGTACATCGCCGATGTTCCCAGCCGAGTTTATTCACTGGTTATTCCTGGCATCTATCTGGGCGACCACAAGCAGGCGGAGTTCACCACCAAACTGCTGATTGGCTACAATGGAGGTTTCATGCCCGCTCCAGCCGTCTATCAGCAGATCACCGAAATCAAAGACCTGACCTGCACGGCCCAAAAAGTTTTGTTCTAATCCATTGCCCTACCGTTTGTTGTCGAGGGAGCTCCCACACAGAGCTCCATCGTTTCTGTTTTTTCGTTCACAATGAAACATGACGAGGCGTGTTTTTGTCCTTTCGGTAGTCAAAAATCGATTGATTCCAGTTTTTCACCTGCCTACCGATCAAAACCTTGAAAGACAATCTATGGCCCGTAGTCAAAGGATGACTGCCCTATGGAACAACAATGGAAGTTACACCTTCTCATCGTCACCCTCATATTAGTTCAATTTGGTTGTAGCGAAGGCTTTGACCCCTACCAACTTGTAGACCAACAAAGCCAGGTCAATCCCATCGCACCTGATGCCCCCGTGGACCCACCGAGATCCCCACCTCCGACACCCACTCCCCCTCCAGTTGATCCCCCTCCGCCAGCAAAGGATTATGGTCCCCTTGTTTTTAATATTGTTCTTAGGCAGAGCCATCAACCCTGCGGCGGTTGCGGCATCTTCTTCCACCCCCAAGGCGTGCAGAGCCAAAACCCACGAGTAGAAGTGATGTACGAAATAGAGGGGCAGACGATCATACGCAACTATCAAGATGGACTTGGCCCCGAGAACCAGGCCCACGCTCTTACTATTACACCTAGTGGCAACGAGGCGCCAAATGTTGTGCTTATTAAGGCCCGTCCTGATCGGCGCGCATTGGTCATGGCCAACATGAGTGACATCCCAGGTGAAGCCAAGATCCTTCGCACCCGATTGTATCTCCACTTTCATACCCATGAAGGCATGAGCTACGATGACACATCAAGTGAATTGACCGTCTATCACAATCCACGCATCTGGAAATTAGGTCAGGCCAACTGGACTCACTTCGATCAAGGCCAGAGGTGGTCTTCCCCTGGAGGGGATATCGACGGTGAGATCAGAAAGATCCTGGCAAAGAGGGATATCATTGACCAGGGGTTTCACAAACATCGCCCTCATGCTCATTTTGATTTGACCAAGTATGTTCAGGATCTCCAGTCCGAAAGGTCTTTACCCCGTTAACTCACCCTGCAAAGGTAGTTAGGGGACGGCCACTCCGCCATTTGCCGTATCCTTTTGGATCGCTTACAAATAACACTTCTTTAATTTTTGAGAATCCTACACCCTTTTCCGATAGAGAGCTAACGGTGGAAAGAGGTTGGAATGCGCGATTATCTAATTATTGAGACAATTCAGGAACTCTACGAAAATGGGCATCCAATTACCCCAGACCATTTGATAGAGATTGGACTGGATGATGTTGTCGAGGCCGCAATTCAATCATTTGGTAAGTGGGAAATTCTTCTGATTGCCTGCGGACTCGAATCTGTAGAGTGGCGAGGCAAGCCAAGGGTTAAGCTCTCCAAGGAGGAAGTTCTAATTGGAGTCAAAATGCTACATCGCAGACTTGGTAGCGAGTGTCTTCCCGCCTCTCAGGCAAAGAAAGTGGACAGAGACCTAGTCCTGGAGGCCCAAAGCTACTTTGGCACCTGGCCTTCTGCAATAGTCGCGTCGGGTTTTTTACCGTTGCCCCCCAAGGACTACTTTGCTCAATGCAGAGAGTGCGGCGCCTATCTTGAGGTCATTACCGTAAAACACTTGGAGTCTCACGGAATCACAGAATCCCACTATTTGAAAAAACACAATCTTGCAAAACAATCGATGGAGTCGCCAATGAACCGACTGAGGCGGCACAGAGACCCAAAGAATTTCGGCTGGACAAAAAAGAAAGCTAGCTGACCTTCGCCCGATACCAATCCTTAGCGCCCTGGGAATCCACATTAAAGTGCTCAAATCCCGGAATGACGACCTGAGTGAGAGTCTCCGCGAACTGATCCATGCGCATGGAAACCGGAAGGACCCCAAAATTGACGAGCTCTGCATCCTGAATTTCAAACGGAATAGGTGCAAAGAGTTCGTCTTTGACTGATATCTCAAGCATTTCCCCCAGGTAGCGACTCAGGAGAGAACAATCCCTTCTCTGGCTCTCTGACGTGAGGTAACCCCAACCCATTTGCCCATGCTTGACCTCATCCCTTAGAATGCGATGAACGATCTTCTTGGCGGGCGTATCCTTGGCTCCGGCATAAATCGTGTTCATCAGGCTGGCGTTGATAGTCTCAGTGATACAACACATGAGAGTTACTTCGCACAAAAGGCGATCGGCCTCCGACTCTCGTTCTCTCCACGATGGCTGGGGTTGGAGCGAGGTCTCACTCTCGTCAACCTCAGCAAACCCAGAAGAATGCCCCAGATCCCTTGCTATTTGAGCACAGAGGTGAGCATGGTCCTCCTCCTCGACAAAGGCCCTCTTCGCGAGGTCGGTAACCTTTGCGTGAGCACCATGATCTTCCAGCTGCTCAATCAACAGCCTAAAGCGAGCCTGGGCCCCCAGCTCAGCTTGAGCTCTTTGGGCCCACATGTTTGCAGCTAAAGAGCGAAAATCCCGATGGGTCATTAGCCCAACCAACATCCACAAAAGGGCGTGTAGCAGGACTCCTTGCGCATCTCTTGAATCAACTGAATGGCCTCTTCATCAGATTTCTGATCGATGCACACCGTCGTCACCTGCACAGGACGATTGAGAGCATACTTTTTTTGCACAACCGCTACTTGGCAAATCTCCTCTTCTACTTGCACTTCACCTGGTAGCTCCGTGCTCGCCGTCGCCGCTAGCGCCGCACCGCCAAGTACCAAGACTCCAAAAACCTTACTCACTCGATGTTTGATCTCCATATTTCCCCCTTTTTAGAACAATTAACGAACTCATCAAAGCTGCCGAAGACCTTATCTTGACCAAGGTCATATGTACAATTGATGGCACCCATTGTAGCCATAGAGAAAACCTATGTGTGAAGAATTCAAACTACTGCTAGAGGAGAGCGAAGCGGCTACCGGTCAGCCATCAGCTCTTTTAAATCTTGGGCGAGGACAGGATCTCGGCGACACAGTCTTCAACTGCTCGGCTATCTGTTTTCAAACGAAAATCCGGCGCCTCGGGCTCTTCATACTCAGAGGAAACTCCCGTAAATTCCGTGAGGCTCCCTTCTTTCGCCTTACGGTAGAGACCTTTTGGATCTCTCTGGATACACACATCCAGAGGACAGTCGATGAAAACTTCAAAGAACCCGCCACCGACAATTCGCCTTGCTGCGGCCCTTTGCTCATTCATGGGCGAAATCAGAGCAACGATCACATCCGATCCTTCCTGGGCAAAAAGTTTGGCCACTTCGGCCACCCGCCGGACATTCTCAAGCCGGTCCTTTTGGCTAAATCCAAGATCAGCGTTAAGCCCCTGGCGGATTTGATCACCATCAAGCATCACAGCATGACGGCCCCTTACCTTTAGTTCTTCGGCTAACCGATTTCCAATACTCGTCTTTCCGGCACCCGGGCGACCCGTCAGCCAAAAAACCCGCCCCTTTCGACTCTCTTCAGTTTGTAAAGCCTGAGACCTGGAATGGCTTTTCAAGATCAGACCCAACCCCACGGTATGACTCGAATCCTCATCCACCAATAGGAAGCTCCCCGTGTGCCTGTTTCCTTCATAGGGATCGCAGGCCAGCGGTTCGCTGAGTTTCAGCCTGACTCGACCAATGTCATTATCTCTCAGCTCCCTGGCTTCAAGGCGAGAGGTGTCGGCAAGGTCAATCTTATAGCGAATCTCATCTACTAAACCGTGCACCCATTTGTGGGTGTGCTTGAGAGCATAAGAACTTCCGACCCTCAATGAATTTCCAGAGAACCACACCACCATTGCCTCGACATCGGCACTCAGAGTCGGTTGGTTGAGAGGGGGCGCAAGTAATTCACCACGTCCGGTGTCGATATGGTCTTCCATCCACACGACAACTGCCTCACCAGCAAAAGCAACTTTGGCATCATCGACTCTAGGGGTCTGAATCCTGGTGATTCGGCTCTTCAGCCCCGAGGACGCCACCATGATCTCCTGCCCTCGATGAATTCTTCCCGAAGCCAAGGTCCCACAAATGCCACGAGGCCTACCGTCGCCTTCGACAATCACTCTTTGGACTGGCAGGCGAACATCAATTTGATTCTCATCACCTCTAACAAAAAGGCTCTGAAGGAGTGACATCACTGTCTCCCCTTGGTACCAACTCGTGCGCTCCGAACGACGGGTAACATTGTCTCCAAATTTCGCACTTATGGGAATAAACCTGAGATCACTCACCCGAAGCCGACCAGCAAACTCGCCGATTTCTGATTTTAGACTCTCAAACGGAGCAAGAGCAAAGGACACCAAATCCATCTTGTTAATGGCAATCAGAATGTGTTTCACACCTAAAAGAATCATGACCATGAGGTGGCGACGGGACTGCTCGGAGAATCCCGAGGTTATGTCGACTACCAAAATCCCGGTCTCCGAAACACTGGCTGCCGCGGCTTGATTTTTTGTGTATTGAATATGACCTGGGGAATCAGCGAGGATAAAACGCCTTCTCTCTGTTTCAAAATAGCGATACGCCACATCGATGGTGATTTTTTGCTCTCTTTCAGCTAACAATCCATCTGTTATCAGAGAGAAGTCGATGCCTTCTGGGAACTCACCCGTAGTTGCCTTTCGGGCAGCCTCAATATGATCTTCGGCCAAGGCTCCCACTTCAAACAAAAGACGTCCCACCAAAGTTGATTTCCCATCATCAACACTGCCCGATGTACATAACCTTAAAAGATCCTTTTTCATTTCAATCACCAGGTTATCGCTCTAAAAATAACCCCGTCGCTTTTTCTTTTCCATTGACCCTTCACCGTCGTGATCAATCAATCGGGTTGATCTTTCGCTGATCTTCACCGCTTCCAGCTCTTGAATGACTTCTTTAATGGTGGCGGCTGTGGAGCATATGCCTCCCGTGCAGGGCATACACCCCAAAGTTCGGTATCTGACTTCTTTCTGAACCACGCCTGCCGAAAGATTTGGATCTGTAGAAGCCGGTGTCTCAAAGAACATTCCGTTTCTCTCCACTCCCTGCCTTAGGGCCGAAAAATAGAGAGGTGAGACTTCGATCTCTTCACGCTCGATGTAACGCCAAATATCCAATTCCGTCCAATTGGAGAGGGGGAACACCCTCATGGAATCGCCCTTACTCAATCTGGAATTGAAGGTTTTCCCTATCTCCAACCTCTGTTTACGCGGATCCCAGACTCCCTGATGATTGCGCACAGAGAAAAACCGTTCCTTGGCTCGAGATTTTTCTTCCTCGCGCCGGGCTCCACCAAGAGCTGCGTCGATACCAAAGTGCCGCAATCCCTCAATCAGCCCGCGCGTCTTTAGTGTCTCACAACAAGCGGCTGTCCCGAAGACATCTGGATGGATTCGGTCTTTTCCTTGTCCTTGCTTTGAATAAACCAATAGCTCCACTCCATACTCGGCGACAACATGATCTCGAAAGGCATACATTTCTGGGAATTTGAGTCCGGTATCAATGTGCAGGAGCGGGAAGGATATCCTCGCAGGACAAAAGGCTTTGCGAGCCAACCACAAAAGTACCGATGAATCCTTGCCTGCCGAATAAAGCAAGGCCGGCCGTGCGAACTCTGAGGCCGCCTCGCGAATAACATATATGGCCTCATCCTCTAACTGATCCAAATAGTTGCTCGCCATTTAAACAACCCGGTCCACTCTCTTAACAAAAGTCATTCTCATACCAGCCACGAACTTCATTCAGATTCTCAACAAAACCCTGCTTCTCGCCTTCCTCAAAAGAACGAAGAATCACTTCATCAAAGTTCTCTCCCAGGACGGCTGCCACATCTGTCCAACCCAATTCTTTTAGGACATCGGTCTTGTTCTGGAGCAGGACAAAATCCTCGTAAATCAGAGTCTTCGAAATCGAAGGAAACTTTGGTTTCATTTCCAAGTAGTTCACAATGCTATTTCTGATCTCCTCATAAATCTCGCGCTCAGCTACGATCTTACTTATTTTGGGGCGGACACCTCCACGCTCAATACTCCAAAAACCAGTTTGTCGAGCTAAAATCCAGGAAAGCACGGCCTCAAACTGATCCCTCCGTTCCAAACACACGATCTGGTAGTGTTCTGCAAGGAATTCAATCACACCGTGGTTGGCTTGATTCGCAAGTACCTTAATCGAATAGTTCTGTCTATCGTACTTTTTGAGAAGCTCTATTCGGCGGGAGATCTCCTGACGATAGTGTTCTGTCGCATTTCCATCCTCAAGCTTTAATCCCGTACCCGTATCGACAAGAAGATGGTCACCACAGTCAAAAATCTCTCCCACGCCCAATCCTGAGCCGTGTTTGGCATTCAAGTATCGAGACATTAATCGAAAGACAACTGAAGTCCCCGTTCTGGGGTAAGAAAATAGACATACTTTCATCGCAAAAACGATATCAATTGAGGGCCCTTGCCGCAATGAAAGGCTGACGCCCTCGTCCCCTTTGCCGCTCCGCACCTGTCTCTCTGGATAAGAGGGGTTCTGACGGATTCACTTTCTTCGAGAATCCGACTAATGCTGGCCTTGATCACGAATGAACTCATCCACCCTCTGCCGATACCGTCCAAAAAAAGTGGGCTGAGTCATGTAGGTGGCTACAACAACCTCTTCCCCAACTCGGTAGCCAAAGGCTGAGACAATTAGGGGCAAGGGGTGACCCTGAATCTGATAGCGATAGACGAGAATCTGACGGCCCTGGTAGTTCACACGTCCCTGTGCCAGCTCGATTCCCATTTCTCCTCTTGCGATCTTGCTTTTGACAAGTTGTTCGAGATTCTTTGTCTGCCCCGAGTTGGCCAAATCTCGCTTTATTTTCCTGGCGTCTTTCGACTCCAACTTCAAAATCCGGACTTTCTCGAATCCCTTATCCTCACTGCGCGGCAGAATATAATTCTCCGCCACCTGATAGTTGTTCTCTAGCTGAGCTAGGGCCATAGCCTGAGGGTCAGAATTGATCCGCCACGCCTTTTCTATCACTGGAGTCCCTCTCTTCCCATCAGCGTGTACTCCGCCAGAGAGGCCCAAGAGAGTTGCTAATATGAATAAGGCAGCAGACCTCTTACTGGGAAGCACGAGGACCTCTGAACCCACTCTTGGTTGAGGCGATCATGCCTTGATCGAAGTCCTCAATGGCATATAGCCACTCCTTGGTCACGGGTTTTGTGGACCAACCATTATCATCGCCGGCCTGAAACATGGGCTTTTCCTGGTAGGCAATGATGATCTCCCCGGGACTCTTAGAGGGTCTTAGTTCAACTGAGTCCCCCTTCATCAGACCACCGAGAATTAGAACATCCAACCTTAGGCCTTTTTCTGTCGCGCAGATTTGCCCCTGATAGGTTTCTCCGCCCACCTTGACCTCAAGTAATCCTAGGGCATTCCGCTGGACGAAAAACTCAGGATACTTAGGACGAGGAGATGTCGCACTTTTGTAGTGCACTTGCGGATCGTGGGGCATTGGCAAATAGGACCTCCAGCCCGGACCAAACAGGCTCAGTGCCTCACTGCTAATTTTTTCTAGATCATTGGCTCTCTGGATGCACTGCTCTCCCCAAGCCAAAGGCCCCATCACCAATAGGCTGATACCCAGACACCATCTCACCGTTCGTGACATTAAGTATCCTTTGATTAAATTGTTTCAATTATCCTGGAAGCCGAAACCAACCGTGCACGGGTCTATTCTGCACGATCAGGGCCAAAAATCGTCACACTCAGTCCCATTTTAAGACAGGATGGAGTCAGGGTCATGAGTCCTCCCCTTGCATTTGCCCATTAGTTCGACAACCTTTATTCCGCGGCCAATCAAAACCAGGGAACTTGAGGCCGGCCTTGTCTTTTCATCTGGACACGGCAACAATGCCTTGAGTCCGGGCTGAATTTCCAGCTTGCCTATTAAATATAAGGAGTTTAAAACTCTCCGCCATGAACAACGTCCCACCCAACGGAAGCCCCTCCCAGACGGCACAAATGAGTATGGGTCAGCTCTGCCAAATGCTGGCACAACTATGTTATTCTCAACTGGGAGTGCAGATGTTCCCTTGGTCCGCCGCAGATCTTCCCTATTTTTCGGCCCTGAGTGAAGGACAAAGGAGGCTGGTTCGCAACGATCTAGCCAGTTACGTGGCCATCTGCCAAGAAGCCCTAGATGCCGGCATCAGCCTCAAGAATACAGGTGAGCTCACCAAGATGGCCTTGAACAGTATGGGTTTGACTCCTACAAAAGAGGTCCTGTCTCTGATTTCAGATCAAGACGTGGTGGATGTCTACAACTGCGAGCACCAACAAATCTTTAGATCCTTCCAGTTTTTTTCTTTTTGCCGCTACAGTATTGAAGAGTTGTACTGCCGCCCGTGGCCCGACCTGATTCAGCGAAAAGACCTGGATGCCGAAAAGCTGATTTTTGAAGCTATTACTTCTGTATTGGAGGGAAGCCAAAGTTTGGTTTGCCACCCTTGCCGCCCCCATTGGGTTTACCAAACAGAATACCCAGGTGAGGGGGATATTCACGCTGAAGTCCGATTCATCACCGGATTGACCAGTGAGGGGCAAAACAAACCCCAGGCTTATGCCGGCATTTGGCGTAAACTGAACTAAACTCGGTCTCGATGTCCGACCGCAGTTGTCTCAGTTGCCGTCTTTGTCCACGAGCTGCTGAACCAATTGCACGTACTTATCTTTGGCGTCGTCCTGGGACATCCCCTGAAGGCCCTTCCAGGCATCGTACTTAGCTCGCCCCGCCACATTGAGCATTCCTGGCCGTGAACCCTGAACATCGCCCTGGCTGCCTTGCTTAAAAAGAGAATAGAGTTTCAGTAGTGTGGAATTATCGGGTCTTGCCGAAAGAGTAGTGACTCTTTGGGCGGCTTCTTCAAAATTCATTTGAACTCCCAAGTAATAAACTCATCACTGCCATTTTATACATAGCCTTGTGACCGAGACAACACTCTGGGCCCACCCCATAATTCCCGCCGCGGAAAGAGCGCGGTAATACGTCCTACCTTGAACGATCTACCTGTTCTAGGGGGCCCGTCGAAGGCGGTTGCGTCAGGACGTTTCGGTAGGACGATGTATTAGGAACGACTCGTCGATATCAGTTTTTTTTGCATGAAAGCCTGACACCTCCCATAGTTCAGGTCCAGCCCAGAGCGCCGCTCTAGCTGCCATCTTCAGAGCTGGACTGGAAGATCATCCAGTTTTGTTCATGTCGCTCCCAGCACCGACCGAAGCACAGTTGGTAATGGGGGTCCTATGATGAAAGTCCACGTCTGGTTAAAGGCTTTACTCTTCTTTGGTCTGGCTCTGGCAGTACACTCCGCCTCATGGGGACAAAACTTTGGGGAAAAGTCCTTCCTTCCCAAAAACGACAAGAAAATCTTCGTCGGCGCCAAACTCCTCGGACCGGTTACGGAACAGGATTTCAACAATGCTCTTGATCACGTAGCCCAGGTTTATGGCCCAATTGTTTCTGCGCGAGGTCGGCAGTTGGTGATTAACAAGCTTTGGAGCAACCCCGACGTCAATGCCGTCGCCTACCAACAGGGCCGCACCTGGTTTGTTGACCTGTATGGCGGGTTAGCCCGTCACCCGGCCATGACCATCGAAGGTATCTACTTGGTTGCCTGCCACGAATTGGGTCACCATCTGGGAGGTTCACCAAAATACTCCCAATCAGATTCCAGATGGGCCTCTGTCGAAGGACAGTCCGATTACTTTGCAACTCTAAAATGTTTGCGCAGGGTCTTTGCCAACTCCAATAATCAAATCATTAATGAAGACCCCTTGGCTCGCCAATACTGTTCGCAAAGCTTCAGCGATGCCATTGACATCGACATCTGCGTACGCTCGGTGATGGGCGGCCTTGCCAGCGCCCGCATGTTCCAGCAACTCAGTGGCGGTACGGTCCCTCGCCTGGACACACCGGATGCTCGGACAGTTCCAAGCACTCAGGAAACACACCCTGCCTATCAGTGTCGACTGGACACTTATCTTCAAGGGGCTCTCTGTCAAGAGGACCACAACGTGGACGTGAGCGATCGCGATCCTGAAGTGGGCAGCTGCACCCGAAAGAAAGGCGACACCGTCGGGCTCAGGCCTCTTTGTTGGTACAAGCCCCCTGCCGGAGGCGGCGGTGGTGGCGGCGGTACGGCCTCACCCCCCTTGTTAAATGGCGCAACCGATCTGCGTCTGAACAATCCCACCATTCCAGTTGATATCTCCTTTGATGTCGGTGGAATCACTGGTGCGGGAGGAGCCTATGTGGAGGTTTCCCGACCCAATCAGGATTTTAGTAATCCCAACGGTGACCAACCCGATCGCAATGCCCTCGGCGGCACAGCAGTTCGCGGAACTCAAGGCCGGATCCGCCTTGTGCCCTACAATCAACTGCCAGGTTGGGGGACCTATTCGATTCGCATTATTCCCCTGGATGGGACCGGACGCCGAGCCGTCGGAAATTTTTCGAATCCCTCGCGACTGATACTGCTACCCTAGAACTCATGATTCAAGGGCGAGCGGCTCACCGGCCATTCGCCTTTGAGTTGATTCTGCTCACCCTGAAAAACCAAATAACCGTACTTGCCGTAGTGAGGAATCTTGGCTGCTGACCTCAGTAAGGTCGCCACATCAGGGGCCGATAGCCAGGCCACCGAACTTTCTGGATCACGACTGCTGGGTAGAACAGTAAAAACGGTCTGGTTCGACAAGAGATAATCAGAACCCTCGATGGTTGCCATTGAGCCATTCACTCGAAAACCCAAATCCCGTCCCAGCGAGTTGATGTCCGTAAGGAATCCATTCTCCTTACCTAGAACAAAGTAAGAAGCTCCCCTGGGAATCTGGGAGATTTCATTGTCCCACTTCACCTCAACCGCTCCCTCAAAGTTTTCTTTCATGAGATCTGCCCATTCAAGATAGCTGGCGCGGCCCAAAGCCCCTTGGCTCGGCAAAACCAACCAGGTCGTTTGGTTTTGCCCAAAGAGCTTCGATACGGACTCCGGAATCTCTTGGGCGTAGAGGTAGCGAAACACGTCAAACTCACTGTCGACCCGCAGTCCTGTTACCTTCTGGGGGAAGATCTCGGTCACTTGGTGGGACGGAGAGGACATGAAAACCTCTCTCATTTCCATCCGGCCAGGGCCTTCAAGCTCATAGACGACGGGGATCTTCAGTTGATAAAAAGAACCTGACTGAATCTGTTTGAGAACGAATTTCACCTCAAATCTTCCGTCTGCCAATTGCTTTTGCGCAGCCTGGTCCAGCTCCAGTTGGGGAGCCCCTTTGCGCGTGAGCCACTGATCAAAAAAACCGTCTAATCTCTCAGATGTCTGCGTCTCCATGGCTTTCCTGATATCAACGAATGATGCTGGCTCATAGAGATGGCGACGGTAGAACTCCTGTAAGCCTTTTTCAAATCCGGCAGGACCGACCAAGTTCTTGAGCATATGGAAAAACATCAGCCCTTTGCTGTAACCCACTGCCGAAGAACTCTTGTCGTGACGGCTGACAAAATCCTTTAAGGGAAAATCCGAGCCACTGCTGGCAAATACAGAAAAATTCAATAAGGCCGTGCGCCGATAGGAACTCCCCCCTCCGCGCTGTTCCTGGAGAAAGTGATCAGCCATGTAGGAGGTCAAACCCTCACACCAATTGCCCATGCTCAAATCAACGTACACCCCATTGCCCCACCAATTGTGGAGGATCTCATGGGGAAAGCTGGAGTAAAAGATAAACGGAAAACGAATAACAGTTGGCCCCAATAGTGTAAATGAGGGCATCCCATAGCCCGTCTCCCAATAATTCTCGACTGTGGCCATTTGTTTGTAAGGATATGCACCAATCAATTGGCTGTACATGGGAATAAACTGGGAGGTGGAGTCCAAATAGCGATCTGCTAGCTGCTGATCGAGCTGTAGCAAATAGACCCGGTGAACAATCCCGTCCTGCTCGCGCGAAAAACGGTGCCACTGATTGGCCATCAAATAAATGTCTTCCTGAGGCGACGTGGAACGCCAAGTGGTAATAATCTCATCCCCCACTTCCTGCTCTGCCAATAATTCATCATGACTCAACACCAACCAGGACTTAGGTGATCTGGTGGTGAGTTCAAACACATAAGACTCATTTTCGACCTGAGGATACCAATGGTGTTGACCCATCAAGGCCACCCCGACCGCAGAAAGAGGATTCACCTCGTCGGCGGAAAGAGATCCCTGATAAGAGAACTTGAGCGATCCTTGTGAGGGAAAGGTGGCCAAATATTGGGTCGCATGGCCGCGACGGCCCAGGGCCTTTATGCGAGTTAGAGGATCACTCGCACTGACTTGCAGGCCGCTGTTCAACCAGAATTCAATTGATCCTGACTCATCGTTGGGAATCAGCTCCACACTGGCGGCTAACCGGCCCGCCCCTGGATCAAGCCCCACCTCAAGCCTCTGTTGGATTGTGGCCTGAGCAGTTAAACCAAACAAAAAAATCAAAAGTGACAGCAGCCCTGTCCATCCTGAATAACTCAGACTCTTCATGGTATCCCCCGTAGAAAGGTGCCAGGTTCCAGAAATGCGTCTGGATGCGAAAAGACAGGGGACAACTCATTCCCTTATCATTTCCCATCCAGACGCATTTCTGGAACCTGGCACCTTTCTCTCACAGAATCAAGTGGACTCAGCAAGCCTGCCATTTTTGCCCTGCGCCACTCTCTCGGGGGCCAAACTACTTCAGTTCGCTACAATTGAGAACCGTGGTGTTAAAGCGAGTTACGGCAGTGACCTTTTTGACGTCCCCGTTGCTCATGTCGACTTCAAATAGGTATTTCAGATCTGGGTTGTAGCGGAATTCAAATTGGCGGATCGCCCCGTCTTCAAGTACCCGCCCAATAGGACGCTCGATCTTGCCCGGAAAATAACTCATGTCCATTTCGACCACTGGAGTGGGCGAGCGAAATTCGCCGCGATTCAGATGCATGTAGGTCAAGGCAGGGAAGTCCCCACTCCCGTGACACATGAGGGTTTCATTCAGCCGGATGTCTCTGGTTCGCTTAGGCGCCGGCCCTGGGCTTCCGCCCCACTGCAGGTCAAGGCTGAGCCCAGCCCTGAAGTCCCATCGATCCTTTTCGCCCTTACAGTGGCGTCGTGCAAGCTCGGTGTTGGCGACGATTTGAGCATCAATGAGTTGAGCAATACGCCCAGAGTAAAGCGTGAGCTTGGTCCCGGCAGCCGGGATGACGCAATCATTGTAATCTCTTTCACGGGCCTCTTTAAGAATCGAGCCTCCTCCATAAACAGTCATGGGCACCTCATATCTCATCACACTCACACTTGTGTCATGAGCGTAGAAGGCACTGTAGCCTTTCCGCAGAAAGTCCCTCTGCCCAACGTAAGCGTCTACGAATAGGCGATTACGAGAATCAAAGTGAAAAACTGTCCCGGCTGCTGCAGCCTTGTCGCCATCAAAGGTACCGGCAGAAACGTAGAGCTCAATACCCTGGAGAATTTGGTTCCCCAATTCACGGTAAACTCTAAAGGTCTGCACAAAGGAGTCAATCTCGTGCCAATCCTGGTGTTTCTCAAACTGCTCGTCTGACATGAGAAGAATGTTCTCGATGTAAGGTGTTGCTGTTGTCCAGGGTTCCCGAGCGTGAAACAGAACTCCCGTAACAGTCAAAGTGGTCTTAGCATCAAGGCGTTTTTTAACTCCGGCTTCCAAAAAACCTGTAGGCGCCGTCGACATCGCCCTCTGAACCTGACTGGGAAGACCTCTCATCTCTTCAACATCAGTGAGCCCTTGGTGGTCGCGCTCAGCTCCAATGTCGGGCTTGTCTTTTCCCACGTGAGCGAAGAACACGGCATTCTTCATAATTGGACTCAGGTCAGCCATAAACACCAGAGCCACTCCCTGGTAGGTGGACTCGGTCTTTACCTGATCAAGCCTCTTGTCAGCGGTTCTATAAGCTTCCTGTTGAGCCTCGGCCTTAATATCCGCAAGAGCTGCGTCCACCTGAACGATGGCATCATCAACCATTTGATTTCGGACCGCAGAGAACTGGGCATGAATCTGAGCTTGGATTTCCGCAGGCATTTGGTTGAGGTTAGGAAACTGCGCCGCCATCTGCTCTTCGATTCCCTGATCGATCAAAGCCGTCACTTCATCAATCTTACTTTTTCTTGCCGCCGTGATTTTTTTATTGATGGTCCGGTCGATTTCTTCCCGGGCTCCCTCTCTCACACGACCTTCAATGATCGCTGGAGCCAAAGAGGCCCGAAGTCTGATCGCCCAATAGAACTTTTTATAGTTCAGCTGATCGGCCGAAGACCCCAATCCCTTGTTATACCTTTCAGCCACCTGCATGAGGGCCTTATCGGCTTCGGACAAGTGCCGCTTGTGGGTATCCAGTTTTGGTGCCGACGCCAAAATGCAATTAGAAAGAGCGATAGATGTGTTCGACAAGAAGATGTCCACTTCTCTTTCGTAATAGACCGTCCGATGATCCACACTGATTTTAAGATTGAGGGGTTTCGCTGATTCACACTCCAATGCTTCGACATCAAAGTGGACCAGTGAAATAGAAACAAGAACAACGGCACACAGGGCAACCCTCTGCCAAAACATCGACATTCGTGACTCCTTGATTTAGCTCACATGTAACCTGGGTAAGCATTAGGACGACCAATCATAAAGACCCAAGACTTCAATAATTGGGCTGTTTTAGCTCCATTAACGCTCGATGTCAAATGGCCTATTCAAAGCTGGTTACAATCGGTAAAATACTGAAATTACGCCATATTATGAGGCTCCTCGACGGCGCGATCGAGTTCCCTTTTGGCAATTGTGATTCCCATGTGGGCCCTGCATACTGACACCTGGGTGGGAAACGGCTGGCAACGAAAGAGATGTGGTTCCCTATGAGTACAACAGCTTTGTTTCTATTGTTTTCCTTTGGTGGAGTCGCCCACGAGGTCTTTTGGACGGGGCTCATTGATTCCATCAAGCATAAGGACCGCCGCTTGAAAGGACGGTCCTCGCTGTGGATGTTCCCGATCTATGGGGCTGTGGTCTTTATCGTCATGCTGGTTCAGGAGTATTTTGGTTCATCGCCTTGGTGGATTCGCGGACTCCTCTATTCCTTCCTTATTCTCGCTTGGGAGTATGTATCGGGATTTCTCGTGCGCTTAATTGCCGGGGTGGCCCCCTGGGACTACTCACAAACCACAGAGGATGGTGTTGGTAGCCCAAAGCGCTTTCAAATCCACGGTCTGGTTTGTCTTGAATACGCACCGATTTGGTTTATCGAAGGGCTTATCGCCGAGTGGGTCTACCTCCAATTGGTTTAACTCCCTACCACCCAGTTAATATCAGTTCGCTATGATTTCACTTCGCTAGATACTGAATCTGCGGGAACAACAAATAGGGGAGATGGAACCACAACGAGGAGGGAATCATGGTTCGTCTTCAGGAATTCAATTGGTGGAAAATTCTATTAGGATTGGCAGTGCCCATTCAGCTCTTTGGCTGCGGAGAGGGCTTTCAAATCGCAACTCAAATTCAACACTCGTCTCCGTCGGAACAGTCTTTTGCCGGTGGACGAGGGGGATCTCCCAGCCAAGGAGGAAGTAAGAATCAACTAGACCCAAATAAACTGCTTCTCCCCTCCGACCTCACCGGCGGCGGGATCACCCAGTATCAAGCCACAACAAACTTCGATGGCACTGACATTCATCTTCTCGGCGCCCAAACCAGTGGCAAACGCATTTCATACCCTCGACTTATCCACGATCAAACTTCAAAGCGAAATTTCCTTATCGTCCACACGGGTGCCAACTGGCCCTACAAAGACAATGTGAACTCTCAAGGCTGCAGCGAGGGCATGAGGACAGTCAGACTCCTTGAGTCCTCAAGCGAAGGACTCCACAACTTTCGCCTTGCCACCAATGTGGATGTGGCCTGCGGCCATCGAGTGGAAAATGCGGATGGCTACATTCACAACCGCCGACTCTATGTCCCCTACGTCGTGGTGGGTGACAAAGACACCTGCCAATTTGACGGTGATCCCAACCAATCCCTGCCGGCCAAACCGGGGCAAGGAGGTAAACGCTGGCAGATCCGCATCAAGAGAAGTAGCGACATCGACAAAGGAAGTATCCAGTTCTCTGGTTTCGGCGGCAAAGACTACGGCATTGTCAATGAGATCTGCGTCCACAACAGCGTCAATGGCGGCGATGATGGTAAAGGTACAGCCGAGCCCTTTGTCTTCAAAATCAGCGGCAATGACATTTACTTGGTCTATGCCGATGAAGCGACCGCCCACGAGAAGAGCTGTGGCCAAGTTATTCGCCTGGCCAAGTTTAACATGACTACCAACAAAACGGTGCTCGACAAAGAAATCGGGCATTGCCCGGGACAGGGCCGGCGCGATGGTATGGCCGTTGTCCTCCGCCATCCCAAAACGCAAAAGTACCACATGACTTTTGAGTCCCTTGGCGGCGGAGAAGATCAAATTATTCTGATGGATTCGACGGATGGCGTGAACTGGTCCAACCGGCGGGCCATGATTGGCGAAAATGCCTTGGGGGCCCAGGCCGTAGGGCTTCCCTATCTCAAAAATTACGACGGGCAGATTCTCCTCGCTGCAACCGAGGTCTACTCCAATCACACCAAATACCGCATTCGGTTTCTCGATGACCAGGGGCAAAAGATACAAAAAATCATCACTCTCGACGAGCGCAAGTACAACCCGGGCAATCTTCCTGCCGGAGCTCTTTACTGGGGCAATATCGAAGTCATTGGCGACCGTGTCTATGGAACTGGAGCGGCATTAGCCGGGACCCCTTTGACTTTGTTCTCTCGTCCACTGGCAAAACAATCCTCAACCCCACCTCCAAGTCAGGTGCAGTTGAGCTGGGACAAGATTGAAACCGCCGAGTATTCATTGGATCTTCGCCTTAAATCCGGCCAGATGATCGGCAACTGTGTGAATGCCTATCACATGAAGATGAAAACCAGTCACTTGTTTAAAGGAGATTGCCCTGACAACCCAATTAAGGAGGTCGACCTCTCCCAAGTCACCCACATCTACATCCACTCCGCTCTAAACGGCGAATGGAAGAACCCGGAAAAAAGGCGAAAGGCAGTTTCACCATACACGGGACAGAGCCACATCCACCTGCAGTTTCGCTAGGCTTGGATCAAAAGATTCTCCTCGCTCTGCAATCTTCCGAATCCCTCCCCGAGCCCCTTCGTGCACCTATTCGGGACGATCGGTAGCTAGAAATCTCAGAGTTGGCTCAAGAAAAGAGCACATTCAGGGGCGTGCCCGAAGTTCTGCCACTCAGTCATCGGCGGCTATACTTTTCTGGCTGACAGAGATCTGATCTCTATATGTAACCTCCCGGCAGAAGTCGACCCGGGGGAAAGACATACATTGGGGGCTGCTGGGGTACTAAATACCCTCCTGGATTTGGATTGATAGGAATTCGGGGCAGGATTGGATTGGTGGCTTCCGGCTCTTCGACCTCAACCCACCGAGGAGTCATCTTCAGCAACATGGATTTTCGCTCACCAGAACCTAAGACAGCTATAGTGCTCGTGTAGAATGAGGGGCCAATCTTGAAAAACTTGATCCTTCTCCGCCCTTCCAGGTAGGAAATCAATCCCTGCTGAATGCCGTTATCAAAGTTTGAATTGGGCATGGGCGGGAGATTCCACTTACCAGCCAGCTTGTCATAGCAGGTTAGGTAATCGCCCTTCTTTCTCCTACTTTCCCTCCGTTCAATATTGACGTAAACGCAAGGGAAGCCTTTATCCTCGATTGAAGACAGGCCCATATATTCATCAACCTGTCCAAACCATTTGGCATTTATAAAGCGGAATCCTGATCCTTCTCTCTTCATTACCGCGGAGAACATTTGAGAATGTTGGCCGTTACCGACCAGATCCGGCAGTCCATCCCCATTGAGGTCCACCCAAGCAAACCCCATCATGTAGAGGCCATTTTGGTAATTTGCATTGGCTCCGCTATTGGAGTACCTGCGCCCCATTTTTCCACCAAACATATTCAGCCCACTCGAATGAGTACGATCAACGGTCGTACCATTTGGGCTGATTTCTAGGAGAGTCGAATTGGACACCCAGTTAGAATCCCCATAGGAGGCAAACATACACAGGACATTTGCCGCCGAATAAAAGCCAAGTTTCGTACACCGAACTCCTCTCCCCAGAATGCTCAGATTCAAAACTCTTGATGTCATGCCAGACTGACCATTTGTTATCAGGACCTGTTGACTCCGCCCAAACCAGCTACTGCCACCTACAAAGCCAGGGTTACTCTGGATGGGACGCACCATTGAGACCACAAAGGACGGACGATTTGCCTGATTTCCTAGATAAACCACGTCAAAATCCGTGGCAATCGCCAGGTCATCGTTGGAAAGCTTCACCGATCTTGAGGACCCATTCCCGTAATAGAAAGTTAGATACTTGGGACGGAGGATCACTCGATCCCCTTTACCATCTTGATCTATATCGAGAAACTCAGCCCCTAGGGCAAGGCGCCTTAGTTGGATCTCCTGAGCTTTGGTAAACCCGGTCAATTCTTGATCGCGGATCTGACGAACCCCGACTCGTAAAGACAGGACGGTTGAAAACAGCTGGTCCACCCTGGCCACTCTCTCCCGCTCTCCCTCTTGAGACTTTACCTGATATTCAGAACCACATCCCAGGCTTGCTATCATTAAGAAGCTTACGAACAATAGTCGGAAACAAAGGGCACTTCTGGCCCCTGGCAATTGGAATTCCATGTATCCCTCCCCCGAAGTCAATGGAACGCGATTAATATGTAAGGGCTTTGAACGTACGAGTTGGGTCCCTAGGGTTGATGTTCTTTTGATAGCTTCCCACATCAAGGTCAGATAAAAAACCGAAGTTTTTGTCGCGATTTTCGCGGCAGTTAGAAAGCGGCTCTATCTGTTTCCTTAGAAAAACCTTTTGTTAAAGCGGACCGTCAAGGCACTCGAATCCTCACTCTCGCGGGTAAGAGAGAGAAATACGGAAGAGCTGCGGTCAAGGTTCTTGTGGGACTGAATTTCTGTAAGTCCCTCATCTTCAGTGTAAGTAATCCCTCCGCTCCATTTGTTTGGCCTGCTGTAGTCAATGGAGAGGCTTCTGTACTCCTGGTCTTCCTTAAAGTCTTCATCAGCCGGGGTGAAGCTGTAACAAGCAGCTGTCGAGTATTGGCTGTACCCTGAACCTCCAGTATCCGTTGCACAATCCTCCTTAGCACTCAACTTCAATGCCGCGACTCTCGTGCGAGTCACGGCTGGGGTGATGGTTAGCTGGTCTTGGCCAATACTGATGCCGATGGGAATTCTGGTTTCATCTTTGATCGAAGCCAAGTCTGCCGACACCATTTTCTCTAGCCCTAAAGAGAGCCGGCCAACCCTGCCCGAGGCCGATGCATGAGCTGCAATCGAGCACCAATTGCCATTAAAGGTGTCTGCCTCAACACCTCCGCCAATGCTAAAATTGGGCCGGCGAAACTCGCCGGATATGGAAAAGGGGATATCACTTCCCTCCTCCGTACCATAAAATTCGCTTGGGACCTGGCGAATATCGTAGGACCGCTCCAAATCTGGCTTTACCACAACTTCAAAGTGACTTCCCTCTGGCGATCGGTAGCCAATTCCTAAGATGGCGTAGGTCTCAACCGTGACAACTCGCGTGTTCTCCTCACTCACGTCAGCTAGGATTTGCCTGTTAATTGCACTGCTGGTTGCGCCACCACAGTTGTAAGTCCCGCTTGATGACTTGGTGTCTGAACCATCCTCTGTAACATGAGTCAGAGACAAACTTGCAGACAGTTCATCACAGGACACTTTTACCGACTTGACGGCGACAACAAGCTCAGCTTCCCGCTGTTCGAGACCGTAGGCCACATAAAATCCCGAGTTCTTGCCCAATGGGGAGCGCAACAGAACCACCTCCCCTTCTTTTTCGATTTTCCCAATAAGAGAGGCTGACAGACTGGCCTTGAGCTCCACATTGCCATTAATGATCACCGAACCTGGCGGGGCGGTCTCCTCAATTCCATGTTCCTTAAGTATGTCATTTAAGGCTTGGGAGTAATCCCAAGTGTGGGTGCCACTGGCACCGACCGTGGCCTGACCAAGGTGGCCGTCCACCACTCGGGCGTAGAGCAGGTCGTAGCTCTTCACTTCAACCTGCGTGCCACCGGGTAATTGAGCAGATATTAAGGTCTCCTCGCTTTCAGCCAGAGAAAACTGAGTGCCAGACACTGGGATCTTACGACTACTTGAAGAGTATCCCACCGCCAACTCTGCAGTCGGCTCGGGATCGGCCGCATCATTGCCCCTTCCCCATAGAGAGGTGGGCATCATCCCCCATAGAACGAGGAGAAAAGCCAAATTGCGAATAAATCCCGGGTACTTCACTCATCCTGATCGGTCCACGGGTGCATCCATATAATGCCGACGGACCGGATTCGGACCTAGGACTAGCCCCTGCTATCTGGACCCTCTGCCAGGCTCCACATTCTCGCTGGGCAGGTCCTGCTCAGCTGTTGCCAATCGGTCCCACATATAGCGGTATTGCTTTTTGAACTGATCCACTACCTGTGGGATTGAGATCAGATAGTAGTTTTCGTAGTTCACAGAAAAGGCGTTGCCGGTGAAGTTGCCGGCGCCAGTAAAGACCTTGTCCTGTCTGTCTCCAGCATAATCAAAGATGATAAACTTGTTGTGATGGAGTTGCCGCTCCCAGTGATTGGTCTCCATGTACTTAAGATCCAATCCCCGCCGCTCCAGGCGTTTAAGGTTACGGAACTCACTGGGAGTGTTGGGGCTGATGTCCTCGCCATTGGTGCCCTCCCAGTAGACATCGTCATCAGCAATCAGCCTAGCCGAAAACCCACTCTGCGCCAGCTTATCCCGAAGCACGCGCCTGAGACTGCTCAATGAAAAGCGATGAGTGGCCATATCCACGCTGCGCGCAGCTTTTAGGTTGTCGACAATGGCTTCTTCGGCCTGTTCTCCCTCACCCGGAACCAAAAACACTTTGATGTCAGATTCTTCATCCGCTGCGATCGCCCGCCGACAATTCTGAATGTATCGGCTATAGGCTGAATCGCTTCGGCCATAATCAATCATGCCGTTCATCAGACACTTGTGGACCTGGGCAAAGTAAGTTGAAGCATGGGTGGTCACAAAGTGCCAGTTCTCATGGTGAGTGACCGTCCCTGAGGACAAATTAGCACTGGCGTAGGCCAACTGATATTTGGCTTTAGAGCCAGGATTGATAATGATTAGTTTGTTGTGGGACCACAAAATACCGCCCTCATGACCGCGAGTGAGAAAAGTGGGGCCTGGCCCACCACCACGAGGGCGACACTGTTCAAGCTCTTTGGCCCGGGCCACTTTTCTCTCTTGCTCTTCAGGAGTTCCCACTGGCGTGTCGATGGAAAAGGTGATTTTTACCCCACGCTTAGCAGCCTGGCAGAGAGCCTCTGCCACCCGACCGTTGGAGAAGGATAGGAAAGTAAAAAAGATCTCCTTAGTCTCAGGGCTATTGATCCACTCCAGGATCTTATACTCAGGACTCCCTTTTCGTGCAGCCGACCTACTCGCATCAGATGACGAACAAAAGGCATTTTTGGGTTTTGCCCGCAGACTCTCACCCGAGTTACTGGTGACCCCACGAGGATAGTAATAGGTTCGACAGGAGGGGTTGGTGAAGCGCAGGTCATAATCAAAGAACTCCGAGTCCTGAAGTCTCGCCCCCCATGCACTCATGCCTTGGGAAAGTCCCACCAACACCAATAGACATAATTTGATCATCTTGCCCCCGCCCATTTTGTGTGTCTGATTCGACAGGCGGAGCCTAACCCAAAACCCCCTCGCGGGGGAGCGGCAGAGGCCCATTGTAATAAAGTTAGGTTTTCCATTGGCTGACTATCTACTTTTTTGGATGCAATTGGCTATTGTGGGTTGGTCCTGACCAATCCACAATAGCCAATTGCATCCAAAAAAGTAGATAGTCACCTCAACGACGGAACCCTCAGCGTCGAAGATGCTGCAAAAGAGCCGCTGGATCATCGGTGATAATGCCGTCGACGCCCATTTTAATCAGCCGATCCCAGGCAGAAGCCTCATTGACCGTCCAGGGAATCACCTGAATTCCCTTACGCTGCAAGGTCTTCACATCAGACTCAAGAATCCACTCATGATTGGGCGAAATGATATCGGCACCAATCGATTTGGCAAGAACCAGCATATCTACATGGTTGTAGGCGATCAGCAGGGCTGTCTTGATCTTGGGCTCCAATTTCTTGGCCGCCACCAGAGTTCGATCATCAAAGGACTGTATGGTTACCCTGGAAATCAAATCGTAGGATTTAACCAACTCGACCACCAGACGGGCAAACTCCTCCGGAGTCGGAGTGAGTTCCGCATAGGCCGGGACGATTTTGGTTTCGATATTAAACTTCACCGATTTCGCCTGGGGGAGCTTTGAGTTTTTCACCATCTCAAAGACCTGAGACAGCCTGGGAATTCTTTGCCCGGGCACGGGCTTTTGCTTAGCAAACCCGGGATGCTTGAGGGTACCACAGTCGTACTTCTGCAATTCATCAAAGGTGAGCTGGCGAATGAGAATCTTCTTCTCCGGATCTAGCTTTTTACCTTTAGGCCCCAGGCAAATCGCCGGATTAAGAAAAGGGTCGTGGGACACGACAAGAACATTGCCTCTAGTCACGGCCAGATCCAGCTCCAGAGTATCGACTCCTAAGCCGAGGGCATACTCAAATCCCGCCAGGGTATTTTCTGGATAAATGGCTCTTGCGCCCCGATGCCCCTGGACCTCAATGGTTCTCACCTTGTCCTTCGCCTCAGCCACAAAACTCCCAATAACTATCGTAAGGCACAGCAATTTGATAAGCCGACCCATGGCATCCCTCCGTCGGTTCCCATCACCTTTTACATTCAAAGAGTATCAACCCAAGACCAGGGACTGCCAAGGAGTTAAATGGCCATCAATGACAATCTGAGGGGCCGAGTCACAGGGTTTAATCACCTCGCCAATTCCCAGCGCCGCAAATAATGAATGCTGCGGTCGAGAAATGGGCAGTTCGAGGCTGGTGATTTTGAGTGGTCGAGTTGAAATCGGACCATGGTTGACTTCAATCAGAGTGGGAATGCCCTTAAGAAAGAGCCAGGCCGTATTGTGCTGCCTCGTATGCTCACTGACAGGATGTAATTGCCATCCGGCCGCTTGAGCCTCAGTGATCGCAGCTTCTAGATCCTTCACATCAATGGCAATATGGTGCAATCCCGGTCCCCGCTTGCTCAAGGCCCTTTGGTAGGGCCCATCGGCAATGGCTTCGAGCAGGAGCAAAAGACCACTCTCGGTCTCATAGCTTCCTACGTAAACTTCCTTGGTTCCCTCTCCCGGAAAGCTTTCTGGCTCTCCACAGACGATCCCGAGGCTCGTTAGGTGGGCTGCCGCATTTTCGACAGACGGGACTAGGAAGGCAACGTGACTAAGGGTAGATTCCATAAGAGAACTCTATTCGCATTCCGAGTGAGATTCAATATAATGGCTGATGACGACGGCTTAAATTGACCGAAAGGGTGAGTCCATTGAGCGACAGGCAGAATGACTATCGAGAAAAGGCCTTAAAAATGTACCCGTGGGTCTGCGCTGCCTGTGGGCGGGAGTTTGATGGTAAAAACCTTCGGGAGCTAACCGTCCACCACAAGGACCACAATCACGATAACAACCCTCTAGATGGCAGCAATTGGGAGTTGCTCTGCATCTACTGCCACGACAACGAGCACTCAAAACTGCGTGTCTACGAAGCCCGGGAAGAAGAACCAGCCACAAAAGCGGCAGAACAAAAGACAACTCACACCCATAAGGCCTTTGCGGGACTTGACGACCTTATCAAAAAGAAGAGAAAAAACTAGAAATTAGGCGCCTGCCACCTTGCTTAGGTACCAAGTACCTTTTTTCCACGCAGTGCGTGGCAAAATGGGACTTGGTACCTAAGCGGTGAATTTCCCAGAGATCTCTCTTAGAATTGAGCCATGATTTCTACCAACACCTTAGAAACTCTGTACCAAGACAAAGATCTTTGCATCATCAATAAACCTTCTGGGTATGTCGTCCACAGAACAAAGGGTGCTAGCCAGTTTCCAGCAGTTTTGCAGACACTCAGAGATCAATTGGGTCAAAGGATCTATCCTGTCCACAGACTAGACCGGGGAACTTCGGGGTGCTTGGCTTTTGCCCTCAGCTCTGAATCCGCCAAAAAACTCCAATTTGAACTCCAGTCTGATACGGCCATTAAAAAGTATACCGCTCTTTGCTTGGGACACCTGGAACCTGAGGGCCAATTTGACCGAGAGCTCTTCAACGAAAACAAGGTCAAACAAAAGGCCCTGACTAGATATCGAGTTTTGCAGTCATTTAGCCAGTACAGTCTCTTGGAATTACAGATTTTTACTCGGCGGAAAAACCAAATTCGCCGCCACCTCTCCTATGAAGGCCATCATCTTATCGGCGATGTCCAATACGGCAAGGGCTGGCTCAATCGGAGGTTTCGAGATCAGTATGATTTCCACCGACTCTTCCTTCACTGCCACTATATTTCGTTTATCCATCCTTACACAGGAGAACGACTCCAGCTCAGCTGTGACCTCCCCAAAAGGTTGCGTGATCTTCTGTCACAGCTCGATTGTGCTTAGGTGCCTAGGTACAGGCCTCATTACGCATTTTTAGAATACGAAGAAGACCGCCGGCCAACATGGCTCGTTTGACAATGTTGAACGCCAAATCAGCGCCCTCTGCATCACAATCAAACTGCTGATAATTGGAATAAGCTGCCAGCTTGCCTGATCTAATTTGGCGGGAAATGGAGCCTTAGAGGCGGGGCATTTACAGCAAATATTTACTGTAAATTTTAGTCGCTCAATGATAACCCCTTATTCCAAGGGGTTCAATTTGCCAACCGATTCAAGAGATTTAGACATTAACATTTTTCGATTATTTGAAGAGTCCATCGACCTACTTTGTGTGGCCGATGTGGGAGGATTCCTTCGTCAGTTCAATCCGGCCTTCGAAAGAGCTCTGGGGTATTCCCGAGAGGAGCTTCTGAAAATTCCCTACATGGAGCTTCTCCACCCGGACGATATGGAATCGACATTGGAGGCAGAACAGAAACTCCGGTCCGAGCAAAATGTGGAGTACCTTGAAAACCGTCTGTTGTGCAAAAATGGCGAATACAAATGGTTGGCCTGGACGGCCGTACCTGATCTCAAATCCAAACTGGTGTTTGCCGTGGCCCGAGACATGAGTTTGGCTGAGGCTTCAGCCGGTCGCATTCGCAAAAGTGAAGCTATCTTGAAAAGAGTCGAGGCCCTCACCAGAATGGGCCACTGGTACTGGAACATTCAAAACAGTGATTTGTTTTGGTCATCAGGGACCTATGAACTCTTCGGCGTCTCTGAATCTGAGTTCACCCCTTCCTTTGAGGGCTTTTTAGAACGTGTGCACCCAGAGGATCGGGAGATGGTGGTGGCTGCCGTTGAAGAAACTGTAGCTAAAGACTCGCCCTACGACATTGAGTTTCGCGTCATCAAAAGCAATGGCGAGATGATCTACACCAGGGCCCAGGGGACCGTCCTGCGGAATGAAGATCAAATGCCCCTGCAAATGATGGGGACCATTCAGGACATTAATGAGAAAAAGAAACTAGAACTTCAACTACGCCAGTCGCAGAAAATGGAAGCTCTGGGAACCTTGGCCGGAGGTATCGCCCACGACTTTAATAATATTCTGGCCATCATCAGAGGTTTTTCTGAAAACATCAGAGACAAAGTTGGGGACTCGTCTCAAAGCGAAATCGCCAGGTCGATTGATTATATTCTCGAAGCTCAGGAACGGGGCAAACGCCTGATCGATCAAATATTAACTTTCAGCCGCAAGGAATCGGGCAAGCGCGAACCCCTTGTTCTCGCTGAGGCGGTCAAGTCCGCAGTCAACACCCTTAAGGCGACAACTCCTCACCACATAGAAATCCGCTCGAAGCTCGAAGACGGGGGATTGCGCGTCCTGTCCGACCCAACGCAAATTCACCAAATCATTTTCAACGTGTGCAGCAACTCATGTCAGTCGATGGAGGAACGCGGAGGGGTGATCGAGATTGGTCTGGAGAGAGACTCTTTGGACTCTCCTCACCTTTCTGGCTCGACACCCTCAGTGAAACTGACCATAAGGGATAATGGATTGGGAATCCCCGAAAACCTCCAGGACAAGGTGTTCGATCCCTTTTTTACGACCAAGGAAGTTGGCAAAGGAACAGGCCTTGGCCTTTCTGTGGTTCACAATATCGTCAAAAACCTCGGTGGCACGATCAGTCTAAAAAGTAAAACCAACCAAGGAACTCTCGTCACAATTTGCCTGCCAACAACGGATGAGTGTCTACCTGATCGCAACGTCTCTAGATCCGAAACTCCGCCCAGCTCCAGGCACGGACATATACTTGTGGTCGAAGACGAACCCCATTTGGCTGAACTCTACCAAATGAATCTCGTAAGTCTGGGCTATGAAGTGACGGTGATCAACAATGGTATGGAGGCCTCAGAAAAACTTCATAATGAGCCTGACACCTTTGATCTGGTGATCACGGATCATGCCATGCCCCTTATGACCGGCAAACAGATCATCAGCCAGATCCAGTCCCTTCGCCCGAGTCTCCCAGTTATTTTGGCCTCTGGATACGGAGAGCTGATCAAGTGCAGCTTTGAAAACGACGTAGGTGTGCGGAAGTTCCTCCCAAAGCCCTTTGGCTTTGAGGACCTGCGTGATGCCGTTGCGGAGTGCTTGGGATCCCTAGAAGCCCAGGTCTAGTCCCCGCCCCATCGCCATCAATTCCCGATGAGCGAAAACCCAGATGTATCGATCAGTAAGGGGTCACTCTTTGGATTTGAATTCACCTGCCAAGGTACGAAAAAGCTCGGCCAACTCATCCTTGCTCATTTCTTTTTTGGCAATGGCTATCATGGCATCATAAAGGCGATCTTCTGCGGACGGAATCTCGTGGCCATTTACACTCAAAAAGGTCAATGCGGCGACAAGCCCAGTTCGCTTATTGCCATCGACGAAAACCTGATTTTCGGCAATACAATATGCCAGAATTGCCGCTTTTGTAAATGCATCTGGGTAAAGGTCCTCACCCCCAAATGTTGCTTGGGGTTGACTTACCGCACTTGCCAGACCTTCCTGGTTGCGGACACCAGGCTGTCCACCAAAATGAGCCAATTGCTCCTGGTGGATTTCCCGGACGTCATCTTCATCGAGATAAATGTAACCGATCACCTTCGCTGCCATGATTACTCAGAAAGCTTCTTCAAGATTCGAGCTTGGTCCTTGGTGACCTTCTTGGCGGCCTTCTTAATCATTTCCTTTTGCTCAGCGCGAGTGAGCGGCCGCAAGCGAATTTCACCATTTTCAATGTTCAGAGCAAAAACCGCGTTCTGATCATCTGCTCCTACAAGTTCCAGTATGGTTTTCTCCAATATAACTCCTTGAGAGTTGCCAATCTTCCTCAACGGCAAAGTCTTCATTCCTCATCTCCGGTATGTTATAACATAGGTATACCCTAATTATACCCTACCTACCGGGCACCACAACAACTATATTCTTCGTAAAATCAGCAATATAGCCCGAAGCTTAGACAGGGACTCGGCCATTTCACTCAACCGCTCCCTTCGATCTCCCGTGATTGCAAGGAGAGGGACAGCCCCCTCATCACTGTGAAATGGATCCTAGGCTTTTCAGGGTCGAGATTCGGACCATCGGCCCCCTGCTTTTTGATCTCCCAGAATACCACTAGTGAATCTCGACAATGGAGATCTCCGGCGGCACCAAAAACCTGACGGGAATAATGCTAGTCCCTGTCCCAGGATTAACAAACATCTGCTTGTCGCCCTCTTTGATATGCCCAATGGCAAAGCGCTCGCCAAATTTTGACGGAACAATCGGTCGCCCAATGATGGGAAGGTAAACCTGGCCCCCGTGGGTATGCCCAGCAATAGTCAAAGATACTTTATCCGGTACCATAGGAAAAATATCTGGGTTGTGCGTAAACAGTAGGACTGGCTCGTCACCTGTCACTTTCTGAAAGGCACCAATGATATCTGGACTCCCAGCCATCTCATCATCAATTCCCACGAGCCAATACTGCCCCATAAAAACCGCTCGATTAGTCAATACGGGAATTCCCGCTTCCTCAAGGGCCCGGGTCACCTCCCCGGCATCCAACCAATGATCATGGTTACCCAATACGGCAAAAACTCCGTCTTTGGCTCTCAACCGAGACAACTGTGGCACCATCTCCTGAGGAGCTACATACGTGCCCCCTACAACACCATGAATAACAAAATCTCCGGCAATAAGAATCAGATCTGGCTGAGATTCATTCGTGGCAGAAACAATCTCCTCAAGTTTAGCCAGTCCATTATAGGGAGATCCCACATGAAGATCTGCCAGAACGGCCACTCTGTAACTGCGGCCAATCCAAGGCTCCACATCGATGGAATAGGTTTTGATGTGATGCCCATGGCCCGGCTCATACCAGAAACCCCAAAGACCAAAAAAAAGCACCAGCGAAATTCCGACTATCCCGACCAATTTAGACTTCATTAATCCATCTTAGTTTATCTACCAAGTATGGTAAAGGATTTGGACTCAAGCGCCTGTCGAAAGCGCAGGCTGAGATTCCAGAGGGGAAACAATTTTGGATATTGACGACCGAGACTCTCTTAGCTTTACAGGCTTGATCACAATTGCCAATAAGGACTGGGTGGATCAGATTTCGATTCGGTCCCGCTCAACACCTTCTCGATAGTCCTTCGCTAGGACTCGGTCATCTACCAAGTCCACTCGAACAGGAAGGTCAGACTCCTCTAAAGCCTCTTTAATTGATCCAATTTCGCCGAGAGTAAAGGATTCACCATCTTCGGCAGCAAAGAGGATGTCCAAATCGGAAAACCGCACATGGTCGCCCCTCGCCCGAGAGCCAAATACCCACACTTGGGCACCCTTCGATTTCAGTGGGTTTACCGCCAGGTCCAGGACTAACTTCCAATGCTCGTCGGAAAGACCAAACTTCATTGAGTCTGCAGCGCCTTAAGAAGTTCATATCCCTCGGGCAGAAACTGCTCTGCAACCTCGAGAACTTCTTTGGCGATTTCCTCATCATAGGTGTGAGAGGTCTTGTTGCGGGCATCAATGAACTTAAACCACCTCTCGGGGTCATCGATGAGACCAGCACGGGCCATGTCTCTGATCGCCGGTTTGGGAGCAGAAGTCATTAGGCCCAAAACTTTCATTGAGGTTTTCCAGCTCAACTCCACGCAAAATTCAAATCTTTGGATGACAGAATCGCGAAGCATCTTCTGTACGTTGACATCTTGTTCGGCTATGTAGGCATCAAAGGATTGGTGCATTGCCTGGAGGGCTTTCTGGAACTGGACAACTGAAGCCATATTCTAGCGCCTAAAATTGGCGGGGTGGACGGGACTCGAACCCGCGGCCTCCGGCGTGACAGGCCGGCGTTATAACCAACTTAACTACCACCCCGCGTGTGTGGAATGAGGGAGCAATATAACGGCGGGCCAATCGGGATTCAACCTCTAATTTCCAGCCTTTAGCAAAAAAATTGCAGACGAGTGGGAAAGCCCAATAATCAAGCAGCTGGGAGAGGACAAACCCACTACCTTCCGAATAATGCCCGATAAGTTCTATGATATTAACCATTTATAAAATTTCCCTGAAGAGCATTGGGAATGCTAAAATAGTACCTTCCTGCGCGAGGACGGAAACCCCTGATGAGTTGGAGCCCCTTAAAACTAGCTGAACTATTGCCCTTGGTGGCGGCAAGCCTTCTATGGGGCCTACCCACGCCCGGCCTTGTCGGTCAGGCAGGGACCGCAAGGGCTGAGACCTCGCAACACCAGGGGCTGTCGTGCAATCAGCTTCATGGTGGCCTGGGAGAGGGACTCAAAGGCCTGGCTCAGCACTGCGCCGACGTGGACAATCTTCTCCCCGATCTGACGGCCGGTTGTGCGGCCATCGGCAGTTGTGGCAAGACCAACAACCGCAATAAATTTAAGCCGCAACCGAATGACAAAACCAAGTTCGCACAAAGCGGTGGTTGCGAGCAAAACCTCAATTGCCCTGAAGGCACACAACTGGTTTGTTCCAAAAAATACTCCACCAAAGTGTGCATGGACATCGACCTCAAAAAAGATGCAAAGGGATTACCTGAGGGCAACTTTAGCTATCACAAGTGCCAGGACTACTGCCGATCGCGTGGGATGAGACTCCCCACTAACAACGAGTGGCTGCTGGCCTCGGCCGGAACCGAAAGCAATCTCTGCCTCTACCCCGATGCGGTTTATCCCATAAAAAAGGGTGCACCGATGAATGACCTCTCGGTCAACCAACCACTTAGGGTCCCTCGCCCGGGCTGCGTGTCCATCTACAAAGTCCGCGACATGGTTGGTGTTCTTGGTCAATGGGTGGAGGGCACGTTTAAAAACTCCAAGGGACATACGAGAGGCCAATTCAATGGCGGGCTCTGGCCGCAGAAAGCTTCGACCATCTTTTATCGGACGGTCGCCCACGGGCCTGGCTACTCGGATTACTCCATTGGCTGTCGGTGTGCATCCTCCCCTTAACAACCCAGGTGTTTAAAAACTTGCCACCTGAGTGACCAAAATCGGTCACCCTCAAGACAAATCCCCATAGATTTCAGCTCATTAGGCCATCTGGTTGCAGTAGTTAAATGCATCGACTGGCACGGGTAGCAGGATTGAACCTGATGAGGAGGAAGACCCTATGAAGAAGAGTGTAATAACCATCACCCTATTGGCTCTGGTTGGATTTCAAGCCCAAGGCTTTGAGGGGCAAGAAGATGCCGTAGCCCTTAAAAAGCAACGCTTAGCTCAGGCCTATCAGTGCTTAAACTCAATGGCCGGCAGCAATCACTATCCGGGCTCGGACAAAGGGAGCTCCCTCAAAGACTACGACATGCCCATCTACACAGGTCAGGATAAGCCATTACTCTACCCGGTTCGCAAGGAAGGTAAAATCACCGGCATCATGGCGGTGACCAAAGATGATGTGAAAGTCTACACTCACTACACCGATGCCCAGGGAGTTAAGCGCCACATTCAAGATCTTGAAAGGCTCGACGCCGCCGAATGCGATACTGAGGTGAAGCGCCACAACCTTAAAGTCCCAGGCACTCCAGACCATTCGAAGGTCTCTTACATCCCTGGCTACCACCCCGTTCATTCGATTGATTTTGGTGCGGCCTTTGTCACGGCCATTGGCCTTTTAGCCGTGATGGAGTCCGGCTCTCGTGGCGTCTATGTTGAGCCAGATTCCGGCTCATTGCTTTCTCGGGCAACTGTCATTACGCTTCAAGGAGCGGTCACTCCTGATCACACGCGCACCCTTCATTCGCCCAATCGTAAATCGAAGATCCGCGACTGGGCTTATGAGCACCAGACAGGAGCTCGCATTTACAAAGACAAACCCGCCAAGACCTGCACACACCTAAAGCGGGAGTCCTTTACCATCGCCGATCAGCCGACCATCAAATTGGAGTCCGCTGATGTGATTCCGGTCTCTGAGGATCGCCTTCAGGTTTTGGAACTTGCCGTCGACCTCACCATGACCCATGTGAACGTCCACAAAGAACACAGCATCGGCAGCGAGCAGTTTGTCACACGGCTACGCAAAGACTGCGCTCCCTACGACTCGGCCCAAAAGGTGGCAGGCATCCTTGATCCGTCTGCTCCCCAAACTGGAGAGTCGGCAACTCGCCGTCGAGTCGCAACCGAGGGCTCACGCTAAGGTGACAATGCTGTGAGGCTATCGACGTCTATGGGAATAGGGCGAATTGGATTTCAACTTGCACTTGGCTTGTGGCTACTTCTCAATGGAGTTGCCCAAGCAGTTCAGGTGCGATGTGTGGATCATCTCAGCTCGGGAATCCTAGGCGGGGAATTGGGCTACGGTGCTGAGGTCAATACCACTTACTACTCCCCTTACCGAAATCTGCTTTTCCTTTCCGATGGATCTGGCACTCGCTTTGGTGTTGCCGACGGACGAACCTTTGAGGGCGCTATGAGTCTGGGGCAAACTGTGGCCCGTACCTATCCTGAAAAACACGTAGTCTCAGGAGACTTTATCATTGAAGGCCAGACTCAGACCGGCAACTATTGGCAACGCCACGTTGACAACTCCCAACCTCTCCCCTTTGGCGACAACCAGTTTCAGTTTGTGGGCATGCGCAAAGGCCTTTGCTTGTGCTGCAGGCATCAGCCTTGCGGTGGATTTTCATCCAAACACGAAGCAACGAAGGCCTTCTTTTTGGAAGTCATTCGCGTCCTTGACCTCAATGACCCCAATAGTCTTGCTGTTTTGCATGGACAAGAGTTCTCAAACCCTAAAGTCGTTGAGCGCTGGAAGAGAGTAGCCGAAGAGCTTGAACAGCAATATCCCGTCAGATTCATCTTTGGCTTTGCCCCCGAGGGCTGGGGCTTTCACCATGGGGAGCACGGCCCATTTGCTAAACCTGTTAAGGAGATAAAGGCATCGACGCCTTCAGAACTCAATTCGCTCTTTATCGTACCCCTCGGTTTCACCGGGGAGCTCCCAACGCCATAACCTAAGGTACCAAGTCCCTTTTTCATATGCACCGCATATGAAAAAGGGACTTGGTACCCAAACAGTCTAGTTAACAAAAAGCAGCCCTCAATGCTACTCTACCCAGGCAATGGCGAAGCAGTTTTCATTAGAACACTTTTTAGAGCCCCTTATGGACAACCCGTCTTATTTTTCGAAAAGGATGTTTGGTGGACTGTCCATTTACTACGAAGACCTGATGGTCCTGGTGCTAATGGAGTCCCCAGAAGATCGTGAGTGGCGCGGCACCAAGTACAGCTTTGACCTTTGGAATGGAGTTATGATTTGCACAGATCGGGAGCGCCACCCAGAGCTCCATGAGTCCTTCAAAGGCCTGATCAGCCACCCCGTTCTCGGCAAGTGGCTCTATCTCCCCATGAGTGATCTGGCCTTTGAGAGTACTTTTTCAGCCCTTGTTGAAGCCATTGCCGACAACAGTCCATTGATCGGCATTGCCCCGGGCACCCGATCCAGAAAGAAGGCCAAATCAAAGGCCCGCAAAAAGAAGACCCCTGCACTAAAGGCTAAGGATATCAAAAAACCTCCAGCAAAAAAATCTTCTGTTCGAAAGACAAAGACCACTAACAAGCCTAAGAAGAAAAAACGAACCTAGGCACCTAGACCTAAAGCTAAGGCCAAACTGAAGATTATTTCTAACATATGTGGAATTACTGGCAATACTCTCCGACAATCACAATTGTTTCCAAAATTTGGGAAACAATAATCTCATGTGTATGATTTCAAGTACCAAACTACCTTGTTTAGATCCCATTACCAGGCTTGCCCAGACATTCTAGAGAGTCATAAGAACAAACGCCTCTGGCAAATGAATCTATTTAGATTCTCAGCCTTCCGGCGCAACCCTCATCACCAAAGTCAACCAGGTTACGCGAGGACCCTCTTCGAGACTCCGCTCAACTACGTCGAAGCCAAGAGATGCCACTAGACTCTCGAAATCTTTTTGGGACCAATAACAAAAGTATCTTCCATCATCCAAAGGGATTTCTCTCTCCTTTATGCTCACCATGAAGACTCCATTTGGTGAAAGCTTTCCCTTTAGGTTCCGCAGACAAACCCTAAGTTCATCTTTGCTCAAGTGATGAAGAGAGGCTACGGCCCAAATGCCATCGTATAATCGTGGAAGTCCAAAAGACTCTCTCAGATCAACTTTTACGAGAGTTGATCCGGGGGAGTTCGCTTGACTAAGCTCCAGCATCTTGTCGGAGAAATCCAGGCCAGTACACTCATACCCAAGTTCACTGAAATACTTTAGATCTCTTCCTGTTCCACAACCAACATCCAATACTACTTTACCTGACAAATGCCTCAAAAATAGCTGGTAGAGGTGACTCAAATCCTTCCCTCGATTTCTTTCGATGTATTCCTCCCATTTTTCATCATAGTACTGCCGAGTTCCCTCACTCATAACGAATTCTCCTTGTTGCCACCCTAGGCAGGTAGGTTTGCCTCTCCTCATCAGTGCGAAGATCAAACTCACTAAAACCTTGCAGCAAGGCTAACTCAGATAGGGGGTTAATGGTCCTCTGATAGCACTCTTCGAGAATTCGGTGATTCAGAAGTTCAGCTTCATTCTGAACATGAAGGTCCGAAATGTAGCTCTGGACATAGCTCTCCCACTTCTTCCGAGACAACCCGTCCCTGAGAATTCCAAGAGCGTCAAACTGAATTCTTACGAGCCTTTCAAGATAAAACTCGTCTGGGATCTTGTTGCTCTTTTTGCTGTTGAGTCCAGAAGGGACAGGAACCAGGTTCCAAGGCTGATTATGAGCCACAAATGACCATGGCAGATAATGATCCAAATCCCATTCGGTAGTTTTAAGGGCCTGGCCACTAAAAATGCATCTTAGATCAATTCTCTCGAGAACCGCCTGCCAGATTCTTCTTTCTTCGGTAAGTGCCGATCGTACCAGTGGCGCACTGAGCTTTTGAGACAAGGCCGGGCAGCTAGGATTTCGATTCTGAAGATAACTCAAAAACTCCCAATAGCCCCATCCTTCAACGATTGAGATATTAGTTTTCAAGTAAGCTAGCCATTCCCTGTGGATTTCAATTGCACAGTTCTCTATATTGAACCGATACAAAATCTTTCGCTCATCGAATAGTCGGTTCGCCACATCAACAATCACTCGATGCAGCTGTCCCTCGGGCACGCCTCTCGCCTCCTCCTCTACAAAAGGGCGGACAAATCTAAAGGGAACATAATTCAGGAGAAAATCGAGACTAGCCTTTTCACTTACGATTTGCCCTACGGCTTGAAGACACAGCTCGCCAGTGACTGGACTGCCCTCCAAATCTCCCCAATCAATTCCATCGATCAACTGTCCGATCTTGTCCTGGACGCCAAAGGACAATTTAAAATAGATCCGTGGATACCATGCAATTACACACATTTCTTTGGCGAGCTCAGATAACTGAATCTCCCCTGCCCCAAACCTTGTCCGCTTTAGGTGCCTTAAGATGGAAAGAAAGAAAAGATACTTGTAAGAATTGGTCGTTTTTAAAAAAACGCGACTGAGTCGCTCCACCGGCAAACCTGATTTGGCTGGCAATGATGGCACCACGTTAACCCCTTCTGAGATCTCCTTAGAAGATTATCAAACTCACTGAGTTTAAGAGACTTCCCCATTTCAGGCAACACTTAGGCTTGTTATGGGGCGCCGGACCGATACGCTGAGTTTCCGATCATCCATTAAGCTGACGATAGTTGAAGGAGACTACAATTGTCCGTCCTCAAGGATTTGATTGGCGGTACGCTGGTCGTCGGGGGTGGGTTGGAAGCCGGTGTCGGAGTTGATGTCGTTGGCGAGTTGGTCGGCGAGATTGGTTTTGAGGACGTGGTAGTCGGCGTCGTCGAGGAGCTGGTGGCTGGTGGACTCAATGGCTGGCGATGAGGCCTCGGCGTTATCGGGCAAAGCGATGGCCTTGCCGTGCTTAAGGGTGAGCAAGGCCTCGCGTTCTTCAGCGGTCAAGTGGGGCCAGGACCTCTTCAATTGCTCTTTGTCCAGGTGAAGTCCCGAGAGTTGCTCCTCGATGGGCTGCTGGGAGCGCGGCTTCTCTGCCTGTGTCCTCTTATCATGCGAGTTTTCTAACAAGGCTCGGGGTGAACTCTTATTGCTCGATGATGAATAACCATAGGAGAGGAATTCCCATCCAACCATCATCAGCAGAACGGCCACAAGGGTCAGGGTGAACTCTTTCATGAGCCAAGCCCCAGAATGGCGGCGATTTGCCGGATTTGTTGTTCTGAGTAGCCAAGACCGGCCATTGTCGCAACCGGATCGACCGATGCGACGATCTGCTGAAAGTGGCTCAGTGAGCGGATGCCCGTGAGCTCGGTGATCGCCACACTTTGGCAGGCGGCCAGAATCTCAGAGCGGGAAGATCCTTCGATGAATTCATTAAACAAGCAGTTGCGGGTCCTGCTTGAAGTGTCCGGGCCGTCAACCGTGATGCGGGTCGAAAGAACACACTGGTGGAGCCAGGAGTTGTCCTTGCGAGACGCCGTATAGTTGCCTAAGGCAAAGAAGTGACTGTAACAACCGCGATTGACATACTTGGAGGGCCGAGCAAAAGGCAGCACACTGACTTCGGCGACCATGTTGCGACAGGTGGCACGAACAGTCGAGGGTCGTAACTCAATGCTGTGTTGTCGCTCAAGGTTTGCCATCACGGCTGTGCACTCGTCCACAAAACGTTTTTTGAAGACCTTAGGTCTATTGGTTGAACCAGAGATCGAAGCCCTAAAGGTTCTAAACACATCGCGGGTCAATTGGGATTTACTGAGTTTACCCTCAATGGCTTTGGCAAACCACTTGCCCTTTTTGACGTCATCAACTGAGACCTTTAGCTCTTTATCGATTTTCTTCTGGATTTCCTTTTGAACCTGCTTTTGGATCATCTCGGGGATATCGAGGACGCCAAACCATTTGAGCACCTTGGAAGCTAAACTGGCCAGAAAGCCATGAATCTTCACTTTGGTGTCGGTGACCCTGAGGCCCTCAATCGATAATTTGCCGAACTTGGGGTACTCGACTTTGACCAGATCCGTTTTCGGTCGAAGGTTTTCAGGGGAATCCCCTTCCAGAGTTGTTTTGAAGACCCCACAGATCTCACCATTAGTGGCGGTGATTTCACCCGGCTGCACTTTTGAAGTCGAGGTGAACTTGCCTTTGATCGTGACAAACCAGTACTTCTTTTTTTGGTAGCCATCCAGGTGGACGGTCTCGCCAGGAACTTCAAGATGAAGCTCAGGAACATACATACAGGCCAGAGTCCAAAGCGTTTGCCCGCGAGGTTCCATGCGCAGCCAGAAGTTCTTGTCCACTCTTCTGGTCACCCTCACCTCTTGCTTTCCCTTTCGGTCGACAATTGATAGGGTTTTGTCGGATCCCCGCTGGCTGCGGGCAAGCAGCAACTCGAACTCGACATCCTTAGACAGGTTGACTTGCCCATTGTTGATGTTGCGGATCTTGCCTTTTTCTAGTTCAAAGGAAAACAGCACTTTTTTACTGCGATTGACGACGTTGCCAAATGGGACTTCGCCACAGCGATAGCCCGAGGGCGTGTTTTGCTCGATCGTGGCCGACGAACAATCGCGGCCATAGATATCGGCGAATTCTTTCTCGATTTTTTCGCGAATTTCTTTACGGACCGTGGAGAACTTGGTCTCCAAGTACTTATTTTGCTGCCCAAACGCCGAAAAGGATACACCACAAGCAACCACAAGGCCGCACACCTTCTGGACCATATTACACACCTCCGCATTCCCTAAGTCGAATAGCTTGAGCAAGGGTTGAGCCAGCCCTTGCCGCTTATGGCGAAGATGGGTTTCTCAAAATAAGACAGGTGGCCAAAAGCTGGACAGCCTCTGGCGCCACAGATCCTAGGAGGTTAAAGGCCCTTAGGGCTTGCCGTAGAAGCTGAGCTCGTTGCCGGAGTTATCTTTTATATGGAAGGTCCAACCCTCTGGATGGATCTCGTGAAGACCAAAGACATTCAGGCCGTCGCCCTTCCTTTTTTCAAAGAGACCTTTGATTCCATCTTGATTGAAGATCAAAACGCCGTTGGCATCATAGCTTTGCCCATCGGCTTTACCGTGAAGACACAACTTGTGTCCGGCAAAATCAAACTCAGTCCAGTCACTGCTTTCATAAGTTGGCTCTGCGCCATAGGTCTTTTTGTAAAACGAAACGGCATCAGTCATGTTGTCGACGTAATACATGGTCCCATAGGTTGATTTCATGTTAACTCCTCCCGGCAAAGTGAGTTTTGGGGTTTAGCCTCCTCACTAGACCAGATGAGAGGTAAAAAACATGGATCATCTAGTTTTTGGCGTTTTTTCAGCGATCACCTGATCTCGGCATTAATTCACCTGATCGTTCTTCCACAATTGGCCAAGTGATGGAAATCATCAGCCATCTCACAGCGCAGAAAATTTATCTGGATTTCTCACGAAACTTTTTCCGAGTCCTTGGGTTTCTAAATCAGCGCACGTCATATCAGGTCACAAAATAAATCCATAACAACATACAAAGGGGATAACGGATGAAAGCATTTATCTGTTTCGTCACGACGTTTTTATTTTTAGTTTCAGCTCAGGCAGAGTCCAACACCACTGCATGGGCCGGCAAAGGAGTGGCTCTGTCAGCAGACGATGAGCTATTGGCTTCTTACAACGTTCTGCTTATCAAAAAGGATCTTGGACATGGACAAACCATTTCCTATGTCTTTTATGATATCAATCCCAATCAGATCAACGCCACTCGCCAGTTGAGCGATGCCGAGATCGAGAAGAAGGCCACTTGCGTGGTCACGCGCACCTCACCTCACGACTACTTTGTGAACTGCGAAAACGGTGCCGGTAAGGGCAAATGCCTGGGCCGACTATGCCAGGGAATCTTCGCCACTGATGACGGCGACGTCTTTGCCGCCTCCTCGGTCAATGATCCCAACGTGAAGCGTCGGTATTTCACCAAGGTTAAAGGCGAAGGGCCGGTCAAGAGCATCCGCGAGATCCTTGGCCTGTTGCCCTCGGCCTCACCCTCTCCTCAGCCAGCTGAGTAACAAGTCGGTACCAAGTACCTTTTCCGGGTGTCTGATCCCGGAAAAGGTACTTGGGTGAATACTAGATTTTAACGCAACACTTTAATAATAGGAGTGTTGTGAAAAAATTCAAACGAATCTCGCTAGAAGAGAGAGAAGAAATCAGTCGTTTATTGTCGAAAGGCCTGGGGGTTCGAGATATTGCTCAAGAGCTTTCCCGTGCTCCAAGCAGCATTAGCCGAGAGCTCAGGCGCTTCAAGGAGCAGATCAATTACCGGGCAGTTTGGGCAGATAAAGAGGCTCAGCGAGCCTCACGCAGCCGCCGTTTAGGCAAGCGCAAGATATTGAAAAATCAGCGTTTGTTAAGGGTCATTCGGGCTAAGCTCAAGCTTTACTGGTCTCCCGAACAGATTGCCCAGCACTTAGAATCCCGGTATGAGGATGAATCCATGCAGGTCTCCAAAGAAACGATCTATTCCTACATCTACATTCTTCCTCGGGGAGAACTTCGTGCTGAACTGACTAGGTGTCTTAGGCAGGCCCACAAAAAGCGTCGGACCCGAGGGCGAAGCGCGAAAGGGCAAGTATCCAATCTTGAGGACATGATATCAATCGAGGAAAGGCCGTCAGAGGTTGCTGATCGCTCCATACCGGGACACTGGGAGGGAGACATAATCATTGGCGGGCAAAGGGAGCAAACAGCCCTGGGAACTATGGTAGAGCGCACCACGAGAACCACTATCCTTGTCCCCCTGAAAAGCAAGAAAGCCGAGGATGTCAGAAGAGCATTTGCGAAGGAGATCAAGAAGTTACCAAAGGAGCTTCGGCTAACCCTGACATATGATCAAGGACGAGAAATGGCTCAGCATAAACTCTTCACTAAAGAAACCCAAATGAAGGTGTATTTTGCCCACCCACAAAGTCCTTGGGAACGAGGAACTAACGAGAACACTAACGGTTTGATCCGGCAGTTCTTCCCCAAAGGAACTAACTTTACCAACATTACTCGCAAGGAGATCAAACGAGTCCAACGGCTACTCAATGATAGGCCCAGGAAAACCCTGGGGTGGAGAACACCACGCGAAGCTATGGCGGAACTGTTGCGTTAAAACCTTGACCCCGCATTGGTACCTATACACGAATTAAATCGCAGCAGAGGCTGACCATTTCTTCTTCTTTGCTGGGGGCGACGAGTTTGCGGGTGGCGTCCACAAACTCCACCAACATTTGTTGAAGATGATCCATGTCCTCTCGGCTCAGTGTGTACAAGGCGGTGTAGTGGAAATCGCGGCTATAGGGAGTGAGAAGTCCCTGGCTGATCTTTTGCCGCCACAGAGAGTGATTAAGATTATTCAAATAGGAACTCTTGGAAAGGTGAATGGACTTCTTTGTGGACAGCACATACTCACCCTGGGATTCGACCAGGCCCAAACGCTGAAGAACTTGGGCGGCTTCTTCCACAACGGCCATGGGCAGCTGAAGACGCTTGGCTGTGGAGGGCTTGTGCTGAAACTCAGGAATGGTCGACAACATATGAATGGCGGCATAGTGCCAGCTCGAATAGTAAATGGCCGATTCGTCGCCGCGGGTGATGTCCTCTTGCCGATAGCGCTGTGAAAGATCGGCCTGTTCCCGTCTCATACGCTCAAGCTGACTTTTAAAGTAATCCTTCAGCTCATCGTTTCCGGCCCGGGCGAGTTGAACGAGAGCCAGAAAATAATCCCTCTCCATGGGGCTAAACTGCCAGTAGCGACAAAGGCCAATCCCATGCTCCAAGGTCAGATGGGGGCTTGAGTGAAGGACCTGAGAGAGAAAAGACCGCTGGCAGCCGGCTGCCTCGGCCAACTTGGCCCGGTAGCCATAGATTTTGGCATTTTTATCGATGGTTTTCTTGAGATATTCTTTATAGTCTAAATATTTAAAAATACTCATATATCACGCTATTAATTTATAATTATATAACTAATCTGTAAATATATTATAAAAGATTATATTGCGCGTCAATCGTGAGGACGTTAAAACCCCCTCTGAAAGTGATTGGTTGAAATAGTCACCCTTAATTTGGTCTTACTGCCGGCAGACCTGAGACCTCAATTTATTTGGAGTCAGGTAGGATGAAAGCACTTATTGCGGGCCTCGTTGCCCTCCCCATACTTCTCTCAGCAAGCCCCGCCTATGGCTGGGACCTGAAGGATTTTTTTCGCGGCAAAGACGTCAAAGCTAAAATGGGAACTAACCGTTTCCCCAAAGATAAGATCGGCACCTTGGCCGGAGGCATTTCCAGCGGTGGTGGAACCGTGTTTGAAAAACGCCCCGGCGAGCAGCCGGAACTGGTGGACTTCTTATTGGTTAATGATCAGTTCCAATCTCGGTTTGTGCCCAACCTAAAGGGATCGATGATCCCTCAGAACCTGGGCCCCTATGTGGAGAGGCTAGGCTACGATCATGTGAAGCCCGAAGCCCTTAAGGCCTCGGATGAATTCCAGCTGGCCACACAACGAATCAAGACTTGGGAACAAAACTCTCCTGTCCTCACTCGAATGCTCCTTCAGGAAATGGAGACGCTCAGGTTTTCCTACACCAATCGAGATTTGAATTTTAACTGCGTGGACCAGAGACCTATCGTTCTGATGAACGAACTACCTAGTGCTCAGCTCAATGTGGCCTCCATCTTTCATGGCTACTATGGGGCCGTGATTAATGTTGGCGTTTACTCCCGACTGGGAGTTGAATCGCGAGCTGGTATTTTGGTACACGAGACCTTTCGCAAATTGCAGGTTAACTACAAACAAGAGATCAGCAATCAGTCGATTTGGGAAGTCACGGCGGCGTTGATTTTAGGCAGCCCCACCGATGCCAAAGGGCGCCTGGATGAACACCCCGGTCTTGGCCGCTATGTGGAGCTGGAGCGCTACATCCACTATGGCGACATTTTGGTTGCCGAGGTTTGCGCCGAGGCTGCAAAAAAGCCTCACCTTAAGCGAACCAACGATTACTGTAACGGCACAGAAGCAAGGGACTTCAAGGCTCCACCGGAGCAATTCCCTCGCTATTTTGATCCCTATAAACACACTGAGGACAGACGGTCGGCTGAGGAAAAGGCGCGAGATGCAGAAAAACGCCGTATTGATGATCGCCTTCATGACATCTATGCCCGCGCCCAGGCCGACTGGAATTTCTACATGGACTTCCGCCGCCCTGACACCACTGAAGAAGAGAATCTTCGCGAGTCTGCCTACAAGTTTGTGCAATACGTGAATCACGTTCAACTTAAGCGCGCAGTGGATAGCTTTAGTGCCCGCACCCGATTGTTCCAGCAGGCATTTGTGCAACTGGCGCAAATATTTGCCCCGCTCTCCAGCACTGGCGAGACCTATGCACGCGACCGTATCACTGGAACTCTTAAAGCGGAGAAGTGGTCTGACCAAAGAAAGCTTGAGCGCCTGGCTGATCATTTGATCTGTGCTTTGAGCAACGGTTTTGATGCAGCCATGAAGTTGAACTATTGCCCTAAGGGTTCGATACCCACCTTTCAGCAGTACGATGCTGAAATCACGGCCCTCTGTCAGCAGCAGTTCCCCGTCGACAAAGATGGCGGAAAGACATCTGGCTCCCGGTCCCGCTGGGAACAGGAAGAGGAAGATCGCTGGCAGCGCGGTGGTGATCGCTAATCAAGATTGACCCCAATCCCCCGTGAATACCCCTCGGCCAGCCCTTGTCTAATCAGACAAGGGCTGGCACTTTTTTTGCTCCTACCTTTCAGCAAAGATGATCAACTCGAAAGAGAAGGAGCTGGCTATGGCCGGACTGCAAGATCTACACAGGGAGCCTGTGAACATTCCATCCTTGGGACCAGAGTACTGGCGTTGGCTGTCGGCCTTGCTCCTGCTTCTGTTTTTCTTCTCTCTCTTTATTCCCCAGCGAGCCCAGGCCTTCTTGGACATTCCCCTTCCCAAATACGTGAGCCGGGATGGGCTCAAATACCCGGAAGCCCTCATCCGGAAAATCGAGCAAAGCTCGATACCTCCCGGAGCCATCACGCCGCAGATGATTTACCAACTCAATTTCCCCATATATGAATTCAATGAGGGTTCGGCACCTCTGCGGCTTATCATCTCCCCTATGCTCCTTGTTCGTAGTCAGCTTCCCGCCTGCATGGCCGAAGTGCGGATTGATCGTGAGTCGATGCTGGGCGGATTTTTTTGGTCGCAAATGGGCAAGGGCCACCAGGTACTTTACGATACAGATCACTACACGCCTGAAATGAACTTGTTCTTCTCCCAAGCCATGGGCAGTGATATGGGCACCCGGGGCCTGAAGTGCCAAAACGGTAATGCCCAGATGGTTATCAAAAAAGATCCCAAGCGCATCCTTAATTTCCTTTTGCCTTTGGCTGATGAGAAGGGCCGCGCCGAACTTTGGGATGCCTACTATCGAGATCATGGAATTGTCCCCCGCCTTCGTTTGGTCGGCGATCCTCCTGAGCCCCTGGTCATTCAATCTGCTCTTCCCAGCGAACTCAAAGTGGAGTGGACATCCTATAATCCCTTTCAGGCCGGAGTGGAAATCAAGATCCCAGCATGGAGGGATGGCTATCAGCACATCCAGGTGGGCCCTCAAACCAGACTCTGTTACCAAAAACAAATCGATGCCCTCAGTAAGCAGATTCGCAACTTTTTGGCCCGCTCCCTCTGGGCACCCAAGGCCGATGGTACGCCCTATGATTTCTCGGTCAGGATCGACCTAAGCATGTCCGCGAGCTTGGAGGAGCAAGACCAGTTCGTTGAGGGGTTGGATTACATCTACCTGGATGGCTTCGGTGACAAGCCGGCGGAGAGAATCCCCGTGGTGAACTTCAGTCTGGGACCCGGCGGCTGCAGAATCGTCGAAGACCTGGGGTTCCCATTCAATAAAGTGCTCCGGGACCACATAACATCAACAAACTGAAGCCACCTCCTGAGACTCCGTGCTCCATTTCGAGTACTTCTTTCTCGGTGAATTTCTATCTACCCCTGTAAAGAAGTGCAGCCTGCCCCCGTGATTTACAAGCCCCTTGGTTGGTCCTACATACAGCTTGGGATAACAACTGAGGGGGAAAATAATGAAAGCAGTTTGGGCTCTCGTGGCCACAATTGCCCTGGCAAGCTCTGCCTGGGCCAGCGAAGATCTTTGTAAGACTATCCAAAAATCCGAAGGAGAATATCAGGTCCTCCGCAAGGGCAATGTTCTCAACAAATCTAACTGGTACAACTTTGACGTCTTGGTTGGTTTTGATGTGACTGAGTGCCTGGGCACAGTTTCACAAACACTCATTAAAGTGGATGGACAATACCTGTGGGACTTTCACACCACAGATGACAGCTGCGACGGCGGCAACACCTACGGAGTGATTTACTCCTATGATCTTAAAACACCCATTGCCCATGTTTACGATGGCGACCTCTACTGCAAAAGCGAAGGCTGGAGCAAAGACTCGCTGGCTGAAAACTACAAGTGCACCGGTGAGGCCATGAAACTCGCCGAGAGGAAAATGAAGTCCTTTGGCCTGGAGTTTGAAGCGGAAAGCTCATCCGTGGAGCTGCGTGATCCTTACATCTACTCCTATGTTTTTGTGCAGGGAAAGATCAAAAACCGCGACGGCAAGTCTGCGCGGGTAAAGGTCCTGACCAACATCAAGTCCTGTCAGTTTGGTGGCGTGTCGATTGACTACCTGGAGCTTTAAGTAGGTTTGTGATTTGGGTTATAATCCTGTCACCCACTAAAGAAAAAAGCGACGCCTAGGCGTCGCTTTTTTTTGACCCATAAGTAATGAGCCATACTTCTCACGCAATTTTAAATGCGCTGGCAGGTCATGAGCTGATCAATGGGGAAGTTCCCTTGCCCATCGATGACCACCGTACCCTTGATGTCCTGAACCAAATCACTATTGCCATCTAGGCTCATCGTGCCGTTGCCGTTAACCTGACCAATTTTGTTGCCGCCATCAAAAATCAGGCTAAAGAACTCCATGTTCACCTGTGCACCGGCGCAATTGGCGCGGTAGGTGGCTTGCTCTTCAGGGCCGGTGTTGGGCATTTGGTGGGTGTTACCATCAGCAATCAAAACGTCTCCATCAATATTAAAGTGAGTCACGCCATTGACCACAGATTGGCTGACGGTCATGGTCTCGATTTCACCTTCATAGTTGCACTCAAAAGTACCAGACAGATTTGGACAAGCCATTGCCACAGCACTGAGTCCAGCAACCAAAATAGTCATCACTGACTTTGCAAACATAAATCCCCCTTTGGATTATTAATTGGCTTACTTGCCATAGGGAGACAGCACACCCCGAGGGTAAAAAAGTGTCAACAGTGGGTTCCCTGCGTTCTTTTACAAAGTAATGCGATTTTGCCTGTTTTTTTGGCACATTTTGGAGCGCTGTCTCGTTTATCCCTTAGAAGCAAATACGGGGAAAGGGAAAGCTATGCTTAATCAACTATTTGTGCGCCTGATGGTGCGCCTGGTTCTAGTTCTCACAGTTCTCAAGGCAGCCTCCGCCATGGCGGACCCCGTCGGTTTTGGCATTCATTTGGATCGCCGTGAGGACAAACGCGTCGTGGTGTACTCCACCCTCACCTACTCTCTATTTGGTGTTTGGGTTATACCCTTGCCCGGTCTTCCTGTGACATTTGAAGCCGACCACGGCGAACTCACACCGACAGAAGATCTTTACGCTCTCACTGGCGACCCCACCCACAAGGGCATTTACCGCAGCATTTTAACCCCACCCGAGAGGGACGAGTTTGACGATGTGTTTTCTGGTGAGATCCATCTTGTTTCCAAAGTATTTGGTTACACCACTTCAAAGACAGCCCTGATCGTTGATGTTATTGACCCTCGACTAGGACAGCCGGAAAAGCTAGGCGGCCTCATAAACACTCGCGGCATGGAAGACAGTCCTGAGGTCAGTCCAGATGGACGCTTTGTCATCGTGGGCTCTTATAGCCCTATTGATTTCGGCTACTGTGCGGTGAACGGCCACGACTACCAACACCCGGCCTGTAACAGCAACTTTTATGATTTTTCCGGTGTGGAGCGGCCCGGACTTTTTGGTGCGGACCGGATATTAAGTCACACTGAAATTGACCATCGAATTCCATCCCTCAACTATGACCCGAAAACCTCGCCTTTTCCCATTGCAACACCTCCCGTGGCGAGCTTCGGTTTTCGGCTTCAGCCCGACGGCAGCTACGCCGAGCCCTTTGTGATGGGTATTGATGCCGATGGCTACTCCTGGCAGCAGACCTATGGGTTTACCTTTGATTGGACCTTTGGGGACTTCGCGGCGATCTTTTTTTCCTGGAACGAACTAGGGGAGCAACCCGAAACTAATAATGACATCTACGGCGCTCTAGTGCGCCTCGGTCAGGAAGTCAAAATTGGCGAATATCAGGATTCTAAGTTGGTGAATTTTGCTGCCGTTAAGGCCAACATTGATCCTGTTCCAGTTTGCGGCCAACTCGACTGTGAGTTTGGCAACCCTCAAATCACCCCCACTCGAATTTGGTTTGATAACGAGCGCCAATCTGACGATTTATTTTTTGCCGACCGCATTGGCGCCGGATTTGGCCCACCCAAAAGGGTTCCCGTCAGCCAAGTGGACCGCGGGGAGACCATGCCCCATTTCTTTGGCAACACACTTTACTATATGTGCAACACCGGGCTTTGTGCCTCTGACCTGAGCGAAGGGGCCGACCCGGCCCTACTGGAATCTTGGTCGCCAGAAAGGCAAATCATGGCCCCTCTGACTCGGCTTCCTTGGACCATCAATGCCGGTCGCGCCGGAAGGGTTGTGGCTGTGAGTGAACCAAGTTTGGCCACAGTTCGCGAAGGTCAGCAGGAACAGCTTTATCTCTATTTTGGCTACATCACCCAAACCCAATATGGCACTGGGGAAAAAGACTTCGGTGCCGACTGGGCCGTGGGACGTGTACGAATCAGGTAGGTCCATACGGGACGCCCATTGCGAGCCCTTGATCCTTTCGCCCAGAACCTGATCTCCTCCCTATTTGACGCTTTGTTGTTACCAACAAGGCGTCCACTGCATTATGTTTGAATTGGGATGAAGGAACGAATAGATTCATTTCACTCAATTACTCAGAAGGAATCTATGGCACCCGTATCACACTTAGCTGTCACAGTTTTGACCCTGCTTGGGCTTCTTCTCACTCCAGCAACTTCCTTTGCTCAGCTCCCTGACGCTGAAAATAAGGACATTTCGGCGCCTCTTAAGAAGGCCCAAGAGGAGGTGGAGCAGCATAGCCAGGCCATGAGTGATCTGGAAGAGGCGGAAAAAGAGGCCGAATCGGAGCAGTCAGAGGCACGTGAGCGAAAGGTCTTGGCCGAACAAAAGGCCAAAGAGGCTCGGGAGTCAGGGGCTCGCATTCTCAATCAGTATTTGGCAGAACTTGAGGGTTACCGGGAAAATCTGGCACTCATAAAGAAAGAAAAATCCGAGCGCGGCCAGGCTGAGCTCAAACACATTCGCGGATTGATTGATGAGATTCGAGAAATTGATGGCCAGGATCTCAAACAAACTTCACGCCCCTTGAGGGAAAAGTTCTATGTCCGTGCCAACGCCATTTGGCGTGAAATTGTGGATCAAACCCTCTCTGATCTTCTAGAGGCGACGGATGAGGTGGAAGTTCCTGAACTACCTTCCCCACCCGAAGCTTTTAAGACTTCGGGTAATGACGAAAAGGAATTGATTAAAACCATCCTTGAGTCCCAACAACAGGCTGAAAAGGAAAGAGCCGAACTCATTGGCAAAGTGGAAAAACTGCAGAGGTCCGCGCGCGAGATCTCAGTGGGACTTCTGCTTAATGCCGGCCAGGTCCGAGCGGAGACCCTGTCAGCTCGCCTAAAGGCAAATGAGATGTCGGTCTGGCACCTGGACGAAGATTGGCTGAGGGATCTAACCCGCGAGGTACAGATTGTTCCCTACCGGTTTCTGGCTTTCTTTATTGCCAAGTTTTTTGACATGGAAAAGAAGGTCACAGGAGGTCTGCGCGGCTGGGTCGACTTGGCCCGCCAGCTCTTTCTCCTGTTGATTCTCTTAGTTTCACCCTTCTTTCTGTTTAAAAGCTTTACCCGGTTTTCTAAATTTCTCGACAACTGGCGCACCAAGCTTTTCACTCGCAGCTCACTCAATTTTAAGACGCGTACGACATTGGCCTTGTGGATCAACAGACTGAATCCTTACCTCCCCTGGATTTTCGCCCTCATCAGCTTGTGGTTGATCTCGGGACTCCTTAGGTCAACGGACCTGAGAGAGCTGTCGTCTTTTCTTCCTTATTTAGAAATCTATCTCTTCTACCGCATTTTCCGCATGGCCTTAAGTGGCATCATGGGGCGCATCCTCTTGTCGCGAAATTTGGATACGGTGCGAGCCAAACAAAAAGAAGTACAGGCGACTTCCCGGCGCTTGAGTATTTTGTTCTTCTCAGAATGGGCACTTCTACATGCCACTCAAGATATGGTCCGCGAAGCCATCATTTACCATATGGTCTGGGATTTGGTCGTTTACCTAAACCTTCTGCTAATTGCTATTGAGGCTCGCAAGTGGAAAGAGGAACTTCTGGTTGTTTCGGATTCCTGGCTACCCGAGAATGGCAAAAAACTTGTTAACAAGAACACCAGCAGCCTCTTGGACCTCATCATTTGCCCGACTTTATTCACTGGCTCCATCCTCACCATGCTCCTCAATAGCTTTTTCAAATGGTTGGGCCAATTTGACTTGGGTAAGAAAATTAGCTCGGAACTCTTTAAGCGTCGCCTGGAAGATGCCGTGGACGGGGAAGACCACCATTGGGAGAGGCCTTCTGAGGAGTATCTCCACCTGTTTGATGAGGGCTTTGAGGTCGACGATGCGACTCGAGTCTTCCTTAACCGCTCCCCTCTTTCTCAGTGCCGTGAGATTATCAACCGCTGGCTTACAGGAAAGTCAGAGATGGATTCCATCGTTCTCTACGGTAACTTTGGCATTGGTAAGACGGCACTTCTGAAGTCCATCGCCTCCAAAACCAATGAGGAATTGGCCGTTCGCTACCATTGCTTTAACTCAAAGATCACAGACCCTTCTCAATTGTATAAAACTCTCTCCGAACTTCTTGGATTTACCATCCACTCCGAAGAGGACTTCCGAGAAGGTGAAAAGAGTATTGGCAAAACAGTTTTGCTCCTCGATGACATTCACAATCTCTTTCTTAACAAGCTCGGTGGACTGGAGGCCTACAAGGCCCTAATTGACATTGTCAGTATTCAGGCGGAGAACGTTTTTTGGTGCGTATCCATCAACGAAAGGGCCTGGACTCACCTCAAAGGCATTTTTGGTGAGACTCACATCATGGCTGAATATATCGAACTTAAACAGTGGTCGGACTCGGAGATTCAAGACTTAATCATGAAACGCCATCGCAAGTCAGGTTTGCAGCTCAAGTTTGATCGGGTCATCAGTGCCGTACAAAAGACTGACATCATTGATGCTTCAACTGAACTGGAAGCCCAGTTTTTCCGCCTCCTGTGGGGACAGTCGCGAGGCAATCCCAGTACAGCTCAAGAACTTTGGCAGTCGGCCACCCAAAGACGAGGCAACAAAACCATTCGTGTGGGGGTGCCTGAATTTACGCGAGCCCGCACCCTATCTGATGCGACAGAGTCCACTCTCTTGGCCTTCGCCGCCCTTGCCAAACACGAGTCGCTGGCATTTGTGGATCTCATGGAAACTTCAGGAATGGGTAAAAGCGATCTTCAACAGGCTATCAAGTTTGGCGAAGATGGAGGTCTCTTAGATAAAACCCGTGAAGGGCGCTGGCGGATTCACCCCAAGGCTCAATATGTGGTTTGCTCTCACCTGATTGGAAGGAACTTTATCTATGAATGAAGTTGATCTCGACCAAATTGGTCAGTTTGCCTCTCTGTTTCAATCCGAAAAGGTGGGGATGTTTCTTCTGGGCATGGCCTTCTTGGTGGGCTTGGTCAAGCTTCTCAAGTTTATCTCCAAGCCAATTTATGACGCCTTCCCTGCCCGCCGTCTTTTGATCTCGCAAGTTTTAACGGTGTTTAATTTTCTTGCTTACATTTTGGGGACTAGTTTCTTGTTTTTTGCCGTCATTCAGCCGCCGAAGGAACTCATGCTTGCGGCTGGGGGATCGGTGGCCGTCGCTCTCGGCCTGTCACTTAAGGATTTGGTGGCCTCTGTGGTAGCGGGACTGATCTTACTCTTTGACCGCCCCTTTCAGGTGGGTGACCGGGTTTCGTTTAATGGGACTTACGGAGAGATTAAGGCCATTGGTTTGAGAGCGGTCCGCCTCGTCACTCTTGACGACAACCTGGTCACCATTCCCAATAGCCGGTTTATCACGGATGTTGTGGCCAGTGGTAATGCGGGCGAACTGGACATGATGATCGTCACCACTTTCCATTTGGCAGCCGATGCAGATATCAAGAAGGCCCGAGACCTGTTGTTTGAAATTGTTGCTACCAGTCGATTCGCTTTTTTGAAAAAGCCCATTGCCATTGTGGCCAATGAAAATCTGCAAGATGGCCGGCCTGTGGTGAGCCTCATGGCCAAGGCTTACGTGATTGATGTGCAGTTTGAAAAGGCCTTTGAGACCGATATTTATTTGCGGGCGAATCAGGCCTTTCGCGAAGCGGGCATTGAGCGCCCGCGGGCTCGCCTGGAAATGGTTCATCAATAATGGGATTTGTGACCGACGAATCTTAAGCCGTCATACGATTGGCAACCATGCGGTCATAGGCCTCGTAGAGACGGCTTTCTTCGCGAATGATTCGCGTCGACATGGCCCCCATCACCCGACCCAAATCCACAGCGAACTGGATGGCACTCTCGTCACCCTTTTCATATTTGGCGAAGAAGTCAATAATCGCCTGGCTGAGGTTTCCCATCTCCCTGGCAAAACCTTCGGCCACTTCGCGGCCTTCGGCAGAACGGGCCAGGCTTGGGTAGATGTGCTCATCTTCGGTCTTGATATGAGACAAAATAAGATCTTTGGCTTCAAATAAGAGGGCGCGCCCCTCAGGGCTTGAGCCACCCACTTCACGGATTTTCTGGAAGACTTCCTGAATCTTTCTATGCTCACTTTTGAGCTGATTTACTAACGGACTTGGCATGTTTCCCCACTCCCCAAAACGTACAAATATTCAATCTCAGCGATGCCGATCATAGAATAATTCGGTCAACCAGTGATCTAGCTCAAACTTAGCACCTAAGATTTCATAAATTTACAGAGGCCGGGTGAGATCACTTCCACTCAGGATTGCGGTAGGCCACGACACAAAGACCTGACTCCGACCCAACTTGACCCGCAGGTGAATAAGTCTTTGTCCAACCCGGGGGTTGAAAACGAGTGGAGTGTTGAAACAGATAGTAGTGGACAGCATCGGCCGGCATTTCGGGCTCTTGTTTTCCTGACCTAATGTCATTCGCCTGGCGAGAGACCTCATCCCACAGCTGTTTGTCCCTGGGACATAGAAAATGCTTATAAGCAGATTCGGAGTAGATATTTAAAGATGATGCAAATTGGTTGCGCGCAAAGACCACAGAACGGATGTCTCCCTGGCGCTTTTTGACTCGATTCACTATGACTTCAGCAATGGGTGTGACGGCTTTTTGAGAGTCCTCGCCACAACCACCTGCCACCACTTCAGCATAGATCAGCCGCTGAAGGATCTCGTCGTCCGAGATGGCCGCCTTCTCAAACAGTCTCCCGTAGCCATCATACTTGTGAGCACTCTTGCTGTTTGCTTTCTGGACTCTTTTGATTTCAGCTAGATCTTTCTCGTCCTCAAAACACTGAGGCATGGCGGACGCCGTGGATGTTGCCGATCCGCTGACCACCTTCCCCGATCCTGCCGTCTCTGCCGCCACTGCGGACAGAGCCGTAAGCACAAGTATGGCCAAGACAGTCATATGACTCATTTTTTGATGATACCACTGGGGATGGCCAGATTCCAAATTCAGATATCAGATATCTGATATCTGATATCCGAAAATAGAGATCCGCACCCTTTTCAACTCTTCCGGAAGAAAAGGCTGGTCAAAAAGGTCCAGATCCGAGGCGAACGGGATTGAGCGAGTGTAATCGTACTAGATGGTACGTTGGAACGAGCGAAATCCCGTTTAACGATGGAGATGGGCCTTTTTCACCAGCCTTTAGGTGGTGGCGATGACTTTGAATTCAACGGCAATGGGTGTGGGTAGAGCCCCGACCTGGACCGTCGTCCGCGTCGGCCCGATCGAGGCAAAATACTCGGCGTAAACCCGATTAAAGATCTTAAAGTCGTTTTCCATATCGGTAAGAAAGACAGTCACGTCGACTACCTTTTCCAGGGAGCTTCCGGCATCGGCCAGAATGGTCTTAACGTTTTCAATTACCGCCCGAGTTTGCACTTCAATGTCGTGATCCACCACTTTGCCAGCCTGATTAAGCACCACTCCAGGAATGCTCTTTGAGCCCCTTTGCCGGGGACCCACGCCGGACATAAATATGAAATCACCGACTTTGCGGGCGTGGGGATAGGCACCGACGGGCTCGGGCGCTGTGGAACTGTTAATGTGTTCACTCGACATGGGTATTCCTTTTCTTAAAACAAGCCTTCGTGCTCTTTGGGATCAAAGTACCAGCGGTCGATGTCTGGGTCCCACTCATCCCAGGTTTTGATCTTCTCCAATTGCGGCAACATCTCTTTGGGAACGATGCCCTCGACCAGGAAGGCCTTTTGCCGGCGTAAGGGATACGGGTTTCGTAGTTCAAAACCCAAGACTCCGAGGATTCCGCGAGCCACATACCAGGTGGCCTGGGAATTCCAACCGTGGGCGATCTTAATCACGATGCCGAGCCCGTCTGGGTAATCGGGATGAGAAACCGCCATACCCAAAAGACCATCGGCCCCTTCTTTGGCAATCACCCGACCCATACAGGATTTCATGATAGTGGTGTCTAACCGATTATAACCACCTACCAGATCCGGGTGGCGAATCATGGCTTCCCATATCCAGTCTTCGCCCTTGTTTTTGGCCAGTCCCGCATAGCACTCGGCTAGCTGATTCACTGTCATAGCCACAGTCGGCAGGCCGTCACCGTCACGAGCGATCCGTTGGGGAACAAAGCTCTCACCCAAATAGCGACGGACAACTTTCATGTACTCTTTGAACACCTGATGGCTGGGCAGAGTGTAGCCGGCTCGGTTCCAACCCTTGAGGCGGCAGCCGCGCAAAATAGCGGCGTGATGACCAGAAGAATTATTAAACCAGCGGCGGGGACGTCGCACCTGACGACCGAACTGCACGAGTGGCAGATCCAAAGGTGTGAGCATTAAGCCCCACTCCCCTTCACTCAACAAACTCTGGGAAACCTCGACGTGCTCATAGGTTCCGTTGTGGGAAGCGACGCTAACAGCTTTTTGCTTCCAGCTGGTGTCGTCTTTGAGAACATCGCTAAAGACCTTGATGTAAAAAGGCTTCATCATGGAGCGACCGTAACAAAGCACATTTCCGCCAAAGGCGTGAATCTTCTTGTTGCCCGAGTACCAAGAGACCGCACCATGTATGGTGTTTTCACTGACGCCATTGCGGCGGTAATCGACCAAGGGCTCCCACTCCACATCACGGCCGGTGGGAATGCCATCTAGTTTTTCACCCAGAGGGCTTGTCGGATAGTTGTCATTGACCTCGCGAAAACTCATGGCTCCATCCCTTCATCACCCTCAGAATCCGGATGAAACTGGGCCAACTCCATCTCTCTCTCCAACTCCTCGGGGCTTCCACCCAGGACGTTACGTTCGCCCGCGTAGACTTCGGGATCATCCTCGTCGAACTCCAAATCACGAGCCGCCTGCTCAGCAGGAGTCAATCCGACCAGGGCTGCACCAGTTCCCAGCATGGGCTGATACTCGAACACCTGGCCACTGTAACGATTGTTTTGCCCCATGGCGGCGGCCAACCACCAAATGGGCTTGAAGTTATTGACCTTGTTGACCCGAGCTTCCCTGTGAAACTGACGGGACAGTTGGGAGGCATCTTCCAACCGACCAGCACCCAAAAATTCCAAAAACTTCTGATTCCACTCTTCATCCTTAAGGGATGAGATCTTGTCGTTTTTGGGGTCGATCCACTCGGTGTAGAGGCGATTACTCAAAGAGCTAATGGAAACAGCGACCGCCTTGCGGCCTTGTTTTTCAATCGCATCACGAGCGGCTTTACCTAGCACCAAAGTCTCGGCCCGATCGGAGTAAATGTTGCTCGAAACGATGACGGCTGGGATCCTGTTGTCGGGGTTAAACAGCTTCAATGCCACCACTGAACCGGTGTCGATAGGGAATCCCTTATAAGCCGTGGTGCGGGCGTGAAGGCCACGAGCCTCACAGGCCTTCTGGTACTCACTGGCAAACTCAGCATCGATGCGAAACTTGTAAGGGATGGATCCCAACTCATGAAACTCATCATCCACGTGAACAAACTCAGGCTCAGGCAATGCTTGAATTTGGTGGCCCAAGATACTGGCCCAATAGGTGGAATAAATAATCAATAAATTCGCCTCGGTACTCTCGATCTCTTCACGCACACGATCAAAGGCCTTGCGCACCTTCAGCCAACCGGGGTTTTTCTCAGGAGCCAAAAGAATATGGGGTAGACCCGGAACCAAAAAACCTTTTACCACTCCCGCACTGGTCTTCATGCCTCAACTCCTTTGGTCACTTCATTCCATTCCACCACCGCATTGCCGGTGCCGATCACTGTTCCGTAGGCGTGAACCGTGGCCGGATAGGTGGGAAAGTTCATAGCAGCCAACATCCAGGTGGTGGCTCCTCCATCAGTTTCTGCGATGGTTTGCTCGGTAAAGTCCGGCAGGATGTCGATGATCTCTCGGGTCTTGCCCTGTTTCATGAGTTCAATGAGCTTCATGTCCCAAATGTACTGGCCATGGTGGTTGATGTGTTCCCGACTCATGTCTTCAGGAATGTCTCCTTCATCGACGAAATGCCGGTGAGAAAGGGAATTACTGGCGAGCAGCACTACTTTTTTGCCACTGGCTTCAATGGCTTCTCGTGTGGCCTGGCCGAGCTTAACCATCATGGACTGAAGAACGTCCATATTAAAATATTTGGCGGCCCCGTTTGAGCTAATAGCGACAATCGGCTTGTCCCAGCCTGGATTGGTCAGGTGACAGCTGACGATGGTGCCGTAATCAACGCGAAAATCTGGATTGGTCATCATCTGGGTGACCAAGCCTTTGGCTTCGGCCTTGTTGTGAATAGACTGGGCCAAATCTACATCTACATTCAAATCATAGTTGAAGCGAAAGAGATGGGGAAAAATCGGGTCCACACTGATGTTCTTTAAATGAGGAACACCTAAAAAGTGAGTACCGATCTGGGTGCGCCAGTGAGGAGACAAAACCACTAATACGTCGTAGTCTAACTTGGCTAGGCTCTTGCGCATTCTCTCATAGCCCCAGCGGAGGTTCTCCCAGCCACACTCAGCCCGCGCTTCATTTTGCGGCGGATTCTCCGCGTAAACCAAATGAGGCGGATGGGGAGCTAAGCACCCGGCGACAATTTTTCCTGCTCCTGCACTTGCCATGGTCGACTCCTTAAAATTTATAGCTGCACACAAATGGTTTTGGCTTCGGTGAAAAACTCCATGGAGAAATCCCCACCCTCGCGACCCACGCCGCTCGCCTTGACGCCACCAAAGGGAACTCGCAGGTCTCGCAACAACCAGGTGTTAATCCACACCGTTCCCACATGAAGGCTGCGGGCCAGCTTGTGAGCGGCCGTGAGGTCTTTGGTGAATATGGAGGCTGAAAGCCCATAGGGTGTGGTGTTGGCCCACTTCACCGCTTCATGATTGTATTTGAAGGGCATCACCGATACGACCGGACCGAAGATTTCTTCCTGCTGCATTTCAGAACACTCCGAGAGGTCCTTAACGATGGTGGGTCTGATAAAGTAGCCCTTCTTCATTTCGGCGGGCAGGCCTTCGGGCACCCCGCCACCGGCGACGATCTTGCCTTTGTCCTTTTTCATTTTTTCCAATGCGGCGAGGACATTGTCGTAGTGTTCTTTACTTACCAAGGGACCCATAAAGGTTTTGCTGTCCTTCGGGTCACCAACCACCAGTTTTTCAGTTTGCTCAATAAAACCCTCAAGGAACTGATCGTAGATATCTTGATGAACAAAAATCCGCGAGCCACACAGGCAGATCTCGCCTTGATTGAGAAAACTCGCACGAATGGTGGCCGGGATGGCTTTGCGCAAATCTGCATCTTTGCAGATGATATTGGCATTTTTGCCGCCCAACTCAAGACTGACCTTTTTAAACTGCGAGGCCGCACCCTTAAGAATTTTCTCCCCTGTTTCCGTTCCGCCGGTAAATGAAATCAAAGGCACCCCGGGATGAGAAACTAAGGTGGCTCCCGCTGTCTCGCCGCGACCGAGGACAATGTTGACGACTCCTGGAGGAAGACCTGCCTCATTGAGAATTTTGCCGAGCAGATAAGCTGTCATCGGCGTCCACTCGGAGGGCTTACACACCACTGTGTTCCCCACCGCAATGGCCGGGGCAATCTTCCAGGTCAAAAGATAAAGAGGCAAATTCCAGGGTGAAATCAGTCCAGCCACACCTACGGGATCACGGACCACGTAGTTAAAGGCCTTGCCATCCATGTCGGTGGCCATTTCCTGAAGATGCAAAATCTTGGTGGCAAAAAAGCGGAAGTTTTTAACCGCACGGGGAATCTCCACTTCCAGAGCTTGCTGATAAGTCTTACCCTGGTCGCGGCTCTCAGCCCGTGCCAGCTCCTCGACCCGCGTTTCAATGCCATCGGCGATCTTCATCATGATCCGCGAACGCTCTTCGGCTGGGGTGGATGACCATTTCTCAAAAGCAGCGTTGGCTGCTTTGACCGCCAGGACCATATCGATTTCGTCAGAATCTGGGCACAGGGAGTAGACTTCACCCGTGGCCGGTTCAAAGTTGTCGAGATACTTCCCATTGTGAGGAGGGCAATACTCGCCGTTAATGAAGTTCGCTAACTTTTGCATCTTAGGCTTCCTTTAGTTCAACAAGGGGGCGACCTTCTCCATAAAGGTTCGCATACTGGATTTCACTTCTTGGTTGTTGTGATTGTTGAAATCAAACCATAACATCAGGCGATCATCCGGGTGGTACTTGGCCTTAATTTGCTCAGCCAAGTCCTCTGGACTCCCTGCCAAAGTATTACCTACTGCGGCTTCCACCTTTTGTGGGTCCAGAGTTCCCTCCATGGCCGTCCAATAGGTGGCCCAGGCTTTCTCAGCTGCCTTCTTGGCTTTTTGAGTTTTGGCCTCTCTCGACAATCCAGAGGTATCATCCACATAGATCAAAGCCGTCCTCGGCATAAAATCTCTCTGCCAGGTGCCGCCGTCAGGGTGATAGACCTTTCTCATGCGCTCGTGGGTTTGTTCAATCACCTCAGGAGGCGTGATCGACAGATTAAACACCGACACAGGCAGGTACTTGTTGGCCATCTCCTGGAGCTTGGGATCGTGACTGCCCAAAACCAAATTTAACAATCTTAAAGGCGCATCAAAAGGGATGACTCCCACCTGATCAAACTCCCACCGACTCCGAAGAGGAATCTGTTTTGCGTTGGCATCACCACCATCCTGCAGGTGAGCCTCCCAGGCTCGATTCCAATCCTCAGTCGAACGAAAATCTTCGGGCATCATGATCTGTGCAGCCACATCTTTAGAGCAAAACACATCGCCACGAAGAAAGCGCAGCATGATTTCGGTGGCTTCATTGAGAATCTTGCCCTTCACCACCGGCCATGCCGCCTTTTCCGCCCGGTTGCGGGGTTTAATTCCATAAGGAATGTTGGAAAACTCAAAACGTCCAGACGCAAAGCCCAAATGTAGCCGCCGTTTTTCCTGATCGTTGAGGCCATGCAGAGATAAAAACGTCTTGATCGCTTCGGCATTGGCAATAGGGCCACCGTTGCAAAGGATATTGCGGATGGCACTTCCCACTTCGATATTTTTGGTGCGAGCAAAAATGACGTGGGCCATTTGCAAAATATCGGTGTTGAGACCAATCTCTCCCTTAAAGTGAGGGATCACCGCCTGCGGGTTTTGCTTTTGCACCTGACAGGACAAGTGGGTCTCAGCCAACCAGGCCGTGCCATAGCCCAACTCATCGGCCAATTGGAGTTGATCAAAGAAATTTTCAAACATGACCCGCTCACTCGGAGTGTATCCATCCACTTCGGTCTGGCAAATGGAGAAAAATGCATCAAACTTCATAGACAACCCAGCCTTCCCCCATCGACAGGAAGGTTAATGCCATTGATGTAGGCCCCAGCAGGACTAGCCAAGTAGCCAACGGCTTGAGCCGTCTCTTCAGGCTTGGCAAACCGGCGTAAAGGAACGCTCATCTTCCAATCATGCTCCACCTTGTCCTTGGCTTGGTTGAGTCGGCCAGCAGTGGCTTCAATCAATGTCGACAGTCGATCGGTGGCAGTATAACCGGGAAGTACATTGTTCACGGTAATACCAATAGGCCCCAACTCATTGGCCAAGGTTTTTGCCCAACTGGCAACAGCCCCGCGAATGGTGTTAGAAACGCCAAGATTAGGGATGGGCATTTTAACTGAGGTGGAAATGATGTTTATGATCCGCCCGTATCCCGCGTCTTTCATTCCGGGCACTAACATTTGCACAAGAAGATGGTTGGCCAAAACATGCTGCTGAAAGGCCTGAAGGAACTCTTCCGGCTTGGCATCGAGCAAAGGCCCGCCTTTAGGGCCTCCGGAATTGCACACCAGAATGTGAATGGGCCCCACTTCAGAAAGAGCGGCCTGAACCTGCTCCAGCAACTGCGGTAATTTCGCCAAGTCGGCAACTAGAAGTCGGTGATTGCTGGGGTCGGGTAATGAATCCCTGACCTTGGCTAACTCCGATTCATTTCTCGCCAAAAGCAGGACCTTGGCCCCTTGCTCGGCCAATTGTCGAGCTGTGGCGGCGCCAATTCCTTGGGATGCCCCGCAAACTAAAGCTGTTTTGCCATTTAATTCCTGTTGAATGGTATCACCTCACCGTTAGGAAAGCGTCAATGTCCCTCACCTGAGGGCCCGAGGGTAAAACCAACACGCATTTTGTACATGAGACTGGGGGAAAGACAATACCACAGACCATAACGCTCTATGTAAAGTGGACAGATAGCAATAACTTAATTAACATAAGGGAAAGTCTTACACCATTCTTCAATGCAACAAGGAAAGGACCCCCATGAGAATTCTAATGGTGCTAATCGCTACCCTTTTTATCTTCTCCTGCGCCTCAACAAAAAAGAAGGACGGGGCTCCGACCGGTGACACTGCAGCCCCAGCCGCTGCTGAAGCCAAAAGCGAAGAAACCCCAAAGGCAGATGCGGCTCCTGCCAAGGCAGCAGCAAACTCAGCCGGCGCGGCTGTTTGCAAGGCTCCTGGCGATGAACGACAGCTAGAGGTGGTCAAGCCCGATGGCGGCGGATGCGAAGTCCACTACACCAAGTTTGGCACGGACAAGGTGGTGGCCAACGCGCAAAATGACATTTCTTACTGTGAGGAAGTGTTCAATCGCATCAAGAATCGATTGGTCGAAGCCGGATTTGAGTGCAACTGATAGTTGGTCGCCTCTGTAAAAAAAAGCCGCTCAATGAGCGGCTTTTTTTTTGCCGTTGACTCAATCCACTAAGGCCTAGGCGAAGGACCCGACTTCCCAGGGTCACGAGTGGCTGGTGAGCCTTGTGAGGCCTTCTTGAGATCTTCCATGCTCGGAAGAAAATAGGGAGTCGCCACCGACAAGCGGGTCATGTACATGAAACCACCTCCCAAGTGATTGATCCCTGCCTTCTCATAAATGAAGTGAAACAACTCATCCGCCTGACCAATGTCCTTACAAGGCACTGTCACCAGGTCTTTCTCCACCTCTTCAGGAATTCCACCACGCCCCGGTGGATCGTGAATGTCAAAACCCCGGGCAAAGGCGAAATGGGCGCGGGTGATACCTTCTTCATAGAGGGCCTGAACAAGAGGTAACCCCTTTCCCTTGGGAAGCACACAGGTGATCAAGCGTCCTTCAAGTTCTTTGCGCTCAATCTTACTCATCGATGCCTCCCATTGGATCCCAGCTTCTCCAAGACCACCGGAGGAATAAAAGTCCCGGCCTTTTCCAAAGGCGTGATGTAAATAAACCCTTTACCCGGAGTGTCCAGCTGTCCGGCCAGGTACATCTTCTCGAATACGTAGTCGGCCTGTTCTGAGGAAACCACGATATTGATGATCTCTTTTTCAACTTCCACGGCGACGCCGAGAAGACCGAGTCGCTCTCTGACTCCCGACCCACGCGCATAGTAAACCGTGGCCCCCTGGGCTCCGGCTTCGCGAGCGGCTTTCACAATGGTATCGGCCTGCCCTTTTTCCACAATACAAGTGATCAGAGAGGCATCAGTTAACACGGTTAGCGAACGTTGTTGTGACATGTTGATACTCCTTTAAACTTAAGCAGAAGCGGCTGACGGTTTAACACTAGATGCGCCTTGTGACCGGGCCTTTGATTTGGCTTTATTCTGTACATAGAGGCCCATGGTGAGGACTGATAAAATGGGGCAGAGTGAAGCCATCGAGAGAATTCCAAACCCTTCAATGACGCCTGTGGCATTACCAAAGCCCAATCCCATGGCCAAAACCAGGGGCACGGTGACTGGACCTGTGGTCACACCCGCTGAATCCCAACCCACATTGACGAATTCTTCTGTCGAAAAGTAAGTCAGAATCAAAAGCCCCAAATATCCGGGAATCAATAGGTACATGAGTTGCCAATTGAACACCAGCTTGGCCACGCCCAAGGCAATTCCTACCGCCACACCGAAGGAAACTGAATACATGAGCATGGATTTCTTAAAGGCTCCATTGGTGAGGTTTTGCACCGTCATCCCCAGGGCATTCAAAGCGGGCTCTGCCAGAGTCGCTCCAAAACCAAGGAAGAAGGCGAAGGCAAAGGCGATAAATAGACCCAGGTTACGCCAATACAGAGGCGAGTCAGTCACAGCCTCAATTTGCGTGAAGGCCGCCGGCACTAAACTCCCCGACTGGTCACCCAGCTTGGCAAGACCATAGGTGAGACCGACATTGAAAATACCCATGCCAACCACCGCCAGGAAAATGCCGTAAAAAACAATTCCAGAGTTACGAATCTTTTCCCGCAATACAGCTTTCATCACCAGGACCAGAAAGATCACCAGCGGCACGATGGCGCGAATGGCGAGGATGATTTCGTTCCAGGGAGTTTGTTCCCACCAGCCCAATTCAGTGGTCTTACCAGACATTTCGGCCGCCGCCGCAATAATGGCCTCTGGAGAGGTGGTGTGGCTGATATACAGTCCCACGCAGAGAGCACCCATGATGGGAAATAACGACGCCAGGGTCACAATTCCGAAACCCGAAAGGGTGGAATCCCCTCGTCCCACGACTGAGGCGACTCCAATTCCAAGAGATAAAACCAGAGGCACCGTTACCGGTCCTGTTGTCACCGCGCCACAGTCCCAGGCGAGACCAATCAGTTTAGACAGTTCAGGATCAAACATTCCAATGTAGCCAGTGAGGGCCAAGACGGGAATCAAACTGCAGTAGATCAGTGGTTTTAAACTCCAATCATAGACAAACCGCAATGTCCCTAAGATGGCCGCCAAACCAACGCCGGCACCTACCATTAGGACCAAAACGTCGGAGTACTTGTTGAGAATGGCATAGAGGTAGGGAGCCTTATCAACCTGGACAATTTGCCCTGCCGCTTTAAGAGCACCAATCGCCGGCTCCGCAAACGTCACTCCCACACCAAGTAAAAAGGCAATAAGCAAAACGACTGGCAGTGGGGACTTTACTGGCAGAGTGTTACCGATCGACTCTCCAAAAGGCATAAGACCCAGTTTGAGACCTTCCATAAAGAGCATGAGTCCCAACATCACCGAGAACAAACCGCCCGTAATAATAAAGGCGTCCGTCACCCCTTGACGGAGAATGAATATTTGAAAAATCACCAAGTAGACAGCCAGTGGTACGACAGCCTTCACCTGCTCAATGAAACGCACACTGGTGTAGGGCGCCAAGATCCGGTAGATGTCTGTTCCGGTAACGGAGAGCTTTTCAGGTTTGATCGGGATGTCATTTCCCTGATCATCTTTTTGGGGCTTTACCGCCAGATCGTTGAAGCTGATCTGAGCTTGGCGTACCGACATTTCTCGAACAAATTCCCCATAGCGGATTCCTGGCTCCATGAAATCCCTTTCCGCGGTTAGGCGTATAATCTCGATCCTTGAGAGTTTTTAGGTACTTACTATTCTAAGAAGCCACGGGAGTGAGTCAAGTTAAACACCCGATAGAAGGCGATCTTAACTGTTTAGTGACCGGCTAAAAGTCGAGGTCAGAAGGGTCAACAACTCGGCCACCCGACCCTAGATTCGAATGAACAGACGAGCATTCAGCAAATCAGAAATGAAAAATGCCCTTTTAAAAATTATGTTCCTCTTCAGGATTGATCTTGAGCCAGCGACTCAGGTAGTGAACCCCTACATAAAAGGGAAGGGTATCGCAAAGAGCGGCCACCATCTTAAACAAATAATTGCTACCCATAAGACTTAAAAATGCCGCTAGCACCATCTCTCCTTTGAATAGCATGGCCCCAAAAGTAATGCTGATAACGGCAAAGCTGTCGATGGCCTGGCTGACCAGAGTGCTAAAGTTGTTGCGCACCCACAAATGCCTTCCCCGAGTTACCCGTTTCCAAAAGTGAAAAAGGTAGACATCGCAAAACTGAGCCGCGATATAGGCCACCATGGAGGCCAAAACCGATCCGGCTGTGCAAGCGTAGAGAAGATGGAACAACTCGCCTTGTTCAGCCAGAGTCTCGCCGTTGGCTAAAGGTACTGGCTTGGCGAAAACCAGAGACTGCCACGGCGGCTGAAGCTCAGGCGAAACCCCTGGCATGAGGTGACCTAAATACATAACGGAAATCACAAAAACATTGAGGCCCAATCCCACCCACACCACCATATTTGCGCGCTTTTTCCCGAACAGTTCCGAAATCAAATCCGTACACAAAAACGTCAGCGGGTAAGGGAGAACCCCTACGGCTAATGCCAAGGGACCAATGTGAATGAACTTGGTGATACCAATGACGTTAAGTAAGGTCATTGAGCCCCAAAAGATGGCAGCGAGAACAAGGAACACCCGCTCTCGCCGCTCTTGTAATGGTGTCAGACTCATATCAGCTCCCCCCTATTCGCCTAGCCTGTCGATGCCGACTTTAGGGTGTTGGCCCCAGACTAGAACACTGCAATACCAAAAGATACCGGGGTATCTTTCGGTAACACAATTTGTCACCGGCGCCTAGGAGAATGACAGAGATACCCTTCTCTCAGTCACGAGAGAGCCTTTCAATGTGCATCTGCTTTGCATCTAGGCAGAGCGAACTCAGAACTCAGAGGATGTGCCCATGAAATCAAAAGTGCTTGTGTTGATCACCCTGGCCGTCGCCCTATCAGCCTGCGACAGCTCACGCAAAGAACACGCCGCCAAAGCCGCTAACGACAAGGCCAACAAGGCTGTGGCCGCTTCCGAGGAACAAATGAAAAAAGCCCAAGCCTTGGCCGCCCAGGCGGAGACCATTCTGGAGTCCACCTCTGTTCCCGGCGAAATCCTCCTTGCCGGAGTGATGGTGCAAGACCAAGCGGCCGCCACGGGAGTTACCCAACGGGTGTTGGATCCGCGGATCAAGTTGCGTTTGCAAAGTGGACGCACAGGGGAAAAGGTGGAATCCAAACCCCTTGAGGATGCCAAAGCCCAGCGCTTGATTCGCCAAACCTCCATTGTGCATGATTCAGTCCCCACCTCGTTGGCCAAAATTGAAAAGGGCACGGACTTGGTTATTGGCTGTGAAAACGAAACTGCTGTTAAAGAACTGTTGGCTGCGGGACGCAAAGCCAAAGTGATATCTGAAGACGTGATCATTGCCCGCGATCAGGGAGTCCACCTGATGATTGCTGATCGGGTGATTTTGTGTGGGGAAATGGCTCCTGGTGGTTTGGCTCTGATTGAAGCCAACGAGTTGGTATTTGCCAACTTTGCTTTGAACACCACCGGTTTTGGACTTCCTATTCAGGTCAATACCGCAAAGCTAACTTTGATTGGTCAGAATCTTCTGGCAGCGAAGGGAATGCCCATCAGCCAAACCGCCAAAGGTGGAGCCAGTATTCAACTGACTGTGACAAGCTCCATCGACGGCGAAGGCACACTGGAGATCCTCACCGAAGGTGGCGACCTTGTTCGTAATGGCATCGGTCGACGCTAATCTGGATTGTGAGTGAACCCCATGGCTGGTCGAGCAAAAAACAAAAATACTGGAAAGGCCAAGGGCAAGACCTTGGATCTCCACGGCCGCACCACCGACGAGGTCTTTGATCTGGTCGACGCCTTTTTACTCAAAGAAAGTCAGCGCGGGGCTCACACCGCTCGCATCATGACCGGTAAAGGCAAGGGCCTCGTTCAGAAAGTGGTGATCGATTACTTGCGCAAGGCCCATTACCATTGGAGCCACGAGAGGCTCGCTGATGGCCGCCCTAACGAGGGCGTTTTGGTCATTCACCTGGAATAGTTGCCCGTTTGGGCCCGGGATTGTCATCTTGCCCAGCTAGCCAACTAATCACCTTAATCTATTGAAATCACCTGGGATATCCGACCCTAGGGCATGAGTGCTCAATATCCAGTCAATTCCCTTCCGCCCCCAAGACACCTGAGCCGAGCTGAGAGGGCACAATTTATGGAATTGATAAAGGTAGAGGCGCTGATTGAAAGAGCGCCGAGGCTGACTTTTTAGGAGAGTTTGTATGAATGAAATCATGATCCAACAGATGAAGGGATCTCTCACCCGCTTTCTTCTCGGAATGGCTACTGGAGGAGTTCTCTGTTTGCTCCTCACTTTCGTCATTCACGGTTAAAATACACCACACCAAAGCTTGTCAGCTCCCAATTTAGATTAGAAAATGGTTTCGTCAATCAGATCAGTTGGGGGTGAGCACAATGGAACATATGCTGTGGCTGGATATGGAAATGACGGGATTGGATGTGAACAAGGAAGTCCCTATTGAGGTGGCTGCAGTCATCACCAATAAGAAACTAGAATCCCTAGAAACTTATCATGCTGTCATTCGCCAGCCCCAACACTATCTGGACAATATGGATGACTGGAACAAATCCCATCATGGTGACTCGGGGCTGACGGCCATGATTCCATCAGGCAAGGAACCTGACTTGGTGGAAAACGATTTGATTGATTTGGCCAATCGCTTTTGGAGTGACGAAAAGGTGGTCCTGTGCGGGAATTCCATAGGCCAAGATCGCCTGTTTATTGATAAGTACTTCTCTCGTTTTGCAGAAAAACTCCACTACCGGATGCTCGACGTGACGGCCTTTAAGTTGATCTTTAACAACTTCTACAATCAGAAATTTGAAAAGCAGAACACCCACCGAGCCACGGATGACATTCAAGAGTCCATCAACGAACTAAAGTTCTATCTTTCCTTTATCAGGACCTAAGCTTGACTCTTGAGCGGGAAGCTTACCTGTTTCAAGTTGAGACAAAATCCCCTGGCGAAGCTTTGGCCAATTGCTGCAGAAAATTTGCGAGGCCTCACAGCCTATTGCTGCTCGCGCCCTAAGTGTCCCAGGGGGAGATTTCTACCATCCCCTCGCTAGGGTTTATTTACCAAATGCCGGATAATTAAAGGAACTTGTCAGTTGGGGCAATGCGGGCCGTTTTTTCCGAAGATGCTGACAAACAAAAAAAGATTTTTGGTCAGACTACTGTGCGTAAAAATTCGGGGGGCGGACCTCTATGGGCAAACGATGGGGTTCTAAGATCGCTGTAGTGAGCGGTCTCACATTAATAGTGCTTTCATTTCAAAACTGCATGTCGAGTCACGACAAGTTCAATGAGAATCTTGTCGACCTCAATGCCATCAACAACGAGCGGATTACGGCCGGCGCCTTGGGCGTTTTGCAAACTGCTTGTTCTGGATGTCATTCGCCGACATCGGCGACCACTACGCCGATTCCGGATATTCTCGATGTGGATGCCTTAACGGCTGATGACTGGATTGTCCCGGGTGAGCCGCAAAATTCGCCTGTGTACCTGGTGATGGTTGATGGCCTGATGCCTCACGATGGCGAGATTTCGGCTTCTGACCGACAAATGGTGCGAGATTGGATTATTGTTTTGGGCGGTGGCGACCCTAATGCCTCACCCAATCTACCACCGGCTCCTCCACCGGGAACTCCTCCTCCTGGAGGTGGTGGCGGACCATCAGGAACTGTACTGTATAACACCTACTGTGCCAGCTGCCACGGCGTGGGCGCGGCTTCCACCAAGCGCGGTCGTACGGCAGGACAGATCACCAATGCCATCGGTACTGTTGGCCAAATGGTGGGTCTTCAAGGTCAGCTGAGTCCGGCCCAGATTCAGGCGATTGCTGATTATTTGGGTAGCATCTAAAGCAAGGTCACTCATAAAACAAAAAAGCCCTGATGAGAATCAGGGCTTTTTGCGTTTTAGACTGTCGTTCGCTGCCGATTAGTAGCGATAGTGCTCGGGCTTAAAAGGGCCTTTTTCGTCCAGGCCCAGGTAACTGGCTTGCTTGTCCGTCAGCTTGGTCAGTTTGACCCCGAGTTTACTCAAGTGAAGAGCCGCTACTTTCTCGTCCAACTGCTTTGGCAGACGGTAGACCGCAATTTCCTTATAGGCCTCACGGTTGTTCCAGAGTTCCATCTGAGCCAACACCTGGTTGGTGAAGGAGTTGGACATCACAAAGGATGGGTGACCCGTGGCGCAGCCCAAGTTCACCAAACGGCCCTTGGCCAAAACAATGATCTTGTGGCCGTTTTTGAGGGTGTGAATGTCTACCTGGGGCTTCACTTCGTTGATTTGCGAGTTGGCGTTGAGCCAAGCCATGTCGATCTCAATATCAAAGTGGCCGATGTTACAGACGATTGCGCCGTCCTTCATCTTATTGAAGTGCTTCTCGACGATAATATCGCAACAACCGGTGGTGGTGACAAAAATGTCGGCCTCATTGACGGCCTCTTCCATGGTGGTGACTTCAAAACCTTCCATTGCCGCCTGAAGAGCACAGATGGGATCAATCTCGGTCACCAGAACGCGGGCACCAAAGCCACGCATGCTCTGGGCACAGCCTTTACCCACATCGCCGTAGCCAGCCACCGCCACAATCTTGCCAGCCACCATGGTGTCTGTGGCGCGCTTGATTCCGTCGGCCAAGGACTCACGACAGCCATAGAGATTATCAAACTTGGACTTAGTCACAGAGTCATTGACGTTAATGGCCGGACACTTCAGGCGCCCCTCTTTCAGCATCTTCTCCAGGTTATGAACACCAGTGGTCGTCTCCTCAGAGAGACCAACGACTTTTTTCATCAACTCGGCAAAGCGAGGTTCATGCATCATATTGGTCAAGTCACCGCCGTCATCGAGAATCAGGTCGAACCCCTCAGGCCCCCAACCGACGATGGTCTGCTCGATGCACCAGTTAAACTCCTCTTCCGTCTCACCCTTCCAGGCAAAAACAGGAATGCCGGCAGCCGCCATAGCAACCGCAGCATGGTCCTGGGTGGAAAAGATATTACAGGAACTCCAGCGAATTTCGGCGCCCAGAGCTGTGAGCGTCTCAATGAGCACAGCTGTCTGGATGGTCATGTGCAGGCACCCGGCAATCTTGACGTCTTTAAGAGGCTTCTTGGGCCCATATTCTTCTCTCAGGGCCATCAGGCCGGGCATCTCGGTTTCGGCGATCTTGATTTCTTCGCGGCCCCAGCGAGCCAGCTCGGCAAACTTCTTGGGATCTTCCATGGCCTCCCGACAAACACGGTAATCCGGCTCTTGGGTTTGAGTCTTTTTGGGCGTGTTAGTGGTCATATCCATTACCTCTTGCACAATAGGGCTCCTATTTAGGGTGATAGCGTCAAATCAACGCTCATGATTGTATTCAGAAGGGCAGTCTACCCATTCCAGGGGAAATTGCAAGACTCACAAAATCTGGCTCAAGTGCATTATTAATCGAGGGAGGTGAGGATTTCGTAGCGCTTGTCGGTGATGAGGATGGTGTGCTCAAACTGAGCCGACAGAGTCCCATCTCCGGTCTCATAATACTTGATGGATGAGTTCGGGATGCTCATTTCTTTGATCGGCGCATCGGTCTCGTTGATCATGGGCTCGACCGTAATACATGTAAAGGGCACCAGCTTCTCTCCCCGGCCCTTCTTGCCATAGGAAGGGACAAAGGGGTCGGTGTGGAACTTTTTGCCAATGCCGTGACCACCAATCTCTTTAACGGGGAAATAACCCTTTTTGGTCACATACTTGTTGATAGCAAAGCCAATATCACCAGTGGTCCCAAAAGGCCTGACCACTTCAATGCCCTTGAGCATGGCCTGCTCAGCAACCTCAGTCAGCTTCTTGGCTCGATCGCTGACCTCTCCCACAAAATAGGTGGCCGAGGTGTCGCCAAAAAAACCCTGTTTCACACTGGTCACATCCACATTGAGCATATCCCCCTCTCTGAGTGGGATATTGTCAGGGACGCCGTGGCAGATGCAGGCATTTACTGAGGTGCAAATAGACTTGGGAAAGCCGTTATAATTAAGCGGAGCTGGGACTGCATCATGGCTCAAAGTGAAATCATAGACGATCTGATCTAGCTCATTGGTGGTCACGCCCGGCTTAATGAACTTTGCCACATGGGCCAGAGTGGCCGCAGCCAGCTGGCAGACCTGTTCCATCAGTCGAATTTCATTGGCAGCTATAGGAGTCATATCGCCTCATCTAGGCCCTTTTTGTAGCAGATAGCGCCCCAAGGCCGCAAGGGTTGATTCCGGTCAAAAAAAAAGCCCGCATACTCAGATGCGGGCCTTTATTTCTGTCTATGACCGATCTTAAGACAAGTGCTTATTTACGATCTTAGTCATTTCGAACATAGTAACAGTGTTCTTGCCGAAAACGCCCTTAAGTTTGGCGTCAGCATTGATGTTACGACGGTTCTTAGCATCCTGAAGGTTGTGCTTCTTGATGTAAGCCCAAAGCTTCTTCACAACCTGAGTGCGAGGAAGAGGACTAGTACCAACAACTGCAGCCAAGGCAGCGCTAGGCTTCAAGGGCTTCATGAAAGCAGGATTCGGCTTACGCTTTGTCTTCTTCTTTGTAGCCTTTTTAGTAGCTTTCTTAGCAGCTTTCTTAGTTGCCTTCTTTTTTGTAGCCTTTTTCTTAGTTGCTTTTTTGGCGGCTTTTTTCTTAGTCGCCTTCTTAGCAGCTTTCTTAGTTGCTTTTTTCTTGGTTGCCTTCTTCTTAGTTGCTTTCTTTCTCTTCTTAGCCATTCGTTTCCTCCCCGTTCGGTAAAAACATATTACCTATTTGGCTTTTTATTGAACACCTTGATGATACTTATTTGCCTAGGGATGTCCAAAGAAAAAAACCATAAAAATGCACTTTTTCCCTCGGAAAATGCCCTTTCCCCCCCGGAAAACCCCCTTTCCCCCCTCGGGAGAGACCCATTTTCCCTCTGAAACCGCCCCCAAAACACCCCTCTCCCCCCGTTTTTCAACTACAGAGGTCGGGATTCCCCCTAGAGAGAGGGCTAGAAGTTCCCTCATTTCCCGAGGGAAAATCATCTTCACGCCCATCTTTGCCGATGAATTATTATGGGACAGGAAAAGAGTTTTCGGGAGATTTTGCAGGAAAAGATGGCCACCACCCCATCTCCACCTTGCGAATCTCAGTCTCAGTCCCATTCCCCACCCACCCCTATGCCCATGGGTGTTGCGGAAATACACCACATCGATGGTTTCAGCCCCGCAGTCGAGGACTATAGGATCCCCTTAGGACGCAAAAGCTACGCAGCCTTCCGCTTTAAACCCATCTCTGGAGTCCTCTCACTTCTCGCTGAATTCTCTCCGACACAAGATCCACTTCCTCCTGAGACACAACCCCCCCGCTCCGAACAGAGAGAACCTGACCAAACCCTCTGTTTGACCAAACTTTCCCCATCCGGCTGTTTCGCCCAGGAGATTTTTCGTCGCTTGGGTGGAGAATTGAAATTCCCCCTCCTATATATAGATCTTAAGAGGACCTACAGAAGCCTGGCCCATAAGTGCCACCCTGACAAGGGAAGCCCAACAGCGGCTGAGGATTTCCAATCCCTACAAGAGGCCTTCGAAATCCTGGAGAAGGAGTTCTTGGCGATCCATACACAAACGACCTCTCCCGAAAGGGACAAGGCCGCTTGATCCTGCGAATTTTTCGCTGGAACATTGAACAGATTTACTGGAGTTGGCGGTAACGGATCCGCTTGGGGACCAAGGTCTCAACACCCATTCTCTTTTTGTAGTCCTCTTCATACTCGGAATAGGGGCCTGGGTACCAATACACCTGACTGTCCCCCTCGAAGGCCAGGGTGTGTGTGCACACCCGATCCAAAAACCAACGATCATGGCTGATAATCACGGCACTGCCACCAAATTCCCCCAGGGCATCTTCGAGAGCGCGCATGGTGTTGACGTCCAGATCATTGGTCGGCTCGTCGAGAAGCAGGAGGTTGCCACCCTCTTTGAGCATCTTGGCCAAATAGAGGCGGTTGCGCTCTCCACCTGATAAGGTGCCCACTTTTTTCTGCTGGTCACCGCCTGAGAAGTTGAACCAGGACACATAGGCCCGGGAAGCCACTTCCTTTCCTCCCAACTGGACAATGTCCTGACCGTCAGTGATTTCCTCAAACACAGTTTTGTTTGGATCCAATTTATCCCGAGACTGATCGATATGGGCAATTTTCACTGTGTCACCGACTTTGAAGGTTCCGCCATCGGGCTGCTCCTGACCAGTGATCATGCGAAACAGGGTGGTTTTTCCCGCTCCGTTGGGTCCGACCACACCGACAATGGCCCCGCGAGGAACAGTGAATTCCATGTTTTCATACAAAAGCTTGTCGCCATAAGCCTTGGACACACCCTTGGCTTCAACCACCACTTCGCCCAGACGGGGTCCCGCAGGAATGTAGATTTGCAGATCCTTTAACTTCTCAGGTGTGGGCTCCTTCAGCAAAGACTCATAATTGGATACACGTGATTTGGCTTTGGCGTGACGACCTTTGGGTGACATACGTACCCATTCCAACTCCCTCTCCAAGGTTTTCATGCGACGGTCGTCCGCCTTTTGTTCTTGAGCCAAACGACGGTCCTTTTGCTCAAGCCAAGAAGAGTAGTTGCCCTTCCAGGGAATCCCTTCCCCGCGGTCTAATTCCAAAATCCAGCCGGCCACATTGTCGAGAAAATAGCGGTCGTGGGTGACAGCAATCACGGTGCCCGGGAATTTGGCCAAATAATTCTCCAACCAGGTCACGGATTCTGCGTCCAAGTGGTTGGTCGGCTCGTCGAGAAGAAGAATATCGGGATTGGACAACAACAATCGGGCCAGAGCCACACGACGCCGCTCGCCGCCAGACAAAACATCCACAGGGCTGTCTCCAGGGGGACAACGGAGAGCATCCATCGCCTGCTCTATCTTTTGATCCACTTCCCAACCGTCAAGAGCTTCGATCTTCTCCTGATAGGAACCCTGCTTTTCAATCAACTTTTCCATTTTGTCCGGGTCCAGATCCGGATCACAGAGCTGCTCACTAATCTTGTGAAATTCAGTCAAATAGTGGTTGAGTTCCCCCAATCCGTCCATGATGTTTTCTTTGACGGACTTGGACTCGTCCAGCTTTGGTTCTTGTTCCAAATAGCCCACTTTAAAATCTCGGGCCGGAAAAGCCTCACCGAGGAAGTCCTGATCCACTCCAGCCATGATCTTTAACAGTGACGATTTCCCTGCACCGTTGAGCCCTAACACGCCGATTTTGGCACCGTAGAAGTAAGACAGATAAATATCTTTGAGCACATAACGGTTAGGAGGATAGACCTTCCCCACGCCTTTCATGGTATAGATGATATCTTCTGCCACTGAGCACCTCCTCAAATGTGAGATCAGCAAATACAAAGGCAAATGTGTATCGCACCTTGATTTGTCTTGTCAAAAGCGACCCAAGGGTTTTTAAACACCCTATGGGGAATGATCGGGAAAAGAAACCAAAACGTCTGTTCGACGCCTGTGCCAAGAGTGTTAAACTCATGGAAGAATGGCAGCTAGATCAAGATGGAGATCCCCAAAACAAACGGGATTACCTGAGCAAAAGAAGGCTCCTGTGGACGCAACTCAAGTCCAAGCTTGAAGAGCTGTCTCGTTAGTTTTTATCGAATTTAGATCCACCCAAACATTGAGGAGAAGCCACCACTTGCTGTTTACTCTTCTGCCACTCTTCAGGAGAAAAAGTGCGCTGACTGAGGGCATGGACTCCATCATTTAGTTCTTGGGCCAAGACTTCAAAAATCCGCCGTTGCCGGTCAATTCGACTCATGCCTTCAAAGACCTTGCTCACCACGACCACCATAAAGTGGGTTTCCGAGCCCGGCGGAACATTATGTTCACTGCTTTCATTGACAACAGCCAGGTGCTGAGGCGCAAAGGCCTCAGCCAGCTTTGTACGGATGCGATCCTCAATAATCAAGCTCAGACCTAGGCTCTAGCTGCTGGACTCCCAACCAGGAATCCAAGCCGTGCCAAGACAAATAGCGCTCATTGCGCGCGAGAAAATCCCTGAAACGTGCCAACTGCTGCCGAGCTTTGCCGAGCATCCTGGTTCCCAGCTTGGCCTCTCCAACAAACTCGACCTTGCAGCTTGAGTTGCGCCCAACCACCAAGTCCAACTCGCCCAAGGTGCGGTGATCACCGGATTCATGGTACTCAACACCTCCAGTGATAAAGTACTCATTCTCCGGAAAGCTCTCCTTAAGAGCGACGATGGCCAGAATCTCAAGCACTTCGCCCTCGCTGCCAAAGTCAAAACCCATTTGGTCTCGATAGGCATCGATGATGTCCAGGTATTGGACCAGATTGCTCCGGCTGGGCGGCGGCTCCTTGCGCTTTTTGTGGGCATCGTAGCCTCCGCTGTGACCACCTTTACTTGGTGGACGGAGAATTTCCCAAAGCGCCTGAGCGTCTCGACGCCCAATCGGGTACTCATGACTGAATCCCCGGTCCCTGGCCCCTTCAATTCCATAGGTAAATGTCTGCAGACCCTTTAATTGAAAGAAATCAATTTGGGTGTCCCGACAGTGCTCTGGAACCGTGAGGTCCTGACGTAAGTTGTGAAGAAAATTGTCATCCGCAGACGCGGTGACAGCCCCTATGACTGAACAGATGACAAGAGTCATGAGTCGGTTCAACCGACGAATACCCCTGATTCTGCGGGTGTGGCGACAGTCCAATCAATCCCCCTTTGTTGGACGAACGCAAGGGCAGAGTAAAGAAGGGATTTTGAAATTGCAAAGAAAATCTAAAGTCCTGACAAAGAGACGCAATTATGGATGCCCTGTCCCAACTTGCAGACTGTAGGCATCCCAAAATACCTTCAAAGATAGAAGGAATAGGACCGCGAGAAGAATGCGTCGACGAGGCTTTTCCGGTACCCGATGCTGCCAACGACGGGCAAAATAGCTCGAAATCCAGGCACCGAGCACGAGAACCAGAGACTTTTCCGCATGTACTTGCCCCCAAACCCAGGGCTGACCGGCTTCTGGCCAGCTGACAAATGCCAGCGCCCCAAATGAGGTGGTAAAGCACATGATGGCATTGGCCGTAGGAGACACTCGGGTGTGCTCCACCAGCCTCATGGCCATCATAAATGGAGACAGAATGACCCCTGAACCCACTCCGCTCAATCCTGAAGCCATGCCTGCAATCACACCGACCCCGGCTGCGATCCAGTTTTTGCCCTTGGCTTGAGAGATATCGCGAATTCCCGCCCAAGCGCGAATCACGAACACCAAAAGCAGGCTGGCCAGCAGATATTTTAGAAACACCGGTGACAGCCAGCGCGTGGCCCATCCGGCTGTATAGGAACCTACTGCCGTCATCGGCCCCATACGCAGGGCGATTTTCCACTCAATCACTTTCTTGCGCTGAAAGGCAATGGTGTTGTTGGCCACCACGAGTAGAATGGCAAACAGGCTGGTGGCAATGGTTTCGCGCACACCGAGATTTACGGCTAAGGGCAAAAGAGGAACGATGAGGACTCCACCCCCAACCCCAAACAGGGCAGAGAAGGCCCCAACCACAAAGCCAAGGGAGACAAGAAGATACAGCTCCATCATTTTAGTTGGCTGCCTTTTGCATGATCACACCCAATCCGAAGTGATCAGATCCAAAAAGATCGGACTCTTCACTTTGACCAGTAAACAATTCTGTCTTTAGAAGGACCTTATGGGATGTGCGATAAAAAAGATAATCAATTCGACGCGGTCGTCGCTCAGCTTCATGAGCCAAACTCAACAGACGACCGCGAATGGATTCAGGCCCAGCGTCCTCGTCCCAAGTAAAGCCACCTTGAAATCCGTCGTTAAAGGCGTGATTCTCTTCATTACCCTGATGAGACCAAGTGAGTCCTGGCAGCGCCTGACCCGAAGCCAACCAGGAATCCTGAAAACCCGCGGAATGCATCATGCGCACCACAGGACTCGCCGGGCTGGAGTTAAAGTCACCGGCCACCAGCACGAGGTCGTACTTGGAGCTGAGACTTTCGATCTTAAGCAAAAGGCGGTTAACCTCCTTTTCCCGACGGACATCTCCCTTTAGAAGTTGCCGCTGCAAAATGCGCCTTTCGCTTTCGAGCAGTTCACCTTCCTGTACCGCTCGATTGAGGATCAAGTTCCAGCTGTTGTCATATTCCAAGCCATGATGAAGGTGGACATTTGCCAGCAATACTCTCCCCCAGCTTGGATGCTCCATTTCGCCAAACAAAGCATAACGGGATTCACGGAGTTGAAAGGAGAAGAGTCCCTGGTTGGCCGGGCGATCACCGCTGAGCTGCTCACCTCCCAAACTCCGCAATCGCCATTTCTTGGGTGCGAGAATGACCTGCCCTGATTGGAGGTTAAATGGCGGGCCAAAGCCCAACAGTTTGATGCCACTGAGATCCATCTGACTGATGTGGTCTTTACCCAATTGTGAGGAGTAATAATAGGCAGCGGGGAAAAGTGGGTTTACTTCCTGAAGAAATAGCAAATCGGCCGACCACCTGCGCAGACATTCAATTTGCACCTGAGCTCTAGCCAGCTTTCGTTTTCTGGGCTCAAGCTCACCAAAAAAAAGCAGGCCCTGGCCGTCCAACCCATGCCACAGGTTGTAGGTGAGCAGTCGCACGGCCATTACCTCTCTTTAGTTATCAGGTTCGATTGTGAACCAAGGCGCGATCCACATCCTCGAAGGTCACCTGGATGGCATGACCAGAAGCTTCGGTCACAATCCCCAGACCAAACTTAGGATGCTGAATAGCTGTGTTAACAGCAAACTCCTGGGTCATTTTGTAGGGAACCACATCGCCATTCCCAAACTGATCCCGAAGTTCTGTCCACTTCTCGGAGTGTTTATCAGCAGCAGAACGACGGGTGGTTTTCTTTTTACCCGTTTTCTTTTTGGATGGAAGCTTGTAGGTCTTTTTTGACTTACAAACTTCGCACTCTACTTTTGCTGAAGTTTTTGTGGTGTGGGCGATAACGGTGAAAAACCGTTCACACTCACACTTTTTGCAGTCTAAACAAATTCGTTGGGCCACTGCGGGCAATTCTTTGATTTCATCCATAACCTATTGTCTCTAAGAAAGCTCCGCGGGTAAAGGGACCATTCAAGCTTCTGACTTTTAGCGTGGTGTATAAAGAGTGAGAGCCGCATCAAGGGGCTTCTTGCGGACTTCAGTCGCGCTGAGGAAGAACGGCCCCTCTCCCTCTTCAATCCTGGACTGAAGGTCCTTCAGACTGGAGTCCTGCTTGGGATCGACTTCAAATCCGGTAGCCTGAAATCGCTGGTTGAAGTCGTTTTCCACTTGAGCCAGACCAAAAAACTCCCGCCAATATTCGGTATTGGTCTTCAGGCGGTAAGTCAAGGTGCGGGCATAGGAGTGCAAAGGAGTGTAGGACGTCAAAATCTCAAAGGGCCCGTAGTGGCTGTGAAGCCGAACTGCTGGACTTTGCCATTGAGTCATCCCACAGCAGCTTTCAATATTCGCCTGCCACATACCAAAGGCCTTGGTCAGAAACCCCAAACCATAGAACCGGTGCTCCTTGGGAATCAGGGCATTAATGGACGATAGATTGTGCGCCACCCACTCCCCTTCTCCCATGCTGGGAATGATGATGAACAATGAAATAGGGGTCCATTCATTGCTAGGGTCCACAGTGAGTATGGTTTTGATCTCTTCCGGCAAGGTGGATGTCCGGTGAGCGAAGCCAGCCACAAATCCGGGCATCACAGCACAGTCGTAAAACACCCACCGGGGCATGGGCATGCCACTGGGGCCAAAGGCCATGGTCTCCATTTTCATGATCTGATCCCCAAATCCACGGGAACTCATATGCAAAGGATTTAGATAAAGAAGTTTGCCCGGAGGAAACCAATCCACATTGAGGACAGATCCCGGATTCTTGATACGGTTTTCCTCGCGAACGAAAACATAAGGACGAATATCATCCTTGTACATCCAGGAAAGACGGGCGTTGTTTTCCAATTCCGTAGCCATTCAGAAACCCTCTTTTACCCCGGAGTGTTGCCGACAATGCGGTATTTATGAAGAAGCGTCAGGGCTTCCTGAGGCTGCTCGACCACATCGAACAACTCATCCAGGCCCATGCTGATCATTCGTTGCTGCTGCATTTCCACCAGAGAATCAAGGAATCCCCTCCAGAAATCCAAAATATTCAAAATTATAAGGGGCTTTTGGGTCAACCCCAGCTGCCGGTGGGCCATCACTTCCATCAACTCATCCAAAGTACCCACTCCCCCGGGAAAGGCCAGAAAGGCGTCGGCCTTAGCCAGCATGGCTTCCTTTCTCTCCACCAAAGTATCCACGTGAATGAGTTCGGCCAGCCCCTGATGAATGATTTCTTGGTCTTCAAAAGCCCGAGGCATTATCCCTTTGACCACTCCCCCATGTTTAATCACGCTGTCAGCCAAGCGGCCCATGAGGCCGACGGACGCACCTCCATACCAAACTTCAAGGCCAGCCTCCGCCAATAGTCGCCCCAATATCTCTATTTCGGAAAAGAAAAAGGGCGACACGTGGTCACTGGCCGAGCAGAAGACGCAAACGCTGCCACTCATTTTTTGGGACCAATCATATCTTCCGGACACACCACCTGATCAAACTTGTCGCCGTCCAAAAGACCCAAACGAATGGCCTCTTCCCTCAAGGTGGAGTTGTTCTCGTAGGCCGTTTTGGCAATCTTGGCCGCGTTGTCATAGCCAATGTGAGGATTCAAGGCCGTCACCAACATCAGAGAGTTCTCCAGATGCTTCTTCACCTGGGCGCGGTTGGCCTCAATACCCACCATGCAGTTATCAGTGAAACTCTCACAGGCATCGGCAATCAGGCGCACCGAATTGAGGACGTTAAACACCATCACCGGCTTAAAGACATTCAGTTCAAAATGGCCCGTGCAACCGCCGACGGCCACGGCCATGTCGTTACCTATGACCTGGGCGCAAACCATCGTCATGGCTTCGCATTGGGTGGGATTCACTTTGCCAGGCATGATCGAGCTACCAGGCTCATTGGCGGGCAGAATGAGCTCACCTATGCCGCAGCGAGGACCACTTCCCAAAAGGCGGACGTCATTGGCCATTTTCATCAGACTGCAGGCCACAGTCTTGAGGGATCCACTCATTTGGACCAAGGCATCATGGGCAGCCAAGGCTTCGAATTTATTGGGTGCCGATTTAAAAGCCAAACCAGTTTCTTCAGCAATAAAGCCTGCTGCCTTATAGGCAAAATCTGGGTGGGTGTTCAAACCCGTCCCCACGGCGGTCCCACCCAGGGCCAAAAGGTAAACCTTTTGCAGAGCTTCTTCCACTCTCTCCATGCCAAAATCAAGTTGAGTGACGTAAGCTGAGAACTCCTGACCCAAAGTCAAAGGCGTGGCGTCCATCAAGTGGGTGCGACCAATCTTGACGATATCCTGAAATTCTTTGCGCTTGGACTCAGTGGCATCCCTGAGCTTCTTCATCATTGGCAACAGGCGGTTTTTCACCTGCTCTCCTACGGCAATGTGCATGGCCGTCGGGAAGGTGTCGTTAGAGGACTGGGCCTTGTTCACGTCATCGTTTGGGTGGATCTCTTTCCCCCCCAATGTGCCGCCCTTGAGTTGAATTGCCCGGTTGGCTATCACTTCGTTGCTATTCATGTTGGTTTGGGTTCCACTCCCCGTCTGCCAAACAACCAAAGGAAAGTGCTCATCCAATTCCCCAGAGATCACTTCGTCAGCCGCCTTGATGATGAACTCGGCCTTGTTTTTATCCAGGAGTCCCAGCTCCTGATTGGCCCGCGCGGCCGATTTTTTAAGAACGCCCAAGGCACGAATCATCTCCCGTGGGAACCGATCACCGCCAATTTTGAAGTTCTGAAGACTCCTTTGGGTTTGGGCTCCCCACAACCGATCTGAGGGCACCTTGATCTCGCCAATGCTGTCTTTTTCCACACGGAATTCCACCTGGGACCTCCTTCTCGGGCACTTGTTGTTTGTAGATTTGGGAAAGTAATCCTATTACCCATGGAAATCAGCCCCTTTTTCGCACTAGCGCAGCGCCCAAAAAAGCGCTGGACACAACCCCAAGGGGGCGGCAGATTGGGGGCTTTGGAGGTGACCCCATGGCAAAGCGGTACTGGCTGATGAAGTCCGAGCCGGATGTGTTTTCAATTGCTGACCTAAAACAGAAAAAGACCTCCCTCTGGGATGGGGTGCGCAATTACCAAGCCCGCAACTTTATGATGAAGGACATGAAGGTTGGTGATGAAATTCTTTTTTATCACTCCAACGCCAAGCCTCCTGGTGTGGCCGGAACGGCCGTGGTCTCGGCAGCCGCTATTCCTGACCCAACGGCACTCGACAAAAACTCCAAGTACTTTGATCCTAAGGCGAGCAAAGAAAACCCCATCTGGTACTGTGTCGAGGTGAAGTTTCGCGCCGCCTTTGCGGGGATCTTGGGCCTCGATGAAATGAAGAAAATGAAGCCGCTTAAGAACATGATGGTCATCAAAAAGGGCATGAGGCTCTCCATTCAACCGGTCACCCCCGGTGAGTTCAAAGCCGTCGTCGACTGGGCCCAGAGTCACGATTAGGCGCGCACATGTTTGTTGCTCTGGCCCCAATGGAAGGCGTGGTGGACGCCATTATGCGTGATCTGCTCACTTCGGTGGGCGGCATCGACCAATGCACCACGGAATTTGTACGCGTCACCGACCGGGAGATTCCCGATCACGTCTTTCACAAGTACTGCCCTGAACTTCTCTCAGGAGGAAAGACCCCTTCCGGGGTGCCCGTCTATGTGCAGCTGTTGGGCGGAAAACCGGAATGGCTGGCGGTCAACGCCCTTCGCGCCTATGAGTTGGGCGCACCGGGAATTGATTTGAACTTTGGCTGTCCAGCAAAGACAGTGAATCGCCACGATGGGGGCGCCACTCTTCTTAAAAACCCTCATCGCCTCTTCGACGTGGTTTTTGCGGTTCGCCAGGCGGTACCTCCTGAGTGTCCGGTGACGGCGAAAGTCAGACTTGGTTTTGCCGACAAAACCTTGGCAATCGAGATTGCTCAGGCCGTGGACCAAGCCGAAGCATCCCGCCTCACCATTCACGCCCGCACCCGGGCTGAGGGTTATCAACCTCCCGCTCATTGGGAATACATCGGGCTGATGCGCGAAGCCGTTCAGGTACCGGTGGTGGCCAACGGAGATATTTGGAACGCAAAGGACTACGATTTGTGTGTGAGAGCCTCTGGTTGTCCGGATGTGGCCTTGGGGCGTCCTTTGATTGCCTTTCCGGATTTGGCCCGAGTTCTCAAAGCCCATTTATTTAATGAACCCTATACCCCTCTCCACTGGTCTGATATTCAAGACCGCCTGCTTATTCCTTTTCTTGACCGCTGTTCAAGAGGCCGACACTCGGGCTTTGCCCTTAATCGCGGGAAACAATGGCTGCGCCAGCTGGCTCGTCAGTACTCCAGTGCTCAGAGTGTATTTGAGAGAGCAAAACGTGTGAACTCCTTAGAGGATTTTCGCCAAATCCTACTTGCTAATTCCACAGACCAACTGTCCTGATCTCTATTTTGAAATTTTGCCGAAGCCACTCGACCGTCTTAGCGGAATAAAAACACACGTGAGTGGGGTCGTGGTGGTATCCCCACTTTTTAAACTCTTCCATCGTAGGGGGGCGCCAACCCGTGCGCAAGATGACCTTGCCATCGGGCTTGAGGAGTTGGGAGATTTTGTACCAGTCCTGGTGAGGCTCGTAAAAGTGTTCGGCGGACTCACAGCTGATCACATAGTCAAAGCGATGCTTGGGCTCTAAGGGAAGATTCGGGTAGAAAAAAGGATCATAGCTTTCCACTGATAGATCGTGGCCGCTCCATAGCGTTTCAATTCCCGTTGTTGGGCCACAGCCATAATCAAGAACAAGCACGGGCTCTGAATTCTCAGCCTTTTCATCAATGATGGGCTGAACCACTAGCGACAAGTACTTTTCGTAGCGAGGATCACCCGGGTCGTTGTTGTGACTGAGATAGCGTTCTCTTTCACTACCAGGGTCAGGTCTTTGTTGAGGATCGAGAAAGACCAGGTCACAATCAGGACACCACCAATAGTGCCGTTTGGTGTTTTCAATGTAACAATAAGGCCGGACCTGAGAGGGGGACTTGGGCCAATCACCCCCAACCAATCGCAGCCCGGAACACATTGGACAACTCACCACCCAGGCCCTCTCATTTGCCGCGCCGCGGGCGTATTAAATTCATGACCAGACTTAGGCCTCATGACTCTCCTTGACTCCCTGAAGAATCCTTGAAAAATGAGCCATCAGTTTCGATAATACAAGCACTTTCATTGAGTCCAACAGCAGGAGAGCACCTTGTCTGCCAACGGAAAAGCGGGACTACCCTGGATCATCGGCGCCGGAATTGTTGGTGCCGATATCGGCACCTCAGTTTTTTATGGAACGGGAATTCTCTACCCCATCGTGGGCTATCTGGCTCCCATTTTTGTCCTCATCTGCTGCCTGATGATGTGGCTGTTTAAGCGCACCTATGAAGAGGGTTTGGCCATGAGTCCCTACAATGGTGGTGCTTATTCTATGATTTTGCGGAGCATGGGCCGAAGAGCAGCGGTCTTGGCCGGAGCCCTCACCTTTGTCTCCTACCTGGCAACGGCTGCCGTCAGTGCTTTGTCGGGAGGTTTTTATCTCTCCTCACTCTTTGGTGGCTTTTCCAGCTCAACAGTTGTCTTGCTGTCCTTTATTCCTCTGATCTTGTTTGGTCTGCTCAACACCAGGGGCATCAAAGAACCAGCTAAACTTGTCACTCTCGTGGCCATCTTTCACTTTGCACTTTTGCTGATCATGGTGGTGTGGAGTTTGGGTTACACCGTCTTCAATTGGTCGTTGATTGATTTTGCCAAATTCAAGATGATTCATCCGACCAAGGAAATCACTTTTCCAATGGTGATGTATGGATTCGCCGCCGCCTTTTTGGGTATTACTGGTTTTGAATCTGCTGCACAGATTGTTGAAGAGCTTGAAGCGCCTGCGATGAAGACCGTGCGCTACCTCTATCGGGCGGTGGTGGTCTTGGTGTCTCTCACGGCTCCTTTTATCTCCTTCTTTTGTCTCCTGCTGCTCACTCCCGAACAGGTCAATAGCGATTTGAATTACTTGCTATCTGGCTTAGCCGACCACCTGGGTGGCCGGGTTTTCCTCGCCATCGTTGTCATAGATGCCACTCTGACTCTGTTTGCGGCCACCAACACCGCATTCGTGGGCTTTATTGGTCTTGCCACGACAATGGCTAAACAGGGAAATCTGCCAGAGGTCTTGCTCTATCGGTTGGCGCATAAATTTCCCACCATTCAAGGTTATCCGGCGATTGCCCTGCCCTTTATGGTGGTCTCCATGATGATGTCGGCCCTGGTCGCTGGTGAAGTGGACATCGTCGCAAAAGTTTATGAAATTTCCTTCCTCGGTGTGATGGTGAGTTTTTGCATTGGCGTCGTCCTGATGCGCAACCGCCCCATGCGCAGGGACACCCCTCAAGACTTTTTATCTAAGATTGTTCTTCATGTTCACAGTCGCTCAATTCCCGTTGGGCCTCTCTTTTCGGGGGTTGTTCTGGCTATAGCGGGAGCCATCCTCGTGCTTCACGCCAATGAAAGAAGCCTGTTGCTGTTGACTGTACTTTTAACAGGAACCCTGTTGGCAATGGCCTACTTCCGATGGGGGGTTTTGGAGCGACGGTTAGAAACCCGATCTGATCTCCGCCTTGGCCTTGGCAAATTTCGTGAGGACACCGACCTCCCCAATGATCTTCCCAAGTTTGTGTTGTGCACGGGTGGTACGGGCGCCCGGCGACTGATCACACGGGCCATTCAGGACATTCTCAAAAAGAAATCAGGACCGTTCGAACTCTTTATCTTTCATGCAGAAGAAGGAAAGGACCCGGAAGGCTTCTTTTTTCAGCTTCTACAGCGGGTGGTCTCCCAACAGGTAACCCCCATCTTTGCCAATGAAGATATCGTTTTGACAGTTAAAATCTTGCCCGGAAGTTTCACCGAAGGCCTTCAGACCCTTAAAAAGATGGTTAATTTCCAAAGTCTAATCTTTGGCACGGGACGAGATCCGAAGAATAGCCGAGAGTTGGCGGACAATATTTCCCAAGAGCTGGAATGTAACGTCATGACCATTTTGGTCTAAGGACTTGAACCCTCCTGCCAACATTGCTAAAAGACAGTCAATAATAAAGGAGCCGTTTACCATGGCTAAAGTAACCATTTACACTTGGACCGTATGTCCCTATTGCGTAAGAGCTAAGAATTTACTCAATGACAAGGGTGTGACTTTCGAAGAAATCAACTTGGACGGCAAGGACGACGAACTTCAGGCTTTACGTGCCCGTACTGGATTCAAAACCATCCCGCAGATTTTTATTGGTGAGGAGTTTATTGGTGGTTACTCGGACCTTGCGGCTCTGGAAGATGCCGACCAACTCGATGCCAAGCTCAACGCCTAAAGTCTATCTTAGATCGGTTTTCTCCATCATCGCCTGCTCCTGAGAAAAGAAGATATCGATGGCCTCAAGAAACTGGGGGTAGGTCTTTGCGCGACTGCAAAGGGCAAACAAGTGTTGACCAAAGACCAACCAAGGGTTGCAGGTGCGAATGTAAAACATCAGTTTTCGTATCCCCAAGTTTTCCGGGAAGTACTCGGCCATGATTTGTGTGAGGAGCTTAAGGGCTTCACCCATTTCCCGCCCCTCTTCCAGTGGAGTGCGGGGCGCTCGGCGGCCAACCATTGCCGCCGGCGGATCAAAACCCAAGTCCTCTCCGACTTGCCAAACCAGCCACGGGCGAGCAGTCAAAGCCCTTCCCACCATCACGGCGTCACAGGTGGTTTCTGTGAGCATCCTCTGAACATCACCTGCTGTTTGCACATCACCATTGCCGATCACCGGAACCTTCACCTGATCGCGGACAAATTTGATCTGGCTCCAATCGGCCTGTCCTCGCCGTTTTTGTTCAGCCGTTCGCGGGTGCATGGTCAACCAGGCTGCCCCAGCTTCTTCCAGGCGTTGAACAAACTTGGCTAGGAATTCCAAATCATTCTGGTGTCCAGCTCTAAGTTTCACACTCACCGGAACCCGAGCCACTTTGGTGGCCATTTCCGTGACCCGACCCGCGTAGTCCACATCACCCATCAAGGCCACTCCATAGTTGTGGCGCAGGGCCTTTTGGACGGGGCAACCCATGTTGATATCGACGGCCACGGCTCCCCAGTCCTCAAGCACTTCAATCGATTTGGCAATAGGGCCTGGTTCGTTTCCTAAAATCTGAGGGCAAAGATCGACTTCTTCGTCGGAACGAAAGGTCTCGGGAGTGGCCCCCACCTTTTCATTGGGCAGGCGACGGCTGTTGAGCATTTCGGTGGGGAAAAAAGCTTTCCCATCTTGCGGCCAGTAGTGCCTGACCAAGAGCCTCAGACCGATGTGGGACAAACCCACCATAGGAGCCAGGACCACGGGAAAATGGGCGCTGCCCTCCAGGGGCAGCGGACGAACATCAGAATTCATGCGCGGCAATATAGTGCAAAAGGAAGAAAGAGGAAAGGCCGGAGTCCTTGACCTTTTCCCCTCCTCGGGTGAAAACCCTTGGAATGAGTCAACAATTCTCAAAAATGAAGGTCGGGATTTTAGGTGGCGGCCAGCTGGCGCGAATGCTCATTCAACAGGGACAACGCCTGGGCCTGCGAATGCACGTCTTGTGTCCTGGAGAAGAGGACCCGGCCGCCCTGGTGACTCGCCATTGGCACCAAGGAAGTCCGACCAAGGAGTCCGACCTGAGACGGTTTTTTGCTCAAGTTGATGTGGTCACCTTTGAAAGTGAGTTCCTGGATGCTTTACAGCTCCAACAGGTAGCCGAGGGAACAGGAACGCCCCTTTTTCCCCGACCGGAATTGATGGGAAAACTCCAAGATAGATTGATCCAAAAGCAGCTCCTAGAGAAATACAAAATTACCACCTCTCCGTTTATGGAGGTCTCTAATCGCAACCAACTGGATGAGGCTTTGCAAAAATTCCCGAAAGGTCTGGTGTTGAAAAAGCGCCGCTTTGGTTATGATGGCTACGGCACTTTTATTGTTCGCAATCGGCAAAATGCGAGTAAGGTCGAAGGGCTCCTGAGTGAAGTTAAGGACGGCTTTATCGCCGAATCATTTGTGACCTTTCGCCGAGAATTGGCACTGATGGCCGTTCGCTCAATCAATGGTGAGGTCTCATTTTTGCCACTAGTGGAAAGCCAACAAAAGGATAATCGCTGTTTTTGGGTAAAAGGCCCTCTGCGCCACCGCTCCCTGGGTGCCATCACGAAGAAGATTAAGACTTTGCTTGGCGAAATTGACTACGTAGGTGCGATTGGTTTTGAGTTCTTTGATACCGCTCAAGGCTTGGTGGTCAATGAAGTGGCGCCCCGGGTGCATAACAGCGGCCATTACTCATTGGATGCTCTCAATTCTGACCAGTTTACCCTGCATATTAAAGCCCTATTGGGTATGAAGTTAGGTACGGTGGAATTGCGCAAGCCGGGCTTTGCCATGCTCAACCTCTTGGGAGAAATGGGGGGCCCTCCAACATGGAACCTTCCTCCCAACCTGAATCTGCACTGGTATGGAAAAAGTGACAATCGACCGGGACGTAAAATGGGTCACCTCACCGCATTAGGAAGTGGGCCTCAGACGGCCCTAGCCCGCTTGTTAAAAGCCAAGAAGGAGTTTCATCTATGAGTTCAGCCAAACCACGCGTGGCCATCATAATGGGGAGCGACTCGGACCTGCCAAAAATGGAGCTGGCTGAAACAATATTGTCAGATTTCAAAATTCCCTACGAAATTAAAATTGTGTCTGCTCATCGCACGCCGCGCTTTATGCAAACCTGGGCAACCAAGGCCAAATCACGGGGCATCCAGGTCATCATTGCCGGGGCTGGTGGTGCCGCCCATTTGCCAGGCATGGTGGCCTCACTCACCCCTCTCCCTGTCATTGGCGTCCCCATTCTGGTTGGAAAACTGGATGGACTCGATGCACTCTTGTCGATTGCACAAATGCCAAAGGGCGTTCCTGTGGCCACCATGGCAGTGGACAATTCATTTAACGCTGGTCTACTGGCTGCGCGCATTCTGGGCCTGCAAGACAAGCGCATCGCAAAAAAGCTTATCGATTTCGAAGCCAATCAAAGAAAGAAAGTGGGCAGAGCCAACGGCCGGCTAAAAAAAAGATCCTCTCAGCCCAGCGCCTCAAAGTGAAACTATCTCTCTAAAGTCTGATTGTTTTAATTGGATATGGACATTGATCCGGCGCAAGGTCGAGGGCGACCATCCCCAATTGAAACAACAGTATGCTAACTCCGTTAAAACCTCTTCATTTCTTCAACCCACTGGGGTGATTTGCCGATATTCATTATGGCTAAAAAACAAATGAAGGAGCCCGTCCATGTCTGAAGCCCAAGAGCAAAAAGAAACCATCCTCATTGCTGAAGATTCTCCACCTAACCGAAAGATTCTCAGTCACTTGCTCAAAAAACTCGACTACAACGTCATTGAGTGTGTTGACGGTGAAGAGGCCTGGGAACACTATCTGAAAGAGGGCACTGTAGATGGTCTGGTTGCAATCCTTTCGGACATCATGATGCCGAACATGGATGGGCTGGGGCTTCTGAAGCACGTTCGCGAGGAGAGCCAATACAAAGACGTACCCTTTGTCCTGATCACAGCGGTTTCTGACAAGGACTATATCATTCAAGCCAAATCTCTTAATGTGAATGGCTACATCCTTAAACCTGTCACTTTTCAGCGTGTCACGTCGAAACTCAAAGAATTGTTTCCAGCTAAAGTCTTTCCGAAACTAGCTGGTTAGAGACAGTTTATGAGAGAGTGAGCAAGCCTATGGGTGCGGCACCAAAACTCAGCCATGAATATCTGCTCAGTAAGTTGGACGAACTGCCAACTCTCCCCACTATTGTCTACGAACTCAGCCAGGTGATCAGCGACCCCATGTCTTCCACCTCAGATGTCGAAAAGATCATGGAAAATGACGTGAGCTTGACGACCAAGGTTTTAAAGCTGGTCAACTCAGCCTATTACGCCATCCCAGGTGGCGTGAGCAATCTCGGCCGAGCCATTGCCTACATTGGTTTTGATACGGTTCACCAATTGGTTCTCTCGGCATCCATCATCAATGCTTTAGATGTTAAAGGCCCAAGTGAGTTTGATATGAACCAGTTCTGGACTCACTCGGTGGGAGTTGGAATCGCTTCTGAGACCATCGCCAAAGCTGCTGGTCACGCCACACCGGCTGACTTGTTTACTTGTGGGCTGGTTCATGACATGGGAAAGGTGGCTCTGTTTACCATCGACCGTGAAGCGATGATCAAGATTGTTCACAAGGCCAATGAGGAGCAGACCTCTTACAATGAAGCCGAAAAAGCCCTTGGTATTCCCGAACACACCGAAATTGGCAAAATGTTGGCTGAAAAATGGCGTCTCCCGGGACAGATTCAGGCCGTGGCCAATTACCATCACCAAGACAACAACATGAAGCGCGGAGGCATTTCCGCTGATTTGAATCAGGTGGTGGACATCGTATTTTTGGCCAACCTCCTCACTCACGCTTTAAAATTTGGCAACTCCGGTCACCATAAAATTAACGGGGTCAATCCGGAAGTGATGAAGCGATTGACCATTGATCCGCAAACCGGATTTAAAAAACTATTGGTTGAACTTAAGGCTAGTCTGGAACGGGCTGCCGATTTTGTTCGCGTCATCGGCGGGGCCTAACAGAATGTCAAGATTATCGGAAGCTAACCATCTTAAGCTCCACACCATGCTGTCTGAAGAGGCTATTTTGGGGATTCTAGTGTTCACCGCCGATGGTCGCCATTGCCTTTATGTGAACAAACTGGGACGAGAACTGTTGGAAATCCCCAACGGCACGGATCTGGACCAAATTGAGGTCTCAAGCCTTTTTCCCGCCAAGGTGCGCCCCGAGTTCAGGGCCCTCAACCAGGATCTACTGGGCAACGAGGGGCTCTATCAGGATGTGGTCATCTGCAAACAAAACACCACCACCTTTATAGCCAATTTGGGTGTTAAGAAGATCCATCTGGAAGGCACGGAGTGTGTCACTCTGATGTTCCAAGATATCACTGTGCAGAAGAAGCTTCAGAGGGACATCACGGCCAAGCAGATCGAAATCAAGGCCGCCTTTGAGGAACTCCTCAATCAGAACAAGCAGCTTAAAGAACTGGATCTGGCTAAGGATCGCTTTATTGCGTTGACCACTCACGAACTTCGCACTCCCCTGTCGGCCATGGTGGCTTCGGCTGAAATTCTCCAATTGGGGCTGTTTGACACAGATGAAGAACGGACCGAGTTCATTGGCATGATTTACGAGCAGGGCCAGCATCTGGTGGCTTTGGTGAATGACATTCTTGATTTTGCCAAAATTCAGGCTGGCAAAATGGATCTTTTTGTCAGTCACAGCGATCTCTCAGCCTTGGCAGCCGGCCTCACGGAAAACTTCGAAGGCATGGCCGAGGGCTCTAACATCCAGATCGCCTATAAGCCAGAGGATAATGGAAGCTGTGAATGCTATTTTGATGAGTTAAGAATCAAACAGGTTTTCTCCAATATTGTCACCAACGCCATCAAGTACAACCGCGAGGGTGGACAAGTGGAAATCTGGACCGATGGATCCGATCCCGATTTCGTCAAATTGTTCGTTAAAGACACGGGCAAAGGCATTGCCCAAGACGAGCTGGACAAAGTCTTTAACGAATTTGAAACTCTCGGCAAGGTGGCTCTCCATCACAAAGGCACCGGTTTGGGAATGCCCATTACCAAACGCCTAATGGAGGCCATGGGTGGTACCATCAAAGTGACGAGTGAAATCGGCGTGGGCTCGACCTTTTGGATTGAAATTCCAAGGGCTCAGGTTCTGGATATGGAACTCTACCGGGACCGCCCAAAAGAAGCCGATGATTTGGCCGCCTAAGAGGCTCCTTGACCGTTTACTCCCTATGACAAATTGCGATGAGTAAAAGGCCGGGCCTCTGAGCCCGAATAGCTGGCCACCACTTGCCCTTGACCGCGCAGGAGGTATTTGTAAATCACCAGACCTTCCAGGCCAACGGGCCCCCGGGCGTGGGTTTTGTTTGTACTAATCCCCACTTCGGCACCAAATCCGTAGCGAAAACCATCGGCAAATCGGGTCGAGCAATTAACAAAAACGCTCGAAGAGTCCACTTCATGCAAAAACTCTTCCGCCCGACTTTGGTTACTAGTCAAAATAGCCTCGGTGTGGTGGGAGCCAAAGGTGTTGATGTGATCAACGGCCTCGGCCATATTTCGCACCGACTTTACAGCCAAACGCAAGTCCCCATATTCAATCGACCAACTCTCTGGCGCTGAAAGGAGTTCAAGTTGTGGACACTGATCCGTCAACCTCTTTTGCACTTCTGAAAACTGTGTCTCATGGATCAACAAGGTCTCAACGGCATTACAGGCCGATGGATACTGGGTTTTGGCATCGATAATAATCTCTATCGCCTGATCCAGATCACAGTCCTCATCCACATAGATATGGCAAATCCCATCGGCGTGCCCCAGGACTGGTATCTTGGTTCCATTCATCACAGTCTGTACCAGTTCGTTGGAGCCCCTTGGGATGATAAGATCAATATCCTGATCGTAGGCGAGCATCTTACCCACATCTTCACGGGATTCCACAAAGGCAATCCACCCTTCGGGAAGAAAGGGGCACCGCCGAGTGACTTCCTGAAGAACGGCATCAATGGCGCGAATGGAATGAAGAGCTTCTTTCCCCCCTTTCAGTAATCCACCGTTACCGCTTTTGAGAAGGAGAGAACTTATTTGAATGGCCGCATCTGGACGTGACTCGAAGATAATACCAATGACCCCAATCGGCGTTGAGACCCTTTCGAGCACCAACCCCTTGTCCAACTCACGACGAAGCGTCATCCGCCCCACAGGATCACCAAGATTTTTGAGGTCCTCTAGACCATCAATGAGCTGGTCGATTTTGTCCTTTGAGAGGGCAAGGCGCTGGTAAAGACTCGGGGAGATCTTGCCCTTTTGCTCATCTAGGTCCCTCTGATTTTCCAGAAGCAAATCATTGGTCTTTTCAGACAACACCTCGGCATAGACCTGCAGGGCCTGATTCTTTTCCGCTGTCGTCAATGTTGCCAGCTTGAGGCTGGCCTGACGGACCTGTTTGATTAGCGTTTCCATCCCTCCAGGCCTCCGCTCACCAGGGTTCCTGTTTCGGGGACTTCATGGCGCATGATGCGCTGAATGCCATTCGCCAATTGGTCCTCGACGATGCCTGAGGTGATCCAACAGGCTGTTCCTGCTTCGACCGTCGCGCGGGCGGCCTGGATTTTGCTCATGGCTCCTCCCCGCCCTTGAGCCGATCCGCTCCAGGTTTCAATTCGGTCTAGAAACGACAAGTCCACCACTTGGTGGATGCACTCACCCTTTTCATAGCTTTTACGATCCTGAAAAATCCCGGCGATGTCGGTGAGCATGATGAGGACCTTGGCCTTCAACTCCACAGCGATGAGCGAGGATAGCCGGTCGTTATCACCAAAGGAATGGTCATTTTGCAGCTCCAATTCCTCAGTGGAGATCGTGTCATTTTCATTGATCACAGGGATAATGGGATGCTTTTCCATTTCCTTAAAGGTCGACAGGAGGTTTTGCCGTCGATGAGCGTTTGCCAAGTCTCCCGAAGTCAACAGCACCTGTCCCGCAGTGCAATCGTACTTAGACAGGATCATGTTGTAATACTGCATGAGCACCGCCTGCCCCACCGAAGCACACATCTGCTTTTCATGGAGGGACAAGATCCCCTCCAGTCCCAGTCTGACCCGACCAAGGCCAACGGCTCCCGAGGACACCAGAATCAACTGATCGTCCGTAGGCAAGTAAGGAATCACTTCATCAAGGATTCTCGCCAGTCGACTTGCCGCCAAAGTTCCATCCTGGTCCGTCAGGACCCCAGTACCCAGTTTTAGGACCACTTTTTCCATGCCCTAATCCTACCCTAGTCACTTAGAGGGCACATCCTCGAACGCGGAGCAAAACGGCCCAAATGGCCAGGGAACCGACAGGTCAGCGATCGCCAATCGTCAAACGACTAGGCAATCGACCCCGCAACATTGCCAGAAATATTGCTTACCTAGACTCACACCTGTCTTAGAATTAGACACACCCGCTATTTCAGGTGTCCAAATAATGGCCTCTGGCTGGCACAGAATTTCCAATACCTCTTCCCGGGTACTTTATATTAGGGGATCTAAGATGGAGGCATCCTGGTTTCCGCGTTGAGAACTTGATGCCTCCATTTTTTATATTCCCTGTTTTGGTCGACAACAGATTTTCCCGGTGATGAGAATCGCTGGGTAGACATCATAAGGGGAAGCACATGGGGATCAACATATCTCTGCCGGGAAATTCTGCAGTCACCACACACACACAGGGATTCTCTACACCACCGAAATTTTTTCTGCGTGTTCTGCCACAAGAATGCGCATATTACTCGCGTTCCCGTAGTATTCCCCAAATACTACTGCTATTTTTTGGAGTGTTTTAGCCTCTCCGTGCCAAGGAAAGTCTTCCACACAACACTCCAGGAAGAGGAGGTCAACACCTGACCTCCTCTTTTTTATTCAACACTCACTCACTCGCTTTGCTTGCCCTCAAACAGTTCCCTATTCTCACTTTCCTACAAAATCAGACGCGGGCTCCATGCCCTCGCCGGCATCGCTGGACTTCGTCCGCGAACGCGTCACGCTTGCCGGAGGTCTTCTTTTGCAGAAAAATGAGAATAGGGAACTCTTTGAGTGCAAAGAGGCGCTCTTGGAGAACAATGAAAACACCAATTTCTTTGGGAAGGGAAAATCGCCGTCTACCAAAACAAAAACCAGTACCTAAATTCTCGCCCCGCAAACCTGCCGCCAATTTAGTCCAACAACCCTTCCGACTGACGAGCTATCCCCGATCCTCCGAATCCAACACCCAACCAATCTTTTCTTCTAAGATTCGGCCAGCCTTTGTCCTGAAGACTTTCCTGGGGATCCCTCCTTGTAAATGAAGACCTCCGGCAAGCGTGACGCGTTCGCGGACGAAGTCCAGCGATGCCGGCGAGGGCATGGAGCCCGCGTCTGAATTGACAGGGAGGCGGATGCAAAAAATCTGCAGAAAAAAGGAGCCGAAAATCACCAAAGAAAAGCTAATAAAGCAAAAAGGGTTTGCGGGCGTCTTCCCATTGTTTTTCGTGCGCCAACAACCGCTTGTTCAGGTCCTCCGGCTCCCCATGCCCATCATCCACCCAGTTGCGCAGGAAATCGCTGCCCGAAAGAATGTCGATGGGCATTTTGTGCTCTTCGTATTCGTAGGGCGGCTGCCGCCACAGATCATATTCAGGATAAAGGCGGCGCACACATTTAAAAAATAGAGCCACAAGGCGGTAGGGCTGAAACTGCAAGTGATTGTAAAAACCAGCATCACAGTGAATCTGAATCCCAGAACAGAGGGCGCCTTGGTGTTTTTGGAAGGTGGGCTCAAAATAACAGGGGCGAAGATGACAGCCTTTGAGCCAATTGGGTTCGACAATTTTCATCTCCTCCAACACCTTTTCGGCTTTGATGTCAGGAGCACCTATGACTTCCAAGGGAATCGTGGTTCCCCGCCCCTCACTGAGATTGGTGCCTTCAACAAGCACCGTTCCGGCGTAGGCTCTGACTGTCGTCAACCGCGGCATATTAGGAGAGGGATTAACCCATGAGAGCTCATGAGGCCAACCGTAGTTAGGCGAGCCATTGGCGTGGTAGCCTTTCATCTCAATGATCTGCAGATCAACATCCAAATTCTTGTGCCTCACGTACCACCTGGCCGCTTCACCCAAGGTCAGACCGTGGCGCATGGCCACAGGAGCCGCACCAATAAAACTTTCCCAGCCAGGTTCAAGGAGCAGTCCTTCGACCGGCCTGCCAGCGGGATTGGGTCGATCAAGAACCCAAACCGACTTATGATTTCGCGCGCAGTCTTCCAATACGTAAAATAGCGTGGTCAAAAAAGTGTAAATACGACAGCCGACGTCCTGCAGGTCCACCAGCATCACATCCAAGCGGTCTAACATTTCATCCGTTGGTCTACGAACCTCCCCATAGAGGCTGTAGACAGGGACTTTAATTGACGGATCCAGGTAGGTGACACTTTCAATCATATTGTCTTGTTTTTCACCACGCATTCCATGCTGAGGGCCAAAGGCACAAGTCATATTGAACTCCCCCAATTGAGACAAGGCTTCCATCGAGTGGGCCAAACCTTTCGTCACACTCGCGGGATGGGCCAACAGCCCTACGCGCTTCTCCTGGAGCTGCCGGATCAATGATGCTTCTTCTAAGAGTCTGTCAATTCCCAATTCCATTTTAATGTCCCTCTGTTGTCTCTGTGTTCGCTAATTCCACGAGCGCGGCGGCTCTCGAAATAACTGGCCTATACCCCAGTTTGGTTTTAGCCTTTGTAATGTCCACAGTCCCTTCGGTCGAAAGAAAGCAAGCTGCCAACTTAGTCATGGGTGGCTTTCCAGGAAGGCGCAACAAAACCCACAAGGGTTCCAACACCTGGGCCAGTCCACGAGCAACAAAGCCAGGGATGGACTTGGTTGGAGCTGGAAACCCTAATGTCTCTACCAGCATGGAAATGAACTCTCGCAATGATATGGGGTCTCCATCGGTGATAAAATACACTTCCCCGGGCTGTCCCTTAGCCATAATCAGGTCGATGCCGTGAAGAAGGTTGCGAATGTGGGTGGTTGAAGTCCGATGAACACCCTGGTCAATCCACATCAAGGCTTTCTTCTTAGCCATTTTTTTAAGTTCAGGAATAAAATGCGTGTCGCCAGGGCCCCAGACCATTCTTGGCCGCACCACAAACGTCTGCAATTCCTCTGAATTGGCGGCTCTCACCAGTTTTTCAGCAGCTATTTTTGTTTGCGAGTACAAAAATGGGGTCTGCAATGGATAGGGCGTTTGTTCATTCATTTCATACTTGGAGCGGCCATCGAGCAACACAGCCTCTGTGCTTAGAAACAAAAACCGTGGAACCCGCGCCTGAACACAATCGGTAAGAAGGCTGTTCGTCCCGGTAACATTGATGCGGTAAAAATCATCATAGTGGCCAAAGTCCTCTACCTTGGCAGCACAATGAATGACCCAATCTACCCCATGGAGAGCATCGGCCATTGGCGAACCTAATTCTCCTCGGATCGGTTCTGCACCCAATTTCCTCAATTTCTCATCGCTTGCCTCGGAGCGACTCATGGCCAGGACCTGGTGGCTAAGCGCAATGAGGTGCCGAGCCAGTGCCCCACCAATGAAACCCGATGCCCCCGTTACAAATATCTTTGCCATTCTAATAGCCCAACTCTCTCAAATGCTCTTCAATTTTATTTGCCAAAATCCTATTGCCAAACTGACTGGTGTGCCCATCTCCCTTGATGGAGACTTCCTGACGATCATACCCATCAAAGACGTTGCGCAAGTCTAACCACTTGATTTCATATTGTTCCAAACAGAATGTTAAATCCATGCCCTTCGATCCGGGATGTAACACAAGCAGAAACTCCGATTCCTCAAACTGATTCTGTATGTTCCTTTTAACTTCGGCCAAAACTCGACAGGCAAGCTGCAAATCCTTCTGTGAAACTCCAAAAGGCCCGGTTAGCTTCATCTTACGACGCAAAAAGGTTTTATTCCAAGCTTTGGCTGAATTTGCATACAGCCACCTATCCTGGTGAATAAATCCATCCCGTACGACTTTGTCCTCCACTAACTTATACTGGGGCAAACCCTCACCCCAATCTATTGTCTGTAGACCACCAACAAGCCGATCCACGTGATAGGTGGGAAAAAGATAGAGGATCAAACCTTTGCGCTGGGAAATCTGTGACTTAAAATCAATATTCTCCGCCTGGGCCATCACATGCCCCAGGCCGTAACCCGGCACCGCATAGTTGTAACTTTGAAACTGGGCAAATCTTGACGTGAGCTGATAATCCAGGGTCTCCATGTCCTCCAATCCCTGGCCCATCATATTAGATCCCCCCAGAAACAACAAAAACTGCTTTGCCTCTTTTCGGTCCTCAAAAAAAACCCTTCTCCGGCGGAAGTCGTCGATGGTGTAGGTGGCCTCATAGATCACCCAATGATCCCGGTAACGGGTCACCCGAGTCACAATATTTGGTACGAGACTCCAACCAAAAACATCGATGGGATTGTCATAATAGGGTACCGTGGCCTTTTCCTCTACCGGGGACTCTTGACTGCCCTCTTTTACACTGCGCTGGGAAAAGATATACTGGGCCGCGACCAATCCAAGTAGGGCGATTAGGAGGCCAACGAGCAGGGCCAGGATGTTTTTCCACCAATCAGCGAATAGACCTTTGTCCTGAGTTGGAGACTGAGCCATACCGAAAAGTGAAGCATAGCCCAGGGTAAAGGTCCATTAAAACCACCTATTCAGGCGTAAGGTGACCATTCGCCACAGCTCTGTCGAGAATGGAGGCAACATAGTCTTCCAGACAGCGGGCCTCTCCCCAACAAGGGCCGTTGCGTCTGTCGACCTGGCTGCGAGTGATGCCATGACGGCGCCAAGCAGAACCTTCAGTTTCAGTGTTACAGACTATAGGCAACAAGCGATCAATGGCCTGGGCAAAACGGGCCTCAGCGGTCACCTGACCCTCATATTCGTTCCATAACTGCCAAAACTCTGCCTCAAGTTCCTCGGGAAGCAAGGCAAAGAGACGGTGGGCCGCCTTCGCCTCAACTTCGCGCTTCTCCTCTCGTCCCTTCTCGTCGTAAACAAAGGTGTCTCCGGCGTCTATCTCCACCAAGTCGTGGATAAGAGCCATCTTGACCACATGGTTCAGATTCAAATCCACGTGGGCGTAGCTGCCTAATAACCAGGCAGTCAAAGCAAAATGCCAAGAGTGTTCGGCGGAATTCTCACGGCGCTTGCCACTCATGATTTCACACTGCCTGTCGACAGTCTTGAGTCGATCCACTTCTTTGACAAAGACCATGATCTTTTCAAAGTTCTCCATTTTCCCTCTCGCCCTTAGTCTAGAGAATGGCTTAACCTCACCTGTCACTGGACTTGCTCCAGTGGGAGCAAATTCCGATAAAGCCATTGAATGGTACGAGTTAACAGAGATTCCCTATGGCGGCAAGGCTTGCTTGTGGTTGGGCTGGTGTGGCTCATTGCCTCGTGCGTGTCTGCTAAAAAGTGGCCCCCTTCTGAGAACGGCCAGCCCTTGGAGTGGTCCTACCCCCAATCCGTCGGTCCATTTGAGATGAGTCCACGCGGACCACAGGCGATCGAAAAACATCCCAGCCTGGTGGCCCTCGCCTACTACGGTTTCTCCAATAATCCCAGTGATTCGATGGCCACATCCCCTGAATTGTTCCGTCGGCAGGTGGCCTACCTGGAGGTGCAAAGCTTCGGCTTCATGAATCTAAAGCATTGGCTTCCGACAAAGAGTCGGCTGAGCGAGGACCGACAAATCCTTATCACCATTGAGGGATGGTCTTCCGAATCCGACTCTCTGCTTCAGGAAACTCTCGACAAAAAAATTCCTGTTGTTTTGTTTCTCAACTCACTAGATCTCAAGAATTCAGAAGCCATTTCTTTTGTCCAAAGGCAGGCACAAAACCCGCTTCTGAGTGTCGGCTTGCGGGGAACTGGAATGGCAAAATCCATCAACGAGGAACTACATCAGTTGGCGGACCTCACAGGTAGCCGAGTAAGCCTATTCAGTTATCCTGTCAGCAGTGATCCTCGCCCCATCAAAGTGGATCTTCAATCAGCAGGAATCACTTTAGCTCTCACCCATTTGTCGGGGGCCATCGGTTCGGAATCCGATCCCCTCCTGTGGCCTCGCTTCCCCATCAACAATCATCATGGTCAGCTACTAGGGCCGCAAAAAAATGGTTTTGAAATCCGCGCTTTTTCACTGCCCATGGATCTGACCAGTCTAGAAGACAAGAACTTTCTGCAAACCAACAGGCTATTCATTGGCATTACCACCCAGATACACGATGCACGCAGATTGAACTGTTTTTTCAATGGATCACCGGTGGCCCGCATCATGAGAACCGCCCAACACAAACACTTCCCCGCTTCTATGAAAAACTGGGGACACCGCTATGAGCTCAGCCTTAAAGAAAAACCTGAGGGACCGCCACTGCTCCGTTGCACTCTATTGGCCCAGCCCGGGAGCAAATCCCAACCCCCGCGCTTTCACTGGGGAACCGTACAGCTTCCATCTGCAAAAAGAGATTAAGGTGCTTTTAGGCCAAACTGTCTGAAGACTTTGCGAAAGTGAGTACGAAACTGCCCCAGAGTTCCAGCCTCCACATCTCTTTTCCCGTAAAACACCTGGCAAAAGACTTCAGAAACATAGGGCACAGGATCTCGTAAGCGAGGGAAATGACGGATAACCTCGTGGGCAAAGTCTGTGGGAGTGATTTCCTGTGCTCTGGGGTATTGCACCAACTCCATCACGCGCAAAAACAAATGATAGGACTTCACTACTTCTTCCTGGGGACTTAAGGGTCGGGAACGCATTTGTTTGAGTTCTGCCACCAATGACTTGCGATCATCACGGCTCAACCTGCCCGCGGGTTTGGTCTCGTCCTTTTGCCGATCAGAAAACTTGGTAAACAACATATAGATCAATAACACCGCTGCCACATACAAGAGCGCAATAGCTGCGTTTTCAAAAAACTTCAGGGCCTGTTCCACCTTGAGCCTGGCCTTTTCCTGTCGCTGCTCGCGAGTGAGCTTAGGCGGAGGAAGAATACCCTTTTTCCCCTCCTTTTGGCCTTTGCCCGCGTTTTTGGTTTGATCACCGCCAGGACCCGACCCATCCCCATCGCCACCGCCGGAACCAAGATCCCCTGAGACTCCACCGGGGCCCTGATCCTGGCCGCCCCCACCAGAGCCTTGCTGAGTTGCATGACCACCTGGATGGACTGGGGGAGAGCTTTGCACCTTTTGCGCTAAACCGCTCAGCTGCTTTTTGTTCAATTGCTTACCACTCAAGACCTGATCCAATTCCTGTTTGTTGAGACCAAGTTTTTTTCCTAGTTGTTGATACTTCTGCTGTTCAGACTTGGGGAGACTCTCGATAGCTCCCTTTTGGCGGACAAATTCCTCCTCCAACCGGGACTGAAGCTGACCCGAAGGCGTACCACCCGCAGCCATGCGATCCATTTCCTGTTTGAGTTCGGGATATTTTTTCAGCAGCTCATGTCGAGCCGCAGGGTTGTTGCGAATCTGCTTGAGGAATTTCTCCCAGGCCTCAGGGTCTAATCCAGGTCGGTTACCGGCAATACCTTCTCTTCCGCGCCCCCCGCCTCCACCAGCGGGCATATCCCCCCGACCACCTGGACGACCTAATGCGCCTGAAAGCTGACTACCGGCTGCGGCCATATCCCCCAAAGTCTTGAGTTCTTCGGGAGTGAGGCGACTGGCCAGAGACTCGGCAGTCTGCGAGTCGGATCCAATAAGCTGCTGTAAAACATCGGCACCCTCCCGTTGTGAGGGTGACAATGCAAAGCCGTCTGCACCCGGCCGTGGCTCTTGAGATTGCTTCTCCTGATAGTCGACAATCTGCTCGCTGACTTTTTCAGCGACCTTTGAACGAATCTCATCCATTTTTTTGCTAATGCTCGCCTTCTTCTGACTTTTAAGTGAGTCCGGCAGCACTTTGTCCAAAAACCACAAACTAAAGACCGCCAATAGAGCCACTATCATCACTGACTGAAGAGGACTGGGGCCAATGCCTCTCTTCAGAAAATCCCGCTCATGAGCATATACCCATTCCACGGTGGATTGGCGGTAGGAGGTCAATGCGGCAAACAGAGCAATGAGAAAGGTGGCGAAAGCCAAAGGATATGGACCCCACTCACCACTGGTGGCAAAGATCGCCACCACACCGGACACCAGGAGAGCAGCCCAATACTGACAGGCGAACACCGATGAAATCATGATCGTAAATATGAGAATGTAAAGAAATGCGCTGGGCCTAAAGCTCACTGCCTCTCGATTTTTCATCCAGGCAAAATAAAGAACGACCATGGCAACAATAAGGATTCGAATTAAATATTTTTTGCCCGATGCTGTAATGTAGAGAAGTCTCTTTCTCTCTTTAGAGTGCCCTTCACTATCCTGAACCATGCGACCAAAGACAAAGAGCCACAGTGATTCATGATCGTCACGGGTTACCAATTCATCCTGAAGGAGATCCCGGTGCCCCCAAATTCCTTCGCGAATAAGAAAACTAAAAGCTAGGGCTGCCGCAAAAAAGATTCCCGTTTGCCAATGATTGACCCCTTCAAGCAGAAACATGGGAATCATCAAACCAGCAAGAACCAGCACTTGAAACAAGGTAAACTGGGTGAACCTTCCTGGAGAAGGACTGCTAGGAGGCCGTGGAGTCTGAACCTTGTGTTTGGATGGATGTGTCCTTTTGTTTTTAGCCATTGACCAAAAACCCCTTGGCTAAGGGTTCACCACATTTGATCTTATAAGGCGTAAATCCCATTTTACGTAACTCAGCCACCTCTTCGTCAACTCCCCGACAATATCCCACCTCGGCCAAATGGGCCCAACTCAACTTTCGCAGAAGAGGAGCAACGAAGGAATTCACATCAATAAACACCACATGGACGTCGATGCCTTCACCCGCCAAATGCTTAAGGACTTCTCGGGCTTTACCAAACTCCAGTTTATGGTAAGGACAGATATACACCAGCGTTGAGCCCTGGGAAATCAAGGTAGAGGCACGCATAAGAAGCTCACCCGCGACTCCCCACCTAAGGAGAGATGGGTCATCAGTCAGTTGCTCTGGACTCCATTTGAGAACTTCGCGGCACATATGGTGAAGGTGGTCTTCTCCCCGTCCGAGCTCGGAAAAAAAGTGATTGCTGACTAAGCGAACAGAGTTGTTCATTTCCAACTGTCGGGACATGATCCCAAGGGCTGCATCCCGGCCGTACTCCCAGGTGGACTGGGACTTGATTCCCAAGTGAATTTCCGGATTCAAGTCGAGAACAACGGTCACCTCGCTATTAACGGATCTTTCAAACTCCTTCACCATGAGCTCACCTGTGCGGGCCGTGAGCTTCCAGGCAATGTGGCGTAGGGAATCTCCCGGTGAATAGGGGCGAATTCCAGAGAAGTTCACACTAAAGCCTCTTTGCGCCACATCGTAGTAACCATACAAGGTGGAGTGGGGGGAACCACGGAAGGCCAACTCTGGCAGTGGCTCGATACGGGGAAGGACCTCGACCTCTAGCAAAGTGTCTTCGACTATTAAAAACTTAAATACACCCAGCACATCCGTCACTGTCGCTTCAAGTGGGCCTATGTCATGATGGCCCATTCCCCCATCACACTTTCTTTTGTATTGAAGGCGCATATGGGAATGGGCTGGCAGAGTCCGGGGCATCGCCAGGCGCACCCGCGAGCGCAGTGAAGCGGTAAAGGTTTCGTCAATCACCAATCCATAGACGGGAAATCCACCTCGGTTGCGAACTTCAACAATAACTTGAACTTCTTCAAATTCAACGAGCTGAGGTTTTACCGGCAGACGTTGAACCACGAGGGACTGAGCCGCCGACCGGGCACTGAAAAACAAATAGACACCACACACGATGAGAGTCAATCCGATGAGAAAACTGGTCCTCTGAAACAGGCCTCCAAACAAAAACAAACCGGTCAAACCAAAGTAAAGAGTAAAGGGATTCAGTAGGTGTCTATATGAGTGAAAGGGGGGAAAGCCCACGTGATCCAAGTCCACGGATGCGGGACGTGAGAAATAGGATCTTATCGGTTTTGCAACTACATGTATCACATTTTATCAATTGGAACTGGAACGGCCTTTACCACTTCCTCAAGAACATCAACTACCGTCCGACCCGAGAGCTTGGCCTCCGGACTTAAGGTCACGCGATGACCCATGATGGGGAGAATCAGCTCCTGCACGTGCTCCGGGCGAATGTAGTCCACGCCGTCAAAAAGGGCGCGGGCCTGGGCCCCCTTGGCAAGTGCAATACTGGCCCGGGGGCTGGCTCCCAGCTTGAGGTCTGCATGACGACGACTTTGGTTCACCAGGCCAACGATGTATCCGTACATTTCACGGGAAACTCGGACCTTGCTCACCTGTTTCTTCAACCACATCACCCGCTCGTGGGTCTCCACAGCCTCCAGATTTTCAATCGGGTGAACTTTGTTTTGCTCCATGAGCATCTGGATCTCTTGTTCCGTATCGGGATAGCCCATGGAGACCTTCATCATAAATCGATCCAGCTGAGCTTCAGGCAGGGCAAATGTGCCCAACTGATCTACGGGATTTTGGGTCGCCAAGCAAAAGAACAAGGGATCGAGACGATAGGTCTTGCCCTCTATCGATACCTGCCCCTCACTCATACACTCAAGCAGTGCGGACTGGGTTCGGGGTGTGGCGCGGTTGATTTCATCACCTAACAGCAGACTCGTGAACACTGGACCAGGCTTAAACTCAAAGGCTTGGTTTTTCTGATTGAAAATGCTCAGTCCCAAAATATCTGAGGGCAGAAGATCCGGGGTGAATTGCACCCGTTTGAAATCAACTGCCGCAGACTTGGCAAGAGCACGAGCAAGAATAGTCTTTCCCGTTCCTGGCACGTCCTCAATAAGGACATGGCCGCCGGCGATCCAACAACACAAGACTGCCCGAACCTGCTCTTCTTTGCCAATAATGACCTTTTGGATATTATTGGAAAGATTATTGAGAATCCCTAATGCGCCTTCCAAGTTGGCCCCCGATTTGATTCTCCCCAATGGTAAAAAACTTTTACAGGGAAACCAACCTCCAATGAGCTATGCCGCGTTTTGTCGGTTCCCCTGAACAACTCTCATAACCAAAACCGCCACAAGGGGCAAACAGGTGAACAAGCAGACCAAGAATGCGCCAGAGGGCATATCCAACCGATAAGACAACAGCATTCCAACTGAGCTGAGGACAAAACCTAGACTCCAGCCGAAAAGGAGGCGTGCGCCGATCCCCTTTGCGACGAGAGAACTCAGTACCGCCGGAACAATAAGAAAACTGAAGACCAGAAGCACTCCAGCTACATGAACTGAACTGGTGATAACAACGCCAAAAAGACCATAAAACACGAAGTCCCACAGCCAACTGCCCCGATCTGAAAATGAAGCGGCGATCAGTCTTTTGCGCAACAATAGATGGGCCACGGCCACGAGTGAATAAATGACGGCCACTTTGCCAACTTGGGCCCAAGTCACCCACAGAAGATGACCCGTCAGAGCCGCTTTGATGTGTTCAGCCCCATGGCTCATTTTGTCAACCGTCAAAACCACAGCCCCTGAAGCAAATGCATAAAGAATTCCAATCAGAGCTTCCTGGGAAATCTGTTTCTTTAACTGGTTCGCGATTGCTAAAAGCAAGGCCGCGAGCAATGTGGCCCCCAGGGAGATAAAGTAATCCATCCCTTCACCGTGTTCATAACCAAGCAGCAGGGCAATGGTTGTACCGAACGCAGCTACCTGAGCCAAAGACAAGTCAACAAAGATCACTCCTCGCGCCAAAACGTGCAGACCCAAATAACAATGAATACCAACCAGTAGAAAACACATCACAAGGGGCGGGGCCAGAAATAGTACGGCTTCCATCAGACACCGCCCTTGTTGGCCCGACAGGACTCAACTGCCCGAACCAATTGATCGATCAAGGCCTCAAAGGTGTCCGTATCAGGCAATGCCTTTACTTCTGTCGCTACCACCGCAACCTTCAATTCGGCAGAATTTGCCACTCGCAGAGAGGGGGCCTGCTCAAAAAAACTCTCATGCAAAATACAGCCAACCTTCTGCTCCTGAGCCGCCTTGATCAATTCCATCAGATGTTTGGCCGAAGGTGGAATTCCCGGTTTCGCCTCTACCTCGTCGACTCGCACCATCCCAAACCGGTTTAGAAAATAGGAAAGGGTTCGGTGATAGGTAATGACTTTCGTCACTCCAGTCCCCTGAACCCTTTTTGACCACTGATCGGTTTTTTCAATCAATGACTGCTTGAGCCCTCGAGCCGCCTCTTTGAAGGACTCCGCACTGTCCGGCCTCAGCTCAGACAACCTCTCTGACAGGGCCAGACCCGCCTCTCCGTAGCGAATTGGATCGAGATAGAAGTGTGGGTTGCCAAAAGGATGAATGTCACCTTCCGCACGATCAAGCCTCCCAACCGGTTTTTCCAAAGCCTCGATGGAGGGACCAAGCTCCAGATAGCCCTTCTGTCCCTTTTGAATCTGTGGATTTCTAGCTCCCCTTAATACATTGGGCAACCAACCTGTCTCTAAATCCATACCAACTGCAACAACCAGGTCAGCCTGGCGCAATTTCACCATATAAGATGGCTTAGCCTCTAAATAATGGGGATCCTGAGTGCCTTTGCCTAGGACCACGACTTCAACTGATTTGCCACCGATCCTCTCAACCAAATGCCCTAAAGTGGTGGTCGTTGTCACAATCTGCAGTGGCTTTTCAGCTTTGGCGGTAAAGGCGAAGCTGAATCCAATGAGTAACCCAGAGATCCAACCAACAAGAGTGACCGTTCGTGTTTTTTGTGCTGTTTTCATAGATTCAATCCTCAATAATCATGTGCTGGATGAGCACCCATGCTCACATTCAATTGTAAACTCACTCGCTGCTCGGCTTGGCTCGCACCCGGAGACCGCAAATTGTCGTACTGCAAACGCAAACCCGAGTATTCAGAGGGAATATAGCCAACCAATGCCGAGTTCTTGCGAGTAATTCCCTCTTCCTCTTTAGGTAGGCCGAAATATTCATGGCGAAATTGAACCCACCAAAGCCGGTTCACCTTATATTGAATCCAGGTTGAGTAGCCACCTCGCCTTTTGTTAGCCGCGGCCTCCGGCAATTCGGCATATAAGCCCTCAAGAGTCCAACTGAGACTCTGAGTTCGACTGGAGTCGCTCGGCTTCCACTTTAATGTCATGGCAGAGCCAGACAGGGAATTAAATTCCTCGCCATCTCCCCGACCGCGCACATGGCTCAGTGTCCACTCGAAGGTGGTTTCATCATTGAAATCCCAAAGATTTTTCCAAGCCATCAGTCCGGCCACATCGTCGTTGGCCGCACTGGCAAACAAGTTCTCATTTTCTCCCTGGAGAGCCTGGATAACCACCTCTGAGTACCAGGGAAGCGGAGTCAAATAGGCAGCGGAAAGACCCACTTCGTTAAGACCTTCTTCCCCAAGAATCATTTGATGAGGAAGAGGCGCGTCGATAAAGGGGAAACTGTGAGTGTGGAGTTGATTGTGTTTACCGAGAAAGGCTTTGAACTTACCCACGCGGACTGTCCAGTCCTCCAAGCCGATTCTTTCGACCCATGCCTCCTCCGGCTCCAGTTTATACTCCAAATGAGTTTCGCCGTTTTCTTCTTCTGGATGAGGATGAATAGCCAGCGTCACATCACCACGCCAATAGGCATCGATATTGGAAGTTAATCGCACTTCCACCTCCTGAATGGAAAAGCCATTGGCCTCTTCCGGATCCTGAGGCCGATTACCACCCTGACCTCCACGGTAGAGAAACAAACCATTGAGGCTTAGGTCAGGGTTTGCAGCCGAGGCTGATTTCTGGGCAGCAGCTGGCAAGGAGGTGGAAACGATTAGGGAAAGCAGCATAGCTGTACGAATGCGGGAAGACATAATCCTCTCCTCTTTAAAAGGTCAGTTTTCGTGGCTGGAGATTTTTCAGGAAAGGAATGTCAACGGGGGACCACGAGACCTCAATGCTTCCGAGGCAGGGAGAGTCGCCACTGAAGATGTCTCTGCGGCAGGTTGATTCGCCTCTATTAACAGTTGCGGTACCTCGACGGTCTCATAAACTTGGTGGGCGTGGCTGTTGCTGATACCAAGATTACAAGGCAAACAATGCTCTTCCAGAGCAGAAGAACCAAGGCCACTATGACTGAATGTGTGCACCAAACCTGCGATCAAAATGACGGGCAGAAGGGTCACCAAAAGGCGTTTCAACATTATTGACCAATAAGACATTGACCCCGACCGGAGCAAGCCTCACCTTGCTTGACTCGCCGCATTTGATTGGACCTTGAAGATAGGTCGAAAGCCGTTTGTAATAATGTTCGAGGGGGCGGATGTGCAGAGTTGGACCATTATTCTTTTTGGCTACAACGAAGGGGATTCTATGGATCAAACCATTGAGGAAACCCTGGGAGTGGCGCGGGAATTGACGGATGACTTTGAAATCCTACTTGTCGATGATGGGAGCACTGACAATACCGTGGCTCGATCGCAGAAGTGGCAAGAAGGGGAACCTCGGCTCCACGTCCTCCGCCATGCCCAAAACCAAGGCATTGGCGCAGCCCTTCATACCGGCTATGCATCGGCCAGCAAGGAAAACGTGGTGGCCCTGCCTCTTGATGGTCAATTCGACCCCAGAGAGCTTTTACCATTTGCCGAAATCCGCGACCATCAAGTGATCAGCTTTTGCCGCTACGGACGACCGGGGTATTCTCTCTACAGAAAAGGGCTATCCCATTTCAACCGGGCGCTCAATTCCACTCTGTTGGGGTTGAACCTCAATGACGTCAACTGGGTGAAAATCTATAAGCGACAAGACCTCCAATCCCTGCCCCTGAGCGTTCAAAGCTCTCTGGTGGAAAGCGAAATCTGCGCCAAATTAACCCAAACCGGATGCCAATTTGTCGAAATTCCTAGCAGGTACTTGCCTCGACGCGGAGGCATTGCCCGAGGGGCCTCTCCTCGCCAGCTCTACAAAACGGCAAAAGAGACTTGGCATTTAGTCCAGGCAGTGAAACGATGGAGGCACGGCACAGAAAGGGTCAAGGGATGACTTCTGTATCACTCATCGGCTATGGATATTGGGGCCGGAATATCGCCCGTGTGGTGAGCCAAAGCGGACGCTTCAGGCTGCTGGAAATCTGTGACATTGATCCTGAAGCTCGCAATCAGGCTGCCGCGATCTATCCCGGCGTTCGCCTCTCTGATGGATTTCAGCTTCCTGACAAAGAGGCTGAAGTCGTTGCCATCATGACGCCAGTGGCTTCCCATTATGATTTGGCTAAACGATGCCTACAGGATGACCGCCATGTGTGGCTGACTAAGCCCATGACTATGACCCTGGCCGAGGCTGCTGATCTTGTTGAACTGGCGGAAAAAAAGAACCGCACCGTGTTTGTCGATCATACATTTATTTTCAATCCCGCTGTTCGCAAGATGAAGGAGCTTCTGCCACGAATCGGTGAGCCCTATTTTCTACTCTCTCACCGCATGAATTTGGGGCGCTATCAGGAAGATGTAAACGTCATTTATGATTTGGCTCCCCATGACTTGAGCATCATGACCTATTTGTTTGGGCAGAATGTTGTTTCAGCAGAAACCTTTACCTGTGCAGCGGCAGGCTTACCCCAAGAGGATTTAGCTCATGCCAACTTGGTTACTGACAAGGGTATTAAGGCCTTAGTGACCTGGTCTTGGCTGTCTCCTTTTAAAGTTCGGCAGATGTTCCTTATTGGCTCCAAAGGCATGTTGTTTTACGACGATGCGGAGGTGACCGGCAAAGTGAAGTTCTTTGACCGCGAAGTGACGGTAGAAGAAATGCAAGATGCTCACTCAGCAAAAGCCCTGGCCACTCGCATATCCTACCGCAGCGGGGACTTGTACTCTCCCACCATTCCAACCACCGAGGCCCTCGCCCTGGAAACAGAAGAATTGGACCGGGCCCTTAAAGACCCGGAAACCCGTCACTACTATCACCATTTAAGTTTGCAGGTGATGCAAGGAATGGACGTTATTCTTCAACCCTTGAATCAGGCCGCAAGACCATCTAAAATTTCAGCAACCAGATAGCCCCTCTCTTAGAGATCATGTCCTTTAGCTCCCTTTGGTCCCATTCTCTTTCTCGTAAAAACCGTCGGGTGATTTGGGCCCTTCTGTTTGTGATCGCCCTTGTGCCGCGGGCCTGGTACATCTCCGCCACGGACAGCACGAATCTAGTTAATCAGGATCCCATGTGTCGCATCAACATCGCCAATGCCTGGATGGTGGAAGACCAATACCCGAGAACCATGGTTTGGCCCCCTCTGCATATGGTCCTCCTCGCTCTGCCCTCCTATTTGAGCGGACACGTCCCCTATGAAAAGATCGACAAAGGTATTTCGGTTGAAGACGGAGGCCGAGCGCTAACGGCTGTCTTAGGAAGTCTCCTCGTCGTGTTCATTTTTGAATGGGCTCTGCTGTTTTTACCCTGGCAAGGAGCATTTGCTTCGGCATTGACCATGGCATTCTGGCCACTATCCGTTTATCTGGGTTCCATCACTCTGGCCGAAGTTCCGTTTATGGCCTTTTTGTTCGCAGCCCTTCTCGCCTTGATCCGCTATCGTCAATCCCCTCAGCTCAGGTGGATCTATGTGGCGGCGGTATTGTTTAATTGTGCCTCTCTGATCCGATTTGAAGGGTGGCTCTTTGCGACGACCCTCCCTTTAATCCTTGTTCTCCCCATGATGGGATGGAAACCAAGCTCATCCGGCAAAACTCATTTACTTTTACTTTGGCTGTTCAATTCTTTGGCGCCCTTTTATAGTCTCGCTAAAAGTGCCCAGCTGCACGGTGGAGACATGCTGCGGGCATTGACCATCAATCAGCTGGAGACAGAAGCCGAAGCCGTTGTCTTTGCCAAGACCATTGGATTACAGTCCCAACTGTCCAAGATCATTGCCAATGCCCTGATGCCCAACTACTCCTGGTTTGGGTTGTTGATTCTAGTGGGCTTGATTTGGCATTTGCGCCAGCGCAAATTCATGGCACTCCTCCTCCTGGTATGTATCCCAGCACTACCGAAGTACTGGAGTGTTTTGAGTTTTGCCATCCCCTCTGACCCCCGTTATCTGTTCACATCCACCTGTCTCCTGTGGCCTCTGGGATTTTTTCTTATTGGCTTAAGAAAGAGAGCACCTCATGACGGTGACCCACCTCCTTGGAGGACCGGCCCCTTTGGACTCAGTCTTGCCGTTCCCCTGGTTCTTGTCGGCTATTCCTTGTGGCGCCTCCCTCAGGAGGCTCATTATCGTGCAGAAAAGGGTTTTTCTTCCTCGTTTAAGGAGGCCGCCAGTCTGGTGAGACAGCTCCGCCTACCTCACGAAGCTGTCCTAGGGGAAATCAGTCACTCGGACCACTGCGGCTTTGCTGTTCTAGCGGGAATTCCGGCCGAGTTGTTTCGTATGCCGCCACCCCCCACCTATTTTAATCAGGAGCGATGGCAAAAAGTCAGCGTCGATTCCATCCTCGCCCTTTCCCATGAAAGTCTGAGATGGATCGTGGTCGACCCAAAGGGAGAAGTGCTACCTAAGGCGGTTGTCAGTCCTGAATTTCATGAAAAGCTGGCTACCTATGGACTCAATGCAAGACAAATATATCCACATCCAAGCTTGTCTGCCGATGATTTGAATTCCTTTTCGGTCTATCTCGTGCTTGAGAAAGATAAAAGCCCGCGAGTGGACGATTGATTCTAGGCTTTCTTTGTAATTAGAAATGATCCCAAGAACAGACTGTCCAGGCCGCAAGCAAAAAAACTGGCCACGGCGTCCTGGGGAGAGTTGGCGATGGGTTCACGACTGAGATTAAAGCTGGTGTTGAGAACAACTCCGATGCCGCTCGCTTCCTTCAAACTCTCTAGCAGTCGTCGATAAATAGGATTCTCTACCTGGCCAACTGTTTGTATTCGTGCCGTTTGATCCACGTGGGTAATGGCCGGGAGTTTTGATTGACTCTCCGTCTTTACATCAAAAGTCACTGTCATGTAAGGAGACAAGACCCCTTCTCTGGTTCCAAGAGAAAAGTGTTGGCGACTGTCCTCTGCCAGCACGGAAGGGCAAAAGGGACGGAAGGACTCCCGAAACTTCACCTTGCGGTTCACCAAATCCTTCATCTCGGCTCGTCCCGGATCAGCTAAAATACTCCTCGCCCCCAGGGCGCGGGGACCAAATTCAGCGGGCCCTTGGTGCCAACCAATCACCTCACCTCTTAGAATTCGATCACTAGCCTCTTTGCCCACATCCGAAACCTCCAGGTACTTGAGGCCACACAGATCCAAATAGGCTTTAATCTCATCATCGGCAAAGCGACTTCCTAAAAAGGCATGATCCATTGGCTCGGGACAATCACCTAACTCAAGAGCACCTAGATAGGCTGCCCCCAGAGATACGCCCGCATCACCCGCCGCCGGCTGGACATAAAGGCCTTCGATGACATCCAACTCAGCCAACCTTTGATTCATTACGCAGTTGAGAGCCACGCCACCGGCAAGACAAAGATTCTTGAGGCCAGTTTTATTCTGAAGATTCTTAACCAGGCGAATCGCCTGTTCTTCTAACAGCTGCTGGGTTCCTGCCGCCACATTTTTGTAATGATCTGTGATCGGCTGTTCCTTGCGCCGGGCGGGCCCTAACCTTTCCTCAAGAACTGAGCCATAACAGGCTTGCTGCCTTGTGGGCTGGGGCGCGCCCGGCTCCACCTTTTTGAGAACATCGGTGTTAAGCTGGTAGAAGTCCTTTTCCCATTTCAGCAGCCAAGACAAATCGATCTGGCCCCGCTGTCCATAACTCGCCAGGCCCATCAGCTTGTACTCGTCCCGATCACGCACAAATCCACAGTACTGGGTCAAAGCCGTATAAAACATGCCCAGAGAGTTGGGACGCTCTTCCATACGCTCTACTGTCAGCTCGCCTTTTTTGCCGACAGCTAACAGAGTGGAGATTCCATCGCCCGAGCTGTCGAGGGTGAGAATCATGGAGTTTTCAAATCCAGACCCGTAATAGGCACTGGCTGCATGACAAAGATGATGGTGGTATCGACGAATGGGCGGTGCATGACCAAAGCGAAACTGAAAGTATCCCTTGAGGGTTTCCTCGTAGACCTCTCCCCAGGTCTCGCCGTGAGTAGCGACAAGATCGACATCCTGAATCGTCACTCCAGCAATTTTGAGAACCTCAAGAATTGACTGCTCGGGCAACTGTCCCGGTGAGTTTTTAATACGATTAAGGCGCTCTTCTTCAACAGCTGCAATGACCCGACCATCACGAACCAAGACAGCTGAGATGTCCTGATAACCCAGGCGAACACCACCGTTGATTCCTAGGATTAGCACTATTCAATTTCCTTTCGCTTCAACCAAGGAGGCCTATATCCCGCAATTAAAGTACTTATCGTAAACCGCCTGGGGAAAAAAGTTCAGCCAGGTCATGATCTGAATAGGAACCTTAAAGGCCTTAAGCTTTGCGTAGCAATTCGAGTGATCGGTAAAATGAGTGGCGGGTATCTTCATGTACTCGTCAAAGTCTTCCCGAGTGATACCTAATCTCTTGATGCACAGACGGATAATATTCGGGTCCTCAATCACGTACTTCTCTTTAACAGCCTTCAAAGCCTCATCCCGATCCATTTGTCCACTACGCACAAGTGCTGAATAACTGTTCAAACGCAAATCCACGTTGAATTTCACACGGTGGACGTGAACAATGAGGGCCCAATAGAGATCATCGTAGTAGTGTCCCCCTGGGTAGACCCAATCAAATTCGGATTTTAGAATTTCCTCAGCCTCTTTGCGCACGTAGGGAAAATAATAGAGAGGAGCCAATACCTTAATGCCTTTGACCACTGTGTAGTAGGCCATCTCTTTAAAGCCCAAATGGTAGCCGGCATCGTCCGGCTTCCAAGGCCTCATGGTACCCGAGCCAAATTTCTTCTGGACGGCTTTCAGATAGTCACCATTAAAATAGGCCCAAGAAATGGGTTTGATACCTTCTGTACGAAAAGACTGACCAAAGAGAATATTTTTGACCCCTTCTTTACAAGCTACGGAATAGATGGAGGCGCCAATGCCCACATCTGTTCCGGTATTCAACAAAGGGGTACTCGCCTTGAGTTCGGCGATCTTTAAATCCTTACACTCGCGAAAATCCGAAGTGATGGTGCGAAGATCCACACCCAAGCGGCGCACAGCCTTAAACATATTTTCGCCGCCAACGGGATTATCAAAGCCATCATTAAAGTGAACAGCTAAAGGCCTCAGCCCCCAGCGTTTGGCGGCCAAATAGAGCAAAAACATACTGTCCCGACCACCACTGATGCCCACGACACAGTCATACTTTTTGCCTTTTCCTTGGACGCGAATCTTCTCAAGTTTCTCCTCTAGAAGCTTAGCGCCCCTTTCGTCATTGGGAAAATCATGGGCCATTTTGTCGTGCAGGTGACAGAAGTTGCAGACTCCCTGATCATTAAAAGAAATTCCAGGAATAGTGGAGTCCTGAATACAGCGGCTACAGCGTTGGTAGACCAACTCCGTGGGAACACCACTGACAATGACAATTTGTTTTTCACCCTCTTTATAGGTTGGGAAAGCATAGGATTCAGAGGGAGAATTGGACTCAACCATCGGGGCAGTATCCTTTCGTCTTGAGCATCTCGCCAATCTCAGTTCCTTTTTCCCGACGTTGGGGAACTGCAAACTCTACCACTTCCAAGTGGCCAGCAAACTCATTAAAAGGACCTTGAGCCACAAGCCCCTTATTGTTGACCACCAGGGAACAGCCAACCATTTTTTTGCCCTCATAGGGACCACCGACGATGTAGCCCACGCTGGTGGTACTGGCGATAACTAAGTCATAGAGACCACTCAAGGTGGTAAACGGCTTTTTCCATTTGTCTCGATAGGGGTCGTCTTCTTCCGTAATGCCATGATCGACGGTCCAACTCGAAGGCGACAGAATCACCTGCGCCCCCATACGGGCCAGAGTGTGACCGATGGGAAGACCATCCAGGTAATTGTCCGCACAGATGTTGACGCCAATCTTACCAAACTCCGTGTCCACCACATGAAGTGACTGCCCCACCTGGTAGTAGGGGAACTCCACGGTCAACAAGTTGATCTTGTGATAGTGAATCAAAATTTCACCCTGCGGATTCACTAAAAGAGCTGTGTTGTAGTTGCCCGCCGGTGTTTTTTCTGTCAGCCCCACACAGACATACACTTGGTGAGTCTTTGCCCAAGTTTGTACAGTTTCACTATAGGGACCAGGAATGGGCTGGGCTTCGGTCAAGGCACTGGGATGGGTCCAGGCAAAATCAATAGTCTCGGGCAATAGCACGACCTGACAACCCTGAGACTTGGCCTCAACAATCAGCTTTTCCGCTCGCTCAAAGTTGCGCTCAGGCTCACCGCCTTCAACTAGAAGTTGAGCTAAGCCAATTTTTATGGACTTCCCTGTCGACACCGGTCTTCCCAATTTCCTTTTTGAGGGCCACCTATCTGCGCTGTAATTGAATTAAAACCAAGATTTCCGCTGGTGGCAACCCAAGGCCCATTTGAAAAAGACAAAAAAGAAGCGCCACTTAATGTGGCGCATCTAAACCCGGTAAACTGACTGATGACAACTCGGCTCTCAGGTCACTTGTTTTTCCCCTTACCCTTTCCAGGGGAGCCGTCGGGGAATTTTCCCTGGCCGCGAGAAGAGCTGGACGAAGAGTTACCCTTGGCCTTTCCATTGCCAGGATTTGCGCTGTCTCCAAAGACAGGGCCTTTCCCCTTCGCTTCTGCTGCTCCTTTAGCCTTTTCCTTTTCAATGAGAGAGTTCAACTTATCCCGTACGCGTTGAAAGTTGGCACTCGTCTTTTCTTTTGCTTTTTCAGTACCAGAGGTGGTCTTTTGACTCTTCACCACCAACTGGTCAAAGGCGGCAAGATCCTCTTCAGTGGCGAACACCACTCCATCAGCCCAACTGGACAGAGGGAAAATTAGGCTGAAGGCCACAAGTAGGATCCACATTTTATTTTTGTGTTCCATGGTCCTTAACCTTTCTCCACAGCCGCCAAGAATTCAATAGCAATTTGGCGGGAAGAAATCATGCGATTCTCTTGGTTAAAAAACTTCACCAAGATCTGCTTCTTACCATCTTCAGCCCCTTTGATCACAAAAGGAAGAAAAGGTTTGCCTGTCTCCTGATTCCACACCAGGCGGATCGAGCGCTGGGCAGACAGCTCTGGGTGATTCTTCGAATAAAATTCCACACCGGCAGGCAACACAATTTCAGCTTCCACATACTGTTGATCGGTGAGCTCGTTGAGTTCCACGCGCACAACATAGGGATTGTCCACCTGGGCCTCAAACTGAGTCGCTGGGGCCTGGAAGAGAATCCAAGCCAAACAAAGGGTGGCTCCCAGGCTGGTGAAAGACAGGGCCTGCCAAAACCAAAGGCGCTTCTTTTGACCTCTTGAACGGAGGGCAGCTACCACTCGGGTGCCCATATAAGGAGGCGGATCCAAGGGAGCCTGCCGGGCCCGTTCAAAAAGTTGGTGAAGGTCTTTTGGTCTATTGTGGTTCAAATTCAAAACTCCTGTTCACCCATTAAGACGAACCTGAGGCCTGTTTCGTTTCCAATTTCGTCTGCAAAATCTCAGAAAGAGACGCTCTCGCTCTATGTAGCCGAGATCTCACAGCATTTTCAGAGGCCCCCAAGATCTCCCCCGCCTCGGCATAGGAATACCCCTGAAGATCAATGAGCAATATGACCATTCTCTGCTCCTCATCCAGGGCCTCAAGTCCCTGGCGAAGGAGGATCAAATCGTCGGACTGGTGCTCGGACTCCCCCATTGAGGCTTCATTCCATTCCTCCATACTGTTGTCGATTTGGCCCTTTTGGGTTTTGACCGAATCCAAAAACAGGTTTTTAGCAATTCGGTAGGACCAGCTGGTGAAAGTCCGAGGGTCCTTGAGGTCCTTGAGGCTGGAGAAAATGCGAATATAGGTGTCTTGGGTGAGATCTTGAGCGGTCGATTGATTGTTGGTCAGGTAATAGAGAAATTTGTAGAGTTTGGTTTGGGTCTTTTCCACGATTTGACGGATGGCTTGCTCATCACCTTCTTGAGCCATAACAATCAATTCACAAAGATCCTGATCCTCGCCCGCCATTAATTCTCCGTTGTCCAACGACCTCCCAAGTATACAACAGTTTGATTGTAGTTCTTATTGATGGATGCGCTCTCACCCAAAGTCGAGACGTTATCGAGCCACTCCACCTCGACAAAAATCTGAAACTCATCCCCTAGGCGCCACTCGGCCCCAGACTTTAGTGAAAGCACCTGGTCTTCCCTCAGCTTGTTGTCGGGGAGCAAAAAGTTGGGGAAGGACTTTTCACCATAACTGACACTGCCAAAGCCTTCCCAAATTTCCCCACGCAAACCATAGGTCAAACTCAACTCCCACCGATGATGAGCCAAGGGAAGAGACCCGCCCAATCCGTCCTCGTAAGGATCAGCCTGGTAATCTTCTGCCAGGATTTGAAGCTTCAGACGACTACGACTCCAAATCCATGAGTAGGCCAGCCCGGCATTGACTGTGCCTCCATCCAAAAATGAAAAATCATTGTTTTGAGCCGTGGACTTAATCAGTTCGCCACTGGCAGAAATGATTTGGCCCACGCCTAAGGGCCTCACCCACTCCAAAACCAATCCACCATGGAGGAGCAAAGGCTTTCCCAAGAACAATTCCTGCTCCACTTTAGGAGTGACTCGCCAGCGGTGATTGTCCCCACCCGCATAGGCGAAAGGAAAATAAGCGCCAATGACCGAGGTCTCCTGATTGTCCAAATTGGTGTAATCGGTGTGCGTGGCCTTAATTCGGCCTGACAAATCCCAGTTGTCCCCTTCGCCCAAATACCCTTCAAGGCCCGTCTGGAGCTTAACTCCCTGACCCGACTCGCCATCGGTGTTGGAGTCATCGTTAAAGTAGTTGTCGTTATGAATCAATCCGGACTCAAGCCAAAAGCGGGTGATCTTGCCCCGATCCACTTGCCGCCAATCCTTTTCCATTTCCTGAATCTCGGCATTCGAAGAGGCCAAACGCATGGCCCGACGGTAATAGTACCGACCCTTCCTTTTACTTCCATCCCGCCACTCCAAAAGAGCCAAGGCTTTATAAACCTGAAGAGAAGGATTCAGTTCTGCACTGGCGCGCAAATGGTGGCGAGCCGCCCGATTAAGGCCTTTGCTCCATAAGGTCAGCCCTTTTTCGAGCAGAGACTGAGCCAGCAGAGTATGCTCCTCATCCAACTCCTTTTTTAGATTTTCAGGAAAGAGTCCCCGTTTGAGTTTTAGATAAAGACGGTAGGCCGGAGCCAGGCGGGCCGATTGGCGAAGACTCCGCACCTCGTAGAGACCCGCCACCGGAGAAAGAGGACTCTCCAAAGCCTGCACCTGCCGATAGGCAACCTGGGCCTCGCGATAATTTTGCATGACAAAATATAGGTTCCCTAGGTTGAACCAATAGAGCCCCTTCTCCGGATCTTTTTTGGTGGCCTGCTTCAGCCAATAGAGAGCCTTTTTGTTCTGCCCTTGTTTGAGCTCAGCCATGCCTCTTTCATAGTCAGACTGGCCCGTTGGATCTGTGCTGGCCTGAACGCCCATCGACCACAAGGGGATCAACAGGACAAGCAGCAATAGATAACGATGAAAGAACCACCCCAGCATACCAAGACCCCTATATCTATATATTTACTATGAAGCGCCAATAGCAACGGGTCAACTCAGGCTTCCCGGTTCCAGTTTTTTTGAAACGAAACTCCCTCACCTTTCGTCCTTATGACTGACAACTGGAAAACGGATTTTTGACCAGACAACTGAGGGGGGCCTATGGATAGGCTGGACAAGCAATCAAAGATTGCATTCGCCATCGCCACGTTCTTTATTCTCTTTGTATTTTTGATTTCCGAAGCCGAAGCCCGCGGGGGCAACGGAGCGCCAAACGGATCTCACTACAATCTCAACATCATTGGGGTTCCAAAAAGCAAATCAACGGACATGACGGGCAACAACGGACACCGGATTTTTATGCCCCTTGAGGGAAAATCCAAGATCTTGCTCGGTGAAGGTGACTTTAAGGTTCTCGATGCCAATGGCACTGACGGATCAGCCAAATTTCAGCTCCCCAATCCAGACCCGGAAAACGATGGCTACACAGTTTACTCGGTCTTTGCCCGCGCCCTGGGAAAACCAGGTGGCAAATCGACCACCACAACCTGCGCCATTGACCCTGTGACTCTCGAAGAGTGGTGCTCCACTGAAAATCTCATCATGATTCGCAGCAAAGGGAAATCCACTTTTAGCAACGTCTCTCGAGAGCTGCTCTATATGTACGTAGATTTAGATGGTGATGGAACAGTTGAGAGGCTGCCTCTCTTTGATGACCGCCTGCAAGACTACTACTGGAATTACGACAACCAGGGGCTTAAGCTCCTACAGCTGCGGTTTTATCCGGTTTCCACAAATGTGAATGATTAAATTTGAGAAAGTTATGACCCGATACCAAAATCCCAAGAAGTAGGACTCTACACAAGATATTCCTACCAAATAGTGCCAGACGGCCTGAAAGCAGGCAAAGGCCAACCTCCCCGGTTGGCCTTTTTTGATACGCGAATCTCCCGCAAAACGGCTAAGTACTAGACAAGAGCGATTTTTTTTCTGCCGGCGCGAAACGAATGCGGGCAGGGTCTCGTCCTATTGCTTGATGATGGGAGAAGGAAGGATGAAGCAACAGTTGGTACAAGCAGGCGTTCTGGCATTAACGGCCACCACGATCGTTGGACTGATCCTCGGTTGCCACCAAGAACACCTCGGATTGAGCAAGAGTCACTCGCACCATTTTGAGGGAACTGCCTATGAGTCAGCTCTCAAAATTGCGGCTCTTCCTCCGGAAATCCGCCGCCTATTTGCACCCCAACAGCTGATTTCTTCCACTCACCCATCAAGCTTGATCTCCGAATAAGTACCCAAATCCCTTTAGTCCCGAATCCACATCCATTATTTCCCTGGCCAGCCCACCCGGCTGGCTTTTTTTATTCCTGGCGTCACACCCCCTTTCAAAAGCTCACCGGTGCCATTTTGAATCAGCAGCAAATATTTTCAACTCGATCCACCCCATTGCTCCCCGTCGTGACGAAGCTTAAGGTGGCAAATTGAAAATAAGGAGGACCTACCAAATGAAGAAAGAATTGCTACTTGCGAGCCTCGTCCTGTCAGGCTCAGCCACTTTGATGAACATCAGCCCCCAACAGGCCTTGGCCAGTGGAGACTCGCAGATCTTGAGCGAGGCCGAGCTGGTGAAAAAGAGCTTTAAATCCACCACCACGACCAAGTCGTGGGTCGGCTACGAAAAAGACGGCGAATGGGTCAGCGAAGAGCGCCAGGTCAACTGGATCATTGATTTTGTACCAGCCAATCAAGAAGACTACGTTTTCTACACCCGCGACTACAAAATCATTCCCTTTCAAATGGAATATCAGGCACAGATTTTTCAAAGCTTTGAGGTCGATGGCAAGAGCTACAAACTTCCCATGGATCGCTTCTTTTATGTCAATCAATATGGCTCCGACCTTCAGGTTTACGACTGTGACAGCACAGCCTCTTGTGTGGCTGGTCAGTTTATGCCTGCCAACCTGCTCACCGTTGATAAAGGGGTACAGATCTTGGTTCGCGACAAGGACAGAGACTTCCTGTTTAACGACAACATTCTGTTTGTTGAGCAGACTGGCCTGTAGAACCTATGTCCCAAGTACACTCTGATCGCATTGAAAACTCTGAGGAGATTCTGCAACTGCTGGAATCTCCTCTATCGACTGTGAGCCAGCCTCGGAATCTTGCTTTGGCTTATCGGCTGGAAGAACGGCGACAGATTCAGGACTTGGGACAGCTTAACACCCAATTGCTCCACCAATTGCGCCTGCGCAGTTCCAACACCATTCACGATTCAAAGGCCCTGAGTCATTGGGCACGCACCAATCAGTGGATGCTTGAGCACTTCACCGGCACTGGGGATATCACTCTAGACTTTATCAGAGAAATCAACGGCCGATTGAGTGGGCTGGACGAGCCCGCCGAGTGCCGTCGCCAGGCCTGCTACACGGCCAATCAGGAGTATTTAGCCTGGGAAGAGGTTGAACCAGCTCTCGATCGTCTCTTAATGCGCATCGGATCTTGCCACAACGCCTTGGAGTCAGCATTTCTTCTCACAGAGGGTCTACTCACCATTCACCCTTTTGCCGATGCCAATGGACGGACCTCGCGACTGATGGGAGATTTTGTTCTTCTAAAAGCTGGGTACCTGCCTCAGGTCTACTTGAGCCCAATTGTCAGCCACATGGCTCTCACCATCAATGGGCCAAGGCGAAACCGCAGTCATTCATATGAGAAATTCCTAAAGGGCGTGACCCGCACCTATGACCTTTGCCTGCCTCAGTCAGAAGCTCGCCGTTCTTTTTGCGAATAAAGATCTCGTTGGCAAACACAAGAATCTTTACCACAAACTACTGCCTCACTGGGTAGCCGCCATCCAGAGGTGAGATTACCAAGGCGCCCCCCCTCCCTGCATGTCGCGCGCCAAATATCTCCATCGGTGGTGACGTGGATGTTATCGATACCAGCTGAGCAATGCCAACCCTTCAATCTGTGGTAACCATTGGCGACTATTTCACGCACTCGGTAGGTAAGGTCGTTCTCATCTATTAACCACTTGCGCGTTTCAATAACCTCAGGGCTTAATGAGTAATCTTTTTGATAGTAACCAGATCGAGTGCGAAAGACCTCCCATTCTTCCTGTGAGTAAGGATAAAACTCTTCGCCAAAATTTTTACGCACCGGTTTTAGAATCACCATCACCCGAGGAAAACGAGAAACCCAACTCTGCGCCAATTCAGCCGCCCACTGGACCTGGTTGGGTAGAGCCAAAATATAAACGACAAAACTCTTAACTTGCGTGATGCCTTCAATGACCTGGGTGAAGTGATCCTGAGAGGCAAACTCGGTGTGATAGCTGAGTCCGATCTGGTTAAATCGCGAAGCCATGGCCACCCACCACTCAGGCTTACGCGAACCGTTAGAAGTGAGGTCGACGAGGATCTCTCTTTGTTTGCAGTCGTCCAAAAAGGCACCCAGTTGAGCCCACAAGGTCGGCTCCCCACCCACTAGTTCTATCGCCAACTTCTTTTGGGATTTGCGCTGGAATTCAACCGCCAACTCAAGAAATCTGGAATAGTCCTGGGGAAAGGCTTGGTCTCCACCGTGCAACTCAGGTACACAGTAACTGCAGCTGTAATTGCATTTGTTCCCCAGTTCCCAACCCATGGTCACATACTGATCCTGAGGAGAAGGGACACGGAGGCTGGTAAATGGGTGTTGTTTTTTTTGGCTCATTTGCACCGTCTCTGGGTCCAGCCCTGCTAAGATAAAAAGTTAACTTGACCTCGACATTCGGGCAAGGGACCGGCGCATCAATCTTAAGGTTCCTTTAAATCTCACTTCACCGCTAGGACCCTAGCCGCCTTTTTCTTGTCTCCCCTGGACTCAGCCACCATAATTTTGAGGGTTGGACGGGATCGGTGACCCGTCCGCGAGCAAGGAATCAAGGAGAGCGTAATGGAGCAAAAGAGACTATTCGTAGGTAACCTTCCCTTTGGCATTTCCGAGGAGGAACTAACCACTCACTTTAACGGTGCCGGCACGGTCAAAAGCACCCGAATCATCAAGGACCGGGAGACCGGTCGATCCAAGGGGTTTGGTTTCGTTGAAATGGACAACCAGGAGGAGGCCACCTCAGCTATTGAACAACTCGATGGCAGTCAGCTAGGCGGGCGTCCTATTCGAGTCAGTATTGCTCAAGAAAAAGAGGGGGGCGGCGGAGGCCGACGCCCACGTCGAAACTGAGTTTCCCTATTTGTTGTGATGAAAGTGACCAAAAAGGCGCCTAACCAGGCGCCTTTTTTATTGCTCCTCATGCCGCCATGCGTGAGCGTCAATTTGCGGCTCTCCATGAATTTTCTACCTTAAATGCCTGCATCTTCTGCCTTTTCCCGGCTTTTGGTCCTGGCACTCCACTTGCCTCTCCCCTGGTCATGTACTGGGTTTGAACAGGCGGAGCTCTGACGGCCCCCCTGTTGAAATGGATTAACAATACAACCACGGAGTTGGACATGGGGTTCATTCAAAGCATTTCCACCGCCTTTGCCTCTGGCGGGATCTGGATGTGGACAATCTTTTTCGTACAGATTGTTTCAATCGCCATCATCATCGAGCGGGTTTTTCAGTTATACGTCATTCGCTCACTCGGCCAGGGTCGACTGGTCAAACAATTCGAAATGGACATTAAAAAAGGAGATCTGGAGCGAGTCATGGTGAAAGCCAAATCCTTGTCTCTGAGAAACCCTGTTGGTTCTGTCATTCAAGCCGGTGCTCAGGCAGCCCTTGATATGGGTGGCCGGGAGGAAATCCAGTCCCGCATGGACGAAGTTCTTCTTGCTGAAAACTCGCGCATGGAGAAGCGAACGGGCCTACTGGCCATGCTCGGAAATGCCGGAACACTTTTGGGACTCTTGGGAACCATCGTTGGACTCATTCAGTCTTTTTCAAGTGTCGCCAATGTCAATCCAGTGGAAAAAGCCACTTTGCTCACCCAAGGTATTGCTCTGGCGATGAACACCACCGCTTATGGTTTGATCATGGCCATCCCAGCGTTGATTGCCTTCGGAGTTCTGCAAAACCGCGCCAACCAACTTTCAGATGATCTGAACCAAGGCGCCCTCAGAGCCTTTAACTGGCTAAGCTTTAGCTATGAGTCTGTTCCCAAACGCACTCGTCGGATGAAGACCACCTAACCGAAGCGAAAGCTTCACTTCCAGGACGGAGGCAATAAAAATGAGTCAGAGCCGAGAAGCCAACTTTGAGATTAATCTTCTTCCGGTAATTTCCCTATTAGCCGTTTGTATCAGTTTTTTATTGGTCACGGCTGTGTGGATTCACATCGGAACAATGGATGTGTCCCAAGCTGTTGGTCCGCAGACTGAGGATTCAAAAGTGAATCCTCCTTCCCTGCAAATCCGCATGGATGGTCGTGGCCGCATGATTCTAACCATAAAAGATGCCCCCAACTGGCGCGGAAACAAACAATTCGCCATCGGCAATGCCGCAGGCGACGTGGACTGGGCCGCGTTTGATCAGGCAGTGAGCGCGGTACAAAGTCAGCTGCCCGAACTGAAAACTGTTCTTATTTTTCCTTCAGCCGAGTTCCGCTACCGGGATCTAATTAAGATGATGGATGGGATGAAAAAGAAAGGACTCCCCGATATTGGGATCAGTCCTCTTTAGAAGCAATGGTCCGCCTTGGAGTTGAGAAATGAAATTTGGTGCTCTCAAAACTGAAATGATGAACTCACCGATCGAGAATCAGGCTGTGGTTCGCCCCAAAAAGGGTATGTTCCGCCGCAGCTTGGTCGCCTCTCTCGTTCTGACCTCTCTGGTGGATGCCTTCTCAATTTTGGTTATCTATCTTTTGGTCAACACCAGCGCCGCCACTGAGGCTCTTGATATCAATAAAGAAATGAAGTTACCCCTGGCCTCTGAGAGCGAAGTGCTCCAGGCGGGCCTGGTAGTTAAAATCGAAAATAACCGCTACTTTTTGAACGAACAAGAAGTGGGCATTGGCACCCTGGGTGACGCCCTGGAAAAAGCCCAGCAGGAACTTGAAGCCCAGGGCGATGAGCGATCAGGAAAAGTGATAATTCAGGGAGACGAAAACCTCACTTATGATTCCCTCAATCCTGTGATTACCGCCTGTGCGCAAACGCAAATTAAAAAAATCAAATTTGCTGTCTTCCCGGAGGAAAAGGGCTCATGATTCGCCTCATTCTCCCCCTCCTTCTTCTTGCCGTTACAAGTGCCAGCCAGGCCGCCAAAAAAATGGACCTGGAAACGCACGACCTTGTGATTGGTAAACTTGAGGCCGTGGTGGGGAATCTTCAGGAGTCTGACAGCCAAAAACTTCCTGTCCTGCTTCGCCTGGGTGACCTCTACGCAGATCGCGCGCGCATGAGGGCCATGGCCGAAGTGGAGAAGAACTGCAACGATCCTTGTCTAGGAAGTAAAGCTGATAGACTCAGAGCTCTTGAACTCTATGACAGATCTTTCCGCTTTAGTGACCAAAATCAGCAAGGACGCCTGCTCCTTCAGATGTCCCATCTGCACCAGTCGGTCGGACAGGGGCGACAGGCAGCAGTTCTGCTCAACCGCATCATCAGTGCCGGCCCTAGCCGTTATGGGCGCCAGACCTTGGGAATGGCCTACAATGCATTGGGTGAAATGGAGTACCGGGCTGGGAAGTTCAAACAGTCAAAATACTACTTTAGCCGCGCCTTCCAAGAAAAGACCTTACCGCGTAGAGGCTTTGTCCTTTACCGACTGGCATGGTCTCATCTCAACTTAGGCGAACATCGAGCGGCCACCAGGCAAATGATTCAGCTTCTGCGTTCCCGTGAGCTCCTGGATTTGGGAGAGGGCGCTACACCAGCAGGACGCAACTCCTTTCATGAGGACGTCTCTCGCGACTTTGCTACCTTTCTCGCGCGTCGCCCGATCGGAGCCACTCAGGTTCAACAATTGCTGGAGTTGAGTCCAGCCAGTACTCGACGGGCTAATCTATTTTATTTGGCCACAGAATCAGAACGCCTTGGGCAAAAGTCCTCGGCCATTTTGGTTTGGTCTCATTACATGGCGTCCGGTCAATTGTCAGAACTAGAACCCTTGGAAATCCAAATTCGTCTGGCCCAGCTCCACTTTGATGTGGGCCAAAAGACCAAGGCTGTTGGCGAATACCAAAAGGCGACAAACCTATGGAGACAAAAAGGTTGTCATAAAGAGGATGAATGCAACGAGCTGCGCATTCGATTGCGCAACTTCGTCACGACCTGGAACCGGCTTGAAAAGAAGAATCCCTCTCCACAACTGCTGCTCGCCTATCAATACTACGGCGAGGTGTTTCCCAACGATGTGGAGATGCACTTTTGGACAGGGCAAATTGCTCAACGCAAATCTCAGTGGGATTCGGCCACCAAAGCTTTCCATCGCGCCGCCGAGCTTGCCGAAGCGGATATTAGATCCGAAAAAAGTCATTTACAAAAACCTGCACTTGAAAAACTCCGGGAAGGAAGTCTTCTTGGCGAGGTGGAATCCGCTGAGGCGACCAAAGATGCCAAAAAGAAACTGGCTGCCTACGGCCACTATCTGGCTCTCCTCCCCTCCGGAAACAAGGCCCTCGATATTCGCTATCAGATTGCCCACGTCCATTACGAGCAGGGGCAACATCAAGTTGCGGCCGAAGAGTTTCGCCAACTGGCCAAACAGGCCAAGACCTCCAACCAACAGTTGGGTGAAAAGTCTGCAGACCTGGCCTTGGATTCTCTAGTATTGAGCAAAAATGAGTTGGAACTTGAGAAGTGGGCTCTTGATCTCGCTGGGGACTATCCGAACCGCCGCATTGAGTATTTGCGCATCGCCCGTAAGGCCTCCATCAATCAGGCTGTTGTTGTTATCAATGACAAAAATGCATCAAAAACCGACCAAGCCAAGGCACTTAACAAGCTGGCCCACACCAATTTGGCCGGAGCCAGTGATCGTGAGAAGATTGCCTTTTACAAGAACCAGATGAATCTGGCCGTAAGCACCCGCAACCTGGAGAAGGTGCGCTCATCGGCCCAAAACCTTTTGGCCATCAAATCGCTTTCATCTCGTGATCGGGATGAAGCTCTCAAAAACTTGATTTGGGTGGCTGAGCTGCAAATGGATTTCACGACGGCCTACAATCTCACTCGCAATGAACTCACACCTAGCAGGCGACAAAGAGATCGTACTTCATTACTTAGATTGGCAATGTTGGCGGAATTGTCGGGTCGTGACCCTTCACCTTATTACCTTCAATATATTGAGAAGACACGGTCCGTCCGGCAAGCGAATCAGGTGCGTATGCAGATGATTCGGCGTAGCCGCTGGCCCTGGCCGCAAATCGACAAACATCTTCCCCACCTGCGCAGGACTCCGGATTTATTGGCGCAGATTGGCTTGGAAACCTTCGGTCGTTTTACAAACTACACAAGAGCCAGCAAGATTCTTTCCATCCCAGGCACTAAGAATTCGGCAGCTGGCAAGGTCCTTAACCGCCAACTGACTTACCGGGAGCTGGACAAAAAGGTCTACGCTCTCACCCGCCACCGTCTTGACCGTCGCAATGACCGACGTCTGCAAAGGTCCATCCGCGATCGCATGAGTCGCCTGGCAGATATGGAGAATATGGCTGCCGACTCGATTCGCGGGCGGGACTGGACACTGCAGGTTCTCAGCCTCAATGTTCTCGCTCAGGAGAATCGCCGTTTTCACCGAGAGCTGATTTCTCTCCCTGCGCCAAAGGGCTTAAACAAAAAAGAGAAAAAACAGTATCAAAGTATATTAAACCAACAAGCGGCACCCTACGACCGCCTCTCTCGTGATTACGTCGCCAAAGTGAAAGAGCTTTGGGGGCAGACCGCGGTGATCACCAAGTTGGAAAAGGATTTGTACCAGGGTCGGGCAGAGCTGCGAAAGCTGGTGCAACAAGAGATGGCACGACTATCAGGTGCAGCACCCTCATCGGGTCAGGTCGTTCGCTTAAAAAAATTAGCTCGTGCACGTGTCGAATCACCTAGCGGTCGCCGGGTACAACAAGTGAAATCCGCACTTCAACGTGACCCCTTCAACCGCAGTCTTCTGGAGGAATTGAAGGACATGGAAGAAAAGCGCGGATCTGAATCTATGGTGGTCTTTATCGACTCTCGTTTGGAGCAGATGAAACAGGAGAATAAAAGGTGAAGAAGGTCGTTTCGCTGTTGATATTTTGGAGTTTTTCCCTCGCGGGAAGTTGGGTGATGGCCAAGGACAAAGCATCTCGCCGCACCCCTCCCCCTGGACAGGAGTCGCGTCTCCGCACCGATGTGGTGTTTGAAGGCTCTACTGTTCATGGCCGCTACAATTATGCTGATGAGGCCATTGCGACCGTTGAAAACGAAAAAATGCTGAACCGCCTGCTTGGGGTTCGCACTGACTTTAAAGATCGAATGAAAAATGCCACGGGTCAGAGATGACCTGGGCCGATTGAGGTGGTGACCATGGGAGAGCGACAACTCATTTTAGAAAACCAATTGGGACAGGTGATCCGCACCTTCCGCTGGAAGGCCAACAGCCTGGTATTGGTTCACCGGTTCGACACCGGCCGGGTGGAGGCCCTGACTGATACCAAAGAACTGGAAGACAGAGGAATCGATTTCGAGGTTCTCGTTGATACCTCTCCTGGCCAACTTGAGTCCCATCCCATTCAGTTGACCAACGGCGGGCGTTTGCGCTGGACTCAATCCATTAGCCAAGTTTCACCTTCGATCACCATTGCTGAGGAGAATCAGGAGCAATACAAAACAATTCTCAAATGGACCGCTATCGGGCAGTCTGCATTCTTGGCGCTGATTTTGATTTTGGGTTGGGCCGTGCTTCCCCTGTTTCAGGAAGACGAAGTCGTGGTCACCATTAAACCTCAAGAGGAGATTCGCAAGCCCTTACCTCCGGCTGCTCGCCAGGTCGTTCAACCAACCCAAGAGAAAATCAAAAAGCGCCGAGTGGTGAAAAACCGTAAAGTTGTGAACCGCAAGGTCAAGCCCGTCAAAGCCACAAAATACGCTAAAAAATCAAAGGCCAAGCCAACCAAAAACGCCAACCTCCGACGTTCTGTCAATGTACGTAAGATGGGGGCTCTAGGTGCCTTGGGTGGAACTCCCAATGGACTAAAAGGATCTCGTGGACTCAACCTTAGGGCTGCCGGCAAAGGCAGTGGCGCCGGACTCTCTGGTGCCGGTGGTTCAGGGGGCCTCTATAAACAGGTGGCCACCAATGGTTTGATCTCCGGGCCTGTTGGTAACGGGAAGGGCGCCGGCGCCGGGGGCTATGGCACTCGCGGCAAGGGAGGTGGCCGATCTGGATATGGCAAAATGTCCATGGCAGGATCTTCGAATGGTTTTTCCCAACCTCTTTATGAAGAGGCACTGATCGAAGGCGGACTGGATCGTGACCAAATTGCAGCGGTGATCAATCGTCACTTGGGTCAAGTCATCTACTGTTACGAGAAGGGTCTGCAAAAGGAACCCGACCTCAGAGGTCGCATCTCTGTCAAGTTTGTCATTGGTGGCAACGGTCGCGTGCAAAGAGCGGGTTTGGCCAACAGCAGTCTTCAGGACGCCAAGGTCGAGGGCTGTATCCTTTCGAAATTACGAAACTGGAAATTTCCTCAACCCGTGGGTCGGGTGGACGTCAAAGTCACTTACCCCTTTGTGTTGAAACGTTTGAGTCAAGGATGAAACAAGGAGTGATCATATGTGTCGCTTAGGAATTATATTTACCGTACTTCTGACCATGGGTCTGGTGGCCTGTAACGGACATGATCCCTCCCGCCGCAATAGTGACCCCCTAAAAGAGTATCCGGATTTGAAGACCTATATTCCTCCAGCAGAGGTTCCTGCACAGGTGACTCCCCAGGAGCAGCCTCGAACCCAGGTGTTTAAATCTCAGCTTTTCGACGTGCGCTTGGATCAGGAATCCACCACTTCAATGGTTCTGCACTTTGTAGCCGGGGAAAGAACTCGCCACGTAATTAAGGTAAGGACCTTTGTGGATGGAGTTAAGGCCTCGTTGAAAACTGAAGGGCTGCCCAATGGGGCTCACTTCACTGAAGCTCCGGACCAGCCGGGAACCTGGATTCTGGAATGGGCTCCGCCGTTTGACTTGGTGGGACCGCGGATGTCGACTTGGGAAGGCCAATTTCAGATTGAATATGTGATTGCCGCAGGAACACCCGCGCCGCAGGCCGAATTGTTTAAGGGTGAGGAAAAGAAAATGAACGTGGCGGTGCTTGTAGCACGCAGCTCACGCCAGCCCATTCTCACCGTCAATCTCCCTAAGGGCCCCTTCCCGGAGACCCAACCTGTCCTCTTCACTGTGGATGTGATGGACCCGGTCGGTGGCACCAAGCAAGCACCAGATGTGTTCATCACTTGGGAGCCCGAGAATCAGACAGCAGAGAAAAAGCTCTTTCCCGGGCATCAAGGCGTGGTTCGCGATCCCAACAAACTAAAACCAGTCGCTCAACAGGATGGAAGCTGGCGGTTTTTCTATGTCTATAAACCCTGGATCGTGGCTGAAGAAGCCCGTAGGGCTGGTCACAAAGATAAGGTTCACGCGGAGTTTTTGGTCATCGCCAATAGCTCTGTCTCAGACCACAGCTCGACCAGTCCCACCCAGGAAGTTGAAATTCAAATGACTCAAGGAAGTGCCCAATGACAACACTTAGGATTTTAATTGGACTTTGCCTTTTGGTGCCTGCTCTCTACTCTCAGGCAGGTGATCTGCAAAAGGACCTGGAAAGCTTGGGCGGCAACAAGGATATCCTTCGTCGAGCCCGTGCATTGGACCCTAAAAATCGTCTGCGGGTGGTGCAAAATCGCCTGGTGGATCGCAACCTGCGCCTTGAAGTCGCTGCCCACTACGGCTCTATGGCTGGTGGCGACCCCTATTTGAACACGGACAACATCGGGGCGCAGCTGGAATTTCACATCAATCCCAGATGGTCGCTGGGCGCTCGCTATTACTCCTACTCCAATAGTTTGAGCACCGAAGGTGAACGCCGGGCCGAATCCGCCCGCGCGGGAAAAGAACCCTTCTTTGATTCAGATTCTGCCATTCGCGCCTACATGGGCGTTGTGACTTGGTACCCAATTTATGGAAAGTTGAACTTCTTTGATTGGGCTGTTGCTCAGTTTGACATTTACGCCTTAGCCGGAGCCGGTCAGGTGGAATTGGAATCTGGCCCCAGCGATACTTATACATTCGGCGCCGGAATCGGTATTTGGCTGAGCCAACATATCTCCACCCGCTTTGAGGTTCGCTATCAGGGTTACGAAGATAGAGTGTACGACGATCAGCGCAAGCTGGATTTGACTGTCGTCTCTGCTGGCATTGGATTTTTGCTCTAAGGAAAAGATTTTTATGAAGAAGACAGTTCTTCAAATTGGAATTCTCACCACCATCATCACGGTGATTGTTGTCCTCGGTGAGGACGTCTGGGCAAGAAACCGCGAAGCGGTGATTCAGAGCCGCCTTCTGGCACAGGAGGCAGACTGGACCAACCGCCCCATTCGCCATTTTCGCAACGGCACGGAATTCCAAAAGTTTGTTCGTCGCATTCCCATCCGCAAGGGAAAGATGTCGGACAACGACATATGGGACCGCTGGCAGGCAGCCCTGTGGGGATCGGTGTTTGACAACACACGCTTGTCCATTCGCATTCTCGATTGGCTGGATGACCAGGTGCAGACTGTGGTGGATCAAGATCAAATTGATCTGGCTAAGGCCCGTGCCTATTTCCAGCAACCGGACCTGAATAAAACTGTCGAACACTACAAAAAAATTCCCAGTGAAAGTGATTACTGGCTTGAGGCACAGGAGGAATTGGCCTGGACCTACCTGCGCTTGAATCAACACAATAAAACCATTTCAGCATTGGCGACGGTGGCTTCTCCAGTGTTTTCCAACATTATTCCAGCTGAACCTTATTTTTTGAAGACCCTGACTCATTTACAAATCTGTGACTACCCCCAGGTGTTTAAGACCACCAAGCTGTTTAAAGAAAATTTCAACAAACGGATCCCGTCTCTCCAGCAGTTGGCCAGCCAGGGAACAACAGTAGATGCAGAGAAAGCGGTCGATCAGTTGGCAGCAGCCCCATTCCGATTGACATCGGTTGGACTCCAGGCTCCTCACCTTCCCACCTTGTTTTGGCGGGATCAGTTTTTCCAAAGGCATATTCTCAACTGGCGACAAAGCAAAAGTCCGACCTTTCGCGCCCGGGCAGTGAGGCGCCTTCAGGAATTAGCCCAGAGAGACCTCAAAGAGATCTCAGCCATGGTGCAAAAGATGCATATTGTAGAGGCCGAAGCCATTCAGCGCCTGCATATGGACGTCCACCTGACAGACACACATGTTCAGCAGGAAAACAAAAAAGACAATAAAGACCAGCTGTACTTCCCCTACACCAGTGAAGTGTGGCTGGATGAGTTGGACAGTTACCAGGCCAAAGTCAAAGACTGTCCGACCTTGCGAAAGGCATCGCTATGAAACGGAATTCATTAAACCGCTCTAAGATCACCCTGAGGGGCTTGAGGCATTTACTTGCTCTAGGGATAACGACTCTTTCTTTGGCTTGTCAAACCCAGGCGCCTCCGCTCGTGGCCCCTCCTGAGCCTCCCCCTCCTCCTGAGGTCTACGTGGAAAACCAGGCCGTGGCCGAGCCAACCAACAATTCCTTTGAACCTAAACTGGACATACTTTTTGTCATTGATGATTCCCAGTCCATGGCTCCTCACCAACAGAGGCTCGCGGCTAACATCAACCGCTTCGTGGAATCCTTTAGTGTGGAAGGCTTTATTGATTTCCATATTGGAGTGATTCCGATTTGGGACTCGGTTCGCTATGGAAGCATGGTGAAGGAGCTCAGTTCCTCCGGGCAGCGGAACTATGATCCCATCGGTGAGCTCAAACCATTAAAAGCACCCGAGGGACAGGAAAATCTCGTGCAGGGAATTGTGCCCCGCTACTTGAGTCGAGATACATTTGAAGATCGCAATGACTTTCTCAACGTGTTGAAGGAAACCTTGCTCATCGGTTATCGGCCTTACTGCTGTACCAAAACCCAAATCCGAGAGATCGAAGCTGCCGCAAAGAAGGCGGGCACTGAACCGAAGATTGAATACTCCGGACCTGAATACGAAGAACTGTTCAGCCCGGTGGTTGCTGCCCTTGGTGCTCCCGAGAGGCTGCAGGGCCCTAACCAGGGATTCTTTCGCCCGGGTTCCCAACTGGTCCTGGTTTTCATGACTGATGCGGACGATGCCTCTCCGACCATCTCGGTGGATTGGTTTCACGATTATTTACTTGGCCTGACTCGTGACCGCTCCGGAGAAAAGCTATCCACCTATGGTATTCTTCACCCCACCAGCTACCCAACTAGTAAGGCTTGCCCAAAAGATCCAGCCAAGACCGCAGCCAAGCTGGAGGACTTTTTGGCTAAAACCAAAGGTAGAGTCTTTAATATCTGCTCCCAGAACTATGGCGATGAATTGGCAAAGATGGGTCAGGAGATTCGCAAAAAGACTTTGGAAAGGTTCACCATCTACCTGGATCGAATTCCTGAAGAGGGAACTCTCCTGGTCAAGTACGGAAATGTGCTTCTTAAAGAGGGTGAAAACCCCGGGTGGACGAAAAACTCGGCGCAAAAGAAGATCATCGTTCATGGTTTGGACCTTCTCCCTCATCAACCGGGGGCCAAGATTGACGTCCAATTTACCAATGTGGACCCCACCCGCCCCGACCGCAGTGCAAGAATTGGTGGCTGACAAACACTGAAAAGATTCTGTGGTCCTGACTCCCTTACAGCTTAAGACGGCAGAAGATTCTCCAATCAGAGAGAATTCCTGCCGTCCCTGCCCCACTTCGTGGGATGACGCTCCTAAGAGACCAATTGGGTTTATTCCCATATCAATCGAGGAGTCATTTCATGAAAAAGCTTATTCTTTCCGCTATTGCCCTGGCTTTCTCTGCCACTGCTATGGCTAGTGTCGAAACCACCATTCTCACCTGTGTGCAAAAGGACGGCCGTCCAGGTGCACCCACCTACTCGATCACCAATGTTCCCGGTCAACCCGGTGTTCCGAACAGTGATTTGTGGATGATTAAGAAATCACCGATCAATCCCACTGTTCAGCCTGAAGTGGTGACCGTAGCGCCCGATACTTTTATGAATTATGGAACATCCATGATCTTCACCGTCGACAACGGTCGCTCTGGCTATGCCCACTTTTACGCTGACTTTGAAACTGGCAAGGCATTGATCGACATTAATCTGTTCTTGAAAATGACCACCAATGGTCCGATCACTGACTACACTTGCATGAGTGGCTTTCAGCAGTAAGATCATCTCAATACATTGAGACAAATGACCCCTGTCGGATACCCGATGGGGGTTTGTTTTTTTGTCCCAATCGTGCCTAAAATTTCGGCTTTTTGAACATTCGGAGACTTGTTTTCCCCGGTTGTTTGATTCATGTGTGACAAACGTGAGCTTTCTGTCAGGAAGTACGAATTTTTTTTAAACATCCCTCCACATTTGCTAAGTACTTTTTCCATTAATAACGACCAATACATGGGGGGATCTCATGAAACACGGATTGCTATGCGCGTTAGTCGCAGCATTCGGACTGAGCGGGTGCGCGACGAGCGGCATTCCATTGCTCGGCCTGGATGATGAGGGCGACTACTACAACTATTTCGTTGAAGACGAGGAATTCAGCGGACACCTATCCACCACCCTCGACACTGTGAATGACTCTTTTATGGAGTCGGTTCGTCTGACCAACGGCGAAGGAACCTGGCACATGCGGACCGTAGCGGTCAGTCTGGGCTTTGTTCTCGAAGCCGGATTGGGACCAGTGATCAAAGGGGGAATGACACCAAAGTTCGGTGTGGTTTTCTCAAACTCCAAAAAGCCAGTAATACCCTAAGCGGTCTGGCAGAGAGAGGATGTTGGTATGAAACTCAAAAAATCAATATTACCCCTATTGATGGTTTTTGCCCTTCCCACTTGGGCGGCAAACTCCACCGATGGCAAAGAAGTTAAGATTCCTTCCCACTGGCATATTCTGCCCGAAGACCGGGCTGATGTGGCGCAACCCATGCGCAACTTTTGGGAAGATGAAGAAGAAGTCAAAGACGATACCGAAAAAGTAGAAAAGCTGGTGTCGCGTATTTACAAAGCTCATGGAGAAGCCATTGAAAAGAGCAATCTGAGTCTGGCAAACATTGAAGAAGACAGTGACAAGAAACCCAAAGACTGGGTGCCCTGGCGAATGGTCGTCATGCGCGCAGGACTTGGAGTTTCCCTATCCGGAACTATTGGTGTGTTGGCCTTTAAAGGCAACCCCAGTGCTGTCGTGGTATGGGGAAAACGGGACAAGAGCCCGGCGGCTGAACCTGCTGCGGCTGAAGCAGCGGAAGATGGCGCCGTCCTAATGAATGCCGAGTGGTCGGAAGAGCGCTTGATGAAAGAAGTGGAGCCCACCATTCAGGCTGTCATTGCTTCAGGTCGGGTGGAAAACGAAACCCTTTTCCGCAAGAGCTTCAAGCAAACAGTGCGTGATCTTCATGGGCTGGTTCAATCCGTTCCTATGAGCGATCACGGTGTGTGGGTGCCCAGCAAGTTCCGCTTTGACCTGGGTATCGAAGCCAGCGGATCGGTTTCTTTTATTGCCTCCCTCGGTGGCGCCCTTCAAGTGCGTCTTGAGTGGCTAAGACCAAAGGGACAAACCCGTCCGCCAGATCCTGCACCCATGGTCACTATGAGCAACGCGGTTCAGCCTATGTCTAAAGGTTTGGGTGAATTGGTTCGCGTCTTGTCTTCTGACCTTCAGGCGATGAGCGAAGCCGAGTCGGCGAACTCTCAGTTTAAGGCCAAATCCTTGCGCATTGGTATTGGCTTTTCTGCTAAGGGCGACATTGGCGTGGTCAAGGCGGGAATCAAGACTGTCGGTCACATCTATTTTGATCGTCAGGAACGCCCCAGCCCCATGGCAATGGCGGCAACCGGATACGCGCCCGGACGATTACTGATGATTGAACACAATCCACCTCAGCGGCATTTGGATTTTGCCCGCAGCCGTGGATTCAATGTTCTCTCACACAGCGTGACCGCTGGAGGAGCTGAAGCCGTATACGATGTCAACCGGGACAACTTCCGCAAAGGCCTGGCGAAAGCAATTGAAATGTCCAAGATCTTTACCAAGCCGGGTGAAGAGGCCGAGGCTAAGGACAAAGAGTGGGCCGTTCAGGCGGTTAAAGTGGGCTTCGGTATGTCGGTTGGTGGTGACATTGGCGTCGTCAATGTGGGAAGCACCATCAGTGCCACGGTTAAATTTGTGAACACCAAGTTCTAAGAGAGGGGATCAACAATGAAAAAACTGATTTGTGCTGCAATATTTTTGGCTGCCCTCTCGGCACGGGCAGAAAGCAATCCACAGATGGTGGAGTTCTTCAAAAGTGAAATCACCAAGGTGAATTCCGCTGTGGTGGCTCTACCCGAAGATCACCACGACAGGGAGAATCCAGGATGGCCCCTGCGCCACTTTATGCTGCAGATTCAGGCCAAATTTGGAATTGAAGTCCCTTGGGTGGCTAAGTTCCTTATCGTTCCTGAAGTGGAATTGGTTTGGGTCAAGGACATGAAGTAGGCCCCTTGTTTCACAGAGAAACAACAAAAAGCCAGGTGCCGAGCACCTGGCTTTTTTCTTTGCAGTGTACCAATCTCTCCATCAATTGTTAGCTCTCTGACATGCCTTTGAGAAACTGACACCTGACTCGATTTTACAGCAAAACAAATGGTTCTGAGCCCCATTGAGACTGAATGATATTTGCAGTCTTTAGGGGGTAAGGAGCGCATGGAAGCAATGAAGCACCTGATTCTGACCCTGATGGCAACAACTCTCCTCACCTCCTGTGGTGAGTTTCAGGCCTTTGACACTGGCGGGCTTGCCAGTCGCCTAGGGGACCCGAAAGCTCCCTCGGGTTTGAGTACAAAGGTCATGAGCTGTTCCCAAATTGACCTCTCATGGAACACTCCGGACTCTGACCAGTTCCCAAACTTGAAGTCCTTTAAGGTCTACCGCGATGGGCTTTTTTTATTGGCAACAACAGCCAATTCGTTGAGTGATCAAAACCTCGTCGAAGATTCGACCTACAGCTATCAGATTTCAGCAGTCAACCAAGCTGGGGAGGAGTCTCCCAAGACCCCTGTAGCCACAGCGCAAACTTCTGTCTGCAGCCAAAATCCACCTCCGGTGAAGGGGCCCCTGCAAGCCAATACTAACTATCCCACTTGGCTGAAGTTTTCTAATGGTACCCCTCACTTTCTCTGTGGAGCCGGCGATCCGGAAGACTTTCTCTATCGCGGAAGTCGAAACTCAAACGGCACCCGCAATGGGGATCAGATGGCTCTGATTAACAAAATGAAGCAAACCGGCGCCAATGGCATCTATATGCAAATTGTCCGCTCTCACGGCGGGGACGGCCCAGGGGATCACAACCCCTTCAACAACTCAAATCCCTCATCGGGCTTGGACACCGACATTCTCAATCAATGGGAAACCTGGTTTCGCGAAATGGATCAGGCTGGGATCGTCATCTATTTGTTTTTCTATGACGACAGTGCCTGTATTTGGGGCTGCAACAAAGGTTCAGACAACAGCTCTCCCTCGGCCGAGCAAAACTTCATTAAGGCCATTGTCAATCGCTTCTCTCATCACAACAATCTGGTATGGGTGATTGCAGAAGAGTACCAGGAACGCTTCAGTGCCGCCCGCGCCGACAGTATGGCCCGCGTGATCAAGGAGACCGACAGTAAGAATCACCCTGTGGCTCTCCATCAACTCAGTGGCCTCAACATGGATTTGCCCTCCTCCCCTTACGTGGATCAGTTTTCCATTCAAATTGATGGCAGTTCGGCTCAGGACTTTCACCAGAAAATGGTCAGCGCCTGGAATTCAGCAAACGGACGTTACAATCTGAACTTGGCTGAACCGGCCGGTGGGTCAGTGGGTACCGGTGTCAACGCCCGACGTATTATCTGGGCCTCTGCTATGGGCGGTGCTTATATCATGCCGATTGACTGGGATATTGTCTCCACACCCAATGAGAGACTCAAAGAGTGCGGCTATCTCGCTCAGTTTTTTGAATCCATTCGCCTGGAGACTCTGTCGCCCCACGATGAACTGATCGCTGGCAACAGCCAGTATGTCCTCGCTGATCCCGGCTCCCATCTTTTTGTCGCCTATGGCTCCAATGCCACGAGCAACTTGGGCATAAAAGGGGCTCTCAGCGGCACCTACAATCTGGTTTGGATGGACACTGTATCCGGCCAACGGGTGAGCCAACAGTTTAGTCATTCTTCAACCGGAAATGCTCTTTTTCCTAAACCGGCAAATCTTGGCAACGAAGTGGTGGTCTATGCCGAACGCGTCGTCACCAGCCCAGCCAACCAGGTGTTCCCTGGGGCCAGTTGGGAAAAGCGCTCCGCCAGCGACCATTGCCAAATCCCCACTAAGCTGGATCAATTTGCCGCAAACGTGGGCGGCGTGGGTGTGATTGTGAAAAACGGCTACATCGTTAAAGAATGGGGGGCTGCTAACAGTCGGGGCGATTGGGCCTCCAGCTCCAAGCCGGTGATGTCGACACTTTTGTTTTTCGCCATTCAAGAAGGTAAGCTGAGTAGTCCGAATGACAAAGTTGTCAATTTGGGCTGGAACCTTTCAGGTAAAGACCGGGACATCCAGTATCACCACTTGGCAAATATGATCAGTGGCTACATGCGCGCTGAAGCCCCTGGAACCGCTTGGGCCTACAACGACTATGCCATTCAACTCTATGCCGAGTCCCTTAAGAAGGTCTATGGGGGAGGCTCTTTGAACAGCATCGCCACGAATTCCGGCCGTCTCGGTGTTTTGCAGTTTCAGGATGGCTCCATTTTTGGCAGTCGTGGCGGCAACGGTCTTGAAACCTCTCCCCGGGACTTTGCTCGCATTGGATGGTTTTGGTTGAACGAGGGCAAGTGGCAGGGGCAACAAGTTCTCAATAAGAGCTTCTTTCAAAATTTTCGCAAGGCCCACGTCGCGGGAAATCTTCCCCGCACGGGCGGCACCGACAGTCGCGGTGATTATTTGGGTATCGGAACCCACGGTGGTGGCACCGATCAGACCCATATCGGTCCCGGTATCTACGGCTACAACTGGTGGTTTAATCCGGGGCAGTCCGTGTGGCCTGACGCCCCACCTGATGCCTTTCAGGCCAACGGCCACTGGAGCAAAGAAGTCATGACTGTGATCCCCAGCCTCAACATGGTCGTCGCCGCCCGCGGCAGCTGGGGCGCCTTTGAACCCGGCAACCGCTCCGCCGGCATGAACCAAAACCTCAAGCTGTTATCTGAAGCCTGCCCTTAGTAGTTTAACTGGCGAGTTTAGTGAAGGCGACGGACAGATCTTTTGCACCCAAGGGTTTATTGAGAACTTGAACGACGTGAGCCTTCACTCCGGAAATTCGTTTTTCCCAGTCTTCACGAACTCCCCCACTCATGAGAACAATCTTAGGCTGACGCTCGCCCAGTTGGGCAATCACCTCTTTGATCAGATCATCTCCAGCCATGGTTGGCATGTTGAGATCTGTCACCAAGATATCGATGGACTCCGGATCTTGGAGAAGGCGATCCAGGGCCTGGCGTCCGTTGTGCACACACTCGACCTGAAATCCCCATTCCTCCAGTTGCATCTTAAATAATTCTGCCAGCTCCACTTCATCTTCGGCCACCAACACCCTTTGGCCTTGTCCTTCTGGACAAAACAAGGAGCCAGAGGTCTCGTCCTTAGCTGGTTTGTTTTCGCTGGATTCGTCTTGACGATAAACGGGAAGCCTCATGGTAAAGGTGGTGCCTTCACCGACCTGGGATTCCACTTTGATCTCTCCACCCATTTCCTGGACAAAGGAGTGACTAATGCCCAAACCCAAGCCCGTTCCTTTGCCCACCGGTTTGGTCGTATAAAACAAATCGAACATCTTCTTTTGCACATCCCCAGGAATACCGCAGCCCGTATCGCGGACTTGAACCCACAGGCCACCTGTACCCATATCCGTTACGGTTGAAACAACGATCTTCCGCTGCCCTTCTGGCTTTTCTGCCAAGGCATCTTTGGCGTTTTCCAGCAGATTCATAAGGACCTGTTGAAACTGACCGGGATTCCCCATCAGGGTGTCCCGAGCTCCTTTTAGCTGGCACTCGATTTCAATGCCCGTGGACTTATAAAGAGTTGAAATTAACTGCACCGAGTTTTGGATGACTTCATGGGCATGAAAGACTTCACGGCGCTGCTGGTTCACATCCGTTCGCGAGTAGATCCTCAATCCGTCGACGATGCCTTTGATACGGTCCAAACCTGAGGACAGCTGATCAATCAGCTTAAGGGGATCCAATTTCCCCATCTCGATCTCATGCTTGGACTTTTCCAAGAGCATATAGAGAATGGCCAAAGGATTATTAATTTCGTGGGCCACACCTGCAGCCATGGTGCCAATCGAGGCCAGTTTTGCAGAAAGGGCAATTTGCCCCTGGGTTTCTTTCTTTTCCCTTTCGATGTTCACTCTTTCGGTGATGTTTTCGATAAAGGACCAAATGTACTTTTCGCTCTTACATTCTGTAATAAAGCCGTTGAGGCGCACATTGACGAGATGCCCCTCTTTATGAATGAATTCCTTCTCGTAGGGACCATAGGCTCCGGTGGAATCCAAAGACTTCAGTTGCTCGGCTTCGTCTTCAGCGTACTTGTCTGGAGTCAGCTGCCAATAGGTCAATCCTCCGTCAGCCTCCTCAGCGCTATATCCAATGATGTCCAAAAAGGCCTGATTGGAGGCAAGCCACATCCCATCACTCAGACGACAAAGGTTTAACCCAACCGGAGACTCGGCAAAAAGGCGCAGAAGAAACAAGTGCCCTTCATCATCAATTTGTTTGAGAGACTCGGCCCCTTTGGGACCAAAAAATGGATTCTGGTTGTTGGACAACTGATTGCCCCCTATGGCTTGTTGGCTTATCGGCACGGTCGCCACGGGGGGTTAAGTTGATTTTGATTAAAGTCACTCGGCCTCAGGCCGCCTGTCCCGTAACGAGAGGTGTATAAGGAGTGACTCGATTTCGACCGCGGTTCTTGCTCATATACATGGCCTGGTCTGCTTTCTCGATCAGCTCATCGGCGGTCTTGGCACTGTTGGGTAAACAGGCGTAGCCAATGCTAATCGTCACGTGGAACTCACGACCTTCGTGAAGGAATTTGTGTTGTTCCACATTGGAACGCAAGCGTTCCGCGATCTCGGCTACCCTCTCGGGCTTAACACCGTTGAGCACCACGCCAAACTCTTCTCCGCCCACACGGCACATGACATCTTCGTTCTTGCGCAGGATTCGCTTCAATATATAGCCGATCTGCTTCAAAATCGCGTCGCCCACCAGATGGCCATAGTTGTCGTTAAAGGACTTAAAGTGATCGATATCAAAGAGGATCAAAGACACGGGAAACTCCTTAGTGGGTTTGGCCGCAATCCCCTCTTGTAACTGCACCTGAAAGTAAGAGCGATTGTTGAGCTGAGTCAGGCTGTCGCGGGTGGTCTCTTCGTGGAGGTATTCGTTCTCTAATAGGACGGTAATATTGGAGGCCACCGTCATTATAAACTGAATGTCCTCTTCATCGAGCTTTTTCTCGCTGTTCATTTCCAGCAGGCCAAGGGCACCAATCACCTTGTTGTTCTTTTTGAGGGGAAAAAGTGAGGTGGTCAGCCGATCCTCACGCCCGCCGTAGCCGACGGCGCCGCTACTAAGGAAGTCGCTAAACACCACGGGCTGCTTCATCTGCTGAACGCGGTCAAGGAGTGGATTCACCATGTCCATCACCACTTTGAGGTTTTGACGGTCGCCACTCTCCTCGTCAAAAGGGAACACCCGCCCCACATAGTTCTTGAGTTCGCAGTTTTCATCGCCATACTGATGACCAAACAGAGCCACCATGTCGGCTTTGAAGTACTCCTTGAGTTGGCTAAGAGCGATTTCGATCACCGATTGCCCCTGAAGGCGCATGGTCATGGCTTGAGAAATCTGCAGAAGGATTTTGGTTTCTTCCAGCTTGCGCTCCATTTGGTTATTGAGAACGGCCATTTTGATATTGCGCTCTTCCAGATCCCCGGCCACCTTTTCCTTTTCCGTCAGAGTCTGCACTAATGATTCCTTCATATTGGCGAAGGCCTTACCGAGAGTGGCAATCTCGTCTTGGCCCTCGCTCTCGATTTTAATTTCGTAGTCTCCATTGGAAACCTTGGTCGCCAAATCAGTCAGCCTTTGCAAAGGCTGGACAAATCGCCGAACGACCAAGAAGGACACGCCAAAGGTGAGCAAAAGTCCCAGGGCAAAAATGGTCTTTAACATCAACCCCACATCTTGGATGGATTGAAAGACCCCTTTGGTTTCCTGAAAAAACAAAACCTTCAACCGCTGATTATCGGAAAGCTGAAACACCATGGTCTCGGCCATCCAGGCTTTGTCATCCACCTTGAGAAGATAGCGCATTCGCCCGTCGACCTTGTCGAGGACGGTCTTGTACAAGTCGTCCCGAGTGTTCACCGAAGTCACCGGCCAGCGCCCCCAGGCCTTCTTGCCCGAGTCTGCACTAAAAATGAGAATGTTCAGACCCATCTGCCTTTGCAGGTTCTCCAGGTAATCCCCGCTTTCCAAGGGATTGCCATTTTGATCAATCAGACTTTGAAAGCGCTCGACAGCCACACTCAAATCGCGACCTAAAATGGATTTGGAATAATGATCGTGAGCCTTCGTCACGCCAAGATAGATTGCCAATTGCACACTGATGAGAACCTCTGCCAAAAGCAGAAAGGTTTTTGATTGAAGTGACACAAAGCCTCCCATACCCGCTCCCATACCCGTGCAAGTTGCCTGTGAGCGAGATCAACAAAACGTCCAACACCAGAAAGACAATCCCTATTCTAAAAGCAAAAATAACGCGTCTCACAACTTTTCCGTCAAATCGTTCAAATGCGTTTTCACTAACGATTTTGATACTCTAGCCTCCACCAGTGACAAAGGTTTCGACACTAAAATTGGATTTGGCACAAGCCTTGTAGTCTCCCGGTCTGGATTCCACAAAAGGTGTCACAGTGACTCTAAAAGGGGACGGAATCCACAATCATAGGGGGAATAACATGAAAAGATGGTTACATTTTGTCTTCGCTGGCCTGATGCTGGTGTCATATGCGCCAATTGGCCAAGCTTTGGATGCAGGTGATATAATAGATATCATCGGCTTGATCGGAAATGATCGCGTACGTCCGCGGCCGCCCCGTTACCCAGGTCGACCGGACCGCCCACGCCCACCTCGTTATGGCGATATCACCTGCCGCGCTTACGATGATGGCTGGGAAGAGCACTTCGGCGGACACAGCAGTTGCCGCAGTTGTTTGAAAAAGCACGGCGATTGTATCGAGCGCTGCACTCAGACCTACTATATTTGTACGGCTTCCGGAGACGACGGTCACGGTCGCCAGTTCACCGTCGATGGCTACGGCGCCTCCGAGTGGGAAGCTCGCGAGGAAGCCCGTCGCAATTGCCAATATGATCGCCTCTATGGCTGTCATGTCACCCGCTGTGACAGCGAAGACGATGTGATTTCACGTCGCTCCTGTCGCTAATATTGATTTTGGTTTTTTAAGATCCAACAACCACATCCTCTGGATCCGGTGGCCCTCATGGGGAGGGCCACCATTTTTTTGCTCGTCTCGACGAGCCGTTTCCGGAATTTTCTCAGCCGCTACTTTTTTTTCCATCAGCCTTAACAATTTTCCCAATTTTTCGAGACATCCTACCTCAGCAAAACCGCCTGAAAGACAAACCCACAGGGGGTATTGGGACATTCTCTCCGCAACAGCTGCCTTCACCCCTTGGTGAGCACACAAAATGTCTCAGAGATAATGCGTCACACAAAAAAAATCCCTCAACTAAAGTGCTAGCTTCCATGCATCAAGTATTTGTATATACTTTGAATTGTCCATCCATTGAAATTCAACACGGTGAGGGTTCTATGAGTTCTAATCAGGAAGTCCCGCTGGGCCAACGACTGTTGGACAGCCCATTTCTCCTGCTCTTCGCAGGTCTCGCAACGATGTTCGGTTTTTACACAATCTGGGGGTTGATTGAAGTTCTCTCTCTCCCACAAGCCACCTTGCCCTAAGGTGTGAGACAAGGAAAGGATTGCAACTATGGCTGACAATTCCATGCATTCTGGCATTGTCTCTCCTAAGGGAGTCTGGTGGACACCAGCTGCTCCTCAGGAGAGAAAGTGGGTCATCGTCTCATTTATTTGGTGTATGATCCTATTCGCAATGATGCCCTTTTGGCACTTAAAGGGCGGACAAAATCCCTCAGGTATTCGCGCCAAGGTTTCAGTTGCTGACTTTGAGTCACGGGTGAACCGCTTTGTCGAGGAATACCAGGTCGGCGAGGAAAAGGGCGTTCCTGTTGTCGCTCCTCCCGCTGGTAGCGACATCTATATGTTGGGACGGATGTGGTCCTGGTACCCGGTTTTGAAACTCAAAAAGGGTGCTGAGTACATTCTTCATCTCTCTTCCATTGACCTTAACCACGGTTTCTCTCTCTTCCCGGTGAATGTGAACTTTCAAGTGGTCCCCGGGTACGACTATGGTCTGCGCATCACCCCTAACAAAGCGGGTGAGTTTCAGATTATGTGTAATGAGTTTTGTGGAATCGGCCACCACTTGATGGTGGGTAAAGTCATCGTTGAAGAGTAAGGGGAAATATCATGAGTGCAGTATCCAATATTGCCGCTAGGTTTCGCACCTGCTCCGTGACCGGACTTAAGGTGGACTCCAATGCGGAAAACCTAATTAAAGTAAACGCAGTTGTGGCTGTAGTATGCTTCCTCTTGGGAGTCATCGCCGCCATCGGTATTCTACTCACCCGTTGGCAAGCCGTGCATTTGCTTTCGGCTGAGGGCTATTATCGCATGCTGACCAGTCATGGTCTGAATATGCTGATCTTTTTTATCGTCTTTTTTGAAATGGCGGTTCTCTACTTTGCCGGACCTGTCTTACTAAATTGTCGACTACCCGCGCCCAAGCTCGGTTGGCTCAATTTCATTTTGATGGTCGTCGGTATGGTCATGGTCAACGTCATGGTCTACACCGGTAATGCGGATGTGACCTTTACCTCCTATCCGCCTTTGATGGCTCATCCCATGTACTATCTGGGTATCATCCTGTTTGCGGTAGGAGCTCTATTGGTGTGCTTCCAGTTTATGGCCACTCTGGTCGTCGCCAAGAGGGAGAAGACCTATGAGGGTTCCATGCCCCTGGTTGTCTTTGGTGCCCTGACTGCCGCAATTATTGCCATCATTACCCTGCTCCACGGCGCCTTAATTTTTGTGCCCACCTTCTTGTGGTCACTGGGCCTGATGGAAATGGATCCACAGATTTACCGCTTGGTGTTCTGGGGACTGGGGCATAGCTCGCAACAGATCAATGTGGCCGCGATGGTGGCGATTTGGTATCTATTGGCTGGCTTAACCGTTGGCGGCGTGGTGCTGAATGAAAAGATCAGTCGCATAGCCTTCGGACTTTACATTCTCTTTATCTCGATGGCTTCGGCTCACCACCTTTTGGTCGATCCTGGCTTTGGTCCGGCCTGGAAGGTGTGGAATACCTCATACGCCATGTACCTGGCGGTGTTGGCCTCCATGATCCACGGCTTTACTGTGCCTGCCGGTATTGAGATGGGTCAGCGCTTGCGCGGCTTCACCAATGGACTTTTCGAGTGGCTGCGAAAGGCTCCCTGGGGAGACCCCGCCTTCTCAGGAATGGCTTTGTCGGTCGTGATCTTTGGATTCATGGGTGGAATCACCGGTGTCACCATCGGAACGGAGCAGATTAACATCATTGCTCACAACACTTTGCGGATCCCCGGACACTTCCACACAACAGTGGTGGGCGGAACCGCTCTGGCGTTCATGGCTGTCACCTACTACGTGCTACCATTGATTTTTCAAAAGCGTGTGGCTTTCTGGGGAATGGCTAAGGTTCAACCCTACTTCTTTGGCTTTGGTATCAGCATAATGGCCATGGCGATGATCTTCCAGGGGATTTTTGGTGTTCCTCGTCGCCACTGGGACATCACTTTTGCCGGTGCTCTCTTCCCGGTTGAATTCCACCCAGCAGTGGGAATGTTACAGGCCCTTATGGGTATTGGTGGATTAATTGCCGTCACTGGAGCCTTAATGTACATTGCCATTGCCGTAGTGACCGTGTTCTTTGGCAAAAAGATCACCGAGGCCGACATCAAGAATGGAGCACCAGGTGTTCCACAAGGGGTGCACAAACTGCCTCCCCAGGTCCACACCGGAGACCATGTACAGAAGGCCCATTTGCTTGGCGCCAAAGGCACCGTGGTTTTGGTCACCATCTTTTTGGTGTGTTTTGTACTTTACTACTTCACCAACTGGAAGATTTTGTCCTTCCTGTGGAAGGTAGGATAATCGAGAATGAAGAAGTCGGTGCTTTTAGCAATATGTATTTGGCTGGGGGCCACCTTGTTGTGGTGGGCCTTTGCCTTTGCACCGACGCCCGGGGCGGCTCCCGCTTGGTTGGAGGCCGCCCGTTCAGCCTGCTTCGGACGCATGCCCAACGGGCTACCTGAGCCCTATGGCTGGATGGGGCTGGTCCTCAGCCCCGCGATCTTAGCCATTGCTATTTTGTTTGTTTGGTCGCCTCAGGAAGTTTTTGCCACACTCAAACAGGCCCTCTCGCTCAAGGTTGGACAAGTTTTCACTGCTGTGACCTTGATCCTTATAGGAGGTGAATCGGTTTGGGTGGCGCAAAAGTTTTCTGCCGCCCTTGAAATTGAAAGCGTGGACTTTAGTGCTCCAACTCCAGACGTACAGCTCCCGGACAATTACCCTCAGGTGAACAAAGACCTGCCGGCCTTTAGTTTAGTCGATCAACACGGGAACACCATTGGCGAAAAGACCTTCCTCGGCCGTCCTGTGGTATTGACTTTTGCCTTTGCCCACTGTGCGACGGTTTGCCCGGTGATTATTCATCAGGTGCTTCAGGGCCTAAAAGAAGATGACGGAGCTGAGTTCTTAGTCATCACTCTTGATCCCTGGCGAGACACTCCGGGCTCGCTTCCCACCATCGCCAAAGAGTGGGAATTGCCCTCTTTCGCCCATGTCCTCTCTCACAAGACGATTGAGGAAGTGACTCGACTTTTTCCCTTATTCAATATGCCAACATCGCGCAACGATAAAACAGGTGACATCACTCACCCGGCCTTGGTATTCGTCATTAACCCACAAGGACAATGGGTTTATACGTTTAACAATCCTCACCCCAGTTGGTTGTCTGAGGCAGTAAGGCGCGTGAGTTTAAAGCATGCAGGAATCTGAAACCCTTTATGACGAGAGAGAATACCCAAAACTCACTCGCCCGTTAAAAGTCATCCTGACTTTTTTTGATCGCCTTTTTGATCGCTTTTACACCTCTCGCTACAACCCTCTCTATCGCAGCGGCACCTTGGCTGTGTTTTGTCTATTTGCCGCTCTCATCACCGGACTCTACCTGATATTCTTTTACCGCCTCGGCAGTCCATTTGAGTCAATTGCGGAAATCCAGGATCAGGTTTGGGGAGCCCGCTGGATGCGAGCCATGCACCGATGGGTTTCAGATGCAGCCGTGGTGGCCGTGGCCTTTCACGTTTTAAGATTGCTCGTCCAAGGCAAAACTTGGGGACCACGTATGTTGGCCTGGGTGACCGGCGTGTTGCTTACCGGATTTATGTTTATTTCCGCTTGGACCGGTTATGTGATGGTTTGGGACGAGCATGGCATGGCCATGGCAAAGATGGGGGCCAAGATTTTGGATCTTCTACCCATTTTCCCAGAGAGCATTGAACGATCCTTCACGGGTGGCAAACCTGTCCCGGCGTCCTTCTTTTTTATGAATCTTTTTGCCCACGTCGCTGTTCCTCTGGGCATGATTTTGGTCTTATGGCTACACACTTCCAAACTGGCCCGCTCCAAGTGGTTACCGGAAAGGAATCTCACTTACTGGCTCACTGGGATATTTATTGTTTTTTCCATTCTCGTTCCGGCTCCCATGCTCAAAAAGGCCGATCTGTTGATGATTCCGGGAGGGTATCCGACAGATTTATTCTACAATTTTTGGATGCCTCTGGTGGAGTGGACCACCACCGCCTGGGTCTTTGCCGGCTCTTTGGTTTTCACTTTGGTGTTAACCTCCATGCCGTGGTGGTGGCGTCCCAAGAACCACAAAAAACGAGAGACCCTGGCCTCCCTCGTCGAGGAGAAGCGTTGTGAGGGTTGCGCCCAGTGTTATTCGGACTGTCCCTTTGATGCCATCTTGATGAAAGACCGCCAGGAAGAAGGTCTTTCGCCCCAATTTGCTTCGGTTAATCCGGCTCTTTGTGTGAGTTGTGGTATTTGTTCAGCCTCCTGCTCCTCACTTGCCATTGGCCCTCCCGACCGTAACGCCCGCGACATGATACGCCGACTGAAGGCCTTTTGTGATGAACATCCAGTGCCCGAAGACAAGGGGCTGGTTTTTGTCTGTCGCCACTCGGATTTGGCCGCTAAAACCCATGATGAAGCCAAGAACGCTGGCTGGTTGAGCTATTCAGTTGAATGCACAGGAACGCTTCATTCCGCAGCACTCACATTTGCCGCCAAACGCTTTGGCCGCACAGCCGTGGCCGGCTGCCCGGAAAACGACTGTTTGTTCCGCGAAGGGACGACTTGGCTCAGCGAAAGGTGGCAACGCAAACGAGGTCCTGAATTGCCTGAAGCCATCGCTCAAGATGCCGTTTTTCTATTCAGTGGCAGTCGCAATGAAGGCCAGCCCCTCTGGCAATGGATGAGGGATGGCTCTGGAACCGCGAAGAAAACTTCGTCTCCCGGCCAATGGACCGCAGGTCTTGTGGCCACTATCCTGCTGTTGGCAGGCATCGCTCTGGGAAGCCAAGTGGTATGGAATCAGGTCCCAGAACACGGGGCAATTAGAATCGGGTGGCGCCTTCCTGGACAGAAGATCGAAACCTGCCGGGACTTGAGCCCCGAGGAGTTGGCGCATCGCCTCCCGCATATGCGCAGACCTCGTGAGTGCACTGTGACTTACATCAACTACCGGCTCAAACTCTTTGTTGATAATGTCGCTATTGTTGATGAACTGGTTTTGCCCCCGGGCCTGAAACACGATCGCCCCCTCGATGTGAACTACCAGCACAATCTAGCACCAGGTGAGTACAATATTCGGGTAGAGTTTGCTCCTGATGATGATTTGAATAGTAATGCTCCGCGATTCGAACTAACTGAAAGTATCACCATTAGTAAACAACGCATCGTTCTGATCGCCCTCAGCGAATCTGAGCACCGACTAAAGTCATTGCATCAAACTCCTAAAGACTTTTAAGACTCGAAAACTGGGCAAATATCTAGGACAGTTTGCCCCATTGGTTAAGCAACTCAAAAAGCGGAGTAGGATTGTCCCATCCGGCTTTTTGTCTGTGACTCGCTTCGCCCCATCCCCATGTTTTCACTGCATTAATTTTTATTTGTTGGTGTACAAAGATTGCATGTGTATCTATGAGATCATACAATTTCTAAACTAAAAAAATCTTATGCGTTGGAATTTAGGACCAAAGCAGAACTCAGAAGGAGGATTCATCATGAGGATGCGTTTGCTCGGAGTCGCTCTACTTAGCTCCGCCCTCTTGGCTCCTGCCGCGATGGCTGGTGGAAACGCCGCCGAAGGCAAGAAAAAAGCAGCAAGCTGTGCTGCTTGCCATGGACCGGACGGAGTCAGTTTAAACCCTATGTACCCAAACCTTGCGGGTCAAAGTGAGTCTTACCTGACTAAACAACTGAAAGCGTTTAAGGCAGGGAATCGAAAAGACCCCACAATGAGCCCCATGGCACAGGCGCTGACGGATGGGGACATTGACAATTTGGCGGCTTACTTTGCTGGCATGAAAACAGCCAAAGCAGAAAGCGCCGGACACAAGCCCATGTCTAAGACCGAAGTGAAGTACGAAGGTGCTCCTTCTGGAATTGATCCTGGATTTGTTACCACCTCGAAAGATGTGGCGCCCCGTGATCGTCTGAAGACCGCTGACTTCGAAAAGGCCAAGCAGATTTACTTTGAACGCTGCGCCGGCTGTCACGGAGTTTTGCGTAAAGGCGCCACAGGGAAACCATTGACCACCGAGATCACTCGCAAGCTGGGTAAAGACTACCTGAAGAACTTTATCACCTATGGATCTCCTGCTGGTATGCCCAATTGGGGAACTTCGGGGGAATTGTCAAAAGGCGACATCGACCTGATGGCCAAGTATTTGCTTCATGAGCCGCCCACTCCTCCGGAATGGGGAATGAAGGAGATGCAGGCTTCCTGGAAGGTCATCATTCCAGTTGAGAAGCGCCCCAAAAAGCAAATGAACAAGTACAACCTGAAGAACCTGTTCTCCGTTACTCTTCGTGACGTGGGTCAGGTGGCCTTGATCGATGGTGATTCCAAAAAGATCATCAATGTGGTCAAAACTGGATACGCGGTCCATATTTCCCGCTTGTCTACTTCTGGGCGCTACCTCTATGTGATCGGTCGTGATGCCAAGATCAACCTGATCGACCTATACATGGAAACTCCTGACAACGTGGCAGAGATCAAGATTGGTCTTGAGGCTCGCTCAGTTGAGACTTCCAAGTACAAAGGCTACGAAGACAAGTACGCGGTTGGTGGCTCTTACTGGCCTCCTCAGTTCGTGATGATGAAAGGCGACACTCTTGAGCCCCTCAAGATCATGGCCACTCGTGGTATGACTGTGAGCAAGCAAGAGTATCACCCAGAGCCTCGGGTTGCAGCCATTGTGGCGTCTCACAAGCATCCTGAGTTCATTATCAACGTCAAGGAGACTGGCAAGGTCTTGTTGGTTGACTACTCGGACATCGACAACCTGCGTGTCACCAACATCGACACCGCTGAATTTTTGCATGACGGTGGTTGGGACCACACTCATCGCTACTTCATGACGGCCGCCAATAAATCAAACAAGGTTGCCGTGATCGACTCCAAGGAGCGCAAGCTGGTGAAGATGATCGATGTGGGCAAAATTCCTCATCCCGGTCGTGGCGCCAACTTCAAAGACCCCAAACACGGTTGGGTCTGGGCAACGAGCCACCTGGGTGACGACAGCATTTCCTTGATTTCAACTTCTGGCCGAAAGGCATGGTCGGTTGTACGGACACTCAAGGGCCAAGGTGGTGGTTCCTTGTTCATCAAGACTCACCCCAAATCCAAAAACCTTTGGGTGGACACTCCTCTGAATCCTGACGAAAAACTTCATCAGTCGGTTGCCGTCTACAACCTCAAAGATTTGGACAAGGGCTTTGAGCGCGTCGACATCGCTGCCATGGCCGAGCTGGGTGAAGGCGCCAAGCGTGTGGTTCAGCCTGAGTACAATGCCAAAGGCGACGAGGTATGGTTCTCTGTATGGAACGGAGCCAAACAGACTTCTGCGATTGTGGTGATTGACGACAAAACCCGCAAGATGAAGGCTGTGATCAAGGATCCTCGCCTGATCACTCCTACGGGCAAGTTCAACGTCATGAACACCATGGAAGATATCTATTAATTAGATCTCTCCATCTGAAGTTTCCGCTAAAACCCCTTCTGAATTCAGAAGGGGTTTTTTTCAAAAAGGTTCCAGGTCCTATTCGTGGATGCATGACGACATATTCAGATTCCAAGGGAATTTGAATATGTCGTCATGCATCCACGAATAGGACCTGAACCTTTTTGAAACAACTCCCCCTATACCAGTGCCACCCCCATGAAGTCCCTACCCGTTCCCTAGGATTTGGGATCATTTTGTTCCCAAGAGCTTTGACCTCATTGGCTCATGGGCCTACTTCTCGGCCTATGAACACTGGTCAAAGTGCCCGCCTGTGGCTGCAAGAAGAGTACGATGCTCGACGTAAGAGGAACCCCTCTTTCTCCTTGAGAGCCTTTGCCCAGGTTTTGCAGATTCCCCCGGGTCGCCTTTCTGAAATCCTCAATCAAAAGCGCCCGATCACCCATAAGATGGCCCGTCATTTGGCTGACCGCCTGGAGCTAGATCCCCAGGCCAAACAAGCCCTGCTCAATCGCATCCAGCAAAGTGGAAAAGGCATGGCGGCCCCTCAGGGCAAGATGGAAAACTCAATTGAATCATCGGGCGACTATATTCAGCTGTCCCTGGATCACTTTCACGCTCTGGCGGACTGGTATCACTTCGCCATTTTAAGTCTCACCGAAGTGCGGGGTTTTAAGTCCGACGCCAAATGGATCGCTCAGCGATTGGGGATTTCCGTCACTCAGGTGAAGAGTGCGATTGAGCGTCTCACCCGGCTGGATCTTTTAGTGGAAAAAGATGGGGCATGGGTGGCCACCAACAAATCCCTGACCACCCCTACTGATATCGCGTCACCCGCTTTGCGCAGCTCTCACCGGCAAAGTCTCCGCCAAGCCATTGACTGTCTGGAAACTGTGGAGCTCGCTGATCGCGATATCACTTCCATCACCATGGCCATCGATAGGTCAAAAATTGAACCAGCTAAGAAAATGATCCGCACTTTCAGACGTCAACTGTGTGCCTTTCTCGAAGAGGGCGAAAAAACAGAAGTCTATAACCTCAACGTGCAATTGGTCCCCGTCAGCCAAATTGATCGAAATAAAAGGAGTTCTCAATGATCCGAGTAGCAATAAAATGTGCACTTCTCTTCTCAGCAACAAGCCTCAGTGTTATCAGCTGGGCCCATTCTCCCAAGGCAGATTCCCAACAAACTACCCTTGAAAAAGCCGATCAAGTCGGGGTCGTCACCAATCTGGGAAATGACCGGGGCAATGGAGGTGACACTTTGGTCGAACACAATGGCCGAGTTCGATTTCTGGATTTGGTGCGCATTCCCAACTCTGAGATTCTTGATCCGGAAATTGAAGGACTTCGCCACGGCTTGGAAAGGGAATTGGCCCGCCACCAGGGACTGCTCGACGCCACCTATTTCCCGGCCGGAGCCGACAGCTTTACTGAGCCGGTGATGAGTAAAATCTTAGGTGGCCTAGACAAGCTCACTTTTTACCTGGTCAACGGTCCTCTGCCCGAGGTGGGCGACCGTGGGGTCGTCTATCTCCCCTGGCGCGTCCGCGGGGTTATTCACCGACTGGCCCTACAGGATCGCAACAGCCTCACTGTACTGGTTGATCGCAATCTCTATCACAGTCTGCCCTATCGGGACCAATTGGCCTTTATGCTTCACGAGGCGCTGATTCGGGTTTGGTACGATGACTTCAATAATGATGTCCTTGAATCCACCGACAAGATAGCCAGCTTTGTTCACGTACTTTTTAACAAGTCTGCTCATTTGCCGGGCGGCCTAAATGCTAAAATGGTTTCCCGGTATCTGTGTGATGCGGGACTCACCACTTCGGACAAAACTTTTGGTTCCATGCAGACACTATCTGGCATTCTTGTTCCCCACACGTCCTATCCGCGAAATGTGGTCATTTTTGCCCGAGTGGAAAACCGCTGTCAGGCACTGGAGCTGGTACGTACCGGACCCGCTACCGGCCGCTATACAAGTAACGTCGTGCGACCGGCCAAGTACCTTCAGTCTTACGAGTTCGAAGAACAGGACAAACAAGGACGCTGGCATAAGACCTTCGTATCCTTGGTCGAAGAACGGGACGGTAACAAAGAGTACGTCATTGAACCCCGCAATCCAGACAGCATGATGGTGTGGGCCGGCAGCTATAGACAGATTTCCCGCTACCGCATTGGTGTGTGGGTTCCCTAACCGGACCGCCCCGCAAGTTCTGGACCCAACTTCGGTAGAGAGGATGATCCGAGTTCAAGCACCGGCGATTTCCCAGTGATAAACTGGAACCATGTTCACTCGTTTGCCTCTCTACTTAGGCTTAAGTCTGGCCCTGATCTCATTGGTCTCCATGAGGGCTGAGGCCAAGTACTATTTGGAAGTGGACGCCATGGCGGAGCTCTCAAGCCTCGCCCGCAATCACAAGACGGTGGCCAATTTCAGCATCACTTCCACCTCGGGTTACCGGGTGAAGATGGAGAATGAGTTTTTTATCAGCAATTGGCTCACCTTCCATGTCGGTGGCGAAACCGCCCAGTACACCTATGACATTGCCGACACCCGCACCCTGGTCAACCCATCGCTGGCGCAAACCAATTACATCGGTGGCTTTCGCATGCGCTTTGGTAACGTCATGTTCGATCTGGGCTACATGCAAAAGCAGTTGTTTATTCTTGAAGACCGACAGACCACCGTCCACGAAATCAAACAAGTCCCCACCGGCGTGGTGACTGCGGGCTTTCAAATCGGCGCCACCAGCCGTTACTGGGATTTGATGATGCGACTCAATGGAGGCACTGGTAGCGGCACCGATGAGAATAACGAAAAACTGACTCTCAACTTCACTCTTGCTGCCACCGCTGTTATTCTCTTTGGACGCAAAAATAAAACCGTTTTCGAAACCATCTCAACGCAAAATCTCAAGCAAAACGAATTCCTGTTTGGCCTTATTGGTCAGGTGCGTGAGGAGGCCTACAAACATAACGACTTCGACTATGCCATTTCCGATGTCTCCCTCGGCCTTATCCTGCAGATGCAACTCAACTAGACATCCGTCCCAAGCCTGATTCCAATCAATCTCACAAAACTGTATTTATTTTTGATTTTGGTCGTCGTCTTGACCCTGTAAAGATTGGGAATCCTTCACATTTGTCCGTCAGATTGAGAATGTTGCCTTCAAAAAATCCTCACAAATTAACTGAAAACTAACACCTCCCCCCTCACAGTCTCATCCTGAGAACCGCGCCCAGAGCGGTTAACCGGCCCTTAAGCAAATCCGATAAGAATATTAACCATGGAACGTTTGTTTGAGTCTCTTAACAGCACGAACTTCACTGGCCACATAAAGCTCTGGGCTTTATGTCTCGCCCTGCTGACCCTAACGGCCTGTCGCCAACCCACCGAAGATGAAGACGTTATTCCACCCAATATCATGGTCGTCGCTGTCCAGCCCGCGAGCAATCTTGCCGCCGGCCAAGAAGTCACCTTCACTGTGGCCATTCGCGACTGGCAAGGCGGCCCCATTAATTCAGGCCCCGATGCCACAGCCCCCGTGACGGTAAGTATGGCCAGCGGAACGGGTCCGTTGTTTGGAACGACAACCATCAATGCCGTCAACGGCATCGCAACTTTCTCCGGCACCGGTCTTTACTTCACCCAAGTGGGCCTCAAAAGCTTAGTGGTCTCCAAGCCCGCCAATGGTGCATCAGGAATCTTAACCGCCAGCACCAATCCCATCAGTGTTTACAACGGGGGCGCTGCTTTATTCAGTATCACCCAGCAACCGGTGGCAAGTTACGCCCCCGGGCAGGCCATTTTGTTGAGCTACGAACTCAGAGACTCCTGGGGCAACATGGTCACGGTTGGACCCGATGCTTCGGCCAACATCTCTTTGAGTTTACAATCTGGCACTGGAAGTCTCACTGGCACTACCAACTTGGCCTTGTCCGGCGGAGTGGTGAGCTTTACCGCCACTGAAGCTGTGGGTGTAGATACTTCGGGAACAGGCAAGGTTGTTCGCGCCACCAAGGCCGACACTTCAGGTTCTGGTGGTACCGGGCCTCTGAGTGTCGACACCAATAGCTTTACCATTCTCAGTGTCGATCCTCCAACCGGACTTTCATTGGTGACACCTGCCACTTCGCCAGGTAACAATACCACACCCACCATTCGCGCCTCGGGAGTGACCAGCGGCTACCAGGTTCACCTGTTCAGTGATGCCGGATGCACAACCCAGGTGGGAACGGGCACAGCGGCAGGCGCAACCATTGACATCACTCTTGCCCCGGCCCTGACAGAAGGCAGTTACACCATTTACGGTCAGCAGGAAGATAGCTTTAGCAATGTGTCGGCCTGTTCTACGGCCAGTGTGAACTATGATCTTGACCTGACACCTCCCAATCCTGCGACGGCTCTGACTTTGAATTCGAGTTTCGCTCCAAACTCAGCCACATCACCGCTGCTTGGCTGGACGGCATCCACCAGCCCCGATGTGGCTGCTTACAAAGTCGCCCTTGGCACCACCTCAGGTGGAGAAGAAACTGTCGTCTACATGAACCCCGACACGGGTACCTCTCACACCTTTACGGGTCTAAGCCTCACCGAGTGTTCGGCCGGAGCGCCGGTCTATTGGCCTTCGGTGAAGGTGATTGATAACGCCGGCAACGAGTCAGCGGCCACTCACCTCAGTGGATTTCGCCTCGACACCACCGCACCCAGCATTGCTGGATCGCCATCGACGGTGGGTGACGCCAATGCCACCCAGTCGGCAACCGCCAGTTGGAGTGGGGCCAGTGAAAATTGCAGCCTTATCAATTACGAATACGCCATTGGCACCACGCCTGGAGCCACTGATGTGCTCAATTGGAAAGATGTGGCCTTAGTCACTAGCTACCAGGCGGTTGATGGTGTCGACGGTGTGAGTATTGCCGTTTCCAACGGTGTTTATTACTACACCTCTGTTCGTGCCATTGACGAAGTCGGACTTGTCTCCACACCAGTGACCAGTGGAGGTTGGCGCTTTGTCCAGCCCGCTGATGCCATCACCGATCTCGCCTATGCCGGTCGTACCAAGTCCAGTGTCGATCTGTCCTGGTCCTCTCCCAATGACAACGGAGCGGCCATCACCGATTATTTTGTGGAATACAAAGAGACCTCCTCCGGCACTTGGCTGGTCTTCAGTGACGGAGTGGGAGCGGGAACCACAGCCACGGTCACCGGCCTCCTAGCCTCAACCAGCTATGACTTTCGCGTGCGCTCCTTTAACGGCGGCAACTCTCCTTACTCAAATGTCCTCACTCAGGAAACCGCCCCTGATGATCCGTTTTTTGATCCCACTGTCTTTAGCGCCATGAACTTGGGCGGCGCCACCGACAGCGCCATTGTTGCCCTCGACGACAACACCACCATCAATCTCAATGGCTCTCCCCTTGCTGGAAGTCCTGCCAACGCCGGACAGGTTCTCACCTTTGCCAGTGCGGTAGGTGATGTCATCACTGCAGATAAGCCCATCTTTGTCGCCGGCCGATTGATTGCCGGTGGCAGTGACCAAAATCAGGGAAACATTGTCTGGAACTCTCCCGACTGGGCGGGTAAGGACTTCATTACCGTTGGCAGCCGGGATGCCGAACACGTAATTACCATCTATGCATTTGAAAACACCAATATTACCATCACTGAAGGCGCCGCCACCCACGTCAACAATGACCCTGTCACCGCTGGAAGCTTTGCCACTTATCGCATGCCGAACAATGCGGGTTACAAAATTGCCTCCACGGGAACCATCACTGCCTATCAGTATTCTGAAGGCACTGCCAATGATCGGGTGAGTGACAACCTGCCGATTTTGCCGCCCGCAACCGACATCATTGGCATTCCTAGTCGCACAGGTCAGTACACGACGATCGCTGCTTCAACCAGTTACAACTGGTACGAATCCGACAACACTACCGGCAGCGGCACCATGACAGAAGGGGTTTTTGTGTCGGCCGGCGGTAACGGCTCCCAGTACAGCTCGCCGGCCTCGCGCGTGATAGCCAACGATCCCATCATTGGCCGCAGTAATGCTGACAGTGACGGCTATGACTCTTCACCTTTTATTCCTCGCGCCTTTATGAAACAACGCTACGCCATTAACCACCTAGCCGAATGGGTGAGCTTTGCCTCCGATCAACCGGCCACGATCCAGGTTTTTCAACCAGGTGGCAGCCATACCACCCTGACCTTGAGTAAGACCGGCAATAATCCTTTGAGTCCTTACTTTGGACGACTCACGGCTGTTCCCCAAGGGACGATTTTTGAATCCAATGTGGGCTTTGCAGCCTATTATGAGTCTGACGAGGCCGCTGAAGGTTCCAGTGTGATGGAAGATGAAACCGTTCTCTTTGGTGCAAATGGTGTGGGACTCCCTGTGCATCACAAGTTGAAACTGTGGCTTGATGCCAAAGATGCCAATACCCTTTACCAAGCCAACGATTGCACCAGCATTGTCAGCAGTGATGGTGAGAGCGTGGGCTGCTGGAAGGACAAGTCCCTACACGGAAACAACGCCACCCAGAGTGGCGCCAACAAACCCACCTGGAAACAATCGGTCGCCGAGCTTGCCGGCGCTCCCGGGGTGGATTTTGATGGCGGCACCAACTACCTAAACTTTGCCCAGTCCCTTGTGGACAGCACTGAGTACACGATTTTCGCCGTTGTCCATCGCGACACCACAGCGGCGAACAATTACTTTATGGGAACTCAGTCAGCGGTGGCCAACCAAGGCCTCCACATGGGATTTGACGCCAACACATCTTTCCGTTTGAGCCAGTACGCCAATGACCTCAGTGTAACCACTCCTGGACAAATTGATTCCTCGGTCGCCCTGGTTTGGGGAAAACTCGACTCCACTGGTAAAACCGTGTTTCACAATGGTCTGACCAACACCGATGCCACCGCCACCCAGATCTCAAGTCCTGGACAAGGAGTGATAGGTCGCGGATTTGATGCCAATGGCTTTGATGGCCAGGTGGCAGAATTGATCGTCTTTACTCGCGCACTCAGCGCGGGCGAAATTGACCTCATGGAAGAGTACTTGCGCGACAAGTGGTTAAGACCCACCCTGCTCTCCAATGTGCGTCTGTGGCTGGATAGTTCTGATACCAGCAAACTCTACACTGATGCCGGTTGCTCGACCAATGTGACCGCACCCGGTAACAATGTGCTCTGTTGGAAGGATAAATCCGGTAATGGCTACGAGGCCAGACAGAGTAGCGGTACGGTCCAGTGGCAAAACGATGGTGGCCGGGACGTGGTGGCCTTTAGCGCCGACAGCCTGGTGATTAACGGCGCCACCAGTGGGGCAGTCTTTAACGATGCCACCACCTTGAGGCAAATGGACGTTTTTGCGGTGATGAGAACAACAGCTACAGGTAGCGATGGATTTCTCTTCCATCATCCGGCTGGTAACGGCATTTCGGCAAAGGTCCCCAATGGCAGTAACTTGGCCCAAATCAACATGGACGCGGCCGCCGGTGGCACCCTCACCGCACCTTGGGGAGGCGACACCGCCACCTACTACCGATGGAACTTTGTTTCCGATCAAATTGGCGGCGAGCAGGCCATGTTCCGCGACAACAACTTGCTCAACTTAGATGGCGACGCCAATGCTGTGGCCATTGGCACCGAGAACTTTTACATTGGTGCCGAAAACGGCTCCGCCAACTTCCAAAACATGAACCTCTCCACCCTACTGATTTTTGAAAGCAAGCTCACCACTGCCGAACGGCACATGATTAGGGCCTATCTCGACAGTAAGAACTAAATCTTTGCCCCCTTGATAATTGAAGGCGATCTACTCATCACAGCTCCGAGGCTCGATCTCCTTCGATCAACAAGCTTAAAACCTCAGACATATCTATGGATCCAGCCTGTTGTGTCAACCCAGCACCAAGCCGAACTCGGTTTTAACCATATTGATCTCCAGAGTTCTAGCCTCGTAGGGGACAAATTCGGGCGCCTTAAAGGGCCTCCGGCCCACCGGGGCGGGTTGCCTAGATTTATGGGGTGGAATTGGGTGAATATCCGTTTAAATGGGATGGGGGGCAGGAGGGGCTTGAGTTTTATCCTGGCCCATGGTTAATTTCGGCCCTTGAGGAGAATCCCAGCCATGGCTAAAAAGACATTTTTGGTGACGATATTGTCGATAATGAAAAGGGCGACTACGAGGCCTTTTGCAGCAGGCAAATGCCCCCCTGTGGGCCGCCTGTCGGTGGAGATCGGTTTACTGGCGAAATCCTGTCAGTCAGCAAAGATGAAATCTATGTGTCCACCTCAAGTCCCCTGGACGCTGTAATCGCCGCCAAGGAACTGCGGGATGAATCAGGGCAGGTGTCTGTTAAGCCTGGTGACCGGATTGAAGTGGTGGTCACCCAGGTGCGCGAGGACTCGATCAAAGTAAAACCCGCCCAGTCCCGCTCGGGAACAGATGAGATCGACAATTTGGAAGATGCCTACGACATGGAATTGCCGTTGAGGGCCGTATTGAATCCGTCAAAGGTGGCTTCCGCGTGCAAATTCAAAGTTACCGCGCCTTTTGCCCCATCAGTCAGATGGATTTGGGGCCGGCCAACAATGCCGATGACTACGTCGGGAAGAAGTTTGAGTTTCTCATCACCCAGATTGACGAAAGCCATCGCAACATTGTGGTCTCAAGAAAAAAGCTTTTGCAATTGATGCGCGCTGACCGCGAGGGCGAAGTTCTGGGCTCGATCAAAGAAGGCGATGTCGTAGAAGGAACGGTTAAACGCATTGAAGCCTTTGGCGCCTTTGTCGAGGTGGCTCCCTTTAGTCGATGGCTTGGTTCATATTTCGAAATCTCCTGGCCTGGGTCAAACACCCGGCCGAGGTGTTGGAAGTGGAATGCCGGTCAAAGTGAAAGTGCTCAAGGTTCAGGGAGCAGGAGGATCGGCTGCAGATTTCTCTTGTCGCTCAAACAAGGCGGTGGGGAGCAAGACCCTGGTTGCGCTTCACCGAACTCAATCCTGTGGGCACCAACATTGAAGGCACTATTGAGCGTAAGAAACACTTCGGTTTTTTTGTGAAGCTTGCCACCGGCGTGACAGGTCTCTTCACCAATCCAAATGGCGGGACGCTGTTGACGGCAAATCTATCGAAAGCAAAAAACCGGGGGACAAGATCCTCGTCGCCGTGGAGAGAATCGATCTGGAAGGGCACAAAATCAGCTTGTGCCTCCAGGGCGGAGGCGAAGACGAATCCTGGCGCGAAAATCGTCAGTACTGGCGCGACTTCATCTGAGCTATGCGATTTTGCCGCTGCTCTCAGAAGGCTCAAAAAAGTGGCCTATTCCCCTTTGCCGCACGCAGCTGCTGAAGCCTGCGATCAAACTACACCCACACGGCGGCTGCGTGTCCCAATGGACCTTCAATTCAATGGATCCTCCTCAATTGACGCACTTGGGATCGTCAATCAAAGCCAAACCTACCCGTTTTATGCCGTTGGTATGATGATATCAATGGAACCATTGATTTCAGGCGAAGTGAACGGACCCCGTCTCCACCCAATCGCCAATCACGAGAACGGAAGCCGACTCACGTCATAATGAATCCCCGATTCCCGAATCGAGGGTGCAGACTCGATAGGATCCAGAGTTCTAGCCTCGTAGGGGACAAATTCGGGCGCCTTAAAGGGCCTCCGGCCCACCGGGGCGGGTTGCCTAGATTTATGGGGTGGAATTGGGTGAATATCCGTTTAAATGGGATGGGGGGGCAGGAGGGGCTTGAGTTTTATCCTGGCCCATGGTTAATTTCGGCCCTTGAGGAGAATCCCAGCCATGGCTAAAAAAGACATTTTTGGTGACGATATTGTCGATAATGAAAAGGGCGATTACGAGGCCTTTTTGCAGCAGGCAAATGCCCCTGTGGGCCGCCTGTCGGTGGGAGATCGCTTTACTGGCGAAATCCTGTCAGTCAGCAAAGATGAAATCTATGTATCCACCTCAAGTCCCCTGGACGCTGTAATCGCCGCCAAGGAACTGCGGGATGAATCGGGGCAGGTGTCTGTTAAGCCTGGTGACCGCATTGAAGTGGTGGTCACCCAGGTGCGCGAGGACTCGATCAAAGTAAAACCCGCCCAGTCCCGCTCGGGAACAGATGAGATCGACAATTTGGAAGATGCCTACGACATGGAATTGCCCGTTGAGGGCCGTGTATTGGAATCCGTCAAAGGTGGCTTCCGCGTACAAATTCAAAGTTACCGCGCCTTTTGCCCCATCAGTCAGATGGATTTGGGGCCGGCCAACAATGCCGATGACTACGTCGGGAAGAAGTTTGAGTTTCTCATCACCCAGATTGACGAAAGCCATCGCAACATTGTGGTCTCAAGAAAAAAGCTCTTGCAATTGATGCGCGCCGACCGCGAGGGCGAAGTCCTGGGCTCGATCAAAGAAGGCGATGTCGTAGAAGGAACGGTTAAACGCATTGAAGCCTTTGGCGCCTTTGTCGAGGTGGCTCCATTAGTCGATGGCTTGGTTCACATTTCGGAAATTTCCTGGGCCCGAGTCAAGCACCCAGCCGAGGTGTTGGAAGTGGGAATGCCGGTCAAAGTGAAAGTGCTCAAGGTTCAGGAGCAGGAGGATCGTCTGCAGATCTCCCTATCGCTGAAACAAGGTGGCGGCGAGCAAGACCCTTGGTTGCGCTTCACCGAACTCAATCCTGTGGGCACCAACATTGAGGGCACTATTGAACGCAAGGAGCATTTTGGCTTTTTTGTGAAGCTTGCCACCGGCGTGACAGGTCTTCTTCACCAATCCAAATGGCGGGACGCTGTTGACGGCAAATCTATCGAAAGCAAAAAACCGGGGGACAAGATCCTCGTCGCCGTGGAGAGAATCGATCTGGAAGGGCACAAAATCAGCTTGTGCCTCCAGGGCGAAGGTGAAGACCAATCCTGGCGGGAACACGTCAACACTGGCGCTACCTCATCTTCGTCTGCTATGGGAGCCTTTGCTGCCGCTTTTCAAAAGGCGCAGAAGAAGCAATAAGGTTCCAGGTCCTATTCGTGGATGCGTGATGCCAAAGCTACCTTCCTGGAGAGGTAGCTTTGGCATCACGCATCCACGAATAGGACCTGGAACCTTTTGGTGCTACCCGAGGACTCGGCTCAGCATTTCGCGGGCGGCGGTCACGCGCTGATCAAAGTAGGCGTCACCGCTTTCGCCGGTGGCAAAATAGTTGCGGATCAATTCGCAGTTCTTCTCCAAACCGGGTGTGAAGTCTTTAGGGTCGGGTGTGTTGGTAAGACCAAAATCTTCCACCTTGAAGTCAAATTCCTCATGGCGGTACTCACCTGAGGACTCAAGATCACTGGTGAAAATCTTGGTGGCTCGACCAAGTGAAGGCCCAAGAGAACCTTCCACCGTCTTAAAGGTGACAATGACTTTGGGAATCTTGAGGCATTCGCCAATTTCGCCCATCTTGTCGCCAAAGTTATGGTGAAAGGCCGAGCCGATAAAAATGTCGGCTTTAAAGGGAGAGACATATTTTTCCAGAGTGGCCAAGGAAGGGCGCTTTTTCATTTGATGACGAATCTCCACCCAACGGTCCAAACTGGGGGCTACGTCACTTTGCCGCAAAAACCAACCGTAGGAGTTCTCTTCGCCCAGCTGACTGTTGGACTTTAAGAATCGGCTTTCCGCCAAAGACTCGGCCACGTCCAACAGGTTGTAACCTTTCTTAGGCCCAGGGTTGCGGCCACAAAGCGCCACCACCCGATAACCGAGTTCAGTCAAATCTCGCATTAATATGGGCGTCAAAATCCAGGATCTCTCCACTCCATCAAAGGGCTCAGCCAATTGAATGATGGGCTTACCCTCAGGCACCGGCTCACAAAAGGCCGGCGGGTACTGAGACGCAATCACATCCAAGAGTCCTGCATATTCCTCAGGACTGGCGTAGCGCACTCGCAAGATCGTGGCAATCAAGGTACGCAGGGAATCACCAGGTGAATCAGAAAACAAGAACTCACCCATTTCACGAGCTTCAGCACGATTCATGATTTTGCCGTCCATGAGTTCTTTGGTTTGCTGCAAAACCTTTTTGGGAACGCCTTGAGAAAAATAAGACAGCAGGGCTTGCGAATCCTTCAATGCCCCTTGGCCCAAAAGCGCTTCAAAAGCCAATTCCTCATTGGCCACACCTTTCATCCACAGACCACCAAAAAAAGCACCCAAGGTGTTCGCCGGTGGAGGTGTTTGCCGAGCCTCCGTCAAAATCGACGTAATCACGTCCGGCGGACAAGTGTCGCTCCCTCGTTTTCCTGTACCCACATAGCCAAGTCCGTTTACTAGTGCTGGTCCTGGTTCCATCATTTCCATGTTTCCCATCCCCGTCCTCGAATGCTTAACTCAACTCTGTATTTATCGCCAGTTCTCTTGCGGGAAGCACCTTCCCCTCTCCAAGTCCGATTTCATTATCATACAAATAGCAGCCAGGGTCTTCCGCCCAAAAATCCCCCGCCGTCTGGTAGGCCCTCACTCGGGCGTTGCCATTGCAGATGGCAAATTCCTGACATTCTCCACAGCGCCCCTTTAAGGGTCTCTTCTGCTCTCCCTTAAGTCCTGCCATCAATGGATCTGAAAGATCTTGCCAAATGTCGGAGAACTTCCTCTCTCTGAGATTTCCCAAGTTGTAGTCCCACCAGAAAGAGTCCGGATGAACATTGCCCAAGTTGTCGATATTGGCGATGCCAATGCCCGTGGAGTTGCCACCCCACTGGACCAGCTTTTGGCGGATGTGCTCCGCTCGTTCCGGAAAGCGCTTCTCCACCCAATGGAGAAAATAAACTCCATCGGCATCGTTGTTGCCAGTGACAAACTCTTTTTTAGTTCCCAACTCCACACTCCGCCAGGCCTCATCAAACAGGCGGTCCATGGCCTCACGGGTGGCTTGGTGATGAGCGTCCTTCTCGCGATTGACTCGACCGCGACCTGAGTAATTCAGGTGAGACATATAAAACTTGTCCACGTCTTCGATCATCATCAAATGAAGGAGGCCATCCAGGTCCTTTTTGTTTTGCTCGGTCAAGGTGAAGCGCAAGCCCACCTTAAGACCCTTTTCCCGACACAGCCTGACCCCGCGCAGGGCTTCGTCAAAGGCTCCTTTTTTTCCGCGAAAGGAATCATGCACAGAGCCAATGCCATCAAGGCTAATGCCCACGTAGTTGTAACGGATATCCGCAATCTGATTGATATTGTCCTCGGTGATCAGAGTGCCATTGGTGGAAAGCCCCACATAAAAGCCCATGTCCACCGCCCGGCGACTGATCTCAAAAATGTCAGGCCTCAATAGTGGCTCGCCGCCGGACAGAATTAAGACCGGCACACCAAAGGCCTTCAAATCATCCATGACCTGATTCACTTCGTCCGTCGACAGCTCCCCTTTGAAGTCCCGATCAGCGGAGTTGGTGTAGCAGTGCTGGCACAAAAGATTACAGCGACGGATCAAATTCCAAATCACCACGGGCCCCTTGGGGCGACGGCGCGGTCCCACCGGAGTGGGATTTTTAATCTCTTCCATGAGTTGGGTGATACGAAACATTTTTTAATCCTTCCTCGTGGACAAACGAAAGCCGGTCTTCTTTAAGATCTTGCGACTGAAGAGAACATCATGACCTCGCAAATTCTCTCCTAGAATCCGGCGTATTTGCTCCACCTTCTCCATCGCCTCATCACGAGTCTTGCCATGAACCATGGCAAACAAATTGTAATTCCAAATTCCCGGGTGGCGGGGCCGCAGATAACAGTGACTGACAAAGTCCAAGGCTCCCACCTGCTCACCCAGTTTTTCGGCCACCTCATCTGGCACATCCCACACCGTCATGCCGTTGGCGGCATAGCCCATGCGGTAGTGATTGGGGACCGCGGCAATTCTTCGCACTGCACCCGTGTCGAGCCATTTCTGCAAACGGTTCTTCACCTCTTCGACCGGTACCCCAAGTTTGTCCGCCACCTGATGGTAGGGTTCAGGCACCAGTGGCAGGCCCTCTTGGGTGGCTTCAATCAGTCGTAGATCAAGATCGTCGAGAGTCTCAACGCTCATGTTCTCTCCCCTGATTCCAACTGGAGATTGAGGTAAAACTCCTTGAGCTTGGGCATATCATAGGTTTTAAGGCCCGTGGCTGTTTCAATCTGCCGCAACAGGGATTCTTTTTCCTCAGCCGGAAGAGCCGCCAAGACAAACCACATGTTCAGGCGATGCTCCCTTTCGTAGTTGTGAGCCACTTCGGGGAAGGCATTCACTTTTTGCAGCACTTCGTCCCATCTCTCAGCGGGAACTTCCATCGCCACCAAGCTAAAGGCTCCGCCCATTTTTTCAATATTGTACATGGGACCAAAGCGAGTCAAAAGGCCGCTTTCACGCATCCTCTGCAAACGCTGGCAAATTTCCTCTTCGGACAGTCCAAGTTCAAGGGAGAGTTTTTGAAAAGGCCGATTGACCACTTCAATCCCCTGCTGCAGACGATTCAAAAGAATGGCCTGCACCTCATCTTCACTTCTTCGTCGACCGGAAAGATATCGAGCTCCCCTCTGCTTAAAGGCCTTGGTGGAAAACAACACCTCGTGGGGAAATTCGCCCAAGGAAAGCTCTTCCCGCACCCGGGCAATCTGGCTTTCCACTTCGTCACGGGATTTTCCATGAATCATGCAATAGAGATTAAAGGGCCAAACAGGGGACGAGTTTCTCTCATAACAAAGTGTCACAAAAGGATAGCAGGTCAGCCCCCGACCCACCTCAAGGACACGCTCCTGAGGGACACGAAACACCGTCATGGCGTTGTGTTGGTAACCCATGGGGCGATGGCGCAGCACCAAACCAAAACGACGTATGATTTTTTGTTCCACTAACGTCTGTATCTCTTGAATCAATTCTTCCGTCGTCAAATCCAAAGACTTGGCCCATGGATCAAAGGGACGAGTGACTAAAGGAAGGCCTTCTTCCAACAGCCGGCAGATTTGCCTTTGCCGATCCGACAACTGGGCTGGCCCCTGGGCCTGTTGTTCGTTGAAATCTGCCTGGGGTTCTTCCTCCATCAAGCTAAAGCCCAAATCGATGCGAAATTCATAGAGAAGACGACAGTCCTGAACGGGAAATCCCGCCTTCTCACCAATACTCAAAAGCACTTCCTGAAGCCTCTCCTCGGTGGGGGCCGTCACCACAAACCACAGATTCAAATCGGCTTCGCGCTGATAATTGTGATTCACTTCTGAAAAAGAATTAATGAACTGAGCCACTTCGTCCAAGCGCGGTGGGCACACTTTAACTGCTGCCAGAGTGCTCGGTCCCAAGGCCTGAGGGCGAAACACCGCACCCACGCGACTTAACACGCCGGTCTGACTCCAGTCCTTGAGCTGAGACAGGATTTCCTCTTCACCTATGCCCCCCATCTGGCGGGCCAGTTCGGCATAGGGCTCGGCACACAGAGGAAAATCCCTCTGAAAATCATTGAGCAACTGCCATTGACGAGAGGCCCTCTCTGGCCAGGTGAATTCCCTTTGGATTTCCATGACCTCCTGTGTATAACGAATGTCTGGAGATATAAATATGTTTTTTCCCGTCTTTATTCCCGTGCAAAATCGTCCCATTCTCCTCGTGGGGGCCGGCCAAGTGGCCCTGGGAAAAGCAGAAAAACTCCTTCTCTTTAAACCTCAACTTCATGTCATCGCCACAAACTCACTGCCTCAGTTCAACCAGTGGGCCCAGGATGGCAAATTGACTCTGGATATCAGGGAATTCTCCATGAGTGACCTTGAGGGCTATGACATTGTGATCATGGCGGTTGATGACATCGGGCTTCAAAAACAGGTTTTCGAATACTGCCGCGAAAGGCGCATTTTGTGCAACTGTGTCGACGTTCCTGAGTACTGCTCCTGGATTTTTCCCGCCTTGGTCAAGCGCGACAACTTTACTGTGGCTATTTCCACCGGAGGCAAAGCGCCCTTTATGGCCGGCACTCTCAAAAAGTGGATTGATCAGGCCCTCCCTTTGGAGCTTGATGACATCGTTGCCAAGGTCGATCAATTTCGCCAATCCAGCGAAGTCCTCAGCCTCAAAACCGCCACCGAACGCGGCAAAAAAGTCATCACCTTCGCCAAACAACTCCTCAACGATCTAAAATCCCAGAAGCCACTTTAATAAAACCGTCTCTTTGGGTCTTGATCCTCAAAATCCTTTGTCAGTGACATCAGGTCCGTTGCCGACCATTCTCCGCAAATCCTCACGCACCTTTTCGGCCGCAGGCGCGTCTTCGGACTGCGTCAGCACCGCTGCCGCAGTTCGGATACGCCCTGCGCGACGGTGAGGATTCGGATTTGCGGAAATGGCTCGTCAATCGGCCCTTTTGCTCGGACAAACGCAGCCTATGGTTTTGAGGATCAATACCCAAGGAGGCCAGTTTTTCAGCCTTATCCCCCTCGCTCAAATTCGTGACATCCACTGGCGGGACGAGGAGTCCTTGATCGAAGCTCACATTAGAATCTGATTCAAGGGGCCGAGCTCCGGAGGATCAATATGCTTAAAACCGAGTTCGGCTTGGTGCTGCGCTCTGAGCGAGAGCGCTGCTGCCGGACGGATGTTTGAGGTTTTAAGTATATTGATCGCAGGAGTTCGGACTCCCAAGACAGAATTCATGGGGCTGAGATCAACTATAAAGGGGGGTCAATTTTTGGACTTAAAGTCCGGCTTCTTGGAAGGGAACAAAACCACCAAAGGACTGGCGCTCTGACTCAAACCAGCCAAAGTGCTCGTGGTAACCAGCCACCTCACCAATCACCATCACACTGGGAGACTGCACCTGAGGCGGTTTCTCCGCCACCATTTCCAGAGAGGACAACACCACCCGCTGACTTCCCATTGTGGCCTCTTGAATAAAGGCCACGGGCTGCTTCGGTGAGCGCCCCAAGGCGATCAATTCCCGAGCAATATTCTGCCGGTTTTTCACTCCCATCAGCACCACCAAGGTGTCCACCTTAGCAAAGGCAGACCAATCAACATACTCGCCCTTATCAGCGGCTTCATGTCCGGTGATGACGGCAAAGGATGCCGCCACTTTGCGATGGGTAACAGGAATTCCCGCATAAGCAGGAGCTGCCAAGGCCGAGCTAATTCCAGGCACCACTTCAAAGGGAATATGATTTTCGATCAATGCCTGAATCTCTTCTCCCCCGCGGCCAAATACAAACGGATCGCCCCCTTTGAGGCGAACGACCGTCAACGGCATCTTGCCGTAGTCGACAAGCCATTGATTGATCTGTTCCTGGGGAACGGGATGGTCGCCACAGCGCTTACCAACAGGGATCAATCGACACTCGGGTTTGGTGAATTTTAGTAGTTGGGCTCCGACCAAATGGTCATAGAGAAGCATATCGGCTTCAGCCAACAATCTTGCCGCTTTCAAGGTCAAAAGCTCTGGGTCCCCGGGACCGGCCCCCACCAAATAGACTTTACCTACTGATCCCATAGATCCCTAAATCTACCTTTCAAGAGGCCAATTGCAATTGCATAAACCGACGGGAGACAAATTGACTCGGCATATCCAAAACCGCCACTTGATCTCCTCATGCTTCACCTTTAATCTCCCAGGCCAAACCCATGAATATAGGGGAAAATGAGTGAAACGCTCCGCCCTGAAAACACTCTCAATTGCCGCCTTTACTGTGGCCTGCATCACCCATGCAAATGCCGGCAATAGTGGTGAAAAAAATGAAGCCTCAGTCATCGCCGACAGCCGACAAAAAGAACTGATGTATCTGCTTCGCCAGGACTGTGGCTCCTGCCACGGCATGACCATGAAGGGAGGTTTGGGCACCCCCCTTTTGCCAGAAAATCTGCAAGACAAACCTGATGGATTTTTGGTCCACACCATTCGCGAGGGACGTCCGGGAACGGCCATGCCTCCGTGGAAACAATTTATCAATGAAGACGAAGCCAAGTGGTTGGTGAAAGTACTTAAAGAGGGAGTCATCAAATGAAGTTCCTAAACATCTGTGTTGTTTCACTCGGCCTTGCCGGTGTTCTCACCTCCTGTGCCCACCAACCCACCTACATAGGCGGAACGGGAGATTTGGGACTGATTGTAGAACGGGCCCAGGGGCGCATTGCAGTCCTAAAAACTTCCGATCCTCAACTGCTCGGTTTTGTTCCCGGCTTCGGTGATCTCTCCCACGCTTCGGCGGTTTACTCTCGTGATGGACGCTACGCTTTTGTCTTTGGTCGCGACGGTGGGTTGACCAAGGTGGATCTCTTGGAACAAAAAATCGTCAAACGTGTTCTCCAGGCGGGAAACTCCATTGGTGGAGCCATTTCTCAGGATGGGCAGTTGGTGGCAGTTTCCAATTATGAACCTGGCGGAGTAAAAGTATTTTCCACCGACGCTTTGGAATTGATCGCAGATCTTCCAGCCAAAACCGATGATGGCCGATACTCGAAGGTCGTCGGTTTGGTCGATGCCCCCGGGCAAATGTTTGTCTTCAGCCTCTTTGAAGCCGGTGAAACCTGGGTGGCGGACCTCACTGACAGAAAAAATATCAAGGTCGAAAAACTCAAGGCAGGACGGGAGCCCTATGATGCTTTGATCACAGGCGATGGCCGGTATTATATCGCAGGTCTTTTTGGTGAGGACGGCTTGGCACTGCTCGATCTGTGGCACCCTGAAAAAGGCATGACGAAAGTTCTCAGTGGCTACGGCAAAGGCAAACAAAAACTTCCCGTGTATAAAATGCCCCACCTTGAGGGCTGGGCGGCAGCCGGGGACTATTTCTTTCTCCCCGCCATTGGCGCCAAAGAAGTCCTCGTTATGAACAAAAATACCTGGAGCATTCACACGCGCATCCCCTTGATTGGGCAACCCGTGTTTGCCATGGCCAGCCCAGATGGGCGCCAGGTATGGGTGAACTTCGCCTTTCCCGACAATGAAAACCTGCAGGTGGTGGATGTGAAAACCCTAAAGGTGGTCAAACATCTCAAGCCCGGCAAGGGAGTGCTGCACATGGAGTTCACTCCTCGGGGAGATCAACTGTGGTTGTCGGTGCGGGACGAAGACCGGGTGGAGGTCTGGGACCCGACCAGGTTCATCAAGCTCAAGGAGATGACTGTGCAAAAACCCAGTGGCATTTTTATGTCCTCACGTGCCCACCGCATCGGATTGTAGTCGATGAGAACGATCTTTGCTGTTTTTGTTTTAGCCTCGATTGTCACTGCCTGTTCCTCGACTCAGAGTGTGCCAGGATCTCAAGCGGTCTCACCCCCAACTCCCAAGGTTCCATCTGTTGAGACAGGTCCAGAAGTGGCTCTTTACCAAGCTCACTGTGCCTCTTGCCACGGGCCTGACCGACTGGGAGGAACGGGCCCAGCCCTTCTCCCTGTGAGTCTCGGCCGTTCGAAAGCGGCGGATGTGAGTGAAGTTATTGCCAATGGGCGCCCAGCCACGCAAATGCCCGCATTTAAGGAAACCCTGACTCCCGAACAGATTCAATCGCTCGCTCAGTATGTCTTTCAACCGCCCAAACAAGATCCCTCCTGGCAAGACGAAGAGATCGCTGCAAGCCTGAAGGTGGAATCCGGCTGGGAAGGCTGGCCAGGAAAGGCCAAGTTTAAAGCTGACCCCTTGAACATCTTTATGGTGGTTGAGGCCGGAGATCATCACATCACGGTGTTGGATGGTGACACTTACAAGTCCCTTCACCGCTTCCCGACGCGTTACGCTCTTCACGGTGGCATCAAGTATACGGCCGATGGGCGCTATGCTTTTTTTGCTTCGCGAGATGGCTGGATCACTTCTTATGATCTCTACAATCTCAAACAGGTTGCAGAAGTACGGGCTGGCATTAACACCCGCAATATTGCCGTCTCGGCTGACGGACGCTATGTAGCCGTGGGCAACTATCTGCCTCACACGGTGGCGATTCTCAAAGCCCCCAGTCTGGAACTGGTTAAGGTTCTCAAAGCTGAAAACATCCGTGGCGAATCCTCCCGCGTGAGTGCCGTTTACACGGCCCCCCCCCGGGAGAGTTTCATTGTCGCCCTTAAAGATATTCCTGAAGTGTGGGAAGTGAGCTATCGAGACGATGCCGTGGCCCCATTCACAGGCTTGGTTCATGACTTTCGCACTGAATCCGGCGAAGAGATTCCTCAGGAAAAGGTCCCCTTTCCCATTCGACGCATTAGTCTTGAAGACCCTCTGGACGATTTCTTTTTCAATCAAAAATACGATCACCTAGTAGGGGCCTCCCGCAGTGGGGAAGCCTGGGTGGTGAACCTCATCGTTGGTCGACCCATCAAAAAGATTGCCCTTTCAGGAATGCCTCATCTGGGTGCGGGGATTTCCTGGACCTATAAAGGCAAACGAGTCATGGCTTCGCCAAATCTAAAGGAAAACAAAATCACCATTCTCGATACGGAAAATTGGGAAGTGATTAAAGATATTCCCACCCAGGGGCCAGGTTTCTTTCTGCGCTCCCATGAGAACTCTCCCTACGCTTGGGCCGATGTTTTCTTTGGCCCCAACAAGGATCTCATCCACGTCATCGATAAAAAGAAGCTGACGATTCGCAAGACCTTAAAGCCGGTACCTGGAAAAGTCTCCGGGCACGTGGAGTTTGATCGCCGTGGAAAGTATGTTCTCCTCAGCATTTGGGAAGACCCGGGTGAACTGTTGATTTATGACGCCAAAACCTTGAAGGTACGCAAACGCATCCCCATGCGCAAACCCTCAGGCAAATACAACGTCTACAACAAGACCCGCCTCTCCGAAGGCACCAGCCACTAAGATGGAGAAACACAACTAACAGTTGCCCCCTTGGTTGTTGATCTCAGCCTTATGAAGTCGTCTTGGGAGTCCGAACTCCTGCGATCAATACGCTTAAAACCTCAGACATACGTTTGGCAGCAGCGCTCTCGCTCAGAGCGCAGCACCAAGCCGAACTCGGTTTTAAGCACATTGATCCTCCGGAGCCCGGCCTCTCAATTCAAATTCCAGTTTTGGCTTTGATCAAGGGATCCGCTTCCCGGCGAGGGGTCGCCCAGCTATTTGGTTGAGAAGTGTGAGTGTGAGGTGGATCAACATCTAAGGAGGCCAGCTTTGCCCCATTTAGTTCAGACCGTTAAGACCGTCTAGACCGTCTTTGACTGTTGAAACCTCATTCTTATCGGGATCCCATTCGAGTAAAGTTGGAGGAAGGAATTGGCCTTGGCCACCCAGTCCGCCCTTGCCCCCGGAGGCCAATCGTCCCCAGAGGCCTAAACCTCCTGCAGCTCCAGCGCCACCGGCCCCACCCAGGATCTTATGAATTTGGTTATCAACCACATTGAGGCTCTTGAGTTGGTCGAAGTGAATCACCCGTGCATGACCTCCGTCCCCGGCAGATCCGCCTTCACCGCCGGAACCCATCGACCCCAGGGCTCCGGCTCCGCCTGCAGCTCCGGCACCACCAAAGACACCTTCGACCAGGTTTTTTGACCAACGTAATTGATCTCCGGGATTTCCCAACTCCATAACTGTGGCCGTGCCACCTGAACCGCCTGCTCCACCAGCGCCGCCACTGCCGACGTTGCCCCAGGCTCCTGCGGCTCCGGCCGCACCGGCACCACCGTAAAAATCCTTGAACACACCAGACGCCACTTCAACTGCCGTCGCTTTGGGGCTGGGAAGGGCGACGACACCAAAGGCTGAACCGCCCTGGCCTCCCGGGCCTCCACCACCACCCGATACAGCTCCAACCGCACCGGCACCCCCTGCACCCCCATAGATCTTGGAGAGGCTTGGGCTTTTTAACTTCAGACTCTTCAGCTCACCGCGAACCGCCAATGCAAGTGCTGTCCCACCATTTCCGCCTTGGCCTCCTGATTGGCTGAGAAGACCGGCTCCCCCAGCCGCACCGGCACCACCATAGATGTAGCTGATTTCCAGGTCGTTGATTTCAAGAGACGTGTTTTGCCCTTCAACTAAAATGGAGTAAGCATCACCACCGTGGCCGGCGTCGCCGCCACCTGGGGCGCCTGCTCCTCCGGCACCTCCATAAATAAAGGAGACCTCACTCTTTCCTTTCAGCACAACTTTCCCCGTATCAACCAAATGAAGGCCAATACCGTCTTTGCCATCTCCGCCGGGGAAGACACCAAAGAAACCACTGATCTTGCTGATACGAATGTCCTCAAGGACAAGGCTTTTGACGGACTCAAAGCGAAAACCACCTTCAGCAACTGAACAGCTCATGTCCCTAAGATGAATCACCTTGGGCACGTTCTTAATCTGCAGGCAAAAGCCACCCAGAGGTGAAGAGATCCTATAACCTTGAATGACGTAGGGGTCTTTGAGAGTTCCCTTGGCCGCAGGATTCGAGAGAACCCGACTCTCTTTGAGCTGCTGCTCACTATCAATGACAATGGACCCGCTCAACTCACTGGCGTGTGATCCGCTAAAGACAACAAAAATAGAAAGCAAAAGACCAATCGGCTTCATGATACCCCTCGAATGTGAAATCCGCCCTCTCATGAGGGCAAAAGCCATGAGTTAGCACGAGGTTGATGCCTCAATAAGCAAAAGCACTCATTTACAAGGGATACAGGGGCGGCCGCCCCAGCAAATAGAACAATTTCCAGATGGTTCCTCGGGACTAAGGTTTAACTATTTGTGACCGTTGGCGACTTTGAAGTCGAGAAGAAGTTGGGTCACCACCTGCTTGACCCGAAAGGGCTTGTAGAAGATTCCCAATATCCCAAGCTCCAGGGCCATGCGGGGCTCAATGTCAAAGGTGGCGGTCAGATAAGTGGGGAGCTGAGGGTGAGCTTTCCTGAAGAGCTTGAAACTCTCCACCCCAGCTTCAGAAGGCAGCCTTAAATCCACAATAACCGCATCAGGAACCACCTCTTCCAATGCCTGATTCAACTCCCCGTAGTCGAAAAATCCGCTGACCGTAATGCCATGGGTCTCAAAGGCCACCTGGTAGGCCTCGTTCAGCTCCCGGTTCGGTTCCAGGACAAAGAGATTCTTAAATTGACCCTCTTCAATTGGCTGTTTCATACTGCCAGTAGAACAAGAAAAACGCCTAAAGACGTCCTTCACAATTGGCTCACCCCCGGAGGGGGTTCGAATCACTTAAAACCCCAAAAGGTTTGAGTACAGATGACAACGGGAGTCTTGATCGCAGGCGTTCGGATTAATTGAGGCACCTATCAATGGAATTTGACCAACGATTTGAACAGTCCCAGATTAGGATCTTCTTCTGGATTCTACCTTTAATATCCCTTTTGGCCCTGGTTCAGGTCACTATTATGCTCACCACAGGTAACGTCATTGTGCCGGTTCTGTGGGCCAATATCGCTCTTTTGTGCTCGAATCTCGTGGGCCTATTCTTTTGTATCCAGGGCCGCCTTTCAGTCGTCGCTTTTCTTTTTAAGACCACCCTGGGACTAGCCTTCCTCACTGTCTCTCTCATATTTCCCAATCCCATTGTTTTGCGTTGGGTGCCGGTGGTTTTTATGGTTTTTGCCCTTTTTGTCGGTCGAGACACTTACAAGCTCTACGGATTTTTGGGTGCTCTGGCGCCCACCTTGGGGCTCTTGAGCCAAAGGTTTTTGCTCGGCCGCCCCTTTAGTGACTTCGGCTTGATCATGGAAGTGGAAGTGGGTGCGGTACTGATGGCACCGTGGATTTCTTTCGCCTTCGGCTCCCTTCTGGTGCAACAACGCGAGCGCCTGGCTAGGAGCCTGGCCCAATCCGTTTTTGTTGACCAGGCCGCCAACTCTCAGAAGAAGGACTCTGCTGACCTGCGAGTTGTCAAGGAAACCAACCCTCAGGAGGCCACTCCCCGCTATCAGTTCTCCACTCTCACCCCAGCTGAGATGGAAAAGATCGCCGAGCAGGCCATTAGTTATTTTGAAGGTTCCGACGATATTCTAGACCCCAATTTTAAACTTGGCCGGCTCTCCAAAGCCCTTTCAGTCCCCAAACACCATCTCAGTCAGGTCCTTAGCCTGAGTCTCCAGCGCAGTTTTTATGATTTGCTGAATGAATATCGAATTGAAGAAGTTAAACGACGACTCAAGGACCCCTCTTACGATGGGCAAACCATTATCGATATCGCTTATGGAGTGGGATTTAACTCGAAGTCGACCTTTAATACAGCCTTTAAACGTCTGGTGGGAATGACCCCTTCGGCCTATCGAGAGAGCCGCACATCCCGAGACAGGGACTTGGACTCTTAGTTGTCGCCACCAAATCGAGGACTGCCCCAGTTATTTTGAACTGGAGCAGCTTTTTGCGCAGAATCACCCAATGACTGTTTGAGGATTTTGAACTTTCCGTCATCGTCCTCACAGTACATCTTGTGAATGGTTCCCTTGAAGCTCTTAATCTGATCGATTTCTTTAACTGCATCTTCTCCATGCGCCGGATTAAAACAACTTGCGGACAGAGCATAGACCAGATGACTGTCCTTTCCCGGCACCACCATGGTTGTCGACGTGTGAGTGGAGTAGGCGTTGTCCTGGTAGCCACAGCGAGCCTCGCCTTGAGCACTATTGGTCAGCAGGGTGCCATCATCAAGTTTGGCGCGAACATAGTAGGACATACTTGCCCGCTTACCCATGATGGAATCCATGACCTGGATACCCCAAAAGGCCTTGTCTGACTGGGGACTTTCCACCATCCAGTTCTGCAGGTAATCCATGCGTTCCTTCACAGCACTTGTCGTGGGAATCGAGACCTGTGCACAGTTCTGCGGATTCAAGAGATTCGCTTCAAAGGAGGCGAAAATGGTCGTGTCATGGGGAAGCAAATCTGAAATCAAGGCCCGCTTGGCGGCCTCTTCAGGTCGCACACCCTTGGTGTTGATCATCCACCGACGAAGAATACAAAACTCCTTAGCCCCGTTCTCCCGCTGAACGTATTCAAAATCGTGAATACACATGGAATCAAAATTCGTGGGAGTTCGCTGACTCTGGTAGCTGCGAGTGGAATTCCAATAGGCCGTCCGCACTGCCGCCAGCTCCTTAGCAAAGAAGTTGGTATCCAAGGCCGGCCTGAGCCCTTTGATACCCAATGACTGACTGATTGACTGTGAAAAGGGCTCCGATGAGGTCATCGCAGTCGCCCCCTGTGCATACCCTGATGCAAAGCAGAGGGACATCCCCACAGCCACAGTCGACTGCAGCCCCAACTTGCTCGCCCTATAGAAAAACTTTTTCATACCCTCTTCCTCCTAAACCCTAAAAGAGGAGCCCATAACCCTGATCGTGGGGATTGAAACTGCACCCCCTGTGCCCGGGCCTGAGTCCACTTGGTTGGATTTAGTCAGAAACCTTTTGAACTTCCGTAATACCGGGTGCCAATCTAAGTCACTTTTTGGGGCCTGCCTAGGTCTCTTGTAAATTATCTCTGTCAGAAAATTAGCCAGGTAAACTTTGTCCCCAATTGGAGGTGTAACTCCCTATTAGAGCTCATTGGCGAAAGAGGGACACTGGGTGATTCCTTTAAAACAGGCATCTGTCCTCTGGTGAAAGCGCTTGATACGCACTTTGAAGTCGCCCAGGATATTGGGGCTCACCCAAGGCTCAGTCACCGACTCCAGCATATTGATGTCCACTCGGGGCTGGTCCTCGACGGGGAGTGTCCGATACTCAGTGAATTTGTTATTCATGGCCTGCTCAAAGAGGCCAATGGCCTTTTGTTCCCACTGGATCCACTTGGTGACCCGACGATCCAAATCCAAATCCAGATCTTCATTAAATGAAATCAGCAGTTTCCCGCGGATCTGTTTAGCCCGGGATCTAAAATAGGACTCGCCCAGATCAAGAAAACCATCCCGCTTCGGCATGGCCGAGCGGGCCATACTGGCCGCAATAGGATCAATCATCTCGGGGTCCTTTAGAACCTTGTTGAGTTCGAATGTATAACCCAACAACTGCTCCACAGCCAAACGGGCAGGAGAGTCAAAAAGGCCCCAGACGTCGCGAATTCGCGTGTTGGTCAAGCTGTAAGAAACAAACCGATTCATAAAGTAAATGGGCTCAAACTTCTCACCCTGCTTGATTTCAGAGAAAATTTGCCGTTCAAAGGGAGTCAGACGCATGATCTTCATGAGATCAAAATGCTCTTCAATGAGTTCTGTTGCCGGAACACTGTACTTACCGTCAACTATTCCCGGTTCCATGCGGAATAAGCTTGTCAGGGCTAACTGGCGGGCATCCCATCTGTTCACGCGACCGGTGGGATAGCTGTACCAAACCACAAAGGGATCCTTATTGGCTAAGATGATCTTCATTCCTTCAGCAACAAACTCGTCCTCAGATTTAGTGTAAGGGATATAATGGCTCTTGTTTTCTTTTATGATATCCGTGTCCAAACTCAGGGACTGACCCATGTCGACTCGGATATGAGGGGCTACAGCGACAAAAGATTCACTCTCAGTCACCAGGCCGGTCTTGAGGTACTGTGACATGCGCACCCAAAGGTCAATCTTGTTGTAGCGGAAACCATCACCGTCAAATTGATCGTAGCCGGCGAATTGGTCCGGTAATCCCTGAAAGGCGTACTTGCCATTGAGAGCCTGAACTTCGGCCTCACCCAAACCGCCTTGGCGGATCTTGGTCATATCGCGATAGATTTGCCGGAGGTGAGCCCGCTCCATGCGCAGCATTTGCTGCTGAACCTCATAGTCTTTGAGCATGGACTTGGCAAAACAGCGGCCAATATCTTCATGGCGGATCATCACCTCTTCGATAAAGGCCTTGCGCAGTGCCGAGATTTCCTTCACCAATGTATCCGTTTGAACCGTCTTCTTGTCGATCTCAGATTGATCGAGCTTTTTGGCCTTCTTAAGATAACTCACGTAGGAGGTCTTCATGGCCTCGGCCATGCGAATAAACTGGGCCATGTCCACCCGAACTTCTTCGATAGCCTCGGTGAACTCCGTATCGATATAATTAAGCCCCTGGGTCAACCGGGTGAGAGCTCCCGACTCCACGGCACTTGAACTGCTTTTGTCAGAAATACTGGTAAAGGCCGTCTCGATGGTTTTCCCGTAGTAAGGAGACTCCCTCAGCTCTTTAATGTAAAAGCTCCATCTCGGTGGCTGGGCACCACTGAATTCCGCGCACATGCGCTTCCAGGTTCCATAGCTATCCGTTTGATTAAACCTTAGGGTGCGATTGTGCATATTATCGCGAACAAACTTGACCTGGTTTTCACTCATGCGGCGAACAGCATCGGCAATGAAGAAATCAGGATCAATGTTCATGATACCGAAGAGATTTGTCCTCACAGCAAAATCAAAGGCGTAAAACATCTCCACCGCACTGATGGGCGCTTCGTCATCCACATATTGAAACAGCGGAGGGATATCGCCACGATAGAGATAGGTCATCAAAACCGCTGTGTCTAAACTCTTACCTAATATGGGCAAATAGAGTTCAAATCGCTTCTGGGAAAGAATGTGAAACAAAATCATCATATGGGGATAGACTGCCGTAAACTTGATGGTCTTATCCAGACTCTCGAACATATTGCGGACTGTCTTGACCGCTTGGCTATCCCCTGATGTCGTGCGCAAGGTCAGCACCGCAAATTTCTGCAGAGGATCGAATTGGCTGCGCAGATCTCCCCAGATCTTTTTCACCACGGCACTCTTGCGGAAGGCATGCCAGAGAAGCTTTTCAGTCTGCACGTTGGACTCAAAGAGCTCTTCTTTTGCCATGCGCGTGGAACGGTAAAGAGCATAGAGAAACTGAATCCGAACATAATCATTTATGGTAGAGTGCAGACGCACTCGATCCAACTTTGTACCAGAGAAAAGCTGAGCTCCCTGATCCGAAGTAATATCACCGTAGAAAACCCGATCTACAAGAAAGAAGTACTCATCCCGACGGTTAAGAAACCTCAACCCCACGGCTTCAGGAGCAAAAATATCCTGCTCTTTGAGCTCATCCTGCCGCCGAGTAAAACTATCCTGGGCGACCTGAGATCTCACCATTAGGCGAGTCATAGCTGGGTGCAGACCGCCACCTGAATCATAAAAGGCTCCTGAGCGGGCAAGCATTGTAAATAAGGCCACCCGCGCCGACTCACCCAAATCCATTTCCTTATTAAAACCAAAATCCCAAGCGCGAAGCTTCTCCAAAAACAGCTTCTCTTCCTCAGCCTCTGAATTCGAGCGATGGAGACTCAAAATCGCAGTCTCAACAACAGAGACCAGCAGCTCCCGCTGTTGCCGGGTCTTGGCTTGTTTTTGCCCCTGCTCCAGACGATAGGTCAAAAGTTCTAAAAGCTCCCGATCAAGCCTTCGGTTCTTAAGTTCCAAGGCGTATGCCAAGCGACGATAGTACTCATTGGCATTGAGAGGCCCTTTCACCGAGATCTTCATCACTTCAGCCGACGAGGGAACCAAACCAAAGTAGGCCACGCCAGGGCAGCTATCGACAATCTTTTCGCAGTCGAGGCTCACGGCTGCTACATACTTTTCCAAAATGGGCTTAAGGGTCTTTTGCTCCTTTTCCCCCTTCTTCCACTCGTCCAGCAACACTTGGTTAAATAGGTCCAACTCCTCACGCACATTGCGCCGAGTGAGGGCTTCAGGACGCCGAATGCGAGCGGGGCTGAGAACTTGTTTTGCCAAAGGAATGAGAATTTCTTCCTGTGGATTCTGGCTATTCGCCGCCTTACTTTGCCACAACAAGACTTCGGGACTAAGAGTCTCTGACAAGTCCTGCTGGGTGGCTGTGGCCGGCTTTTCCGTGCGCACATCACCGCTGTGCTTATGAATGGGCTCAGCATTTTCCGTACAGGAGAATACAAGCAAGGAGCAAATTGTCAGGCCTAAGAGCCGTTTCATATTCAATCCATCCATCCTTAAAAGGTATAAGAGGCCGTCAAACGGTAAATCCGCCGATGCTGGTTCAAATACCAAAAATCCACAATTCCCTCGTCCGTAAAACCACCGTTCTCATAGGTCAACGAGGCCGAGAGACTATCCCAACTGTAAGAGACCCCATATTTATTCAAGTGAGCATAGCTGACAAAACTGTCCAAGTAGTGAGTGGCCTTAAGCACAAAGGTGTAGGCCAAACGCAGCTGCTTGTAGAATTTCACCGTGTTGCTAAATGCATAGGTGTAAAAGTAGTCCGGATTCGCGGTTTTGCTGGCACTATACTCAAAGGTGTTCATCATGCCAGAAACCGACAACATATGTCCCATCATGTAACCGATATTTGAGAAGGCGAGACCAACTCCCGTACCTGCACTCAGAATGCCCTTGTAGCCTTCGCGGCGACTGGCTTCATCCATCAGAGCCTCACCACCCAAAAAGACCTTCCAGGAACTCATGCTCCAGAACATCTGTTTGTAGGAAAGACTCACTCCGGCACTGGGCTCAAAGGTCTCGTCATAGGCCTGATGGTCATCCTTATAAATCTGACCGCCGACTGTCGTGGTCGCCAAAGAGACCGAGCCCGACACTGTCCACTGGGGCTTGAATTCATAAGAAAGGGAACCACTCAAGGCATGGGTGTAAGCCCGCGGGGTGCGATTGTCGGCATAATCGGACAACACACCATAGCTCACCGTCGAGGCAAAGGGACTTTCGTCCTGCTTAGCCCGCTTGGCGTGGGGAGGCCGCAAATCAGGCGGTCGGGCTTCAGCAGTCAGGGAAATCAACAGCCCGGCGGACAACAAGAGTGCCGCCAGACCTTTTCCCTTAGTTAATGCAAGCTCGATTACTTTCACAAAGCCCTCACTTACCGAGACGTCGGTACGATCAACCGAGTTCCGTAAAAGTTGCCTGTCTTCTGAACAAAGTCATCGCGAAGAATCCGCAAGTCCTCGACCGTCTGCTGATCCACCATGGGAGGAACTCCAGTTGGGTACCAGTAGACCGGCTGACCATCCTGAATATAGAAGGGCTGCTTCAACCGGGTGTTGAGATCATCGACCGACCGAGTTCCCTTCTCCACTTCTTTCATCGTCGTGAATAGTTCATGGAGACGATCCAGAACCCGGTGCGCGCGCTTGCCGTAGTTGACTCGCACCGACTCTTTGACCTCATCCCATGGTTCAAAGACGAACACACCCAAGTTGTTCATGGTCTGGGCAAAGGTCAGTGCTTCGTTCACCGGTCCCGCCTGATCCAATTTGATCTTGGCGTCCTTCACTGAATCCTTCATAAGACTAAAAAACAGTGGCAACCGCTGCATGGAGTCTTTTTCGAAGATCATCTCCTCAAAGAAGGCTTTGGCGCGTTTGCCATCGACACCAAACTCTTTGGCATTTTGCAGGTCGAATTCATTCATCGAGTAACTGGCCACGGACCTGATATAGGCTTCGATCATATCCAGTGCTGATACCTCAAGAACGTCTTCTTCACAGGGAGCTCCGGTGCAGCCCTCTTTGGAAATGGCTACTTTACCCATCAGGTAAAACTCCCGCAGGGTCGACAGATAAGACTTAAGCATACTTTCGCCAGCAATCTGACCGTGCCACTGAATAAAGGACCTGGTTTTACCATTGAGGAGAGTCATCCCCTGATTGATAAACTCCTCACGGTCACCGCGGAAATAAACCGGATTATCTAGGGCCTTCTCAACCAAATCCTCCCTCTCCAATCCAGGAGGCATAAAGATACTCACCCGACGACGACGTAGAAGTCGGGATAGATCCTCGCCATAGACCCGCTTCTCCCTCTCGGTAGGCTGAGTGAAGATATCACCCTCAATCCGCTTCTTCATACGCATCAGCAGGTCGTACTTAGACAACCGATAGGTCTTTCCGTCCAGACGGTCAAAGCGATAGCCACTGCCTTCTTTGCGGAAATAGGCCGCATTAATCTCAGCCACCTTTTGGTTGAGTGCCGCCTCGTCCTGGATATTGGCCAAGGGAGCCATCAAATCATAAATCTGACCCAGATGCGCCCGCTCTTCCTCATAAAGGCGATTCATACGACGTTGCTCAATCTCCTTAAGAGTCATGAAACAATCAAAATACCGCTTATGGTTAGAAATATAGAGCCGTGCAATGGTCTTTTTCAAATCATCGAGAGTCTTCAGATGCGCTCTCACTGTAGTCAAATCTGGGTGTTCTTGGCCCTTTTCCTTGATCTCACCCGTCCGCAGCAAATCAGCTTCGATAATGTCCACCATGGTCTGCACATAGGTAACCCGGTTTTCAATTTCACTGCGAATCTTCGACGCTGCAGCGGAAGATTGGACCAGTAGGTTGTTCAAAGAAAGGTTGATGCTATTGGCCCCTGCACCGCTATAGGTGTAGCGGTCCAGCTCCAAAAAGCTTATCTGAATCTTGGGTGGGAGTCCCGTTCCAGGTTTGAAAGACTCATAGTCACAGACTAGATCCGTACTGGCAAAGCTGGTGTGACCGATGGTCGACCGCTCATAATCGATAATCTTGTCACCCAGGTCGCGGATGTTTTCATCCAAGTATTTGGTGAAAATCAAATCGAAAAATTTACTGCGATTGGAACCATCTGTCGAATCATCCTTAGCCACGAAAGTCTGCAGAGTATGGGTGCTCAAAGCATAGTGCAGAGCATAGAGAATCATCTCACGACTCAGGAACTCGGGATCGTTACCAAAACGGAACCACACACTTTTAATTCCACCGTCAAAGAACACGTCCAAAATAGTGTCAGCAGGAATTTCAAATGAAGCTCCCCACCAAGTGCGAACGGTGATTTTTCCCTTCATCTTGGCCAGATAGTAGGTCATGACGATCATGTTGGGATAAACCGACAAATAGTGAACGTTACGGTTGACCGACTTCAAGAGCTTGGTCGTTTCAGTGTACTCCTTGGACAAAAGGTTGTTACCCTTAAAGTAACTCCCCAGGAACTTATCCAACATCTCAATGCGGTTTTGCACCTTGAGCCAACGACCGGAAATATCACGGGACTTCAAAATGGCCTCTTGAAACACTTCGTCACTGCCAATCTGATCCGAGTTGTAGATGGTGCTCATAAAACGGTTGGTTTCAACAATCATGTAGGCCAGGTAGACCCTAACATAGGTCTGGATGATCGAAGGAATTTGAGTCAGAGCCTTCTTCTGATTGGTGTTGTCCAAAATCATCTTTACTTCAGCTGATTCCAAATGTTCGCGGAAAAGACGATCGACAACAAAGAAGTACTCATTAAAGAACTCAGGCTGGCCACCTTCTTTGCGGCGCCTTTCATCCTCCTCCAGATTTTTCAGAACATCTTCAATGCGAAGATTCTTGAAAATCTGATCGTTACCATCCTTTTGGATGTCCCGCACAATCTGGCTAAATGACAGGCCGAAGTCATCCTTTTGTTCCTGAGACTCAGCAATCGCCACCTTGACCGCTTCATTGAGCTTGGTCTTTTCCGCATCCTGATACAGACAACACTGGGCGGCCATCTCAAACATGATTCTTGTTCCGTAGCGAAACAAGTCGGCTTGCTTGTTGGAATAGACCCACGGGTTGAAGTTTTCCACAAAGGTTCTAAATTCTGGATCATTCAAGTCTTTAGGACGGTATTGAGAAATCAAAGTCTCAAAGATACCACCATGAACTTCACTTAGATAGCCGGTGGCCATGGTCTTGGGATCACGAATTGTCCCGTAAGCCAAAGCCTCTCTGGGCTGTCTGCGCCAATAGTCCATCAGGAAGGCATAAAGACGAGAGTACTTCAAATAGGCGAAGGTGTAGATATCGTCCTTCAAGCGGCTTTTCTTGGTCTTATTGCCCATGGCCAGACGCCGGTAGCGCTCTTCGGCCAGTTGCCGACATTTCTCGCTTAGCTCAATACACTCACGGGTAGAACCCGCGGCCTTGAGTTCAGCGTCGATTCCTGCGTCTAATTCACTGGCTAGTATAACCAGAATCGAAGTCGTCCGGTTATCATGGAAGACATCCTCGGCCGTACAGTCAAATTTGAGATCACGCGAACAACCAGAGAAAACCGTGTTGTAGTAGGCTGACTTCATCTGCTGGAGATCTTCTGCACTGACATAGGCTGGCTTTTCTTCCAAAATCTTCAGAAAGGCATGGTTGAAGATCGACACCATCTGACTCAATCGAGTGGTGCGATACTCCGGTGTCTCAACATAGTAACCGTTGAGAACAAATCGAGACAAAGGCTTGAGGATCTCTGTCCACAGGCCGGCCTTGGTCTTTTCTGGGCTTTTTAGAACTTCATAGGCCCGATCCAGGTCATAGTTAAGGAAGTCCTTGGACGCTACGGTGAGGTCGACGGGAGCCTTGACCGGTGTCCACTGCTTTTCGGGCTCATGTTCAAACCGAGGCTTGTTCTTTGGAGAGCAGGCCGATAGAGCCAGAGCCAGGATGATCGTTAATGCTAAGGTTTGGTATTGCGCTTTCATAGTCACCCCCTACTTCACCAAGAACTCTGAGGTGATTCGCAACCAATAGCCGTTGACAATGGCAGCCGACGACAGGATCTGTCCTGTTCCGCGGATGGACTCATCGCACATAGCCTTCATGGTGCGAGCCGAGAAGTTTTCCGGAATCTTGCCGGAAACCTTGGTCTCGAACTTGCCAAATTCCGTATCAATGGAATCATAAAAGAGGCCCAGTTTTTCCTTAGAAGTTTCCTCAGCAATTCCGGGCGGAATGTAAAATCCCTTAAACTCTGGGTTGCCATTGTCAAAAAAGCCCGCCAGACCACTACCGCCAAAGCCGTCAACACAGGCTCCGGTAATCGAATCATGGACCTCACGAAGAGAGAATTTCACGCTATCCTCCAAAAGACGATCGCCCACCTCAAAGTCATAGTCGACTTTGTAGGCAATAATATAGGAGTTTGTTCCACTCCAAAACTTCATTTTGGTGATCGGATAAAGGAACATTCCATTGGCGCGCACAAAGATCTTACCCTGAGGCAGGACATAGACGTCCCGGGCTGTGGCGCTCTTGCCAGTGAAGAAGTCATAGATAGTGGCTGTGAATTTCTTGTAGTGATCCGCTTCAGTATCCGAATTGGCATCAGGCTGAGTGGCCGAAATGATCACTGCCACAATACTCAGCTGGAACTCGTTTTGCTGATTCAATGTTTCATTGTAGGCTGGTGGCAACTTGGCCGAATCATTACTGTAGTAACGCTGCCAGGGAACCATCCAACCGGCTGCGAGGACAGAGCGTCCCATTACCGTGATGTCATCGCGACCTGTAGACGCAAATCTCAAATTGTATTTGACCGCATCGGCTACCAGCTTGGTGTACTCACGAGGATAGAGAGTCCGATAGAGGAACTTATTTTCTTCGTAATCATAGAAGGGGTTCCAGGCGAATCCACCCCAAAAAATAAGGTAAGGATTTGCTGTCGTCAAAGTGTACAATGATGAGATCTTGAGCGGCAGATTGCTCAACTGATACCATGAACCAAAAATGTGACCCCAATTACGACTTGCATCTCCCATTAGGTAGCCGCCACTGATATAGCGGTTTTCATGGTCCATCTTGGTGTAATCACCCTCAGGTAGGTTGACAAAGAACTTGTACTCGTTGAGCGCCAGGTTGTTCGCCCGACAGAGATCAATCATGTCCTTGTCTTTAAAGATCTTACGCAGAATTTCACTCTTGACCTGTTTTTCATCAGTGGGGTCATCTTTTTGACAGGCCTGGGAGAACTCAAACAGTGAATCCTGGTCCATGCGCAGCTGATTCCACAGAGGCTTCAGGTAGTCCGTGCTGCGCAGGCGGCGGCGCATTTCATCGTAGAACAAACGCACCCGGGAGAAGGAGCTCAAAGCCACCCACCACAAGCGGCTTTCCGCCCGCCACTCATTACCTCCGCCACCTACTAGGGAGTAGAGGTTGGCAACCAGATTGTCAGAAATACCTTCAAAGTAGGAGGCCGCAATGTCTTCAGCACTGCTTCCCCGGTCCCAACGGTTACAGTAGGGATCAGCACCGAGGGAGGCTTCGTAGTCGTTACACGACGGGAAATAGGAAACTGGGAACTTGCCAATCAGGGAGCCGTCTTGATTGCGAACTTCGGTGATAGCCTTAATCTTTCCACTGGTGGGAAGATTGACAAAGCGGAAATCATCCTTTTGCTTGTCGTAGACTGGATACTCGCCCTTGTACAAATAACGGAGTACCAACTCGTCATGGGGCATTGGGTGCAGATCTTCGGCGGGAAGAACCATCTCGGTGCGGCCATTACGATAACCCATGACTGAGGTCATGTTGGTGAAACCAGCTTTTTTAGTGGCTCTTTCCCTAAGTGGGCCAATAAACCTTGAGGGTACTGTACCCTCTTTTGGGACAATGTTTTCTTTAAATTGGTGACCCATCCCCAAAAAGTGGCCGATCTCATGAAGGGCCAGATCCTTCACGATGGAGTCTAGCATTTCCGGGTAGGTGCGAACGCTGTGAGCTTCAGACTCATTCCAGGCGCCCATCATGTTTTCGACTGTGCGGCCCTCTTCGACAAAATATGCCGAGGCAGTCGGAGAGAAGTGGCTCAACAGCTCAGCCCTACGGGCTTTATTATTTTCACTCAAGATAGCATTGACTTCTTTGCGATCAGCCGAGCGGAAGAAGCGGTCTACCGGTTGGGACTGATTTTGCTTGGTGTAACCAAACTCATTCAAAAGGGACTGGCGTGAAAAGTACTGCTGGTTTTCCTCAACCTCAGACTGGGAGTGACTGATCAGATCATTGGCAATGACACCCAAGCGGCTCTTGTTGCCTTCTACCTTAGCCAGGTGAGCTTTGAGGCCGTCAATTTCGGCCTTCAGACTTTCCTGCTCTTCAGGATTTTTGGGGGTCTTGCGGGCCAGCCGGACAATTTCATCATTAATATAGTCAAGGTGGCTGCGGGAAAGATCGTTGACAATAGTCCCTTTCACACTCAGGTCCACATTGCCCACGCCTGGCATATCAGGTAGGCGGTTGGGAATCGGTGGGGTTCCGAGAGCCAAGGGGAAAGCCTTGGTCAAATTTTCGGCTTCTACAGATGAGGAAGATGAAACTGGGGCGTACGCATTGATGTATTTTTCCAGCATTCCACCATAGAGAACCACGCCACCCCATATGATTTTACCATTGCGTACATCTGCATGGGCCATTCCAATTCCCAATGGGGAATACATAGATATGGCTTTGTCGCTAATCCAGGTCAGACTTGGGTACCGCAGGTCAAATGGATGATTAAAGTTTGCCACCACACCCTCGAAAACCTTAAATCCCTTGGGCACGGCGCCCACTCTTTCAAAGGTCTCATTCCACTCATCAATGACTCCGAGAATGGTCTTCTCGTGCTCCTTGGGAACGCCATTCAAATAGAGTTTCTGAGTTTTGCGCACATCCCAGTGAGCCACGTAAAGATCGGGCTCCACACCTTCGATCCTTTTACCCATGACGTGCAAAATGTTTAAATATTTTGAGTTTTCCTGATGGTAAGGGATTCGTTTAAAGGAAGGGTCATGGTCAAATTTGAGGAAGTTGACGCGGATCTTAGCCTGCATCTCTCCCCACCAATTGGAACTTACCGTATTGATGGAGAATCCCAAGAAATTATTAGTACGGTCCCACTCGATTTCCTCTGCCGAAGTGATGCGGTGAGGGCCACCCCAAAGAAAATCGAGGATTTCAGTACCTGCCAGGTTAATGGTCATCATGGGACGAGCCGACCAGTGAGAGCGACTCGTGTTTTCTATCCACTCGTTGGTTTCACGACCATATGAATCTTTGTTCTTCTCATAGTAATAATGCTTGCTAATTGGAATCTTCAGAGCCTCTTTCCATCGATTGCGGTCTTCAGGAAAGCTGGGATGAATGATCTTGCCCACCAGATAGTTTTCGGTAATTTCAAATTCAATATTACAGTGGGCAGCTTCATTGACCATCAAAGTTATGTACTTGCCGATCCATCCGCGACCCATTTCAGGGGCCCAGGCGCAGAGAAAGGTTTTAGGCTTCCCACTGGGGTCGACAAAAAAGCTCTTTTCAATCCGCTGCTCAGAGGGAGGAGGAGTTTCAGCTGCCCGCTCTTTAAACAACTTTCCGTTTAAAAGGCCTCGGCCCGTGCAACCAAAAAGAGTTGCCATGATCACCAGGCCTAACCACAGACGAAGACCTTTAAAGTTTTGAGATACGTTCCGCTTAAACACGTGGACTCCTTCCCCCAACGGGAGGCAATTCAATCAAGATATGGGTAACCCGATGGCCGGGTGCATAGCTTAAGCCATCTCGTGGATTCCCAAATCCACTTTCAACCGCTTGGATTAAAAGGCTTTTTGGATGGTTATATTTTGTATTAGAAATTTTTATGGATTGTGGGTGTCGATGCCCTGAGCACAATGACCAAATTCGCCTGCCGAATTTTGTCGCCGCAAAAGGCCGCATAAGCAAATCCCATAGAAATGCGTGAGCGAACCTTCCAGTTCAATACCTTTTAGTCTTTCCCTTTTTCCCTCTTAACTCTTGTGATACTGCACATTTGTAGCTTACTTTCTCAAAGGACACCATCAACGTGTGAAAAACGGTTAATAATTACTGGAATGTCTAAACATTTTTTCATACCACCTGGGGGTTGAAATGCGCTTTCTCCACAGCATGATTAGAGTCAAAGACCTGGAAAAATCCAAGCAATTCTACACAGAGGTTTTGGGAATGAAGGTCCTCAGTGAAACCGAGTATCCCAGTGGCGAGTTCACTCTGTGCTTTGTGGGTTACGGGGATTCTAAATACGATCCTTGTATTGAACTCACCTACAACTGGGGTCGCAGTGAATATGAAATCGGCGATGGCTTTGGCCACATTGCTCTCGGCTGCCCGGACATTTACAAAGTGTGCGAGGACATCCGCAAACGAGGCGGAGTCATCACCCGTGAGCCCGGCCCCATGAAGCCCGGAACCACCGAAATCGCCTTCGTCAAAGACCCCAACGGCTACATGATCGAGTTGATTCAAGTGAAGGATTAAGGGTTGGCATTGGAATTGCCATTGGGGTGGTATGCCCCGAGCCTTGTCTTTGTTCATCATTATGGTGGTTTTGAGCCTATCTTCAATTAATGAGGCCTGGGCCGGGATTTCTTGCCGAGACTCTATTAAACGGCAGACGAGGGAGGGGAACGAAATCCGCCTTTATGACGTCAACAAGGTGACGCCATTTAGTCGTATTGCCGAAAAGGGGCTCGGTCGGATTTGGGCCATCATCAAAGCGGGCCGCATGGGAATCCGTGACTATTGGGATCGCATGAGCCAATCCGAACACCCGGTGATCCTCTGGGACCCTATCCGCGGACTCGACATCGTTTATCAGGATGTGGGTCATCCGAAAGACCATCTCCCGAGCGAGCCTCAGGTTAAAGAGTTGGCCGAGGCCAGTCGCGAATTCATTGGCGAACGCGTATGGCTCCTGGCCTATGATGGCAAAGGCTTGATCGAGGTGCGTGGCGTTCTCAAGAAAGTCATCACTCCCCGGCCGCGAAGCCCCGATCCCTATTGGCCCGATCGACCAGACCTCACCGGGCGGCCCACCTTGCGCATTCACATTCCTGATTGGCAAACCTGGATCGAACAGCCCATCGATCAACTGTTATTTTTGGGTGCGCCCTAAATACCTGGGTCCTCCCCATTCTTTAGGGAGGACCCAGTGAAAGCCTAGGCCCATCCGGAAGCACTTCTATCGTGCCTCGTTCTCCTGAATTCAGGAGCTGACAACGACGGACAGTCGTCAACCGCTTTGAGCCTATGGCGAACCAATAAAAAAAGAGGGCTGGCGAGCAGGACGATCACGGGGGAGCCAATGATCAGCAAGTATCCCGCAGCGAGAGTAAAAGCCAAACCTCCAGACAACACGCTTAACATTAGGTTTAACAAGGTTTCCATATTCTGCCTCCTTACCCTCATCCCCTTTACCAATCCCCGGAGGAGCTGGATCCAGATGGCTCCAACTCTGGAGAGAGGGGATAGCTACCCAGTTCACACCATTTCCATAGTGAGTCAGTTTCCCAATGCAGGGGAAGGTCTGGGCCCATTGGGCACACTCGCCTACCGCCAGGTTCTAACATCGAGCTCTGTTCCTCCAAGGAACTCAGGTGCAGGTCATTCACAGCAAGGTTCATGTGAGTCGAGGGCAGCCCGTTGCTTTCTTGATTGATGAATAAAAACAACAGGGCAGCAAAGCCTATCCAAGACAGCAGTTTTTTTGTCGAGCTGAGGACTCCATTTACCCAATCCAATTCAAAATAGGTGTCCATAAAAACTCCTTTCTCAGGCAAGCGATCCAATAAACCGCCTGAACAAAAGAAAAATAGAAAATCTACGGAACAAAATTAAGTGTGGATTTACTTATTGGGAGGGGGGATCGCTGTAACCCAAAAACGGCGGGAGTTAACTTGAAGTAATTCACCAATGACTATCCAATTCATTTCTTCCTCCTTCCAAATCTCCTTCCGTGTTAGGCGGAACGGGGAATAAATAATTAGCTCTGTAAATAATTATTAGCATTGAGTTTAAATTGTCAAGGTCCAGCTCAATCGATCAAAGAACTGTATGTGATTTCAAATAATTATTCGTTTTTGGTGGTCACAGCAAATCTCAAGATGAAGCATCTTTGGGCGACACGGGATCTTTTCAAACACCCAGGTCTCGTCGTGTCTCTACCAGGGAAGACACCTCACCGCCCAATCGGCGGACCATCTGTGCGGCCGCCTCCACCAGGGCTCCGTTGGAAAATGTTTTTTCTCCTGACGGCAAATAAAACGTGTCCTCAAGTCCGGTGCGAATATCGCCACCCAACTCAACCGCTTTTTCCAGCAAAGGCCACACCTCTTGGCGGCCAATGGCGATCACTTGCCAATGAAAATCCTCTTCCATTTCGGCCTTCAATAGCGGCAACCATTCGGCCTTGGCCGGCATGCCGCTGGCCACACCCATGACCAAGGAGACAAAGGGCTTCCCTTTAAACAGACCCGCCCGGCGAAACATGGAGATGGAACGCAGAATCCCCGTGTCAAAGCACTCGAACTCAGGAAGAGTGTTGGTCTCTTCCATCACCTTCAGATACTTTTCGATCTTTTCCACCGGATTATCAAACAACATGGGAGGCCAGGCCCACTGCCCGTCACTGCGAATCTTTAAGTAATTTAAAGATCCAGAGTTCATAGCCGCCATTTCAGCCTTCACCCGACGAAGAACCGATACAGGACCTGAGATATCGGGGCCGATCACTCCAGTGGAGCAATTGATCACCAAGCCCGGCACTTCACTGCGAATGGCTTCAACGATTTCAGCGCACACGTCGGGGTCCCAGGAGGGAAGATGCCTTTTCCCCTCTTCTTGCTGACGAAAATGACAGTGAACAACAGTGGCACCAGCATCATGGGCCTCACGGGCAGCCTGGGCCATTTCTTTTGCCGTCACCGGCACCCGGTGCTTCACGGGATCAGTCAAAACTCCCGTCAAAGCGCAGGTAATGATCGTTTTTTCTTTAGTCATTTTCATCCAATCGCAATAGTTCCGAGTGACTCTGTACCACGTCTCCAGCTGACACAAAGACTTCTTCGACCAAACCATCTCGTTCGGCGTAGATCGAGGTTTCCATCTTCATGGACTCAAGCACCACCAAGGGATCGCCCTTTTTCACCGCGTCTCCAACTTTAATCATCACCTGCACCACTTTGCCACTGGTGGGTGGACGAACAAGAGCTGAGGACTCCATGAGGTGGGCACGACAGACTCGCGGTTGCCAGTCGATCCAACTGGGCGCAAGACCCAATACATGAACATGGGTTGAAGATCCAACCTCAACAAATCGAACTTTGTACTGCTGGCCGAAAATCTCCAGGCGCATCCGACCCGGGGGGTGACTCAAAATACTGGCCACTCTCTCCTGACCACCTTCCACGATGTGGTATTGTTGGAACTCATCCACCCAGTACTCGATGACGAACTCCTCCCCATTGAGCTTCACCCTCTCCCTCTGTCTTTGATTGGGCATATTGGACCAACCGGCTGACAATTGAGACCATACGGCCTTTCGCGAGCGCCGCTGAACAGAGCGAGCCAGCAAGGCCGCCACCGTAGACTCCCGTACCGGAGGTTGAGTGGTGAATTCGTTCTGCCACTCGCCGCCAGCCTGATGGGTTTTGTATTGGCCACTGATGAAATCATCTTGGCTGAGGGCCGCGAGCAAAAAACCTTGATTTGATCTCAGGCCCAGCAGGCTTGAGTAGGACAGGGTTTGCATCATTAGTTGGCGGGCCTCTTCGCGATTTGCTCCCTTGGTGATGACTTTCGCCACCATGGGATCATAATCCGTACCGACACGATCCCCTTGTCTTAATCCCAACTCCCAACGCACTCCCGGGGCGCGGTAAGGGAAGAAGGTTTTCACTTCACCGGTTTGCGGCAGAAAGTTCTGGCCCGGATCTTCGGCATAGAGACGGCATTGTATTGAGTGTCCCTGGGGAACCAATTGATCTTGCTGCCATCCGCCACTTTCTCCCTGCGCCACGCGGATTTGTTCGCGCACCAAGTCTACCCGATAGACCTCTTCGGTCACTCCATGTTCCACTTGAATGCGGGTGTTCATCTCCAAAAAATATATTTGCTCCGCTCGGAGCTCACCATCTGAGCTGGCATCAGCCAAAAACTCCACGGTGCCCACTCCCTCGTAGCCAATGGCTTTGGCAATTTTGACTGACCACTCGCCCAGCTGCCGCCGCAACTCGGAAGACACAACTGGGGATGGACATTCCTCAATGATCTTTTGATGCCTTCTTTGCACCGAACACTCTCGCTCGCCCATGTGGACGATATTTCCCTGTCGATCCGCCAGCACCTGAACCTCAATGTGTTTGGCCACGGGGAAACACTTTTCCACCAGCAGCGTGGCATCACCAAAAGCTTGCTTGGCTTCACGGGCCGCACCGGACCAGGCTTCAGAGAACTGCTCCGGCCCCTGTACGAGTCGCATGCCCTTTCCTCCACCTCCGGCAGAAGCCTTTATCAACAGCGGAAATCCGACCTTTTTTGCCGCCTGAGCTGCTGACTTTTCGTCCATATTGAGTTCGGCCCCAGGGATCACCGGCAAACCAAGAGAACTGACTAAATACTTTGCTTCTTTCTTTGTGCCCATCTGGCGCATGGCCTCGACCGGTGGCCCTACCCAAATGAATCCTCCATTCAAGCAGGCCTGAGCAAATTCAGCATTCTCTGCCAAAAATCCATAGCCGGGATGAATGGCGTCAACTTGGGCTCTTTTTGCTACCGCTAGCAGTGCCTGCTGATTCAAGTAAGACTGACTGGCAGTCGCAGCTCCCACAAAGAAAGCCTCGTCCACTTCGCGTAGGTATGAGCTTTCCTTGTCTGCTTCTGAATAAACACCAATGGTGATGATTCCCATTTGCCTACAAGTGCGGGCAATGCGGGTCACAATAGCCCCTCGATTAGCGATCATCAGTCGACGAATTTTTTTCTCTGACATTTCCATCCCCCGGAAAATCACATTCGAAAAACACCATAGGCCAACTGGTCTTTTGGTTTTTCGTCTTCATCTTCACAGTAAAGTAAATTTAAACAAATTCCCAACACCGGCCGTGTGTGACGGGGATCAATAATCCCGTCATCCCAGACCCGTCCGGTGGCAAACTGGGCGGTGGATTCCATTTCCACCTTCTGGCGAAGGGCTTCCGTTTGTGCCTTTAGCTGCTCCGCTTTATCAGGGGGCATTTTGGCTGCCTTTTCCTTTTGCAGAAGCTCCATCACACCAGCTAACTGATCAGGTCCCATCACTGCCAACCGGGCATTGGGATAGGAAAATAAAAACCGTGGCTCGTAGGCCAACCCGCACATGCCGTAGTTGCCAGCTCCATAAGAGGCGCCGACTAAAACCGTAATCGCAGGCACACGGGCATTGGCCACCGCATTGATGAGTTTCGCACCATTTTTGATAATACCCCCATGCTCGGCTTCGGTTCCCACCATAAAGCCCGTGATGTTTTGCAGAAACAACAGGGGAACTTTTTGCTGGTCACAGAGTTGAATAAACTGTGCCCCTTTTTCGGCCGCAGCCGACTGCAGCACCCCATTGTTGGCAAGTATTCCCACCGGCATTCCAAAGATTTGGGCAAAGGCCGTGACAAGTGTCCCGCCATAGAGAGGCTTAAACTCAGAAAACCGCGATCCGTCCACAATGCGGGCAATAAGTTCCCGCACCTCAAAAGGCTGACGCACATCTGCGCTTACCAGGCCAAGAATCTCATCAGCTTCGTAGATGGGCTCTTGAACCTTTTGCTCAACTCCTTTGGGCTGACGAACTTTAAACAGACCGACAATTTCCCGGGCCAGAGCTAATCCATCATCTTCGTTCTGCGCCAAATAGTCGGCAACTCCCGATTGGGTGGCGTGCATTTTCGCACCCCCCAAGGTTTCATCGTCCACTTCCTCATTGATGGCCATCTTCACTAAGGGTGGGCCAGCCAAATACACCTTTGCCTGCTTGTCGACCATGATCACATAGTCACTCATCCCAGGGATGTAGGCACCACCAGCCGTGCTGCTGCCAAAGACCACCGATACGGATGGAATGCCGAGCTTTGAGCGTCGAGTGATCTCGCGAAACTGGGCGCCACCATAATTGTAAATGTCGGCCTGATTGGGGAGATCCGCTCCTGCAGACTCAACAAGAAAAACTGTGGGCAGGCGGTTTTCCCTGGCGATGACGGCCAAACGCTGCATCTTAAGAAGGGTAAATGCATTGATCGCTCCGCCCTTGATGGTGGGGACGTTGGCCACAATCAAGCTCTCCCGACCAGACACCAAACCAATTCCCCCCACCACGCTGGCTCCAGGGGCCACTCCCTTCTGACCCAGTCCGGCGAGAGGCATCAATTCCAAAAACGGACTTTCGGGGTCCAGCAGCTTAGCGATTCTCTCTCGCGCCAGGAGTTTCCCCTGCTGGCAATGCTTCTCCGTGTAAACCGCATCGCCCTCACTCAAAGCCTGTTGGAGAGTGTCTTGTAGACTGGTCACCAATTCGAGCATTTTGTGATAGTTGTCCTGATAAGCGCGTGATTGGCTGTTGAGACGGGACTTGAAGACTTCCAAAGAGGACCTCCCTCATGCGGTTTGACTGGTCGAAATCCCTCTACCTATAATTTAGATGGCTTCACTCAAGAGTAATCCAAAACGGGGGAAAATGAAAATGTCTACAGACATGGAAATCATGGAAGAGCTCCGCGCCTCAGCGCAAAAGGTTTTGCAAAACGAGCTGCTCCCGAAAGTCGAGGAAAGTGAGTCCAAAGCCGAGTTTGCCCGCGACGTGCACAGGTCCTTGGGCCAATTGGGATTGGCCGGCCCCATGCTTCCCGAAGCCTATGGTGGAGCTGACAGCCTAATGGCACAATTGGTCGTCGCCGAGGAAATGGGTTATGTGGACAATGGCTTTGGTCTGTCTTCACTGGCCAGCACCTGTCTTTATGGTGCCAATGTGGCTCGTCATGGAACCGAGGCGCAAAAGCAAAAATATCTCCCCTCCATCATCGATGGCAGTCGCATTGGCTGCTGGGGACTGACAGAGCCTGAGATTGGCAGTGATGCTTTATCCATTAAGGCAACCGCGCAGAAAAAGGGAGATGGTTATATTCTCAATGGGGCTAAAACATTTATCACCAATGCCCCCATTGCTGATGACTTTGTGATCCTCGCTCGTCTGACCGATGAAAACGGCAAACCTGTTGGCAAGGGTATTGATGGCGGTGTGGCCTTTATTTTGGAAAAGGGCATGAAAGGCTTATCTACGGGTAAACCCTTCAAAAAAATGGGCCACATCTCCTCCCCTACCGGCGAAGTGTTTATGGAGAACGTGGAGGTCGGTCCTGAGCTCTTACTTGGAGAAGAGGGCCGTGCCTTTTACGATATGAAGTACTCACTTGATGTGGAGAGGGTGATATTTAGCGGATTGGCCACAGGCCTGATGCGCTTTTGTCTTGATGCCACTCTCAAGTACACCATGGAGAGAAAACAATTTGGCGTGCCCATCGCTGAGTTTCAAATGGTTCAAGACAAGGTCGCACAAATGTCCATGTGGTATGAATCCAGCCGCACCTATTTGTACCAGACCCTGCATAAGCTTGAGGCAGGGCAAAGTGTTAACCGTGAAGCTGCCATCGCCAAATTGTTGGTTGCCGAAGGAGCCCGCCATGTGGCTGATATGGCAGTTCAGTGTCACGGCGGCTATGGCTATATGAAAGAGTACCAAGTGGAGCGAGCCCTGCGCGATTCAAAGCTCTTTGAGATTGGCGCCGGTACGAGTGAAATTCAAAAACTCATTATTGCCAAACAAACCTACAAGGAATTCTTAAGATCATGAGTGCAACACAAGGTCGGTTTCTGGACCAGTTTACATTAATTACCGGAGGCACCAAGGGACTTGGCTTTGCCACTGCCCAGTATTTTGCCGAAGAAGGATCTAACCTTCTCCTCAGTTATCGATCTGACGAAAAGGCTGCTGACGAAGCAAAAAGCAAAATTTTGGCCATGGGGGTTGATTGTCATTTGATCCAAGTGGATCTGTGCGAAACCGAAGGTGGCACTTATCTGGGTGAACAAGTGAAAACCTTGGTCCCTCATTTAAATTATGTGGTGTGGAATGCGGCCGCGTCGGCATTTAAACCTCTTTTGGAAATGAAACATCACCACTTTGCCAAGACCTTTCATCTGTCCATTTGGAATCTCCTCAGCACACTGCAAACACTCAAAGGGTTTCTGGCTCCCAGAGGGGCTGTGGTCACCGTCAGTGGCATGGACACCCTTCACGTCGTTCCTCAGCACGGAATGTTGGCGGCCGCCAAAGGAGCGCTTGAGGTGATGACCACTTATCTGGCTCACGAGTTGGGTCCACAAAAGATTCGCGTGAACGGAGTAAATCCTGGTTTTCTGGAGACTGAATCTACGCAGAAGTTCTTAGGCCCCTTTTTCCCCAAAGTTTCAGAGGCTCATTCGCGGGCCACGGTTTTTAACCGCCCGGCGGATTTCCGTGAGGTGGCTCAAGTGATTGGATTTTTATGTTCCCCTGAATCCAACTGGGTGGCGGGTCAAACCATCACTGTGGATGGTGGGTTCAACGATGCCTTAACGCTACCGGGGTTTGGATTACCTGAGAGATGAAAGACTTCCTTGATCGCTACCTGACGAATAAACCAATTCGTAATCTCTTATCTGCAGCTCTTCTGCTATTTGTTTCTGTTTCATTAGGCTGTAGCCTCCTTTACAAGAAACTTGGTGGCAATTTCGCCGGGCCGGCAGAAAAGATGTCAGAGGAACTGAGTGCTGGGGCTCTAAAACTCATCGCTGATGCCTACGAGGGGATTGACGGCCAGAGTTTAAGTGACTTTCACACCCATGTCGTCGGCCTGGGAAAAGGCAACACGGGAGTGTTTGTTCACCCGGGTTTTCTCAGTTGGTCCAGTCCCCGACGTCATATCCAATTCAATGTCTATAAATCAGCCTCGGGAATAAAAGACGATGATTACGCCGACTTTCAGTATTTGGAACGTTTAGGTCAACTCATCGAGAACAAAGGTGGCCCCTCAGGAAAGCACTACATCCTGGCATTCGACAAACACTACCGTAAGGATGGTACAGTCGATCTGGACGCCACAGAATTTTACATTCCCAATAGCTACGTGTTCAATACCGCCCAGGCCCATCCTGACTACTATGTTCCTGTCATGTCTGTTCACCCTTACAAGAAAGACGCGATCGGAGAGCTCATCCACTGGGCCAGCCAGGGCGTCAGGTTTATGAAGTGGCTCCCCAACGCCATGGGGATGGACCCGAGTGATCCGGACCTGGAACCCTTTTATCTTAAAATGAAAGAACTCGGCGTTACCCTCATCACCCACGCCGGACATGAGGCCGCCGTCGAGGCCGATGAGCACCAGAAGCTCGGAAACCCATTGCTTCTGCGCCTTCCACTTGATTTGGGTGTGCGGGTGATTGTTGCCCATTGCGCGGGCTGGAAAAGCAACGAGGACCTGGACGACCCCGAGAGACCTCAGGTTTCCAATTTCAAACTTTTCAGCCGTATGATGGAAAATCCCAAGTACAATGGCCTATTGTTTGGTGAAATCTCAACTATCACTCAATTCAATCGTATGGATGAGGCCCTTAAAGGTCTTTTAGAAAAACCCGAGTGGCACGGACGCCTGGTCAACGGATCGGATTATCCGCTGCCGGCGATTAACTTTTTGATCCACCTGAAAAAACTAGTTAAGGGCGGCTACATCAACAGTGAAGAAGCCGATCTGCTCCGCGAAATCTACAGCTACAATCCTCTCACTTTTGATTTTGTGCTCAAGCGCACCATCCGCCATCCGGAGACCGGAGTCCGCTTTGCGGAGACGGTGTTTGAGGGGTTGTGATTTGGTTCCAGGTCCTCAATTGATATGTGCCGCGACATAAAGGCCTCAGCCAAGAGTCCTTTATGTCGCGGCACATATCAATTGAGGACCTGGAACCAAATCAGAACGGCAGCTTTATAAACTTCCACCATGGATCGTACTTGTCTTTGATCTCCAGACTATCGGCTTTGAGACTCCACGAATCTGACTCCTCAATCTTTTCCAGCTCAAATGTAAAGCGAGCCCTATGGTCCTTATTAGTATTCTTAAAAGTTGAGCCCTCTTCACAAAACTTTGTCAAATTTCCTTCAAGGACAAACTTTCTTTGGTCGGGATCATCACTGAACTTCGTCCAATGGACGTTATGGATCACCACGCCCAAGGGCTTTTGTTCCCTCACACTGATTTCATCAATAATGGGCAATGGCAGAAGTTGAAAGTGACATTTCATTTTATCTGCAAACTGCTGGGTCAGGTCATACTGCTGATCAAATACATTGAGAAGAATTTGGGGATAGTCCTTACCCGAGTCGCCATTGACAACAATGAGGGACAAGCGGGTGTTGAATGGCAGAAGCGGGCTTTCGCTAACATGATGCTGCAGCAAAAGAGCCACCTTGTTCCCAAGGACATCGAGGTAGGTGTGATCCATCTCACCCTGATGATGACCCAACTCGTGAACCAACACACTGACCGCCTCACCCAGTCCCATCGGTTGAAGAGTGCCTTCGGGGCCCTTAGCGTAAATCAGATCTTGGTTAATGTAGATGGGAGCTCCCACAGCCGCACCGGTCTTGGCCACCTTGAGTTCTCCGTCGATGAGAAAAGTTCCTGGTTCTTCCTTTTCGCTGGCAAACATCAAGCCCCCATGCCCCTGGGCCTGAAGCGAGTGGCTTTCTTTAATTGCCGTCAAAATGCGCCGATCTCTCTCTGAGAGACGGCAGGCTTGGGAGGTCAGGCAAATAGACAAATATTTCTCCATGGAGGAAAAGGCGCGCACAAAGGTCTTTTCGGCCAGACCTCCACCATTATTGACATCGTCGCCTGGCCTCCAAGTACGAATCACCGGCAAAGCCGATGTGTCATTGATGATTACATCCGCATAACCAGGCTTTGCCATGGCTGCCAACAATAATAGTAAAACTCCGTACCTCATTGATTCTCCCCTTTCACCTCAGTTAATGGGAATAACTGAAAACTGAGAGTGTAAACTTCTGTCGGTTCACCGGATTCCAAAATGGCTGCAACCCGATGTTTTGCCTTCATTAAATAGTCTTTTGCTTTTTTCAAATTCTTGGGATTTGTCGCCACCGTGGTGGAACTGAACTCCCTCAGTTCAACAGGAGTTTCATCCAAGGCCTTTTCTGCCAATTGCAGATTCCCCCTGTGGTGACGGCGAACAGCCTCAGAGGGAATGTCCCTGGACGTGGCCAGAGGGCGCGCTGTGCGGACCAATCGCCCCCGCCTTGTTTCAACCAAATTCAGTCTCAACAGTCGATCTAGGGCCGTGTGGGCTTCAACCTGGGAAATGCCCAATCGATTTGCTAACCACTTAGCATCAGCGCGACAGTTTTTCATTTTACCGAGATTCATAATCGCCAGGTAATACCAATCGGCAATCAAGCGGAAGGTGTCTTCCTTAAGTTCAAGTCTCTCCACTTCTTCAAACTGCAGCTTGGAGAGTTGGCTATGAGAAAAGATTTGATCTCTTTCCAGAGGTGACAGCTCTAGTTTTTCAGCCATTCGGCGCAAACTAGTTTTCGACAGTTGCCGTTTGCCATTAAGAGCGTCCGACAAAGAAGTGGCACCAATGCCCAAATCACGAGCCAAAGCCCTTAAGGAATAGGCGGGGTTCTTGGCTTTTCTGTCGGCCAAGACCTGATTGAGAATGCGAATAGACGGATGATCAATCAATGGGGTCCCCTCTCCCTTGGAAACGAGTCCTCCCACAGCTCCGCCCAATCCGTCAACAAAAAGGAACATAGTGTCCCGATTTCAACGAACGGAACACTATGTCCCGCACCCCCTATTGCAAGTCCACGAAAACTCACATAAACCCTGTGCTCGAAACAAATGGGAGCTGGTGGTTCAGCACCCAAATAAATGAGGAGGGAAAACACATGAAAAAGCTATTAATAGCACTTGCGACAATGGTTTCAATGCAGGCCTTCGCTGAGTCTCCACTATGGACTTGCGCCATGGAATTTGATGCACATGGCAAAGGACTTCAGGTTTTATTGGGAAAATATGAAATCCAAGGGACTGGCAACCTCGACTGCTACGGCATTTCCGGTGATGAAGTTTCCATTCCGGTAAAGATCACTATGGATTCCAAGCCAGTTGCTCTACGGGTGGCCTTTGGTGAGCTCAATGCCAAAGGGGTCAGCGCAAAGATCAGCCTGTTTGCCAACAATCCAGAAGACCTTCTCGGCAACTATTTGGTGGTTCGTGCTGAAGCCGCCGTCATTGGTGGCGTCGGTGCCTTTGTTGCCACCCACGCGGACTTCCCCGCTCTCGTTCTTAATGTTGGCCTTGAGTTCACCCATGGTTTTGGCGTGAATCTTGGCATTGAGAAAATGAAAGTTGAGATGGCCGAGTAAAAGTACTTTTCTACTTTTTGAGGTGGACCAAATCAAAACGGAGGGCAATCGCCCTCCATTTTTTTTTCCAGGCCTTGGAACCAAATGACAGGCCCCTCACCTTACAGTTTGGCCAGGATCTTTTCCGCTGGGCAAAAGCCGGTGAAAGCACTTTGCAGTAGGTTGAGACCTACAAATCCGGTGAGAAACAACCAATAGACGGAATGCACCTGACTCAGGGTCAAACTGACCAGGATCATCGTTCCGGCCAGCACCCTAATTTTTCTTTCAATGGACATGAGAAACCTCCTGATAATTATTTTTTGCAAGTGCCCCAGATGGAAGCTCATTGTTAAAGCTGGCATTGGCCTGGCCCAATTGAACTTCCTCCTGGATCATGCGGACACGAGAGTGCCCGATAAAGTAGTAATACAAGACTGGAACCGCAAAGCGGCTGAGAATAGTGGCCGCCACTTCACCAAATATCAAACTCACCGCTAAGCCCTGAAAAATGGGATCGGTCAGCATCACGGCACTACCAACCACCACCGCTGCTGCCGTTAAAAGCATCGGTCGAAAGCGCAGAATACCTGCCGTCAATACCGCCCCCTTGAGCGCCAGCCCCTGCCTGATCTGGTGTTCGATAAAATCAACTAGAATAATCGAGTTACGTACAATAATTCCGGCCCCGGCAATAAAGCCAATCATGGAGGTGGCTGTAAAATAGGCTCCGGTTATCCAGTGACCCGGCAAAATACCAATCAAGCTAATGGGAATGGGCGCCATAATCACCATGGGCACGGAAAAGCTTCTAAACCAGCCGAGCACCAAAACATAAATGAGGATCATCACTACCGCAAAGGCCCCACCCAAATCGCGAAAGACCTCGTAGGTGATAAACCACTCTCCATCCCACTTAACCACTGCCTCTGAAGTGTTCCACGGAACATCAGCCGTCTGCATGGGGAAGGGAATCTGGGGCTGAATCTTGATCATCCCATAGACCGGTGCTTCTTCAGCTCCCGATAATTCACTCAACACGTAGTTCACGGGCTTTAGGTTTTTCCGGTGCAGAACCTGAGAGGACTTCAGCACGGGATCTTTGATCACCCTTTCCAGATCCACCACCCCAGCTTCAAAGCTAGGTGCGGTTTGCCCTTTAAAGGGTCGTGTTCCCGAACGCACCCCCTGCTCCATGCTCAAATCAATGGATACGTCTTCTGGACTGTCGACACTGTCCAACAAAAACAAAGGCCGTTCTGAAAACAATGTGTGGCCGGCTGCCATTAAGGACTGAGCTTGTATTCCCATCCACCCGGCTTTTTCAAAATCAAATGAGTAGACTTGGCGGGGACGCCCCTCGCGCCAGGAGTAATCGAGATCCACGACACTGGATTCGCCGGCAAAAACCTCGTGAACCTTTTCAGCCACACGCTTCCTCTCTTCAGCCGACGGACCATAGATCTCAGCCACCATAGTGGCAAGAACAGGAGGTCCGGGAGGGATCTCCAACACTTTGCTCATGACATTGTGTTTTTTGGCAAACTCGGCAACCACCGGTCGCAGTTCAGCAATGATGTCATGACTGGATTTTTTCCGATCGCCCTTGTCGGTTAAGACGATTTGCAGATCATTCAGATAATCAGCCCGACGTAAAAACGTATGCTTCACCATTCCAGAAAAGGAATAAGGTGCTGCCTCGCCCGCAAAGACCTGTACCTTGAGGACGTCCTCGTGCTGGAGCATTGATGCACCCAACTCGCGGGAGAGCTTTACTGAGTCCTCAAGGCTCGTGGTTGCCGGATAGTCGAGCAGAACCTGAAATTCACTCTTGTTATCAAATGGAAGCATTTTGACTTTGACAGCTTTAAAGTAAACCGTTGAGGCAGCAGCCATAAAAAGCACAGTGATAAAGGCGCCAAAGCCGAGAGCCTTCAATCTTCCACCCAAAAGCCCATTCATCATCTTACGATAGACCTGATCCAAGCGACTCTCTTTGTGCCCCTCGCCAGCGTCACCTTCACCCTCCTTATGTTCCTCGTGTTTGAGCAGACGTACTGAAGCCCAAGGAGTAACAATAAAGGCCACAAACAATGATAGAATCATGGCGAGACTTGCGCCCACGGGGATCGGCGCCATGTAGGGACCCATCAACCCGCGGACAAAGGCCATGGGCAAAATGGCGGCGATCACGGTAAAGGTGGCAAGGACGGTGGGATTCCCCACTTCGGACACCGCCCTCATGGTCGCTCGGACAATGCCAATACCTTTTTCAGATTTTAAGTGCCGTTCAATGTTCTCCACCACCACAATGGCATCATCAACCAAAATACCGATTGAAAAGATCAAGGCAAACAAGGTTACGCGATTAAGTGTGTAACCCATGAAGTAATAGATCGCTAAAGTCAGAGCCAGTGTCACTGGAATGGCAATGACCACCACCAAGGAAGCGCGCAGACCCATGAAGAGAGCAATCAACAGTGCCACGGAAATGGTGGCAATCAGCAGGTGTTCAATCAACTCGTGGGACTTGTCGGCTGCCGTCACTCCATAATTTCTCACCTGGGCCATGGCGATATCTTTAGGCAGCCCTTGGGAAAAGATCTGAGCTCGATTAACTAAATCCTTGGCCAAAGTCACAACGTTAGTGCCCTTGCGCTTGGCAAATGAGATTGACACTGCCGTATGCCCCTGGGGAACATCTTTGCTCAGCAGCACCGACTGGCGAGTGCGCTCCTCCGGCCCGTCTTCCACCCGAGCCACGTCTTTAATTCGGACGACCGATCCACCTCGCTGACCAATGGCCACATGACCGACTTCTTCCGCAGTGGTCAGGCGACCTCCGACTTCGACGTCATAAACTTCACTGTCGCCCCAATTCTTTCCCGCGGGGGCATAGGCGTCGTTGGCCTGGAGGGCACGGGCGAGATCCATCATAGAAACTCCCCGGGATGCAAGCCTTGCCTGATCGGCAATCACCCGAACGGCCCGCTTTCGACCGCCAAGAAGTTCCACTCGGCTCAAATCAGGTGTCGAAGACAATTCACGAGCCAGAGGTGCGACCATGGATCTCAAACTGTAATCGTCCCTGTCAGCCGAGGTGAATGTCAGGACCAAGAAGGGAACATCATCAATAGAATAGGATTTCACATCAAAGGGGGTAATGGTCTGAGGCAACTCTCCTCTGATAGACATAAGTTTATGGTGAATCTTCACCAAGCTTGGTTCCATGGGCTCGCCCACTTTAAATCGCACCGTGACCAGACTACCGTGCGGCTGGCTCGAAGAGTAGACGTACTCCACTCCGTCAAGACCCCAGACCGCTCGCTCGATGGGCTCGGTTACCTTGCGCTCAACTTCAACCGCCTCAAAACCCGGTGCTCCGGTGCGAATGTCAATCATCGGAACTGAAATTTGTGGCTCTTCCTCCTTAGGAGTCAGCCACACGGCCATAATTCCCAAAAGTAAACTCACAACTGCCAAAACCGGGGTGAGTTTGGAATGAACAAACAATCCTGCTAATTTTCCTGCCATACCGTATTGATCTTGTTTCATTTTCCCAACTCCTTAAGGCAACTGTCCGCCAGTTAACATGAAATGAGCCCCCTCCAATTGATGGAGCTGACGCCGGGCTTTGGTTTGATCCACCAACAAATCCACTCGCCGAGACAAGACCTCAGTCAATTGCAGAGCATTCATGGACCCATTTAGAAACAGTTTTTGACTCACCTGCATCTGTTCTTTAAGAAGTGCACTTGATTCCTCTAGAAGGCGCAGGTTTTCCTGGGTGGCCTTAAGGCCGCTCATGACTTGTTCAAATTGAATGGTCTCTTCGATTTGCATCTTACGGGCCTCGGCTTCACTGGCCTGAGCCTGATGGTAGGCCTGGCGATAGGCTCCCCGACTGTTAGATGAGTAAATCTCCCACTGGAGAAACACACCACCACTTAAGGCATCTCCTGCGCCTCGATCACCTTCAATTCTCTCATAATTCACTCGCGCCCCGACGTAAGGGAGAACGCGGGATTTCTGCGCCTGGGCTTGGAAGCCAAGGGCTTGGGCCTGCAGTTGATGGGCCTTCACCCGTGAGGACTCAACATGATCCTTCCCTTTTGAATGTGAGGATACACTTTCGGCCACCGGACTCCAGGTGTCTCCCAGGCCGCCGGCCTTTTGGGATAAGTTTGATTTGATTCCCTGGCTCTCAGCACCATTTGCCTGTTTAAGACCCACCACTCGGTTGCGCAGACCCTTTAGACCCAAGAGGCCTGAATAACCAACCGGGTTTCCCTTTCTCCCCACCTGGTACTTGGCCAATACCTGATTCACCAATTGCTCCACTTCAGAAAGTGATGCCTGCTGTGAATACAAAGCTGTCAAATCGCGATAGTCACGAAGTGCGGTGGTGTAAAGAAATAAGGACTGGGCTTGTTCGGCTTGAGAAGCAGCTTCAGCCATCTTGCCTCCCGCCTCACTTCCCTTTTGCCCGCGACCGCCTTCGTATAGCGCCCAATCCAACTGAGCTCCAGACATAATATAGGTCTCGCGATCAGGGTCATTTAACTCCGTAGGCGAAAAGTCCGCAGCCTGGATCTCTCTTTGCCCCAGTTTGAGGAACAAACTATTTCCCGGTGCATCGGTATTGAGGGCCTGAGCTCCCACGCTCAGCCGAGGCAACCAATGCTTCTTAGCCGCCTGTGCGGCTGCTTCTGCTGCTTGCCTTTCTTGATTTTTTTGCTGCAACTCCGGAGCGTGGACACGAATCTTGGCCCATATCTCAGAGAACTTCAGGTTGTTGTCTCCCCGGGCACCGAAGCTTGCGGCCAACAATGCGCCGAGAATGATGTTTTTGTATCTCATTTTAGATGCCTCTTTTGAGCTGCTTTTTGAGATCGGCCTGGAGTTTTTCCCTTTTCTCCACCCTTTTGAGTAATAGATGGCGAATCATTCCACAGGCCTCCTTGATCTGTGGAAAAGCCAAGGAGATATATTGATAGGTCCCCTCTTTGCGGCTTTCGATGATCCCCACGGATTTCATCAGTGATACATGCTGAGACAAATTGGCCTTGGAAATATCCAGGACTTCCAACAGGTCCGAGCAAGTCTTCTCCCCATCCGCGAGAATGTCCAACATCTGCAAACGAACAGGATGGGCCAGAGCCGAGCAGATCTCCGCTTGCAACTTATATATGATTGGGGTGTCTTTCTTCTTAGCCATGGATCTATACTACCCACATTGTTCATTAGTTGCAATATTTATTAACTACTGAACTACGCAACGAGCTAAGCTACCGAAATCACACAACTCTCCATCTCACCCTGAGGCGATCGACCAACAACGCAAAACTGGCCCCTTTAATTGTTGATCCACAAAACCCTGTGCTGCCCTTATCCGGGAATAGGTCCGATTGACGAGCCATTCCCGGAAATCCGAATCCTCTGCCGTCGCGCACGGTGGGAGGCTGAGTGACCGAAGGGAATAGGCTCAGCCGAACGGAGTGCGTCAGCATGCTGACGCACTCCGAAGACACGCCTGCGGCCGAAAGGCGCGTGAGGATTTGCGGAGAATGGTCGGCAAAGGACCGATTTCACCGATTAAGGATTTTGTGGATCAACAATTAAAGGGGTCAGTTTTGACAACACAGCAGACGGACCCTTTTCACCAGATTTCCGCTCTTAGAGGCTGGTCAAAAGGGTTCGGATGCAAGGCGGATGAATTCGAGCGAATGGAATCGTACTTGTGGGTACGTTGGAGTGAGCGAGAGTTCATCCAACGCGGCAGACGGACCCTTTTCACCAGCCTCTAGCCGAGCCAGGGCCAGCGCTCCCCACACTGTATATCCCTCTGCAGTTCAATCAGCTGATCCTTCACCCGATCAAACAGCGGCCACCGATGGCCAGGACAGATTACTTTGATTTCTTTTGCATCCAGCTTCAGGATTGACGTCGCTGCAGCACCCAAATCGAGAGTCACGGGTCGAGCCATGCGCCTGGGCTCGCCATTGACGACCGCCAAAGCGTCGCCGGCAAACAAACAAGCTTCTCTTTCATCGAAAAAACTCAAATGCCCAGGTGTGTGTCCGGGAGTTTCGATGACCCGCAGGCGATCAAAGAGTAACTCACCACCTACTATGTGGCGATCAGCTGTGACTGGATGGGAGGGACCATCCTTGAGGAGTCCTTTAAGTAAAACCAAAGGGCCTGCTTCGGGAACCCAGCGACTGAGCCAGGCTAAGGGTTTGCGCACGCCACTAGGTTGAGCATTGAAGAAGGGTTCTTCCAGTTGGTGGTAATAAATGGGGGTTGAATGGGTCTTTTGCAGATAATAGGCACCGGCCGAGTGATCGTTATGCCAGTGAGTGAGTAACACCGCTGCCACATCTGCTGGTTTCCTCCCCATTTCCTCAAGGCCGGCTAACACATCCTCTCCCGATGAGTTCATTCCCGCATCGATGGCCACCACCTGACCTGTTCCCAAATCCATCAAATAGGAACAGGTCAAGTAAGAGGGCCTACGCAAACACCAGGTGTCTTCGGTGACTTTAAAGACCTGAAGACCGGGGCGAGGACTGTTGTACTGAAGCAATGCTTTGTGTGCCACCCCCAGATTGTGGCACAGAGCCCTCCGCTAGTCCAAGAAGAAGGAGAGATTGGTCACCACCCGGACCTTCTTAAACAAAGCCCTGTTGTCGGACCAGTTCTCGATGGTGCCACTGTCGCGAATCTCGAAGTAACCCTGATCAGCCCGACGTATACCGCGCACGTTGTTGTTGGCGTTGGCTGCAAAGGACTTGGCGGCATCGCGGGCGTTCAGAGTGGCCTCCTTAATCATCTCAGCTTTGATTTCGTTGAGAGATTCAAACTTGTAATAAACATCTGATCTGGAAATGCTCACCCCTGCCAAAACCAGTTCATCCACCTGACCGGACAGCTGGCGCAGCTGATCCACCCGATTGGTGGTCAAAGTGAACTTGGCGTAGCCCGTATAGCGAGGCATGAGTTTGTGTTTGACTCCGTTTTTGTTCACGTACATGGAATCCCTGTTGTCCGTAATATTAATATTGTCAAAATCAAGATCATCTGAGGAGAAACCTCCCTTTTCAATCAGGGCTTTGACCTTGCCCTTGATACGTTTGTACTCCAAATACTGATTTTTCACTTCGTCAGAGTTCATTTTGAAATTCACCTGCCAGATCGCCAGATCTGACTTAACCACCCGCTCAGCCAGACCTTTCACGTTGACTGTCTTGTCGAAGTTTTTCAAATAGCGAAGCCCCGCATGGACAAAGGCTCCAAGAACAACAATGGCAATGGACAAGGGGACGGCTAAATACAACTTACGCATCACTTCTTCCTCCGTGTTAGGTTTTTCCCCGGACATAGGGTCTGTTCCTTTTTTTTGTTGTCGTTATCAAAGTGGACCTCTCCGTGGCCCATGATTCCTGAGTTTGGAATCTTGTACTTTTTCTGTAATTCACTGATGAGGCTATCCAATGCTTTCTTCTGCGCTTTTGTTGGCTTGTGTTTCTGCATATCACCCACCAGGCAAATCCCGATGCCAAATATATTGTGGTTCCATGAATTGATTGAAACATGAGTTCCTGACATCTGCTGGCGCCAACGAAAGGTGCTCTGTACCTCTCCGTCTTTCATCCCCTTGCCGTTGCCGATCACAAAGTGATAGGCAATTCCCCCATATCCTTGATCGCGATGGAAGCGATCAAAGGCGGCCACGGACCCTCCGTCCGTGGCCGAATGGTGGATGACAATGTATTTCCAGCCCTTGTATTGGGGGGACTGTTTGTAATACCAGTCATCAAATTGATTGGACTCATCCAAGGCGGTTGAGGAGGGCTCCTCGTCGGCCTTGCAGCTGAAAATACATGTCAAGATTAGGAAGAGAATCGGAGCTTTCATATACTCAGAGTAAACTAATCATCAGTCTATTCCAGACCAGCCTGAGTAAATGATAAGGTCACTCAGTTTACTTGGAGTTTACGATCCTCTTTTGGTTCCAGGTCCTAAACCGGGATGCATGAAGCCAAAATAGGCTATCAAATGAGAACCGATTTTGGCTTCGTGCATCCCGGTTTAGGACCTGGAACCAAAAGGGAGGCTAACCAAAAAACAAGCTCCGGGACGGGCTTTCTCATAGGACACTTGGGCCTTCATCAGCTCAGACAACTGCTTCACCAGGGCGAGGCCAATCCCTGTTCCTGTGGTGGAGCGAGTGAGTTCATTTTCCTGACGGTAAAATAAATCAAAGATCTTGTCTTCACTCTCACCGTGAACGCCGGGACCATAATCGCGAACACCAATGACCAGATGGTCGTCCTCAACCGTACCTATGATCTCAATGACTTTTGGCTCACAGTCGCGGGCAAACTTAAGGCCATTGTCGACAAGATTCATCACAATCTGGAGAAGGGCGTCTCGATCAACAGACACCTCGCCACTCAACTCCTTTTGGCGATTGACTCGCAACTCAAATCCGGAATTCTCAACCTGCGGGAGAACGCGAGAGACGACAAAGTCCAAAGCCTCGCCCGTGGGAAGAACCTCACAGTTGAGCACCAATTGCTCCCGACCAATGCGAGCCATGCTGAGCACGTTGTTAATGAGGCGGCTCAGTCGCTCACTCTCCGTTAAGATGTAGCTGTAGGACTCTTGCTTTTTGTCCTCATCTTTGACCCAGCCAAAACGCAGCATCTCACTGTGCATACGGATTGACGTTAGGGGGGTTCGCAATTCATGGCTCACGGCCGAGACAAAGTCAGACTGCCTCTGCACCAGTTCCAGCTGCTTTTTGTTCAAAAAATAAAACCAAACAAGTCCACCCGAAAGAATGAGAAAAAACACAAAGAGCACACCATTAACCAGCCACCGCTCTTTACTTACCTTGAGACCCGCCGTCGAGTAGAAAAACCTCAAGTCATCAAATGGAGCGTGGAGGGTTTGCTCAAGAATCAGGACTTGCTGACCCTTGCGCTTGTTGGCCTCGGTGAAGCTGGGGAGAATTCTCTCACCCGACGCCACCACCACCTGATCTTGTTTATCCTCAGACAGGCCTTTGCGAAAGCGAGGACGAATGACCTCGGCAAAAAACTTGGCCTCATCGACCAAAAAGCCCTGATAGTAGCTTTGCTTTCTAACCAGCACCTCCCGATAAAACAGAATGTGCCCGGTATTGAGAACCACACTTTGAAAGGGATATACGACAGCGTCCATGCCCTTGATGCGCATCTGGCGTTTGGCTTCCTGAATACCATAGGAGGACTTGGACTTCTTGGTCACCGCCATCGACTTTTTGCTTGGGGCAAATTTGGACTCTACTAACTCCAACTCTTCAAGACTGCCCCCCTTCATCGCCGCCAGAGTGTTGGTGACCGACAAATCTCGAAGCTCGCTTTCTCCAGTCAAATTCATTTTTTCGCGAAGCTTAAAGAATGCATGATCGCGCTGAGCTTTCGGATTTAACAGCTCCGCCGATTTCAAGGTGTCATAAATCTGAAACAACTTCTCCCGGCGGGCGCGCGGATCGTTGAGTTGCGAGGACTGTTTGGCACTCAATAAGGGCCAAACCGGAGAAGTGAAGCGCCCGTCGTCATCAATCTGAAAATAACCGATCACGCCGGGAATTCCGGTCTCCGGCTCGATTTTGGCTAAAGGGGAAACGCTCAGAAAGTAGCTAAGACCGATCTCCTGGACATAGCTAAAGCTGTATTCAGTAAAAGGTCTTAGGTCTTCGCTGCGAACCAACTCACTCAGACGATCGAGAGTGAACTCATTGATGGCTTCGGCTTCGGTTCTGACGTCCTGATAGGCCTGGCGCTCAAAATAGGAGTTCAACAGATAGCCCAAGAAAATCATGGGCAAGGACAGGCAAACGAGGAAGAGCAAAAGAAAGCGAATGAGAGACTTCCTCTGCCCACTGGTTTTCATGACACCAGCACTTCAGACTGAACCAACTGATAACCCCGACCACGAACAGTCCTGATGAACTCCGGAGTTTTAGGCTGAAGTTCAATCTTTTTACGCAACTTAGCGATATGAATATCAACTGTCCTGGTATCGTACTCTGGGCCTTCCTTGTATCCCCAGACTTGGTGAAGGATTTCCTCCCTGGTTTTGGTACGAAAGTCATCCTGAGCGAGAAACTGAAGAAGCTCCACCTCACGCAGAGTGAACACCAATTCCTCTTCTCCCCGACCCGCACCGGTCAAACTGGTCGGGTCGACGACAAGTCCATTGCCAATACGGATCTTTTCCGTCCGCACGGGTTGAGTGCGCCTGAGGACGGCCTGTACCCTTAACAAAAGTTCCTGTACGGAAAAAGGCTTTCCCACGTAGTCATCGGCCCCGAGACTCAAGCCGTTGACAATGTCTTCCTCGCTGGTTTTGGCTGTCAGCATGATGATGGGAAGTTTTTTTGAGTGTCGGCGAATCCCCTCGCAGACATCAAATCCGTTCATTTTTGGCAACATCACATCGAGGATAACGATCTCGAATGGATCATTCTGTGCCGCCGATAATCCAGCTTCCCCATCGCAAACATCAGTCACCTGAAATCCGTGATAGATAAACAGGTTTTTTAAACCTGAGCGGATGGGTTCTTCGTCCTCAACGATCAATATTCTTGGTGCTTTCATGAATTCAGTTCCTGTTCTCATGATTTAATCCTGCCACAAGAGCGAAGTCCAGGTTGTAAACTCCACGTAAAAGACACTCCCCGCGAGAGTAAACACCAGGTAAAGCAATAAGGCTCGGCTTTTACAATTACCTGCCTGTTTTCAGACCCTTAAGGCCCCTACCCTGTCCCCCAGGAGGTGCCTCATGAAAGAGAAGAACAGCTACTTTTTACTGATTTTAACCCTCATCACCCTACTCTTGGGATTACATCTATTTAAGCGTCAGGCCCTGGGCCAGTCCGCCATCCTTCCCACCAGCCCCTTGTCCCTGCGTGTTCGACACCAACGTGAACTCGGGCTCAAAAAGACCATGGGTGATCGCGGCCTGCAACTGGGATCAGAGGTGTTCTTGCGTGCCTTCAAACACAGTCGCGTCCTTGAAGTGTGGATAAAAAAAGAGGAAGCCTATGAACTGTTTAAAACCCACCCCATCTGTTACTTTTCGGGATACGCAGGCCCTAAAACAAAAAAGGGAGACCAACAGGTGCCCGAGGGCATTTACGCCGCCACCCCCCAGCGCATGAACCCTTTCAGCTCGTACCATCTCTCATTCAATATCGGTTACCCAAATGCACTCGATCGCGCCCTCGGCCGCACCGGGGGGAGCATCATGGTCCATGGCGACTGCGTCTCCCTTGGCTGCCTAGCCATGACCAATAAGGGAATCGAAGAGATATACACCATCCTTGAAGCTTCATTTCTCGCCGGCCACACTCAAGTGCCGATTCACATTTTTCCCTTTCGCATGAACCTTCTCAATCGTTGGCGCTATATTCGCTATGACTGGCAGGACTTCTGGAGCCAACTGAGTCCCATTTATGACTACTTTGAGGAACACCGTCAGGTCCCCAGTGTAAAGATAGAGAATGGCCGCTACCTATTGGAGGAAAACCAATAGACCACTATTCGCCGGTCTTCGGTGAGGAATCAGAGTCAGGTGGCGCCGTTTGAGGTTCAGACGAGCCTGGGCCTTCTTCTGCAGCGCCATCCACAGGCTTGGTCACGCTTTCTTTGCTATCTAGTTCCTTCGCACCACTCAATCCACCTGGATTTTCGATGCCAATAGTCGTCGATTCGCTGGTCACCTCTTTGCCGCCCACCTTGGCCTGACGTTTGTTCCAAGACAATTGAATCATCAGAACATCCGAAGCCTTTCCACCGGCTCCGGCATCGGCCATTGAGGTCAACAGCGTGCCAATGGAGAGGTTCTTGGGCTCATAGAACACATCAAATCCATAACTGGTGGACGTGAAGGCATCAATCGTGTCACTGGTGTCGTCAGTTGCCACCGTTCCCCCAAGTGTCGAGGTGAACATGACAAAAGGGGCTAGAGTCCAATCGTCATTCACTTTGTATCCACCCTGAATGCCAATTGGGATCGAGTACAAAAGGGAAAATACCGATGAGGAGAGCTCTCCAAGAGGTGGCCCGAGTTCCACGGTCATCGCGCCCACATTTAGATCCAGGCCAAAACCACCGAACAAAATAAGCGAACCCTTGCCACCGCTATAGGCAAGATATTCCAAATCGATCTGATAGTGAGTGGCCAGCACCATCATGTCTCCTGAATTGGACCCCTTAAAATCACCGGCAAGCAAATTCAGTCCCACCATGCCATCCCATGCAAGGGTGTCTTTGATGGTCTGACGAAAACCGGCGTTAAAGCCCACACCAGAGAGGCCCATTTCTTCACTTTCAAAATCCAAATAGCTACCCGTCAGTTTAACAGTGGTCTCATCCAAATCATAAAAAGGGTGAGGTACGGGGGCAGGAGCAAACTGAAAATTAGAATTACCCTGAGCCAAAACTACGGAGGAGTAAAACAGAGTAAGAATAAGGAGTAGAGTTTTCATTCGAGAATTATCTTCTGATTTACCTGCACGGTCATCTCGATCGACCCCTTCTGGGCTTAATGCGGGCCCTAGGTTAAGAATTTGTATGACTCCCAGCCCCGCTGCGACTATAGTCCCCGGGCATGGCAGAAGTTCTATTACAGGTGCACAACGGCGGTAAATCCTTTGGGGCACGAAGTCTTTTTGCGGGAGCCAGCTTTGCCGCCAATGTGGGCGAGCACATTGGGGTGATTGGTCCCAATGGGGCGGGGAAATCCACACTGTTTCGCTGCCTGGTGGGTCTGGATCACCTGGACTCAGGAGATGTGATTCAGTCTTCCAGCTTGCGCCTCGGCTATTTGGCTCAGGAGGACGATTTTGTTCCAGAAGAAACCGTCGAGGACTATCTTGGCAAAAACAGTCTGACTCCTATTTGGGAATTGAAGAGTCTGGGGAAGAAGTTGGGACTGTCGGAAAAACACTTTTCATCGGTTCTGACTGAGCTCAGCGGGGGCTACCGGATGAGGTGCAAACTGTTGGCCCTGATTGGCCAGCAGCCCAACCTCCTTTTGCTCGATGAGCCGACCAATTATTTGGACCTGGAGTCTTTATTTGTTTTGGAGTCCTTTCTCCAGGATTTCAAAGGCGCCTTTTTGCTGATCTCCCACGACCGGGAGTTCCTCCGCCGCACCACGGATCATATTTTGGAAATCGAAGGTGGGGAGTTCACCAAGTTCAACGGCAATATCGATGACTATTTTGAGCAGAAGGCCCTGATTCGGGAACAGTTAGAGAAACAAGCTCTCAGTCAGGAATCCAAACGCAGTGAGATTCTCAAGTTTGCGGCCAAGTTTGGGGCTAAGGCCACCAAGGCCCGCCAGGTACAGAGTCGACTCAAACAACTGGATCGCATGGAGAGCATTGAGCTGTCGCCCCTGCAAGTGAAGGCAAAAATTCAGATTCCTCCACCTGTTCACACGGGCAAAGTGGTGCTGGAAGCAATAGACCTGCAACTCGGTTATGGCGATCAACCTGTCCTCAGCGATGTTCAACTCTCCATTGGGCGCCAGGACCACATCGGAATTGTGGGGATCAACGGCGCGGGAAAATCCACCCTGCTTAAGGGTTTTGCCCAGAAACTACCACCTCAATCAGGACAGGCCAAACTCGGTTACAATGTCGATGTGGGTTACTATGCCCAGCATGTAGCCGAAGAACTAAACGCTGAAGACACGGTTTATGAGGCCATGATGAGAAAGGCCCACAGCGATGTTCTCCCCCAGGAAGTGAAAGACCTGGCTGGCTCATTGCTTTTTTCAGGAGAGGACATCAACAAAAAAGTGGCTGTCCTATCGGGAGGAGAAAAAGCACGGGTGTCTTTGGGGCAGATTCTGCTTAAGAAATCTCCCCTGCTGATTTTGGATGAACCCACCAATCATTTGGACTTTCACACTGTTGAGGCTCTGACCCAAGCTCTTCACTTTTATCCTGGCTCACTGGTTGTTGTCAGCCATGATCGTGGATTTATCAAACGAATTGCCACTAAGATTATTGAGATCCGCGATGGCCATGCCTCTCTCTATCCTGGGACCTACGATGAATATGTGTGGAGCCAACAAAAAGGGGTCATGGGCTTAGTTGGGACAGAAAGGTCTCAAGACGCTCCCTCGACCGGCGAATCCTCGGCGGAAAGTTCAAAGGTGAACACCAAGGAGCGCCGCAAAGAGCTGGACAGACAGATCAAGTCCCAGGAGAAACGCTGCTTGGAAATCAACCGCGAGATCAAAAGCCTGGAAGCTAAGACTCTGGAGCTCAATGAAAAGCTGATGACCGAGTCCGGCGATCAGGCCCAGCGATTGGCGAAAGAATTGGGCGATATCCAGGGCCGTAACACCCAACTCGAAGAGGAATGGTTCGAGCTTCAAGACACCATTGAGTCCGCCAAGACGGAAATTGAGTCCCTGCGCGGCGGTAAAGATCCGTCCATTTCTTGACAGTAGTTCCCGCCCCGATGATGCTTGATGGATGAAATTTCCACACCGCATCTTTGTGTTTTTTAGCTCCTTGCTTTTATTGGCCGATGTCGCCTGGGCCTCTGTGGATTTGGGAGTGGGAATGACCTCGGCCATGGGCGGACGGCACATTCCCTCAATTGCTGGAAGTTACCGAGGGGCCCAGTGGGAATTCACTGGCTTTGCCACCGGCGTTCAATCTGAGATTTACTTTCACTCCGCCTATGGATTAAATGTCTATCGCCACTGGAAGTCCGGAGGTATCTGGGGTGGCCAAGTTTCATCAGGATTTGGCATGGGAGTCATCTACGCATCCCGAGGGTTCCAGGACCAAGGCTCGTCAACTGAAGAAACCAAGGACGATTTTGCTGCGGGTCCTGCATTTGAAGTTCAATGGTTTGTACTTGGCCCCATGTATCTGCGCCTTGAAGCCCTGTATGGGCTTAGAGATATTGGCGCCCACGCAGCCCTGAACGCTCAGGACTTTGTTCACTTCTCTCTGGGGTTTAGCCTATGAAACCTTCGATGAGAGTTTTTGCCATCTTTTTTTTGGTCGCCACGCTCTTCCCCACTCCAAGTTTCGCTGGTCGCAAATCCGGACTTCACATGTTTGTCGGCACGGCCAATCAATTGACGTTTCCTGGCACCATTCGTGTGGGTTGGTACGAGTGGGAAGCCGGAATGTTTCATCCCACCACCTACGGAATGGCAAAGATTTTTTTCTTCAGCCCCTCGCTGTACACCAGTCTGGGGTTTGCCGCCACCACACAGGGGGCTCTTGATTTGGGCCTTATGGGTTCCATTGGTTTTGATTACGACTTGTTTTGGGGGTTGGGCCTCCGGGCCGAGCTATTTGCCGTTCATAGTTTCAATGGTTTTTCCACCGGTGTGGGAATTCTTGGGCTGTCATATGATTTTTAAAAGGGTTGGTTTATGAACTTCAGGAGATGGGCAAAACTTGCATTCTGGGTGGGTTTTATCCCCCTTACCACCCTTGGATTTCGCACCTACTCAGGCGGCGGCACCTGGGACATCAACTCCTCAACCGCTGCCAGTGCCAAATTGTTCGTGGATTACACCCAAGGTGCCACAGTCATCAGCAACGATTTACCCAACTCTGACCCACTCTACGGCACCGGCAACCAAACAGTCGATCAACTGATGGCGTCCATTTTTAACGACATCAATGGGGTCAATGCCTCTTTTGTGACTCTGGTCACCACCTCAGATCCTGATTACTCGGCCGCAGCCGGCCATAACCGCACCATCACGATTCGCTTTAGCGGGGCAGATGGGGTGAGTGCCGGAGAAGCCAGAGCAACGATTAAGAGCGGAAAAATTGTCGGCTGTGACATCACTGGTGAGCCCGATATGCTTGATTCGGCCAAGGATTTTGTTCGCACCTTGACCCACGAATTGGGTCACTGCCTTGGGTTGGATCATCCCCAGGAGACCGTCAATGCCATTATGTCTTACTTTCACGACCGAGACCATAACACTCGATTACTGATCGATGACAAGATGGGCATTACGTTTTTGTATCCAACCGATCGCGCGGCCGCCAAAGAAAGCCCTACTTTTGGCATGTCCTGCGAGCGCAAATAAAAAGCCCGCGCTATAGAGCCCGGGCTTTATTGATTCATAAGGGAATTTCACTACTACAGATTCTTGTTAATTTCCTTTCCATAGTAGGTGGCTGTCTTCCCGATGGCATTGATGATCAACTCTTCCAGCTCTTTGCTGTAGGCCAGGTTTCCAGCCATGGCAATCGTGCCGTCTGAAGTTTCATAAGTACCTTCACCCTTTTTGTGAGCAGCCGTGGCTACGGCAAACTCACCGTTACGGTTGACAATCATCACGTCGGCACCTGCCGCGGCCGCAGCTGACCCGACATTGCCTACGGCTGTCGAAGGAGTGTAGCCCACATCAAGCTTAACCACAGCAACGGCATCTACCTTTAGCTCCTTAGCCAACTGCTTGAGTTGAGCGCGGACAGCTTCATCCGAGCCGTGAGTGACCACAAAGGGCACCATCCCCTTGGCCGGGATAAACTCGTCCTTAAGGTTAACGGTCTTGTTAATCATACCCTCTTTGACCTTCATGGTCGTCGGAGCCTTGGTGGTGAACTTCTGATAGGCAGCTGATTTAATCACATCAGTGTGAGGGACCACTTTCCAGGGGCCGACCTTGCTGAACTCCGAATGGAATCTCTTCAGACCCACATTGACGATCTTAGGATCCTTCATCTCCAGGTTTTCATAGGCCTTGACACCATCGGTGGCTAAGGTTTTGAGTGCCATCAAACCACCCAAAGCACCACCATTGGAACTGGGACTACGATTGTAAATTACTTTGTTGGAATAAACCGACACAATGGCTACCGTCTTGATCTTCTCCGCCTCAGGCTTGTTGACGATACTTAAACTTCCACAGCCAGCAACCAAAAACAACAGAGCCAATAGGCTTGCTCCTGTCCTAAACATTTTTCCTCCTGAAAATAGTAAATAAGGGACTCGTCACTTTGAATTCTAATTGTAAGATCGACCTCTCATTCAGGTCATGGAAGAATGGGATTATGGTAACAAAAGCGACTATTGTCCGATGCCAATTTAGAACCAGCACTAGACTTGGAATTTGAACTTAATGATAAATCGCGATTGAACTCAAAGATCAAATGCCACGAACAAATTCCAAAACCATTTGCTGTGACAGAGCCCGGGAGTGCAACAAAGGATCTTCCAGCATCGATTTGCTGATTTCATCCACCAATGGTGCCACTTCCTGTTGAAACTTTAGGATAGAGGTGAGTTTCCACTGATTCAGGTCCTCGGCCTCTGCAAGTGCGTCTCCCAGTCCACGAACTGCCTGATCCATACTTTGGACCAACTCGGGTCGAGTCTCTGCCGGCAAAGTGGTGAGAGACACAAACAGGAATCGAATTGCTGACCTCAAATAGGCCTTGAGGGAACGTCCGTTGGCAAAGGCCGCTAGCTGGTCTAAACCATGGACTTGGATTCGGCCAGCCAGGGTTTCTTCAAAATGAGGATAAAAACGTTCTCTCACCAAGGAATAACCGGAGTATTTGAAATACGGATTGAGGGCAAGAAAGTGGAACAGCTCTTGCTCTGCCAAATCCATTTCAGGATTTTGAAGTTCCCAAATCTTGAGCTTGGCCAAAAAATCCCCATCCGGACGATGCAGGAATTTTCGAAGATGATCGAAGGCCGCCTGCCTTGATTTGATGCCACCACTGAGCTGATTTGTTGCCAGTACCAATGGATGGACATAAACAGTAGGAGACGAGTGACGATCGAGCAGGGTTTCGGGCGCGTTGTAACATTTAAGAATCTGGTCTGTGCGTATCCGACAATTGGTACGCAGGTGGGAAGAAATGTACAAATAGGGATTATCACCGTGTGCCCACGAACCCGCCATTCCCCTTTTGCCCCAACAATGAAGACCTAGGCTATCGATGGCACAAGTATGTTCAAGGCCGGCTGAAACAGCGATTGGGTCCTTCAGGCCTCCAGGGACCTTGGTTTGTCCTTGGGCATTAGATCCCCAACACTTCACTTTTCCATCGTCAATCACACAAGCATGAAAGCTCCCGACAGCGAGAGCAGTCGGATCCTTGATGTCGAGGCGAGAAGAGGGACTCATTGGGGCCAAGGAGTTCTGTCCAAAACAGTGGACGCCCTTTTTATCCAGGGCACAGCCAAAGCCATGACCCACGCCCAGATCGAAGGGCTCATCCAATTCTAAATTAGTGGTCAAGCCGCCAAGACAACGTATTCGTTTTTTGTCAAATATTCCGCAAGTGATTCCGGGTCCCGCAGCCACCTTGGAAATCACGCCCCAATCCTTGGTGTCATTAACAGCTACCGCAGACCCGTGCCCAATGGGGCACAGCAGATTGGACTGTGCATTCCTGCGTTGAGTAACATAGCAGACATGATCGTAGCCTGTAGCCAGGTCGATGAGACTTGCATCTGAAGGCAACTGGTAGGTGTCTCCACCTTTGTTTGCTCCGAAACAACGAAAGCCCTGTTTCGTCGAATAGCAGACTCGATTACCACCAACGGACATGGGAAACTCGGCCCAAGAAGCAAAGCTCAACAGAGAAACCGCAAGAAACAATAAGATTGGAATTACCTTTTGGGCATTCATTGGCAACCTCTGGTAATGGTCAAATGACCGAGAGTGGTTTTGAGTCTATTCAACAAGGCTTTCAGTTCAATTACCTGATCGCTGTCAAAGCCAGACCCCAAATAGAGCCGGGACCAGGCGGGAGACTGGATGAGCTGAGCCAGACGATCTTCGCACACCACCTGGTGATGACCGCCTGCCACAGTCGAGATCACTTCAAGGATTTCTTTTCTGAGGACACCGACAAGAGGATCGCGTGCAGCCAACTGCCTCCAGGGCTTATCGAGAGTCTCCATCGACCTGCTCACAAGACCGTTGAGCACCTGGAGTTCGTTTAAGGTTTGCTGTTCGGGATGATTAAGAGAAGATACCCGAGTCAGCGGCAGCCCGCCTCGTCTCAGCAATGCAAAGAAGCGACTCAGCGAACCGTTTAGTAGATGAATCTCTCCGTTGAGCAACACCGAATCCACGGTGACCTTGGCTCTCTGGTAGGCCGCACTGCGAACAGCAGAAAACCACTCCTGTTGAAACGAAAAGGGCCAAGTTGTCTGGGAATCAGAATTTTCCCAACTCAAATCAATGGAGCACTGGTTGAAGTCGTCCATCATCATGCCGCCAATGCCGACACCGTCTCCCGAGCCTCGATGAATTAGACCTGCTCTAAACTTTCGCCTCAAATCAGGAAGGTCCGCAGCTTTACCCGAAATTCGTCCGCCGATGGGTTCCCAGTCCTCGCCCTTCTGGCAGTTGGTCACCTGAAAGCGCACTTGTCCAATGAGGGTTGCTTCCTGTCCATTCATTTGTGACTGAGCATCCAAAGCCAGTGGGGCGGCTCCTGCAAAAGTATCTGTCAACCACAAGGCAATTGGACAAGCTGGGATAATGAGACCGTTGATTGCTTTCGTATCGGCGCCCACAACATCCCTTTTACTCACCGCCCGACTCTCACCACCCAGGTCACGCACTAAGAACTGATGGCTCAGTAGACCGGCAAAGCCTTCACCTTGTGGGTCAAACACCGGGCCTCCACTCATGCCAAGCTCTGAATACAGATCTGATTCGAGCATAAATTCAATTGCCGGCAAAAGATGTCGCTCCGACCTCGGGTTCAATACCTGGCCCTTTCCGGAAGTCACCGACTCAGACCTCCAGGTGAATCCATAGGAAATGAGCTCGGCAGGACCCGGAAAATGACAAGCCTTGAGCCCCTCATAAAGGGACTCAAAGCTCAAAGCCTGACTGCCGTCCGGCAAAGCATTCAACTTCAAAAGGGCCAAACCATGGGCAAAGCTCACTGATGACAGCTGAGCCTCATAGCTTCGTCCGTTTACAACAATCTTGTGACAAAACCCAGCCTGTTGATTTGCGTGGTAGACCACGTGATCGGACGTCAGCACATAGACCTGATCTTTTCGGGTGAGGAGAACTCCAGATCCTCGCCGCTGCAGGTCTTCGATATCAAACATTCCGCAGTAGGAGCTCACAACCTTTACAGCGTGGTCCTCGCCAGCCGTAGCCGTGAGACCACCAGCTGCCGCAGTTAGAATTAATAGAGATAACAGTGTCCAAACCGCCAGCGAACACCTTTTCATTAGTAGGCCTCCATTCCAGGCACGGACCCATTGGGAAAACGATAGCGGGTGTTCTTGCCGTTTCCCTTGCGTTCGATGTCACCCTTGGCGAGCCACTTGCTAATGATTCTAGTGGCGGTTGCCTTTGATACACCTAGGTTATCTTGAATCCGCGAGCGCGACATCCAGCCATCCAGTTTGCCTTTGCCAGGATCTTCAGCGGGTGATGCACAAATGCCACTCAAGTCCTCACCGACTGGATACAACTCAAATCCCTGAAGGGAGTAGGCATTGGTCCCAAGGAAGGACCAATTCTCAATGGACGACTCTAAAAAAACCACGCCCCGAGAAGATCTGACCACACCATATGGCTCCAAAACCCGATTGGCTTTTGAAATCAAATTGGCAATTTTGGGGTCATGGTTGATGGGATCATAGCCACTGATGCCGAAGCAAAAGGACAGCAAGTAGTCCTTACTTCTGGGGCCGTTCAGCGAAAGTGCCAACAACAGGCGAGCCAATGATTCAGATTGCCGCTCATCAGTCACTTCACCATTTTGTACAATTTGAATTTTATGGCGGCCCATATCCAAACGAATGCCATTCGACTCCTCTCCTGATCCTTGAACCAGCATAGGCCGGAAGGCTCCGTATAGAATTTCCAAACCTTCCGGAACCAGTAGGTCATTTCCATTCATCAGGGCCGAGGCAAAGACGGAAATGAACTGATCAGCCATTTGCCTTCCGTCAACATGAGAGGGGCGCCCATCAGTGTAAATTGCCTTTAGACTATCAGTTGCCAACTCCACTCGACCATCGCGTAAGGCAAACAATGCATCCAATAACTGAGACTCATTGCTCAACAAACGATTCTCATTGCGCATCGCCGAATTCACACAGTGAACAGCCCCTTCCACTTCCTCTGATGGCCGTCCAGAAAACAGCGCGATCCAGCGCAGGGAGTTTTCCAACATCTTGACGGTAGTCATGGAGACAATTTCGTCTCCGCTGAGGTGACCAATATTATCGACGATAGATTTCACTTTGTTTAAGCCGAACTCGTTCGGAGACCGGAGCCATTTATGAGTCCAACAGTAGAGTCGCTCAATCTTGGCGTCGAGCTTGACTGGGGACTTGAGGTCGTGGGTCACCAACAATCCCTTAATGGTATTGAGTCTATACTGTGACAACCAATTTTGCTTGCCCTCGGTTTGAATCTCAACCAAGGATTCTACCCCCTGCTTGCCCTCAGGAAAACAAAGCCATATCAGGGAGGAAAGAAATGCCATGGTGAACGCCACCTGTTGACCTGGGTCCACTTCCTTGGCAATCGCCCTCAGCTCTTCCAAATTCAAGTGATCAAAAGCTGTGCGCGCGGCAAGGGCCATCAATTGCTGGCGGATGGGCCGCGCCCAGTCTTCATTTTGCCAGCGAGAAAACTGGCTGCGAAACCTCTTGAGGTGAGAATTCACATCGTGACCCATGACCTCGAGGCACAAGATCAAGTTGAAGTAGGCCTTGACGCTGATCTTCGATTCACTTTCGCGCAACTCACTTTGCCGCTTGGCCAAAGAGAAGTAATAGGACCCTTTTTCAAAGTGCTGCCTAGCCAAGCAATTGAGGCCAGCCTGAAACTGAAATCGTCCACTCAAGGGGATCATCTTTTCATGGCAGTACTTTTCCAGTTCCGCCAAGGCCTGATCGGCCCGATCCAACTCAAGTCGTCCCCTCCAAATTGCGATCTCCAGGAGTAAGATTTCCTGGGTCAAACTGCCGTTCACTCCCATATCCAGAAGTTGGCAAATTCTGGATGCTAAAGGTTTTGTCTGATTCAAGCCCAGATCCAAGCACAGATTTAGATACTCCTCCTGACAGCGAGGGGTATCTCCCTGATCCCTGATGTCCCACATCAGCTCCACGCGCTGGGGCAAGTTAGATTGGATTGAATCAGCTAGGGTGCGCTCCAAACTTACTGCGCCCCTTTCTGGGTCACCGGGACCTTGGCCAGTTCGGCCTCAACATACTCACCGATAAACTCGTTGGTGCCGATAATCTCCAGGGTTTCGATGCCACTAGGAAACTCGGCATACAAGAAATTGTAGGTTTGGGTGATCATGGCATAGGCCGCCTGGCCATTAAGAAAAGCCGTCGTTCGATCACCGGAAGCCTTTGCAGCGCCGATGATATCTATTAACTGTCCCATTTGCCCTCTCAACAGACCACGGAAGTTCTCACTTGTGGCCGGATTCTCAATCAGGGCTTTGTAATGGCGAAGGATGGCCTCCAGGCTGTCGGCTATGTAGGTGGGCAGATCTGAGCCCACCCGCTCGCGTATTTCAGCAACCGACTTGGTGATCTCGCTAATCGAATCTAAAGTCCAATCGGTTTCAATGCGCTGAAAAAAAATGGTTGAAAACTTAAAATGGAGGAGCATCTTTCTTAGCGCATTTCCCGGTTTAGAGGACCACTGGGATTCAGTGGCCACGATCTCCCGAGCCTCGTTGACATTCTTTTTCAAAATATGAAGTCGGGCTCGGTAGTAATCGTGAATACCTTCCTGGTCGATGAACTCCAGCTGGCCATAAATGCCATCGAGGGATTTCATCATATCAAAACTATCGGATTTGCTCTCCGCAGCCTGGGCGTTCGCTCCAAGGAATAACCCGAGCATAAGACTGACAACAAGAAGGCGAATGGTCTGCAACATGAAATCTCTCCTCATTGATTTCAGGATTAGTTCCAATAGGTTTCAACCCGCACTGACCGGGGCAAATATCCCAGGTCAATATTCCAAAAATCAGGATCATAGGTCTTGAGAAGCCGCCTGAGGCCCTCAACAAATAATGAGAATGTGCCGTCGATCTGGCGACGGGCCCACCAAGAGGCGGCCATCTCCATATGGGTTGTGCGGTAGTACTTGTCTTCTCCCGGGACCAGGGCCTTAGAGGGAACATAATCCTGGCGCCCATCTTTAAAACTGATGGCTCTCTGCAGCCCCCAATTCCCACGCTTACACCACCCCTGATACTTCCCGGCGACACTTTCGATGCGCGGTTGGATGATTCGATAGGAAATCCAAAAGATCCGTGCAAGCCGTCGAAAGTGAGTGTCATAGATAGGCTGCATGATAGGCCGTACCCAGCGAAGACCCCAGTTGTAACCTGGAACCATATTGTTGATCGCCCAACGGACAAAGGCTGGGTTGTAATGCCCAAATCGTGTCTCTTTTTCCGGCCAGTACAAGATATAGTCGCTGTGGGGCCCCTTTGAACTCCATATTTTGTGCCCAGAAATCTGGGCCGCTGTCCTAAGACTTAGAGTCTCTGGCTTGTCTCCATTGCCTTGGCTGTCTGAGTAGAAGTTGCGAATTCCGCTGCCATTGAAATCATTGGGGCCAAAGTTTTCGAAGGCCAACCAGGCCTGAACGATGCGAGCAGGAACATCAAATTGATTGCCTGCTGAGCCGGAGGCTCCTAGAACTATGGAAAAGAGGATCACGAGAAACCAGTTTCGCGCCTTCATACTACCGTCCTTTTTGACTCATCACTTATCCCTAGATAACTGATACGATTGATTCGAACCAAGGCGAAAGAGTCTATGCTGTAATAGATATGGGCAAATTCCGCGGCCCCTGAAGTTATTTCAGGGGCCGCGTGGCTGGTGAAATCTTTAGTCGAGGCTCCGTCGAATTTTTTCCCGATCCATTTTGACCGCTAAAACAAGTTCATAGACGGCTGTGATCTCCGCTTTATCATCAAGAAAAGGTTCAATAGCGTCCAGAGTTTCCAACAAGGCATAAAAGTAAGGGCGGGCACTGCCGCTGGCATCACCACGAGCTTCAGCAATAGCCAGAGCCTGGATCGCCACCTTTCTTAATGGCATCAAATAATCGATCTGGTCCTGGGGATGACTATGTGGAATCAAAGCATCAACAAGTTTTAGGACATGATTGGAAAACCGGGCAATCTGGGAATTGTAGGCGTGACCATAGTCTCGGTGGTATTGAGGGCGATCAATTGGTCTAACATATGCAATGACTTGAAGATAGCGCACAGAGTTCTTGTCGGTGCGAAATTCAATGGTAGAAGTATTTTCCCGGACCGTAACCGTGTAGTCGGGGTCTACACCAGGAACAAACACCGTACCCTTGATTTTGCCGTTGGCCATCACCTGCCCTTGGGAATCCCAACGGTTAGCGGATTGGGCCTTAATCTGCACATTTTCGACAAAATAAGTGTCACCAAGTGACAGTGAAACCACTCCTCTTTCAAAAGAAACCACCATGTTGTGGCGGACCAAGTAGATCGGGGTAAGATTGCCAGAGTTCTGGTGGGCAAAGGCGGGAAAAAAAGTACCAAGGCCAACCAATATAAAGAGTAACAAGCGCATGGAATTCCTCCATTAGGTAGGTTGTTGAGTTCCCGGTCACCCTAACCCGGAGCATTAAGACTGTGATTCACAAAGAACTATTAGCTGAGTCGAATCTTTGTTAGCCTACCCAAAAAGGCGGAAGGAGCCCGATTTTGGAGAGATTGGTTGCCGTGGAGGCTCTCAACCCAAATCATGACAAACTCACCCGATTTCTTTGGTTTACAGGCCTACGCTGCAATTTGAACTGCTCGTATTGCGACCATCACGACCAAATTTCCCCTTACCTTTCTGTGGAGATGGTAAAAAGTGCCATCCAACACATCCGCGCCAACTTTTCCGATCGATATCTGGAAATGGTTCTCACCGGCGGAGAACCGGCACTCAATCCGGACTTCCTAGAAATTTTACGAATTCTCAAGGAGGATGGTGGAGTTCATTATCTTGGGACGATGACCAATGGTATGAGGCCGCTGGAGTTTTTTGTCGAAGCCATGAATTGGCTCGACATCATGATTATCTCCTACCAGCTGGAGAATCCCCAGCGGGAAAAGGTTCTCGAAGTGATTGAAGGACTCCATCGACAGCTCAATCACAAGTTTGGAGAAAACAAAAGGTGGATCCATGTTCAAGTTATGGTTGTTCCCGGTGAGCTAGATCACGTTCGTCAGGTGGCCGACCGCTTGCGGAAGCTGGATATCCCAGTGACCTTGCGCCGGGTGCGCCCACTGCTGCACCGATCCTCCCTTGGGACCTCTCCTCAGTTTGTAAAACCCTATGAGAATCCTCTGATCGACGGACACCAGGACCCCGATCTGATTTTTGATGAAGATGTCCCTGTTGACTACTATTCGGCCGAGGAGCTGCAGATTCTTGAGGATTGGGACAGAGAATGGGGGGGCGTGGCCAACTTCAACCAGGTTGAATCCGTCTACGAGGTCCGTGAAGGTTCAAACATCCGCTTTGAGCGACGTCCGCAAAACGTTAATGATTTTCTGATGCGTGGAGAAAACAATTACCAGGATTGGTTGTGCTGGGCAGGAAATCAATCGATTTACATCGATGAAAAGGGCAATGTTTTTGCTGGGAGTTGTAGGGTCAAAAAAATGGGACACATCAACAATGGATTCACTATCGAAGAAAGTCCCTTAATTTGCACTCCCGGCTGGTGTCGATGTGGGACAGACTTAAAGGTGACCCGCTTTCATCCTGATTTCGCCGACCAGGTTCGTCTATCTAAAAAGTAACCTCCTTAGAAGGCTTCGAACGCCCTAAACTCCGGGATGGCATCAAGAATGCTCTGTTTCCTTAACCGATCCACTTCCTTTGTGTAGCGGACAAATTTGTCAAAATACAACGGCTGGTTATGTTCCAGGTCCTTGTATTCAGTTTTGACACTCAAAAGGCTGATTATGCGGCCAAGTAATTCGGCATTCTTGAGATCGGTTTCAGCAATTTTGAGCTTGAACTCCGTCAGCTGCTTGCTGATTTCCAGCCGAAACCAAGGCGGCAAAACCTTTACATGAAGGATTTCTGGAGAGACCAGAACTTGGTAAAACGTGGGCCGCGTATTTAGCTCGGATTGGCACCAGTCATAAAGATTTTCCAAGTCCAAGACATTGTAAACCTGAATCGTGGGAAGAATGGGCAACTCCTCTAAGTTTGGTAGCTGTCGAAACTGACGAATATTATTGGCAAGTTTGTCTACCGCAAAAGAATCCCCTCTCAGGTAGCGATGAACAACATCACTCCCGTCAATACTATAAGATAGGCGGACTTTGTTAAAATTCTCCAGCACCCTCAAAATCTTAGAAGAAACAATAGAAGCATTGGTCACAATGGACAAAGTCATGTCGCGACAAATGTCCATGTTAGCAATCGTCTCCAAAAATAGTAGTGAGTCCTTGTCAAAAAATGGCTCCCCACCCTTTAATGTGAGACGTTGGAGATTCTGACAATAAGGTAACAAAGAAAGGATGTCGCTCAGTCGAGAACCTTTGACTCCCTGACCCGCCCCTGTATTCGCATTGTCCGTTAGCCCCAAGTCTGGCGAAAGTTGAGCTTGGTACTTTTCCCAAGAGGAACTAAACTCCGAGTTACAGGATCGACACCACATATTGCATTTGTTTGAAACAGCGATATCCAGAAAACGAATATCGGGCACCGTGCCACCGACATCAACTTCAGGCCCACCTGCAAACTCCTCTTCCCAGTTGTCCCTAAAAATCTCCCGCCTGGATTTCAACCCGGCCATTTCCCTCTCTTCGCACACCCGGCAAACTGAAGGCCAGGGATCTCCAGGCCTCACCCTGCGCAAGGCGGAGTAGGAATCACTGTTCCAAATGGATTTCAGATCCTGGCCATTCAATGAGCCCAAATCCTGAGTGCCACTGATGCACTGGCGGACTCCCCCCGTAGGATGAATATTGATGGCGATATGAGGTAAGAGACAATGGACGGTATCCTTCTTCAATGCGGCCCCCGATATTTGAGAGGATAGAAGATTCTCCCCTCCTAAACAAGGGCACCCGGAGATTTACCTCGATTTGACTGGAGGGTCGTTGAGAAATACAATTTTGCAATGACTTCCCTTCCCAGATACCTGGTTTTTTTGGCCTTTGCCTTCAGCCTTGGTTCGGCAGCCAAGACTGGGGTTCCTCAGGAGACCCAATCCAGCCCCTATACTTATGTTGACCCCAAAGTGGGTTACCTGCCACTCCCCCTGGTCAAAACTGAGGTGCACAAAGTCGTTGCCAACGAAACGGTCTATAAAGTGACCTATAGTTTTGGCCAGTTCGGAGAGAGACTCACTCCGTCAGTAGTCGAATCGCCACAGGTCCATCTGACCGTTTTTGGGGGATCACTTGGTTTTGGAGAAGGTGTGAATGATAACGAAACTATCCTTTTTCATCTCGTCAAAAACAACCCAAAGGTGATGCCTTACAACTTTGCTTTTCGGGGACAAGGTCCAAATAGTTTTTTGGCACGGTTGGAGTTCACTAATGTCCTCAAAGATATGTCTCCCACAAAGGGGACATTCGTTTACCTTCATGCTCCATTTCATTACCGTAGAGCATATGGATACTCCAATGTCATTGGCCTCTGGGGGCGCAACACCCCCCACTACGAGATCACCGATACAGGTGAGCTGAGGTATTCAGGCCTATTCAGTGAGTCCAAGCCCTACCTCACTCAGTTTTATTCCTGGTTTGCTCAGTTGGATCTGGTTCAACGGCTCGGACTTTACTTTCCCATTTTTGCGGAAGGTCGCGCCCGCGATCTCACCTGTAGGATCATAGCTCGCATAGAAGAACTCATTAAGCGGGACCAACCCCAGAGCCAATTGATAGTGGTCACCCTTCCCAGACAGAGTCATGCTGAGCTTCCCAGGTGTTTGACCGATGGAACTCATGTTCACCACGACCTAAGAAAATCCTACCCTCCCCATGATTTGGAACGCATGGAAATCCCGCTCGACGGGCACTACAACCCCTGGGGCAATCAGGTCCTCGGTGACACAATTCGACCCTTACTCGGGGAAATTCAGTAAATTTTGCCCTTTCCCCTGACTGAGCCCCAAAACCTAAAGCCCTTCTATCCGCTGGAATCCCAAGTCAAATTTCATTTGCTACATCGCGCCATACAGCCTTGGTATCGGGATTGATAGGCAAGTGCCTAGGGTTTTGAAAATTGGACTCACGGACACAGAGTTTTAGGGGTGTTTTATGGTGAGGGGTTTAAAGACTTCCCAGCCTTGGAGCTGGGCAGTCCTATGGCATGGGATACTGCTGGGGTTTTTGCTCGTTTTGAGCTTAACCGGGGCATTCAATAGTTTTGGTCAGGAGCCTTTAGCTCTTGATCTCAATCGCGTTTCACTCGCTGACAAGGTGGTGGATTCCCGCCTTGAAGCGCCGGAGCTCAGCGAATCTGGCGGCTACCGAATTTCAATTCGACTCAAGGGTGGGACTCTGATTGAGCTTCAACCCAACCTAGCTGAACTCAATGATTGCTGCCGTCAGCATTTTCCTGATGAATCCAGTCAACAGCGGTTTTTAGATAAACGCCGCATGATCCTAAACAATATGGCGGCTGTTTTAAGCTATGGAAAACTCAGTCTCGGAGTCGGTGGATATATAAAGGACCGCTTCAATCAGCTGCGCAACAAAGGTGAATCCTCTCACCCAATCGCCGAAATCACGGGCGAGCGAGTCTCAGGCGGCGGCCAATTTGGTCCCCGAGGACTTCAGGCGATATCAGCGATTCTTCACTCTTTAGACAGAACTCTTTGGAAGCAGGCTCCCCTAGTTATCGAAGCAAATGAGTTCGGAGGCCTTCTGTCATTGGGATTGATTGCCGAAGGGGGAGTCCGCAACAAAGGATACGGTGGTCAGGCGTCGATTGGCATCAGCATTGGCTACAACCACAAGGAAAAAAGTTTTGTCTTTGATATATATCGAGAGACAGAGAGCTTTCGCAGCTCTCTCGCCGCTGTCGGAGTCGTGGGCATCACACCCAAGCTTGGTTTCTTTCTGGCACAAACACGCACCGGAGAAGCGCATCAGGCTCGGGCAGGTTTCGCCTTCTACCCTCCCGGCGCCCCCGGCTTTACCCAATCCACGTCAAACTTTTTTGCCGGCGGAATCAATACAGCTCTAGCCTTGCCCCCTCCTCCCTTTGCGGACCTAATGACATACACCAACAATGTGCAGAGGACTTCCATGCTCCGCGTGGCGGTCTCTCCCCTATACAAAGGCTTTCTTCGCGTATCTGTAGGAGGACTGCCTGGATGTACCCAGTGGGCCTGGCAAAAGATTAGGAACCTTAAAGAAGAAATTGTCTACCAAAGCCGTCGTTTGGCTTTCGCTCTCGGCTGCATTGGCCAGGTGGTGTTTTAGATAGCGAAACTCCGGTTCGAATCCAGTCACCCCCAAAAACTATAAGAGCCCATGACTGAAGTCATGAGCTCTTATAGTGGTCGGGGTGACTGGATTCGAACCAGCGGCCTTTTGCTCCCGAAGCAAACGCGCTACCAGGCTGCGCCACACCCCGACGGTCAGATTTGGCTGGCGATAATGGAAGGAAGCAATTTAACTCCGCCCAAACCATTTGTCCACTTAGGAATCACCCGCCCAGGTTGAGAGCCTCCCTTGGGTGGTAGGACATAAGTATTTGAAGATATTATGTTATATTAGATTTCTTGGCTCACCACCCTGTTAGCCAATTGGGCAGCCGTGCAGACTCTCGACAATCAATCCAAAGAATGGACAGGTGAAAAGAGTCCTACTGTTCAGCTCCAATCAAGCCCCTCCCCTGATGGCCCTCAGCTTGCTCTATTTATGGTCATTGGGTGTGACTCACCGGAATCGAGTCACGAGCAAGGTTGGGTGAAAAATGCGATTAGAACGAATCACGGATGTGATACAGACCTGTCCACGCGATTGGTTGGACTTAAATTCAAAAACACAAAAGTTGCTTCAAACGGCAGCTCTTCTAGTGCTCTCCACAGGATTTCTATCTTGTGCTCCGACGAGCTTTCAGGCCAACAAGAACAACAATCGAAGTCCTGCATCGACTTTTGACAGCCTTAAGTCATGCAGCTTTGCCGACACCAATACGCTCAGGAGTGTCCTCGAAAGTAAGCTGAAGATTGCCAAAAAGGACGTTCCACTGGTGGACGACAAGGGAAAGATCAAGACCAGCGCTGAGTGCAAACAGGGTGCGAGCACCGAGTGCTACTATCTGCACAAATTCAGAGCCGACCTCGGCGAGGCCAGTCCCAATGAGGGCCGGCTCGCCAATACCGAGTGCACTCCAACCAAGTTTCGCATCACCACCGAAATGTTCATCAACGCCTGTGAAATGGCTATGAGCCAAAGTGAGGTCAAGGCGGCCCTTTTCCCAAATGGCGTTGGGGATTTTGAGTACCTGTATCTAACTTTCGTTGGGCGCAGGCCAGAAGGCAATGAAACACAAGTCCTCGAAGAACTGCAAAGCCAATTCGAAAGTGAGGACAAGAAGGCCGTGGCCGCCTGTGCCAGTGTCGCCGCCAGCCTCGAATCTCTGACAATCATGTAAGAAATGGGTACTGGGGAGTGAAAGGATTTGGGTGAGTCCAATGGGTAAGGAAAGTAAAAAACAACTCAGTCGGCGAGACTTTATCACCAAAACTACAATCGCTTTGGCGGCGACGGGATTGGCACCCCTTGATGCCCTCGACTGCGCGCAAACACTGGCGAAAAGGTACCTCCCTCTGGCTGAGGCTGACGAACGGAAAACGCCCGTGCGTATGATCGAAATCGGTCTCCGATCTGGAGTGCCCATGATCATGTTAGGCGCTAATGACGACTTCAAAAGGCTCTCAACTCCAAGGCACCCCAACTGCCCCTATTCAGGAAACGGGTTGACCCTGACCCAGAACAATCTCCATCTGAACACCGCCACCATGGCCCTACAGCCCTATGCCGGCAATATTGCCATCACTCAGGGTGTGGCCAACGAAACCGGACACTCCTCTTTGTTTGCACATCGTAAGGGGGGTGCAACTCAAAACCTGAGAAGCCCCATCATTGAACTCATATCCCGCAACACGACCAGCTCGCTGATGGCCGGAATTCAGTTTGGTACCGGAGTGACTAACAACACATTGGGGAAAGCTGATCTTCAGGCAGTCAATACGACAACTTTCTTTGACTATTTCAAAAAGCCAACGCTCAAAGTGAGTGAGATCGAGGCCGATCTTATCGCCAAAGCCTCTCGCACCTTGTCCCGGCGTCAGGCCATCATGCTGGAGAGAGCGCAGAAGACAGCCATCCCACATGCTGAGTCTCACGCGTCGGCCGTCTATTTGATGACAACCGACTTCAGCTCTCAACTAGTACTCGATGATTTGCCATCAGGCCTCCTCACTGGACGGCAAACAACATACCGGGACCCTGCTCGAGGAATGGCCATGGCCTTAAAGGCAATGAGTCTGAATCTCATCAACTCTGCCCAGGTGGTAATCAGTACCGGTGACTGGCACCGCTACCAATCCATCGGTGCAAGCCCAAGCAACTACCCAGGAGAAATGGCGTCGATCTTAAGCAGCACGATCTCCTATTTACAAAAGACACCAGATCCCGCAGGTACAAAAGGTGAAACCCTATGGGATACCACCTTTATTGTCATCGGCACGGAATTTACTCGCGGAATTGCTCCCGTAGGACGAGACAATAATGACGGAAGTACTCAAGGCTTTGCGATGATCGGCAAACGAGTGGCTGGTGGCTTTTATGGTGGATTTGACCTGAAGGACACGGGCGGAGTCGCGGGAACAGCCTATGGCTGTGATTTGATCACCGGGCAAAAGACTCCAACCGAGAAGAATACCAACGAGCAGATCTATCATACGGTGAACGCTTTGGCACAAAATCCCGGCGTGGACTTGAAAAAAGTCTTTCAGTGCATGATCGGCTAGCCGCTATGAACCGTGCAAGGATGCCATTTAACATTTTTGGAGTTTTGATCTTGTCTTTGACCCTGATCTCTTGCAATGGCTACAGCGCCAAGGATCTCACCGGCAATACTGTGCCTCTGCGCTCACGAAGCCCGGATGAACAAAGACTAAAGGCGATGAAAACCGCTATGGTCGCTCTGGCTCAAAAATTTCCCACTGATGAGGAGATGTCGATGGCCGCGACCCAAGAAGGGTACGAGCAGGTGATCCGCTCCATTCTTGATTCTGATAATTTCAAGACGGCCGTACAGTTGACGTCAATGAATGACTTTGAGATGGGTGGAACCAGCGGAGGAATCAACTACAGCGAACCCGCTAATCTGGCGGCCTATCTCATCACCAACAATGAGGACTACCGACAGATTCTCACGGCTGACTATTGTGTCGATGATCAACTTAAGAAAATCAACTGTTCCTCCTTCTCGACACCAGCCCTAGCACAGGCCAATGCTGCTGGCGCCATCACCACACGTGGGTTTTTGGAAAAATGGCAGGCGGCCTTTAACTTTAGAAGAGTTTCGAAGGTCTTCGAGGTGTTTGCCTGCTCTGAGTATCCAGACAAATCAGATGAAGGGCTTTTACCTGAGCAGCTTCCCGGCACCCTCAAGACCTTTGCCTGTCAGGATTGTGTTCCCAAATGTTATGATTGCCACAAGACGATGAATAGCCGGGCCACTTTGTTTTACACCTTTGATCGCAAGGGATTCTACAATCCCAACCCTAATCCGAATCCCAATGCTGGTGAGATTACAGTCACTGATACCAATAAGGCTTCAACAACCAAAGACATCGTAGCCGATGGAGTAAGTGCAACTTACAAAGGCACCAATGTCGCGAGCCTTCGCGAATACGCTGGCCTATTTTCTCAAACTCAACAGTTCCGCAACTGCGTCACCCAACGGGTTGTCGGACGCCTGTTTGGTTTGGATCACGATAAACCACTGCCTGAATCAATGACTCACTTTTACATGGATTTGGAGGCTGACCAATTTAAGCTCAAAGACTTTATTTTCCGGGTTGTCACGAGTAAGGAGTTTCTAAACCGATGAACAGCTTTCATCTGTTTCTGACCAGTATTTTCTTTTTATTTCTGTTCCTCATGGGACAAGGTTGTTCCGTTGTTGGCTCCTGGCACGATGAAGGTTCTCTGGAGGACCGTGTCGACTTTCGGGACCTTTACCAAATCCAGGAAGGAGTGCCCATCTACTCCACATCCAATTCCACGGAGATGGGAAAGGGGGAAAGCATGACTCTGGTCATGGGAATCAAGGATAAACAGTGGGTCGATGCCATGTGGGATCATCAGTTGGCAGATGGCTCTAACTACTGCGTCCAGGACACCGCCAGTAATCTACAGTCCTCTCTGATTACCTGTTCCCATGCCGGCGATCTAAAAGTTGATCTTTGGGTGCTCTATGCGGATGGCAGTCAGGACTCCTTCCAAGTACAACTGTCGGTCACGGATAATGGGGGCACTCCACCCACTCTTCCCGATGGGCCAGCTCTGTATACCCAGCATTGCCAGAGCTGTCACTTTTCATTGGCCAACACAGATCAGAAAGGTGCCACTCAACAACAGATCAAATCAGCGATTTTTGGAGTGCCTACAATGGGAGGGCTGGTGAATCTCAAAGCTGATGAAATAGCGGCTATTGCCCAGGCCTTGAAGTAATTTGGAATTTTCCGCTTCTATACCAATGTTCAATTTTCTCAGCCATAAAATCTGCGAATTGGTCTGCTCCCTTTTGCATGAAGTGGCCATCTAGGGGGATAAAGTAATTACCCTGACTAAAACTTCTCAATCGATTATAGACCTGACTTCCGTCGATCATCTCAGCATCAAGTAGGTTGGCGAAACCCACGCCGTCAAAATAGTTATCAGCATTATTCACCACAAAGATCTTGATTCGTCGACCTTCAGCAAAAGTGCGGATCTCCTGAATGAGTTTTAACTTACCCGGATCGCTAAAACCACCCAATGGTGGTGGTATCGAATCATTATCGGCCTGAGCCACAGGGGTTACCTGGTGCCAAAATAGTTTCCAAAGGAACGGATCCCAATTGCGGTCCGTGGGCAAACTGAGTTTACCTGCCAATAAAAGGTCCACCTCATTTGAACTCAACAGGAAAAATCGCTTCAATGGCCCAAGGATCAACTCATCCCTGCTCTTCGGAAACTTATTGGTGTCCCAATCCTGCATATACTGAGCGCCAACTTCCGCCTGCGGCCAGTTCAATTCCAAATAGGCCTCATCGTCCCAAAGCATGAAAGACCGATTGAGATCAGTGCTCCAGACAGCAAACACGAAGGCATCTATCTCCATCTTCTCCTTCTCGATCAACCCCACAATGGTGGACCACCAATTGCCTAATCCACCACCATCAATCGAAAAATTCATGATTTCGATCGGCAGCCCTCTCCTCTCGAGCAGCTCTTCCGCCTGCTCTGGCCAAGGCTTGGACAGGTATTGGGAGGCTGAAAAAGAATCCCCAAACACCGCCACACGAATTTGGTTTTCATGGCTTCGTTTAAGATTAAAGTCTTCGAAATCTGGGAATCCTAAGTTATTTCCTCGCGAAGAAGCCCAGGTCTGTACTCCCCCAACTGTGGTGTAGGCCCCCATACGAGTCGGCCTAGACGACAGCCTATAGCCAATCACGGGATCAAAGGAAACATGACTGATTCCTGGACCATGTTTCTCCAAAAACCAAATGGAATAGGGTTCAATCCATCCTTTGACATAACAAAAGGTCGCAAGCGCCTCGGCTACTCCATAAGCGAAAAGAACAGAGAAAACTGCAAGGAAGAGGTTCTTATTCACTCTTCTATTTTGGAAAATCCATCATTTGGGCACAAGCCCTGTTGATCATTTTGACTCCACTTGGCAATATAGCGGCCATGAACCTATTGCTCCTTGATCAACCAGATCTAATTTCCCCAGATCGCGCCCTGATCAGCGGCCGACGCGTGGATCATTTGGTCAAAACCAACCAGTGTCAGCAGGGGAAAATTTTGTGCACGGGACTTCTCAATGGCCCAATTGGCACGGGACAGATCCTGGAGTTCTCTGGAGACAAGATTCAGCTTGAGATACAGCTAAACGAAAACCCACCAGCCCCGGCTCCCGTTCAGCTCGTTCTCGCCCTTCCTCGCCCCAAGTATCTGGGAAGAATCATTCAGTCGGTCACCACCTTGGGTGTTAAATCCATTCACCTCATCAATAGCTTCCGGGTGGAAAAGTCCTTTTGGCAAAGTCAGCAATTAGGGACCGAGACCCTTCATGAAGAGCTTCTGCTCGGTCTAGAGCAATCACGCGACACCATTTTACCCAAGGTACACCTTCATAGGGGTTTTAAGCCGTTTGTCGAGGACGTTGCGCCAGGGCTGTTGATCCACAGTCAGGGCCTGGTGGCTCATCCCGGGTCCCGAGTCCGCTCCGATCGCAATTCGAGTGAAGCTCATCGACATCTGCCTCAACACTGGACTTTGGCCGTAGGCCCCGAAGGAGGCTGGATTGACTACGAGGTGGAAAAATTCCTTGAGGCCGGCTTTCAACTCCATTTTTGGGGGGAGAGAACCCTTAAGATCGAAACCGCCCTCGTCGCCCTGTTGAGCCGCCTTCTGCCGTAAACCAATCCCAGACCCATGTTTTGCCCCAATTATTCCGATAAGATGGACTGAGGTGGTATTTTGAAGCGCAATGTTCTCCTAGTCGAAGGGGACCCCAGGGTCCTAAAGCTCACTCAGTTCATGCTGGAGCAGGCAGGATTTGTGGTGAAATGCGTGAGCGATGGTTACGCCGCCATGGACGCTCTCCGGACTTTCGATTTTGACCTGGCCCTACTTGATATTCATCTGCCGCGGATGTCGGGAATTCGCCTGTTAAGGGAAGTCCAAATCATTAAAGACCGCGCCACACCTCCGATTTTACTTCTCGCCAACGAAAGTGAGCAGGCGGAAATCAAGCGCGCCATGCAGGCCGGTGCTTGGGACTTCATCATGAAACCCCCTCAACGGGATTTGCTCCTCCGCCGAGTCGAGGCCCTCCTCGGCACCCGCCCCCAATTTGAGGAATTGGTCTTTCCGGATTCGGCTCCTCAATCTGGTGGGGAACTGCGAATGCCTCTTAAAGTGAAGTCTGTTAGCGTTAAAGGCCTCGTCATTCACTCACCCATTCCTCTTGAAGAGTCCTCGGATGCTCACTTCATATTTGATCTCGTCGCCTTGAGAGATCTCAATATCGATCCGTCGAAATTACGAATTTGTGACTGCAGTGAGGTTGACGATGGCTGGGAAGTGTACGTCACATTTCTCGATCTAGACGCCAAAGACTACCAACTCATTCGCGAGTGGATCGTCACTCACTCGTACCAATTCCGGCGAACCAGCTAGAGCCTCGTCAAGCTTCGACAAAGTGAGGGCCCGACTATCTTTAGTTGGCCCTTTTTGTGGCATAAGCTTTGCCTTTAACAAAACCACTCAAATCAGGCTCCTCTTCTCCCCATGTAGTGGAGCTGACGCTAACGACTTGAAAAAAGGAAAAACCCATGCCCAAAATGGTCCCCCTATTTACTCATCTATCCACCGGACTTAGTCTTTTTGCCCTTGCTCTTGGATGCGCCCACCCCGCCCAGGCAGCTAGCCCAAACGCGGCTGTACCTGCTGAGACGGTACCTGCTGACGGCCAAAAGAAAGAAGGCGATTTCAAGCAATTCGTAGAAAACATGGTGCAAACCATGCTCTACCCATCTGGATATGCGAACACTTATGCCGAACCCGCTGGGCACGTGAGCCAGGCTGGTTGTTTGGGCGAATTCCTCTACCCCTCGGATGGAGTTAAGGTCGAAGCCTGGGTTTGTGGCCCTGAGTTTGACGGCAAAATCGAGACCGACAAGCCCATTCTTCTGTACTTCCACGGCAACGGCGAAAACATTTACTCTACCTATCGGGACAAATACCTGAGAAAATTGGCTCGGCTGTTTAAGGTCAACGTCGCCGTGTTTGATTACCCTGGATATGGTTACAGCGAAGGACCCGCTAATCAAATTACCTATACCCAATCAGGTGTGGCCACCGTCAATTGGCTTCAGGAAGTGTGGAAACGGCAAGGTGGTGAGGGCCGTCCGAACTTGACCCTGATGGCCTACTCCCTCGGTACGGGCGTGGCCATGCAGACTCTTGATCAAACCATGGATAAGGTCGACAAGTTGATTCTCATCGCCCCCTGGTCGAGCTTTGCTGCCACCGTAAGCGCCAATACCTTTATTATTCCCGAAATTCTCGCCCGCGGATTGGTACCTGAACATCTTTATGATTCTTTGGCCGTTGCCAAAAAAGTGAGTATCCCTGTATTAGTTGTCCATGGCGACCAGGACCGGTTAATTCCCCACAAAGATGGTGAACGCTTGTTCAATGCCTTCCCATCGAAAAATAAGACCTTTCGCTTGATTTCTTCTGAGCATCCGGGAGCGTCAGTACATCGCCATACGATGTTTGCCATTCAAAAGTTTTTTAAGGAAAATCCTTAATCCAAAAAAGAAAGGAGCGGTGGGGACCGCTCCTTCGGGGCATTCTCTATATTCGGGGCTATAGATTTCAATAATCAGTGCAGAGCCTTGTAATGGTGATTCTCCACATAAGCTGTAGCTTCAGCCAGGAATTGAACCACCTCACCAGACCCTGACATAAAGGACACCTCAATAGGCTGGTCACTTTCAAGCTTCAGGGGTCGAGCAGTTTCGCAACCGCTCACAATAAAAGCTAAATAAGGAATACTCAAAATCACAACTAAGATTGATCTCCATCTGATTTCTACTTTCATGGTTCCCCTCTTTGCGTTGCGCCTCGTATACCCACCACAGTCAGCAAGAAAGAGTGGGCGTCCCGTGGGTGATCGGGACGCCCAAAGAGCGGCTAGAAAAGTCAGATTCCTTTTTCAACGTCAGTTTCCCAGTCAAGATCCCGCCGGGCGTTCTCGGGTTTCTTAATCAGGGTCAGATTCAACACCAAACAACTACTTATCTACCTCTGATTAAAGGATCTCATAATGGCGCGACAGTCTCTGTCGCGCGTGAGCGTCCAAAAGATAGACACCCCTTCACCTGAGATCAATCACTTAGACACTTCTGGGAAGGTGTTTGGCACCTTAGGAGATCGCAGGCTCTGGGCAAGGGCCGCCTCAGCTGCTGAAAGCTCAGCAAGCTCGGCTCCTCCTGGAAGTTCGGCGTCGGCGAGGAGTTCAGGCTCGTCCCCTGCGAATTCGGCAAAGGCCCGCGAAAGCATTTGCCCATCAACAGGGCTCAGAGTCACCACCATAAGCCTCTGAGGGCGGGTGGGGGTCAGGAGCTCAATCCTCAGCTGATCGTCGATCACCCTGGCCTTCTCAAGGGACCCTTCTCCAACGACCGTTCCCCACATCACCTGCCCCGAAAGACGATGAAGATTGTAGACCCGGTTCTTGGAGGTCACCACGATCAAAAATGAACCATTCTCGATCACCTGGTCCAGTCGTCCTTGCTTGGGATCAGGAAGAACAAATTGCCAAATGAGCTCCCCCTCCTTGGATTTCATTTCAAGCCGGGAGGTATCCACCACCCATTTTGTCTCGGCTACCGGTGAGACATCGTCAGCATTCTTCACCAAGTTCCGACCAATCATGGCTTTGGACCAAGTTTGATTCTCACTCAAGCGAGGGTTGGACTTGTTCGCCTGTACCTGCAGTCCGGTCTGACTCATGACCACTAGAACGACAAGGGCGTAAAGACCAAATAGGATATGGTGCGCCTTAAGTGGAGAACTCTTAAATTTCATCATCAACCCCTTTGTTCACCCAGTCGTTGGGCAACAGAGCATTGTATTGAATCGAGTCCGAGCAAACGTCATCCAAATCGACAAGGGCGGTATAGGACTCTGAGTTGCTTCGTCGGGCAATCAAATTCAGGCTAACACCTTTGAACTCCGGATCACCATTGAACTCCCGACACCATTGCTTGGCCCGCGACAGATAAACATGTGGCTCGCAACCAATGCGAACACTCATTCCTAAGCTGTTTCTCCCTTCGGACAGGTCTAAGGTCTTTCCAGAAAAATGGGCCAAAATCATCGAGTGGCAACGGGAATTGCTATCGAACATATTAAGGGCCGCCATGCGGCCCTCACTCGTCAGAGCCGTATCTCCGGGCAAAACCTTAGGCCACAGCTGAAGAAAAACGTAAACGGCCAAATAAGAGTAGGAAATGAGCCTCGCCTGTTTTGGGAATAAGGGGCTCATTGTCGTCCCCCCTTGCCGGCGTCGCAGGAAGTCCAAAGGATAAATCATTAACAGGCAACTCATCACACAGGGATAAAAGAACCCCACAAAGAACCAGGAAAAAACATGAAACCAAATAAACTGAGCAAAGGTGCTCCAGAAGATCCACTTGTTGCGACTTAAGAGTCCAAACACGATCACCATTTCTAGAAGAACAGCATAGGCCGAAGAGACGGGCATCAATCCCCACTTCTCTATCCATACGGGGGGCCCAAACTTAATCCAGTGCTGGGGCATCGCCGCCGACGAAAACCACTCGGATTCAAACTTAATCAGGCCCGCCGATACATAAAAGCCAACAATGAGAAATTTCAGTGTTTGAACCTTGTTGGGCACCAGCAAATAGGCAAAGCCGGCCAAAAAAGCCATAAAGTGGTAGTTACCCATGAGCTTATAGGATTGCCAAAACAGAGTGAGCTTAATCAGATTGAGCGCCAAAAGAGAAACCCAGGCCGTCTTGAGGTGCTTCTTAAAACAAAATAGACCGGCCGAAACAAAAGCCAGACACAAGAAGCCATAGAGAAACACCTGAAGTTGCCCAGGGGTCCAAAACCGATAGGCCTGGCAGTTTTCAAAAAAGGGCCAGCAGAGGGGAAAGGGGGGATCCTGAACCAACAGTTTGATCATGCCCTTCTGCATCCACAGGATCCAGGTCCATACCATAGTCAATGCCAGAAAGGAGCCATACCATCTCAAACGGTCATCCCGCCCAATTTCTTCGATCTGCCCACTTAGATAGGCTTTCAACCAGTTCATTGTTGGTCTCCCTTCACCATGCCCAAGTTCAAAGATCTGGAAACGTGAAAGGGAAGCTTGGTTCTGTCATCAATTCGAGCTCCTTCAAAGCGAGGTGGCAAAAACTCGGCCTGGGACAGGTCAGCCCCACGCAAATCCGCACCAGAGAAGTCACAATGCCAACAGATGCTGCGGCCCAGGTCAGCGCCACGCAGGTTGGTCCCTGTGAAATCTAGGTGCTTGCCATTGGTTCCATGAAAGTCATAGTCAGATAGGTTCTTTCCCGAGAAATTGCGATTGCTTATGATGCGACCCCGAAATGTCTCTTGCGGGACACGGAAGTCCTCCTCCGTCAGCGTTTCCAGAATCTGTATCAAGCCCATTAGATTGTGCTGAACATTGTCCACACGAATGGTGTTGTCAGAGACCGATGTCTGAACAGATCCGAGAACGGCATCGGGATTCTTGACATAGTAGGCATCAATCGAGTCCTTGAACTGGAGCTGTTGAAGGCTGCGAATCCCACGAACCATTGCCGTACGATATCTCTTAGCCCTCAGACCATCTTTGACATCAACAGCCAATCTGTAAGCGTCTATCAATCCCTCCAGGTAAACTCCAGTGGATGAGGCGTGGGGAGGACCAAATGGTTTGGCTTCGCTAGAGAACCGGCCCTTTTCGTCGGCCAAAACACCGTGACCATCCCACTCCTGCATGGTCTCTACCAGCCAATCGTTCATTCTGAAGATAGCCGTTTTCAGTTTCACATCTTGGCTTATCTTCCATACCCGGTAGTAGGCCTGCGTGTGCCAAGGCACAAAGGCTGGATTTGGCTTAATCTGATGGTAGTGACCATAATAGTAATCCACGCTCTTATTGAACTGAGTCAGTAGCTTCTCGTCGCCCTTTTCCGCCAAAAGATAGGACCAGAGGAGCAATGTTTCTCCAGGATAAAAGTTCTGATTATCGTTTTTCTTGGATCTATAATGGGTTCGGAAGGAACCATTCGTCTGCCACATTTTTTGGGTGGCACGGATCAAACCTCGATACTGTTTATCAAAGTCCTGACGGAATTTGGATTCATGAATCGCCAATGCCGCTAAAGCAATGGCGCCAAGCTTTCGTTTATTCCTGAATTCAATAACTCCCAGTCCATCCATCTCTCGGTAAAAGCTCTTTATGTTGTATTCCAGATTCAGTTTGATCTTTTTTTGCAGCTCTTCGTTTTCCGGGTGGGCATTGCCCCAGCGGACGAGACTGACTGTAGCCATAAACTGGCGAATCATATTATTGCCCTTGGCCTCTTGGCTCTCGCTCGGCTGCCATTTATAGAGCATTCTGCCATCGGCTTGAACCGACCGGAACATCCAGTCCGCAAGCAACTGAGCCGTCTTCTGAGTCGAAGCTTTTGATACGCTCTCTGCGGAAACGACTCGTTTCCCTCGTAGGAGAGGATTTACTTCCCAGATCCTGCCGTCTTTGTTTGTAATCACGAATTCATCAAAGGCCCACTTCTCACCAATGAAATCCAGGGGCTCCGTGGGATTCATATTTTTCAAGGTGAATTGGTCAACGATCATATCGAGTTCAAGATTCTGGGCTGTGACTTCATGGGGACACAGCCACCGGGACTCACTCCTTTGCCCAAGCCGAGCACCGAGCAAACCCTTTCGGGATCTTTCCTGGCCGCGAAGGTTTTCGAGATCCACATTCATATTACGAGGTAGGCAGAGAATAACGACTCCCTCTCCCGACCCCTCCTTTTTCAGATTCTCAATTGCGGATTCAATCAGAGCAGAAATCTGTCCCCTGTTGTCAGCCTGGGCAGCATAGGTGATTTCGCCCTTTTTCCAGACTCTGATGGCGGCACCTTGGTCCGAAGGTTTCTTCCCCTTGGCCGCAACCAACTGCTCGACCTTATTAGCAAGTGAGTGAGACAACCCACCTGATGTTTTGCTGATGTCCTGACTGGAGTACTCACAGCCGCTGAGGCCCATGGCCACAAAGATAATGGCAAATGAGAAGAGCAGAAACGATAGCCATTTTTGATCGAAAGTCATGATTCCCCCTCATCGAGTCCCCAGCAACAAGTCAAAAAAAGAGGGGTGCCCCGATTGGGCAGGGCACCCTCAATATGATTAGGAAATATTAGGGCCCACCTGCGCCATCACCGTCACCATCGCCGTCACCATCGCCGTCACCGTCTCCGCCCGGAGGTGGTGGTGGTGGGACATAAGGCTTAATACAGTTGTGATATGAGTCCCGGCGTGTTTCAGACAATGCCTGATAGTTGAGTGCCGAGTTAAAATAGCTCTGATTATTGGTGGCCAAATAGAGCCCCAAATAACGGCCGTAAAGGCCATGATAATAATCCGCCAATGACCGCGTGGACTCGCAAGACGAATTTGCCGCCTGCGCCGTCACTGAAGTCATCAGAAGACCGATCACGACCATCAGTCCGCTGATTGATTTGCCGATATACCGCATCGTTTTTCCCCCCTTTATTAGGATTGGTTATTGGTTGGTTTGGTTTAAAACAAAAAAATTGCCATCCGTGTGTTGAAGTTCTCACCCCCCCGCGACAGTCTTTGTCGTGTCTCCCTGACCATAAGTTGGGCAGTCCAATGTGATTTCTGTAACTTAATTGACCGACTTTAGTTTGAGTTGAGCTGGCTGGTGTTAAAAATGTGCAGGGCAGGTGTTAAACTTGTCTCATGCCGAAACAACCGGGGGATCTCAGTAAAGCAGGTCGAATGTTGCTGGTATGGGAAGCTGTGAAGTCCCAAGGGCGAGCCACACCCGAGGAAATATTTAAATCAGTCGCCCGACAAATGGATATCCCCTTCGACGACAAGAACTTTCGCCGCAATATCTATCGAGACCTTAGGACCTTTTCAGACTCTGGTCGCCTGGGCGTCGAATACTTTACTCCCGATGGAGCCCCTATTCCCCCCGATGAAGAATCCAGTTACGCCAATGTTCGGGTTGAATACTTTATCCAGGAGGCCCAGGAGAGCGTCCCTGGCCATGGCATCCTTGAAGAGAGAGGAGGATGTTTTGTCCCTTCGGGACAGAGGAAGATCAAGTGGAAGATCCAGCTCTTCGACCAAGCCGAACTTGAGGGACAGGTAAATTTTGTCTTTGAAGCAAGAGATCACCTGTTTTTGACTTTGCAGGTACCGGTTGACGAACTACCGGTCAAGATATTGGTTGCACGGGATCCCGGAAGTGAAAACAAACGGCCTCCACAAGAAGTACTAAACGAAACACTTGGTCTACGCTACGGCGTCCTGTATCTCAACCACAGGACCCTTAGTCGGCCAGAAGGGACCGCCAAGGTGGGGCATGCCTTGATTGAAATTACAAAGACGGGAAATTCAGCTCGTATCACGGACCTGGGTTCAAAATCCGGGACCTATTGGGCACCGTCCACAGCGGAGTTTCTTCATGAACTGAAGGGACATGGAGCTCAGGACGCAACCCTCAACCCTAATTCCAGCCTCATGGGCCAAAACATTGCCTGGATCAAACTCAAAGCGGGCGAAACTCAATCTCTGCCCGTCTTTATTCTAATGGGTGGATTCCCCATGTTGGTGGGTTAACAAAATATTGACGAGCTCTCAATTGGGAAGGGACTTTGTTGAACGCCGGACCTCGGCCTTCACTCCTGGTAAATCGCCGACGATTCCAATTCGGGCAGAGTCCACATAAACCAACTCCTCCATCCAACCTAAAGATTCGGCGATCGCTCGACTGGTTTCCACAGCAGACTCACGACTGACCTCAGACAAATCCAACGCCAAAACCACATAGCCCTTTCGACGCATCTTCTCGCAGAAGACTTTGGTCTGGGTTGTCACCTGCCCCGATTGGCCCGGTAATACTAGCACTGCGGCTAATCTGTCGCCCTTCGGCTTGTAAAGGTGGCCCGTCATATTATCTCCCTCAAACTTCCAATGGAATTTCTTGTCCACTAGTTCAGTCGCCTCAACCCGTTCGTTGCGCACCTGAAACGCCTGCCTTGCGACAATCTGATTGAGAGTTGGAGCCAGCCTGGACGAGGTTTCGCTTTGCTCGGCGGAGGCCGTCACGGCAATAAGAAGGAGACTATATATAAGGATGATGACCCCAATTGAGTAAAAACCGGCTTCTAGGTGGCTTCTTACCAAGTTCTTCATTTCTTAACCCCCTGCTCATCTGTGACGCTAAAGAAAACCGCGAACTCCAGAAAAGTTGTGAACCATCTCATTTTGAGACACTTTATGGATTCTCTTACTTGTGTCCGCTATCTGACAGAGATAGGATAGGGACAATAAATCGAGCGGCATCCATGGATACTGACAGAACTTTGCGGGAGGCTGGCAGCATGGGGGAGAAACGTAAACTCACTTCTGGGGAAAGCCGTCGTCTACGAAACCTTCCCCTTGATTTACCTTTTCAGATTAAATACAGCCTTTATTATCTCCTCACCCTAACTGTGATCATGGGAGCCCTCTTTGCTCTGATCCTCAATAGAGTAGAGAATTGCCGGGATATGATTCTTCAAAGTCTAGGCCGAGACGACCAACGCATCTTGGCCCTGTTTGAATATGCGACCTACGAGATTTCACTTATTGTTTTAGGCGTCTTTATCACCTTTGCGGCTATTGCTTTTTTGTTTTCCATGGCGGCATTTCATCGCATCGCTGGCCCCATGAATATCATTGTTGGTTTTATCCATGACCTAAAAGATGGCCGGATGGAGGATGTCGGGCGTCAACTTCGCAAGAACGACGAGCTCAAACCCATTATGGAAAAACTGAACGAATTGGCCCAACAACTGCCAAAAACCTGACAGTCATGAACATTCTTCTCAAGACCTTGGAAGCATCTGTAGGAACTTCCCTCCAGGTGATCAAATTTCACAATCGTGCCACTCTACTCTCCTATAGGCTTTCCTCCCGCGCACAGATCTTGCTCACCTAGATGGACAATCAAATATCTGCCAAAAAACGGACGACGGGGGTGTTTTCTGGTGACGGGCATTTACGGGTTTTTGCCCTTCAGATTCATAACAGCTTGCTTGTGGGGAATGATCCTCGGATCTGTCGCCCAAGGCATGGAATATGTGGACTCTCTTCCCAAGGGGGTTCGATCTATCCAATTGCGCTATGGTAACTTCGATGGCCTTAACGGTCATTTCACAGATTCTGGTGATCTCAGATCTCTTACGGACATCTATTCAATAGAACTCAACTCTCGAACTTTGACTCAAATGGAACCTCAGGCAAGGCAACTGGTGAACCTTCTCAATCAGTATGGCTCATACCAACTAGGGGATCAGCTACATTTGGGACGTATTAATGTCTCGGTGAACCCGGATGTCACTTACGCCCTACCCGTGATTCTTACCGGTATTACGGACAAATGGACGGTGGGACTGGCTATTCCTATCATGACCTATTCAAACCAAATTGAAGTTTCCCACACAGCTGGAAACCTCAATCAGATTCGCGACCATGTTAATGGTGCTCTGCCTGAGGTCGATGCCACCCTCGCTCTACTGAATACTGACTACAAGCAGGTTTTTCTCCAGACTTTGGCAGACAAAGGTTATAAGCCCTTAGTCACTAAGAACGACCAGTTTGTCGGTGACATCCAGATAATCAATATTTACCGGCTGATTGAGAAGCCAAGCTTGCAGCAGACTTTGCGATTTTACCTCTCATTGCCAACAGGGCCCGTCCCCGATGCTGATGATCTCACGGCCATTGAAAGCCTCCATCAACCTGCATTGAAAACTTCCTGGATCACTGAAAAACCAATGGCTGGCGGTTTTCGCCTGCTTGGAGCGGCCTCCTATCAATTGAATTTTCAAAGAAACCGGGAGCGACGAGTCCCCATGAACGCTGAGGATCTTCTACCTGATGCCAGCCAAAAATATCAGATCAGTGAAGATCCGGGAGATATCCTCAGTGGCACAGCAGGGTTCATTAAGGATTTTGGCGATTACTGGTCAGTGGCCATGGGTTACCAATATGAGCACAAATTCAAAGATCAGGTTGCCGGAGCTCCCGCGGGGAGAGACCAATTTTTGGAGAAGGGTTCGGATCGGGATGCCCACCTCGCCCGGATTGAAACCACATTTAGCACCATCAAGTCCTACCAGGCAGGCCGATCGGCCATCCCCTGGTCGATTTACTACGAGTGGGTCAGTGTCTTTGATGGTCGCAATATTGAAGCTTCTGTTCTTCATGAACTTGGATTGAGTCTGTTTTTTTAGGGGGATGAGGAATGTTGGTAAAGATTCAATTTGGATTGGCCGCCCTAATTGCAGGGGGGACTTTGTGTAGCTGCGCACGGCCAACCTCTACTCGTCCTTTTGCTCCACCTGACGTGAAGATAGATCACCCGGTTGTTCATCCACCAGTGGATAGCCAACGGCCGATACGCATCCACCTTCCTTCAGGAGATTATAGCTCCGGGAACCTGTTTTCCCTAGTTCCTTTGGCCGTGGGACAAAGCCTGACGGAGCCAGGAAGCCTGCGAAAGTACTTTGAGGCTTTCTATTGGGGAGAAAACACCTTTTCGTCCACCAAATTTAGTGAATCCCCATTTGGTGAGTTTCTCATCGAACACAGCATCACCCCCTTCGTCATGAACACATACAACCTGGACGAACAAAAGAACACCCAACTTCTCAATGTACGCCTTCTGCTGCAGAGGAGATCCTGGTACCTTAAACAGTCATCCATTCACATGAGAACCGGCAATCTAGTTTACCTGGCTCAACGCTACATCGACCAGACCTTGTCAGATTTTGCTATAGGCAAATTGGAACCCAAAATCCGCGAGGGGGTGATCGCTGGTATCAAGTCATTTCAGGAGAAGACTCTGCATCCGGTTACTGCCACCCTCAGGTCCTTTGATTTGACCCCTCGCCTTGACGAGGCGCTCAAAATTCTCAGTCAGTTGACTCAAGAAATGAATATCACTTTAGAACCTGAGACCCAGGAGCAGTTTAAGGCGGCGGAGACGATTGCCCGTCGCATTTCGCGAACCAAAGATGAGAAATCGGCATTGGCTCTTTTGGTTGAAGTTTGGGATCAAATGCCAGCCAAAGACCGTGGTCCGGTCTTCCAAAGGGCTTCCCGTGACCTCTACAAGTTTATGAAGGATTCCTCCCAAGCCGATCGTAACTGCCTTAAGGGGATTGAATGCACTGGAATTGGCACCCAGATTGCCAAACACCTATTTATCCTGCCGGCGATCAAAGACTATGGCATCGATCGGATGAGAGACCAGATTGAGGCCGAAGTTTTAAAAACCATGAAGATTGGGGTGCAGAGAATGATTCGCGATTCTTTGATCGAGCTTCCTTGGCTTCTCCTGGCGGAAATCAAAGGCCAGATTGATCAGGAATTCGATCGCATCGAAGGCTACACGGAGGACTACCCCTCTTTTGTTCGCAATGAGCTCAACGCCTGGTATCGCAGTCAGTTTGGAACCAGCTTTATCCCAGCCATTGAGTCAGAGAGCTTTGGCCTTGAAAACAGAAGGCTTGGCCCACACATTTCTGGTAGCAAAGATCAACGAGGGCGATTGACAGTGAGCGCCCACGCCTTTGGCCAGATTCTTCAGTCGACAGCTCACTGGCCCGAGGACATGGGGTTTATTCGTTCCTCACAAGACAACAAGAATCTTATACTGCTTGGCTTGGTTCGAGCCAATCAAATCCTTGGTTTCGAAGGAATGTTACACACTCAAGACAACCAGGAAGTCCCAAGCGAGGAGCAGTTGGAAAATTGGCATTTGGTTGAGTCCAGCCAACCCGTGGAGCGGCTCCTGCCTTTGAGCTTCTTCCCCCTACGGGCTTCGCTCATTGCGGGCTTTGGTCTTTCCCGCCGCAGCCACCTGCCCTCTCTGGATATTTCTGGACAGGCCAGCCTGTTGCGAGGATTTGTTTCTCTGGCCCGAGTATTTAACGATTGGCAGCCCACCACTCTCGGCCATGTTATGTCCTCTATTCGCGTCAAAGACATGATCACCAATCTTCCCAGCGATGCGCTGGACGTACCGGCTTTTTCACAGGATGTGATGCTGGCAAAAGCACTTAACAATGCGGGCCTCATATTGAAGACGCTTAAATCCAAAGGGACACCCCTGGTACAGATCTGTGAGGACAACAATCCCAGATGGTTCGACCAGGAAGAGGAGTGTCAGTGGCCCACCACTCTCGCTGGCCTGGTCGACATTAAGGATGGCATAAGATCCATGGAGATAAAGACCAAATCCACTTCTGCCTTTTTAATCGCCCTGATTGAGTTTATCCGCTTTTGCGAAGAAGAGCTTCCCAAAACAAAATCCAAATATCTCCTTGAGTCCATGATTCCCAATCGCCCTCCGGCAATGGAGGAGATTCAACAGGTTCTCCCTGAACTGAGGAACCTGGCCGTCGGACTCACCCACATGCTGACCCAACGGCTGCAAGGACCCAATGGCCGATTTCGCTCTTTAGTTCGTCTAGATCGCGAGACCAATGTGGATAGTGGGACTGACTTTGAAACCCAGATTTTAGGACTTCAAGCGGTGTCCATGTCGGCCCATTTGTTCCAAGTTGGGGTGTACAAATCCTCGGCACGGGCAGCCTATTCCTATCTCAACCAAAACCTGTGGAACTCCTCTACTGGATTTTATCAAGGACAGGGTCCACGCCCCAGCCTGGCCGAAGCAATGTTAGCCCGGGAGGCCCTTGGCCAATTTCTACCACTTCTCGATGAGACCGACGGGCGGGAACAGCTTCAGTTGTATTTGAAGGGACTTTTCGTTTCAAATTGAGACACTTACCCTCCCCTCTGCAGTCAGAATACTGACCCCTGTGTAGAAATCCGAATGCGCTTCAAGTCATTGGTCAATTGAGAAGACTCTGACTGAAGACCGAACTTTCCTCCCACTAATTTGCCAAGTGAAAGTCGATTTGCGGGCACCTTGTTTGCAATTTCCTATCAATGGTTGAGGTTGGGTAAATTCCAAGGAACTGATCGGGTTTACCTCATATAAATAGATGACGGTGTGGTCAGGACGGCCCACCCCACGTTGTCTCTCTTGCAGCACGTGTGATGTCCATTAGGAAGGATGGTCCCAATGAATCGGTTGGTCTGGTTTCTTCTTCGTTTTCCAGTTCAAATCACCCTGGCGATGGTCATCGTGGCCTGTAGCGGTGAGTTTAACCCAAAGACCCTGGAAGAAATGGGTCTGAGTAGTGAGGAGGGAGAATTCCTCACCTTTGCAGGAAACTCGGTTCAGGTTGTGGGCATTGGCCCCGAAGACGGCTTTTTTAGTCTGAAGGAATTCAAGGGCAAGTTGGTGGCCGGAGGCTTCGGCTACCAGGGTAAAAACAAGATCATGACTTTCCCGCCCTGGCGGGAACAATCACCGGGAATTCGCGTGCGCGAGTCGGTCTGCGCTCTAGAAGAGTTTAATGGTTATCTGTATGCCAATACTGAGAGCGACGGGCAGATCTATCGCTCCTCAGATGGAGCCCAATGGTCCAAGGTGTTTGATGGACCGAATCCAGTAGGCTGTGGGTTGGCTGTACTCAACGGCTATATCTATGCCCTCAACTCCCATTACGAAAGGCCTTCTGGTCAAATCTACCGATCAAAAGATGGCTTGAATTGGGAGAAAGTCTACGACGGTGGCAATAGAACTCTCTACATTCGTGAGATCAAGACATACAAAAATAAACTCTATGCCTTTGGTGTCTATCGAGACACAAACGATGGCGGGATGTTTACTTCAACAGATGGCAAAAACTGGAGTTGGAAGTCCTACAAAACGCGCTTCTTCCGCAGCCATGTTTACAACGGATATCTCTGGCTGGCCAGCTCTGCCGACTACAGCGCTGGTAATGAATCGGCAATCTGGAAATTCGATGGCACCAGCGTGACTAAGGTGTACGCCACTCACAATATGAGTCACATCTCGAACATCATTGACTTCAACAGCAATCTAGTTGCACTGACTACCAAGGAGTGGAAGGGACGTGGCGGTGGTGCATCGTTGATCATGTCTTGTGACGACGGAAAGTCCTGGCACACCATTTATCAATTTCGTGAAACCGAAGCCTGGGCTCTTGAAGTCTTCAATGGTGACCTCTTTGCCGGCACCAAGCAACACGGTGGCGGTGGCAAGGTCTATAAGTTCTCAGGTATCAGTTGCGTCGGCAACCCGCCAGGTGCCGGCACAGGTAACTGTTACCGCATTCCTGAAACCTCCAATCGCCAAGAAGACGGCAGTGGATTTTTGTGGAAGCCCATTAGCGAAGGCGATCAAAAGTTGGTCGTCTTGTTCCCTAAGTCAAGTCAGGCAAACGGGGCGGTAGTTTCACACGGCAATGCCTTCTCTGAAAACGGCCGTTTCGTGGGTCGCACCAATGGCGATCGGCCGACCATTCGTTTCAGCAAACCAGGCGCTCAATACCCTGATGGCTCCTCGGTTTGTGAAGTTCTCCCCGGTGGCGGTGGAGGCGGTGGAGGTGGTGGCGGTGGCCAACCACCCGGCGGGATTTCCTGTCAAAATTGGGATTTTGATAACAACAGGACTTGTCCGGCAGGCACCTACAATTGTGACTGCGCTAACCACTGCGGATCGACCAAGGCCTGCGATGGTGGAGGTGGTGGTGGCACCACTCCTCCTCCTGGGGGCGGTGGTGGCTCTTGCCAAAACTGGGACTTCTCGGCCAACAAGGCCTGCTCTCCCGGAACCTACAACTGTGATTGCTCTGGACACTGTGGATCGACCGTCGCCTGCGGCGGTGGAGGAGGCGGAGGAGGAACCACTCCTCCCCCAAGTGGTGGTGGTGGCTCTTGCCAAAACTGGGACTTCTCGGCCAACAAGGCCTGCTCTCCCGGAACCTACAACTGTGATTGTTCCGGACACTGCGGATCCACCGTTGCTTGCAGCGGTGGTGGCGGTGGAGGCACGGCTCCCCCCCCACCCAGTGGAAACTGCCGTACGATCACCAATACCGGCTCACGAGTTGAAGGCGCCGGCGGATTTTTGTGGAAGCCCATTAGTGAAGGAGACAGAAAGTTAGCTGTGCTCTTCCCGAGTTCCAGCCGCACAACTCGCGCCACCCTCACTCACTCCAGTGGTTTGAATGAATCGGGTCGCTACGTAGGGCGCACCAATGGAGATCGCCCCACCTTCCGCTTCAGTCGGCCAGGGGGACAGTATCCAGGTGGTACAAAAGTTTGTGAATGATCTTGATCGGGAGTGGGTCCGTCCATGGGACGGGCTCACTTCTGCTTAAGACAACTCTCCAACCGATCCAACAGTTGCTGTCCTTCGGTCTTCAGCTGCTGAACCTGCAGCAGTGAACCATCAAGTCCGGCCTGGGCCGAGAGAGCTGACTGCTGCAAAAAACCACCGATACCGAGTGCTCCCTGTAAGTCTTTCTGCTCGCCCAAGCGTTTGCCCCATATCGCCAGTGTCTGCTGATGACCTTGGTAAAGCTGAACAAAGGCATCACCCAACTGATCTTGCATTTGCTGATGCTGCCTGAGTAATTCCATTTCAGATTGGCACTTGAATGACTCACCTGCAGTCGCTTGTAGAGGTGAGCCGGCGAAAACCAACACAAGAGCTTGAACAATAAGTGTAATGGCAAATGACTTTGTTTTCATGAGCCCTGAATACCACATTAATGATGCTTTGTGTTATATTAATTTTAACTATCTGTTTTTACGGGTATTTTTATGCTTCCGCATTCCCATGGTGACACTTCTAAACAGAGTGTTCAAGCCACCCCTACTTTTGATCAATCACTGAGTTGTAATAATTCGGAGTCAGAATTTCTCACCACTAAAATAGCCGGTTCGAAAATATCCCAACACACTTCTGTCTTTGCCAAATTCCAAAAGCCGGAACATAAAAAGTCAAAATTCAAACTGAGGGGTATCAAATGAAACGACTATCGATCGCATTGTTCGTGGCGACTTTCGGCTTAAGCGCATTTGCCGTGGACTACATCCCGTCAAAAACAGGTGATTACTGTAAGGACCAAATTGTGGACTACATGCAGACTAAGTTTGGAGCTGATGTTCAGCTGTCCGAATGGGGTCGCATGAAGCATGCAGCTCAAGGCGACTTCACCTATTGGGTGACTTCCAACAAGTGCACTGCCAGTTTTTACTTTCGGGTTCCCGTCAATGAACTCGCCTGTGAGCTGGCCCATTACTGGTATGTTCCCAAGTATGTCCACTCGGTCTACACCGAGGGCGACTGCCTGAGCCTACTTCCCGAAGAAGTCTACATTCGCGATGAAGATCTTACGGAAAAGCATCGTCCTTGATCCCGGGTGATTCCATTCTGGAATTAAAAAAGGCGACCAACAGGTCGCCTTTTTTGTGCAATATACCTAACTCCGGTCGACGCCTTACCTAGGCGTCCCAACCCGACAGCTTGGCATAGACTAGCATTCCCTTGGTAAAATAAAGGTAATAGGTCACGCCAAAACCACCGCCTGGATAAAGCTCCACTTCGTCTCCAAAGCTGACTCCCATGACCAGTTTACCCTTGAGAGTGTCGATCAGGTGCTGAACTGATTTCGGGTTGTCCACCCACTCGGTGCCCACCATCAAGCCATCAAATTGGCTAAAGCTCGACTCATTGGCAATGAAGGCCTTGTGGCGAATACCCCTAAGATGATGAAACGGAATGCCGAGCGCCTTGGCCACCTTTTTGATGGCGTCCAAATCCAAGTTAGTATTATAGGTGTCTTGCTTAAAGATGTAGAGCTTGGTCATGCGCTGATCATAGTCGCTCTCGTTTTCCAGCTCCGCATCCTTCATGGTGATGATTTCGGAAAGTACGTCACCGGGCAAGGAAACCAACTTCACACAAAAGGTGCCAAAGGTTTCCACAGGCCCAAGACGATCGGTCAGACTTTTATCGCCAAAACCCTTTGGGCAACCCTCGCTATTGATGGTCAACTGGGGAACACCCCCACTAGCCAGATCCCGGACCTTTCGATTGTCTTCAAAATAGGCTTGAGCTGACAGAGACGAGACGACGACCGCGGCAACGAGTGCCCGCGCAGTAATACGCAACATGATTCCCCCCTTTAATTCGAAATCACTATTTATCCCACCTGAGGGCTAACCCCCTTCCCTCACCGGGTCAAAATCGGGGGCCAGAATGAAATTTCTGCCCACACCCCCACAGGATGCGCACCGCCACATCCGTCCTAATTGCAGGGTCCAAGCGCACAGCAGGATTGTGAACCTCAGAGCACACAATTCCTGTCTCAAAACAAGAACCTCTTCCGGGTTATTGAGTTTCTTAAGGTACAATAAACACTTGGGGGTACGGGCGTGTTCCATTCAGGCAGACCTAGCAGAAGGTTGTATCTTTCGGTCACAGTGATCCTCGCCCTCACTTTTATCACCCTCCATTTTGGCCAAGGCTGCGGTAATTCCATGCGCAGTCTCCACCCCCAAGATGGCACCGCCAACTCGGGCTCCAACAACCCTAACAATAACAACAACAATCCTCCTGGCGGAGGCGACCCTCCTCCACCAGCACCGGGGAAGGAAATCTTTGTTGGACCTGGTGGAACGGGAGACGGTACAACTGAAGCCGCTCCCTTGGGATCTGTGCAATCCGCCATGAATCAAGCCCAGGCGGGAGAGACGGTCACGATCTTGCCCGGCACCTACACCGAAGACCTGAGCACCAGTCGCAATGGTGAAAACGAAAAGTCGATCTTAGTCAAAGCCAAGAATGGCCGCGGATCTGTGATCATTCGCTCCACCTCGGGCCGAGCTCTCCAGGTGAACCACGCCTATTGGACTTTTTGGGGACTGGTTTTTGACGGCCGGTACGGTAATCGCGACCTCATCCTCGTGCGCAAAGGGGGCGACAACCTGACTTTTAAGAATGTGGAAGTCAAAGAATCCAGTCGGGATTGCATGGACATTGAGGAAGTCAACGACATCCTGATTGAAGACTCCCTGATCCATCATTGTCTCAACTACACGGGAGGACAAAGGGTCGATGCTCACGGTATTGTTGGCGTCGCCGTTCGCAATCTCACCATCAAGAACACGGAGATCCACACCTTCTCCGGAGATGCAGTTCAACTCGACCCCAATCGCAGCGCCTTGGGGTGGGACAACCTGGTCATTAGCGGTTGCCACTTTTGGTTGAAACCCTTACCGGCTCTCACCAATGGATTCCCAGCCGGGTCCGTGCCGGGAGAAAACGCCTTTGACAGCAAGGTGGGTCCGGGACGCCCTAAGATTCTGATAGAAAAGACCATTGCTTCGGGATTCAAGGACGGATTGATCAGCAACATGGCCGCCTTTAACCTCAAAGAGTCTATTGAAGTGACCGTTGATCGGGTTCTGGTCTTTGATTCGGACATTGCCTTTCGCGTGCGCGGACCAGCTCATACGACGATCATGAACAGTGTGGTCCACAGTACGGCGAGGGCCGTTCGCTATGAAGACGATGTGCAGATTCTCAAGATTTGGAACTCCACGTTCGGTGGCGATATTACCACCTTCCTCCAGGCAGCTTCGTCAGTGAGCACGGGAGTGGAAATTAAAAACAGTGTCTACCTCACTCAGACCTTGCCTACCATCGCCGGTGGAGACTCCTCAAATGTGGCCCTGCCCGCCGCTGGTTTTGCCAATACTGTGGAACATGACTACCACTTGAAATCCGGATCGCTCGCCCAGGGAAAAGGGGTTCTGCTCCCACTGGTGGTTCATGACTACGATGGCAAGTCCCGGTCTGCTGGCGGCCCCTACGACTCAGGGGCCTTTCTGGCACCCTAATCTCCCCTTTGAATCAGGTTTTGCAATGGAACTTCCTGATTGTCTGCGGACAAATTCACAACAAAAAAACGCCGACACGACGTATGTCGGCGTTTCGTTGAGAGGGATCTAACAGAGAATTCCTGAGCGAACCTTACTCGCAGGCAGGAATTGTATAGTCATAGGAATCAACAAGAGTACGAACCCGATCGCCATGTGTGGATTCATAGACTTCATATGTGTAAGTCAAAGGACGAGTGATGGTCACAGTTTTATAGGCCTTGCACAGCTCACCCTCACCACTGCCCCACTCCACGCAACGCTCTGTCTGATAATAGCGAGAAGTCTCAACAGCAACTTTTTTAGTTTTCAAACATCTTGGTTCTTCGCCATTACTATAATCAGTGCAGACATCCGCAATCATTCCTGTGCGAAGCATGTCGCCATCGACACAAAACTTATCCACAGAAACGGACATCTTTGCCTGAACAACATGGATGTGAGGAACGATGGTAACCAGGTTCGCTGCCAATACTGAGGAGCTGAAACCAAGCGCCAATACGGACAAAATCATCTTTTTCATAGTATTCCTTCCCGAAGAGGACTCATGGGTCCTTTTGGTTGATTAGATTGCTTGGCCCCAAATAGATGACTTCCTTGAAAAACTTTCAACATTGGCAGGCCGAGGCTTTTAAAAATTATGGACAATCCTTGGTTTGTCCCCCTATTTCCACCTAAATTCAGATGCTTAGGCCAGACAAATAGTCCTTGCGAAATTGCCGTTTGTCCAATGGCCCGAGCTGAGATAGATCTGCCAACTACTGACAAGATGGGGAAAATCGGCAAGGGGTTGGGGGAAATCTCGATGTTAGAAGTGGACCCACGAGACGAGACTCTCGGGGAACAGGAACATCAGGGCTCAATTGAGGTGAACAGGCATCAGCTCCTGATTCAGCTCAAGATGGATTTGCAGGTTTGGCTAGAGGACTATCCCTCTATGTCAGCCGGCTTGGCTGCCCTTCACCGCAAAACGACTTTAAGCCGCAAGCAATTACAGCGATACCTTGAAGGCAAATCTGTTCCTCAGTTTTTCAATTTGGTCTCACTGTACTCTGCCATCCATGAAGAGAAGGATTACCCCCAACTACTGGCCAAAGTGCCCGCAGTCATTGCCAAGGCCATGGAACAGCGAAATCCCAATCCCGACTGGCGCAGTGTTGATTATACTTTCGACTTTAGTGACGAAATGAAGTCCAACCCGGCCTTCACCTTCATCTATTGGCGAACCGCCGAGGGAAATTTACTAAGCCAAGACCTCGTTCGCGATGAATATGGAAAACTCGGAATTGATACTCTGAAGGATATGGAAAGAAGAAGAATTATCGAGATCGTCCAAAAGGGCGTCTACACCCGTGGTTCTTCACGATCAAAGCCCATAGACATGGAAGCGGCCCAAAAAGTAGCCTCCCACATGATCCTTCGCCACTTTAAGCCTGCAAGGGCGAGCGATGAGGGCCAAAACTATTTGGGCTTTAACGTTTTAAAGTTGTCTCCGCAGGACAAACAGCGGGCCCTAAAGATGATCTATGAATTGAATTTTGAACTGATTCGTCTTGCCCAGAAAAGTGAGGGATCCAAGGAGATCCTGTTTACACTCCTGGTCTGCGATCAAATGAACGACACTGATACCAACAAGGACTTTATTGAGTGGGAAGGAATCCTACCGAGGGGTAAATCATGAGCCGTAGACTGCCTATTTCCGTAACCATCGTAATCTTGCTTTGCGTAAGCCTTGGCGCCTCAGCTCGAGAGGGAACCAGCGGGGGAGGTCCATTTGCGGCTTTCATGAATAGCCTATCTCGAGGCCCAAGTATGGTCTTCAGTATTCCTATGATTCAGGTCCAGGGACAGCCCCTTTACGCTGACAAATTTTGTGTTGATGGCGAGTTCTTAAAAGCTCCAGGTGAGACTGTACAGGTCTGCAAGACTGGGACTATTAAGGACCGAGAAGGGTATCGAAATTGCGACTGGCAGGATTTGCCGGCCATCGTATCTCGCTACAAGGTCCGATCCACTTGTAAGAAGTCAATGAACGGAGACTGTCTTGAATGGCAAGATCTGATGGTTGAGCGACCCAGGACATACACCATCAAAGCATTTGAAGTACCAACCAACTCAGAAGCAACTGATCGTATTCTACGCCATCAAATGGATTTTACTCTGCCTGAATGCTTGTAGGGGACAAAAAAAGGCCAGCTGCGAGGAGCCGGCCTTTTTGATCACTTAATTAACCTGTGAGTCTTTTATTACTTCAACAAAGTCTTGTCGTGTTTGTCGGGGTGACCGAACTTAACAGTTGTACGGGCACCGAAAGTGAAGCCGTCTTCTTTGTCTTGCTTCTCATCATACCAAGTGTAGCGAATCTCAGGACCAAAGGTGACATTCTGAGTGAGGTAAAGGTTGTAGCCGATACCCAACTGAGTCAGATAGTTGTCAATGTAGCTGGCTTCCATGGCAATTTGACCAGGGCCCAACTCACGAGAAACTCCACCTTGGAAGGCAAACTTGGCATCAGGATACTGGGATGAGTGGATCAAACCATGACCTTCAACGAAGGCAGTGTATGTACCATCATTGTACACAACACCCACACCAACGCGGTCATCGTCTTCAAGGGCATCATTGTCGCCATTACCCTTATGAAGGCCAGAAACATGAACGCGAATCTTCTCAGTGATTTTTTTGCTCAACTTAACTGAAGCACCATCAACCGATCCAATCTGCAGGTCACCTTTTTCAGTTTCAAAAAAGGAGGCCTCAACAGAGTCAAAGATTCCGAAGAAGTCCTTGTTCAACTTAAGGGTCACACCGATCATGCCACCTTCGAAGTTCAAACCGTGAAGAGGGCTGTCCTGAGGAATTGGCATCTTGCTCATCACTTCGCCGTAAGCCATGACATGCTTACCAACGATAATGGCTGTGGGCGTTCCGCCAATGTTTTTGATTTCGATGAAGGCGGCTTCGATGGCCTTTTCCAGGTCAAACTCACTGCTCACTTCTTCACCGGCTTTGATCAACTGTCTTTCGAACTCCAGCTTGATCACAGCGCGAATGTTTTCGGCCAGCTTTTGCGAAATCAGGATCTCGACGTTCTTGGTGCGAACATCTGATTTGTAGTCGCCTTCGCCGTCTTTAAACATGCGAAAGTCCACAGAACCCTGAGCTTTAATTGACGGAGCTTCCAAAGCCATTGATGTGGCAGGAACTCCAAGAGACATAATCAGGCTGGTCGATACAGCCACCCGTTTAAACAGACATGCTTTCATAGCAATCCTCCGATCATCCGATCTTATTGAATACAGTTTTCCCAATGCCGAACCCCCATTACATTCCCCATGCCGGAATCTGACGTGTTATTTTACTAACAGTGATTTCCGCCACTTAATGCTGTGCACTATTTGTTTAAGGATTTGTGTAGCTTAGCCCAGATAAGGATTTCTCACCCCATTTGACACTAGTGGAATTTCTTCCCTCACCCCCCAGGAAGTATGTTGAACTGCTGCACAGGCTTGAAGTTCTTCCAGACGCCCTCACCCCCCTAGTGAGATCAGTTGAATCTGAGCCCCGGCTTAGGAATGCCCCTTGCACCGCCAGCCCACAAGTCATTGCATGGAGGTTTTTCAATGAGCTGGTTGCGGTACGTTGGGATTTTAGCGCTGATTCTTGTCACCCCACTGACAAGTTACGGGTTTTCCTTTTCATTTGAGTCCCTCAAGTTTGGAGGCTGTGAAAGGCTCCAGATCAAAAAGATCATCGATGAGGCAGCTCAAAACCCCGTGAACAAGGACGCCGTCATTATGGCCGATTTGCGAGCCAAGGCCGATGCCTTCGCCGCCAAGAATGATTATTGCCGGGGCACAAAATACCTGGTGGCCATCACTCAGCTCTTTTACTACACCCCGACCGTCCATGAGGCAGGGCTCCTCGCCCCCCAGTGGGCCTATAAGGCCACCTACTACCGCGATGCTGTCCAGCTGGCTCAGCAGGCGATTGAAAAATACCCTGACCCCAAAACCGATGAGGAAATGCACCTTTTGATCGCTCGCTCATTGTTTAATATGATTCGAGGCCCTGAAAACGACCAGACCGACACGGACAATGCGATCGCCAAGTTGGTGTGGTTTGAGGAGACCTACCCTAAGAATCCCGAGATTCAAGAGGTCAAGGGTATGCTTCGCGATGCCGTCAACACCCGCTCCGCCTACGAACTTAATATTGGCAAGTTCTATCTCAAAAAGAAAAAGTACATGGCCGCCGCCCACCGCTGTTTTGGTGTCATCAACAACTACCAAAGCACCACTTCTGTTCCCGAAGCTCTGTTCTGCATGACCAAGTCCTACATGGGACTTGGAAAGAAGGACGAGGCCGAAGCCTCAGTCGCCCTTCTTCGTCAGAATTTCCCGGAAAGCGAGTGGCTTGAAAAGAGCGTGAAGGCTCTTGAGAAATAGTCCCTTATTAATCACCCTTCACCCGTCCGAGTGAAACTCTCAATTCACTCGGACCTGGGATCAATCTCGACCTTAGTTGTGAACTAGCCACTAGGATTTCCTAGTCAAACCTTGCCCCAACCTAATCCCTTTGAAACTATTGGGAAGTCACAGAGAATTTAAAGACATCTATATTAGGGGGTCATCATGGGATTAAAGGGTCTTCGTCGGGGCATAGCCCTTTTTGTGGGCTCAAGTGCTTTAATTTTATTTTCACAAACAGCGACTGCCAAAGGCGGGGGCGGCTTTATGCTGGAGCCTTACTTGAATTATGCGGCCTCGGGCAGTTACGAGTACACAGCCAAACCATTGCTGTCTCAGCCCATTGATGCCAGCGTCACGGGCCCCGCATTCGGTCTTAAGATCGGTGGTAACATTGGTGGCTTTTTGCTTGGTGCTGAGTACACCATTTACCGCTTAACTGGTGAATATGACTCATGCGGTAGCAACTGTGACGCCAAATTAAATTTTGATGGAATGGGAGCATTTATCGGTTACGCCTTCACTCCTGCACTACGCTTCATCGCCACTTATTATGTTCAGCTCACTAACAAGGAAGACAACAGTGAAGCCAAGGGAACGGGCATGAAAGCCGGCATTCACTATATGGTCATGTCATTCCTCAACTTGGGATTGGATTACCAAACCTACAACTTCGATGAACTTGAGCCTGCGGGCGGCATCACCGAGTTTGACGTCACAGGAAACGCCATCATGCTGACCATTGGCTTTCCGATTATGTAACTCCACTGTCCATTGTCACAGTCGGCTGGTTTGTTCTCAGCCGACTGTGATGAGTCACTTGCCTGCCTAGATTCCAGATTCCCTGCCCACTTTTTTCGACCTTCCATCAGAACCAATCCCTGCTTTCCATAGAGACAACAAATATAAGTCCAATTCACCCTGAAATCCCGTCATCTTCTCCTGGTCATCAGCGTTCTCAAGGATGTAATCCAGGGAGTTCTACCTCAATACCCTGGACTTTTAATCCCTTTGTCACTAGGAAGAACCCATGAGCCGAATTGGGATTTTGATCATAACCCTAATAGCAGCAGTTCTCGTCGCGGGCTTTGGGGATTCACTTGCCTCCTCGACTGGTTGTCAGCCGGAAATTGGTCCAACCCACACCGCTCGAGGGAGCTGGCTCGGCGCTGATGTGGCTTACTCATTGGTACTCCCCAACCAAACCACCCTGTGGATCTTCGGCGATACATTTATCGGCCCAGTGGGAGCCAAGGACCGAGCTGGTAGCGCCATGATCGCCAACACCGTGGCCACCTCTGTGTGCAAAGATGGAGAGTTTGTCTTTGAGCCCCACTGGCTTGTCGATAGACAAGGCGATGCTAAGCCCATTTTTGATAGCCAAAAACTTGACGACCTAGGCTTGATTTATTGGCCGGCCCAACCCGTTTTGCACGAAGGTCAGCTCTTCATTCCCCTTATGCGCATGAACAGAAAAACCTGGGGGATCGAGGGGACCGATTTAGCGAGAATCGACAACCCAACTGATCGACCTGATCAATGGAGAATTGAAATTCTCCCATTGAGTTCCTTGTGGGGAATTCACCCAATTGGCTCTTGGCTTGACGACGACTATCTTTACTTGATGTGGAATCCCAAGTGGAATGCCATCGCCACCCGCCTGCCCATAAGTAGACTTCAGGCTGCGCACTTTAAGCCCGAAAGGGAACAATTCTATCTTTCTCAAGATGAGCAGTGGAAGCCAGGCCTGGTTGTTGAGGACAGCAAGCTCCTTGGCCTTGTCGCCAACAGTGGCCTCACCCTCAAATACCAGCCCGACCTACAGCAATGGTTTGTCACTTATGCGGACTTCACCGACGGGATTTCTCAAGGCATTGTGACGAGGACGAGTCCATCCCCCTTCGGGCCCTGGAGTGAGGCCAAACTGATCTACTCCTTCGACACGGAGTACGCCCGACGTCCTGGAATCATGTGCTACACGGGTTTCATGCATGACCAATACTCTTCAGCTAATCAAACACTAGTCAGTTATGTTTGCAACGAAGAGTCCGAAGAGCTGTTCACCGATATGGGGATATACTTCCCCCAGTTTTTTGCCGTTTCCCTGTGAGAAGCCTTCGGTCTATTCAAATCCCCACTGATCTGTGCCAATTCCCTCGACGGTCACCATGGTGGCAGCCCCCCCTTCTGGGCGGATTTCAATTTCACAGGAGGCGCGCCAGGGAATCATTGGATCAAAGACCACACGAACACTGCAGCTGCGTTTGGGCAAGAGTGTGGTCAGGCACTCGTTACTGACGTAAATGTATTCGGATTCACAAAAAATGTCTGTCACATCAATATTGACTGGCTCAGGACCGATGTTCCTGACGTAGACAAACTCTTGTTCACCCCCCCAACGAATGTCAACGAAACCAAAATCTATATGGGCTGGAGAAACGAGGATTTCAGCCTGGGCGATTCCCAAGCCAAGGATAAAGGAAATCAAAACAAGGCCTAAACGCATGATACCCCCTCTGCGGTTAGATGCTCCCTATTGAATGCCAGCTCATCATACGATTTGACAGGGGAATTGCCACTTCTTTCCTGCAGATTTCCTGCTATGTGGCCAGTAAGGTCCATCATGCGCCACGCTCAGCGCGACGCATGACAAGTTTTAACCGGGAACAATTCAACTCAATAATAATAGACCTGGCAGCCAAGAGCGTAGCAGGTGTGAGGTGCTGCCGACCAGGCCAAGCATGAGTTGTTGGCTCCGTCTTGAGTGGCGTAGGCGTTATAACCAAAGTTTTGGTAAATGTAGCCATAGCCATCTTGGGTAAAGCATCCCATGTACCAACCATGACCATGATGATGTGGCGGCTGGTGAAAGACGTTGGAACTCAGACCCATGCGGCTTTCGGGTACATCGGCAATGGTGCCGCTGTCGAGTAGCTTTTCAACAGTCAGCTGACTTGATTCCGCACTCTGAAATGAACCCGACTCCGCCTGTGCAGCGTTAACGACAAAAACCAAGGCGACGATTCCCATAAATGCTTTCATGATACTTCCCTCCCTTTAAAATGGTTTGATCATGTGCCTCCACAAGTAAGTTCGGAATCGGCCAATAACCACGAAATTGTGCCCAAACGCACATTTTCGGCGCACAAATCTGTGCGCTTATGATTCGGAGTTTCAACATATAACCATTTGTAATAACTCGGGTCCCATTATCTTTTGTGCGGTCTATTGACCATAATTGGGATCGGGCGTAGGAAACCACCCATGGGGGAAACGGGATCAAATCTATTTGAGTATGTCCACTACCGGGACTATCTCAACCATCTCAAACAAAGCCACTGGGTGGTACGCGGCCGACCGCTCACTCTGGAAAAGATCTCAGAGAAGTTGGGCTATCGTTCGCCACGGCTGCTGGGAATGGTTCTTAAAGGGCAGCGTATCCCCTCCCAGGAGTTTGTTGATCGCCTGGCCTCTCACCTTAAACTCAACGGCTCCCAAAAACGCTATCTGCAGTTACTGATTCGCTACGAGCGGCAAAAATCAAAAGGCAAAGATACCAATACAGTCATTGAAGAGATTCGTGACCTGCTGCCTGGAGCCCACTACGATCTGGAAATCGAAAACCACGTTTTTCACTATGTGGCTGACTGGTACACCTTGGTCATCCGCCAGATCCAGAGCCTTAAGGACTTTCAACTGAGTCCTAACAGGATCAGGAACTTGCTTCGCAACAAGGTCTCCACCGACCAGGTCAGTGCTGCCATCGAATCTCTAAAAAAACTCCAGCTCTGGGGGCCACGGGCCTCGGATAACTTGATTTCCCAACAGGACATTCCGAGCACGGCCATCAAAAAGCACCATGAGCAGATGGCCCAGCGGGGTATTGAGGCCCTTTACGAACAAGATGTTGAGGATCGTGAGTTTTCAGCCCTCACCCTTGCTTTCAAGCAAGACAATATTGACGAAGCCAAACAATTCATCCGTAGCTTTCGCGATCAGTTCAACAAACGGTTTTCAAGCAAAGATGCGGATGCTATCTATCAATTGAACATCCAATTTTTCAGTCACACGACGACAAAGGAAAAAGGCCATGCTTAGAACACTTTTGATTTCAGCACTTCTGATGATCCCTGCTTCGGCCTGGTCTCGCGGCGATGTGGTTGGTAACGGCATCGGTTTGGCCGAAAAGCGCTTTCACTACGTGTTTCAAAACATAGAAAGCTTTGTCGGCCTTTGCTTAAGCGGCAATCTGTGTAAACTCACCGCCAGCGAACAAGCCCTTGCCCTTAAGATTCTCGAAGCCATGCCTCAGGAAAGACTCCAAAAAAAGCCCCTTCAGTTTGAGTCGGAGAAAAAGAGGCCTGGTTTTTTTGTCATCGATGGCAAGGTCAAGGCCGCTAAAACCGGCCCGCGAATCGGTGTGCCAATATATATCAATCTTGATATGACCGTCCGCCAGACTTTTTATGGTTCTTCTGAACCGATGGGGGAACCAGAAGTGCTCTCCATCCTGATGCATGAGCTTGGGCATCATCATGGCATCGAGGACGAAGATCAGCTCGACATCTTTGGCAGCAAATTCCAAACCGCTCTTGCCGCAGAACTTCAACGAGTGGAGCTGGGGTTTCATGCCGCCAACGTTCAAGTTTCGGTTCTCAACACCCCAGCCTTGGGAGTTCTCCCCCAGGTTTGGATCACTGATGGCTTACAGATGTTTGACTTGAGCCACATGGTTCTTCCCTATCTGACCTGTCCGGCTGGTTACACCATGTCGGGCGGCCATATCTCCAACACCCATTGGTCGTGGAAGACCACTCCTGACCCCACATACCCAGCCGTGTGGTACATTTGGATCGAAGGCTTTGCCATGCCCTACTGCACGCGGGGCGGAGTCTATCAATCGGTGTCCCAAGGTTCCTTGTTCAAAATCGGCATGGCCCTGTCGTTTCAAAACACCTACTACTTTGTCGTCCCCGGCAGCTTTTTTCACAACTAGCCCAGCACGAAGCCCAGTGCGGACAAAATATTGAGACCCCTCTTCAACCGTTTACCTTAGTTCACGGTTGATTTTTCAGCCGATGACCCAGGAACCTGTTAGAATGATTCAACAGACTAGGAGGATCGCATGAAGGGGCGCCGGCAATTTTCAGTTGCCATTCTGATAGGTTTCTTTATGAGCTCAACCCTTCTGCCCACTCGGGCTCATGCCGACCCATTTTTTATTGGCGGGGTTGTCACGATTCTAGGCTGCACACTGCTCGAAAAAATGGTGACTCGGCCCAGTCAAAAGTGTGGCGAGAATGTTAAAAAGCTGTTTGGTGGAGTCCTCGGGTCTGATGAGAAACCAGGATCGCCAGCCGCGGGGACATCATCATCGGCAGTGGCCTCGAACGCCAAGGTAGTGGAATTTTCGGGAAGGTGCCGCCTGGATAAAGGCGTGATCGGATCGGCCGCTGGCTCAGGATGCGAGGTCCTCACGGACTCGAATGGTCAGTTTAAGAAATATAATGCCCAAAATTTAAGTCTGCTTGAGTTTGCCAGGAACAATATCCAGCCAAAGCCCGCGTGGACTCAAATTCAATGCCCAAGTGGCTCCAGCCTCCAAGTTGGTATCACTGGAGAAACCCGGACCAGGTCCTCATTCGAAGATGTGAGTGGGCGAATGACCCTTCAGTGTTTGGGAGGAGGAACACCCCCAAGGGTTGTCGGTAAAGTCTATGATGTCCTATTTGAGAGATCCTCCACTTTTGGCTTTAAGATCAAGGGTTGGATCGAAGGTGAGAAGGATGCCTCCGGCAACACCCGACTTCGACATTTTTCTGTTAACAGCCTGGGGGGCGAAATCGAGGAAGATCGACAGGTGAGATTTCAAAACGGAAGGATGACGATAGATCACATCGGAGGGTATTCTTGCTTTGTCACCGCCTGGACCAACAAGGTTTTAAAGTCTAAAGCTCAATGTGATGAAAAGGCCCGAATCGTCATGGAAAGAGACGAGGAAATCTGGTGCGAACCAAGTGCCTTAGGGATGGTAAAAAAGGATTCCGTTCGATCTCTGCGTGAGGGTGTTCTACAACAATGTCGAAATGAAAAAGGTGGCCCCTATACGCAAATGGCCTTTCGTAGGTTGACTCGACCAAACAACCAGGAGCAGCTCGTGGAGTCTGATCGCAAGCCCATCATCGTTCTGGCCTCAGAGGTCTTGGACACCAAGGGCGAGGTTTTGGACAATTCTCTGGTGATGCCAGTCCCTGATTCCTTCAGGAAAGACCCTGGAACCAAGTAAAGGCGTCTTATATAAAAAAGGGTGAGGACCAAGTCCTCGCCCCTCTTAAATGTGTGCCTGAATAACAACTAACGTAATCCAAAAAAGGTAACCAAGGCCAGAGGTCGACGAGGAACACCCTCTGTGTCTCCTCGGACAACGATACGTTTGATACAACGTTCTCCACCGATGAGATCGATCCAACGGGATGTGGAACCTCGCCGAAAAAAGCGCCTTACGGGAACATAAGTGTCCCAGCTCCCATCACCGTACTGAACATCCAGGTCATAAATTTCAGCCGCACGGCGATTGACCTGCATACGAATGGCCCGAAACATACCCTTGCCAGTGGAGCAGGAAAAAACTCCGACAATGTCCACATCGGGCCGATTGGTTAAGGTCGTGCTACCTAACTTTACCTGCTCGGCATAGGCACTGCTTGTTCCAAGAACGAGTATTCCCACAACAAAAGATAACAGTTTGTTCTTCATTTTATCTTCCCCCTTAGTAGTTTTTGGTTGTCCGAGGGCAAACTACCACGAGGTGGATCAGAGAATGTGGAAGTTGGGAACTATGGAAGCTGTTAAAGAATTTATATCAAATGTGGTTATTTTGGCGCCAAGTCAATTTGTAGCCTTTGCCATACACGCCAAGAATTTGTAACGAGCAGGGCTGGAAACGACGCAGCTTCTTGCGGATATGACTGATCACTGAATCAATACTGCGATCAAAGATCTTAATCTGGCTGTCCACCAGATCAAGGATCTGCTGCCGAGAAAGCACCGTCTCCTTGCGCTGCCAGAGCACACTCAATATCTGGTACTCGCGCGGCCCAAGGTTGATGGCTGTGCCATTAATGACCAAAGCTCGAAGGGTTTCATCCAGGTGGATTTCTTGTTGGCTTTCGACGACTTGCGTTTCCATAGGTAGGAAACCCGGCTATCCTGAAAAAGTTGCGCCTAAGGTGGAAGCTCAGGGCCAACAGATCGGATTAGAACTATGAATCCCCGCACTTGCGAGGGCATTAGAGGTAAAAGTGAGGTGGCGGGAAAGGCGATAACAAGGGATTCTGGTAACGTTCCATACTAATCCCCCTATAAGGCGTAATCTCAAGGTTGGCTCTGAGTGGAATTACTCAATTTGTACCCCTGACTACTAAAGACCATTGCTGGCTTTTGTGGGTCCGTCGGAAAGATAAAGGTTCGCCCAACAGTATGTTCAAATGAGCCCACGAAGGTCCATTCACTATAGGCAACATGATCCTTCCGGATAGCCACACTCATGCACAATCCTTTCGGGCATAGTGCTACTCCCCGGCTCAATTTAAGAACTTCCTCCTCATATGGACATATGAGTTATCAAGGCCTTATTAGGTCCTTCCAGAACTCACTTCGAGTCGCTTTCGGAATTCTAAAATACAAGGCGACACACCCTACAATGATGGCAATCCATACAGCAACCAACTGGACCGCTGAGTCCGTAAACGAAACAGCCACTCCCATGGCGAACCCTAGAAGGGCGAAAAGGGCAAATCCACAAAAGGCATAGACCGATACCATCACAATGAGGAAGTAACAGCCAAAACAGAAGCGACTTCCCTTTATTCTGCTGCTTCTCACCACTCATTGGACGCCCTTATCAAGCATGGTTTCTTTTCTCATTTACTTCGGCTTCTCACAGGCTTCTTAGCTTCACTGCTGTCTTTTCAAGACATGCCAATTCACTGGAATGTAGCACACTCCTCAATAAAGACACCTAGCCAGCTGGTGAATATCTCGATTGAGGGTCGGAACCACCTTCCTTACCATCGCGACCCCAAATGATAATGACGCCAATGCCGTCTTGAAGCTCATAAACAACAGGACGCCCCAGGGGATCTTTGAGTTGGCCGGAATTGATATAGGGACGTGGGCCCCAACTGCTGCATTCGTCGGAACTCTCGAAAGTGCTTCCAGGCCCTTCCTCGCTCGGGTAGTTCCCGCAGTCAGTCAGGTACATGGCCAAAAGCCTTTTCAATTCCTTCACTTGAATGGTGGCTTGCTTGTGTTTGGCCTTCTCCCAAGTATCTAAGACATTTGTGCTCAAAGCCGCCACTAGGCCTGCCAATATAACCAATACAATCATCATTTCTAATAGAGTCATGCCTTTTTGATTCAGCATCATAGCCTCCTTTACAGGTCTTCAGATGAAATATCCTCATCCTCCCCTGAGCCGCCTTCGCTGCCGTCTTTGCCTTTGGACTTAAGGACGTAGGCTTTGCCCTCAGACTCGTAGATGTATTGGTGGTTCCAGGGATCACGAGGGAACTTTTAATATATGGATCTGGCCCCAGCCTGAACAAAGAGGTGGCTTCTTGGGGAGCCTCTAACAAGGCTTGCAGCCCTTGCTCCTTTGATGGGTAAAAGCCGCAGTCCGTGTAAAAACATATCGAGCGCCTTCCCCATTTCGGCCATTGCGATTTTGGCCTGCTTGACTCGCGCCGATTTCAATCGGCCTGAAACGACAGTCACCAGGGAAGCCAAAAACCAGCCAGAACGACAAGAACAATCCCAACTCAACCATACGGGTGCGAGTAAAAACATTGGTAAAAACAGAGAAAGATCAAATTTTTTTAGTCGTCTTAGTCTGTCCCAAGATCTCCAGGTGCCTGGCTGCTCCTAGCGACCACTCACCCTCTTGGCGTTTCATGATCTCAGTGGTTTCCCCAAAAGCTCCCTGAGTTGGTCACACTCAGCCTTGAGTTCAGGGGTCGGCCACAAGGAACTTCTCAATTTCTTGGCCTGCCGAGAGCTCAACTCGCCCAACACATAGTTGATCATCTGGTCTTGGGACACATCGTTTCTCTTCACGACTTATCCCCTTTCTCACCGCAGCCTTCAACCTTTTGATGGCCGTACACAAAAGATAGCCCACATTGGTCGGCGTTTTTTCCCACCACCTCGGCTGTTTGCTGGTAGCTCAAGTCACCGTCGAAACGCAGCCACAACACCTCTTGGGATTCAAGAGGTAGACTTTCAATCGCCTCAGCCAGGCTGACACAGTCTTCTTTGCTGATGAGGTTCTCTTCAGGAGATGGAGACTCAGGGGTTGGAGTTTAAGGCACTGTCTCGCGTGTGAGCGTCGACCACTTTATGGTGCTTAATAATGTTGAGGCACTTGTTGCGACAAGTTGTCATAAGCCATCGCCACAAGCGATAGTTGTCAGAGCACATGGGCCCCAGCTAAACAGGCCACGAAAGTCTCTTGCACCACATCCTCCGCCAAACCCCTATCCTTCAGGTGGAGATAGGCAAACCTCAGCAAGGGCCCTTCGTGGGCCAGAATGATTTTGATCATCTCCTCGCTATGCGGTTGCCGGGCCAACACCACCTCCTGATGTCCTATAAGTAAGACAACTGACACCGGGTTTTATTAGAGCCAAAATAGAGATTATTTTCTAGATCTGGGACTCAGACCTAGACCCTTGATAACCGTGATGAATTTCCAACCCTGGCGACTAATACTCCAGCTTGTGGCGCCAAACCGGCAAGAGACCAATCGACCCCTCGCCCTACTCTGGCTTCAACCTGCACTCTCCATTTTTGCAATGAGCATTCGGCTTGGCCTTTCCCATTTTGTCCCAACTCACGCAGGCCATCGAAGCCCCATGGCGGATGTTGCACTTGGAAGCCATTTCGGCACTCTCTGTATTGGCAACCGAGGTTGGCCAGCCACAGGGGTTGGGGACGACAACACAATCTGCATCAACTTTACAGGTCGTCCATTCAGTCTTCCAACCTGGGCAGTTGTCCATCGCCCGGGCTGGTCCACAAAAGAAAACGATGAATACCAAACTCAAAGATAGTTGAAGGATTACTTTCATAGTCGGTTCCTTACCGTTCTGACGGCCATCTCGTAGAATCAGTTATTATATCCGATTGGTTTCCTTAATAAGCCCAAGGCAAATGCTTAAATCTCGGCCATCACTTGGAGCCGTGTTTTGCAGATACAGTTTTATTCCAGCGCATTGGCACTGAACACCCCGCTCAGCTCCAGGAGGAAGAGGGGCACCAATATAGTCATCGCAAATCAAGGATGGCTTTGGGTTGCCGACCATCATGATCCCAACGAGCAAGCACATCACCCCTAACACCAAAGCTGCGAGTCTTCTTTTGCTCATCTGACTATCTTATGCTCAGACCCAAATGGTGTCGAGATCTCAGAACCCTGGGGGCTGGCCAACTGCCCCCTTCCCTCTTGCGAAAGCGTCAACCATGTCTCCGGAATAAGGGCCTAGCTCCTTGTGGCGGGAGAACGCTACAACCTCCAATCGTCAGACGGCCCATCCGGGCGCATGATAATCTCACGTATTTTCAGTAATTTACCTGCCGTCCCCGATGGACATTTCTTTTATGTTATTATCGTATTTTCCGATAATAATATATTGATGATTTTGCTGCCTTGTGCTACATTTAGACGAGGAGGTCAGGATGCTCGTGGACTATCTGGTCACATCCAATACTCGCAAACAGCTCTTTAAAGTCCTTTTTGGTGGTCTTAATGGCTCTGTCCACGACTTAGCTCGACTCGCCAATGCTTCATATGCGGCCACCTATGAAGAGTTAAAAGCCATGAAGGGGGTTGAACTTGTAAAGGAGTCTCGAAACGGCAAAGCCCGAGTATTCGCCCTAAACTGTGAGTCCAAAGATCTACCTCTACTTCGTGCGCTTTTCGGGGTTGACGAACTTGAGCCACCACAAAGAGAGGATAAGGACCTAGCTGAAACAAAAGCCAACCTTGCTAAATTCGGCGCTCCACTTAATTTTGAACGAGAAGCCCAATTGGAATTAGAACTAGAAGACACATTGGCTCTGGGAGTTTACTTTTCTCAACAAGAAGCCTCTCTTCTTCGCGTCTTACCACTGGTTGTCGAGCGAAACACGGAGAGACTTGATTATGATAAACTATGGCACTTTGCCCTTAAGTATAATGTAAAAAGACAAGTGGGGTTTCTCCTCGATTTGACGGGCACCCTTACGAAGAAAAGAAGCTACAAGGATCGAGCCAAAGAGTATTGGGACAATCGCTACGGGAGACCTACAAGCTATTTCAAAATGAAGACTAAATCCCCGTCGCAGCTCAAACTAGAGGAGCTCAACACGCCCCCGCTTGCTAAAAAGTGGTTTTTCACTATGAATATGGGCATGGACACTTTTAAATCATTTTATGAAAAATTTAAGGCTTCATAATGCTTGATGTTTATGGAAGAGGTCAAATCCTTGGATTCTTGAAGGCCCTTGACAAAGAGCTCGACGAACCATTTGAGCTGATCCTCATCGGTGGAACTGCGGCTACATTAGCGTACAAGGTGACAAGAGCAACCCGGGACATTGATGCCATCAACAATGTTAAGGGGTTACAAAAAGCCTATGAAGCTACCAAACAAAAAACTGGTGTCGATATTCCCCTTGAACAAGTGAGTGTTTTTGATGCCCCATATGATTATGAGGACAGACTAGTCATTCTGGAGGATTCAAGCCTAACGAATTTAGTCATTAAAATTCCCGAAATACATGATTTGATTCTAATGAAAACGATCAGAGGATATGAGCACGACTTCGAGGCGATACAAGAGATGATTGAGAAAAACGAAGTATCAAAAAGTACGCTTGAAGAACGAATCAGAAATGAACTCGGCCAAGCAATTGGCAACAAAAAGAGAATTGGCCTCAACTTCTCTGCACTGCTGGAACTTTTTTAACTGGCATACAGATTTGAACCGTCGGCATGAGCCTAGCCGCCTACAGGCGGCCTCATGCCGACCCTCCACCACCCTCCATAGGTCGCTGGTTCAACCCCATCTATTACCAACGAAGGTAAACGAGCAGGTCGAGGCGCGACGACTGAGAGCTGAAGGGAGCGTATGCCGAATACGTGACCGAATGCCGAAGGAGGAGCAACGAAGAGATGCGATGTTTAGCTGAAGTTGGTCGGACCGACTGGATTTGAACCAGCGACCTCCACCACCCCAAGGTGGCGCGCTACCAAACTGCGCCACGGTCCGACTCAAGAGAAAAATTTTGAGCAACCAAAATAGGGCCGGAGGGGGTTTTAATCAAGGCTTTTTTTTCACCCGATCTAATGGTGAAAATGTTGAAATTACTTGGGATTTAGGAATCCTAAGCGGAAGCAAGGCCCCTTGTATTGCGCAGATAACGAACAAAGGTCTGCCACTGGGCACAGGTATTCTTGTATTCCAACCGGGCCGCCCGCATCTGGGCCTTAATGGCCATGCGCTGAGCTCGGTTGGTGACCACCCGACGATGCCTCAGTTTACGATATTGAACCTGCAGATCTCGCCACTGTTTTTGTGCCTCCATGATCCGCGCTCTTAATAGATCCATTCTCTCCTGCCAGGGATCACTACTTGATTCCAACCGGGCCCTGAGCTTCTTTAGATCCATTTCTAAACGAGCTTTCAATATCTGGACGTCAGGCACCTTCTTGAGATTCTTCGTCAACTTCACCCAACTCAATAACTTAATAAGCCACTTAGTAGGATCCCAGTGGTACCAGCGGATGCCATTGCGGTAGTCGGCTTCAAACCGATGATGAAAATTATGATAGCCTTCACCATAGGTCAGGAGAGCCAACCAAAAACTGTCTCTGGCCGTATTGCCATCCTCATATCCCTGGTCACCATACATGTGACAAAAACTATTAATGAAAAACGTAAAATGATGAACCGCCACAATCCGCACAAATCCAGCTATGGCCAGTCCACCAATCCAGGAGCCCATCCAATAGCCAATTAGAGTCGGCAATCCAAAACCCAAGCCGATGGATAAGGGCAGATAATATCGGTGCTGCCACAGGATGAGCTTGTCTTGATAAAGATCCCTGACCCACTTGGGATCGGCCATGCGCCAATTCTCGTTGCGGAAAAACACCCAGCCCATGTGAGCCCACCAAAAACCCCGATTAATGTTATAGGGATCCTTTTCCTCGTCCACAAAGCGATGATGAAGGCGATGGTCCACTGACCACTTAAGAGCCGAATTTTGGACCGCGGCTGCACCAAAAAGCAAATAGAGTCCACGCAAAACCACATTGGCATCATAAGCCCGGTGCGCAAACAATCGATGATAACCGCCGGTAATAGACAATCCGGTGAGCAAATAGAAAATGACGAACACCAAAATCAGCCAGGGGTTAAACCCCTCCAGATAAACATGCAAAATTGTAAGAACGACTGCCGCCACTGGCGAAGCACACAAAAAAAGCGTGTTCACCCAGTCCAGCTTCCGAGGTGCTCTGGAAACTTCAGCGCAACTAGAGTTGTGTTGATTCATTTAGGACTCCGGAGAGGATATCGAAACTTCAGCAAACAAAGACTTCGCACGATTGATCTCGTCAATTAGATCCCGCACCTGATCTGTCACCTGCTCAAGTTGATGCCCTAGATTTCTAATTTCAGTGGCCTTCTTCGTGTCCTTGCGCAGCTTTTTAAGTGCCGTCCGGGCGCCTTCAATCGAAAAGCGATCCTCGTAGAGAAGCTTTTTGATCATCATTACCAGAACAACGTCCCTCTTCTCGTAAACCCGCTGGTTATTGCGGGACTTCTTCGGAGCGAGATTGTCGAACTCGGTTTCCCAATATCGAAGCACGTAGGGTTTGACCCCTACCAGGCGCGCCACCTCGCCGATCTTGAAAGCCATCTTGTCCGGGATCTTTTCCAGCTGTTTGGCAAATCGGGTATCAACCAGCTCTAAGTCGGGTCCAGTTGACGGGGCGTACCTCGTCTCATCTTTGGTTTCGAAAACAACTTCATCTGTGGACATGATCTACCCTTCAACTCGATGGGGTTGGGTTGGCCTAGTCATTCTCGTCGTCGGTCATGCCGGTGATATCCTCACCGTTGAGCATGGCTTTCAGCACTTGGCTGGGACGGAAGGTAAGAACCCGTCGGGCACTGATTTTAATTTGATCACCTGTTTGTGGATTTCGACCAATCCGCTCTTTCTTTTCGCGTACGACAAAATTGCCGAACCCGGAAATCTTCACTTTATCACCGTCGCAGAGGGTGTTTTTGAGAGTTCCAAAAACCAACTCCACTAACTCCGAAGCTTCTTTTTTGGAAAAACCAATCTTTTGATAGACCTTTTCAACAATATCGGCCTTGGTCATTGTGGAACGACTGATATTCTGCTGCGGCATAGGAGTGAACCTCGTTGTTGTCGACTCTGTCTACTCGGTGACTTCTCCATTAGGCTACCAAGCCATTGAAAACTTTCAATAAATTTGTGCCTAATGGGGCAAAATTCGGACGGTCAGAGGATTCATCAGGACCTTTTTCCCCCTTTAACAGGGGATTTTCCCCAATCCTCAGCCTTATAATTTAACGCACTTGGACGTTAAAGCGCTTTTCGACGGCTTGAACCAACTTCTTTTGGAGATCAGTGAGTTCGGCTTCCCCAAGCGTACCCTTTTGATCACGAAAAACCATCTTATAGGCAATCGAGCGTTGGCCCTGTTCCAGTTTATCGCCGGCGTAGACGTCAAAAATCCAGGCCTCCTCAAGCAGATTCCCGCTCTGCTTGCGAATTTCCTTCAGGATATCTTCCGCAGCAATTGTTTCTGGCACGAGAAAGGCCAAGTCCCTTTCCACTGCAGGGAACTTGGAAAGTGGTCGTGCCTTTGCCGTGCGCGGCTGCCCACGCATCAAACCATCAAAGTTGAATTCGCAAACGGCACAATCGTGCCGAAGTTTACTTTCCTGAGCCAAACTTGGGTGTAAAGTTCCAAGCACACCCAATAGGCGGCCCTCAACAAAGAGAGCCACTGACTGGCCGGGATGAACAAAGCTGGGATACTCCTCGGCCTTGAGTTTTCGCCACTGAAATCCCGAAATCATGAGTTTACTAAGGAGATTCTCCACAGTGGCTTTAAGGTCATAGACCACGGGCCGGGTCTTATCTTTGACCCACATATCAACTGGATGACCCCAAACCACCATCCCCACGCGACATTCTTCCTCGTAGCCTCCCTCTCCTTGCTCGAAAACAAAACCGGTCTCAAACAGACGACCCGATTCAATCCCATGACGATAGTTGTGCATAAGATTGCGGAACAAACCTGGTAACAGACTGGTGCGCATCACGTCCGTATCCTCGCTCAACGGATTGCGAATAGCCACAGCCTGCGCCGAGGTTTTTAAACCCACGTTGTTCAACTTGGCAGTATCGCCAAGGAACTCTCCCGCCGTCCGACCACTGTAAAATCCATAGTTCACAGCCTGTAGGTATCCTTCAGCCACTAACAGTTCATTGAGGCGGTTTTCCATAGTGAATTGAAAAGCGTGGGGGCTAGGTGATGTCACCAGTGGTGGAAAATTCTCCGGCACATTTTCATAGCCATTGAGGCGGGCAAACTCCTCCACCAAGTCTACATTTGCCTCCAAGTCCACCCGATAGGGAGGGGGCACGACATCCCAACCACCCATTTTCTTATTGGTCTTCACCTGACAACCAAGACGCTTCATCCAAGTTTCAAATTCCGAACCCTCTGCCTTGTAACCCAAGCGCGTTTCCAGGTATTCGTGTGCAATGCCGATGGAAGGCTGACTCAAGGGCTGAGGGTAAAAATCATGATAGTCTTTACCTACCTCACCACCAGCCACTCTTTGAATCAGTTCACAGGCCCTGTTCATCGCCAAAACCACGCCTTCAGGATCCGTCCCTCGACTAAAACGGTAACCGGAGTCTGTATCAATTCCCAATTTTCGAGAGGTCCGCCGAACGGTTTCCCTCAAAAAATAGGCCGATTCGAGGAATATGTTCTGAGTCTTTTCGGTGATACCGGAATTGAGGCCACCCACGACCCCAGCTAAAGCGACAGGTCGCGCGCCATCCCGAATCATCAGCTCATCACCATCGAGCTTAAACTCCGTGCCGTCCAGGGACTGAAAGACCTCTCCCTTTTTGGCATTGTCCACGGTAATGGTGCTGGCAGCAATTTCATCAGCATCAAAGGCATGCAAGGGTTGCCCCAGTTCCATCATCACAAAATTGGTCACATCAACCACATTATTGATGGAGTTAAGGCCCACACTTTCCAGACGCTTCCGCAACCAATCAGGACTGGGGCCAACCTTCACCCCAAATATTCCCCGACCAGCATAACGCGGACACAAGTCAGCGTTCTTCACTTTGAGATCAATCATCTTTTTGGTGGAACCACCGGTTGCCTTGATGTCAGCAAGTGGGACTTCATAGCCACGGCCCAACAGGGCTGCCACTTCGCGGGCCAAACCAAAATGACTCAAGCAATCGGCTCGATTAGGAGTCACACTAAGTTCCATCACCACATCATTCCAGCCCATGTACTCTGCAAAGGGAACTCCCACAGGAGCCTCCGCGGGAAGAATCATGATTCCCGGACTCTCCTCGGCCAAATCCAGTTCCTTTTCCGAACACATCATGCCAAAGCTTTCCACCTGGCGGATTTTTGACTTCTTGATTTCGAAGTTCCCCGGCAAGACGGCGCCGACAAGAGCCACGACCACCTTGTCGCCCTGTTTATGGTTTTGGGCTCCACAGACAATCTGCAGATTTTCCCCCCGCCCCACATCCACCTGACACAAACTCAAGCGATCGGCATTGGGGTGCTGACCCTTTTCCACCACATGGCCAACAACGACCGATGAAAACTTTTCGGCCAAATTTTCCACATGCTCCACTTCGATTCCAGCCGAGGTCAGTTTACCCGCCAGCTTCTCTGGATTCTCAAAGAAGTCCTGCACATCCACATAATCATTGAGCCAACGTAAAGAAATTTTCATGATTCAAACTGCCTTAAAAAGCGAAGATCATTTTCAGCAAACAAGCGAATGTCATCGATACCATATTTGATGATGGCCATCCTCTCCATGCCAAATCCAAAGGCAAACCCCTGCCACTCCTCCGGATCGAGTCCGCAGTGAGCCAGCACTTTTGGGTTTACCAATCCCGAGCCGCCGATTTCAATCCAACCAGTGTGTTTACACATGCGACACCCCTTGCCCTTACATATAGGGCAGGAACAGTCCACCTCGGCAGAAGGTTCGGTAAAGGGGAAAAAGCTTGGACGAAATCTGGTTTTGATTTCTTCACCAAAATACTCCCGGACAAAATAGGCAATCGTTCCCTTAAGATCAGCCATAGACACGTGCCGATCAATTAACAGACCTTCAATTTGATGGAAATTTGGCGAGTGAGAGACGTCGCTGTCACAGCGAAACACGGACCCGGGAGCCAATATTCGCAATGGGGGCTTTTCCTTCTCCATGGTGCGAATCTGAATGGGACTGGTGTGAGTTCTCAAAACATGACTCTCGTCCACGTAAAAGGTGTCCTGCATGTCCCGAGCTGGGTGATCGGGAGGAATATTGAGAGCCTCAAAGTTGTACCAGTCTTTTTCGATCATGGGACCGGTCCGCACACTGTAGCCAATGCGGCCGAGAATCTCCACGATCTCATTGATCACCTTCTGGATAGGATGACGCCCTCCCCGTTCCCGGGCGGGTCCGGGAAGAGTCAGATCCAAGGTCTCACCAGCTATCCGCTGATTGAGTTCAGCCCGACCCAACTCGACTTCCATTTTGGAGTAGAGGTCCTCTAGAGCCACTTTGACTTCGTTGACCATTTTGCCAAAGGCAGGCTTCTCCTCTTTAGGGAGCTGACCCATTTCCCGCATCACCAGGGACAACTGCCCCTGTTTGCCCAGGAATTTCACCTTGAGGTCATAGAGTTCTTTAGTTTCTTTAGCTGCAGCAAATGCCGCAGCGGCTTCTTGATGTATTGCTTTAACTTTTTCTGAGAGCATTTTTCAATTATTCAATGATTTTCTAATTCTCTTCAATTATTAAGACTTTATGACGCATAGAAAACCCAGGCCGCCGGCCTCTGTCAAGCCCCGATCCAAGAACTCAATTGGAAGAGGAAAAACTACTCAGCGCGAGGGCCGCGGACGCCACCGAAAGCCGGAAAAGATCTACGATTTTACCGAGGCTGATAATCGCATTTACGACATCTTCCGCCATCACGATTTTGGGGACTATCCCCACGAAAAGCGCCACCAGCTCACTCGCTTTTACCAGATCCTCATGCAGCACCAGCACAAAGACAATGTGACCCGGCTCCTCACCCTCAGAGACGTGGCGATTAAACATTTTATCGACTGCCTGATGGTAGACCGCTTCGTCGACCTGCGCTTTCCCCTGATGGACATGGGAACAGGCCCGGGATTTCCAGGGATTCCCCTGAAAATCCACTATCCGGACCGGCCCATTTTGCTGGTCGAAGGGGTCGAGAGGCGAGTTCAGTTTCTCAAAGCGGTGAGGGATGAGCTGAACCTTAAGGAACTGAATATTATTGGCCGCTATGTGAATACCGAATTCGAGTACCCCATTCACTCGATCATCACCCGGGCCGTATCAGATGTGAGCGACACTCTGCTTAATGTTTCCCAGTGCCTTCAGGTGGGAGGTTACCTCTACTTGATGAAAGGCCCTAATGTGGACAAGGAGATTTTCCAAGCCAAGGAGAAATGGGGCCAGTACTACCGGTTAATGAATGACATCCCCTACGAAATCCCTGCAACCCCCCATCAGCGCCGGTTGCTGGTCTATGAGAAAATAAACCATTGGCAGAGGGATTCAGAATGAAGGTCATATCCAGCAAATTCAACAGCCGCTACCGGTACTGGAAAGACCTCCTGGAGAGCCGGGGGCTCAAGCAATCGGGCGATTTTCTAATCATCGGCCGTAAACTTGTGCCAGAATTTCTGGAGCGCCACCCAGAGGCTATCTCCGAAATACTGCTCTATGACACGGACCAAAGGGATGAACTTCCTTTAACATCAACCGCCCAAATCTACCTGGTCGACAAAGCTCTGTTTAAACAAATCGACGTCTTTGGCACCCACTATCCCATCGCTGTGGCCAAACAATCCCCCATGGACAAATGGGAAAGTAAATCGTCACCCACCGGACTTGAGGTGTTTTCCGCTCTGGGGGACCCCGCCAATCTCGGTGCCCTGCTGCGCTGTTGTGAGGCCTTTTCTGTCAAAAAACTGATTCTACTTGAGGAATCCGTTCACCCTTTCCACCCCAAGTGTGTGCGCGCCTCGGCGGGAAGCTGTTACCGGGTTCCCCTTGAATGGGGACCTTCTATCCATCAGGATTTAGGCTCTTTTCATGCTCTTGATCAATCTGGAGTCAATCTGACCGGATTTTCCTGGCCCGAGAATGGTCGCCTCCTGTTTGGCGAGGAAGGGAAGGGCCTTCCCGAAAACAAAAAGAACCAGTCCCTACTGCGCATTCCCATGAACGACAGCCTGGAGTCGCTCAATGCGGTGAGTGCCGCCAGTATTGCCCTTTTCCACTATCGCTTGCAGTACCCTTGTTGAACGATTAGGCTCAAGCACAATGGGGGAAAGTTCCATGGCTAAGAGCAAAAACAATCCGTCGGGTAACAAATCCATAGTTTTGGTGAATGCAAATGGAGAAGGCAAGTCCTACTCGGCCGAAGAACTGTTGGCCCGAGAGTGGAACACCTGGCAGGGTTGGTACTGCGCTGCCGGGGTGGAAAACCTCTACGTCACCCATGATGGCTGCCTTTTTAGCGCCGTCTGCCGCGAAGGCGGATTTTTGGGCAACATCTATGACTCCTATGTGGAAATGCTTGAGGACTATGTTCTCTGCAAAAAAAAGTGGTGCATGTGTGGGACCGACATGGCTCTGCGCAAATTCAAACATAAAGACCACAAACACTTGGCTTATAAAGACCCCTTGGCTGAATTGCCTGAAGATCCTGCCGAGTATTTGGCCGTCCAGCCGATCTACCAAAGTCACTGCATCCCCAAGCAGGTGACCTGGGACATTGGCCGCCGCTGCAACTACTCCTGTAGCTATTGTCCCCCATCGGCCAGTAACACCTATGAGTCTCACCGTAGCTGGGGCAGTCTCAAACACGGTGTGCAAAATATCTTTAAAGCCTTTGTTAAAGGTGATCAGTGTAAATTTAACTTCAGTGGTGGCGAGCCCACCTTCAATCCCTCATTCTTAGACCTGCTCAAATGGATTAAGGACCATCCACCTGAAAACAAACCCAACCATCATCATGTCTGTCATGTCACCACTAACGGTAGCCGGGAACCTGAGTACTACGAGGAATTGATCGACTACACGCAAATCGGCATCAGTGTTCATTTCGAGTTTGCTGACGACAACAAACTTCTTGAAACCATTAGGGCCATCGTCGCCAAAAAGAACAAAACCCAGGACCTTCGCTGGCAATGGTTCGGAGTCCGACTCATGGTCCCTCCTGGCTACCGCGATCGGGCTGAGAATTTAATGAGGAAAATTTACGAAATTCCCAACTTCAGGGATCATGGGCAATTGAACATTTCCCCGATTGTGCGCTTTGCTCCCGGCTACGAAGGGCATTTGGCCGACTACGAGCCGGATGAAAAGGCCTTTATCGAGGCCCACGGTTAACTACTTGTTATTACTATTGCAAATGTAAGCCGTTCGATTCCTCCTCTGCACCCAATTGAGGAGCCACCAAAACTTGGGCATGTGACAACGGTCTCGACACCTGCGGCCCTCATTTCCTGCGAACCACTGGCTCCAGGATTGCAAATTACCCTATTGGGTTAACTGAGAGCGATTAGATTCAACAGTAGGGTGGGATCATGGGTAGTCATGGCAAGGGTCTGTTCTGTCTTTTGTTTGTCTTAATGACGTTGGGCTGCAATCCACTAGACTCCAAAAAATTTGATAGTTCTAGTTTAGGTAATCAGGAACACCTGATCGCCAATGGAGTCGATCCCTTTGCCGCTAGCGGCGGGGAATCAACTTTGTTCATAAAACACTATGCCAATCCGGTTTTCGATGTGCGAAAAAGCTCTATCCCGGCATGGCGAAGAATACATGCAGCCAATGTCTCTGTGCTGCCGCCATCGGAGAGCGGAACCAACACTTGGCGCATGTTTATGCGTGGGTCAGGCGAAATAAACGGGTATCACGACACCATTGGCTTGTTCACTCAGCCAGTATCCAGTTTCAATCCGTTTGGCCCCTGGCAGGAATTTGCCGGTAACCCAGTTATTCGCAATGGTGCTTCGGGATATGATGAAAAACATCTCTTGGATGGCTCAGTCCTCATGGGACCTAACAATACTCTATATCTCTACTATTTAGGCGTCACAAATGATCCAGCAAGGTACAGTCTCAATGGGGCCTATTCAATGGATGGAGGAGTGACATTTACCAAGTTTGCCAACAACCCTCTATCCACCTCCTTTGGACCCAACGATGTGGTTTTCCACAATGGAAACTATTATACTTATTTCGCCAAGACCAATAGCTCAGGCCAATTCGAGATTTACCTGTCTATCTCTGCTCAACCGAATCAGCTGAGTACCAATCATATTAAAGTCCTTCCGGCAGGACAGACCGGAGCCTTTGACAGTAAATCAGTCATGGGGGTCAAGATCTTTAGGGTCCCTGGCGACCCCAAGTGGTTTATGATCTATCAAACCAGTGATCGCTTTCTCGACTATCCAGATCGTTTTCATGTTGCCTACTCCCGAGATTTAAAAACCTGGCGAAAGGTTTACCATCCCCTCCCCGCTCTTGTCCGTGGACAGCTGGGCAAGTGGGACCAGGGAGCGATTTGGACTGGATCCGTCTTTGATTATAACGGCCGACTTTACACCTACTACGAAGGTTGGGGCTCATTTACCAATGATTACAATCGCGACGAGCTCTACTACCTCGGTGGAAACTCCAGAGTGGGAATCGCCAGCGTGGATATTTCCCAATTTCTTGCCTGGGCCCATGCCTACAATCCCGATGGAACCGTCCCAAGGCAACCGACTGGATATACGGGATTGGTTAGCTCAAATGGAACGGTCAGTGGTTGGGCCTACGACCCCGACTACTCCTTTAGAAGTATTAGAGTTCACTATTATATCGACGGCAAAATTATTGGCGGGCTCACCGCAAACATTTATAGGCCGGATGTAAATCAAGCCAAAAACATCACTGGTAACCATGGTTTTTCTATCAACATCCCAAGTACCTATTTTGATGGGAAAAGCCACCGCCTCAGGGTCGTCGCCGTTGATACCTATGGATCGAGTCCGAACAAACTCATTGGAGATCGCACATTTACTTTGGGTGGGCCACAAGGTTCTATCGGCGTTGTTGATGGCCTGGACTCAAACGGCCGCGTCTGGGGCTGGGCCTTCGATCAAGACAACACTTCGACTAGCGTTTCCGTTCAATTTTACGTCGATGAGGTACTTAAGGGATCAACACCTGCAAATCAAAGTCGCCCTGATGTCAACACTGCCTACTCAATCTCTGGCAACCACGGATTTTCCTTCCAATTGCCATCATCTGTTTTAAATGGAGTCCCTCACATTCTGAAAGTCTACGCTCTAGATAGTCAGGGATTCTCTCCCAAAAAGCTGATTGGTACAAGAAGCTTTACCATCGGAACACCTTCTGTCCCCCTCATTAGTAACGGACCCTTCAAATGGAATGATGGACCCCAAGGCTACGGTGCTATCTACGGCTCTTCGAACGGAAGCTATTGTTGGATTGGCCACGAGCTGGTGTACATGCTTATGTACAACCAATTGATTCCATCCAGCTTGCGGCAAATCTCTGGACCAATTGCTAACTCCTACACCGGTAGCTGCCCGATCCCGCAAAAAATGCCCGGGGTTGGATGCTTTAGATCCACTGTCAGTGGTTACACCCCCGCAACTGGGTACTACTACACTAACGGAGCAGGGGCCTGGTGCCACTTTGGCGGGGGATATTCGGAATACGTGAACCGATGCGGGAGTGGGAAACCCTCTTCCCTTCTAAACGGCACGGGCACCATCAGGATCGATGAACTTGCGGATCTCATTGTTCGCAACCCCAATCCCGGGCGATGTAACTATTAGATTTGGCTCATGCGGGAAACAGTCGGTCGCGCACGATGGCCGGGGGCTCTTCTTCCCACAGACTGAGGGCATAACCCCCACCGCCTGAGCCCGTCGGTTTGACGGCCACCGCACCCTTTTGTTTGAGCCACTCCAAATGACGGCCCAATTCTCCTTGGCTGAGTCCCCATTCCTGAAAGCAGCGATTGGCTTTGCCCACCGCTTGTTTTAACAGCGGCCAACCCTCGACCTCGGGTAAAGTGAGCGCTCTTTCGGACTCCTCAACCGCCTCACGCATTTGTTGGTCCAATTGCTCGGCTCGAACCTTATCATGGGCCCACAGATCCTTGACCTGTTGAACACATTCGGAGGTCACTCCCCGCTTACCACTGTAGGACAAATACCAACGGGGGCGCCATTTGAGTTCCAATGAAGTTCTTTCTCCACCGCGCATAAAGCGAAGTCCACGGCCTTCGAGGGCCACAGCAATGTCCACTCCACTGCTCTCACCATGAAAGACATTTTCCAACTGACGAGAAAACTCATAAACATCCGCTTCCTTGATCCAACCCAGTTCCCGAAACCATTTGCCCACGGCCACACAAAGAGCTGCCGAGGCACCAAGACCAGAGCCTAAAGGAACGTGACAATCCAAAGACATCTCACCGCGCAAATCACCGCGAGTTTTTTCCACCTTCTCAAGAGCCCTCTCCACCAATCCCCAAAACAGCAGGGAAAACTCCTCACCGTGAGGACCTGTAAAACTCACCTTGGATGGCTCATCGAGATGGATCAATTCCACATCGACAAAGCGACTCTCAATGGGAAACACCAATGCTGGACAGCCACGCAGTACCGCATGCTCCCCAGCGAGTATCCATTTGCCAAAGGTACGAAAGGACTTTCCGTCAAGATCCTTAGACATTGCCAATCACCTGGCCGTAAGCGGACAAATCAGCCTTAAGCTCTTCCGCCATTTGTCTTTGGCTGTCCCGATAAAGCAAATGCACATTGGCTCCTGCATCCATGGTCACCCATGGGCCGTCCTGGTTGTTCTCCCAATACTGAAAAACATGCTTTAGGACCTGACGAGAAGATTCGGTCATATAGGAAAACGCCGGTTCGCTGGTTTCAAAGAGCTGGTGCATATCCTGAAACTCATCCCAACAAACTTCAAATCCTGTCCTCCAATCCCTCTTATTCAGGGCCTCGGTTAACTTCTTAAGGCGAGATTCAGCCCGCTCCACTCGCCCCGAAAAATGGGGGCTCGTTACCACTCTCCTATGGGCTTCACTGGAGGAGACCTCTTTTTTTCCTGCTTCGACAATAACTGCTTGGTGCAAAAGATTCTGCACGGGAAATTCTACCCCCGCAGCTCCTTCGCTTTGCCAAAGAGCCCAGGAGGAAAACAGGGACCGGCAAGAAGAACCGCTACCCTTGCGACTTAGTTCTGACAATCGTTTCACATCCAACTGATCCGTAATTTCCGGGCGCTTATCACGAGCCAACTCCGCCGCCGCCAAAGTAAGGGCAGCAAAACTAGACGCTGAACTGGCCAACCCACAATCTGACGGAAAATTATTGGCCGAGCGAACACAATAAATGCCTTCAATCTGCCATACTTCTTTGAGCATTTTGAAATGATTCAGAAAACGTTCCATGCCCCGATAGGACAACTGCGGAGGAGTGGGATACTCTGGGTTTTGGAGAGCTTCCCACGAATCATCCTTCCCACCTGACGGAACAATCTCGACCGCTGTGCGAAGGTAATCGAGCGAATAGGACAAAGACCCATTGCTGGGACGATTTTCTTCGTGAGAGGTCTTCCCCATGTATTTGATTAAGGCAATGTTCGAAGGTGCTGTCGCACGCCACACAGTTTCTTGATTCACGGATGATCCCCCTCATCTCTTGAAAACACTGGTCCCTGATAACGATGGCCACTCACTGGAATCGATGCCGTATCCACTTGCAGGCGCAAGCCCTGGTCTAAATCACCGACTCCAGCTTCATACCTTAATCCCAATTGTTCACCTAGGCTGACAATCCCAGCTCGGTTCTCCGGGCGATGGAGTACCAAAAGGATATCGGCTCCCATGGCGCCACAGCCCTTCACCGCTAGTACCTGTTCTGAGGCCCGTAAACCCTCTACTGCCGGAATCACCTTTTCATGTAGGAGCCCCATGTCCTGCAACAGCCGACCATAGCGAGCAACACTCTCCACAAACACTTGATCTTGCCCGTGATGAAAGGCCACCAGGGCCCGATCCAAATCCGGCCTGAGTTCACCAAAATGAGTCCCTTGGAGAGAACCCAAATGGCTGTGAGTGGGGGTTTTTTCGTGGGTCCTAAATAAACTAAAACTTAGACGAGCAAAGGGCCAACTTGGGCTCTGGAGAGAAAAGGGGTGCGATTGAAATTGCGTCAATCCCCCCATAAACTGAGCCATCACATCGGCTCCACTTGGTGCCAGACCTTGCCCGTCCCAAGCCACTGACCGAAACGCCTGCCACAACTTCTGTGGTGATAGGGCTGCAGCCCATTCAGTCATCGGGGTTTCTGCCAAAACCGACCAAGTATAGGCCGCCAAAAATTGGGCACTTGAAGCTCCCAATCCACCGCGACCGACATGAGGATCCTGAAAACGAATGGATGCATTCTGAAACAGCACATTCTGCTGACGAATCCACTTTCCAGCTGGACTGCTGGGATGAATCCCCTCGCAAGAACCCCCCTGACCCAGTTCTAACTCCAAAGTAAATCTGGGACCGGTTGCCGCCAAAAGGGCTGGGCTGCCACCAAGAACTGCGTATTCACCCAAAAGAAATGATTTTCCTGGTGCCGAGAGAATAACTTTCATCGCTCAACCTAAATCGACTTTTCTGGCGATAGGGTCGGCGGTTGAATTTTGCTACGCAATTCCTTCAACACGTCGACTGCCTGACTCAAGGTAATGCGCTTAGTGAGGGCCAGAATTTCCTCCAAGCGTTTTTGTACGATAGGAATTTCTTTGTCCTGGGCTCCTGCAGCTAAAGTGAGATTTTTGATGTGCAACTTCATATGTCCCTCAATAATTCCCACGGTCGTCAAAGCCCGCAAGGCACCCAGATTCTGCACTAATCCGACGGCGGCACAAATTCGTGACAATTCATCAGCCGATTGAACTTTGAGCATGCGCAAGGCCATTTGTGCTGTAGGATGAAGTTTCGTCACCCCACCCACGACACCTAAAATCACCGGAGCTTCAAAGGTTCCAACCAGTTGACCTTCCACTTTTTTCCAGATGGTGAGCGACCGATACTGCCCGCTGCGGGCTGCATAGGCATGAATTCCCGCCTCTACCGCACGCCAGTCGTTACCGGTTGCAATCAGAATGGGATCGATCCCATTCAGAACACCCTTGTTGTTGGTCGCTGCCCGATATGGATCTTGCTGGGCAAACAAGGACGCTTCCTCAATCCGGTCCATTTCCTCTTCACTCAGGCCATTGATTTCGATCCGAGCCCGAGTCAAACGGGTGTCGACGAGATTTGAAAGAATACACATGGTGACAGTTTCACCAGTTATTTCTTGTATTGGGCCTTTGAGGAATTCGCAGACTTGATTCATGATATTGGCGCCCATTGCTTCACAGGGGTCTGCCAGGACATGGACGACGCCCATTTGGCCCCCATCCCCACGCTCCACAAACCTTACCTGGATATCGCGCACTCCACCGCCACGTCGAACCAAACCAAAAGCCACTTCTGTATTGGCCGATGAAATGAGCTCCTCTTTGTGAGCCTCGATAGATGTCTTGAATTTTTCTGCGTCTTTAATGCGATTGATCTGAATCTGACCAATGATATTCTTACCAATGGTTTCCGTTGTAATTTTGCCTTTACCCCGCAGCCATTTGGCTGTCTTTGATGCCGCAGCAATAATTGAGGTCTCCTCCACTGCCATCGGGACCACACGGGGAAGCCCGTCGATCACCAAATTGGAAATCACTCCCATCGGCAATTGAAAGTAGCCAATCACATTCTCAATAAACTTCTCCGCCAGGTCCATGCCATGGAGGCCACCAGTTTTAAGATATTTGATGTCTTCAGAATTGAGTGCTCCCATTTTAGCCAAACGCCGAAAGCGTTCCTCACGGGACAACTTGGAAAAGCCCTCAAACAAATCCTGAACTTCCTGATGATCTACCTTTGTACCCATGACCAGATCCCTTTGCTCTGCAACTCTGAGATATTCCCACAACCCGTACAAAACAGTGCTGTCTTCAGCTCAAACTCCATTCTTTCCATTTCCTGATGAAGCTGGACTTCACCCTTGAGCGCCGCTTTAAGAATCGGCTTGGCGAAACCAACAATTCGTGCACCCATCGCAAGAACTTTAGCTCCGTCTAACCCAGAGCGCAGTCCCCCAGATGCCCAGACTTCATACCCCGGGGCCATTGAAAGGCCTAACTCCAGGGATTCTACCGTACTGACTCCCCAATTCCAAAAACTTCGTGCTGCCTGAGACTTGACGCTCCCTGACTGAGAGCGTCCGCCTTCAATTCTTCCCCAATGGGTGCCACCAAAACCACTCACATCAACAGCGGCCACTCCCACTTCTTTCAGCCTTTCGAGAGTCGGACCAGAAAATCCACAGCCTGTTTCCTTGAGAATGACCGGAACGGACAAACCATTACACAAGTCCCTCAGGGCCTTAAATCCTCCTTTAAATTGGGGAGTGCCTTCTGGCTGCAAACATTCCTGTAATGGATTGGTGTGAATAATCATTGCCGTGGCTTCGAGAGAATCGACGAGGGCCTGCACCTGCTCCAATGGAGTGCGGATCAATTGGGAGAGCCCTAAATTCCCTAACATGATGGCCTTAGGAGCCTTTGCGCGAAGACTCTTCCACTCCTGAGCTGCCGAAGGATCGTTCAACTCCCGCCTTTGAGAGCCAACACCCATTAGCCAACCACGGGTTTCACAGGCCTTAGCCAAGCGGAGGTTAAGGTCTTCTCCATCCGGATGCCCCGCCGTCATGGAGCTAACCAAAAAAGGCGAAGCAAGTTCCAGACCTAGTGAGTGGGTATTGATGGAAATCTCCGCAAAATCCAACTCCGGCAAAGCCTCGTGACGGAGCTGAATGCGATCCAACCCCGAGGCCCCAAGTGCCTCGTTGGTATCATCCAAGGACAAACGAATGTGATCTTGTTTGCGATTCTCAAACTGCTGGGGGGGCTCTCCGGAGGAACCCTGAATGGACGCCATTTTGTCTGTGTCCTCCATCCTCCAACTCCCCGTTTAAAGAGGTTCCCCGTTTACAGGAAACCTCTTCCATTATCAGTCAGATTGAGATCAACCCAGAGCCTGTTTAACGATTTGGCTAAAAGCCGCCTCGTCGTGTACAGCCATGTCGGCCAAGGCCTTGCGGTCCAACATAATGTTGGATTTTTTCAAAGCATTGATCAGTCTGGAGTAGGTTGTACCATTAAGGCGAGCCGCTGCATTGATTCGAATGGTCCACAAGCGGCGCATTTCCCGCTTCTTAACCTTACGGTCGCGGTAGGCAAAAACCATTCCACGATCATTCTTTTCCACCGCATGGGTATAGCAGTTACCACCAGCGTTGCGGTAACCTTTGGCCCGCTTCAGAACTTTTTTGTGACGACGTCGAGTCGTAAATCCACCTTTAACACGCATAAGTCACCTCTCCTTTTACAGCACCAACTGGCGCTCGACCTGATATTCATTGGAAGGATTCACGTAAGTTTTCTTGCCGAGATGGCGCTTACGCTTAGAACTCTTCTTTTCCAGAATGTGGCGCAGGTTAGGTTTCTTAAACTTGATTTTACCGCTGGCTTTAGGGCGAAAGCGTTTCTTAGCCCCGCTATGGGTCTTTTGTTTCACTGTTATCTCCTCTCTGAAAGGGCGGGTCGGTCAAAAATTGCCGAACCTCTTTTAGGCCGTTTTCAGCGTTTTCAGTCAAAACGAAGGGTTACGTATACTACGCTGGGCAGTATGAGGCAAGGGGGAAATCTTCACCAACCGGATCAGAACTGGCCTTGAAGGGCTCTCCAAACCATTAATATCATTAGATTTATGATGCGTCCTCTGAAGAACCTGTGCGCCGCTCTCCTCCTCGGCCTCCTGTCCCTCGGCTTTGCCGTCCTTGCGGCTGAAGCCTTTTGCCGCTTTGGTCTCCATAATTCCAACTCCCGTCGGTTGGGAGCGAGTCACCACTTTCGCGCCTGGAATTCCACCGGGATACAAGCCGTCTCCCCGCCGCTTGAGGTGGACCAAGCCCCTGATGAGCCTTGTCGGTTTACTGACTTGATCCGTGCCCACCCCTACTTAGCCGTGGTTCAAAGCCAGCCCTGTGGGGCCAACCCCTTAACCCGAGCCCATACCGAATCCCAAAACCCTCTCCCTTTTCAGCGAAGTAAGGACGCCTTTCGCATCTTGGTGATTGGCGGGTCCGTCGCTCATCAATTTGCCAATTTTCCCAGTGGAGAATCCTGGCTGGAAAAGATCCTTAATCAGCGGTTTGAGCCCCCTAAAGGAGATCGCTTTGTGGTCATCGGAGGAGCTGGCGGAGGCTGGTACCAACCCCGACAACTCATCATGGTCGGACTCTATGGCAACTCGGTCGATGGAATCATCAATATCGACGGCTACAATGACGCTTTGGCCATTACAACCGACCACATGATGGAACAACCCAACCCCCTCAACTACTTCAGCACTCACAAACAATTGTCCACCCTGCCCATTGATTTCCTGTTGAAGATCAGCGGGGGCCTTTACCGGTTAGCCATCGGATCGATCCTTGAACACTCCTTTTTTATCTATGATTTGTTTGCCTCGTTAGTCGGTGTGGTCGAATCCTACGTGTTGGATAACCCCAACAATCAATTCAATGAAGCCCTTTACAATTACTTCAAGCTCCCTGAGGACTGGACCACTGAGCAAAGATATGAGTGGAATTTAGATCGATATGAAAGCATGAGCCGTCAAACCGCTGCCATGTCCGAGGCGATTAAGGTCAAATATGCTCACTTTCTTCAGCCGATCAGATGGATCTCTAAAGAACTCACGGATGAAGAAAAAGTGCCCTATCAGTTTCTCACCGCCAACCAATATCTACCCCTCGTGGAAGTGATCCAGAAAATGGGCTCCGACGGCCTACCCGCCTTTGAATTAACTTCTCTTTTTGCTCACGAGAAGGAACAAATCTACGCCGATAATATTCATTTCCTATTATCCCCGGATGGTAACCAAAGTCGGGGCAACGAGCTTATGGCCGTTCATATTGCCAACCAACTGGAATTGACTTGGAAGCTCAAACGCAAAGCGGGCACCACCGCTGGTGTTGCCCGCTGATTCAATCTCAAATTTGCAAAATTAGGACTCTGTCGCCTCAGCCTGCTTGGCCTCTTCTGCGGCCGCCTTTTTAGCCTCGGCCTTTGCTTCCGGGTGAGCTTTTTCGTATTCCTTAATCTTCACCGGGTCTGGAGCCAGCAGTACAAACATCTGTCTGCCTTCTTTTTTGGGTGGAGTTTCCGGATTGGCAATATCTCCCAAGGAAGCTGAAATTTTGTTCAGCAACTCCAGTCCCAGCTCCTGGTGAGCCATTTCTCGGCCATGAAAGCGCAAGTTCACTTTTACTTTGTCGCCTTCTAGAAGAAATCGACGGGCATGTTTTAACTTGGTGTCTAAGTCGTGCTGATCGGTTCGCGGTCGAACCTGGATCTCTTTAATGGTAATGATGGTTTGCTTTTTACGAGCGACCTTTTCTTTTTTCTTGGACTCGTACTTCCATTTACCATAATCAATGATCTTACAAGTGGGAGGTTTGGCATTGGGAGCAATCTCGATCAAATCCATGCCTCGGGTCTCTGCCAGCCTGAGCGCATCACCAATTGCAAAAACACCTGCCATCTTGCCATCACTGTCAATGACTCTCACTTCGGATGCTGTAATATCATCATTGACTCGATATCCATCACCCTTATCCGACTTACCACCGCGGCCTTTGCCACCTTTAAACGGACGAATAGCTCTCCTCCTGGTTAGGTTAATTTCTCTCCCAAGTCCGGAATCACTCCGGCTTGGCTTCCAGCCATGGGCTGGTCAGTTGCCGTTCTTTTACTTCTCTACAAACGAAATCAACAAATTCACGACGGGGAAGACCATTCTTCATTTCCCCGTTGCGGAGACGCACACTCACGGTCTTCGCCTCCAACTCCTTATCCCCGATAATCAACATATAGGGTGTTTTCTGCATTTGGGCTTCACGAATCTTAAAGCCCAACTTCTCTGAGCGATCATCAAAGTGAACTCTTAAGCCCTCAGCGGCCAATTCCTGGGCCAAACTCTGGCAATAGGGGGCCTGGCGATCAGTCACATTAAGAACCGCCACCTGCACTGGAGACATCCAGGTCGGCAGATGACCGGCCGTATGCTCCAAATAGACGCCAATAAATCGCTCCAAAGAACCCAAAATCGCTCGGTGTAACATCACCGGACGGTGTTCTTTGTTGTCCTCACCGACAAATCCCAAATCAAAAGCCTCAGGCATATTAAAGTCACACTGGAGAGTTCCCAACTGCCAGGGGCGCTTCAAGGCATCGACAAACATAATGTCGAGCTTGGGACCATAAAAGGCCCCATCACCTGGATTGACCTTATAAGGTAGGTTCAGCTCCTTGAGTGCATTTCCCAAGGCCCCTTCGGCCTGGTCCCAGACCTCGTCACTGCCCATGCGTTTTTCAGGACGTGTGGAAAGATAAATTTGATACTCGGTCAATCCCAGCTGCTGATACACCTCAGCCAAAAACTGCATGAACTGACTGATTTCCTTTTGCAAATCACCTAAGTCACAAAAAATATGGGCATCGTCCTGGCAAAAGGTTCTCACCCGAGTCAGACCGTGCATCACCCCACTGCGTTCATAGCGGTGAAGGCGACCAAAATCAGCCACCCGATAGGGAAGATCCCGATAGCTCTTTCTCTCGGCCGCATACAACAAACAATGACCAGGGCAGTTCATGGGCTTCACCGAGAAATCCCTCTCGTCGATCTTGGTAAAGTACATGTTCTCCCGGTAGTTCTCGTAGTGGCCTGACTGATGGTAGAGATCCACATCAAAAATCTGGGGAGTGATGACTTCCTGATAACCATACTGGCGGTATTTCTCGCGAATATAAGTCTGAAGCTCGTTATATATTGTTGTTCCCTTGGGAGTGAAAAAAGGACCACCTGGTGTCAGTTGATGAAAGACGAAGAGTCCCAGCTCTTTACCCAGCTTGCGGTGGTCGCGTTTTTTCGCTTCTTCCAAGTTGTGAAGATGCTGCTTCAGTTCCTTTTTATCATTAAAAGCGGTCGCATAAATGCGCTGAAGTTGATCCCTGGTCTCATCCCCGCGCCAATAGGCACCGGCCACGGACAATAGCTTCACCGCTTTGATCTGACCCAGACTTTGCACGTGAGGGCCGCGGCACAAATCAAACCACTCGCCCTGCTTGTAGACGGTCACACTCTCGGCACCCAGATCCCTGATGAGTTCCACCTTGAAGCGCTCACCCATTTTCTCAAAGGTGGCGATGGCCTCTTTGGCTGACCACTCCTCACGCTCCACCTTGGCGTTGCGCTTGAGAATCTCTTCCATCTTCTTTTCGATTTGCTCCAGCATCTCCGGTGTGAAGTTCTTGTCGGTATCAAAATCGTAATAGAAACCGTTTTCAATCACTGGGCCGATGGTGACTTTCACCTCGGGCCACAACTCTTGAACCGCCTGGGCCATCAGGTGAGCGGCGGAGTGACGAATCACTTCCAAGGACTCAGGCATTTGCAGAGTCACGATTTTCAGTCTGTCCTGGTCCTTCAACTGGCGGCGCAGGTCGGCCACATCAGTCTCATCGTTGACCAGTCCACCGACCGTGTCTTTGGCCAGGCGCGAGCCAATGCTTTCAGCCACCTCAAGGATGCTAGGCTCGTGGTCAAATTCTCTGGTTGAATTGTCGGGCAGGACGATACGAATTGAAGACATCAGAAGGTAAGAGTGACGGTCGTCGTAGAAACAGAATTTTGTTCAATCATCATATATTTCGCTTTTTGTATGCCCGACAAAAAGTCCTCGTAATTGAGGAAACTTAGCTTCCTAGAATAGTGTAACTCAGGAGAAATTGGAAGCCCCCTCCTCAGGTTCCCGGTTCTTTTTTGGGGAACCGAGCACCATTTTGGGGCCAAAAATGCCCAAATTACCGGATCCACCACCCAAAAAAGAACCGGGAACCTCCCGTATTCACCCAATCTTCAGGATTTAACCAGGCCTGGATCTTGCTCCCTGCCACGGCATGGTTAACTCCCTTTTCAAAGCTTTGCTTCTCGGGGCCCTCGTCGGACCCCTTTATTCTGCTCAGGCCACGACATGTCGTCAGGAAACCCTGGCCCTGGCAACTCCCACTAGGTCCTTTCCTCGCATCAAAGCGCGCGTTCTGGAAATGACCTCCTGGCTCAGCGACCGAAGCGGAACCAGCCTGGAAAATGCCTACAAAAGAGTCTTTGAGGAGGTTCTAGAAACCTTTGAAAAGGCTTTCTTAAAAAGCGAAGAGCAAGCCGCCATCATCCTCGCCCATCGAATCATCACCAACCGTGAGGCCACGACCGGTGATCTGATCGAAGCCCGCCTTACCCTTGAGGCTGCAGGCTTCTCTCCCGCCCAGGCCTTTACCCTCCTCCACCTTTGGCGCCCAGGATAAAATGAAAGTAATCCATTAGATACAGGCACTTACCATCTCTCTTTTACGCGAACAATATGTCAGTTTTAATCTGTCCGACCAGAGGTACACTGAAGACTGGACTTGAGGGTCCAATTCGCACGGAACCAAAGGGGGGGATCATGATTGCACAGTTTATTGATTACGTTGGTGTTTGCCTGTTTCTTATCACCGTAAGCTTGGGAGCTTATGGTCAGGAATTAGATGGGTGCTTGGAGATTGAAGAAAACCAGGGGTTTGTGTGTCCAGGAAATCCAGCCAACTCAGCTGGAGAATTCATTGTTCAGGCAGGTAACTCAACTGGCGGAGTAGAAATCCGGCAGGGAACCTGGCTGGATTCTATTTTGGGCAGTGACAAGCTGTTTGCCGTACCAAAGGGATATGAGGTTGTTGCCCAATCCATTTCTCCAAACGGCAGAATTGTGTTGTTGACCGTCAGCAAGCCTTCATGTCCAACCTCTGGCGCGGAGGGGCGTTTATGTAACCACGGGCGGAATGCCCTATTTGCTGCGACCTACGTAGAACAGAAAATAAGTCCCGATTTTCCCGGATACTACCAGGTCATTAACTGGAGTCGGGTGTTTGGCTACAACTCCCACGTGGTTGGCTGGCATTCATGGTTCAATCAAACAGAAGTGTTATTCAATGGGCTCACCAAACCCGAAGGAGAACCTTTACTAGAACCAGGCAAACCGAAGGTCGGTTTTGCCTATCGCGCTCGCTTTGTCGCCGACCCCAAGCAGGGCCTTGTGTCCTCCTCAGTAAAACTGTGGGATCAGGGTGGTGTTAACTCCGAATATTGTTTTGTGGGAAGAATGCATGTTTCTCGTCCTAGCACCTTTCAGACCTCATGTGAGATTGGCCAAAAGGTCGCCATCACTCGACGATGTGAAGATGAGCCGATTAATCCGGAAAATTATTCTTGGTACAACACCAGGAATATGGATGGAACCGGGGGATACTGCATTGAACCTGGTGGAAAGGTTGGCCCATCAGAACTTGTTCCCGTGTTTAAGGTCTATGTTGTGGATCTAGACGAGAACTGCCAGCCGATCAACTTTGACCGTGATCGGCCCGTTGGAACCCCGAAGTATACTGGGCGCTATCGTCACATGGGTTGGAATGCCGAGTGGGGGCAGGGACAGTCCGTCATTACCAAGGACGGAGGCCATCTGGCCTACTGGGTAAAACAGAGCCAAAGAGAATCTGACCCAATGAACAATTGTGCCGGGTTTGAAACCGAATATGGAGAGGGAGTCGGAAATGGGGCCGACCGAATTGAAATCTGCTCCCTGGATGCCAATAATCAGTGCTTGAATGTTGGTGAAGCTCCGGAACCCAATAATCCTTATGACGTCCAAGGTGGAGCTTACTTTTTTCAACAATTGGGAAAAAGTCCGGGCCTCTTCTATGTCGAGACAACTGGCATGAAGCTCCTCGACCTCTCAGATGGACAAGTGAATACCGTTCTGACTAATGGATTTGGCGGGTATCCAATGCGGTAGGTGCACCTTTAATGTTCCCGGTTCTTTTTCCGATACACGCAGTGTCGATTTGAACGAGACAGCTTTTGGCCATTCAAATCGACACTGCGTGTATCGGAAAAAGAACCGGGAACATCAAAATAGGACCGAGGCCTCACTTGAGCTTGGGCACTCCACCCTCAAAGACAATGACTTGGCCTTTTTTGAGGAATGGGTAAAGGTCGATTCCTCCCCATGAGCTGTCGACCAGGGCTTCGACCTTTTTTGCACCCACAAGATAATTTTCGTTCCAGTAGACCTTCAAATCCCCCTCTACCAAAAGCCCATACAGGTAGCTGTCGGTTGTGACCACGAACTCCAAAGGGGTTCCATAGGACTCCGAAAACAATACCGGGTGGCCCTTTGATATTTTTAGATTATAAATGAGAATACCTTTTTTATCTTTAGGATGGGCCTCTGCTCGAACCAGGACGCCTTTCCTAAACGTGAGTTTGGTTCTCCAGGGAAATTTGTAATTTCCCAAAAAACTAAAGTCCCTGCTTTTGACCTCAGCAATGAGCTCACCCACTTTGTTAGGGCCGCTAACGACCTTCAAATCCTCCAACCGCCAGCCACAATGGGAATAGGAATCAAAGTAGCTGAAGAGAACCTTTACATCATCCTTCTCTTTACTCTTCAGCTCCTCGGTAGAGGCACGACATCCAATAGCGAAGGCGACTGCCAAAACCAGAAGAAATGAACCATTCAACCTAATCATCCTGGCCACCATTCTTGTCTTTGTTGACTGTCATCTTAAGACCTCTGATCACAACATGAGCCGGACCCACTTTGCGCCCCATGATAACTGCCTCCTTGGACACATTGATCCTGACCTCCCCTAACCCATGGAAGACACCGTAGCCTTCAAACCAGACCTCGGAGCCCTTGGGGATGACTGATCCTTGAATAATAGTGTCCTCCGCCAAAACAAAATTTCTTGGTTGCCAAGCTCCTGATGCTTTAGGGCGAGAAAAAATAACTTGTTGAGCGGGGTCTACTGATACTTCCCAAAAAAACGAATTGCCACTTCGCTTTGCAGAAACAGCATGTAGAAATCCAGCATAAAACGCTAGAGAATCCTCTGGCGCTATCCTGTGAGGACCAATACTAAACAGCCTTGTCGCCAAAAAGTCCGTTTGGGTTTTAGGATCATCTCTCGGATCCAATTTAATCGGACAATAGATTGCGGAGCCAATGCTCTCTTGGTACTTTCCTAGTGACTCTGAGGCCGCTCCTATGGGCACGACAACACCTAAGGCAATCACAACTAAGATATTCACAGCAGCTAATTTCCTCACTCCCTAACCTCCACATCGATGTGCGAATAGTGAAAATTTTCTTTCCAGAACTTTACATTATCAAGACTGCAAAATGCATTGTCAATTTTGGCCGAATCGCTGGCAATCGAGCCAATACCACAAGTTTTTATCCAAACACCATCTTCCAGAATCCTAGAGCCATCTGGCCACAACCCATACTTTATTGCGTCACTAATCGCCAATTTGTTAATGACCACGTAGGGGGTTTGCGCGGAGTTACTTCCAGTATTCACAGTGCTTTTAAGGGCTGTCCAGTAATGGGATCCATCGGAAAATTTTATCGTCGCTCCAGCATCCAACTTGGCAATTCGATGAAAGGCTCGGCGATTTCCTACTACCCAATTCACGACTCTATCTACGGCGGCGCTCGGGTAAGTGGAGCAACCACTCGCTGACAAGCAAGACCTTTTATAGGTTAAGTATGCTCTGAAGTCATCGTACAAACCAACTGCATCAATCTTGGACTGGGCGTTAAGCCCAGCGATGGTGGGGAAAAGAGTGGCACAGTTGGGAGTCGTTGCCGGGGGTTTAGGAGGCTGGCATTGCGATGTGTACAGTGGCGTCCGAGTACCAAAGGTTCTCATGTCTACAGTGAGACCGTTTCTATGCCCCTCATGAGGGGGGAGTTTATTTCCATAGGGTGCCGATGCATCGTTGAAGAGCACTATCCCGTCATAGGACAAATTTGGATCCTCTTTTAGCTTTTTGACAAACTTCATTAGCTTCACTCGCCCATGAAGGGCCACCGACTTCCCATAGAACAACTCATTTTCAACTGAGGAAATATTGTAGAGGATGTCTTTTCCGTCATACATGTGCTGAACAGGCAGGATGTCAGTAAGGATGAACGGATTTCTTTTTCCATTTTCGACTCTATAGCCGTAGGCGGTAAATACTAGCTGTCCAGTATCCTCAGTTGGATTAAGATGATTGAGCAAAGATGTGTTTTCAACAATCGTCGGATCAAGAGACAAGACTGCTCGATGCCTTCCCGTATATGGAACACCCCCTATACTTAGCCAAGAGGGTTTTCCCGATGCCACTAGAAGGGATGTACCGCCTCCGACCCAGGTCGATTCCACTCTTTCGACGACCGCACCTGACTCCACCCCTACTGAAACTCTGATCGGAAGACGATGAAACGCCTCAGCTACTCCTGCGGAGGTTGCACCCTTAATGGGTAGAGTGACCGTCACCTTTTAGTATTGTACTGCAATACCAAAAAGTGACGGTCACCTTACTACTTTTTGGGCATCGCTATACGACCAGTTGTACCTTTGCGAAATAGTCGTCATCATATCTGTAATGTGATCCTCAATGCCATCGGAGGCCAAAAGCTCTGAATAAAGAACGTCCTTCTTTTTGGCATTCCCGGTATTCGTCGAGTGATCTTCCCTGAGGGGCAGATCAAATTCCAATAGATCGTGGCTTTCATTCCCAACAAAAACCCGAACGCTGGGTAGAGTTGGGGGGTAGAGTGACCGTCACTTTTTGGTATTGCAGTACAAAACCAAAAAGTGACGGTCACCTTACTAATGGCGTGCCTAGTGACCGATTTCTAGATCCGATTTTTTATTCCGCCGTTCTTTTTCCTTCTGAACGTCGTAGGAATGCCAAGTAACAACTTCACACGGCCATTCACCACCTTTCGGAGGAATTCCATCCTTTGTGCCGAAAAAGTAATGTTCTCCTGATTTAACGGCTCGCCCTCTGATTACTGTATCCTTGCCCAAAACCAGACATCCTAGATCATTCCATGTCTGATTTTGACTCGTCTTTTTCGATTTAAACGCCACTTTCGACCCACCCGGGATCTTCACCCCATTGATCTCCGAGTCCTCACAAAGCTTGATCTCAAAGATCTCCAGCGTCTGGGCGTGCTGACCCAGTCGACATACTTTAACCCCATTCACCTTAAGCTGGATGCCTGGCTTAAGGTAGATTCTAAACAGATTATTTCTACCAATTACATGTGCTCCTGCCGGATAGTCGTTTCCTCCAAAGGACATATCTCTGGTTGCCATGACTTCAATGTTCAATCCATCAATCTTGCTTTTCCAAAGTGTCCGGATAAACAAATGGTTAACATCTACCCCGGAAAAAAAGGGAATTTTTGAAATTTCAGGCAAATCCGATTCCCGAACTTGCCTATCTTCGAGCATAAAGTCGGGAACAACAAAGCCACTTCTTTTGTCTCCTGTTTCAGACTTTCCGTCTGCCTGGCTAGGCAAAGTTGTGGTGCTTATGACTAAAACCCAAATCAATAAGCATTTTCGAAACATCGATTGAATACTGAATATCACCACACACCTCCAATATGGATGTGGTGATAATGCCCCTGCAATAGCTTTGTTCTATACGTCGGAGAATTTGATCCCTCTGGAGTAAGATCGCATGATATCGTAGGATCTTGAGAATTTACACTGCAGGAACCGATTTCCACAAGTCCTCCGCTCGACGAACTTTCGTACACCTTCTTGCCGTCAACGGTTCCGTTTAATACCAAATACTGCTGCCATCTCTTTCTGTTAGGATTTGGATTCTCAGTTGTTCCTACTGGACCCGGAGAAAAAATGATATAGAGCCCGTCAAAATGATCCAATACCTGAGTCCACTTCCGCCTATTATACTTCGTCCATCTCGCAAGTCTCAACATCGCATTCAAATTCCTTTGCGCCTTCGCCTTCTTTGCAGCCAAAGTCCCAGTTCCCGTATCCGATGCAGCCATCGCATCGGCACAGGTGCTCGAATCATCCAAACACTCTTGTTTTGCCGTCGCCGACAGGCCATTTAAGGCCGTCAAAAACTCCTTGGTATAATCCCAATCCAGTATCCGCCTAGCTGCGTGATCGATGTCATAGTAGTTTTTGAAGTTGCCGTAGCTATTACAGGCCGTTACATCGCTCCCCTCAAACGCGCTGCAATCCTGGTCGGAGAAATATCGCATATCAATATGATTTCCGTCTCGATGGGACTCGTGGCCCTGATCTTCGTTCGCCAAGTTGACCAAAAACCGACCCCCAAACGGCAAAGCCCCATCATTGCAAAGTGTCTCCACCCCGAGATCATTGGTCAAATAATGGGCTACCTTGGCCATTTTCGAACTCACATAACTACTCATACTGATACTGTATTCCCCACTGCAGCCATTGGCCACGTAATTGTTGGCCGTGTTAACACTCCGGCGCAGATTAAATGACGTCCTGTAGGACCGAGTGATCGGTAGATCTGAAAACACCGTTTCTCCCCCAGGTGTCTGACCCATAAAATAGTAAAGGACACTTAACTTATCGATCTTATCGGCATTTGCAGGCGTCCAATTAAACTGATTCGATATGGGTATCATCACACTGTTCATCGACGTCGAATTCACAGAGCTGTCTGTTGTCAAGGCCGTCGTCGACCTCGCCTTACCCTGGGGCTCGGGGTATACCCCCGATTGAAGTGGTAGATCAAAATGAAGCATGGAGCTTGTCTCATTTCCGACATAGGCTCGCACTCCGGTCCATGTCACATGGTTCGAATTATATCTTGCGCGAACACGAAACCGAGGTACAAACCGCCCGCCTCGGTTTCGATAGGTGTTGGAAGCGGCCGCCGACTGGTCGATGTCCAGAGGGAACAGGCCTTCACTCCCGCTCTCAAGTCTTGCCCCATCTTCCATTGGATTGTAGGTGCCCGCATCAGTTGTAAGTGGCGGTGAAGTTGAAAGTTCTGTTAACTCAATGGCACTACTTCTAGGCGTCACGACGACACAATTCATGCGATCAAACAGTTCGGGCTGAGAATCCCCAAGGGGTCGATGTCGTTGAACAAGAAAGGTAACGAATCCTCCGTTGCTAGAATAAGTCTCCTTTGGAACCGGTACGTCAAATGTAAAATTGACTCCGTAATTTGGAACCAAATCAAAGTCAATCTTGTTGGGATCACCAAAGTCATAGGGGAGGCCGATTCGAGAAAGGGCAACGCCATCATCTTGATCTGCCTCATTTGTCACCCAGTTGTTGAATGAAAACTGTTTCACCACTGCCTTGTTTGAAACATAGTACTGATGATTTCGCCCAAACCACATCGAGAGTTTGTGTCTGTGACCTCCACGTTGAGCCCTCCATGTATTTGAACTCGCTGTCTCACTTTTCCATCTTTTTTTACACTCCTGCAGTGCTTCCCCAATTGCGCAGCAATCTTGCGAAACCGTGGTGGCATACCAGGAATAGTAGGCATTTAGAATCCGCCAGGACTGAACGTTGCAAGAGACCTTGATCGATTTCTGACCAACGGAAATCCAGGAATATGAAGCCCCGCCGTAATTGCTTGAGGACACCGGCGAGAGGTCATAGGCAGGATTGCCTTTAGGTCCAGCTTCTCTAAGAACTCCAGAAAATGGCGCAAGCTCCGCGTATGGATCAAATGTGCATTTCCTTGCCCATCCAGGTCTGTACTCATACCCTTTCTCGGGAAGAAAGGGTTCTGGCACCAAGTTCTGGGTAGTGACGGCAGCGCTTTTCAAACTGGCAGTTTTAAGAGTGACCCCGGAAGATTTGGGAAGTTCAAATGGCTCAGGAAATCCTGGAGTTCTAGCCTCCAGGTCAGCTATCGAAGTCGGCGGTAGGTTGGTGGGAATCTCAGGTTCAGCGGCCATCGATGTAGTCCGTGCGGAAAGACCATTTACTGTCTGCTGCTGCACGACCTGACCACTTGGCGAGTAGGGATTCTGAATGGCCGCGACCTGAGTTGAGGCTTCCGAGTAGGGATTGGGCACCAGAAACTCACCCCAAAAAGATTGACCATCCTCGGAAATCGCACGCACGTTGTAGCCCCCGGGAGGAAGAAACTCTAGGGTTACGGTGCCCGTTACTTGAGGCAAGGTCTTCAGATACTTAAAATTCCCTTCGTCCACTTCCAGGGTGTAAATCCCTTCCGGGAGATGGACAACTCCCCTTGCTGTCCCAAAGTAAAATTCTTGAGAAGACCCGTTCAACCCCACGCTACTGTCAAAGCTCTGACCGCGAATTTCAATGGCATAGGCCCATCTTAAGTTGGGAACTCGCTGCAGCAGGTCCTGCACATTAATTTCAAGGTAGCTTCCCACGGATTGAGTCAGATCAGTGATATCGACGGAGGATCTAACGAGCGAGGAATCTTCTCTGGCGACCAAAACCACTGATTCTCCTGAGTCCCCAAGGGAAGAGGAATAAGTCCCGTAGGGCACTGCGAAATTATTTCGGAGACTCAAGGTCTGGCTCGGACTGCCATCAATCGGTAACACCTTACCGTCTAGTTCATTGATAGAGTGGCAGGCCTCATCCCCTTCTTCTCGTAAACACCGGTAGTCGGCGACATCGATTTCAATTGTTGCGCTCGTTTGGGAAATCTGGCCAAGCTCATTCTCGATTTGCAGACTAACCGTGTAGATTCCCTCTTGGGTAAACTGGTGCTGGCCATAACCAGAGCTAGAGGTTCCACCGTCTGAAAAATCCCAGCGATATATTAATGAATTCCCGTCCCCATAGGTGCTCATCATTCCATCGTATTCAATAATCGCAGGAAGTTGGGTCACCTGCAGTACTTCGCCATTGCCAACAGTGCCGGAACTCCGATTGGCGAGATGCCTCAATTCAATATTCACCTCCGGCACCTGAGGTGGGGGAACTTCATTTTCCACACGGACTTGGACCTGATCCGTGCTAACGGCCCCGGCACTATCGGTTACGGCAAGAGAAATTGTAAAATCACCGACCTCACCAAAAGTGGAGACAAAGTATGGTCCCACCCAGGTCATGCCGTGTGTAGTTGTCCATCTGTACTCAATGATTTCCCCATCCGGATCATAGGAGTTATAGGCATCGACCTCCACCCGCAAAGGAGCAGTCCCCGTCGTAGGCGTTAACGCCACAATTTCGGCAACGGGAGGCTGATTGTCCGGTGGCGGCGGCTCACTAAGAACGCGAATTTCAGCCATATGGGTTGCGTAGTTTCCTGCTTGGTCAATAACTGTGAGGCTGGGGAAATACTGGCCGGGCTCCTGATAAGTATGGCTCTCATAGGGGCCACTGATGGATTTTTGTCCGTCTCCCCAGTTCCAAATCCACGTTGTCACCTGATCGTCACTGTCCCAAGTGTAACTACCGTTAAAACTAACTTCGACCGGAGCTTGGCCGACAAGCGGTGTGGCAATAAAAAGTGGCAAAGGCGGAGTGCCGGAATAGACATTGATTTCCGTTTCAAGCCGAGTAGTCAGATTTTCGGGATTTGTGAGCGAGAGAGTTATTTTGTAAAGGCCATTTCTCGTGTACGTGTGGCTTATGCTGTGAAGGTCTGATCCAAGGCCTGTCAAAACTGTGCCGTCTCCCAGATCCCATTTGAGGTTGAAATCAGCAACTTGATTAAGATCAAAGGTATCAAGCCAGATTTGAATCTCTTCATTGACCGATGGCGAGTAGTTATTGAGGGCAATCGCTACGGGTAGATCAGATGTGGTGTCCTGGACATTGATGGTTTTCTTGGTGAGATACCTTTGGCCTAGGACATCAAAGGTCGAGAGCTGAACTTCATAGGGGCCAGGACCTGGGTAAGTGTGGCTTTGGTTTCTTCCTCTGGCGTAGCTATTGTCCCCGTAAAACCAATGAAAATTGTGATATTCAATAGGAGCCGTTGTAAGGCCAACTGAGTTATCAAACCACAACTCTAGAGGATCTGAAGGGTTGGCCTGGGCCAAAAAATCTACCCCTGCAGGATCACTTGAAAGAACGTGGACCGTAAAGTGCTCAACTGAAGACTTTCCTTGAGAGTCCCTGACAGTGAGTCTTCCGTGGTAAGATCCTGGGTAGTTAAAGGTGTGGCTTGTCATTGCCCCTTGAGCAAAATCAACCGGATCATGCTCATCGCCAAAGGTCCATTCGATTTGGGAGATCTGATCACCTGGATTTATGTCAAATGACCGAGAGGCATCTAGTTGAACTGTAAATGGACTTGGTCCCATTAACCCCGATGAAATCAAAACAGGCGTCGGAGGTACGTTGCCACCGGTCTCACCCACAACAATCTGGGTCGTTACTTCACGCCGAGCCAGGAAGTGATCCCGGAGCCTGAGTCTGACAGTGTAAGTTCCTGGGGTTGAATAGGTGTGGCTGACAACCGCTTGATCAGTGCCAATCACTTCAGGTGAATTATCCCCAAAGCGCCATCGGTAACGAAATTCGTCGTTCTCCGGATCAAAGCTTTCTGAGGCATCAAATGTTACGGTCAGTGGTGCTGGGCCACTGGCATAATTGACAGCAATGTGGGGCACTGGAGGCTGATTTTGAACAATTTCAATTTGTCTTGAAGTCGAGGTTGAGAGCCCTGAGTCGTCAGTAATGGTGAGAGTGACCTGATAGACCCCGGTGTTTTGACAGTAGTGCTCCACACTGGCAAATAGATCGGTTTCGTGAGGATAAAGGGTCAGGATTTTACCTGTGCCAAAATCCCAGGTGTAACTCACGATCTGGCCCCCGTCTTGGTCTTCAATTGGCATCAAAGTGGAAAACAAAGCTTTTGTGGGCACATGATCCGTTGTGGTAACAAAAAAGATTCCACCTCCATCAGTGGGAGGCTTAGGTTTTGGCAGCACAGTAAACTCAATGGGGACTGAAGTCTGCGCCCCATCGTTGTCGGTAACCGTCACGGTCACCACATAAATCCCTGCCACTTGCCACGAGTGCTCGGCCACAAAGCCTGTGCTCGTTGTATTGTCCCCCCAGTCAAAGTGCACTTCAGTTACCAAACCATCAGGATCGGTTGAGGCCATAGCATCAAAGAGCACCACTTCGTCTTCAAGAGGCTGATCGGTACTCCAAGTGAGATTCAAAATCGGCGGCTGATTGGAGTTTTCGCCGTAAATGCTCACTTTGACGAAAGAGCCGGGAAAGCCTTTAAGCTTTAAAGACAATGTGGATGTATATTCTGTGAGGTCAATCGGGATTCGGACTTCTTGGATGGTGATGTTCAAACTGCCTGGCGTCAGGATCAGATGGTTATTGATCCACACATGGCCGGCGTGAACGCGGGTAAACAAAGTTTTAAATGCAGCAAGGCCTTGCTTTACTCGGCAAATAAGTGAAACAAGGCTTCGCTCTTTTGGGCAATCACCTAAATCAACAGGAACACCGTTTTCAATAACGAGGAGATACCCCCCCCCTGGCTAGATCGAGATTTAGAGTTTGAACGTGGGGCTTAAAGATGCGGCCATGAAAGGTCTCAGGGCCCCAGACGAGATTGAGTTCTTCAGTTATCTCTTGGCTGTTCGAATCATGTGGTGGTTGAACGACCGATGGGCCCTGTTTGTACCAGTGACCCATTTTTGCATTTGAAACTTGAGCGCTCAAAAGACCACAAGCCATGAGCACAAAAAAGGCTCTTAAAGAACGTGAAGTAAAACTCAACCAACGATTGCTACGACTCCAAGCCTTCTGATTTCCACAAGCCATGACTTCTCCCTTATTATCCCGTCAACGTGCCACTTTAAAACACGGGAAGTCGTTCTTATTTTGTGAAGACTTGATTCTAACCTAACAATCCTTGTTGACCTATCACCCGCCAAAACGAGGGTCGTGCAAATCAAGGACTTAGAGGTCAAATTCACCGCGCAAGACGCCGGCAAACCCGCTTGGGGTCTGGCCTTGAGATGAAAATAAAGTTTTTTATATGGGCGTTTCAATCCTGGAAAAGCCCTTGAGGAAATCACCCATTCGGACCGGTCAAAAGGGCCCGGATACAAGGCAGGCGGAGCATCGCTCAGGATGGTCAAATGGGTTCGATTGCGAGGCGCGTGGACCCCTTTCGATAGGAATCGCCCATTCGGGCTGATCAAAAGGGTTCAGATGCAAGGCGGATGGGCCCAAGCGAGAGGAGGCGTGCTAGCTGCACGTTGGAGCGAGATTGGGCCCATCTAACGCCGCAGATGAGCCCTTTTCATCAGCCCGACTAGTAGGTGACGTGGTGGTGAAGGGATTCACTGATCCTCGGATCCTTCACCGCCACCACTGAATGCTTGCTCAGGAAGCGAGCCACAGCAAACAGGAAGAGTCCGGCAAAGCCAAGGAACATGCCGATTTCAGGCAGTCCAAACTTCACTTCGTCATGATTGTAGACGGGATAAACCAACCAGTGAAGATCCACATACTGCATGATCAAGATCAAAACACTGACCGCTGCCAAATGAGTGGGCGTGCGCTTGGCCCAACGAGGCAATAGAGCCAGGAAGGGAACGATGAACTTGAAAATGATCAGAGCGATGGAAACGGTCAGCCAGCCACCATCCAAGCGGGGCAAAAAGAAGATCGTCTCTTCAGGCAAGTTGGCGTACCAAATCAGCATGTATTGAGAGAAAGCGATGTAAGCCCAGAACACGGTGAAGGCAAAAAGGAATTTACCCAAATCGTGAAGGTGGTTTTCATCCACATAGCCACGCAAAAGACCCTTCTTGCTCAAATAAAGGATCAATAAAATGGTGGCTGCCATAGTGGCCTGAAACAGGCCAGAGAAGGTGTACACTCCATAGATGGTACTGAACCAGTGAGGCTCAAGACTCATCAAGGAATCAAAGCTAAAGAAAGTATAAGACAAAGCAAAAACAGGCAAAAAGGCCACCGACCAGGGCACACATTTGTGAGTGAGATTCACATCACCGGAGGAGTCCTGCTTAGTAGAAGCGCCAACCAAAATACGAGAGAACAACACCCATGCGCCGAAGAAAACCAACACTCGGATCACAAAGAAAGGCATATTGAGGTAAGCCGCCTTATGTTGAAGAAGGGCGTCTTTGGCCACCACATCGGCATGAAGCCACTCGTAAAGGTGGGTTGAGCCGATGAGCAATACAATGGCACCGACAAAGGCAAAGGGCATAAAGGCGGTAAAGGATTCCACCAGTCGACGGATATTGACCGACCACCCAGCTTTGGTCACATGCTGAACCGCTGCGAAGAAAAGCCCACCCACAGCCAGAGAGACAAAGTAAAAGAAGCTTACCAGATAGGAGTGCCAGGCCCGTTCTTTATCAGTGATCAAGGTCACGACAAAGGCCGCCAGCCCCAGGAACATAAAGATCGAGTAGACGGTCTTCATCCGGTTGGATTGGGTGAATTTGACCGGGGTTAATTCTTTTGCACTATGTGCTGCCATGGAAATGCTCCTCTAAAATTCTCAATCAATTGGCGGACGAACGCTTCTGAAGAGTTCGCACGTAATTCACCACCGCCCAGCGGGCCTTTTCGTCTTGAATTTGAACCAGGTAACTTCCCATAGTTCCCTGTCCATCGGTGATAATGTGAAAAATCCGACCATCAGGAAAATTCTTAACCTTGTCAGAGACAAGTGCTGGCGGCTTCAAAATCATCTTTGGGGCGATCTGGCCATCACCCGCACCAGAGGGGCCATGGCAAAGTGCACAGTATATATCAAACTTCTTTTTGCCCAACTCCAGGGTCTCTTTGGAATAATCCACGCCCAGAGGGTTTTTCAGGTTTCTTCCCGCCTCTTCCGGCTCTCCCTTATATGCGTAAGGCTTGTAGCCGCGAGGCACGGTGTTTTCTGGGGGAACTCGCATGGCAAAATTGTCTTTGGTCTTAGGGTCCCAGTCCTGAAACTTTACCGATTCCTGGTCCATCATGGCCGTGACCAATTCAATATTGGTTTTGTTTTTACCCGCATTACAGGAAGTTAGAACCAGCGAGGCGATCACTGAGGAAATAACAATTGCGACCTGCTTCATTTAAAACTCCGTCCTTTTCACTTCTGCCGCGCCCAAGTCCCGGAAGAGCTTTTCAACCCGGTCTGAATCAAAACCATGGTCGTCTTCAGGTACAAAGAGAGCAAACTTGGAACAAGTCAGATCTGGATCGATGATGGGCGGGTCCACCTTGGGGAGACCGTTGACCAAGATCATGGCGGCCACTGAACTGAGGGCTGCCAATAAAATGGTACACTCAAAAATCACCGGAATAAACGCTGCGAGAGACCACATGGGCTTCCCACCGATATTCAACGCCCAATCTTGAGAGGACGTCCACCAGGTGAACCAGACCCCGAACAAACACCCTGTCAGGCCAAAAATAAAACATACCCATGGAATAAAGGAACGGGGGATGCCGATAGCGTCGTCGATTCCGTGTAAGGGAAAGGGACTGATTGCATCAAACTTTCTAAATCCGGCTTCGCGAACCTTAGCTGCTGCCTTCACCAGTTCATGTTCATCCAACCAGATCCCCGCCACACCAGGCTTTCCCTTGGCGCGAAAGGTGTTCAAGAGGGTTTCAGGAAGACTAGCCATGGTGACCTCCGTCGCGACCGACGCTCAATACTGGCTTAACCTCAGCAATGGCAATCGGCGGCAATGTACGCAGATAAATCAGGAACAAGGTGAAGAACATACCGAAAGAGCCAATCAGGGGGCCAAAGTCAAAGAATGTCATGTCGAACATGCCCCAGTTGGCCGGCAGAAAATCCCGGTGGAGTGATGTGACCACAATCACATAACGCTCAAACCACATACCGATGTTCACAAAGATGGACACAACAAACATGATTCCAATGGTGGTGCGGGCCTTCTTAAACCAGAACACCTGAGGAATGATCACGTTACAAGTGACCATGATCCAGTAGGCCCAACCGTAGGGACCAAAGGCGCGGTTGACGAAGACAAATCCCTCATAGGGAGAGCCTCCGTACCAGGCAATAAAGAACTCCATCCCGTAGGCATAACCAACCATCAGACCGGTACACATTATAATCTTACACATGGCTTCCATGTGGTCGATGGTAATGTAGTCCTTAAACACCGGCACCACATGACGAAGAAGAGTCATGAGTGTGACCACCATACCAAACCCGGAGAACACCGCACCCGCCACAAAGTAGGGAGGGAAAATCGTGGTGTGCCAACCCGGCAGACCGGCCACGGCAAAGTCAAAGGATACGATAGAGTGAACCGAGAGAACCAGAGGGGTGCTCAATCCGGCGAGAAGCATATAGACAATCTCGTAGTGATTCCACGCCCGGGCTGTACCCCGCCATCCAAGAGACAGTACACCGTAGATGGCTTTGCGCACTGGATGTTTTGCACGGTCACGAATGGTGGCCAAATCAGGCACCATTCCGACGTACCAGAAGACCATAGAGACCGTGGCGTATGTCGAAACCGCAAACACGTCCCAGAGCAGAGGTGAACGGAAGTTCACCCATAGTGGACCCCGTTGATTGGGGTAAGGCAAAAGCCAGTAACCCAGCCAGGGACGACCCGTGTGCAGAATGGGGAAAGTACCGGCCACCATCACAGCAAAGACAGTCATCGCTTCCGCAGTTCGGGCAATCGATGTTCGCCACTTCTGGCGAAACAAAAACAAAATTGCTGAGATCAAAGTTCCGGCATGACCAATACCGATCCAGAATACGAAGGTGATAATATCCGTTCCCCAGCCCACCGGGTGGTTCACACCCTGTAGTCCCATCCCCTTGAACACAATCGCACCCATGGTGACGATGTAGAGTAGGAACAAGACCTTAGCACTAAAGAGCAGCGCAAAGTACTGCTTGGGTGGGAACTTTTCCAGCAGATGGACAATGTCCTCTGTTATGGTTTTATACGTTTTTTCACCGAGAACTAATTGATTACGCTTCAACATTAGTGATGACCTTCCCCGTGATCTGATCCGCCTTTCAACTGATCAGTGTTGCGAATCCTGGTCTGATACCTCACAGCCGGAGCAGCCATAAACTCCTCAAGAAGGGCATAAGAGCGGCCATCTTGGAAGTGTTTGCTCACCTGGCTGTCAGGATCGTTCATGTCTCCAAATACAATCGCCTTAGTGGGGCAGGACTGCTGACAGGCCACCTGAACATCTTCGGCCTTAAACTCGCGACCATCGACCCTCGCCTGGTGCTTCGCCCCTTTGATTCGGTGAATACAGAAAGTGCACTTTTCCATCACCCCTCGCGCCCGCTGAGTGACCTCAGGGTTCAGAGCCAGGTGCATGGGTGCCTCAATCTTAGTGTAGTCAAACCAGTTAAAACGACGCACTTTATAGTAACAGTTATTGGCGCAGTACCTGGTTCCCACACAGCGGTTGTAGGTCATATCATTAATGCCTTCGCTGGTGTGAGTGGTGGCAGCGACGGGACAAACGGTTTCACAAGGAGCGTTGTCACAGTGCTGACAGGGAAGAGGCTGGTAAACCACGCCGGCGTCTTCTGGATCACCGGTAAAGTAACGATCCACCCTCAGCCAGTGCATCTCACGACCCTTCAACACATACTGCTTGCCAACGACCGGAATATTGTTTTCCGACTGACAGGCAATGATACAGGCTGAACAACCAGTGCATGCATTTTGGTCAATGGCCATTCCCCACTTGTGGCCCTTGTACTCATGGCCACTCCACATGGAGAAAATCTTGTGTTTATGAATGTTGGCCGCAGGATTCTCCATATATTGATCAAGAGTGGCTTCCACCACAATCTGACGGCCCTCCATGGAGTGGTGACCTTGAACGTTGGCCAAATCAATATGCTTGTCGGTCTTCTGCATTTTAGCATCAAGGCCGGCGTAGACAACTCCGCCACTACCGTAAGAAGCCAAGTCATAGGCATTCACGCCCACACCGTTGGCCACCTTCCCAGCTTTGGAGCGACCGTAGCCAACTGCCAAGCCCAAAACACCATCAGCCTGACCCGGCTGAATGTGCACAGGAGCTTCGACGGTTTTGTTACCAACCGTGACTTTGACCACATCACCTTCATGAAGTTTTTGATTGCGAGCATCTTTGGGCGACACACACAGGTAATTGTCCCAACAGATTTTGGTCACCGGGTCAGGGAATTCCTGAAGCCAAGAGACGTTGGCCAGTGACCCATCCAACAATCCAACCGTGGGGTAAAGTACCAATTCAAATTCAGCTGCCGCTCGATCGGATTTGGCCGCCGCCTTCAATGCGCGGGTGTCAAAACTCCGTGCGGAATGGCTCTGGCTTCCAGAGGTTGTGTCGAACACACCCTGTTGCAGAACCTCGTACCAAAAGCTCTCAAAGTCCTCACGACCAATTCCTGTTCCACGATTTTGAGCGTGGATGGAGTTCTTCCAATAAGCTCGCACATACTCGTACCAGTTACTGGCGCCCTGGAAGGAGGCCCAACCTGCGGCTTTACCCCAGGCCATCAAGCTATCGCCCAAAGAGCGGGTGTCGTTCAGAGGTTGAATGGTGGGCTGCTGAATGCTGTACACTCCGCTCACCACTTCCATGTCGTTCCAGTCTTCCATTTCATGATGAGAGGTGGCCACATACTTGGCTAAGGCACCAGTTTCATCAATGCGATCACCAATATAGATGCCAGTGGCCTTACTCATGGCTGCCGCAAAGCCAGCTGCGCCGGCTGCGTAACCAGGATTGACACCGGCGATGATGACAGTCTTCACCCGACCGGATTCCATGTCTTGAACCAAGCTGGTCAGATCAGAAGAAGTTCCCTTATATCCAGTGTAGGTCCAACCGCGAGCATTGATGGTTTGCCCATCGTTTTCAAGAACAGTATTTAAGAAGTTCACCGCCGCCTGAAGTCCCTGTGCCTGAGCGGTTTGTCCTGTCATTCCGCCGGCCATAACCAGTGACTGGCCTTTGTAAGCCCACAAATCGCTGGCCACACGAGTGAAAACTTTGGGGTCAATCCCCAAGCGTCCAGCCACATCTGCGTAGTTTGAAAGCACGGATGTCACAGATGAATCATTGGCATAACGAGAGACTTTAGAACCAACAATGAGTTCATGGAGAATACCCATGACCACATCCACTTGCTGGCTGGGGCGAATGCGGTATCTCTCGTCAGCATTGGAACCTGTCAAAGACATCAGGGATTCAAACACCACCAGCTTATTCATGTCCTTGCCGGGCTTACGGCCCTGGCCAAAATGACGGTTGAACTCAACCGGCTGGAGGTAAGTTCCCAAGAAGTCGGCATCAACAGATAAGATGTACTTGGCTTTGTCCAAGCGCAGGTGAGGCAGAACCGATTGACCGTAGCAGTCTTGCTGCCCCTGGCGGTTGGCTTCAAGGCTCATCGGGTCCCAAACATAGTGTTTTGCACCACTGCCGCGGACAAACTCATTGACCACTGATTTGGTCGAAGGCGAAAGCAAAGATCCTGTGAGAACGGCAACTCCACCCTGCTTAAGGGCTGCCACCACTTCTTCATCTAGTTTTTCCCAAGTGAGTGCAGCTCCCTTGCCGCCGTCCACTTTCATCGGGCCGGTGCCACGCTCAGGGTCATACAGAGCCAGCAAGTGGGCGTGGGCGCGGGCCGACATGGCACCACCATTAACAGGATGGTCCACATTTCCTTCGGCCTTGATCGGACGACCTTCGCGAGTGGCCACCACCAATCCAAAACCCATTCCCGCATCAACGAAAGATGATGAATAATAATTGATCCTTCCCGGAACAATCTCAGCCGGGCGCTTCACATAGGGCACAATTTTCTGTGCGGGACGACGGAGACAACCAAATGTGCTGAGAGCCATGCTGGCACCCATTAACTTCAGGAACTCACGCCTTGCCCATCCGCCCTGGCCACTGTTTTCAGCCAGTGGGCTTGATTGGAACTCATCTTTTGCTTGTTGTAAAAACTCCGGGTCCTGCCGCCACTGATCTAGGCTCAGCCAATATTTCGGAGACCCTTTGTGTTCAGATCCAGTCTTCTTCGTATCGCTCATTTCTTCCAGGCTCCCAAAGTTGTTAATAATGGCAAGTTGAACACTCAGTCGGAGCATTGTTCTCCGGCTGACGGTGACAGCTCACACACCATCCCATCGACAAATTATTATATTGATAGACCACCGGCATGGTCTCAACCGGGCCGTGACAGTCCTGACAGACCTTGCCTGCCGCTATATGAGCGGAGTGGTTAAACTTCACATGATCGGGCAGCAGATGCACCTTCTGCCAGGGGATGGATTGTCCACTGGAGTTAGCCTCGTGCAGCTTCATGATGTTGGGCTTGTCCAAGCCAACAGTTAGGTGACAGTTCATACAGATATTCAAACTGGGGACTGACGAGTGGCGAGAAACCTCAACCGCTACGTGACAGTACTTACAGTCGATCTTGTTCTGTCCTGCGTGTAATTCGTGTGAAAAAGGAATCGGTTGGTCGGGTTGATATCCCTTATTGTAACCGATAGTCACCGAATTGGTGGATAATAAATAGATAACTCCCGACAGTCCGGCTAAAAGCCCGACAACGACAGCAGCGCCGATCACCTTGTTCGTCATAAGGTACCTACAGTGTGGATGTCTCAGCTGTATGTTATTAACAATACGTTTTCAAAATTAACTATCTATAAATCTGGGTCTGGACCTTGTCCATCATGAAATCAAGAAATTGTTAACGAATCTAAGGGCCTATCACCCATGGAAGGGACTGACTTCTTTACCATCAGACACTTGTTTTAAGAAAAAACGTGAAAGGCAAAAACCCGCCATGGACAAGCCTTCCACGGCTTTTGTGGGCTGTTGTCGAAAAAACTTCAGCACATTTATTGAGCAGAAGATTCACGGCTCTTGAGTCGACTCTGACGCACTGTTGCTACGTAGACGACCCATAAAATATGGGCGGCCACAAAGGCCGAGACATACTCCACGCCACCGGCACCAAAGCCGTAGGAGTGAAGCCCGGCCCCAAGTACGAAGTTCACCCCGTACCAGGCCATGATCACCAGAGAAAAACCAATAATAGAACTCACCGCCAAACCAAACTGCCGGACCCAACCAACGATTCGACCATGGAGGATGGCCAAATAGCCAAACCAGGCAATGAGTGCCCAAGTCTCTTTTGGGTCCCATCCCCAAAATCGCCCCCAAGAGTAGTCGGCCCAAACCCCTCCCAATATAATTCCAGCGCCCAGCAGGATCACTCCCACCTGGATGGTGCGATAGATGGCTTTAGTGCCTTCCTGAATTTTCTGGGCGTATTTACCTTCATCGCGCAAAAAGTAAACCAACTGGAGATCAGCAAGAGCGAAGGCCAAAAAGAAGGCGGCGTAACTGAGGGTGATCACCAACACATGGGTCGTGAGCCAAAAGTTATCCCGCAACACTGGCTGCAAGGGTGACAGTGTTTTATCCAGAACCGAAGGAGCCATGTCGGTCAGGATCAAACAAAACACCGACAAAAGAGAAGACACCATCAACACAGTCTTGCTCCGGCTCTTCCACTCCAACAGAGCCGCAAAAATAATCGCACCCCAGGGGACCCACACCACGGTCTCGTACATATTGGAGACAGGAGGCCGACCCAACAAATAGCTGCGCACACCCATGCCATAGGTGTGGAGCAAAAAGCCCACGATCACCGTGACCCACCCGCTCACATAGAGCCATTTGCGGTTATTGACCATGGCGCCCAACAAAAACAGCCCGCCGATGAGGTAGAAAATCCATGACCACATGAATGGATGAAATGTGTTGAGGTGAACTTCCGCTTTGATTTTGCTTTGGTTGCCGTATTTCTCAGGACTCACTGACTGGGCCAGCATCTTAAAATCGGCGACCGCCGCTTCCAGATTGGCAACGGCTTCGTCAGCTCCCCCTTTGCCTTCCGACTCAGTCGTTACCACTTTGATAAATGCCTTGGTGATGGCCGCGAACTTGTCTTTCAACTCGCCTTCGAGGCGGGCTACTGGCAGCCAGGTTTCACTACTGGCGTCGGGCACCACTTGCAGGGCCTGACCAAATTTAATGCCGTGATAAAGGCTAAGTTGATTCTCCAAGGTTTGCACGGCTTGGTAATAGGGGTTCAATTTTTCCTGAGCCTGAAGTTTGGTGCGCATCTCCTGCACCAGAAGCCCCACCCGTTCATTCAGAAACAACTCTTTAGGACTGTAATAGACACGCACACCATCGAGCTTAAGAGCTTCCCGCAGCCCAGAGTGACGAACCTGAATAAACTCCACCTCATCCCAGTGTTCGGGAATAATCATCCAGGTAAGTACCACATCAGCTGCTTCCCGCTTTTGATACTTTTCCCGGCCATACACCAGCTTCAAGGCTTCACGGGCAAAAGAATCGTAGGGCTTGATCCGTCCACCCTGTTGAACCGGCAAGGTTCTTAAGGCTTCGCCAGCAGCGCCCGCCCAGGCACTGGGAGCCATGAACATCAGCACCAACAAAAACCATAGCTGACGAGAGCGCCTCATGCCCGATCTCCTTGTTCGCCTTCTTTTATCCACTTTTTCAAACTCTTTTCCCAAAACAGCAAAATCGCCCCAAGTGTGACCATCAGCGATCCCAAGTATTTCCAAAACCGTCCCGGATCTTGATTGACGGACAAAATCGACATCACGGGTTTACCTGATTCATCCTCCTGAAAGCTGGCCTGATAAAAAGTAAAGCCCTGGTGCTTAAGTGGATTGTTCATGGAAATGGTTGTCTTCCCCAGTCCCTTAACCAAAACGTCACTCTCATAACTCATGGCCTGCATAGTCCCCTGGTAACGGCCAACGCGAAAATCAGAAAGGGTGAGATCAAAGGGCAACTCCACCCGTTTGTTGCCGTAACTCAAAACGTACACGTTGGTCTCCGTAAATAGTCGTAGGACTGTATTGGCACCCATCCAGTGTTCTTCATCGTTAAATTTAACTTTCAGCGCTGAAACTGTTTGCGGCGTGGGATACTGCCGATGTTCGTAGGTCGTTTCCCGCTTGGCGGTGGGGATGTAGCGCAAAATTCTGAGCTGCAGCCCCATCCATCCGGTTTCAACGCTTAGGCCCTCTTCCAAATCTCCTTTTTTGCTCACGCCCCTTTCTTTGGAGCGTATTTCATATTTGATCTGTTTCTTGTTGGGATCAAAGTTAAAAACAATGGCATTGAGCCCCATATTCTTATATGGGCTGTCAGTGAGGACGACCTTCGCCGGCCCTAGGTCGGCAATATCCTTGCCCTGCCCTCTGCCGAGAAACAACCAGCGAGATACGTTCACCCTGTCGTTCTGCAATTGAAAGCGAATGGCGGGGCCATCGAACTCACTCTCGGAAGGTACGATTTCCTGCTTGCGGTAGGCATAGTGGTAATAGTCGAGAACTTCGATTTTGTCGGTACCAAGCTGAATAGCCACCGGATGTTTGTCCGGAGGCTCCAAGAGAAAATCCACGCTGCGCGAACCTACGGGGGTGAACTTTTGTCCATCAAAGGATGCGTATACCAATAGCTCCCGCCCACTCACCGTCACATGGCGGGTGGTTTGGCCGATATTGAAGGTCATGCTGCCATCAAGACCCACATAACGGGTCACTAACGACCCAGCAAGAGTGATAATGATCCCCACGTGAGCCAACAAGAACGGAGCGTGGCGCATTTTCCACGGCCAGCGGTCAATCATCACACAGATGAGTTGGACACACATAAGTCCCATAAAAAAGTACATAAGTGGCGAATGGTAGACGAGTTTTTGGGCGTACTCGGCATCGTATTTGGATTCATAGATGGTGCCAACGGCTGAGAGAATTCCCAGCATTAAAATCACCACGACAGCTAATTTGACGGATATCAGAGTTTTAAACAATCGCTCCAGAAACTTCATAAGGCCCCATCCATCCTATCTACGATCCCATCATGGGCCCTTGATGTGAGGAGTTGTGAGTCCCTTTGACCACTCCTCGACTGGTTCGCCCAAAGCCAATTTCCAATTGAGAAACTTCACATGATGATCGAGGCGGCTTTGAATTTCACCCAGAGCCGCTCTCTCCCGAGCTGCCTGAAGTTGCACCACCTGAAAATTGGAGGTCAGGCCCACCCGATAGCTTTTGATCCCTTCAGCCAAGGCCTTTTCGGCTTTTTGCCGCCATTGGCGACTTTGCCCAAGGCGCTGGCCACTGGCAACCAGAGCGGCTTTGCCTTCTTCCAGCCTAATCAGTTGCCGATCCAAGGCTGACTGGTAAGCTGCCTCTGCTGCTTGAATGCCCGACTGTCCGGCACGCTTGACTTCGAGAGAGGTCAAACCGGAGAACAGGGGGACACTCAATTGCAAAGTCAACGACGATGACTTGGCACTTTCACTACCAATGTCACCACGGTCTGGCGATGACCAACCCCACCGGCCTTTGATGGACACACTGGGGCGGTGCTCTCCCAAATCAATCTCCCGATTAAGCCGAGCTAACTGAATGCCCAACTCTGCGGCCCGCAATTCTGGATTCTGCTCACGGCTGCGCTGGAGAAACTCCCCCCTCACCTCAATTTTTGGGGATTTGTCAGACTGAGAGAAAAAACTGGCGGGAAAAACACTTGTCTTTGGAATCCCGGACAAAACCTGAATCCCTTTTTGCAGACTGATTAACCGCTCCTTGATTTCACTCATTCGTGGCTCATAAGAGATTAAGTCGGCTTCACCTTGAAGAAGTTCATACTCGCGGGCATTTCCGGTTTTCAGCCGCCTTCTGGTCAGACGGACAAACTCCTCTTGCCGATCCTTTGACTCACCTAAAACCTTTAAAATCTCCGATTGGGCCGACCAATTCCAGACCAGCTGGAGGATCTCAGCCAAAACCTTTTGTTGTGTGGCCCTCTGGTCCCACTCAGCCTTTTGCCTTTGCACTTCGCGAAAGCGCCAGGCGTTCCAAATCCGTCCGCCGAGATAGATGGGCTGATCGACGTCGAAGGAGGCTCCATAGAGTCGAGTGGGAAACAAATCCACCCCGGGCGCCAGTCCTGCAGGTAAAGACTGGTAGCCAGGATACTCCTGATGAGTGACATTCGCATTTAAGCTCACACTGGGAAAAAGATGACGTCCGGCCTCTTTTTCCCAAGCTCGCGCCTGCTCAAGGGTTGATTGGGCCGCTTTGAGTTCCTGATTGTTTTCAATTGTGGAGAGGAAAATTTGATTCAGGTTGAGGGTCGAGGCACTTGCACTTGCACTTTCAACTGGTAGCCAGAGCAAGATCGGTAAAAGGGACCGCAAGATTTTAACAAGCTGCTTCACATCGCGCCTCAACAAGTGTGGGGGATGTAGCATTTCAGCTTAAGGGGGTCAATTCAAGCAGATCTCAAAACTCTGGAATTTCCGCATAGATGGACTGCAAAGCGGCCTTCACTTGGGATTGAACTGAAACCAGGTTGGCAGTGACCAACTGTTTCGTCACTTCATCCATATATATAGCTCGATTCATCTCCACCTGAATGGCGTGCTGACCCCTGTCCGGATGACCATAGGTCTGCGTAACGCGCCCACCCATGTAGGGCCAATTCACTGCGACCTTGAATCCCGCTTGTTGGTAGCTGCCCACGACCAGATCGAGAAACCAGGCTTCACAACTGGTGCCATTCACATCGCTGACGACAATCTCCGCCCGGGTTTCACCTGGATCACGATGAGCTTCGGTGCCCTTGCTAGGCATACTATGGGCATCCAAATGGTAAACCTTAGTTGCACCTTTTTGACGGAAGCCGGCGTAAACACTTTCAACTTCCTGATGAAAGGGGCGGAAGTAACGTTTGACCAATTGTTCATGTAGCTCTTGAGACATGGGATTGGACAAGAGGGCCTCTCCCGTCGTTGTCACCGTCCAATGAAGTCCACGTGGAAAAGTTCCCGAAGGATTAGGGCTACCGATCACACTATCTTCATCCACATCTTCAGGTAGTCGATTGAGATCCACCACATAGCGGTGCCACTGAGCGACGACAAAAGGAATATCCAACTCATCGATGGCTGGACGGTAAAGCAAATCCACGAACCGATCCACATCACGCATCAGGTGTGGCTCCGACAATCCGTGAAGCCAGGGGGTGTCTGCTGGAACTTCTTCGCCCGAATGGGGAACTGAAACAAAAAATGGCTTCATAATGGCCTCTTTTGAAATGATGGCCGTATCATGGGCAAGAAAGGCCCAGCCCGCAAGTCAAATTTCATTGGCTCCCCCAGCCCTTTGTGTTTAGCTGGACGTTATGAGCACCAAGATTTACACCCGCGGAGGGGACCAGGGGACGACCTCTCTTGTCAATGGCAAGCGAGTGACCAAATCTCACTTGCGGCTAGATGCCTACGGCACCGTGGATGAACTCAATTCAGTTCTCGGAATTGTCGGCTCCCAACTCAGCACCTTGATTGGCCAGTCCAATATGATGGACTTTGCCAAAGCCAGCTTGGATGAAGTCCGCATCTTACAAAATCAGCTATTCATTATTGGCAGTCATTTGGCATGTGATGATGACAAATGGACAAAAAAACTCCCTCCCCTGTCAGAGGGCCTGGTCAGTCGATTGGAAGGTCAGATCGACAGCTGGACGGAGCAGTTGAAACCACTAACCGAGTTTATTCTGCCCGGCGGCTGTTTGATAGCATCTTTTCTCCACCAAGCCCGTACCATTTGTCGGCGGGCTGAACGCTACGCCATAGGCTTGAATGAGGACGGAGAATCCGTCGATCCCATTATCATTATGTATCTCAACCGACTCAGCGATTACCTGTTTGTGATGGCTAGATTTGCCAATCAAAAAATGGGCGAAACCGACATCATGTGGAAAAAGTGATTCATGCGTCTGGTGAAAGCCACTGCTGCTGACGATCAAAAAGTCACTGACCATTTTAAAGACACCACCTTGCCTGGAAGTATTGATATTTCTTATCAAAGGATCGGATCTTTTTTTGACCACTACCGGCTGCAATCTGATGATTTCGTTACTTATCTGTTGATAAACGATCAGGACCAGATTGAAGCCATGGCGTCTTTGATTTTCCGCAAAGCATTGGTGGAGGGCGAGGTACAAACCATCGGCTTTGCCACCGACTTGCGCGTTTCCACCTCCAGAGGGGCGATTCTCAGCTGGTCTCAGCACTTTCTGCCCGTCTTGGAGGAAGAAAAGGCCAAGAGGAATTGCCGCTATATTTTTTCTGTCGTGGCGCAGAGTCAGAAGCAGGCCTACAATGCCTTTGTCCGACCCCGGTCGATGAAACGACGTTTACCTCGCTATTATTTGTTTCGTCGCTTTCAGATTGTCAGCCTTCATGGGCTTCTCCCCTGGCGACCTCGCCCCCTACCCAGCATTCTCGTCAAGAGGGCCCAGGAGTCTGATCGGGAAGCCCTCTACGCTTATATTTTAAAAAAGAAATCTCTGAGGCCTTTGACTTTTTCCCTCAGTCTTGAGTCCATTCATCAAAACCTGGAAAGATGGAAAGACCTGCACCTGGAGAACTTCCTTCTTGCCAAAGACAAGGACAATAACATCCTGGGTTGCACCGGAATTTGGTCCCCCTCGCAAACACAACGGGTCTACAGCCATGGCTATTCGCCAGAAGCTCTGACTCTCAAAGAAGGATTACATTTGCTGTCTTTTTTAGGGATGGGAAAGCGATTGCCCCCCGTCTCTCAACCACTTGAATTCTGCTATTTGACTCACCTGTTTGCCGAAAATCCAGACATCTTTTATAGCCTGCTGTACACGGCCTATAAGTCTACCACCAAGAACGAATTCCTAGTCTACACCCACTTTGATCACTATTGGCTGAGTCTGCCGCCACGAGGATTTCTTTCCTCCTCGATGCCGGGAGGATTTTATTGCGTGTTATCACCGGACCAACCCGTACCTGACTTTCTGAAGCCCATGCATTTGCATGAGCCTCCGGATTTTGAATTGGCCCTGTGGTAATTGAGGTTATTGAGCAACCGCAAAATCGCGACTGCGCATTCCGGTCCAAAACCAGCTAAGCATTGGGTCCATTTCAATGGACTCCACCACCTGGATATCGGCCATCTTCAGGTCTTCCTCCAATTGAGGATAAAGAAGATTTCCCGGACCCACATTGGTAAAGGAGCGAACATCGTGCTCTTCCACCAGAGTGGCAATGATCTTGGCCGGATCGATCTTGTCGACCGAAATCTCGTCCATCACCGACTCACCATTGTCGTCCTTAGCGGATCGGTAAGCACCATACTCAGTCAATGAAATGCCGCTCAACACTGGCGCATCGGCCAACTGCAGAGGTGCGACCGGCCGGGTGAGCTTGAGAGCTGCGCTTTGAGAAACCATCTCCTCAAAGGTCAGAATCCCAGCGGCCACCTTAAGGGCAGAATCGCCGTTTGCATTGCCGACAATTATTTGTGGTGGTTTGTGGTAGCGCAAGAAGCGTTCGTAAAGGCCCACCTGCACAACGGCAGCAGCTAGACTCTTCAATCGAATGTTACTCATGAAGACACGGTCTTCAGAGGCAATGAAATTGAAGAAGTCGAAGTGGCTGGCTTCACTGGAGTCCCAAATCCTTTGAGCTTCCATGATTCTCCGGGTAACTTCCGGAATACGAACGACGCTTGCGCGAATCTCTTCGAAGTCTAGGGCATTAAGACCCTGAAAGACCACTGCATCAGACATGAATTTCCCCTCCCAAAAAATGGGTTCACGGTCGGCAGATGACAGTCACCTGCCACTTTGTTTCCAATACCAATTGCGAACCTTCCTTTTATTTTTTGAGTCCCCTCTGTCGCCGCCAATGGGATTGGCTGTCGACACAATTGATAGTGAGCAATCCCCGTGCCTGACAAAAATCTCAAAAAATTTGCCTCATTTAGCCTTGTGTTCGATTTGGTAAAAATGCTGCACTCCTGCCAAGACTAAGGTCCTTGAAGATTTTCTACGTGACCCTGAAGAAATCAACGGGGACTTAGGTCCTGCTCTCGGGCCTCTCCCGGAGTTCGATTTCCCAGACCTAAGGACCGGGACCCTTTTTGTCATCCACCGCAAAGGGTAAAGTCCTTTGAATCATTCAAAAAAATGAAATTTTTTTGGCCTCATGCCATGGCCTTTTGCTAAACTTTTTACCAATGAGATGGTTTGGTGGCGGAGGAACATTTTTAGATAACATGAAAGGTGGGGGACGCCCGCCCTTAGAAGGGGTCTATGTTTATCTCCTCGCCGCCTTCGCGGGTTACGTAATCGCCGATCTTTCCATCATGTCCTACCGACCCTCGATGCTGCCAACGGAAGCTCCACCTGCTCAGGTTAGACCTACTTCGCGGGCCCGCATGGCAACAAAGATGGACTACGAGTCCATTGCTGATCGAAACATTTTGAATTCAGACGGAAAGATTCCTCCCTCACTGGCTTCGGAAGGGAAGGAAGACGCGCCCACCGATGGGCCGGCCACACTGTCGCAACTGCCGCTCAAGCTTGAGGGCACCATTGTTCACCTCAACGTAAAAAAGTCTGTGGCCTCCATCAACATTCGCAATCGCAATGAAACCCAAGTGCTGTCGGTTGATGAGGAAATCGAAGGCATTGCCCGTATCACTAAGATCGAGAGGCGCAAGGTCACCTTCCGCAACCTGGCCAACAACCGCCTAGAGTACATCGAAATTCCCAAGGACATTAAGATCAATTTTGGAGTCAAAGCCATCAAGTCGGCTGAATCGGGAGAAGTGGAAAAGCGCGGTGAATTTGATTTCTCAATCAAGCGCTCTGACTTGAGCAAGTACACCTCCAACCTGTCTGAGATTCTCAATCAAGCGCGCATGGTTCCCAACATTGTGCCGGGCTCGGGTGGCCGAGTGGAGGGCTTCCGCTTTGTCTCCATTAACCCTGGAAGCATTTTTGAAAAACTGGGCTTTAAGACCATGGATGTGATCAAGTCGGTTAATGGGGAACTGATCAACAGCCCCACCCGCGCGATGGAATTTTACAATGCCCTTAAGACGTCGAACCAGATCGAATTGGGCGTTGAGAGAAACGGCAGGGATGAGAATTTTAACTACTCAGTCACTGAGTAAGTGAAACGGCAACAGTAAGTTGAGGCAACAAGGAAGGATTCCCATGAGAACCACAGCATTGCTTTCGGCACTTTTGGCTTTCTATTGGTGGACAGGCGTGGCCCAGGCCCAAGCCCCCATCCCTCCGCCTGCTGGTGTCGCCCCCATGACGGAGCCCAGTGCGAACGAGGAAGATCCCAAAAAGAAAAAGTTTGCCTACGCCAATCCGGAAGATATCACTAACGAGAATTTCCCTGATTTGATTGAGAGCTTCGACTATCCCAATGCCGACATTGCCGATGTGATCAAGGCCATCAGTGAACTCACGGGCAAGAACTTCATCGTCGATCCCCAGGTTCGCGGGAAAGTCACCATTATTGCCCCCACTCAGGTGTCGGTTGCTGAAGCCTACAAGGCCTTTTTGTCAGCTCTGGCCATTAACGGCTACACGGTTGTGCCTTCAGGAAAGTTTTTGAAGATCAAATCTGCACGGAACGCCCAGCGGGACAGTATTGAGACTTACTCCGGAAACTACTTCCCCAACACCGATCAGATGATCACCCGGATCATCAAGCTCAAGTATATCAGTGCGGCTGACGTGAATAAGCAATTGAGGATTCTGCCCTCTAAAGATGGCGAGATGGTGCCCTATGAGCCCACCAACTCGATTATTATTTCTGACTACGGTTCTAACATTGAGCGGGTGATGAATATTATCAACCAACTCGATGTTCCCGGCTTTGAAGAACAGCTGGCGGTGATTCGCATCCGCTACGCCAAAGCCAAGGATGTGGCCGATCTTTTGGACCAGATCATCAACAAGGGTGAAAGTTCAAACAAAAGCCGGTTTTCCTCCGGCGTTCCCCGCTTTCGCCGCAACACCAACCAGACCTCTAGCGGCGGCTCGGGGGCTGAGTCTTATTCCCTAGTGGTATCCGACGACCGTACAAACTCAATTATTGTCGTCGGTAACAAGGCCGGAATTGCCAAGATTCGCCGCCTGATTAGCAAATTGGATTTCAAATTGCGTCCCGAAGACCAAGGGGGCGTTTTTGTCTATTACGTTCGTCATGGCGAAGCCGAGCAAATCGCCAATGTGTTAAACGGCATTGCCACTGAATCCAAAAAGAGCCAACAGTCGGGAGCGAAGGCTTCTACAACCACCCCTTCGCCCACGGGGACCACCAATCCCCTAGCTCAATCCGCCAGCGTGTTCGGAGGCGAAGTTCAGGTGGCGGCTGACAAAAACACCAATAGTCTGATTATTACGGCCAGCCGCCAGGACTATGAAGTGGTAAAAAACATCCTTTCCAAAATCGATATTGCCCGTGATCAGGTGTTCGTGAAGACCATTATCATGGAAATGAATGCCACCAAAACCCAAACCTGGGGTGTGGACTACTATGCCTTTGACCGCAGCAGTAAGGGCGTCGGTCGTATTGGTTTCCGCTCCTCCCCCATCGGCAACCTGCTCAATCCAGCGACAGACTCGGGTGCCATTCTCGGTTTTGGTAGCGGGCAAACTTTTGAGCTTAAGGCCGGCGACTTTACGGCGACCGTCACCAGCCTTGTGGGTTTAATTAAGTTTTTAAAGGGAGCCGCGGGTGGAAACGTGCTGTCCACGCCACAAATTATGGCCCTCGACAATGAGGAAGCTGAAATCGAGGTCGGTGAAACGATTCCTGTGAACCTGTCCCGCGACTCGACCGCCACCGCTGGCACGCTTTCCACCACTGCCAACCGTGAAGACGTAACCATCAAGCTGAATCTCACTCCCTTCATCAGTCCCGATACAGATTCGGTGAAACTGAAGATTGAACAGCAGGTAAAGCAATTGTCCCGCACCAAAGTGGAAGCCGATGAGCTGGCTAAATCCGCTGTGGCCACCACCAAGAGGGTGATAAAAACTCAAATTGTGGTCAATTCCGGTGACACGGCCGTTCTTGGTGGTTTGATGTCGGACGTAGAATCAGAAGACGTCACCAAAGTCCCTGTACTGGGTGACATTCCGATTTTGGGGTGGCTCTTTAAGGGCAAAACCGTGGACAAACGGAAGTCCAACCTGGTGGTCTTCATCACGCCAAAGATCATTCGCAACACCACTGACAATGCCAATCTCCTCAACGACAAGATCAATGAGCGTATTACCTTTATTCAGCGCTACATGAACGGTCGGGACCCCCATGGCGAAGCCATTGACAAGCTTCCTCGTCGTTCCTTTGGCAACAATCAACCTCCTCCTTCCTCTTCGGCTCCATCTCCCCTGATGGAGCCGACTGATGATGGTGACGATGATGATGCCTCCCGTTTTTCCGATGACGAGCCCAAGGAAGAACCTGCCGTCGAGACGTTTTAAGGAATTGCTATGGCCACACCGAATTTTGAGTCTTTGCTAGTTAAAGGGACGGGGATCACTGAGGAACAGCTCCAGTCCCTCCTCAAGACCAATGATCGTGATGGCAACCCCCTGCGGGAGGCCATGGAAGGAAAAACCTACCACACGCCTGAGGACGCCTTGGCCGAGTTGTGTGACCGTTTGAATGTCGCCTACATCAAGGACATCCCCTACGGGGATATTCCGGTGGACTTGGTTCGAGATATCCCCATCAACTACGCAAAAAACCACGAAGTTCTCCCTTTTAAGTTGGAATCCGACCATCTGATCGTGTTGACCAGCAATCCGCTCAATTTAAAGGTTTTGGATGATCTAAGAGTCCTGTTTGGCAAACGCATCGAGGTCAGAGTCACCACCAGCTCTCGCCTGCAGGATGCCATTAATCGGGTTTACGAAAAGAGCACGGCGGCCCTGGAGGGCCTGGATGAAATCGAAGGCGAAGAGTACGACCTGGACGACCCGGTGATTGACCTTTTGGAAGCCGGTGACGACGACGCCCCGGTGATTAAATTGGTCAACACTCTGCTATTCCGCGCGGTGAAGGAAAAGGCCTCGGATATTCACCTGGAGCCCTACGAAAAGGATATGGTGGTTCGCTTCCGCATTGACGGAATTTTGTTCGATATTTTTAAGCCGCCCAAGAAGCTTCAGAACTCTATCACTTCTCGTGTTAAAGTAATGGCCAATTTAAATATTGCCGAAAAGCGCCTCCCACAAGACGGTCGCATTCCCCTGAAATTGGCGGGAAAAGACATTGATGTTCGTGTGAGTTCCGTGCCCACCGCCTTTGGAGAGCGGATCGTGATGCGTCTTCAAGACCGCAGTAACGTGGTGCTTGAGCTGGAGCAACTGGGCTTCTCGGAGAACAGCCTGGAACAAATCGATCATATGCTGACCAAAACCTATGGCATTTTTCTGGTCACAGGCCCTACGGGTAGCGGTAAGTCGACCACTTTGTATGCGGCCTTGAGCAAGATCAACACCGTCGATAAGAATATCATTACTGTTGAGGATCCGGTGGAACAACGGATTCACGGTATTGGCCAGATTCAGGTGAACTCCAAGATTGGTCTGACCTTTGCTTCGGGCTTGCGTTCGATTCTTCGTCAAGACCCGAACGTGATCATGGTGGGTGAGATTCGTGACTTGGAAACCGCTGAGATTGCCATTAATGCCTCTCTCACAGGTCACCTGGTGCTCTCAACCATTCACACCAATGATTCGGCCGGTGTATTCCCTCGTCTGATCGACATGGGTTGCGAGCCCTTTTTGATTGCCACTTCACTTTTGGGCGTGGTCGCCCAGCGTCTGGCCCGTGTGTTGTGCCCTCATTGTAAGGAGCCCTATGATCCCACAGAGGTAGAGTTGGCCTCACTTGAGATCAGCCGAGATCAGGTGCGCAACGCCAATATTCATCGCGCCGTGGGCTGCAATGAGTGCAACCAAAAGGGCTACATTGGCCGAACGGTCATTCAAGAGCTCTTGCTCGTTACCGACGAAATTCGCTCTTTGATCATGCAGCGCCAGGATGGGGGAACCATTAAAAAGGCCGCTCTCCGTAATGGCATGCAGACTTTTCGTGACCATGGAATTCAAAAGGTCCTAAAGGGCGTCACCACCATTGAGGAAGTATTGACCAATACCCAAGTGGATGCCTAAAGTGAGTTAAAAGGGCGGTCCAAATCATGCCATTATTTGAGTACAAAGGCCTTAATAAAGCCGGGAAGAATGTGCGCGGCTCGATCGATGCGGATAATGCCCGTACCGCACGTGCCCGCCTCAAAAAAGATGGCATTTACGTCGTAGATCTTAAAGACAAATCCAAGGCTGCTAAGAAAGGCAAAGCCAAAAAAGGGGGCCACAACAAAGGGGTCAGCGTTAATGATCTGTCGATCCTGACCCGTCAGCTGGCCACTCTGCTAAAAGCCAACATACCATTGGTGGACAGCTTGGGGGCGGTCTCTGATCAGTTGGAAAATGAAATGCTTTCTGACGTGATGGCGGAGATCAAAAACAACGTCAACGAAGGAGCTCCCTTTCATAAATCCATGCGCAAATATCCTAAGATCTTTAACAAGATCTATGTTTCCATGTGCGAAGCTGGGGAAATGTCGGGAACTCTGGACGTCATTTTATTGCGTCTGGCTGAATTTACTGAAAGCCAGAATGAGCTTAACAACAAACTCAAGTCGGCCATGATGTATCCAGTGCTAATGACGGTGTTTATGTTGGCCATGCTGGCGGCCCTTTTTATCTTCGTTATCCCAAAAATGGTCATGGTCTTTGACTCCAACCCTGACCTGGTCCTTCCCTGGTACTCGGTCATGGTCATCGACTTCAGCGGCCTGTTGGTGAACTACTGGCATGTGATTGTGGCCACCTTTGTGGTGATCTTTGTGGTTTTTAGAAGTTGGAAGAACTCGCCCAAAGGCCGAGGTCAGTGGGATGCGGTTGTCCTCAAGCTCCCCACAGTGGGCAAGCTGGCACGTATGGTGGCGGTGAGTCGTTTCACCCGCACTCTGTCGACTCTTTTGACTGGCGGTGTACCTATGCTGACCGCCATGCAGATCGTGCGCAATGTTGTGGACAACGAAGTCCTGGCCACAGCCCTGGACAACGCCCGGGAGAACATCAGCGAGGGGGAATCCATTGCCGGCCCACTTAAGAAATCAGGGCAGTTCCCTCCCATCGTGATTCACATGATTAATATTGGAGAAAAGACAGGCGAGTTGGAACAAATGCTAACGCAAGTCAGCGACGCCTATGACTTTCAAGTGAAGACCGAAGTGGAAGGCCTCACTTCCCTTCTCACTCCCATCATGTTGATCCTAATGGGTTGCGTTATTGGGGTGATAGTCTTTTCCATCATGATCCCAGTGTTTGAAATGTCTGGCCTTGGAGGATAAACTGGGTCCTCTTTCTCAACGATTGCTTGCGGAGGCAAAGGTATGCGCAAAATCTTGAACGCCCATGGCGTGGCCCAGAATGAAAAGGGTATGACCCTTTTGGAAATCATGATCGTCCTTGTGATTCTTGGTGGATTGGTTGCCAGTCTTGTGACTGTGGTGATGGGCCGATTGAAGTCAGCACGAATTAAGCAAGCAAAGATCACCATGGCTGAGGTGGGTAAAGCTTTAGATATGTACTACACCGACTGTGGTGGCTATCCGACGACAGATCAGGGCCTCGGCGCTCTGGTTGAGGCTCCCGGAGATGGCTGCTCCAGTTGGGGCCCAGATCCTTACGTCAAGAAAGTACCCCGCGACCCATGGAACCATGAGTACATCTATGAGTCTTCTGGTGGGACCTATGTTCTTCAGTCTCTAGGTCGCGACAACCGCGAGGGTGGCTCTGGCGAAGACGAAGATATCTCCTCTGAGAACCTCTAATTTCAGAGGCCTTTTTAAGTTACCGAAAACAATCCAGAGTTGCCGGCTCTCTGAAGCTGGCTTTACTCTTATGGAAATCATGATCGTGGTGGCGATCATTGCTGCTCTGTTGGCAACCGTCATGCCCCGGGTGGGCAATCAAAATAACCAACTTAAAGAGGTCATCCGCCGCTTTACTGTTTTAACCAAGGATCTACGTCACCGCGCCCGTCTGGAAAATGCCACCTATCGTCTGGTCATCGACATGAAGGACGGTTGGGAAAAAGGCGAAAAGGAACACGAGTACTGGGTGGAAAAAACCATCAAAAAGGTCGTTCTGCCGGGAGCAGACGCCGAAGAGGAAGAAGTCCTTGAGGATGAGGACGGCAATCCCATCGACCCTAACGGCTTTGCCATGGACGACACCGTGATGAGAAAGCAAAAGCTCCCACGTCCCCTCTTCTTTGAAAACGTGGAAGTGGCCCGGGAGAAGGATCCCATAGGAACAGGAGTGGCCTATATTCATTTTTTTCCCCAGGGCCTGGTGGAAGAGGCGGCCGTTCACTTTAGGCTGAGCGAACAGGCGCGCTGGACCCTTGCCATTCACCCGCTGACGGGTAAGAGTGAAATAGTCACAGAATACCTGGAGTTAAAGGATATTCGCGATCAGTGAAACGCCGGGCAAAAGGATTTACCCTTCTTGAAGTCTTGATTGCCATGTCAATTCTGACCATGGTCATTGTCACTGTGTCCTCGACCTGGTCGGGTAACTTCAACCGCATGCGTAAAATAAATCTTTCCAACAATGTGGCCACCCTGTTGGAAAGAAAGATGGTGGAACTGGAAGCCAAATACAAAGGCAAGCCCGTCAGCGAGATCCCCGAGGAAGAAAGTGGGGATTTTGGTGACGACTATCCCCAATACCGCTGGTTTCTCACCTCTCAGGAATTTCAAATGCCGGATTTGACCGCTCTACTCACCTCCCAAGAGGGCGGGGCCGACGAGATGCTGATCACTATGATCAAGCAGGTCAATGAGTTTGTCTCCAAAGCCGTGAAAGAGGTCACTCTAACGGTCTTGGTCACCGCTGGCAAAAAAGAGGTGTCTTACAAGATCACCACTTATTTTGTCGACTGGGAACAGGACATCGGCCTCCCGGGCGGCGGCGGTACCGGTGGCGGCGGCGGTACCGGTGGTGGCGACGGTTCAGGCGGTGGAAGTGACGGCGGAGGCAGCGGCTCCGGAGGCGGGGGTGAAAATTGAACGCCCTTAAGTCCCAGTCCGGCCTGACTCTTTTGGAGGTGGTGATTGCCACCGCTATTTTGGCCATCCTGTCCATCTACACGGCTGAAAGTGTACAAAATGCTGTGAAGTCCAAGGTGAAGGTGGAAAAAGAGGTCGACCGAGTCACCGGTGTTCGTGATGTGTTACGGATTATGGAAAGAGACATCAATATGGCTTTCCATTACCGTGACATCAACATTGATCTCTACAATTTAGCCGAGAAAGAGCGGATTGATCGTCTCAATAAGGGAACTGACACAACCAAAAAAGACGAAAACAAAAAACCTGACGAAGAAAAAACTGAAGAAGAAAAAAAGAAAGAGGAAGAGGAGAAAAAAAGGGCTGAAGAAAAGGCCAATCAGCCCAAAGAGCCTGCCAAAGAGTTTAAGCCCAAGGAACAAAAGATTCTGACCCATTTTCTTGGCGAGGAAGATGAGCTCAATTTCACCACTCTAAACAACTCGCGCATTCGCGCTGATGACAAATCCAGTGACCAGGCCGAAGTGGGTTACTTCCTTAAGGACTGCCGCAGCCGCTTTAACAAAAAGAAAAAGAGCAAATGTTTGTGGCGACGGATTGATCCGATCATTGATGACGATGTGACCAAGGGCGGGACGGAGACCGTACTTCTTGAGCATGTCACCCGCTTTGAACTGCGCTATTTGGGGCCAGGAAAGGAAGAAGAATGGGTCAAACAATGGAAAACCGACAAGGGCGGGGACGCCAACTCACAGGGCAAATTTCCCTATGCTGTTGAGATCACATTGGAGTTTCACAATAAGGAAGTGGAAAACGAAAAGCCGGTGGGCATGACGTTGGTTGCCGCGCTTCGCTTTCCCAATAACCGTAAACCCGAGGAAACGGATGAAAAAGGCAAAGCTAAACCTCCGCCAACGCCTTTTGGCACCAATAACTAACACACGTGGGGTAGCCATGATGATGGCTCTCTTTGTGATGATGATCCTCACCTTTTTGGCGACCGAGGTGGCCTTTCGCACGGGTATTGAAAACAACATTGCTGTGCAGGGGATCTCGCGTCTGCGCGCCTACTATGCAGCCAAGGCCGGACTGGAATTGAGCCTGTTTCGCATTTTGCTCTACAAAAAGGCCATGGCCTCGTTTGGTGAGCAACTTGGGGAGAACAAGTCCATGCTTGATCCGATTTGGCAGTTTCCCTTTGTCTGGCCTCCAGTTTTACCGGATGAAATATCAGGCGTGGATAAGAGTCAAATCCAGGCGGCAGTAAAGGAATCCAAGATGGACGCCTCCTACGCCGTGACCATTGAATCCGAGGGGGGAAAGATCGACATCAATGATCTGGGCTCCGATTCGGAAGCTCTGGTGAAAGCGACAAAGGATCAGATTCTTCAGATCTTCCAGGTTGAAGTAGAAAACAACGAGCAGTTTGCTGAGAAATACGGCACTTTCAATTTTGAGGACCTGGTCCACCACATGATCGATTGGGTCGACGAAAACAGCGAGAGCCTGGTCGGTGGGGATGAACGGAACTACTACCAGGATGTGCGCAGCGAATTCATTCCGCCCAATGCCCCATTTAAGACTCTAAATGAGCTTCACATGGTGGCCGAGATGACAGATGACCTCTATCAGGTACTGGCCCGCCAGGTGACGGTTTACGGCTCCAAGGGCGTAAATGTGAACTACTCGGATAAACATGTGCTCAAGAGTCTGGATGTGCAAATGACGGATGAAGTGGTCACCAAAGTGATCGAGAGGCGCAGCTCCCCTCAGGAAGGGGGGCCCTTCCGCAACTACGATGACTTTCTTGATTTCCTCGGCACTCAGGGGGTACGCACTGACTCCTTTAATCCCGCCGGCATTCCTCTGGTCTTTGATGCAGAGCTTAACTTTCGCATCAAGAGTGTGGGCAGCTACGGTAGGGTGACCCGTGAGATCGAAGTGGTCACCTATGACTTCGATAACATCAAGGAGAGATACATCGACATCTTGACCAAAGCCGAGGAAGAGAAAAAAGGTGAAGGTGGTGGCGACCCGGGCACCGCTAACAAGGGCGATGGCAAGTCCGATGATAAGGGAAAAACCACCCCTACAGCTAAGAAATTAAATGCCCCAAAAGGCCGCCCTACAGTAGTATATTGGTACGAGAACTGATACGATTCGGGAGTGATTTCCCTAGAGTGGAATCGAGCAGCACTGTGATCAACACCAGGAAGGTATTGGAGTACCGATAGCATGAGAAGCGTGGGCATCGATATCGGCCACTTCAGCATTAAGTTGGCTGAGGTTGAAGCGTCGAACCGATCATTCACACTCACTCGCCTTGAGGAGTTCCCCCTAAGCACCGATCCCACTAAAGACCATGAGATTGAAATTCTCGATTTCCTCCGCCAACTGTCCAGTCAGTATGACTCCAGCAGCACCTCTTTTGTTTTTGGTCTCCCCCAGGAACACACAGTGGTCCGCAACCTGGAGTTCCCTTTTCGTGAACGTCATAAAATTTTGAAAAGCATTCCCTTTGAGTTGGAAGATGACATTCCCTTCTCCGGAGATAATGCGGTCTTTGATGCCAAGATCACCCGCTACCGGGGACCTGGGGCTGAAGTGTTGGCCTGCACCAGTCCGACGGAGAGAGTTCGACGGGTTCTCCAGGTGGCTCGCGACGGGGGAATTGAGCCGGCCATTATCTCAGTTGAGGGATTGGCCTTCGCCAATTTATTTGAGGAGTGGACCGAGCCGCCTCGCGAAGGCCCCCCGCTGTCTTTGGACGAGGAAACCTCCCCGGCAACTCCTGGCACTCCCCTGTCAGCAAAGGTCGTCCTGAACATTGGCCACCGCTCAACTCTCATGATCGTGTGGTGCGAAGACCGGCTGTTGACGGCGCGAACCCTCGACTGGGGCGGTATGGACGTGGCCCAGGCCCTGGCCGGAAAATACAGTTTGCATATTGTGGAGGCTCTGAAGGAGCTGCGCAAAAAGGGATTTCTCCTGACCAGCAACGAGGGAGCCACCCGAGATCAAGTGACTTTTTCGGACACCATTAAGAGTGTTGTCGACGACTTTGCCCACGAGCTTCATCTGGCAATTCTGGAAACCGAATCGGATCATCAGATTCACATTGATAAGGCCCTGATGACGGGGGGCACCTGCCAGATCCAAAACCTGGGCCCTTATTTGACACAAAAGCTGGAGATACCTTTTAACCGCCTCAAACAGATTCCCGCCCATTCGGCTCTCAATTTTGAAACCGGTGGCGCAGGTGAGGTGACAAAAGCGGTAGCCATTTCCTTGGCTATTGAAGGCCTTAAGCGCCCGAGAAACCCGGCTATCAATATGCTACGCGGGGAACTCGCCAAACAAAGTCAGACGTTTAAGCGGTTAGTTGAAAAGTGGGGCCACACCATGGTCGTTGGGGGTACTGCCTTTTTGCTGCTTCTTGTTTGGTCCATCATGCGCGATTCATTTTCTTCAGACATGGCCAGCCAGGCCTATGAGCAAATGAAGATTCAGGCTAAAAATGTGACCGGCGGAGATTTAAAAGGGCCCCGGGCCAATCCGCGCAATATCCGCAAGTTCATTCGCGACCAGGAGAACGAGGCCAAGAACCGCAAGCTGGCCGAGAAGGTTCAGACCATCACCTCGGCCCTGGATGTGTTCAAGAGCCTCACCGAGACCACACCTTCAAAAAAGAAACTGGTCGTCGACGTGCAAAAGCTCATCGTTGATAACGACAAGGTCGAGGTACAGGGCTTGATTGCCCGCGGACCCGATATCGATGTCCTCGCCAATGCATGGAAATCCCTGTCGACCGACGGCAAGGTGGAGAAGTTTCGCCCTGGCTTTGCCAGCAAAGATGGTAAGACTCCATTTGGGCTGCGCCTGAAAGTCAATCGCCTGAAAGGAAAGTGATAGTTGCTGAACCTGGATGATCTCAAAGATAAGTTCACGGAAACCTTTAATCAGGTTAAGGATACCGTCGAGGAGAGCTCCCTCTACAATACACTGCGTGAACGCTATGAGACCCTGCCCTCCAACGGACAAAGGGCCATTGTCATTGGCAGTATCACCTTCGTGGTTCTGATTTTTCTTTCCATACCTTGGAGCTTTTTGAGTTCCTCTAGTAATTACGTGACCGAATTTGAAGACAGCCGGGCTCTTATTCGTGGTCTACTGAAAACTCGCAGTCTCTCAAAAGGGGCGCCCCTCCCAAAAGGGATGTCTTCGGGAGAAATTGAATCAAAGGCAAAGGGAATGCTTTCCACTGCCGGTCTACTGGACTCCCAAATCGGTTCCTCTATGCAATTGCCCGAAGGTGACCCCGGCAGCCGCCTGGCTCCGCCGAATGTGCAGCAGCAGGGAGTAAGACTAGAGCTGAAACAGCTCAATTTGCGGCAGATCATCGACATTGGCTACCAGCTGCAGAATCTCGATGCCAGCGTCAAAATGACAGGCATGGAGGTTCATGCCACGGCTGAAGACCCACATTATTTCAATGCCACTTTTAAGCTGATTAGTTTTTCCTTGCCTGAGACTGAAGAAGCTTCGGCCGGCAAAGATGCGGGCGGTCCAAAGGGTAAAAAACGGGGACGGGGTAAGTAATCATGCCAGCAGTGACCATGATAGCCAATTTTCTGCGCGATGTGGTCAAGTATCACAAAAAGAAAATCCTTGTCGCTCTCCTCAGCCTCTTGTTTTTTTCTGTCGTCCTGTTCCCCTATGATGACTTAGCGGATGTGATCACTGTCCAGGTGGCCAAACTTTCTAATAACCAGGTTTTTCTGCAGTTTGAACACCTTGGTCTGGACGTCATTCCCGCTCCTGGATTGAATTTGGAGCAAGTTGAGGTTTCCACCCCCTCCCTGCCCCCTCTCAAGGCCGATGAGCTCACACTGTCGCCCAGTATCGCAGGGCTTCTCACCTTTAAGCCAGGCTTTGTGGCTCGGGCGAAGGGCTTCCTTGAGGGCGATATCACCCTCAACTTCAAAAGTGGGGATAAGATTGAAGAGGGGGTTTACCGTCAGGATATTGATCTAAGTGTGGGCAGTTTGGAACTCAGCGCCCTAAAGGATTTGATTGAGCTTCCCGTAACACTTAAGGGAAAGGCCAACCTTCAGACCTCTCTGGTGGTTGATCCCACCTATCGGGATCAACCCGACGGTGAACTGGAACTCTCGACAGGAAAGATCAGCCTTCCCCCTTCCACTGTGCCCACCTACTATGGCCCACTCAGTTTACCCGCCTTTCATTGGTCGCAGGTAAAACTGAAGGGCCGTCTCTCAGCCGGGAAACTTTATATCGAAATGGCTGAGATCGGTGATGCCAAGGATTCCTTTAATGGACAGGTCAAGGGCTCCATCTCTATGAGTATGGCTCCTGGTCCCGGCGGCATGACACCCAAGTTTGGGGCCTATGAACTAAAACTCAAGTTGAATGTGGACAAGACTGCCCAAGACAGTCTGTCGTTGTTTTTGGGAATTCTCGACGGCTACAAAAAGCAAACTCTTAAAGGGGCCAGCTACGAAGTGAAGATTTCGGGTACTCAGTTTGGCGTGAACCCCTCCATTTCGCCGCTCACCACCTTCTAAGGTCTTTCACCCTCGCGGGTGATTCCCAGTCATTTTTATTCCGGGTTACCATATGAAGACATTCCTCCCACCCAAACAAATGAGGATCAATGGCCGGCATTTCGGTTCTGGTATCAAGCCCGGGAATTTTCACCCATCGCACCTACTTGCCTTACACCTGGGCACGGCTGAAAACCTACTTTGAAGTGGACCATAAGGCTTGTCCGGTCATCAAGTCACAACTGAATTGGCTGCCACCGCTGTTTCAAACGCGCACCGTGGAAGACCATCTTGCCCAATACGACCTTGCCTCCATTGATGTCCTTGGCATCAGCCAGTATTCGCCAAATTGGGAAATCAATATTGCCTTGGCAAAAAAGATCAAAGAGGCCAATCCCAACTGCGTGGTGATTTCCGGCGGCCCCAACAATAAGTGGGACTTCCCTCAGTTTTTCGCCGACCACCCCGAGATTGATGGGGTCGTCTTGGGTGAGGGCGAGTGGGTTTTCGCTAGTATTCTCGAAGCTCTGGTCAAGGGCAATGACTGGCGCGAAACCCCTGGCGTCGCCAGCCAAAAAATTCACAACCCGCCACGAGCACCTTACTTGGAGCTGGAATCACTCACCAGCCCCTGGACCCATCACCACGCTTACTTCACGGACCTGGTTGCGAAGCTCAAAGGCGAGGGACAGGCGGCACATGCTGTGTGGGAGACCAATCGAGGGTGTCCCTACAAGTGTACCTTTTGCGACTGGGGAAGTGTCACGGGAACTAAAGTCAGGATGTTTGACCTGCAAATGCTGGAGAATGAGTTGCGGACATTTGCTGAGGTGGGAATCGAAGTGATCACCATCTCCGACGCAAACTTTGGCGCTTTTAAGCGTGATATTGATTTGATCAAAAAAGTGATCTCACTCAAATCGGAGATTGGCTGGAAACCCAACATTGTCTTTACTGGCTCGAAGAATCCAAAGTCATCGGCCAATCTGGCCTTACGGATATTGTACGAAAACCAACTGACCACTCACTTCCAGGTGGGTTTTCAACACACTGACGACAGCGTTTTGGATGCCGTTAGCCGCTCGGACATACCGCCGACGAAGCAATTGGAATATCTCCAGGAGGCTTTTAAAGTTGGCGCCCCGATCGTTGGAGTTCTGATCTGCGGCAACCCGGGCGATACGCCGGAAAGGTGGATGCGCTCCTTTGATGATCTACTGGAGTGGGGGTTTCACGATAATATTCGTGTTCATGACTTTCTCCTGCTGCCAAATAGTCCCGCCGCCCAAAAGGATTACGCCCAGAAGTGGAAGATTAAAACTCTGCGCCGTCGGGTCACGGAGAATTACACCTTTGGCTTGCCCGACAATCTGAAGAGTCACGGCGATATTGTGGCTGGCTCTTATTCTTATAACCTGGATGATTTTGCCCAAATGCAGCTGATATCAGCAACTCTATTGGGCCTTCACCTTTGGGGCCCCCTCAAGTTGATATCGATTTACTTGCGTTACAATCAAGACGTCCGCTTCAAGGATTTCTACTCCGCCTGGGTGGATGATCAAACCAACGGAGCGGTATGGTCGAATATCCGGCAGCGGGTTGCCCAGGCCGTCAAGGAATTCGTCTCTAGCGAAGCAAAGGAGAAATTCATTGAGGAATACGGAATGAGAATGTCCTGGGATGATTACATTCTCATCACCATCTTGCAGAACAAGGAGAATTTTTATCGAGAAACACTGGACTTCCTTCTCACTCACTATGCCAGAACTGCTGAGCAGAAACGCCTCTTGACGGACTTGGTTCACTACCAAAAAGAGCTGCTTATTTCTCATGATTACAATCCTGAGGAGGGCAAACAGTTCCACACCAACTATGATTGGCACCAGTTGTTTCAGGAGTTCTTCGCCATAAACCCACTGGCTCGGACCTCCATGGCGACTCCCCGGCAGATTCACTGTGACATTGAAATCCGTCAGACTCACACGGGCCTCTACCAGGAAATCCAAATCCCTGGGAACGGTGATATACGCAAATACAAGGGCTGGATCATGAACTCAGGTACCTACTTTCGCCACCGCATGACCCTGTTTGAATCCCTCAACGTGACACGGGAAAGCCTCCCCTCCATCTCCGCCTCTTGAACACTTGACGCGTAGCTTAACCGGTGGCCGCAACGCATTGACTGAAAAGTACAGGTGACTCAGCAGGCCGTGGTTGCAAGGCCCTGACAAATGGGCCATAAGAAGTGACACACCTAAATTTGGGGGATTTCTAATGTCTGGAGTCAATAAGGTTATTCTCGTGGGTCGTTTAGGAGCTGATCCGGAAGTTAAAACAATTTCATCTGGAAACACCGTTGCTCAATTGAGTGTCGCCACCAGTGAAAACTGGAAAGATCGTGATGGCCAACGCCAGGAGCGCACCGAGTGGCACCGTGTGGTGGTATGGGGAAAACAAGCTGAACTCTGTGGCAAGTACCTGAGCAAAGGCCGCCAGGTTTACCTTGAAGGCCGACTGCAAACCCGTTCTTGGGAAGATCAGCAGGGACAAAAACGTTACACCACTGAGATTGTTGCCAATACCATTCAGTTCTTGGGTGGCGGAGCTGAAGCCTCTTCGCGCGGTTCTCAAGACTTTGACTCTCAGGATTTTGGTCCAGAGCCCAAGTTTGATGCTGATGAGGAAATTCCTTTCTAAGTTTCGGCTGAGCCAAAACTGATTATTTGAAAATCGATTCAGAGGTCCTGTTCTCAGGACCTCTTTTTTTTTCCTTCTCCCTCTCGACCCGGGATTCCGCTAGAATGGGGAGCATGATTCCTAATCTTAAACCGGCTCTTGTTGCGCTTATATTTTGCCACTTGATTGCTGCGACTCTTATGGGCTGTACCATCTGGCAATCGGAAGGACGGGAATTTTTGGAGAAGCAGGGGCTGGAGTTTGCCGCCAGCAAACTGCAGAAGTTTTTGGACTACAAAGACAAGGCCTGTAGCCCCGACGCCAGCACTCACCCCGAGCACTTGCTGGCCACAGGTGCTTTTGTCATTAACAGCGAGAGCGGTATCTGGCTGCTCGATACCTTTAGCCAAGAAGAAGGTCTAGGATTTTCCCAACACTTTGTGCAAATCAGGCCGAATGAAGGAGATTCAGTTTTTTATTGTTACCCAATTCAGGTGGATCCACCAACGGATCACCTTTCCTCGACCCATATTGACGAGTTTTTTGCCGAGTAATCTCAGGAACCTAAGTCCTGAATAGGTCTTCATCAGGGCTTTATTTTTGCGTTAAACCTCTGACTTTCTTAACATTATGTAAGAGCAGGAGTGCACCTATGAAGCCCATCATGCGATCCCTTGTGGTTCCTATTCTCGTTCTTATTGCCAGTCTGGTTATCGCTCACCCATCTGCATGGGCGGCGCGAGTGACCAAAGTCAAAGGCAAAAAAGTTTTGATCAACCTGGAAGGTGAGCCCGCGAAAAAGGGACAAATCTTTTACGTGGTGGATGAAAAAGGCCGCAAAAAGGGTGTGGTTAAAATCCGCTCCGTCAAGGGCGACAAAGCCATCGGACAAATGGGCAAAGGGAAGGCAAAAAAAGGCTACGCCCTACTCGAAAGAACCGGAAAAGGTGGCGGCAAGAAATCTGGTGCTGACAAGGCCGCTGCTGCTCCCAAAGATAGCAGCCCGACGATGAGCAGTTCACAAATGGGTTGGGGCCTTTTGCTGGGAATGGGGATGGACTCCATGGAAGTGGATTTGGATATCACTCCAGCAGAAAAAGCGAGTTTGTCGGGCTCGGGCATGAGTTATAAAGCCCTGTTTGACTATGCCCTGTTTGAAAAAATCTGGTTTCGCGGAACCCTCGGAATTGAGAACTTTGAAGCCGAAGGCGACAAGAAATCCTCAGCCTGTGACAATAAAACCTGTGGTGTGAGTATTCAGTATCTGTCTCTGGATTTTTGGGGCCGCTATTTGTTTTCCCTCGGCACCTTCCGCCCCTGGCTGGGAGCGGGCTTCACCCTGTGGTTCCCCATGTCTCAGGAAACCACGGCTCTTGAAGAGGACTCGATCACCAATACCAGCGTCATCGGTATTGGTGGCGGCTTTGACTGGTTTATGAACCCCAGTTTTTATATTCCCTTTCAGGTGGAATATGGTCTTCTGCCCGCCAGCGAACAGGTCAGTGCCACGGTGATTTCCATCCGCTTCGGCCTTGGGATGAATTTTTAGGTCAATTGTACCCCATTTGATAGTTGACCTCGCCCGTCGAGTTACCTCTTGAGGGTCGATCTCTTGCGATCAATAAGCTTAAAACCTCAGACATACGTTTGGCAGCAGCGCTCTCGCTCAGAGCGCAGCACCAAGCCGAACTCGGTTTTAACCATATTGATCTCCAAAGCTCGCCCCTCAACCAGCAACAAGAGCGGAGCTCGGTCAAAGGCGACTCGCCCTCTTCCGGGCATTGCTAGTTGACCAAGGAGATGGTGGGATGAGGATTCTATCTTAGTGTTCGCCGCCCTGGGTTTGCGGCTCGAAGCGTCTCTCAGGGCAAAGCGTGTAGTCCTTAATGTCGGCGACTTTACCATTCTCTTCAAATAAGCCGTGACTGATGACGAACTTACCATTGGGGAAGAAGGCTCGGGCTATTCCGTCTTTTGGCCAAGCGGTCTTGCTGCAGAGACGGTTGCCAACGGAATACTCTCCATAGGTTTGAATGGGCTCAATATACTGTCCCTTTTTCATCAGATAATGCCGGCTCGGCCCGCGATTAAATCCCACATAGGTGGGCTGAATGAGCCAAATGGCGTCTTCATATTGTTTTTGTAGTTCACTTGGGTTTTCACCAGTTTCGCGAAAAATCATCCAGGGCTCACCAGCTGCCCAGTCCTCGGGACCCCATGGGTTATAGAGAACCCAATCTTTGTTCATCCGAGTCCCAATACCGCCGAGAGTGGTCTCTTGGCGCTTAACCAGTTTGCTGCGTTTGATGTTAGCAACGGGTTCATTTTCAAAGAAGTAAAGCTGAATGCGCAGTTCATCCGCCTGAGTGGAGGAGCGACTTTCAACCTTGTAAGCGACAGTCCCGCGCTCAATATCCAGGTAGTAATCAGGCATGGCCTGGGCGCTGAGGGAGGATACCAATAAACTTGCGATGATTAACAGAGAATGCTTCATGACACTAATTCCTAAATCAGTTGCCAGGGCTAACAGATGTACCCTGAGGTTGAGCCAGGGCAATCGTCGATGCTTCGTCCTGGATTTTTATGTAATTGGGAGCCATATGAGCCAGTTCCAATCCTTGAAAGCTGGTCTCCCCTTCTTCAATCCACCGGTTCTTGACCGTGAGTTCGTAAAACTGCTGATCGGCCTGTCTTAAGGTTTCGTAGTAGACCTTGTTAGCACCCTCTTTATCGGGATTGACCGTGCCTTTCGAAAACCAAGGAGCATGAAGAACAAAGGTGGAGGCCGCACCTGCAATCCGCTCATCGCCGGCATTAAAAACCATCACACAGGCGGAAGCGCAGAGATAACCCGAAGGCACCTCGGTTTTGATTGTCACTCCCTTGCCGTTGAGCCAACGCAAGAAGTGATAAATGTTGTAACCCACAGCTGTGAGGCCACCAGGAGAATTGAGATATACATGAAGGGTATCGCCGGGACTCAATGGCTGAAATCTAAACTGGTCCACCACGCTCTGGACATCTTGCTCAACCAGGTCCCCATCAATCAGCAAGGTTTTACCTTGCATGATGATTTCAGCTGCCGGGGCCTCCAGCCCAGGAAGGGAACAGAACAATGCAACAATGAGAAGAAGGGGGATCCTCACTTTTGGCCTCCGTTAACGCGTTAGGTCAGACTCTATCTATAGGGGAAATCATGGAAAAAACGAAGGTCCCAGCTGTTCCCGGGGCCGGCTCCTGCAAAAATTACAGGGTTCAGATCACCTGGAAAAACAAGCCCTTATAGGTCCCATAAGGACTGGCTAGTTGTCGCCCCGGTAGCCGCGGTTCACATGGGTGCCGATGAGAAGCTGGATTTGCTGGTTCATGGACTGAATCCTCAGGAGTAGCCCGGTAATGACCCATTCGGGAATTTCCATCCAGGCTCTCATCGATGGATCATAGAGGGAGGACGGGACGGATGACAATACCTGTGATTCGCCACTTCTTCGGCGAAGAATTAAAACCTTAGTGAGGTATTGTTCATCATTTGAGAGTCGGCGCGAGGCCGCCTGGAGAACATCTAACACCGGGACTTTCTCCTGGGTCCACTTACGAAGGTCGTCTTCCTCAAAGCGCAGCTCCCGCCAAAACTTGGCGGTGGCCTGCAAAAAATCCATGTGATGGAGGTTCAGAAATTCCTCAAGACTCCGGCAGCGGAAAAACATTAACCAAGGATCTTTTCTTTTCAAGGGGTCTTCCCCATCAACCAAACGCATGGAAGCAAAATCATGGCCCTTGTAAGGAGCCAGCGCCTCCTTGACCGACATCACTCGTGGCGAATCACCCGCACCGTTAAAGGTTTTTTGAAACACCTGAGAGTCGTTCAAGTAAACGGCACCATGTTCTTCAGAGATATAGGCTTCACCCAGTTTGCTACGCGTGGACCGAACCGCGACGATATCACCCGCCTGCACTTTATCCTCCCCACGAAGAGGCCGGCACAAAGGGGATTCCATCCAAAAGCCAAACTGGCTGCCATCCATGTAGCCGGCTAAGGGGACCACGCCAGTGGCAGCCAAGGCAGTTGCCCAGCAGTTGGTTCCCATGGCAGTCGGATATTTGTTGGAATTCTGCTCGATGTAGGATTTAAGAGGCTGTGGGAGTTCAGTTTCTTCACCTATGGCCACGATGGCAATGGAAACCAGAGTGATCACAACCAGGGCGCGCAAACCCCATATGATGTCTTTCATGCTGTTCTCTCCTTAAGGCTTTTGCAGGACAAAGATCTTCACCTTTTCCATTCCCTTGTGAATAAAACCCAGGGCTTTGGCCGCCTGGTAGGACAAATCAATAATCCGGTTCTTAATAAAGGGGCCACGGTCATTGATGCGCACTTGAACCGTTTTTCCGGTCGCCACACTCTGCACCAACACCACACTGCCAAAGGGCAAATTGGGGTGGGCAGCTGTCATTTGATTCATATCAAACTTTTCACCACTGGCGGTCTTATGCCCGTGAAAACGCTTGCCGTAGTATGAGGCCACACCTTGCGAGTGAACCGTTAACCCTTGAGTGGGGCCCGGACGGGTTTCCACCGTCTGACAGGAACTCACGTAAAGCGCCACCACTGTCGCCGAGACTATGCAACTGAACCTCTTCAGTTGGCCCTTGCTTCTGTTGTAGACCTTCTTGGTCATGTCAGTTCCATGAGTCCCCATGGCTTTGACCTCCATCTATAGATGTTTAGAGATCAAAGCCCATACCAAATTGACTGTGGGAAACATTTAGTTCTTTAGTGATTTCAAGCTAATAGCTGGGCTCTACCGGCCCAACTGTTGCCAAAGGGTTGCAACTACCCAGGGTGCCCATTTGTGTTATCCGCCTGACTACTTTTAGGTGATGAGGCCGTTTGAACTAAGGCATCATGACGAACTCGATTTGCGTTCGTTCCCGGGCTTTGTAGGCTCCCATTCGCGCCAGGGCGCTGACCATAAAGCCGACAACCTCTCCCCTTACCCATCTAGGTGGCAAAGGTGAGCTTGTAGATTGAGGCTCCCGGGTGATCGGCGAGATCAAGAAGTTCAAGGTCATCGATTTCCTCAATTTGTAAAATCGCCTGGCATTCACGAAGAGAGCCAAGAGCAATTGAGTAAAATCGCCTCTTGTCTTTTGGACTTGGCTTACCACTCCCCTCTGCGAGATTTAGTGCCACCGAGGAGGATGCCCGGAGCATCTGATCCCGCAAATGAATCGGCAGCTTCAAACGTTTCACCATCTGACAAAATTCCACTGCCAAATCCAATGATCTAAATCTGTATACGCATTTTTTCTGATTCATTTTAACTTCCTTTGTAAAGTGTGTTGGCCGTCACCCCAAGGTGGGCCAACCACTGCGACAAAGGAACAACTCCCGTGAACGTTACCCGTAACCCGTTAACGTGACAGTGACAGTCTCCGATTCCGTGACTGTAAACGGTGCCGTCCACAGAAACGGAAACCGTCACGGAAACGTTTACGGATGACGGATCACGGGTTACGGACCACGGGTTACAGACTTCGGATTACGGACGACGGAAACGCGCCCTAAGAATGGGTAATCCTCGTCACCCCAATAATGCCATTGATTTTCATGAGATTGCTCATGACGTCGCTGAGTTGATTGGTGTTGCGAACACTGACGTCAAAGATACAAATGGCTTTGCGGTCCTTGGTGGTTCGCGCCTGGGCATTGTGAATGTTAATACCGGCGACTGAGAAGACTTCAGTCATAGATTTGAGCAATCCTGGAACATCGTGGCTGACCACGCGGACGCGCACCAGGCGGCCTTCGTCTTGCCCTTTCTCACTGTTCCATTCCACATCAATCCGGCGGGCCTGATCCATTTCGAAGGCCTTGGCACAATCGGCTCGATGAATGGTAATCCCCCGTCCACGGGTAATAAAGCCCATGATGGGATCCCCCGGAATGGGCGTGCAACAGCGGCCAAAGCGAACGAGGAGATCTTCCATCCCATCCACGCGAATGGGTGAAGAACTTTTTTTGCGTTTGTTGACGGCCGATTTGAAGGCCCGAGCCAAAAACGAGGATTCCTCTTCCGTCGGAGAAACCGGGGCTTCTTTTTCTTCAGGAATGAGGCGATCCAGAACATGCTGGGGCATGAGTTTTCCGTAACCCACGCGAATCAACAAATCATCAATGGCGTTGCAGCCATTGTCTTTACAGAGCTTATCAAACTCAGTGCCTTGCATGTACTTGGTGTAATTGACCCCCTTCTTCCGAAAGGTCTTTTCCAAAAGCTGGTGGCCAATCTCGGCGGCCCGCTTACGCTGCTCGGCCTTCACATGGGCGCGAATTTTGGATTTCGCTCTGGTGGTGACACAAAACTTGAGCCAGTCCTTTGAAGGCGTTTGGTTCTTACTGGTGATCACTTCAACCGAGTCGCCGTTTTTGAGCTTGTACTTTAAAGGCACCAAACGGCCATTCACTCTGGCGGCCACCACCTTGTGCCCGACATCGGTGTGGACACTGTAGGCAAAATCAATGGGAGTGGCTCCCTCAGGAAGCTCTTTCACATCTCCTTTGGGAGTGAAGACGTAAATCTCTGCATCGAACAGATCGGTCTTCACATTCTCCAGAAACTCGTCCGGATTGTGGGTCGACTGATGCATATTAACCAATTCGCGTAGCCAATTGAACTTCTCAACGGCATCGTCACTATCGTCGTCGGCATCCCCACGAGAGATCTCTTTGTATTTCCAGTGGGCGGCAATACCTCGCTCAGCCACAAGATTCATCTCAAAGGTGCGAATCTGGATTTCAATGCGCTCCCCGCCTGGACCAATCACGGTGGTGTGCAGACTCTGGTAGTTATTGGCCTTGGGCATAGCGATGAAGTCTTTAAAGCGCCCGGGGATGGGCTTCCACAGGGAATGGACAAGACCTAAAACCTCGTAGCACTCCGCTGTGGAATTCACACACACGCGGAAGGCAAGAACGTCGTAGACCTGCTCGTAGTCAATAGCGCGAACCTGCATCTTACGAAAAATGGAGTAAAGATGCTTCGGCCGACCGGTGACTTCGAATTTAATCTTGGTGCGCCCGGAGAGTTCTCCCGACAAGAGCTTTTTGACCTCGTCGATGTACTTCTCCCTTTCTCGCTTTTTCTTGGCCACTTTTTGCACCAGAGTGTAGAAGGAATCTGGGTGGGCGTAACGAAAGCTCAGATCTTCCAGCTCCACTTTGAGAGTGCTAATACCCAAGCGGCTAGCCAGGGGAGCATAAATATCCAAGGTTTCGTTGGCAATGCGGGCCTGTTTTTCGTAGGGCATGTGGTTGAGGGTTCTCATGTTGTGCAGGCGGTCCGCCAGCTTGACCAGTACCACTCGCACATCGCGACCCATGGCCACAATCATCTTGCGGATGTTCTCTCCCTGCTTTTCATGGGTGTTGCGGAACTTCATACGCGAAATCTTGGTCACGCCATCCACCAGGTGTGCGATCACCTTGCCAAACTTGTCCTCAATGTCCTCTAAGGTGACCGGCGTGTCTTCCACCGTGTCGTGCAGAAGACCGGTGGCAATGGTGGCAAGATCTAATTTCAACTCGGCTAGGATGGTGGCCACCCCTAAGGGGTGGGAGATATAAGGCTCTCCACTGCGACGGATTTGCCCCGAGTGGGCTTTCTCAGAAAACTCGTAGGCCTGTTCGATCAATGTGAGATCATCATCCGGATAGTACTCACGGATTTTGACCAGCAGGTCGTCCAGACTCCGCGGATTTGATTCAGCTATGACTTCCAGTGGTGAAGTGTCACTCATATGGCGTAGAATTTCCCTACTCACATTGTCGGAAAAAAAGCCCTTCCCCTGAAGAGGAAGACCCGCCTAAAACTGGAAAAATTCAAAGGAAATGGGAATTTCCCGGCGCTTTACCGATTCAGATCATTAACGATCTGAGTTTCCGGATTCCCCATGGTCTCATCCACGTCAAAGTAGACGTTGCCACCCGCCACTTCTCGCAGTGAAACCACGACATTTTTATTGCTTTTAGCAGAGAGGGTGGCTTGAGAGCCCTTCATTAGCTGCTTGGCTCGCTTAGATACCAATAGGACCAGAGCAAAACGATTTTGAACCTTCGTCAAACAATCTTCAACCGTAACTCGGGCCACGCACCTTCTCCCTTTTCAGATTAGCGTCATGAAGCTCGCAGATTAACTGGACTTCAGTAATTCATCAATCATTTTCTTGAGTTCAGCGTAGGACTGATCAAACTCCCGATTGACCATCTGGCGGTCAAATTCCCCGGATACAGCCATCTCCTTTTGGGCGTTCTCCAGCCTCAATTCCAAATCCTTAGGCGGACCCCCATCCCGCTCAATGATTCTACGACGCAGCTCGTCAATTGAGGGCGGGTGGATGAAGACCGTTAAGGCGTGGGGGAATTCCTTTTTGAAGGCTCTGGCCCCCTGGACATCCAGGTCCATAATGATGGCCAGGCCCTGAGCCCAGGCCTCCTCGATAGGCTTCCGGGGAGAGCCATAGTACTTGTCGTGGACCCGAGCCCACTCGACAAAAAACTTCTTCTGGATCATCTCCTCAAAGCGCTCTTTGGCTACAAAGTGGTAGGGACTCCCCTCGCTCTCACCCTTGCGCATGGGGCGCGTGGTGTAGGTGATAATGTCACGAAACTGGGAATAGTCTCCTAAGACCTTCTCAAGAAAAGTGGACTTTCCGGCTCCACTGGGGCCCACCAAAATGATGATTGGCTTGGTGGCCATTGATCTTCCTTCCCGATGTTTATTCGACGTTTTGCACCTGTTCCCTGATTTTTTCAATCCTTGTCTTGGCTTCAACCACCATCTGCGTCAGACGACTGACTTGAGACTTGGAACCAATGGTGTTGGCCTCACGAAGAAGCTCTTGGGCGTAGAAATCCAGTTTTTTCCCCTCACATTGAGTGGATTTGACGGCTTTGCCGAATGCCTTCACGTGTTCGGTCAACCGCAAGATCTCCTCGCTGATATCCGCCCGATCCACGAGCACGGCCACTTCCTGAGCCAGCCGATCGGCGTCCACCCGATCCTGGAGTTGCAGAGTGCTGAGACGGGTTTCCATCTTCTTGAGCAGCTCCTTGTTGGCTCCCTCTCGCTCTTTCTCCATGTCCGTCACGAGTGAAGCCAAGGCGTCCAGATGACCCATAAGATCATCGCGAAGAGCTGCGCCTTCCCGCTTGCGTTCTTTGTCCAAATTGGCCAGTGCCTTTTTGACGTGGGTAAAGACCACTTGTTTTTCCTTCTCAGTGACCTCGCCCACTCCTTCCACTTCCAGGACATGGGGAATGGACGCCAAGGTTTCTAGGCTGAGTTTCTCGTCAAGACCGACAACTTTGGCCAACTCGTCATAAGCGGCCATCCACTTTTTGGCGAGGGGCTTGTGCACACCCACTTTGACTTCGGGGGCATCTTCCACAATCCGCCTTTGAACAAAAACATCCAAAGTCCCGCGCCGGGCCACCTTGGACACTTCCTTTTTCATTTCTAATTCAAAGGGAAAGTACTCGCGAGGCAAATGAAAGCGCACATCCAAAAATCTTCCATTAATGGACTTCACCGACACTTCAAGATCTAAATAAGAGGACACCCCGGCACTGTTTCCATAACCTGTCATACTTTTCATGGGACAATTTTCCTTTTCAACATCTTCATGGCACCGATTCTCTCTGTCAAGGCGACCGCAAACTGAACAAAAACTCCTCGGCAAAACCAATGGCCTGTTCCCACTCAGATTCCACATCGAACCATTGAATCGCCGAATCCCGACGAAACCAAGTCCCCTGCCTTTTGGCCAATCTCATGGTGTTTTTGCTGATCTCCTCCACCAACTGGTCTTGGTCCCACTCCCCGCGCAAATAGGCTTGGGTCTCCTTGTAGCCGACACTGAGCATGGGACTCCAGTTGCCCCAGCCCTCACCAACCATGGCCTTTACTTCTTCAATCAACCCCTGATCGATCATGGCATGGGTTCTTTGTCGTACCCGCTCCCGCAACTGATCCCGATTCATTTTAAGCCCTATGGTGGCCATTAGGTAAGGAAAAGCCTCGTCCTGTTGAGAGGAGAACTCTCTCTGAATCTGGCTCGGGGATTTCCCATGGGTACGAATCAAGGCTAGGGCACGAAGAACGCGGTAGGCATCCTGATTACTGACTTTTCTAGCAAACTCCGGGTCCTGGATTTTGAGTTCCTCATACATAGCAGCCAGGCCCTTTTGCTCCTTTTCTTGTTTCACTTGCGCCAAGATCTCTTCATCGACCTCACTGGTCTCGTACATTCCCTTTTGCAGAGCCTGCACATAAAAACCACTGCCCCCCACCACCAAAACCGGCGATTGAGGAACGAGTTCAGCCAAAACCTCAAGCGCGCGACGGCGAAAGTCACCGGCGGTAAAGGTCTGTGGCGGAGCGACTTCATCGAGTAAATAGTGAGGGACTTCTTTCCGTTCCCCATCCGTAGCCTTGGCGGTGCCAATGTTCACTCGTTGATAGACCTGGACACTGTCGGCGTTGACGATGGGGAGTCCATGGCGTCGGGCCAGCTCGATGGCCAATCGGGATTTCCCTGTTCCAGTGGCGCCAACTATGAAGAGGACGGGATGATGCTTCACCAATCACCCTTTAGACGATGCGCCCGAAATCCCGCTCCAATTTGCTGAAGGGGTATTCGACAAAGACAGGACGGCCGTGGGGACAAAAGCTCGACAGAGGATGGCGGTCCATCTCTCGCAAAAGACCCTTCATCTCCTCAAGGCTCAACGCCTGTCCAGCGCGAACCACCGAATGACAGGCCATAGTGGCACACAGATCAGCGATCACTTTTTCCAAGGCAAAGCTTCCACCTTTGTCGACGATCTCTTCCCCCAGCCACTTGAGGGCTTTTGCAATACCGGATTCTTTTAGTAAAGCAGGAGCCGAACGAACAGCCACAGATTCAGGACCCATTTGCTCCACAGCCAAACCCATTTTTTCCAAATAGGGCACCTGCTCCATTAGGGCTTCGATCTGCTCGGGATCCAGATTGAAGGTGAGAGGTAGAAGGAAGTTTTGAACTTCAATCTTTCCGTCCTTCCAAGCCGCCATTAGATCCTCAAAGGCCACTCTTTCGTGGGCGGCATGTTGATCGACGAAAACCAGAGAGTCATCACTCTGGGCAACTATATAAGTCAAATGAGCCTGACCCAAAACCTGCAGGGAGCTCCACTTACCTTTCGTGGCCAGGGCCTCACCTGCTTCAGGAGTTGAGTCGTCTGGCGCATGGACCGAGACCTGAGCTGCCCGCCGCAAATCCTCAAGACTGATGGTTGGTTCCTTCACCTGAGAGGGACTTCGCGGCGCCCACCCTGACTTTTGTTGATATTGGGTGCGGGTGAGTTCTTGATCTTCAAACTTCAATGTGGGTGGAGTGATTTCGACGGATAATGAGCGATCTGAATCCAAAACATGCTGATGACTAGCGGATACAGTCTGATCCTGCAAGATTCCACTGAGCCACGGGGCTTTTTCCAAAGCCGCTCGTAAGACGTGAACCACAGCGCGGAAGGCTTGAGGCTGCTGACGAAACTTCACTTGAGACTTGGTCGGGTGGATATTGACGTCCACTTCATCGGGCGGGCAGTCCAACCACAGGGCGACTACGGGATACTCTCCGTGCATCAGTAAATTGCGGTAGGCCTCCATCACCGCCGTGGCCAAGCCTCGATCGTTCACCCAACGGCCACGCACAAAAATCCATATCTGCCGATTGTTGCCCACCACCTGGTGAGGAGCACTAAAAACCGCCTTAACCTTAAATCCGTTCTCCTCCCCTTCACAGAAGTAAAGGGGTTCATGGTCCAACACCAATTGGCAGCGCTCAATGGGGTCACCGGTTCCTGGCCAATAGTGGAGAAGCTTTCCCTTGCAACGCACGCGAAAATTCACTTCTGGTGAAGCCAAAGCCATAGCCTTGAGCACATTGCGGATCTGGGTTGTTTCAGCTTGATCTGATTTGAGAAACTTCAAGCGTGCGGGTAAGTTAGCAAAGAGATCGCGAATCCACACCAAGGTGCCTTCTTCGCCACCCACGGGTATGGGCTCAATCAGAGAGCCGTAGTGGCTTTTGAGTTCGTAGGCGGACTCTGCTCCCTGGCGGCGGGAAATCAAACTCAGATCACTCACTGCCGAAATACTTGCCAGGGCCTCACCGCGAAACCCATATGTATTCAGGTGCCACAAATCATCGGCCACATGGATCTTACTGGTGGCATGGCGAGAAAGAGCCAAAGCCAAATCTTCCGGACTGATCCCTTTGCCGTTGTCACGCACCCGCACCTGGCGGCCGCCTTCGTCCAACTCCACTTCCACTTCAGTGGCTCCAGCATCCAGGCTGTTTTCCACCAATTCCTTGACCAAATGGGCGGGACGCTCCACCACCTCACCGGCTGCGATCTGGTTGACCACCTCAGGGCTTAAAGTCTGAATCTCCATGGCTATGGCTATAACCTCTCCCCTCGGCCCTGTCCAACCTGGAGCCCAGGGGTCCTCTTTTGCCACATCTTGTCGTTTCAAAATGAGAGGTCAATGGTGCAGCAGGCTATTTGTGAGGAGATCTTCATTCCGTCCTCATACGGTTCTGACAGCCAGGAAGTAAATTGAATGAAGACGAGGTCAAGACAGCTCACAGAAGAGGGATGTATGAAGAAAAAGCTGATAAGGACAGGGAACTCAGCAGCACTGGTGATCGAAAAGTCCACCATGGAGGCCATGGGCCTGGACGCTCAATCTCAGGTATTGGTTCACTTTGATGGGGAAAAGCTCACTGTGCAGCCAGCCCCCTCACAAAGAGAAAGCATTGAGAGCCTTCTCGAAGTCTCCAAACGAACCAATGAGCTACTCGAAAAACTCCTGGCAAAGTTAGATGGATAAGAAGCCTGGGCTCAAGGGCATGAGCCCGGGCCGCTTGATGACAAACTAATAGCGGCCCATAAAGGTGAGAAAGTAAGCCAAGTAATCGGTGCGTTCGTAGTAATACTTGGCTTCGAGACGCAGCAAATATTTATTGTCAAATCGGACTGAGTAGCCAGCTTGAAGAGCCAAACCGGCACGTAGCTCCTGAGAATCAAAAATTGTGTTTTTGATTTGTAAACTAAACTTGGTGTATGTGGCCATAAAACCAAGTCCCCACGATACCAGTGAATCCTCGGTTTCCAAAAAAGGATAGGGAAGAAAAAGATCTCCCAATATGAAAAATCCAGATGGGTTTCCTCCTGCCACTTCCTTTTGGTAATAGGTTGGTGCTCCCGAGTGAAACAATACCGCCAGGTCCATGGGGAGACCCTCAGTAACTGTTCCCGGACCAGACATTCTCAAGCCTGCCATCCATTCGCCAGAGCTAAATTTGCGTCCAGAAAATTTCTCGGTAAAATTCACCGTCCCGAAAGTTCCACCGATGTAGCGAGTGAAAAAGATCGGCAATTTTTCCTCAGGCGGTTCATTGGGATCGCGGTCAAAGCCGGGATTCTTCTCCGCCGAGTTATTGCCCTTACCAAAGTTATTTGGCGCCTTGTATTCGGGTGCCATATCCACATCAGCAACGTAACCATAGGTCTTCCCAGCAATCTTCACCTTGTAAAAGGCGCCAAATCCACCGATGCCTTTGTACACCTTTTGTGAGATGCGCAGCTTTTGACCGGCCTTTAAGTAATCCAAAACCGGGGCATCAAAATTGGGCACCTTGTAGGCCGCCGCACCGTCAGTCTGGACAATTCCCCACTGACCTTTGACCTTTGGCTTTTTTGTAGCCGTTTTCTTCTTGTTATCTTTGCCAGATGGTTTTTTCTTTTTACGCCTCTTCTTCTTCTTTTTAGGCTTTTTCTTTTTTGATGACCTGGCATCGTCGAGTTTTTTAGGTGGATCCGAAATCAGTGGTTTGGCTTCGGCGGTGGGAGCTTCTTCACTTCCCACATCGCCCGATGGTTCACCGGCCTTTGGGGCTTCGTCGGCCGGAGGTGGTGGCGGCGCCTCTGCCGCGGGCGCATCTCCTCCGGTTGATCCTCCGCCCTCCTCCTGTGCCATAGTGGAAACGAGGAAAAACAGACTGAGGGCGACCAATAGGACTCTAATCATCCTGCTTTCTGTGCCAATGGTTTAAAGCGAATAAGCCAGACACGGTACAGAGCTTCCAAAACAATTCGCGAAGACATTTTGCTCTGTCCTTCCCGACGTTCATCAAAAATGATAGGCACTTCCGTGCCTTTGAATCCACAGGAACACGCGCGAAACTTGAGTTCGATTTGAAAACTGTAGCCTTCAGATTTAACCTCATCCAGGCCAATCCCTTGAAGAACCACCGCCCGCCAGGCATTAAATCCCCCAGTCCAATCGCGGAGAGGGTAACCAAGAATCAGGCGCGAATAAAAACTTCCACCAATGCTGATCAGTTTGCGCCATATGCTCCAGTTGAGGGTTGAACCACCCTTGATCCACCGTGAACCAACCACGAAGTCATGACTATTTGCCGCCTCAAGGACTTTGACCAGATCGACGGGACGATGGGAGAAGTCGGCGTCCATTTCGACAACGACTTCGTAGCCCCTATCGAGTCCCCAGCCGAATCCAGCAACATAGGCGCGTCCCAAACCTTGTTTCCCAGGGCGCTTGAGGCAATGGACCTCCCCTGGATGGGACTCTCCCAACTTTTCAACTAAGCCAGCCGTACCGTCAGGTGAATTGTCGTCAACGACAAGAACGTGCAACCCGGGACGGGCTCCACGAATTTCGGAAATCAGCGACACGATATTGGCCGCCTCGTTATAGGTGGGAATCACCACCAATGTCTTCATCGGCATGCTGCTACACCTAGGTTGTCATTACTATCATAGCGAAATCAAAGGAGGAGGTAACGTCAAATCTGTGCAGAAGGCAAGGACGTCGAGTCGCCTTTTTCCTTTGCTAACTCCAACTCGCTTAAGATATTGCGCCGCGACTTCTTAGTCAGCGGTGCCAGGTGGGTCCAAGGGTTGTGCACGGACAAAAGTGCAGTGCCTTCTTTTGCCCTTTCAAGCTTCACCCTTACCCTTGAAGCGGCTTCTTGGGGGTTTTTAACGTACAAGACGGGATCAAATCCACAAAAGGGACAAGCCAGTGTCAAACGCCAACGAATCTGAATAAACAATTCTGAAATGGCCAGGCAAAAAACAAAAACAACCAGCACCCGAGCATCCACGGCCTGCCAAACGCCAATCATCACCGCCAGACTGGTGATCATGGCGAGCAGGATGTTAGTCGGGGATATGTGTTTTTTACGGTAAATCCTTCGCTCCAATCGGCAAAAGGCACACAAACATTTGTCCGGTTTTTTAGCCATAAGTCCTCTCTTGCCCTATTTTCGCCTGTTCCGTGTCTTTTGCAAAGACGAGTTTTTGCAATCAAAGAAACTTTTGCTAAACTGGAAACAGGAGGACACGGATGTTTTCCAAGTCTAAATTATTAATCTGTTGTTTGTTTTTATCGACCTCAGCCTGGGCCCAGTCGGCGGACGAAGACTATGTTGGCTACGACACCATTGTCGATGATCTCACGGCGTCCACCCGTGCTCCACAAGTCCGAGGCGGAGATCCATTTGACCTGATCAGTATCCATGGCGGGTTCGGACTGGTGACCAGTCACCTTGCCCTCGATATGGCTGACGGCCAAAGATACACAGGGTTTCAAAAGGGATTCGAGGCTAGCCTGGGGATTGATTTGTTCTCCCCTCGATGGATGGCCGAAGGGGCATTGAGGAGCTTTTCCTCGTCGCAGTTAGAAAAGGGCGCTTATGCAGCCCTAAGTGAATTCAATCTGCGCCTCCTCTACCGCAACCCCGTCAGTCGTTTGGTGAAGATCCGGCTTGGGGGCGGAGTTGCCGCTCGCTATTTGGAACTCAAAACCAACGGGCAAAAGAAGGAGTTTTCAACTCCGGCATCGATCCTTTCCATTGGACTTGAAGCAGCTCTTTCCAGAAATCTCAGTGTTGGCGCCGAACTCGCCTATCGCTCGGCCCTGATCACCGAAACCGCCGATAGCGGAGCGGCCGATGCCACCCTGAGCCTGGGAGCTCACTTCTAAAGAAGGTAACCCGTGGAACTTAGAGGACTTCTATTATGTTGTGGATTGCCATCGCAAGCGCCCTTATATTAGTTGGCCTGTTGGTCGGCCTCAACTACTGGAGAGGCAAGGTCCGTTTCGACTTTGAACTCCAACCCAACTGTCTCTTAACCCGTCACCCACTTCTTTTTCTCAGTGGCCGTCGTTCACTATTGTACTTTCGGGATTATTGGAATCACATTCCCGACTATCTCAGTTCTCACGGCTACGAAGTTATTCAGCTCAATCTGCCGTGGCGAAACCCATCTGTTCGCGACAAGCACCTCAAAGCTTTCTTGATCGCAGCAGAGGCCGAAGGACTCAAGGTTCACGTCATAGGCGACGCCACCTGCGAAAGGGAACTTAAGCACCTGGCCCAGGGCAACTCACCGGCCATTCAAACTTGTTGGGAAATCTTGCCGGAGGAGAAGTCCCGTTTAACCAAGAGTTACAGACCTCGGGTGGAGGATCTAAAACCTCGAGTATCGGCTTTGCGCCACTACTTTCTACCCACTTCGAAGCTCAAGGGATCATCCAAGGGCTTACTTTGGCGGATTCTACTTAAGATACATAATCTCGTAGTTATGCCGGAGAAAAGTCTGGACCCAGTGACTTTGGCCGTGCCTAAAGTCAGTGACCGATTGGCTGTCTCCAAGGAATACCTGAATTTCGCTATTTCCCTTGCCGAGTCTGATTTGAAATGTTCCCATTAATCTATGTCTGAGGCCACATCCAAGATCGACTGGCAGGCACTACAATCCCGTACAAAGGAAGTATTAGGTTTTCTACTGGAGTACTTTAAGAATCCCATCATTGGGATTCGTCAGGTACCGGAATGGGATTGGCCGACCGTGCTGATTGTCCAAGGTGCCTTAAGTTCGATCTGCGGAATGTTGTCGGGTATCGTAGCACAGAGCTTTTCCGGTGCCATACTGGGCTTTTTGTTTTTCCCCATCTCAGCCATTGTCACACATTTTATTGTCTCGGGTTTTTTCTATTACACGTTTTTGTTTTTTTACCAAAGCCAGGTGGTCTTTCGTAAGCTCTATATCATTACCGTGTTGGCCAATCTGCCCTTCATTGTCCTGACCATTTTATCCCCACTCCTACGCCCCATCACCTTGATTGGACTGGCGGTGACTGGCCTATTATTGCTGGTCGGATTTGTTGAAAACTTCCAATTGCCCAAGCGATCCATTGCCCGCTTTCTGTTGATTCTCTATGCTCTCTATGTGCTGATGTGGGTGGTGAGCACACTGAATCTCAATAAAAAGGAAACCGCTTTTAGAAAAATGGCGACGCCTGAAAGCTTGGATATCTTGGAAAAGGAACTCAAGAGCGACGAATAGCCTTACTCACCAACGATATTTTGATTGGCAACAATCTCGCCTGTGGGAAACTCAGCTGAAATATCAAAATACTCAACCTTGCCGTCACGAACATAAGAAAAGCAACCATTTTTATTGGCATGGAAATACAAGCGAAGATTGGTCGAGTATCCGGGCACTACATTTATCAAGTTACTGTTGTCGCCTTCCTTTGCACCACCATTTAAGACTTCGAGTGCGCGGGAGCCGTCATTCAGGCCAAAAAGGTTGCGGTTCATGAATCTGTGCTTAACGTAGTCACGGTATCTTCTCAATTCCAGATCAACCTGCCGAACCTTGGTCTTCTCTGCAATTACTTTTGGAGCATTTAAGTTCATCTGCTCAGCCGTGTGGTAGAGCATTCCAGTTTTATCCGAATCAAGAACCCGAGTGTAGTACTCCGGCTGGGTGTCTTCCAAATCACCAATCATTTGCCCAAAGGAGGCTGACTCCGTCTGCATGTGAACGTGACCCATGTCAGGAAAGGCCACAACTTCGCCGTACTGATGATCCATAGCCTCTTCGATGTGTCCCGCATAGTTGTCTGGCAACTGCATGGGCACCTGGAAATTCACATCTATTCCTGCGAACTCGTCAATGTAGCGCATACGAAGCTGACCACTGTCGGAATCGTAGTAGGCGCGCTCAAACATGCGCTTCCCGGACTCATACATCTCGATACTTTGGTCTAGCAATTCCGCTGGACTGATGTTCCAGGGGAAATCACTGCGGACCACAACCGGCTCAGAATCCACAGGCTTTTGGCAGTGGCTGCGCAAACGACGAAGCTTCTCGTTTAGACTCAACTTTGGACTCACCGTCAGTTGGGACTGCATCCGCTTGAGATCCTCGTTCACGCCCCCATAGGCCAGGCTGCTCACCATGGCTACACCAACCAATATTCCCCCAAGTCCCAATGTCTTTGCCAATTTCTGTTTCACGGTCACATTCCCTTTTTTTTCTTTGGACAACCATTTGTGGCAAAGGGATGCGAAATTGATAAGACAGAAGACATAAGTGGACCCATAATTGATATTTATGAGTCGCTACGCCTATAAGTTACTGAAATTGTTAGACTTTAAAAGGCGGTCAAAATAGAGCGAAAACCGACATGAAATCTTTTCTCAAATCTCTCAGTTTTCAGAACTCGCCGAGGCCAAATCCGACTGTCCGGTGCTGCCAAAACCGCCCTCACCCCGCTCGGTCTCACCCAAGTCGGTGACGGCTTCCAACTCAGCCTGCAAGACAGGACACAAGACCAATTGAGCGATACGGTCTTGGTCATTAATAATCACTGTCTGCTGACCGAAGTTGATCAATATGACTTTCACCTCACCTCGATAATCAGCATCCACTGTTCCCGGAGCATTGACCAAACCGACACCTTCGCGAATGGCCCAACCAGAGCGGGGACGCACCTGCAGCTCAAATCCCGGCGGGATTTCAAAGCTCAATCCAGTCGCCACGAGAGCCCGTTGCCCCGGGGAAAGGCTGATCGGCTGGTCTAGCTGAGCCCGTACATCAAAGCCACTGGCTAGCTCGGATTGGTAGCTGGGCAGATCCCCTTTAAAGTGATCCCACTTGCGGACCTTTACTCTGAGTTTCCCTCCAAAGCGCCCACTCCAACTGTCTTTGACGAATTTCTCCGCATTCTGCAGTAGCCCCTTCAATTGAGCATCGAGCTGATCTTTTTCAATGAAGTTCTGCTCGACAAAACGTTCCACCACACCGGCAAGCGCCTCAACTCGGGTGGAAAAATGCTTCATCTTGTCTGCAAAACGGGGTTGTTGTGTTTCCATGTTACTTCCTCCTCTTAAAAGGCGGCCGAAACCCAGCTCTGGGCCGTGGCTTCATCCACATCACCCATCACCATCACTCCGCGGTTCTCAGGCTTGAAGTTGTCGTCGATGTATTCGCGAATAGAGTCGACCGAAATCCGATCAATTTCCTCAACGATTTCCTCAACTGGACGGTAACGCTGAAAAATCATTTCATTCACCGCAATTGAGTTCATTCTGTTTTCAATATCATCAGCGCCCAAAAGAATCGTACCTTTGACCTGGGTTTTAAAGAAATCCAGATCTTCCTGAGTCATTCCCTCTTTGCGTAGACGTTTCATTTCCTCAGCCATGTTTTGCAGCACCACAGGAGCGTTCTTCGCCGACGTCCCGGCATAAACCATGATCAGGCCTGAATCGGTAAAGGTGTGTAAATAGCTATAGATAGAATAAACCAGGCCCTGTTCTTCCCTCACTTTTTGATAGAGTCTAGACGTCATCCCTCCGCCCAATAAGGCATTCACAATATAGGCTTCAAAACGACGAGGATCCACAAAGGACCCTGAAGGCATTCCAGCCAGTAGATGAATTTGCTCGCTGGGCCGATGAATCACAGATGAAAAGGGTTCCACTCGCGGGATATCTCGCTTTGGCGTCTCAACTTTAGAGCGGGTCTGACTTAGGCTCTTTTCCACCAGCTCCAAAACACGGTCATGATCCACATCTCCGGCCACACTAACTAGAAGATTCTTGCCTCCATAACGGGAGTCATAGAAATCAAACAAGCTATTCCGAGTCATTGAGTGAAGACTTTGCCGAGTTCCCAGGATTGGTAGGCCCAGCGAATGGCCTTTATAGGCATGCTCAAAATAGAGATCAAAAATGTACTCTTCAAGGAGATCCGCCGACATATCGATCTCCTGCTCGATCACCTCTCTCTCCTTGCCAAACTCCTCCTCAGCAAACACCGCCTGGGTGGCGAGATCCACCAATACATCTAGGCTGAGCGACATGTGTTCACGAAGGCTGGTGGCGTGAAAACAGGTGTACTCACGGGAGGTGTAGGCATTGAGCTCACCACCAACAGCCTCAAGGCTTTTAGCAATTTCAAATGCGCTTCGCTCCTTGGTGCCTTTAAACACCAGGTGCTCTACAAAGTGGGCAGCTCCGTTCAGGTGTTTAGGTTCGTCCCGAGTGCCAAGGTCCACATACACGGCCGCACTCGTGGCGCGGGAAAAGGGATGGTGTTCAGTAACAACCCGAACACCATTATCTAATGTCGTTTTTTTAAATACTGGCTGAAAATCAAAAGCCGTCACCCGGCCTCCTTAGCAGCCTTAGTGGGGCTTCTCGAGCAGAGCCTTACGACTCAGCTTGATTCGGCCAGCGCGATCCACGTCCAGAACTTTCACATCCAGAACATCGCCTTCATTCAACACATCCGTCACATTGCGAATGCGCTCATGGGCAATTTCCGAGATATGGAGCAGCCCCTGGTTGCCAGGCAGCACTTCCACGAAAGCACCAAAGTCCATAATCTTCACCACTTTACCTTTGTACACCTTGCCCACTTCGGCCTCGGCACAAATGTCGTTGATGATAGCGATGGCTCTTTTGGCGGCCTCAGGGTCAATTGAGGCAATGTGGATTTTACCGTCGTCTTCAATATTAATTTTAACGCCGGTTTCCTCAATAATGCCTTTGATCACCTTACCACCGGCACCAATCACCTCACGCACCTTTTCAGGCTTGATTTGAATGGTCTCGATGCGAGGAGCGTACTCGGAAATCTCTCCACGAGGGGTGGTGATAACTTCTTCCATCTTGCCAAGAATATGGTTACGCCCCTGGTTGGCTTGAGAAAGAGCTGTCTCCATGATGTCAAAGCTGATGGAATCAATCTTAATGTCCATTTGCAGAGCGGTAATTCCGTCGCGAGTACCAGCCACTTTAAAATCCATGTCACCTAGGTGATCTTCATCACCCAAGATATCTGACAGAACAGCAACTTTGTCGCCTTCCTTGATCAGACCCATGGCAATACCTGCGACATTACCCTTAATGGGCACACCGGCATCAAGTAAGGCCAGAGTTCCTGAACATACGGTTCCCATTGAGCTTGAACCGTTTGACTCAAAGACTTCACTGACCACACGGATCACATAAGGAAACTTCTCAAAGTCAGGGAGAACAGCCTGCAAAGCACGTTCTGCCAGGAATCCATGACCAATTTCACGACGGCTTTGTCCGCCCATGCGTCCGGTTTCACCCACACAGTAGGGAGGAAAGTTGTAGTGAAGCATAAACTTCTTTTTTACCACACCTTGAAGAGCATCAATAAACTGCTCGTCATCGCCCGTTCCTAAGGTCACAGTTCCCAACACCTGGGTTTCCCCACGGGTAAAGAGACCGGAACCGTGAGCGCGAGGCAGCAGAGCCACTTCACAGGCAATCGGACGAATGTCAGTCGTCGAGCGGCCATCAATGCGGACTTTCGTGTCCAACACAAGATCACGAGCTGTCTTGTATTTGACGTCACCAAAGATGGTGCCCAAGTCCTTAGTCCTCTTAGCCGCCTCGTCCTTGTCTTCCACCTCAGCTACAAATTTCTCTTGTGCTTCTTTGAGAGCAGCATCCAAGGCATCGTAGCGACCCAGCTTTTCACGAATTCCCAAAGCTGCCGCAATTTTGGGGGCGAGGAATTCAGTGGCCTGATTGGTGAAGTCAGAGTCAATCTGAGGCGGAATAAATTCACGCTTCTCTTTGTTACCCGATTTTGCGCGCAGCTCCTCCTGGGCGGCAATCGAAGCCATCATCGACTGGTGACCAAATTTAAGAGCTGCCAAAACATCAGCCTCGGAAACAAACTGACACTCACCTTCAACCATGAGCAGACCGTTTTTGGTTCCTGCGACGACGATGTCCATGTCAGATTCTTTCAACTGCTCAAGCGAAGGATTGGCCATGAACTGACCATTGATCCGCGCCACCTGAACGGCTGAAGTTGGGCCATTAAAAGGGATGTCACTCACATGGAGAGCGGCACTGGCTCCAATACTGGCCAGAATGTCAATGGGGTAGGTTCCATCGTAGCTCAATGTGGTGGCAACAATTTGTGTTTCCTGCCGATAGCCCTCAGGAAAGCTGGGACGGATCGGACGATCGATCATGCGCGCATTCAAGGTCGCCATATTGGTCGGGCGGCCCTCACGCTTAAAGTAGCCACCGGGGATCTTTCCCGAAGCATAGAATTTTTCAGAATATTCAACCGTTAGCGGAAAGAAATCCAAGGTGGACTCTCTTTTACTTGAAACCGCTGTCACCAAAACAATATTGCTTCCACAAGTCACAAGAACGGACCCGTCAGCCTGTTTGGCCAGTCGACCTGTTTCCAGAACGATTTCCTTACCGTTCAACTCGAAGGTCACTGTTTGCTTCATCTTTTCTCCTTCCATTGGGCACATTTCTCCCCCTCAGGAGCCAATAGCAGACCCCATGGGATTAGTGCCAACCCATTTATTGAAGCGTCAATTTTTTGAGAATGGTTTCCTGCCATTACTTTCTCAAGCCGAGATCGGCGATGAGTTTTGTGTACTCAGCAGGGCGCTTGCGGCGCAAATAATCGAGAAGCTTACGGCGACGATTCACCAGCTTCACCAATCCACGTTGGCTGTGGACATCCTTTTTGTTGGTCTTGAAGTGCTCGGTCAGCTCATTGATTCGTTGAGTGAGTAGAGCCACTTGAACATGCGAGCTGCCTGTGTCGAGCTCGGATTGACGGAACTTTTTTACCAGTTCTTCTTTCTGAGATTTCTGTAGTGCCATGTTTACCTCCTGAAATGGAACCCTCCCTGGACGTTTTGGCTTTCGTCACGGAGAGCATTAAGTGGCCATATTTACAGGGATTTCCCTAGGAGCGCAAGCCTTCACCAGGATTTATTTGGACCCCCGGCCGGGAGCCAGGAAAATCCTGCGTATTTTCAAGCCCCCCTCTGGCAGGGCCTCCAAAATGGACAGTAAATTGCCGCTTTGAGAGCTCAGGATCTTAATCGGGACGGCCCTTTGCCTTTGGCTGGCCTCTTTTTTCTCCACGATGAGGCGTCGGCTGAGATCGTGGCTCACCTGCCCATTGGCCATCAGTTGCTCGTCCCGGCCACTGATGGTGACGGCTTTCCACTGGGGGAGGGCACTTTTCAGCGGAATATAGACATTTCCGAAAGCCTCCAGGCCCTTTTCCTCCGCGTCCTGAACAAGCTGCCCCAGCCTTTCCAGACTCACTGACTCTTCCACCCGGTGTTGGCCGGAGGCAATCCGCCTCAGTTCCTCAACCGAAGCTCCGCAACCCAACTCTTCTCCAACGGCCACGGCCCAGGAGCGGATATAGCCGCCCTTATGACAAAAAACCTCGGCTTCAAACCAATCTTTGCCGCTGGCGACAACTCTCACATCATAAAAATGCATGGTCCGCAAGGGGGCTTCAACCGGGATGGATTCCCGAGCCAGCTCGTAGAGCTTTTTGCCTTCTTTTTTTATTGCCGAATAAAGGGGGACAGGCAGCTCAAGACGGCCCTCACACTTATCGACCGCCCGACGGATCTGCTCATCGCTAAAGGCCACTTCCTGACGGGATTGGACTTCACCGGTCATATCCAGGGTGTCCGTGGTCACTCCCAGACGCACCTTCACTCGGTAACCCTTATCTCCCGACAAGATGTACTGGGAAATTTTGGTGCCCTCACCAAGGAGAATCACCATCAGTCCCGTCGCTAAGGGGTCCAGGGTTCCGGTATGACCAACGGCTTTGGTCCCACAAATGCGGCGAATAGCCTGAACCACATCGTGGCTGGTCACACTCTGGGGCTTATCCACCAAAAGTAATCCATGAAGAGAAGGACCAAGACTAGTCTTCATCCCCATCCTCCTCAACGGCCAGAGAACGCCCGGTTTTTTGCACCTCTGCCAGCATTCTCTCGATCTTGTCGGCGTATTCTGCTGACGTATCCAATATCAATTGCACTTTAGGAGTGTACTTCATCTTGAGCTGACGACCGACGTGGCGCTGAATTTCCGGAAGTTGCTCCTCCAACAAGGACCAATCATCATCTCGGTTTGCTTGATCACCGATAATACTAACAAAAACCTTGCCGTGCCGAAGATCGGGGCTCACCTGAACACGTGTCACTGAGGCCAAGCCCATCAACGGCTCTTTGAGCCCCGTGGTCAAGTAGCCTGCAATTAGCTGGCGCAGCTCTTTTTCAACTCTTAGAATACGGCGGTTCGGACCTGCCATCAAAGCTCCCGGGCAATGCTCTCCATCTCGAAGGCCTCGATGACATCCCCCACTTTGACATCATTATAATTCTCAATGCCAATTCCACACTCAAAGCCTGATGCCACTTCTTTGACATCGTCTTTAAATCGCCTCAAGCTGCTGACTTTACCTTCAAATATAATCCGGCCATCACGCACCAGCCGTAGTTGGCTGTTGCGATTGATTTTGCCATCGACAACGGAACATCCAGCGATAGTTCCAATTTTGGGCACGCTAAAGGTGTCTCGCACTTCAGCCCGTCCCAGTGATTTTTCCACCACCTCGGGATCGAGCAAGCCTGAGAGAGCCTTTTTCATGTCATCCATCAGCTCATAGATGATGGTGTAACACTTGATCTCAATGCCATTTTCCTTGGCCATCTTTTGAGCCGAGCCATCGGGCCGCACGTTAAAGCCCAGGACTAAACCTTGAGCCGTGCTGGCCAAAAGAACGTCGGATTCACTGATTCCTCCGACAGCTGAGTGAATGACTTTAATCTTCACTTCGTCGGTACCCAATTTATCAAACATTCCCTTGATGGCTTCCAAACTTCCAGCGACGTCACCTTTGACAACAACTGAGAGTTCTTTCACTCCACCCGCTTTAACCTTGGAGAATATCTGCTCCAAGGACATGCCTTTAGCATCAGTTGCCGCTTCAGCATCAGCCTTTTGTTTTCGCAAGTTCGCCACTTCCTGAGCCAGCTCTTCCGTTTTGGTCGCATCAAACCGATCTCCAGCCTCTGGGGTCTCAGGCAGACCAGTGATCTCAACTGGCGCACCAGGTCCAACCTTCTTCACCTGTTCGCCGCGATCATTGGTCATGGCACGAATACGACCGGCCACCTTACCCACAACTACGGACTGCCCAACCTCAAGAGTCCCGTCTTTCACCAACAGAGTGGCCACACTTCCACGTCCCTTGTCCATGCGACTTTCAATGACCAGGCCTGTTCCTGAGCGTTCGGGGTTCGCTGTGAGCTCACCCATTTCAGCCACCAAGTGGATCTGCTCGAGCAGCTCCTTAATGCCATCGCCCTTAAGAGCAGAGACAGGACAAAAAATAGTGCTTCCACCCCATTCTTCCGGCACCAGTTCAAACTCTGTCAGTTGCTGCTTGATCTTGTCGGGATTGACATCAGGTTTATCCATCTTATTGACAGCAACAATGATCGGAACCCCGGCCGCTTTGGCATGGTTGATCGCCTCAGCCGTTTGCGGCATTACACCGTCATCAGCTGCCACCACAATGATGGCGATATCAGTGGCGTTTGCTCCCCGCGCCCGCATGGCGGTAAAGGCAGCGTGCCCAGGAGTATCAATAAATGTCACCTGAGCACCATCTTCCAATGTCACCTGATAAGCACCAATATGCTGGGTGATCCCTCCGGCTTCGCGGGAAGCCACGTCGGCGTTGCGAATCGAGTCGAGCAAGGTTGTTTTACCATGATCAACGTGACCCATAACTGTGACTACAGGAGTGCGAATCACCGGTTCTGCCTCAAGATTACCAAATGAAGCTTCCTCAAGAAGACTGTCTTCGTTTAAAGCAACATTAGTCGCTTCAAAGCCAAACTCAGGAACTATCAAAGAAACAGTATCAAAATCCAAATCGGTGTTCATGGTAGCCATCATGCCATCCTGCATGAGCTTCTTGATTAACTGAGGAGCTTTGATTCCCATTTGGTTGGCCAGCTCACTCACTTTGATCACGTGATGAACCTTCACCACTCGTTTACTCGCCTTAGGGGTGGTCAACTGAGTTTTCTTAGCTTCGCCCTTGCCTGGAATCTTCTTCTTTTTGGGCTGGAACACGATTTCGCGCTTGCGGAACTCCGTCGCAGTAAAGGTCACTGGTGGTTGTTCCTTGGCTCCGGGCCGTTTTTTCAGGCGATCATCTTTTGCCTCATCCACCTGATCATGTATCGGTGACGGAGCAACAAAACCAGTGCGCAGTGTGCGCCCGGCACCTGCACGAGGAGGACGGCCGGCGAGGTCGGGACTTCCCGCGGCGCCAGCAGGGCCTCCGCCGGCCTGAGCTCCACCGGAATCTCGATCTCCTCCACGCGGCGCCCGTTCTTTGGGGGCGCGTGTGACTCGCTTCAGGTCCATACGGCCAACAATGTTTTGTCGTACCTTAGGCGCTGGAGCTTCAGCTTGAGTCGCTGAATCTGCCGCCACCACTGAGTCCGCTGCCGCAACCTCAGCATCTCCACCTTCCGGCACCTGTTCAGTTTCCATGGCACTGACAGCTTGGGCGGCTTCAACATTTGCTGCTGCTGCTTCAGCCGCAGCCTGTTCGGCCTCTTCTCTTTCCTTGTCCGCCGCGCTTCGACGAATCACCGTCTTTTTGCGAACGACCTTTTTAGCCGTTTTCTTTTTAGTCCCGGTGTCATCATCGGCTGCTTTGGTGGCTGCCGTTACCACTTTACCAGCCACTTTTTTCTTGCGGGCGGTTGTGGTCTTTTTTGCCGCTGTCTTCTTAGCAGCCCTTTTCTTAGCCGTTTTTTTGGCTGTCTTCTTTTTAGCACCTGATTTCGCCGCCGTTTCAGCCTCCATGCGAGTCTTGATTTCCTCGATGGTGGCTTCGTCCAGGGCAGCCATGTGACTCTTGACCGGCAAATTCCACTCACGGATCTTGTCCATCAAGGCCAGGGTTTCAACGCCAATCTCTTTTGCAAATTCATATACTTTCGGTTGGCTCACTCAAACTCCTTCAACCGGGTTGTCTCTTCTACTCGTCGCCAATACCTATTTATTCCTTCGCTTCTTAACTTTCTACCGGAGGCTCTTCCTGACCTCCGCCCTCGCTTTTCATTTCTTCAACAGGAGCCGCATCTGCACTCCCTTCAGTAGCAGCTGCTGTGGCGCCCATTTCTGAGTCAGCCGCTGCCGCTTCGCCAGACTCTGCCTTTGCCAACTGGGCCATTTCTTCCTTCAAGCGCTGAGCCGCCTGGGCCTTGGCATCGCCTGTTCCCTCAGTGGACTCCTGACCGCCACCTTTTGTGGGCGCCGTGGGAATCTCCTTACCTTCATCAACATACTGCTGAAGAAGGGTTTTGGAATCGTCCACCAGTTTTTGAGCTTTTGCTTCCTCGTCGTAGCCAGGAATACGCATAATGTCTTCCACATTTGCTTCCGCCAGAGCCTGGAACGATCCAAAACCAGACTGGAAGATATTCTGAGCCATAGTCTGAGTCATGTTTGGCACCAACATCAGGTTGAAAATGGCCTCGGCTGTCCTTTGAGCTGCGTTGGACTCCGACATAATGTCCAATTTCCAGCCTGTCAGCTTTGCCGCCAATCGCACGTTTTGACCCTTACGACCAATCGCCAAACTGAGCTGGTGATCAGGAACCACGATCTCCATTTCCATTTGGTTTTCATCCATATAGACCTTGGAGATTTCCGCAGGTGCAAGAGCATTACAAACAAAGCGGGCAGGATCTTCGTCCCAGTTCACAATGTCGATCTTTTCACCGCGCAACTCCTGCACGATGTTTTGTACCCGACTTCCTTTCATACCCACGCAGGCACCTACTGGATCAACAGCGGCGTCCTTACTGATCACCGCAATCTTGGCCCGTTGGCCAGGCTCACGGGCAGCAGCTTTGATTTCCACAATCGCATCATAGATCTCCGGAACTTCCATTTCGAAAAGCTTGGCTAGGTAGCGCTCATCCGCACGGGACATGATGATCTGCGGACCACGAGTGGTCTGACGAACATCCGCAATGTAGCCCTGGATACGATCTCCTGGCTTATACTGTTCACCTGGAATCTGTTCCCGGGGCGGGATGTAGGCTTCAGTACGGCCCAAATCCACAACAATCGCACCACGCTCCACGCGGCGAGCGATTCCAGATGCAATGTCACCTTTGCGCTGTTCAAATTCGTTAAAGATCAATTCCCGCTCGGCATCACGAACCCGCTGGGTAATGATTTGTTTGGCAGTTTGGGCAGCGATGCGGCCCAGATCACCCGATTCAAGCTTGCTACCGATGGAGTCATTCAGCTGAGCATCAGGATCCAATTCAAGGGCCTCTGAGAGTTTGATTTCCACTTCTTCGTCGCAGAATTCCTCGTCCGTGACCACTTCCTTAAATTCGTAGAGTTCGATCTCACCCGTCTCTTCATTGTACTGAGCCTCAATCTCACGGTAGGTGCCATACTTTTTGCGAGCCGCAACCAACATGCCTTGGATAACCGCATCGATGACCACCTGCTTGTCGATTCCTTTGTCCTTACCGACTTGCTCAATCATCCGACTCAGATCTGAAAAAACGTTTTCAGCCGCCATTATGTATTACCTCTTCTTTTTTTTCTTTCCGCGATTCGCCTGAAAGTCGAAAACGACTTTTGCCTGGCGAATGATGGCGCGGGGAACTTCCCAGTTCACTTCCTGTTTCTTAACAACCACCAGTTCGTCCTCAGCCCCCACCAACTCGCCTTCGATGGACATCGGACCACTCTTACCTTCTTTGCGCTCTATTCCCTCTGGCAATGGAATCGGACTCGTGGTGGAAATGCGAACGCCCTGGCCGAGGACCTTTTGAAAGTGCCAGGTTTGATTCAAGCGCCGATCAATTCCCGGGCTGGACACCTCCAATTCGTAGGCACCGCCGGGGATGAGGTCCCCCACATCCAACTGTAAGTTCAGGCCCCTGGATACATTGGCACAATCGTCGACTGTTACCGTACCTTCCGGGCGGTCAATAAACACGCGCAAGATGCGATTGCGTGTTCCACCTGTGAACTCCAGGTCGTAAAGGAGACATCCTTCACGTTGACTCACTTCTTCCGCCATTTGACGGAGCTTGACCAAAACGTCTTCCGCTAAACGGCTCAAACTTACGTCCTCAATTCCACTCCGACTCCGATCAGCCGGAAACGGACACAATAAAAAAGAGGGCCACGGGCCCTCTTGCGAGTGTTCCGATTTATACTGAAGCCCTTTCTAAAAATCAAGTCATTATGAGAGCTTAATGGTTTCGTGGGGGAGTCGGAACTTGAAGAGAAAAAAGAATGGCATCGGCCCCGTCTCGATAGTAGCGGGGGCGCCGGCCGGCCTCAGAAAAGCCTAGTTTTTCATAGAGGTTACGGGCACCCACGTTGCCGGCGTGGACCTCCAACCAAAATTCACAACCCGGAGGGATCTGCTCAATAACTGAGCGCAGCAATCGAGCCATCAATCCCCGCCTCTGCCACTTGGGGTGGGTTCCGAGCAGGCGCACTTCATGAGCCCCCGGCAGTTCCTGCCACAAGACGAAACAGGTCAGTCCGAAGGGTTTGTAAAACACAGCGAGGGACTTGTTCTGCTGAAGCTCAAGAGCCAGCTGCTCCTCACTCCAACCGCCGCCAATGGGATGGGATGAAGAACCATAGACTTGATCCACACAACTCACCAGAGCTGGCAAATCCTCAGGCAGCAAGGGGCGCCAACTCCATTGCGGGCCTGCAAATGGTGAAGTCACATCTCCACCAAAAGATTGCGCACTTTGTACTTAGCTTGAAGCACTTCAAACCAGTCTTTAAGTCGGCGGTCCACCTGTTGGCGGCTCAAGAAAGACTTAATGTTGGACTTGAACTTATCAAAGGGGAAGTTACCAAACTTTAAGCGGTTCTTTTCAAAGTAGTCCTGGGCTTCGTCGTCTGTTACTGGAACCACTGAGGTCTGAGCCTTAAACTGAATGAAGTTCTTTGCCCGGATCTTACGGTCAAGCAATAGACGCAGCTCTTTGCGGGTCACACCCAACTGAGCCCACTGGGAGTGGGAGCGAAGCTTTTCACGCACGGTTTTCTCAGCTTTGTCCACATCGAGTGAGGTCACCTTGGTGGCGGCAAAGTTTTTGGCTTCCAGGTGGACCACCCATTCTAAAAGAACTCCATTCACTTCGCGGGGAAAGTTCTTGTGACCCCACTCTAGGGGCGGAATAGATCGATTACTCCGACCTTTTCCGTAAAGAGCCTTCTCAACCAAATAGTTGATCTGCACCTCACGACTGGTCACCACCTCATCGGAGACGTGGCCCACTGTGGCGGTCAACACCTTGCCCTGAACAGCCCCGGCCTCATGCGGAGCAATGGTCAACAAGGACACCAAAAGAAGAATTATGTAACAGAATCGCCCAACCATGCCCTATTTTACCCCGAGAGAAAGGTCCAAGGTCACGGACTTTGGCAGGGAAACAAAAAAAATCCGGACCCCGAAGGGGCCCGGCGATCAGAGGACAACAAAGAGTTTTTGGGCTCTGTTGTTATTCAATTCATGCAAATCAATCTTAAAAGCGGAACTTTCCGTTGAGGGTGATCAGGGTGTAGTCCAGATCCTCAACCGGGTCGCCCCACAATGGCTTGAAACGGCTTGTCAGGAACTCGGAATCGGTACGACTGGTGACATTCATGATGTAACGGTAGTCGACGCCGATAGCGAAGCTGTCTGTGAGGTCCACGTCCAAACCGACGATCATACCCAAATCAAATGACTTACTAGTGACTTCTGAGTCGTTGGAATAACCGAAGGACTGATAGCCACGGTCAAAGTACTTTCGATAGGTATAACCGGCCAAAGCCCCAATCTGCGGACGGATCTTGCCCTTCAGGAGGCTATATTTGGCGGCAATGGTGAAGTTGTATTGATCCAGTTCCTTAAAGAAGGGATAAGACCAGTACTCATCAATATAATAATTGGAGTAGTGAAAGCCGGCTTCAACCACAACGCCGGTGTCCATTTCAGTTCCGAAGGTCAAGCCAGTGGCCACGTTGCCTTCAACGTTTACGACGTCGATGTACTCGGCCATGCCGATGGCACCTGACAAATAGTAACGTTGCTCGGGCTTTTTCTTCTCTTCTTTTTTTATCTCAGAAAGCTCGGTGCGAACTGCGTCCATGATTTCGGCCTTCATGTCCTCGTCGTTTTCCTGAGGAGCAGGAGCCGCCATGGGTTGCTGGATGACCTGAACGGCCTGAGGCTCAGTGTAAACAGGAACAGGGGCCTGAGGCTGAGGTTCGGCATTCATGGTGTTGAGGCGATCGCCAAACAGATGATTCGCGCGACGCTTTTCATCTTCAAGGCGAGATTCCTCGAGCTTTTCCACAATCTTCTTTTCTGTGGAGATCTCCGCATCCTGACGGGCCCGGCGCAGTTGATCGGCGCGGGAGTCCTGGAGGGGATTGGCCTCTACATATGTCGTAGGTTGCTGAACAACAGGGACAGCTTGAGATCCTTGATTGAGAATCACAATGCCTTGTTGAGGACTGGCAACGGCGCCATCCTTGACTCGCACCACTTTTTTAGGTTGGGCAGGCTGTTCTTGTTCAGCTTCTTGAGAAACATCGATGGGCTCGACCTGGAGGCCGGCATCGATCACTTCACCTTCTTCGACTTGAGCGTTGGCGACACCCAACATCACCAAGCACAAAGAGGCTATTAATAGTTTAGTCGTCTTCATAGTCACACTCCTCTGATCTGATCTATATCTTGTCCGCGTTCGACAAGACTCCTTTCAACGTCCTACCCATGAGCAAGGGCCATGCCGTAAATGGGCAATTTTGGTCACCATCTAAATATTTGTTTTTACTGGATTATTCTTGTTTGAAATTATTATATGGAAAGAAATCGTCTGATGACTTTACGCAAAGACAAATTCCATTCCAGGTTTTTGGTTGCCATTTTCTTCAGCAATTTTTGAATAACGAGCTGGAATTGTTTTGAAAAAGCCAATCAACATGGGATTGCTGGTTACCTCTGTCGAACTCTCAAACACAGCCTGAAAATTCTTCTTGAGAAACGAGTCAACGTCCTCTAAATTGTGCCCCTTCACACAGATGCCTCTGTGGCGGAATTGGTAGACGCAGTGGATTCAAAATCCACCGATCGCAAGGTCATGGGAGTTCGAGTCTCCCCGGAGGCACCAGTTGAAAAGCGCCGTAGGCGCGATTTCAACTGGTGAAAGAAACTGAGTGCAGTTAGCGCGAGTTCTGAAAACCCTAAAAGCAGCAACCCCCCCTTAATTGTTGATCCACAAAACCGTGTGCCGCCTTTGTCCGGGAATAGGTCTGATTGCCGAGCCATTCCCGGAAATCCGAATCCTCCGCCGTCGCGCATGGGTGTATCCGGGGTGCGGCAGCACGCTGACGCACTCCGAAGACACGCCTGCGGCCGAAAGGCGCGTGAGGATTTGCGGAGAATGGTCGGCAATGGACCGACTTCACTGATAAAGGATTTTGTGGATCAACAATTAAGGGGGCCAGTTTAAAGGTGTCTCACTTTGAGACACTCCCGGGGCAATCCGCCGTTCTAGGTTGAGACATGGACCCTCCCTGGTTAGACTGAATATTAAGGGATTTGGTCACAGACTGTGAGGATGGGTTGAAATTACCAAGGGTAGTTATCGGTGGAGCTTTTTATCTGCTCCTAGGAATCTCTATTACATTGTGTTTGGGCTGTAGTACTGACGGGATGGTGAAGTCCTCGGCTTCAAGCGGCACTCCTAATCCACCAAATTCCCTGACAGAAGCCGGAGGCGGTCATGGCTCCGGTTATGACGGCAAAATCCATCCTGGCCTTTATGTTCATCAAGAACCTGAGAATACCTGCTACCTTGAGGATGGCTCAGCATCACATGTGACGTCCATGGTTCGGGTTTACGCAGATGACTCGATCAACTTTTTTGACTCCTGCCGGGAAGAAAACCCTCTTCCAATACAAGAGGCAGACGTCAAAGCCCTGAGTGAAACCACTGTCGAATACCAAAGCCAGATTTTCGAATACTCAGATAGTGTTCCCAGGTTTGCGGGACCTCCTCCACCGCCCCCACCGCCACCTCCCCCTGTGGAAAAGGTGGAAGCGCGACTGATGGGAGTTTGCCATTTTCGGGACTTGGATCCGCCCAACTTCGTTGGCGCATTGACGAACCTGAGGACTGCCGTCTACGAAGACACTCAAGCCAAAACCAATTTTAGTATGGTTGAAATCGACGAAGTTGAAATTGTCGGGCAGGCGTTTAGCACCACGGGTTTCCCAAAGGCGGATACCTCGCTCACCACCCCTGCCCCGAGTCAACTGGGCATGGGGACTTTCAGCGGACCCTATAATCTGGAAGTAATCATTCTTGATCTGGTCAGCGGTGATGCAGAGATGAGATTCAAACTTCCCGATCGTCCATTTGGAATCGGTGCATTTCGACCGGGAGCCTGTAGCTTCTAGGCCAATACACTGGCCATTTTTCTGTCGGGTTTTATCAGTGTGATTCGTCTTCTCAATTTGAGATCCTATCCTTGGTTGGTTGTTTTTCTAATATCCATATAAGGTAAGGAGATGAAAATGCTTAGATTTTTATCTGGGTTGGTTGTCCTGTGTCTTTCAGCAGGATGTGCGGATCAGGTGGGGTTTCAAACAAAGTCCAATGCAAGTGACGAACAGGCAAGTGGACTCCCACAAATTCAATACCTCGCCAGCTACCAAAGTGGCCAAGAGCTGGTGAATAGTCTCAGTCAGGAGGATGTAAAGGAGTGCCAGGCCAACGCCCTGGAGAAGTGCATTCTCATCTGCCACTTCAATGTGGTGGTTCAGAGTTTCAGCACCGTCGAAGTGGAGCTCAATCTCCTCATCGAGGACATCGAAAACGGGCAAATATCACAGACGGAGCTCTCCTACCGCGGACGTTGTCAGCTTGAAGGGGCTGGGGGCGAGCGGATCGAGGTGCAAGTCCCAGAGGTCAAGGAACCTAAGGTGCCGGTTCCCAATGAACCGGAAGAACCCAAAGAGCCCAAAGAGCCCAAAGAACCCAAAGAACCTAAGACTCCACAGCCCAAAAATCCAGGCCAGCCTTCAGCTTGCCAGGTCAAAATAGAAAACATGATCAAGGACTTCGAAAAAAGAGTGGATGACGCCCACAAAAAGTTCGAGGCTGAAGCCAGGCAACTGAACGAGTTGATCCAAAAAACCGATGATCCTGGTGAACGGGCTAAGCTGATGCAGGAGTTGCGCATGAAAGAGCAAACCTTTGCCTTCGAAACTCGCCAAGAACACATCGCCTTCGAGCAACGTCTAAACGCAGAGGTGAGAAACTGTCCTGGTATCAGAGGAGAGATCATTGAGGAAGGACCTGGTCACCCAGGCCCCAGGGGCCCCAGAGGACCTTTTCCTCCTCCTCCGCCTTTTCCCAAGCCGCCTAAGTTCCCATGGTGATCACAGAGGGAGGCTCAAGGGCCTCCCTTTTTTTTGGGTCCTGGGGCGCAGCTACAAACCCAGGGCGTCCATTAAGGTTTTTACAAGGTCATCTTCGTGGAAAGGCTTTTGCACGATCGCGCAGACCCCTGATGCGGTTGCCTGATCCTGCAACTCCCGGGCAGAGTTGCCGGTCATCAACACGACTGGAGCGCTCATCCCAGAATCCCGGATATGGCAGGCGAGGCTGAGACCATTTCTCCTTGGCAGTGTAAAATCAGTCAAGACAATATCCACCGGATTTTGGCCCAAGACTTCAATCGCCTGATCAACGCTTGAGGCCTCAAGAACGACGAATCCATTTTCGTCCAGCACTTCTCCCACGAGACTTCGCATCACTTCCTCATCGTCAACGACTAGAATTGTTTTTGCGCAGTTTCCAACCGCTAAAGCACTTTCCCCAGCCATTATTCTCCTCCATCGCAAACGTCCGGCTTCGGCAGAACAACCGTAAACCGAGCCCCCTCACCAGGGGCTGACTTCAACAGAATCTTGCCACCGTGATCTTCTATTATTTTGTGAGTGATCGACATTCCCAAGCCCGTACCCTTACCTGGCTCTTTAGTAGTAAAAAATGGATCGAACATTCTATCCTGAATCTCCGAGGGAATCCCGACCCCATTGTCCTCAATCTCAATCATGACCCTATTATCATCTTCTTTTGTGCGAACGACCACCGTCTTCATGATGTCATCACCTATGTCACTAAAAGCATCTCGGGCATTGGTCAAAAAATTGATCATCACCTGCTCAAGAGGTACCTTTTCACCCATCACAAGCAAAGGGTGATTACTTAACTCAGTTTTGATCCTAATGCTCCTTAAGCGCAGTTGTTCTTTGACCAGGTTGATCGATTTTTCAATGACGGAGTTGACGTCCATCTGTTCCCGTTTTGTTTCTGTCTGACGGGCAAAATCCAGAAAGCTTTGAATAATGGTTTTCATTCGATCTGCACCCTCGTCAATCTGTTCTGTGTACCTAAGGATCTTCTCCCGGGCAGGCAGGTCATCCTTTGCCAGCGCAGATTTAATTCGGTTGTTATAGCCGACGACAAACATCAGAGGATTGTTTAACTCGTGGGCTATACCGGCACTCAGCTCCCCGAGTGAGGCCAGCTTTGCCGTCTTGATTAACTGGGATTGTGAATTGCGCAGGGTCCGCATGATTTTCGAGTCCCGCACATCCCTGGCCGATATGACATAGGCCCTAGGACTACCGTCCCCATTTAGGACCTCAGTCCCGGTAATCAGGATAGGAATTCTCTCCCCCGATTTGGTTCGGTAGTAACCACGAAGCTCCTCGGCCTTTCGCTGCTCTATCAGCAGTCTGAAATCTGCAAAACTCGCGAGGGAATTGCGTTCCTCCTCAATCACCCACTCTCCGATCATTTTGCCTACGAGATCCGCTTCTGCCTCAATACCCCCTAAGGCTAGACATCGGCTGTTCGTGATCTGTATTTCTCCCTCTGGAGTGACCACAAAAAGCATCTCCTCAAGACTGTTCAATATCTGCGTCCTCTCACGGGCTAAGATTTCTATCTCCCCCTTTGCATACTTTAATTGATCGATGAGGCTGGTGATCTTTTTGCGAATACGCTCCCCCTGCTTGATTCCCTCTTTAAGGAACCGATTCTCCTCGCGCAGGAGGGTGATTTCGCTTAACAGATCTTCATAGCTCCGGTCAGCCACGGACACCTCTCCTTTTCTTACTCGTAAATCAGATCAAGACCGCATCTGAGGTCTCTCAAGTACTCCTTAGCCTCATTGACAAAATTGGCGCCAATGACTGATCCGTGCTGAGGCAGGATGGCATCGATCTCAAATTTATCGAGTTTATTGGCAAACCCTCTGGCAGCGACGTTGCTAGCCATGTAATCCAAGTGAAACAGGTTCATTTTAGGAATATGATCCTCGAAATTCTGCACACAGAGAGTCCACTCCATGCTCAGTGCTGCCCAAACATCTCCTGAAAATAGAAATCTCGAAGTATTGTCATAGGTGGCAATTGCCCCAGGGAAGTGCAAAAAAGGAGCATCGACAAAGGTTAACTTCGATCCTGCCCCAAATTCATAGGTCGGCCTTTCCTCCGTGTTCACAAACTTGAAATCCGCCTTCCCATAGTGGGGCAGCAAAACATGAGTTCTTGGAGAAGTAATGATGTCTAATCGAGAATTGAGTTCCAGCCAATTCCCCATTGAGGCCGCGACATCCGGGTCCTGGTGGGATAGAACCAAACCCACCACCTTTTTGGGATCAATCACCTGTCCCACTCTTTCCAAAACCGTTTGAAAGTGCTGAGCACTTCCCGGATCTACGACGACGGCCTCGCCCCCGCTCACTACCATGTAGGTGTTACAGCGAAAGGCTGTTTTCGCCTCTACCCCCAACCAATAGATGGAGTGGTCGCCACACTTATAAATGGCACATGTTCCCCCAGGGGTGATTTCTACTGAGTTAAGATCGAGCTCGTTGTTGGCCATAATTCCTCCATAAACGTCGTTATCTGCTTTGAATCGTTACCTTGTGGGGTACCGATTTAGGGTAAGAACTCTCAATACTTAGCTAGAATAGCAGCAAACAATTTCTATCCAATCGGTAAACGCCAGGTTATGGGCTGAAGGCGAGGGTTTCGATCACTTAGGTCGAAAGATGAAAAAAAATTCTTCCTTACTTAAGATGAACTTAACTCAAAATATCCCATTCTAAATCAAGTCACCTGTGGGGATGAACCGGAGGTCACCTCAATCCTCAAGATTCATTGCTAGGAGAGATGACCTGGGCCAATGGCCACATGAGGAAACAAAACCCTATGAACTTAAGAATTACCTACTGAGTACCTGGAGCAGAGCCATGAGAGGAACCCGGGGTAACGGCAGGCCCACCTTGAGCGACACATTTTTTATGAATGCTGAGACCACGCCGGTGAATGGCATCGAACATCGGTTCATTGTAAGAGAGGCGCCGGGTCTTGGGGTGCGCAGGAAAGCGCTTTTTTAGAAGCTCATAATAATAAAGTGCACTGGTTCGGGCAGCGTGAACCATATCATAGCGGCAGGCCATGGCTTGACGGGAATCCAAAGCCACTCCTAAGGGGTAGCCGGCGGTGTTGTTTCTCTCCATCATTTCACCCAGATATCGCGGGTCGACACCTTGGGCTATCTCTAGCTGGTCGGCAAAGCCCAACAAATTGTCCACCAAGGTAGAGTAAAGCTCCACGTCTTCTCCCAGTGCCAGGCCACCTTCATCCAGTTTCTGCTTGGTGACTAAGATCTCATACCAGTAATGGGGGTTACGGTTTTTTTCTTTCTTTTTGCTCTTAGGCTTCGGTCCAAATAAAACCGAAATTCGCGCTCCAATCTGATGGTCCAAATCGCCTGTTTCGTTCATCTGTTGAGAAGTACCAAAGGAAACCATCGACCTGTCCGACAATTTCTGTTCAACCTGAAGACGTCCAGTGAGTCGATGGCTCTTGCCATTGAGGTCATCTTCGTAGGTCACGGCTGATTGAAACTCAGTGGTTGGGGTCACTCTGTAGCTATGACCGGCACCACCCCCCACTCCCACATGCTCAGTTCCTAAAGCAGCACCTTCTTCGCTCGGCTGTGGGGCAAACTCAGTTGTGCCGTAAACACTGGCCCGAACTTGATGGCGCTGATCGCGATAAAGCCCCTGACTGACTCCCACCTTGGCCGTGGTTTTGTCCTCTCCCACATTGGTGTGGTAGATCAAATCCGTGTTGTCTTTCACCCTGACCTTGCCAAATCCGGGCTGGATAAACTCGCCTTGGTCTTGAAACTCCACGGACTTGGACGGATCGCCATCGAAGGAGCGAAGCTGCTGGATTTTGCTCGCGACAGGCAATGGAACCATTCCATCATCGTCATCGCGAAGCCCCTGGGCGGAAGAAAAGGCGGAGAAAGCCACCACCCCAATGAGGGGCAACAGTGCCGCATGCCTGGCAAATCCCTTCCACATAACCTAAATCATTGCAATCCTTATGCTTCCCCGGGCTCTCCTGGTAGGAGATGAGCGCCTAAGGCTTTGACAGCTGTGGAAGGGTCCATCACCAAACTGCTCATTCTTGTCCTTAGTCTATCGCCATAGGTTGATCGATCTATCGAGGTAGACAAAGCCAATCTGAACGGAATTGATTACAGTGGGAAATGAAAAAAGCATCTCTTCATTGCATCAAGCATGGGGATTTTGCATTTGGCACTAGTGAAAATTCAAGAGCCGAGCCCCTGACAGGCGAAAAGTTGCGATTTCTCAAGACGTATGCGACTTCTGATCCTTCGATACCCCCAAAAATATTTTTCAGAAGAATCCATTAGGAGGATACACAATGAAAAAGTTCATTCTTGCTTTAGCACTTATGGTGAGTGCCACTTCATACGCTTGCATTCCTGGCTCAAAAGTTCTGGCTGGCGGAGCCATCACTTTGTGGGCGGAGAAAATCGTATTCAAATTTGATACTGGAACTGTGGAGCACTCTCCCTATCAGTACGAGCGTCCGCAAATGGTTCTCACTGATGTCGGTCTGTTTGTGATTGAAGCTCTTGAGATTCAACTGACCAACGACGGCAAAAACATCATGCACACAGACTACAAAGTGAACGGCCCTCAAGATGAGGAAGCCATTTACCGCATTAAGAGCAACTACATGGCTGATGGTGGCATGACCCGTAGCGCTCCACGTATGCCCGACTATCCCATCACAGAGACTATTGGCTGCGGACAGCGCTAATTGATTCTTTGTAGCAAATGGAAAAAAAACGGAACTCCCAGTGAGTTCCGTTTTTTTTATGGCCAACTGATGATGTAGTCCACCTGGTAACCAAAGTGATCGGACAACTCGGGGCCCAAGACTGGATCTCCAGAGAAGCGCAGAAGAACCTGAGTCGGGAACATCCTCAAGACGGAAGCCGAAGGGACATGAAAAAACTGGCGATCATGGGTGTCTTCCCAAATGTTCTCGGGCTCACTGCGACCGCCAAAGACTGATTGGCAAGAAAGGGTGCTCTTGAGACAGACCTGACCGGCATCGAAAAGCCCGGAAAGATTTAAAAAATAGTCATAGCTGGGTCGACTTGGTTTTGAATTAAAATCGCCAGCAAAGATTTGCACTAAATGAGAGACCCCCATGAGAGGCAAAAACTCCCCTATCATTTGATCCATTTGCTTCAAGCGGATGTCGTCGTTTTCCCTCCCCGCCTGCAGATGAGTGGTGACAATAGCCACCGGCTCAGGAAGTTCTGGAATGGTGACCTTGACCCCAATCACCCCTTTGTGAGCCCAGCAGTCCGTCCCCGAACAGTTGTTGCCATACAAAATCTTTTGTAGTCCCTGGAGGGGAAACTCACTGAGAAAGGCCAGGCCTGTTCCGTAGGTGCGACCCTCTTCCTTGACTTGCCAATAGCTATGGGGATAGCCGGAACGGATCAAGAGTTGGTCGCAGTCTTCGACCATCATCTCCTGGAGAACCACGACTTGAGGCGCAGTTCCAAGGCGTCTCAGCTCAGCCAACTCCTCGCCAATCAGCTTACAGCGCTTTTTTGCGCTCTTGCCATTAACCGTCCCCACCGGCCAAGGCAAGCCCTTGACGTTATAGCTGAGAACCTCCAACCGATAGTTATGCTGCGATTGAGACCAGGCCGGAATGGCCATACCGACGACAGACAAAGCCACAGCCAACCAACAGGCTGGCCAACGAAGAGTTCGCTCCATGATTCCCCCCGACGAATACTCCCTAGTCCACAGCTTATTGAGCCCAGTATTCCCCGCTCAAGTCCGGCCGTGTTAATCCCCCTGTGAGACGCTTAAATCAAGGCTTTGCCAAGATTCGGTGGCAAAATCCCCTTGACCGCTCCATTTTTGCCTCACATTTGCCTCGTAGAATGAAGGGGAGCTCGGGGAGGACTGCAGGGCCCACAAACACTGACCGACACGGAATTCTCCGATCCACTTGCCCTCTTCCTCCTCGTTCTTTTTGTTGTTTTTCACGTTCTATCTGACAAGGAACAATCTCATACGGATTCGGGGGAGGGAAGCGGACCAGACACACCCTCCCCCGAAATTTATTCAGGGGCATTTTGTCCGCTCTTAATCCGAACCCAACATTGGCCGGCGGGGATTTTCAGTCTTTGTGGAATTTTCCCTTCTCTAGGACGGAAATTTTGACAACCTTCCATCTCTTCTGTCGAAAACCCAAGGCTCGTGACAACTTCCTGGTGAATCCGTCAACCACTTTAATTGCGGAATAACAGACTTCCGCTATGTTTGGTCGCGAAAGAACACATACACAAGCAAACCACCCCCAGCTTGTACACAGGAGGAATCTTATGAAAAAAGCGATTTTGGGTGCCATTTCCCTAGCCCTTTCACTCACTGCCGTAGCTGATCCCACCATCAACCCGATGGGTATGGAAACTTACGAAAAACTAGAACTCTATGACCAAGACGGAAAGGACTTCACCGTTGAGGTGGACTACGTTCTGCAGCGTTCTTGTGGAGCCGCCTACATGTATCAGGTTTCAAAGATTGACGAGGAAACAGCCATTGTCACCAAGCGAGCCCTTCCTCGCCGCGCCTACTGCCCCCCGCCTGAGCACTGGCCGCTGGTTCAGCACGGAATCAAATTTGATGTGCCTTCGAGCGGACGCTATTCTCACCTCTACTTGCTCGTTCCCAAAGGATCAAAAGTTGTCCTGCGCGGTTCTGACTATCACAGCAATCTGCCGGCTGGCTTAGGTGCCTTGGACTTGTCCCTGCAGAGCAAGTTTGGTTCTAACCCTGGTTTCATGATCAATATCTCTGGTGAACTCAACAGTCCAAACTACGGCATTGTTCTTGGCAAGCCCAAGGTGGATGAGGCCAAGCGCACTGTTCTGATTCCTGTCCGAGTCACTTACAACTCCCGTGGCGATCTGAACGTGCCAGCTGTTGGCGTTCCTTTCTCAAACACCATTGACATCAACACCTACCAGGAAGGCACCTGGACAGTGGTTCTTGTCGACGGCGATGGTAATAGCCTGCGCAAACAACAAGTCGACGTCTTTAACGTTTACTTCGGCGGCCGATAAGGCTTATAAACAGACAGCTTCCGACTGGGGATTCCACTTGGCATCCCCGACTTCGGAAGCTGTTTTTGTTTTGAGGCCTTTTAAATGAATCGAACAGTTTTACCCATTCTTTGTCTCTTCGCCCTTTTGACCCAGCATCCGGCTGCAAGCGAAGATCTTCATGTCGCGGTGGCCGCCAACTTTTCCCGCACCTTTAAAACTCTCGCCCAAAAGTTTGAGCAAGAATCCGGACACAAGATTTTAATTTCAAGTGGTTCCTCTGGTAATCAATATGCGCAGATCCTTAATGGTGCTCCTTTTCATGTCTTTTTGAGTGCCGATAGCCTGCGACCCCAAAAACTGGAGGAGGCAAAAAAGATTGTTACCGGCACCCGGTTCACCTATGCCCTTGGGATTTTGGCCCTGTGGACCTCGCGACAAAATTTGGATTTGCAGGAAGGTGAAATTCTGAAATCCACTGGTCTAGGCCATATCGCCGTGGCCAACCCGCGCCTGGCTCCCTATGGGATGGCAGCCGAACAAACTCTCAAGGCCTTTGGCCTATGGGACGAGAAAAAAGGGCAACTTGTGCGTGGGGAAAACGTCAATCAAGCCTTCCAATACGTGGAGAGTGGAAATGCCCAAGTGGGATTTGTCGCTCTTTCCCAGGTCCTGAGCCTGGCAGAGAGCAAACGAGGCCAATACTGGAAGGTCCCGAGCCAATATTACAGACCCATTGAGCAGCAGGCTGTCCAGCTGAAGGACTCCAAAGCGGCTAAGGAGCTGTTGGCATTTCTAAAATCACCTGAAAGTCGAAAGATCATTGAGGCTTCGGGATACGATATCCCTCAGTAACCGGTTAAAACTGGCCCCCTTAATTGTTGAGCCGCAAAACTGTGTGCTGACTTTATCCGGGAGTGAGGTCCGAATGCCGAGCCATTTCCGTAAATCCGAATCCTCACCGTCGCGCAGGGCGTATCCGAGGCGCGGCAGGAAACTGACGCGACCCGAAGACGAGCCTGCGGCCGAAAAGGTGCGTGAGGATTTGCGGGGAATGGTCGGCAAAGGACCGATTTTACTGATAAAGGATTTTGCGGCTCAACAATTAAGGGGGCCAGTTTTTAACCTGTGGACCTCGGCCAAGGTCCATCTTTCGGCAGAGAGTGATCTCCCTTACAATAGAGCTATGGCAAAAGAGGTGCCTTTAAAAGGCAAAACCGCCCTTGTCACCGGCGCCGCCTCCGGCATTGGCCGCCAGGTGGCCTGGGATCTTTTTAGCAGAGAAGGTTGTCGGTTGATTCTAGTCGACCGCAACCAAAACGGCATTGAACAACTGGCCGAACAACTCCTGGGTCAATCCAGTCGTAAAGATAATTCCATGACCATTGAGACCATCGCCTGTGATGTTTCGCTGACTCAGGAGATGGATAAACTTCAACATATCACCACTCTCGATATCCTAGTGAACAACGCCGGACTTACCTTCAATGGGACATTTGAATCCTCGCAAATCGAAGACTTTCAACGACTGCTGGATACCAATTTGATGGGCCCTGTGCGGGTGACAAAAACTTTGCTGCCTGCTCTTCTTAAGGGTTCCTCCCCCACCATTGTCAATTTGGCTTCATTGGCCGGATTGATTGGCGCACCCGGAATGTGTCCTTATTCGACTTCCAAATTTGGTCTTATTGGATTTTCTGAAGCCCTGAGTGCGGAGCTGCACGGACGAGTGTTTGTTTCCATGGTCTGTCCCTCGTTTGTGAAGACTGAAATTGCTCACCATGCTTCGTTCAGCTCTTCGGCCAGCGATAAAGACAAAAAGGAGTTCATCGCGCAAATGGATGACATCATCCGCAAGTTTGGCAGCTCCACACAAAAGGTGTCGAGAAAGATCATTAGAGGGATAAAGCGACGGGAGCGATTGGTGGTCATCAATCCCGAAGCCAATGTTCTCTATTTCCTCAAAAGGGTGGCCCCTTCCTTAACGGACTCGGTAGTCTCCAAGGCCTATGGCAAGCTGCTGACCCGTGGGGTGTTTCGCTCATGACTTTTCTCGACCGCAGCCAACAACCCATTCGCTTTGGCGACTTTGAGGCCAAGAGTCCCCTCCTTTATCCCTCAGTCAAAATGATGGGCGGTGTTTTTGTCTCCCCTTTAAAGGCCATCATGGAAATTCTCCCTGAGGGACCCTATCGCCCCCTGCAGGTCAGTCCGACTCACGGGCTGGTGGGACTTCACTGCATGGAGTATGTGGACTCAGACATTGGCCCCTACAATGAAGTCTCTCTCGCCATTGGAGTGCAAAAAAAATCAGCCCTGCCTTTATCTGGTATAAAGATCCTCAAGTCCCTTCTCACCAATCGCTTTGAAGGTCGGGTGATGGATTTGCCCGTCACCACTGAGATCGCCTTACAAGGCGGGGTTGAGGTTTACAACTACCCCAAGTACTTGGCCGATATCAGCTACCGAGAAACCAAGAACTATCGAATCTGTACTGTGCGTGATCGAGAAAGCCAGGATCTTATTGTCGAGTTTGATGGCCGCAAGCTGGAAACCAAGCATCCCTCACGCCCCAATCTTGATTTTCACAACTACCCGGAAAAAGCGGGACGTCACCTTCATGCGCGAGTGGAGATCAATCGCTGCCAAAGTGCGACGAGCTTTTTTCTCCCCCATGCGAGAATCCGCATCGGCTCCCATCCCCACTCGGCCGTGTACCAACGACTGCAGCTGGGCATATTGATGCAGTACTTTTTTGTCCCTGAGGCAGAGGCCGTGCTTTACCCACCAGAGGCATTCAATGGATAGAGGCAAAAAATCCATTGCCATTGTTGGTGGGGGCATCGGCGGACTTACGGCTGCCTATTACCTTTACCCCCACCACAAGATCAGGCTCTTCGAAAAATCGAATCGCTTGGGTGGCAACGCCTACACCTATGTGACCCAGGATGGGCAGTACTTGGACATTGCCGTCGCCGCATTTGGCAAGGCTGGATACCATCACTTTTACGGACTCCTTAACGATCTAGGGATTGAAACCCGCCTCTGTGCCAACTCCTATATGAGCTTGCACAATATGGACAGCAAAGAAGGACTCTACCTCACACCCACCCTGCGCGGAGCCGTTGCCCAGGGGCGTGATTTGGTGAACTTTGCAAACTTCAAAAGTGTCGCCGGCTTGTTTGTGGGACTTCAGTGGGCCTTTCGCCAGCTCGATGCGGGAAAGCTCCACTACCGAACCATGGAAGAGTGTCTACAGATGATTCCTGCATTCAAAGGCGACGCCCGCAGGCTTCTTGTCAGCGCCCTTTGTTTGCTGTCTTCCATGTCAGCACCGGAAATCATGGCCAGTCCGGCTGAGTTTTTTCTACTCAAGCTTAAGCGCCACAATGATGTGATTTCTCCGCGCGCCACCTACAGCGTGCGCTGCGTGGAGGGAGGAACCCAGTCCTACGTCAACGCTTTGGCCGACCGTTTTCGGGAACACATTACTTTTTCGTCTGAAATTAGCAGAATCGTGCGCAATGAGAGCTCTGTACAGGTGGTCATGAGTTCAGGTCAGACAGAGACATTCGATGCCATTATATTGGCACTGAACGCCGATCAAGCATTGGCCCTTTTGGATCATCCGACCAAGGAAGAAAAACGACTTTTGGGTGCCTGGAAATACAAGGAAGGACGCGTGGTCGTCCATCGTGATTACTCTGCCTTCCCGCCCCGAGATCTTATGCAGGCCTACACTTTTTTGTACACGGATCGAGAGGGGAAATTTGAAACATCGGTGAACGGAGCACTTTGGCACGAACCCAATGTCCCTAACGACAGTGAGTACATTTGCACCCAGCACCCAAACTTTGCCATTAACCCTCACCTGATTGAATTTGAAACCACTTTGCGCACGCCCATTTTTGATTTCAAGTCTTTCCCTGTGGTGCCAGAGATGCCGTCACTCAATGGAACTCTCAATACCTTTTACTGCGGTAGCCATTTTGGCTTTGGCCTCCACGACGATGCAGTTCGCTCGGCCATGGAAGTCGCCCAATGCTTAGGCGCCACTGTTAAGGTGAACCTGGAGCCCAAAGCCCTTTCGGCCATTAAAGCCTTGATCGGCTAAGTAAGATCACTTGCCTGGGATGAGCCCATCCTATAGAACTGAGACCTATGTCGACTCTCATCTCCGTCAGCAAATTGGAAAAGACCATGGGATCTAAGCTTCTGTTTGAAGACTTGAGTCTCGGAGTCTTTGAGCGCCAGCGCGTTGGTCTGCTGGGCCCCAATGGTGCGGGAAAGTCCACCTTGCTCAAAATTCTGGCAGGGCTTGAGCTGCCCGATCAGGGCGAAGTGTCTAAGCGAAAGGGACTGGCATTGGTCTATGTCCCCCAGGAGGAAGTCTTCCCTGCCGAAGGAACCGTCCTTGATACGGCGATTGGCAAACTGAGGGCCGCCGGCATGGACGCAGATGAGGCCTTGATTCAAGCACCCATTCATTTGTCCCTGGTTGGCTTCACCGATCACGGTCAGTGCCTCTCCGTTCTGTCAGGCGGTTGGAAAAAGCGCCTGAGCCTGGCGATTGCATTTGCCCAGGAGCCCGAGCTGCTACTGTTGGACGAGCCTACCAATCATATGGATTGGGAAGGGATCTTGTGGCTAGAAGATTTGCTGCAGTCCTTCAAAGGGGCTTTTGTTCTCGTCAGCCACGACCGGGCCTTCCTCAACAGCCTGTGCAATCGCACGGTTGAGATCAATCGTCTGTACCGTGACGGCTATCTCTCCTTTGACTGCCGCTACGAAGATTTCCTTGTAAAGAAGGAAGAGTATATCCAAACTCAACTCACCTTGCAGGAAAGCCTCTCCAACAAAGCCCGGCGGGAAATCGACTGGCTCAGAGCCGGTGTCAAAGCGCGAACGACAAAAAGTCAAAGTCGGATCAAGGAAGCCCATCAGCTCATTGACAATTTGGCTGATGTTAAGGCCCGCAATCAAGCCGGCAAGGCCCGCATCCGCTTGGAAATCGAATCCGGCGGTAAACAATCTAAAAAGTTGATGGAACTAAAGGCTGTGGGTATCCAGTTTTCAGAAAACCCACTGGTAAGTGACCTCAATCTTGTACTAGGTCCCAAGTCCTGTCTAGGTGTCTTGGGTTCCAACGGCAGTGGAAAATCCAGCTTACTCAAGATTTTGGCAGGACAGCTAAGCCCGAGCGGTGGAGAACTGGTGCCGGCTGAAAAGTTACAGATTGTCTACTTTGACCAGAAGAGAGAGGACCTGCCACAAGACATTGATCTGATTGAGTACCTGGGAGACGGATCGGACTACACTTTGTTCAAGGGACAATCTGTTCATGTGGCCTCCTACGCTAGTCGTTTTCTCTTTCAATCGGAGAAAATGCGTTTGAAGATCTCCCAGCTCTCTGGTGGTGAACAGGCTCGGCTATTGATTGCCAAACTGCTGCTGCAACCGGCTGATGTGTTATTGTTGGATGAGCCCACCAATGATTTGGATATTGACAGTATTGAGGTGCTGGAGCAGGCCCTTTTGTCATTTGAAGGCCTGGTCGTCCTCGTCTCCCATGACCGCCAGTTCCTGAACAACTTGTGCACCCGATTTCTCGCCCTAGATGGCAAAGGGAGCTGGCAAGTCTATGCCGATCTCCATCAGTGGCTGCGGGACCGACAGACAGGATCAACGCCTCTGGCAAAGGCCGAGACCAAGAGTTCAAGCCCCGAATCGCGTCCAGCAGCGCCCCAAAAAGTCCGGCTCTCTTACAATGAGAAGCGCCAGCTGGAGACCATCGAAGAGGACATTGAGAAGGCCGAGCAAGACTTGCAACAGGCCCAGGCGGACTTGGAATCGCCAGAGGTCTACTCAGATCACAAAAAAATGGCTGACTGTGTGGAGATGCTGAATCAATGCCAAAAGAAAATCGATGACCTCTACGCCCTTTGGGAAAAAGGCTCCCAATAGCAGCTGGCCCCTTTGATTGTTGATCTCAGCCTCATGAAGGCTGTCTTGGGAGTTCGTCCTCCTGCGATCAATAAGCTTAAAACCTCAGACATAGCGTCCGGCAGCAGCGCTCTCTCTCAGAGCGCAGCACCAAGCCGAACTCGGTTTTAAGCACATTGATCCTCCGGAGTCCGGCCTCGCAATTCAGGTTCCAGTTTTGCCTTCGATCAAGGGATCCGCTTCCCGGCGAGGGTCTCCCTGCTATTTAGTTGGGAAGTGTGAATGCGAGGTGGATCAACAATTAAGGGGCCAGCCGATATCGGGTACCTATTGGGGAAGGTGGCCGGGTTTGACGGCGAATTCGCGGGTGGCGGGGTCGGAGTTGCCGCGGAGGGCGCCGGTAGCGATAAGAATGATGCGGTACTGCCCTGGCTCTAGCTCTTGATCCAACCGCCAGTAAGATTTATTCACTTCCTTTTCCTCAGTAAGCAGGGTCCATTTGTCCTGACCTATCTCTCTGTGAAAGAGCTGAATGTTGACCTTGGCATCTTCGACCGTGCGCCACTCAATGCGCGGACGATCATCGCGTAGAGAAATGTTGGTTATTTCAGGAGAGGGGATCTTGCTCCCATACAGGGTGAAGAAAAACGGATCCGACTTTCGTTGGTAGCTCACCCCACTCTTGGTGAGCACTCCCACTTCCCACATGTATTTTCGTCCGACAGTCAGTTGGACGGGCATACTGCTTTTGAACACCCGTTGGATCCTGGATTTTGCCCGGCCCTCGTTCACCTCCCAAACTCGAAAGTGGTACTCTTTGGCCCCGCGAACGGCATCCCAAATAAAGTTCACTGTCGCCTGAGCACCTTTAGCTTTTATCATCTTGCCATTTGCTGGAGCCTTGAGATCCACCTCAAAGGACCCGGCCAACAGCTCAACCGATTCACTCCACTCTCCCAGTCGCCCACCTTTGGCGACTGAGCGAATGCGAAACTGATAACGGCCCTGGGGCAGCTCAGTTCGATAGGAAGACTTGGGAGTTTTATAGCTCAGCGGCGGGCGAGCGGTGTCCAAAGGTTTAAACTCCAGCTCATAGGAAATGGCACCGGCCATTTCTTCCCAACCTACCTCGACAGTCGCCGTTTCACCCTCTTGTCCATAGGCCAAAGGGAGACAAACTGATAGCGCGAGACAGAAGATCACGCGAAAAATGGAAGTCGATGTGAGCCTAATGATGTGACACCCGGTTGATGTTAAATACGCCTTTATCATTTAAACAGAATTTAAATTGAAAGGCAGCATCAAGTGACTGAAATCATATCTGATCTGGCCCTCTTGATGGCTCACCAAGACCTCGCCAAAAGACAAGACAATTGGCCAAAGTGGTTCACTTTAACTCACCGACTTTGGCCCAATACTGAATGTCTCAGAATGTCTGTCTCAGACTCAGCCTGATTTGTGAGAACTCCTGCAAATTCTCACATCAGGACGCCATTTACTCAACCTAAAGGCCAGATGGGCCGATAGAGCATCTATATAACAGCCGTCAATTTCAACTCAACTGAAGTGAACACGTCGATGACATTGAAACAGACGACAATAAAACTCGCGGAGCGTTGGTGGATTTATTGAGTTTTATTTACAGCCTTAAGCGGTTCTCGCTTGTTCACAGCTTGTGGACCAAGGCCCTCGTCTTGTCTGTTGCGGCTATCACCATCACATCTTGTTCTGAAGGTCCCGGTAACAAGGAAATTTCCGACAAAGGTAGCTTTGGTATCTCACTGGTGGCCAATACCGGCTGTAACCAGTTTGCTGAGCCCGGACAGAAGTTCACCTATCCAGTGGTGGTCAAATCCGTCGACCCACTGGGCGATCCCGTCCCTGGAATCGACATCAAGTTTTCCACCGATGGAACTTCAGGTGTCACCATTCTCACCGAAAGTGCAACATCCGATAGTACCGGATCTGTCGCCACCAACGTCCTGGCTCCCAATGCTCTCAACAAGAGCTTTAATATTTTTGCTGAGATCGCAGGCAGCAAGATCAAAATCAGCTGCGCACTGGCGACCTATCCCGAGCAGCTGTTAGTGATTTCCGATGGTCCCACTTACAACTTTGAAACTGAAGCCGTCGGCGGTTCACGTTCGTACACTTTTGTTCTCGACAACACCGGGACGACCCAGGCCACCAACGTCTTTGGCCAGGTTAAAGATCTTCCCTTCCAGTTTAAGGGCGGGACTTACCCTGGTACCGGTGGAACTTGTGGAACCACGGTCGATGGCGGAAACAGTTGTACACTGGTTGTTGAATTTGCTCCGACAGCTATTGGCTTTAACTCTGGCACCTTAGAGGTCAACTACAAAGATGGGGACATTGATCGCCTTGCTGTGCGATCCATCCAGGGTACAGGCGCTAATCTCGGGAAACTGGAAATCTCAGAAGATCCTTCCTACAACTTTGGCAACGTGGTCGTCGGCAGCACAGCTGATCACACGTTCACCGTTACCAACATCGGGACTCTGCCGGTTACCACCATTACAGCCACAGGCATGGTTGGCTCCTTCCAATTTAAGGGTGGCAGCTATCCAGGCACTGGCGGCGATTGTGCCGCGACCCTCGCTCCGGCTGCTGTTTGTAACGTGGTGGTGACTTTTGCTCCGCTGACATCAGGTCTGAAACTCGATAAGATCGACTTGTCTTATGCCAATGGTGTTGGAACAGATCGCTCGGAACGTGACCTACAAGGTGTGGGCGCCACTCCAGCTCTTCTCGAACTTTCTGATAGTCCGGTCTATGATTACGGTGTGCAGGCGGTCAGCTCGACCACTGACCATACCTTCACCGTCACCAACAATGGAGCTAGTCCGGCCACTTCATTGGCGGCAGGGATTACGTTGGCTCCCTATAGCTACAAAGGAAGTGTCTTCCCCGGAACGGGTGGAACCTGTACCGCCACTCTCAATGCAGCCTCTACTTGTACCATCGTTATTAGCTATTCGCCGACGACCACTGGTCTTCACAGTGGTGTTGTTCGCCTCGATTACAGCGATGGAGCTTCAAGCCAACAGGCGACACGAAATGTTCAAGGTACAGGCGCTAATCTCGGGTATTTGGACATATCTGCTGGCCCGATATACGACTTCTCTTCCAAGCCCATTGGCTCAGTGACAGACTTTACTTTTACAGTCACCAATACTGGTACGGGTCCCGCCTCCTCAGTTTCGGGAACAGGACTCCTTGCCCCCTTTAGTTTTAAGGGTGGCAGCTACCCTGGAACGGGTGGTACATGTGGAGCCAGCTTCACTCCTGCACAAGCTTGTACCATTGTCGTGAGCTTTGCTCCCACCGCCGGTGGAGCCTTCTTTGACACTATTCAGTTGGATTACAACGACAGCGTGAATCCTAAAGCTGCCCTTCGCGACGTGACGGGAACCGGGATTTCCGCGGCCCAGTTGTTGATCTCCAATGCCCCACTATACGACTACGGCACTCAGGCGCTGGGCTCTTCAACTGATTTCACATTTACGGTTGATAACACGGGTGCTGTGACGGCAACGGCTTTGGCCGGAACCGGCTTGGCAGCACCTTTTACTTATAAAGGCGGCAGCTACCCAGGTACGGGTGGAAATTGCGGAGCCTCTCTGGCTGCCGCTGCCTCGTGTTCCATTGTGGTCACCTACTCTCCGACCACCACGGGTGCTCACACCGACACCATCCAAATTGATTATAATGATGGGGCCGTCGCCCAATCGGCGACTCGCGATATCCAAGGGTCAGGAACCAACAACGCGGTCCTGGCGATCAGCGACAATCCACAGTATGACTTCGGAACATTGGGCCTGGGCGCCACAGCCGAACACACCTTCACCGTGGACAACACCGGTGGCATCTCAGCAACAGGTGTCTCCGCCGTTGCCCTGTCGGCCCCTTACTCATTCAAAGGCGGTACCTACCCCGGAACGGGCGGTTCTTGCGGAGCCACACTGGTGGCAGCAGGAAGCTGTAGTATCGTGGTTGTTTTCGCTCCCACCACCACAGGGGTCCATGCCTCGTCCATTCAGTTAGATTATAATGATGGATCAGGTCCCCAATCTTCGGTTCGCAATATTATTGGTCAAGGTGCCGACGCGGCGAACTTAGTTATTTCTGATGGCCCCACCTATGACTTTGGGACCAAAGCAGTCAGCACTCAGACGGACAAGACTTTTAATGTCAATAACGCCGGCGGTTTGACGGCGACAGGGATGAGTGGAGCGGGACTGGCAGCACCCTTTAGCTATAAGGGTGGAAGCTACCCAGGGACCGGTGGAAATTGCGGAGCCACTCTGGCTTCTGGAGCCAGCTGTAATATTGTTGTCGCCTACACGCCGACTGCGACTGGAGTTCACAGCGATACCGTTGAAATCAACTATAACGATGGAACTGGTCCTCAGATTGCGACTCGTGATGTGACAGGAACAGGGGCCACAGTTGCACTGCTGTCACTCTCTGATGGCCCCACTTATGATTACGGCACCCAGGCCATTGGTTCCACCAATGATCATATCTTTACTATGAACAACACTGGTGGCCTGCCCGCCACCGCCCTGTTGGACCTTGGCCTCACAGCTCCTTTTAGTTTTAAAGGTGGCAGCTATCCGGGAACAGGCGGTACCTGTAGCGCCACCCTCGCCGCTTCTGCCAGTTGCGTTCTGGTTGTCACCTACGCACCTACTACGACTGGAATTCACACCGATACCATTCAAGTCTCTTACAACGATGGTCTGGCTCCACAAACCGTCAGCCGCGACCTTCAAGGTACTGGTGCCGCGGCCGCCTTGGTGACTATTTCTGATGGACCCACCTACAATTATGGCAGCCAAGCTGTTGGCTCAGATACCGATCACAGCTTTACTCTTAACAACTCAGGCTCCATCACCGCCACGGCCATGGCGGGAACTGGCCTGGCATCTCCCTTTGCTTTTAAGGGCGGAACATATCCTGGAACTGGCGGAAACTGCGGACTGACTCTTGCAGCGGCAGGGACTTGTACCATTGTGGTCACTTACTCGCCGACAGCCACCGGTGCCCACTCCGACACTATTCAGGTGGACTATAATGATGGAACTTCGACGATCAATGCAACTCGTGACGTTCAAGGTACAGGAACCACAGCTGCCAGTCTGAGTATTTCCGAGGCACCCTTTTATGACTATGGCACCCAGGCTCTTGGCGCCACCGTTGATCACACATTTACCGTCGACAACACCGGTGGCATCCCCGCATCCGCCATGTCTGGCACAGGCTTGGCTGCTCCATTCACATTTAAAGGTGGAAGCTATCCAGGAACTGGGGGATCATGCGGCGCCACTCTTGCTGCAGCGGCCAATTGTACCATTGTTGTGACTTACGTTCCCACTGTGGCAGGCCCTCATTCGGACACCATTCAAATTGATTACGATGACGGCGTCAGTGCCACCAACACCACTCGCGACGTGCAGGGAACAGGTGCTGTTGCTGCCTTCCTATCAATCTCCGACGGCGCCACCTTCGACTTTGGCACTGTTGCTCTGACGGCTACGTCTGAACACTCCTTTACTGTCACCAATACTGGCGGATTAACGGCAACGACCATTGCCGGCTCAGGACTGGTAGCCCCATTTGCATTTAAGGGTGGATCCTACCCTGGCACCGGTGGAACATGTAGTGCCTCACTGGCAGCTGCCGGTACATGTACGATCATTGTCACCTATGCACCGACGGCTTCAGGCGTCCACAACGACACCATTGTTCTCGATTACAACAATGGACTTATTGCCGCTGCAGCTAATCGCGATGTGCAAGGGACTGGAGCTTCAGCAGCCAATATTACCATTTCCGACAGTCCTCTCTATAACTATGGAACTCTGGCTACCTCCTCTTCCGCTGATCACACCTTCGTTGTGAACAATACAGGAGGCGTGACTGCCACCGCCTTGGCTGGCTCAGGCTTAGCTGCTCCATTCACATTTAAAGGTGGGTCCTACCCTGGAACAGGTGGAAACTGCGCGGCCTCTCTCACCGGTGGCACGAGCTGTACCATTGTTGTCAACTATGCACCGACAACCACTGGTGTTCACAACGACACCCTCCAACTTGACTTCAACGATGGAATCGCCGCCAACAGTGCCTCTGTTGACGTCACCGGTACGGGAGCTACGACAGCTCTGTTAGCTATTTCTGATGGTCCTCTTTACGACTTCGGCGGACTCGCCTTGGGCGCATCGGCGACCTATTCTTTCACCATTACTAACAGTGGTGGTGTGGCAGCCACGTCCATGTCGGGCACTGGCCTTATTCCGCCCTTCAGCTTTGATGGTGGTAGCTACCCGGGAACTGGAGGAACTTGCGGAGCCACTCTGGCAAGTGCAGCCAACTGTACAATTGTGGTGAAATTCCTGCCCACAACTAATGGCCTTCACACGGATACCATTCAGGTTGACTATGACGATGGCAGTGGTGCACAAAGCGTGAGTCGGGATGTTCAAGGTACGGGTCTAAGTGCGGCCCTTCTAGTGATTTCTGATGGCCCTACTTATGATTTTGGACCCAAAGCACTTTCATCTGTCACCGAAAAGACGTTTACGGTTAACAATACCGGGGATGTGGCCGCCTCCTCTATGGCCGGTGTGGCCCTCGTAGCCCCTTTTGCCTACAAAGGTGGTGGAGCTTATCCTGGAACGGGCGGAACTTGCGGTGCCGCTCTTGCCAACGGCGCCTCATGTACCATTGTTGTGACTTATTCACCGACGGCCAACGGGCCTCACAGCGACAACTTGAGAGTCAACTACGACAATGGGGTTTCCGCCCAAGTCTCCTCACGACCATTACAAGGTACCGGAGCTGACCCGGCCAACCTGACCATCTCCGATGGTCCCACTTATGATTTCGGTATTCGCTCTGTTGGCTCAACCGTCGATCACACATTCACTGTCGACAATATCGGTGGAGTTCCGGCAACGGCAGTCATTCCATCAAGCCTCACCGCACCCTTCTCCTACAAGGGAGGTCTGTTCCCCGGCACAGGTGGAACTTGCGGCGGAACCATCAACAATGGAACCAATTGTACCATCGTCGTGACCTTTGCACCTGTTTCAGTCAACACCTACGCCGATACCATGCAACTCGATTACAACGATGGCGTAACTCCTCAGTCTGTCGCCCGACCCCTTGCCGGTGAAGGCGCCACCTTGGGCTTCCTCGTGATTTCCGATGGGCCCACATTTGATTATGGTACCCAGGCCACTGGTTCCAGCACCGATCATACCTTTACCGTCAACAACACTGGGGGCATGACCACTACGGGTATTACTCCGGCAGCTATTGGCGCCCCATTTGGTTTCAAAGGCGGCGGCTATCCTGGAACTGGAGGAACTTGCGGAGCCAGTCTGGCAAATGGTGCCAACTGTACGATCGTTGTCACATATGCCCCAAGCATTGCTGGTGTCCACAACGGAACGATCCGCTTGGATTATAATGATGGCGTCAATCCGGCCAACTCCACCCGTGCGGTAACCGGAACTGCGGCCGATCCAGCGGTGTTGTCGATTTCCAATGGACCTACTTACGACTTTGGCGTGATCGCCGTCGGCGCCTCAATTGATTTCACATTTTCAGTAAACAACACCGGCGGCGTTTCTGCGACCGGCGTGAGCGGACTAGGATTGGCTGCTCCCTTTAGCTTTAAAGGTGGTACTTATCCGGGAACAGGCGGTAACTGCGGACCTTCCGTCGCACCTTCGACCAGCTGTAACATTGTCGTAACTTTTGCACCTACGGCGACTGGTCTGTTCCTTGATACAATCCAAATGGATTATCACGATGGTACGGCCAACACCAATGCCACACGGCCTGTGCAAGGAACGGCCTCCTCCCCTGCTCTGCTCACTATTTCTGACGGACCTCTCTATGATTTTGGATCCAAAGCCATTGGTTCCAACACCCAATTCGCATTTACCGTCACCAACATCGGTGGTGTTCCGGCCACGAGCGTAAGTGGAGCCGGTCTTGCAATCCCCTTTACCTTCGCCGGTGGAGCTTATCCGGGCGTGGGTGGAACTTGTACTTCGGTGATCAACAACGGAAGTGCTTGTACGGTTGTTGTGAACTTCTCACCTGTAGCCCCCGGCCTCCAGGTCGACACCATGGACATCAACTACACGGATGGTGTGAGCCCTCAAGTTGTGTCTCGCGATATGCAAGGTATGGCCAGCAGCTCGGCCCTCTTGGCGATTTCTGATGGACCTACGTACGATTTTGGTGCCAAAGCCACCGGCTCTTCAACAGACTACACCTTCACCGTGGATAACACTGGTGATGTGGCAGCCACGGCCATGTCAGGAACCGGCCTGGCAGCACCTTTCACATTTAAAGGTGGCAGCTATCCCGGTACAGGTGGAACTTGTGCTGCCTTCCTCAACGCCCTCTCTAACTGTACGATTGTGGTGACCTATTCGCCGGTTTCAACTGGTGGTCATGCCGATACGGTGCAAATTGACTACTTTGATGGAGTGGTCAGCAAGAATTCCACTCGTGATCTCACCGGTACGGGCGCCGACCCTGCACTGCTCAATATCTCTGGTGGCCCCCTTGTTGATTTTGGCAACAACGCCATTGGCGGTACTGCGACTCAGCTTTTGACCGTCACCAACGCAGGCGGCGTTCCTGCGACAGGCATGGCCGGTTCTGGACTTGCCGCACCCTTTAGCTTTAACGGCGGCACCTATCCTGGTTCGGGAGGAAATTGCGGAGCCACTCTGGCCGCAGGTGCCAACTGTCAGATCCAAGTGGCGTACACTCCCACTGTGACTGGTCTCCATGCAGACACTGTTCAAGTGGACTACAACGATGGGGTTTCCGCACAAAACTCCCAGCGCGATCTACAGGGAACTGGAGTTTTAGCTGGCTTTTTGACCATCACTGACGGCCCCACTTATGACTACGGAACGATTGCGGTCGGCGCTTCAGCTGATCACACCTTTACGATCTCAAATACAGGTGGTGCCACGGCCACGGCAATGAATAGCTCTGCCCTGACAGCACCTTTTAGTTACAAAGGCGGAACCTACCCTGGTACGGGTGGTAACTGTAGCGCTAGCTTAAATGCCGCCGCTAACTGTACCATTGTGGTCACTTACGCCCCAGCGGGAGCCGGTGTTCATTCCGACACCATTCAGATCAACTACAACAATAGTTTGATTGTCACTTCCAGCACCAGGGACATCCAAGGAACTGGCGCCACACCGGCCAGTCTCGCCATCTCTGACGGTCCCACTTACAACTATGGTAATTTAGCTGTTGGCTTGTCTGCGGACAAAACCTTTACTGTGACGAACTCTGGCGGTGTATCCGCGTCCTCAGTTTCGGCCGGCACTTTGACCGCTCCTTTTAGTTACAAAGGCGGAGTTTTCCCCGGTACAGGGGGAACCTGTACCGCGATTATTCCAGGACTTGGCAACTGTACCATCGTCGTCACCTACTCACCGACAGCCACCGGCGTGCATAGTGATACCATTTCGCTTAACTACAATGACGGCATTGGCGCACAAAATACCACAAGGGATATCCAGGGAAGTAGTGCCACTCTCGCGGTGATCACTATTTCGGATGCCGTTCTCTATGATTACGGCACACAGCCATTGGGATCGAACACGGATCACACCTTTAATCTCAATAATACTGGTGGTGTCCCAGCTACAGCTTTGGCTGGAACTGGACTGGCTGCTCCCTTTAGCTACAAAGGCGGAAGCTATCCTGGTACAGGTGGAAGTTGCGGAGCTACCCTTAACAATGGGGTTTCATGTAGCATTGTGGTGACCTACTCGCCCACAGCTCCAGGTCTTCACGCCGACACCATTCAAATTGATTACAACGACGGCTCCAGTGTAGTGAACGCCACCCGCGATGTGCAGGGAACTGGTGCATCGGCCGCCTTCCTGGCTGTCTCGGATGGACCTTTCTACGACTATGGCACCAAGGCCAATGGCTCTACTACAGACTATACCTTTACCGTCGACAACACGGGTTCTATTGCTGCCACCACCATCGCCGGTTCTGGACTGGTTGCTCCCTTTACTTTTAAAGGCGGCAGCTATCCTGGTACGGGCGGAAGCTGTGCTTCCTCACTAGCTGCCGGATCCAACTGTACGATTGTGGTGACCTATGCTCCAACGGTTTCGGGCCTTCACAATGACACCATTCAGTTGGACTATAATGATGGCCTGGCTCCACAGACCAGCACTCGCGATGTACAAGGAACGGGAGCTGCACCGGCATTGTTGTCGATTTCTGATGGACCCACCTATGATTATGGAACGAGGGCCATTGGTGCAGCTGTTGACCACAGCTTCACTGTCGACAACCTGGGTGGCATCACGGCCACAGCTGTGAACAATGTGGCCTTGACGGCCCCCTTCAGTTTCAAGGGCGGAACCTACCCGGGTACAGGCGGTAACTGCGGTGCCACTTTAGCTGCCGGGTCCTCTTGTACCATGGTAGTGACCTACTCACCGGCTTCAAGTGGCCTACACACTGATACGGTTCAACTGGATTACAATAACGGCGTTAACAGCCAGTCATCTACACGGCCTGTTCAAGGAACAGGGGCTTCACTGGGATTCCTCACTCTGTCTGATGGGCCCACCTTTGACTATGGCACTCAGGCCACAGGCTCTGCGACTGATCACACTTTTGTCGTCAACAACACAGGTGGGGTGACCACCACTGGAATGGCTGGTAGCGGTTTGATTCCTCCGTTTGCCTTTAAAGGCGGAAGTTATCCCGGTACCGGTGGTAACTGTACTACCACCTTGGCTCCTGCCGGCACCTGTAACATTGTGGTCACCTACTCTCCCACGGCCAGTGGCGCCCACGCCGATACAATTATTTTGGATTACAACGATGGCGTGGCCGCTCAGTCCGTGACCGGTGATGTACAAGGAACAGGAGCTGCGGCAGCCGTCTTGGCCATCTCAGATGGACCCACCTATGACTTTGGGACCTTTGCAGTTGGTTCTTCCAATGACTACACATTTACCGTGAACAACACCGGTGGAGTGACAGCCGCTGGAATCTCCGGCACTGGATTGGCCGCGCCCTTTACATTTAAAGGTGGCAGCTATCCCGGAACTGGAGGAACTTGCGGAGCCAGCCTGGCGGGAGGCGGAAGCTGTACCCTGGTGGTCAACTATTCACCCACAGCAACAGGTGTTCATACAGACACTATTCAGCTGGATTACAACAATGGGGCTAGCGCTCAGAACTCATTAAGAGATATTCAGGGTACGGCCACTTCTCCAGCCTTAATTGCTATTTCTGACGGACCCACCTATGACTTTGGACCACGGGCCCTAGGGTCAACCTTGGACAAGGCCTTCACCCTCAGCAACAGTGGCGGAGTTCCGGCCACTTCAGTTGCCGGAAGCGGATTGGCCGCTCCCTTTGAGTTCAAGGGCGGAAGCTATCCCGGACTTGGCGGCACCTGCGGAGCCACAATCGCCAACGGTGCCAACTGTACTGTGGTGGTTTCATTCACACCCACAGCACCAGGCCTGGCCTCGGACACATTTGACATTGACTACAATGATGGCGCGGCTGCACAAACATCGAGTCGCGATATCCAAGGTACAGGCAACAGCGCGGCCGTTTTGGCCATCTCTGACGGCCCGACTTACAATTTTAATTCGCAGACAGTGGGCTCAGCGACAGATGCCACGCTGACCATTAACAATACGGGATCAGTCACCGCAACCGCCATTGCCGGATCTGGGCTGGCAGCGCCCTTTACCTTTAAAGGTGGCAGCTTCCCGGGAACCGGTGGAACATGTACGGCCAGCCTTTCAGCTGGTGGCAGCTGTAGCGTGGTTCTGACTTATTCACCCCTGGCGACTGGTGTTCACAATGACACTTTGGTCATCGACTACAACGATGGAGCCAGTCCCAAGACCGCCACTCGTGATGTGACCGGTACGGGAGTGGGAGCTGCCTTGCTGGTGGTTTCCAACTCGCCCCTTTATGATTTCGGTGATGTGGCGACCGGCTCAAGCAAGGAATTCACATTCACCATTAACAATGGTGGCGGTAGCTCAGCTTCAGCCATGAGTGGAACAGGATTGGCCGCGCCTTTCACTTACAAGGGTGGCACTTATCCTGGTACTGGCGGAACTTGTGGAGTCTCTCTCGCCAGTGGGGCTAACTGTACAGTGATTGCTGTCTTTGCCCCAACTGTTACCGGCCTTCAGACAGACACCATGCAAATTGACTATTTTGATGGAGCGGCAGCCCAGTCGGCCACAAGGGATATTCAAGGTACAGGCGTGATCGCAGCCTTCTTGACTGTTTCTGACGGACCGACATTTGATTTCGGCACTAAGGCCCGTGGCTCGAATACAGATCACACCTTCACCATTAACAACACAGGCGGCGCTTCGGCCACCAGTATGGCCGGTGGGGCTCTCGCTGCACCCTACACCTACAAAGGTGGAAGTTATCCAGGAACGGGTGGAACTTGTAGTAGTAGTCTGGCGGTCGCCGGCTCTTGTACGATTGTGGTAACTTTCTCACCCACCACCAATGGCATTCACACCACCACTCTCAACCTCAATTACAACGACGGGGTGGGAGCTGCGGTTGGAGCACGGGACGTTCAGGGTACTGGGGCTGATCCTGCGGTTCTCGCTATTTCTGACGGACCCACTTACAATTTCGGAACTCTCACTGTCGGTGGCACGGCTGACTTTACTTTTACTGTCGATAACAGTGGTGGCGTTCCTTCAACAGTGATGGCGGGATCTGGACTGGCAGCGCCCTATACTTTTAAAGGTGGCAGCTACCCGGGTACCGGCGGAGACTGTTCTGCCAGCCTGGCAGCTGGTGGCAGCTGTACCATGGTGGTGACATTTAATCCCACTATCACTGGTGTGTTTGGCGACACCATTCAGTTGGCTTACAACGACGGCGCTGCTGCCCAATCGGCCACTCGTGATGTGTCTGGTACAGCTGGTACTCCTGCGATCTTGAGTATCTCAAATGCTCCATTCTATGACTTTGGTACCAAACCTCTTGGGTCGGTGACCGACTTTACACTGAGTGTGAACAACACTGGTGGCGCCAACGCAACCAGTGTGGCTGGTAGCGGTCTGGCCGCACCCTTTACATTTAAAGACGGCAGCTACCCAGGAACTGGTGGTACATGTGGCGCTACGATAAATCAGTCTTCAAGCTGTTCCATCGTCGTCACCTACACCCCCACGGCCACAGGCCTGCAGACGGACACTGTGCAACTGGATTACAACGATGGCGTTGCTCCGCAGACCGCCACTCGGGATGTGCAAGGTACGGGTGCAAACGCCGCCTTCCTAGCAATCTCCGATGGTCCTCTTTATGATTTCGGCAATAAAGCCCTTGGCTCAGTCAGTGAACACAGTCTAGTGGTCAACAACACCGGATCTTTGACTGCCACCGGAATCACCGGCTCAGGTCTTGCGGCTCCCTTTGTCTTTAAGGGCGGAAGCTATCCGGGAACTGGTGGTACCTGCTCGGCTTCTCTGGCCGCAGCTGCCAACTGTTCCATTGTCATCACCTATTCGCCGACGGCACTGGGTGCCCATTCGGACACCATGCAATTGGATTACAACGATGGCCTAAGCCCACAGGTTAGCACCCGCGACCTGCAAGGAACAGGCGTGGCCGCAGCCTCTCTGTTGATTTCGGACGGCGCCACCTATGATTACGGCACAAAAGGTATTGGCTCCACATCAGATCACACCTTCACTGTCGACAACACCGGCGGCGTTGACGCCACCAGCATGATGGGCTCTGGCCTTGGCGCACCCTTTAGCTTTAAAGGCGGAAGTTATCCAGGTACGGGTGGAACTTGCGGTGCCTCTTTGGCCGCTGCTGGTTCTTGTACAATTGTCGTGAGCTATGCGCCGACGGCCACTGGTCTGCTGAGTGATACTATCCAGCTTGATTATAACAACGGAGCCACGACTACCAACACGACCCGTGACATTCAGGGTACGGGTGCAAACCTGGCCTTCTTAGCCATTTCCAACGGCCCCACATTTGACTTTGGTACCCGCGCTATTAGCTCCACGGCTGAACATACATTCACTGTGGATAACACCGGTGGTGTGATCGCCACAGCGATGGCAGGATCTGGTCTGGCTGCGCCTTTCAATTTTAAAGGTGGTAGCTACCCAGGAACAGGTGGAACTTGTGCGGCCACCCTCGCTGCTGCCGGCTCGTGTACTATTGTGGTGACTTACTCCCCTTCGGCGGCTGTTGTCAGTAATGATACTTTGGTTTTGGACTACTTTGATGGTGATTCGACCATCAATGCCACTCGCGATATGGTGGGAACCGGCGCACCCAGCGCCCTCCTCAGCATCTCAGATGGACCGGTTTACAACTATGGAGCCCGGGCTGTTGGTTCGGCCACCGATTATACCTTTACTGTCAACAACATAGGTGGCGTGACCGCAACATCAATTGCCAATGCCGCCATCGGCGCCCCTTTTGCGTTCAAAGGCGGATCTTATCCTGGAACAGGCGGATCCTGCGGCGCGAGTTTGGCGGCCTCAACCAATTGTACTCTCGTACTGACCTACTCACCCACAGCGACCGGAGCCCACTCCGATACACTGCAATTGAATTACAATAACGGAGTTTCAGGAGTTAACAGCTCCATCACTGTTCAAGGTAACGGAACTTCACCCGCTGTCTTGGCCATCTCCGATGGACCAACATACAACTACGGAAGTAAAGCCCTCGGTTCATCCACTGACCGCATTTTCACTGTCAACAACACCGGCGGTGTGACGGCCTCGTCCATTGATGGTGTGGGTCTGGCGGCACCTTTTGAATTTAAGGATGGAAGTTACCCAGGTACCGGTGGTTCTTGTGGTCTGACTTTGGCCAATGGTGCCAACTGTACTGTGGTGGTCACATTTAGCCCCACCGCTGCAGGTCCAGCCTCGGACACCATGGACATCACCTACAATGATGGTGCAGCTCCGCAAACAGCCTCTCGTGATTTAACAGGTACAGGCGCTTCTTCAGCCCTGTTAGTGATTTCCAATAATCCGACCTATGATTTTTCCAATAAGCCGGTTGGCTCAACCACTGATGCCACTCTTACTGTTGATAACACCGGTGCTGTCACGGCAACGACCATGGCTGGAAACGGCCTGGCTGCTCCGTTTACATTCAAGGGAGGAAGCTACCCGGGATCAGGCGGAACCTGCGGAGCCTCACTCACTGCTGGTGGAACATGTAGCATTGTCATCACCTATGCTCCGACAGCAACAGGTGCTCATAGCGATACAATTAACATCGACTACAACAATGGCGCCTCACTGGTTGCCGCCACCCGGGATGTGGCAGGTACAGGAGTTGGTCCTGCGACACTGGTTCTTTCCAACTCTCCGCTTTACAACTATGGCACTAAGGCCACTGGCTCCTCTACTGACGCCACCTTAACTTTGGATAACACCGGAGGCTATCAGGCCAGCTCAATTGCAGGTCTAGGATTGGCCGCCCCCTTTAGTTTCAAGGGCGGAACTTACCCTGGCACGGGCGGTAGTTGCGGAACCACTCTATCGGCAGGAAGCAACTGTACGGTCGTGGTGACCTACTCGCCGTCCACAGTTGCCGTACACAGCGACACCATTCAAATTGACTACAACGATGGTGTGAGTGCTCAATCCGAGACCCGTGATGTACAGGGAACTGGGGTTGTGGCCGCGAGCTTGGATATCTCCCATGGCCCCACTTATGACTTTGGCACCAAAGCTCTGGGCTCCAATACGGATCATACGTTTACCATCGATAATACTGGTGGTGCGACAGCAACTGCCATTGCTCCCGGTGTGCTTACCGCACCTTTTACCTTCAAAGGTGGAAGCTATCCCGGAACTGGTGGAACTTGCGCTGGCAGCTTGGCGGCAGCCGGTTCCTGTACAGTGGTTGTCACTTACTCTCCAACGGCAACAGGTATTCACTCGGATACAATGACCTTGAACTATCAAGATGGTGCTGGCGCCGCAGTGTCAAACCGGGATGTTCAAGGTATTGGTGCCAATCCCGCTGTCATCGCCATTTCCAATGCGCCAAACTTTGACTTTGGCACTGTCACCGTTGGGTCTACAACCGATCAAACCTTAACCTTGGATAATACTGGCGGAGTCCCGGCCACGCTGATGAGCGGAACTGGCTTGGCCGCGCCGTTTAGTTTTAAGGATGGCACCTACCCTGGAACAGGTGGCACTTGTACAGCTAGTCTTAATGCCGGTGCCAATTGTACGATTGTGGTTACTTTTAATCCGACCATCGCCGGTGTCTTTAACGATACCGTACAGATCGATTACAACGATGGAGCTGCAGTACAAAACGCCACCCGCGCTTTGGATGGTACAGCTGGGACGGCGGCGATCCTGGCGATTTCCAATGCTCCCTTCTATGATTTTGGCACCAAGCCCCTGGGTTCAAACACAGATCAGACTTTGACTATCAACAACACGGGTGGTTCTCCCGCAACCTCCATGGCGGGAACTGGTTTGGCAGCTCCGTTTACATTCAAAGGTGGAAGCTATCCTGGCGGTGGTGGAACTTGTGCCGCAACACTTGCCAATGGAGCTAACTGTACGATCGTGGTCACCTACTCGCCCACAGCATCGGGTGCTCACAGCGATGCAGTCCAGATTGATTACAATGATGGCGTCAGCGCCCAATCGGCCACTCGCGACGTCCAAGGTTCGGGAGCCAATGCTGCCCTGCTTGTGATTTCTAATAATCCGCTTTACGACTTTGGAACTCTGGCGGTGGGCGCTAGTGGTGATTTCTCGTTTACAGTCAATAACACCGGTGCTCTAACAGCCACGGCAATCACCGGAACTGGTCTGGCCGCTCCATTCACCTACAAAGGCGGAGGCTATCCTGGAACCGGCGGAACATGTGGCGCTTCCCTGGGCTCTGGAGGCAACTGTACTGTTGTGGTCACCTACTCACCCACGGCCGCAGGCTTGCACAGTGATAGCATTCAGCTTGATTACAACGATGGACTTTCTCCGCAGTCGGCAACGAGAGATATTCAGGGTACAGGTGCCGACGCCGCACTGTTGACTATTTCCGATGGTCCTACCTACAACTATGGCACTCAAGCCGTGGGCGCAAATGTAGACAAGACATTCACCGTGACCAATGGTGGTGGCGTCGCTGCTTCCTCCATGGCCCCAGTTGCCCTCACAGCTCCATTTGCATACAAAGGTGGAACCTATCCGGGCACGGGTGGTAACTGTGGTGCTTCACTGGCGGCCAGCGGCAACTGTACTCTTGTCGTCACTTACTCCCCGACGGCCACCGGTCCCCACAGTGATACATTGCAAGTTGATTACAATGATGGCGCGGCTGCCACCAACAGCTCCATTACAGTTCAAGGTACAGGCGCCACTCTTGCCTTCTTGGCCATCTCCCACGGCCCCAGTTTTGACTACGGAACCAGAGCTTTGGGTTCGGCCACGGATAACACCTTTACTGTCGACAACACCGGGGGCGTCACAGCCACCGGCCTGAGTGGCAGCGGATTGGCTGCGCCATTTGACTACAAAGGTGGCTCCTTCCCCGGATCTGGTGGCTCATGTACGGGAACTTTGGCAGCCGGCGCCAACTGTACCATTGTAGTGACCTATTCTCCGACAACGGCCGCCGTACACAATGACACCATTCAAGTTGATTACAATGATGGCAGTGGCGTGGTGGCTTCCACTCGCGACGTCACCGGTACCGGCGCTAATGCGGCACTCTTGTCAATTTCCAATGGTCCAACTTTTGACTTTGGCAGCAAAGCCGTTGGCTCGACCAGCGACCAAACTCTCACCGTCGACAATATTGGTGGTGTTCCCGCCACGGGAATGGCTGGAACCGGATTAGCTGCTCCTTATACATTTAAGGGTGGGGGGTACCCAGGGACAGGCGGAACTTGCGGTGTGACTTTGGCTAACGGCTCCAATTGTACGATTATCGTGACCTTTGCACCTACGGTGACTGGAACCTTTAACGACACTGTTCAAATCGACTACAACAATGGCGCGACCGGGGTCAATTCCACTCGTGACCTACAAGGTACCGGTACTGCACCTGCCTCACTTGAACTCTCAGATATCCCTTATGATTACGGCACCAAGGCGCTAGGTTCCACCACTGATTTCACCTTCACTATGAGTAACACTGGCGGCGTGACCGCAACTTCCATCACCGGATCTGGTCTAGCGGCGCCGTTTGAGTTCAAAGGTGGCGGTTACCCTGGCTTGGGTGGAACCTGTAGCACCACGTTGGCCAATGGCGCCAACTGTACAGTCGTTGTCTCCTTTAGCCCAACGGCAGCTGTCACCTCAAATGACACTATTCTGATTGACTACAATGATGGTGCAGCTCCAGCCCAGGGAACTGGCGCGATTCAGGGTACTGGTAACAGTGCGGCCCTCTTGGTTTTTGCCGATGCACCCACCTATGATTTCTCTAACCGCGCCCTCGGCTCGACTTCAGAATACACTCTGACCGTGAATAACACGGGTGCCGTCACAGCGACGACCATGGCCGGTGCTGGTCTTGCTGCTCCATTTACATTTAAAGGTGGCAGCTATCCGGGAACTGGCGGAAGTTGTGCTGCTTCACTTGTTGCCGCCGGATCTTGTACGGTGGTTGTCCAATACTCTCCCGTCTCCTCAGGCGCTCATTCTGACACCATTGATCTGACCTATAACGATGGCGCTTCAGGGAAAACGGCAAATATTGACCTCACCGGTAATGGTGTGGCGCCGGCTCTTCTTACTCTCTCAAATTCTCCGACCTACAACTACGGAAGTCGAGCGACAGGTTCTTCAACTGATTTCACTTTCACTGTCGACAACACGGGCGGATACCAGGCGACGGCCATGGCTGGATCTGGACTGGCTGCCCCCTACGCGTTTAAAGGTGGAGGTTACCCTGGAAGCGGTGGAACGTGCGGTGTCACCCTGGCCGCAGCTAGCAACTGTACGATTGTGGTCACCTACTCACCCACCGCCACTGGTGTCCATAATGACACCATCGTCGTGGACTACAATGATGGTGCTGCCACTCAGGCGGCTAACCGGGATGTGACCGGTACCGGCGTGATTGCCGCTTATCTAGATATCTCTGATGCCGCCACTTATGACTTTGGTACTAAAGCCACGGGCTCAAGTTCAGATCACACCTTTACCGTTACCAATTCGGGAGGAACCGCAGCCACCGGCATGTCGGGCGCCGCCCTCACCGCCCCCTTTAGCTACAAGGGTGGAACTTACCCAGGTACTGGTGGTGATTGTAGCGCCAGCCTCAACACGGCTGGGACTTGCTCCATTGTGGTGACCTATGCTCCGACGGCTAATGGAATCCACACTGATACTCTGACCATCAACTACAACGATGGCATTGGTGCCCAGGCCTCTAACCGCGACATACAAGGTGCCGGTGCAGACCCTGCTGTAATCAATATTTCAGAGGCTGACCCCTACGACTACGGACAGCGATCTGTTGGCTCTTCGACAGATTATACTTTTACTTTGGACAACTCAGGCGGAGTCATCGCGACCGCCATGAATGGCATGGGATTGGCCGCCCCCTATAGCTTTAAGGACGGCACTTACCCAGGTACTGGTGGAACTTGTACCGGCAGCCTTGCGGCGGCCGCCAACTGTACCATTGTGGTGACATTTGCTCCAGTTGCTACCGGTGTTCAAACTGACACCATCGATATCAACTATAACAACGGGATCAGTGGCCAGGTTTCGAGTCGTGACCTCACCGGTAACGGTGTAAATCCGGCTTTCCTGACCATCGACTCAGGTCCCATTTATGATTTCGGCGAGCAGGCTTTGGGCTCGACGACGGAACACACCTTCACCGTTAACAATACCGGTGGAATTTCCGCCACCGCCATGGGCGGAACAGGCCTGTTGGCTCCCTTTAGATTCAAGGGCGGAGCTTATCCTGGTTCTGGCGGGACCTGCGCGGCCACCCTTAATGCCGCAGCCAGCTGTACAGTAGTAGTCGAATTCTTGCCGACTGCTTTGGGTATTCGCAGTGACACTATTGAAATCAATTACAACGACGGCGGCGGTGTCCAGGTTGCCCTTCGTGCCGTTCAAGGAACAGGTGCTGGTGCGGCCTTCATTACCATCACCGAAGCACCGATTTACGACTTTGGCGTTCAGGCTGTGGGATCCAATACGGACCACACCTTTACTCTCGAAAATACCGGCTCGGTGAAGGCTGTCTCCATGGCCGGATCTGGCTTGGCAGCCCCCTACAGCTTTAAAGGTGGTTCTTATCCCGGTACTGGCGGAACTTGCGGTGTGGAATTGGATAAGGCTCTCACCTGTACTGTCATCGTGACCTTTAGCCCAACCACGTTAACTGGTCCCTTTGCCGACACCTTTATTGTTGATTACAACGACGGTGCCGTTCCTCAGAGTTCGGCCCGTAATGTGACTGGTAACAGTGCTAATCCAGCACTGCTCACCATCACTGACACACCTCTGTATGACTACCTCACTCAAGGTGTGGGCTCAGTCACCGATCACACGTTTACTATCAACAACATCGGTGGCGTCCCTGCCACTGGAATTGCTGAATCCGGATTGTCCCTACCCTTCCTGATGAAGGATGGTTCCTTCCCGGGAACTGGGGGAACTTGCGGATCTGTTTTGTCAAACGGTTCATCATGTACCATTGTTGTCAGTTTCGCTCCGACTGCCAATGGACTCCGATCTGACACCATTGAAGTGGACTACAACGATGGGGCCGGGCCACAGACGGTTACCAACAATGTACAAGGTACCGGTGCACCCTTAGCCAACTTGATTATTTCTGACGGGGCCACTTATGATTTCGGCACCAAAGCCCTAGGCTCGACCACAGAAAAGACCTTCAATATCGACAACACCGGTGGTGTTCCAGCGACAGGCATCACCGGCACTGGACTTGCCACCCCATGGAGCTTCAAAGGCGGATCTTATCCGGGAACTGGCGGTAACTGTGGTGTCACCATTAATGCAGGGGCCACTTGTCAGATTGTGGTCGTCTATTCACCGATTAGTTTGGGTGCCTTGTCCGACACTATAGAAATCAACTACTTTGACTCGGTCAACAACCAAATGGCCACGCGGGATGTATCTGGTACCGGTGCCAATGCTGCTCAGTTGGCCATTTCCGATGGTGCGACCTATGACTTCCTTTCCCACGCCATCGGCTCGGTGACTGAAAAAGTATTTACCGTTAACAACAATGGCGGCGTGGACGCGACCACCATTGTGCCTCAGGCGATCCTCGCTCCCTTCCGCTACAAAGGCTCCACCTATCCTGGTACTGGTGGAACTTGCGGTGTGACTTTAGCGGCTGGTGGCAACTGTACATTGGTGGTCGAGTACGCACCGACGGCAACAGGGACTCAGTCTGACGATATCGTACTTGACTATTATGATGGTGCCGCCAACCAGTTTGTGGATCGAGACATCACCGGTACCTCAACTAATCCCGCCAACCTGCAGATCAGCGACGGCGCTACTTACAACTTTGGCACTTGGGCCATCGGTGCAACGACGGAGAAGACCTTCACCATCAACAATACCGGTGGAACTGACGCCACCGCCATGGCGGAAGTCGCCCTTGCCCTCCCCTATGCCTTTAAAGACGGCAGCTACCCTGGGACTGGTGGAAATTGCGGCGCCACTTTGGCCTTTGGGACTGGCTGTACCGTGGTTGTGACCTTTAACCCGACGGCTAGTCAGGTCTACAACACCACCTTGCAGATCAACTATTTTGACGGCGCCAACGGTCAAGTTGCGGCCCGGCCGATTACCGGTACCGGTGGAAGTGCGGCCTTGCTCAATATCTCAGAAACCGATCCTTATGATTATGGCCTCCAGGCGCTGGGCTCAAACACGGATCATGTCTTTACCGTGACCAATGACGGCTCGGTTTCGGCTACTTCCATGGCCGGTGTGGCCATTGCCGCTCCCTTCTCTTGGAAGGGCGGAACATATCCTGGTACGGGCGGAACATGTAATACCAGCCTGACCGCTTCCTCCAGCTGTTCTGTCGTTGTCACCTACTCTCCCACTGTTGTGGGTGCCCAATCCACCACCTTCCAGATCTCCTACAACGATGGTGTGGTCGGCCAGGTTTCAAGCCGAGATGTGCAAGGTACAGCCGACAACGGAGCCATCCTGTCGGTCTCGGATGATCCATGGAATTTTGGAACTCTTCCTGCTGGAGCCAGTACAGAAAAACTCTTTACCGTCTCCAATACCGGTGGAGTGGCAGCCACTAGCATTACGGGTGTTGGTCTTGCCGCCCCCTTTGCCTTCAAAGGTGGCAGTTATCCAGGAACTGGTGGAACTTGCGGTGCCACACTAGGTATCGGTGGTTCTTGTACGATTTATGTGACCTACAGCCCAACGGCTGCGGGAAGCTTTAACGACACGGCCCAAATCAACTATTGGGATGGAGCCGTGGCCCAAAGTGCGACTTTGGATCTCTCTGGGTCTGCTGTCTCTAACGCTCTGCTTGTGATCAGTGATGGAGCAACCTACAACTACGGAACAAGGGCAACAGGGTCACAAACTGACTTCACATTCACTGTGACAAATACAGGTGGCTTTAATGCCACTTTGGTGTCGGGAGTGGGATTGGCCGCCCCCTTTACCTATGCCGGTGGCACATTCCCTGGATCTGGCGGAACATGTACCGCCACCATTTCCACCGGTGGCAACTGTACCATGGTCGTGCGCTACGCACCGACCGCTACGGGTGTCCACAATGATACCATTGATATCCAGTACAACAATGGTGCCTCAACAGTGAGCTCTTACCGAGCGGTGACCGGTACGGGCGCCAACCCTGCAAGTTTGAGTATTTCCAACAGTCCCTTCTACGACTATGGCACTCAAGCTCTGACGTCGAACACTGACTATACTTTTACGGTGACCAACTCGGGCGGAGTGCCAGCAACGACAGTGATTGAATCCACTGGTCAACCACTAGCAGCGCCCTTTGACTTTGTTGGTGGTAACTACCCTGGAACCGGTGGTACTTGTACCGGAACCATTAACAATGGCGCCAATTGTACGATTGTCGTGCGCTATACACCGACGGCGACTGGATTTTTAAGTGACAACATTGTCCTCAGTTACGACAATGGTGCTTCCACCCAGTCCACTTCGCGGGAAGTTCGTGGTACTGGTGCCAACGCTGCTGTTCTCGCCTGGACCGATGGAGCCACGTATGACTTTGGCTCGGTGGCTGTGGGTTCTTATGTGGACCGCACCTTTTCCATCATCAATAACGGCGGTGTGGCCGCTACGAGCATGGTCTTGTTTGGAATTGGTGGAGATTTCATCTATGTGGGCGGCTCTTACCCGGGAACAGGCGGAACTTGCGGAACAACACTGAATCCTTCAAATACATGTGACGTGGTCATTCGCTTCCAGCCCACTTCGGCCACGCCCAAATTCACAACCATGAGTATGCAATATGACGATGGCGCTGGCCTACAGAGCGAGGGCATTGACCTCCTCGGTAGTGGTGCCGCCTTGGCCTTCCTGACGATTTCTGATGGTGGAACTTACTCCTACGGAACTCAGGCGATTAGCTCGACCACACCTCATACATTTACGCTAACCAATATTGGTACTGTGGGAGCCACAGCTATTGCTGGAAGTGGCCTGGCTGGAGCCTTTGCCTTCGCTGGTGGCGGTACATTCCCAGGCGGTGGAACTTGCGGTGCGACCTTGGGTGCTGGGGCCTCGTGTACCTTTATTGCCAACTTTACACCGCCGAGTGGTGGTTCCTTTAACGATACGATTGTGATTGATTTCCATGACGGCGCGCAGATGCAGAACCGCAACCGGGACGTGACCGGTATCGGTGCCACCGCAGGTCAAATCACCTTTACTCCTGACCCGCGTGATTTTGGCACCCGCGCTAATGGCTCCAACACCGATGGCACTATCACCCTGGACAACGTGGGTGGTGTACCGACGACTGCTATGGGTAGCACAAGTCTTGCGGCTCCCTTCCAGTACAAGGGTGGAAGTTACCCGGGAACTGGTGGTACTTGTAACACCACTCTATCGGCCGGTAGCACTTGTACTCTCATTGTCACCTATTCACCGACCGCAGTTGGCTTCCTCAACGACGACGTGACCATCGACTACCATGACGGTGCGGTCACGACTTCCGCCACCGGCTGGGTCCAGGGTACGGGTGCATTGCCTGCAACTCTGAACTTCTCCGAAGGTGACCCCTACAACTTTGGCACGATGGCGACAGGATCTTCCACTGATCACACCATTACCATCTCCAACGACGGTGGCGTGACGGCCACTCCCATGTTGGGAACGGGACTTGCCGCACCCTACACGTTTAAAGGTGGTTTCTACCCTGGTACGGGTGGTAACTGCGGAAGTTCTCTGGCGCCAGCGGCCACTTGTACCATTGTGATCAATTATTCTCCAGTGACCATTGGAACTCACAATGACACCATTAATATTTCTTACAACAACGGCGTGGGTTCAACTTCAGCCAACCTCAACGTGACAGGTGTGGGTCAAGGTCCTGCGGATCTCTCGCTGAGCACCAGCAGTGTAAATTGGGGCACTAAAGCCGTTAATTCAACCAATGACTACACCATTACTATTACCAACGTGGGATCTCTGCAGGCGACATCTATGGGTAGCGTGGGTGCGGCAGCTCCATTTAGTTTTAAAGGCGGCAGCTACCCAGGTTCTGGTGGTAACTGCGGAGCCACTCTCAACAACGCCACGGCCTGTACGATTGTCCTCGAATACGCTCCCACCGTTTTGGGATTGGCCAGTGACACAATCGTCATTGATTTCCACGACGGGGTTCAGGCCCAGACGCGCAATATTTCGGTGCAAGGTACAGCAGCCAACCCGGCGGTACTCGCCATCTCTAACTCGCCCAACTATGACTTTGGAACGGTGCAAGTGGGTAACACACCCAATGTATTGCTAACGATTTCTAATACTGGCGGCGTCGAAGCCAACCCCGTATTCCCGTCCGGAACACCGGCTCCCTACCAGTTCACAGGCGGCACTTATCCTGGAACCGGCGGAACCTGCTCAACCAGTCTTGCAGCTAGTGCCAACTGTACGATCGACGTGACCTTTGCACCGACGATCGCTGGAAACTTCAACTCCGGGTACTACATCACCATCAACTACTTTGACGGGGTGAGTGCTCAAGTGGTGAGCCGCGAAGTGCGTGGTATTGCCACCAGCCCTGCCGTTCTGGTGATCTCTGATGCCACGACTTACAACTTTGGCAGCCAGACGGTGAACTCAGTGACGGATAAGACATTCACCATTACCAATAACGGCTCACTTCAGGCCACTGTGATGACAGGTACGGGCCTGGCCGCACCTTTTACATTCAAAGGCGGAAGTTACCCCGGTGGTGGTTCTTGCGGGGCCACTCTCAACGGTGGTCAAAACTGTACCATCGTGGTGTCCTTCCAGCCCACAGCGGCCAGTGTGTATAACGACACCATCCAAATTGACTACAATGACGGCGTTCAAGCCCAGTCTTCACTGAGACCCGTTACAGGTACTGGTGCCACCAGTGGATTCTGCGTGGGCAAACTCGCCAATGCACCTTTTGCTAGCGGAACAGGCTCAGGTGGAGACCCCTACACCATCTGTACCATCACCCAGTTGGCTCAGATCAACAGCTACCGTTCTTCCAGCTTTAAGTTGATGGACACCCTGGACTTCAGCGGCCAGTCCTTCACTCCTCTCGGTGGAGTTTCAGGGTCGAACGAATTCACTGGTACTTTTGATGGTAACAACCTGGCGATCAACAATATTAGCTACTCAAGCTCCAACAATTTGGTGGGCTTCTTTGGAGAGACCACGGGATCTGCGGCGATCAAGAACGTGGTTCTCAACAATATCACCATCTCAGGTAACAACTATGTGGGCGGCCTCGTCGGTCGTCTCAACGGTGGCTCGGTCACCAACAGTTTTGTCAACAGCGGTACGGTCACTGGTAACAACTCGTCCACCGCTGGAGACGGCGTGGGCGGTTTGATTGGTAGCATGTCGGGCGGGACCACAGTCTCCCGTTCGGGATCGGGCGCCGCAGTGGTTGGACCTTACAATGGTGGAGGCTTGGTCGGCTACGCCGGAGGCAACATCAGTGAGTCCTATGCAACTGGTACAGTCACCGGTGCCACCCAAGACACTGGCGGTCTGGTGGGTGAATTGGCTGCCAACATTTCTGACAGCTACGCAAAAGGAAATGTCAGTGGTAACAACGGGGCTGGTGGTCTGGTCGGTCAATTTGCATCGGGCACCATCGACCGGGCTTACTCGAAGGGTAACGTCACAGGCAGCTCCAACCTTGGTGGTCTGATTGGATTTGGCTCCGGCACCACTAATAACTCTTTCTGGGATACCAATACCAGTGGTCAAGCCTCCAGCGCAGGAGGAACAGGTCAAAACACCAACAACATGAAGGATCAAACAACATATACCACTTGGGACTTTGTCACTATGTGGAAGCGGGAAGCCAATAACTATCCTGCCCTGGCCTACTTGAATCACAGTACTCCTCCAGTCGTACCTGCGAGCATTACCTTCAACGAAAAGTTTGAAGCTGCCGGAACAGATCAAACTTGGAACGCCGCCGTCACAGATACCGGTAACGTCTTTGACGATGATGCCGCTTCAAGTGCGGTGGGCTCACCCACAGGTTGGGGCTCTCAGTGTTTGAAAGTCGATCTCGATGGCACTTCGGGAACCAGGGCGTATCGCAATACCGGTGTCACCGCCATGAATCAATCCTGGTACAGCTTTCAAGTGGTGATCACGGATTTTGGAACACTGGGCGACAATATCACCCTGGCACAGGCCATGAACTCAGCTGCAACTGCGACAGCCTGGGAAGCGCGACTGAAGGACACGGGTTCCAATAAGCGCTTGAGCTTTATGGTCTACGCCAATGGATCTCCCACGGAGTACCAGTGGCCTTCTAGTGGTACTCTCGAGTTGAACCAGGTCTATGCCGTTGAAATCAACTGGGATATCGACATGAACAAGTGGCGCGTTCTGGTGAATGGCAATAACGTCGCAAGTGGCAACCTATCAGGCAGTGCCACCACTCTGGCCATTGGCCATCAAATTGTGGGCGCGGACACAGGTCCAACGACAACCAACACCATCTATTATTTGGATCGATTCCATGTGACCGAGCCGCTTTATCCAGCCGCCATGAGCATGGATACGGAAGCCACCATCACCTTGACTTATAACGACGAGAACGCCGATCAGGCCCAGTCCTGCTCGCTCTACAATATGCAAAACGTGACGGTCACCACACCTTGTCTGTGTAACTCCGGCACTTGTACAGTGGGCGTGACCGGCACCAGTGGCTACACCGGTGCCGCGAGGTTTGACTACCGGGTGAACGCCAACGGGCAGCAGTCCAATATGGGTACCGCTTCTCTCGACATCCAGTAAAACTGCACCATGTTTTGCTATTGATCTCAAGTACCAGGCCGCCTGAGGGTCCAGACTCCTGCGATCAATACGCTTAAAACCTCAGACATACGTCGGGCAGCGGCGCTCTCGCTCAGAGCGCAGCACCAAGCCGAACTCGGTTTTAACCATATTGATCCTCCGGAGTCTGCCCCCCTAACCGGCCAATTGCAAATGGGCTCACAAAACCCGGTGGCGCTGACGCGACCCGTTCGGCTGAGCCTATTCCCATCGGTCACTCAGCCTCCTGCGCCTGCGGCCGAAAAGGTGCGTGAGGATTTGCGGAGAATGGTCGGCAAAGGACCAGCTTCGCAGACAAAGGGTTTTGTGGGTCAACGACTAAGAGAACTTAGATTCATTTGGTTGTAGATCGTTATTTGGTATTCATTGAAAGGCGCCGATGGTGGGGGGCTGAAGGAAGGCTGTGCCGTCGGCGTCTTCAGGGAGGTAATCTTGGGAGATGCCTCTACCACGTGCAGGGCTGTTTGTGATGAGGTGGACATCGCCTGATGGCAAATTGACAAATCCTGGGTTCTGGCCAATCACTCCACCGGTTTCTGTGACGGGCAAAGTGGGTGTGGAACTTCCTGGATTGTTGTGGGCAAACCAAAGGTTGTTGCGAAAGACAAAGGACTCGGGCCGTGTGTTAGCGCCAACATTGACATGGGAGGAGACCTGCCCAGAGCTAAAATAGAATATGTTATTGTCAATTACATTATTTTGCGCTGGCAAAAACTCATAGCCTCCACTGGAGACGGTTTCTTGAAGAATGCGAATGGGCCACCGTGTGGGATTGACAATTGTGTTTTGCGCAGCCAAACCATCGACGACACCAACAAATGAAATGGCATTTTCCCCACCAATGATCACATTGCCCAAAACGCGTATCCGTCGGGCCTCGGCATTTGCCTGATTATTCACCAATGGGGGACGAAAGTATTCAAAGCCGGTCGAACCGCCAGCATTGATGGCCCTCTGTCCAGCATTTTCAAAGCGATTCCACAGGACATCGATGTCGGTGGAACCACCTTTGGTTTGAATGGAGTTCGATCCACCATTGCGGAACTCATTGTAAGCGATCACGCCCCGATGACAGCCGACACAGTCGATGCCACTCCCTGCCTGCACATTGCTAATCACCGAGTTCAGGACAAAGAAGTCGTTTAAGCCCGATAACTTCAGACCATCGTGGTTGCCCCCCGTGCCAATATTGCGAACTTCAATATCGCGAAAGATCACGTATCGAGCGGCGTCGGCATTTGCGTACTCGGCAGCATCGTCACAATTGATTCCGTTGAGCGAAGAATTTTGAAAGACAATATCGTGAACCACCAGGTAGCGCGGCCTTCTGAGATGAATGGCATTTGAACCGCCCTGAATGACAGGCTTAGCTTGCCCGGGAACTCCACCAATCCAAATGGGTGCCGAAGCATTGCCGCGAATGTCTGAAAATGATCCACCGCCAGCGTAGGTGCCTGGATGAAGCCGAATGGCCGTTCCCGGGGCCACCCCTCCGCTTACTGCACGTCCGAGGCTAGCATAGGGCCGCTGAGAAGAACCATCGCCAGTGGAGTCATTGCCTGCAGGTGAAGGTACCACATGGACTTCCCTGACTGGCTGGAGACCATCTTCCCAAGTGGAGAGGCCTCCCTCTTCAACGGGAGGCGGGGGCGCTACTGGAGGTTCCCCTCCTCCTCCTCCGCCGCCACTACCGCCACCAGTCCCATTGTGAGACGACGATGAATCCTGCAAACGAGAATTAAATCCCTCGTTCACAGCCGAGCAGTTTTGAAAACCCAATAACAAAAGGAATAAAGAAGAACAGACGACGGAAACCCGCCAGCCAACAAAGTGATTCCCCATCACGATGATGCCCCCTGGCCCCAAGGACCATTAAACCCCCAACTGTTAAACTGGCAAATCACATACCAGCTAGACTCCCAATAGGCCCGATTAGGTCGACTAGGCCCTTGACAGTGCCCAGTCCATTGCCATTTATTCGGCGAGACAAAAGCATTTCAATTTATTGGCCGATGTTCAGAGAAAGAGCGAAAATCGGTTCGGCAATCCTTAAGCAATTCTTCACACCTTATTCACAGCGTTAGCCAAGGAATACCTCTCGACCACAGCCAACATCATAGGAGAAGATGGCTTCTTTCAAGGGGATGTTCTTCTATGAAGCTCAAAGTTGCACTTGTCCTAGCCCTCTTTCACCTCAGCCTTCCCACCTTCGCCTCAGGTCATTCGGATCGACTGGAAGATGAAATGGAAATGTTTAAACAGGAAAGTGTCGATCACACTATTACGACGTCCACTCAAACCCCGCAAAAGTCCTCTTTAGCTCCTTCAGTGATTTCAGTCCTCACTGCTCAAGAACTCAAAGCCTTGGGCGTGACATCTCTGCACCAGGCATTCAATTACATTCCCGGAGTGGTGGTCACTGAGACCTACTTCGGCTACTCAGCGGTGAACTTTCGCGGCCTTTTGCAAACCCACTACAACAATAAAGCCCTGATGCTCATCAACGGCCACCCCATGCGGGAGACGGTCAATGGCTCTTTCCACCTGGAAATGGTGCCCATCAACGTCATTGAAAGAATTGAAGTCATCCGCGGGCCCGGTTCGTCGCTTTATGGCACCAATGCCTTAGCTGGTGTGATTAACATCATCACCAAATCAGCTCATAATGAGGAAGGTTCGGCTACCAAGATTTCAGCCATGGGCGGCAGCTACAGCACGGTGGGCGGAGATCTATTTTTTAGCCGAACGAGCGAGAGTCGCAAGACAGTGATTGCTTTTTCTGGCCTCGACACCAAAGGCTATCCCTTTGAGGTGGAAGCCGATGAATTGGCCCAATCGGGAACCATTGATTACGACAATGACCTTTATAACTTCTTTGTCGAACACAAAAAAGGCTCGGTGACTCTCATGGGCGGGTACTTCCGCCAGAACAAGGCGAAGTTTGGCATTATCCCCCGTCTCCAGCACAGTGGTCCCACTCAATATGAGGGCTACTTCGCCGATGCCCATTGGAGCAGACAGCTCGACGATAAGCTCACCCTCTCCACCCGCCTGCGCTACGACGAACTGGAACGCAACAGTCTGGCGCGAAACCTCCCCACTGATGTTGAAATGATCAATCGTGGCTACCAAGCGGGAGCTGAAGTCGGCCTGGCCTGGAAACGGGATGATTCCCTGCAAGTTCTCACTGGCCTCAACTACGAGTTCTCCCATGCCGACCCCTATCTTTTTGAAGAAGTGGCCACCGGTAATCCCACGGCTTCGAGCCCTTGGCGCGATAGTCACAGCGTGAGCGACTACTCTTTGTTTGCCCAAGCACTTTACAATCACGACACTCCCCACCAGTGGACCTTTGGTGGACGCTTTAACCACAACGAGGACTCAAAGGGCGTATTCAGTCCGCGCGTCGGTTACGTGTGGGCGGTCAATCCAACGACCACCTTTAAGGCTTTGTATGCTCAGGCCTTCCGCAACCCTGACTTTTTTGAGAAACAGGTCAACACTCCCGGTGTGCTCATTGGTGATGATAAACTGGAACATGAAAAGGTGCAGTCGCTGGACCTGGCTCTGGAATTGATCCCGGAGGATTCCAACCTCAAACATGTGGCCAACGTGTTTTACTTGGTGGCTTCAGACATCATTTCCCGTGCTGCAACCGCCACTCCCGGGGAATTTCAGTACAAAAATGGCTCTGACAACCACTTTTGGGGCCTTGAGTACTCCTTAAAGACAGGAATGGTGAACCATCGCTCCTGGTTTTTAAGCTACAGTTACAAGGAAGGCCACGACGACACCAACGATGTAGCACTCAAATACTTGGCCAAGCACTCCGGGTCAGCTGGCTTAACATGGCAGGTTGGTTCTCAGTTGGCCGCTAGTCCTAACATGATTTACGTGGGACGAAGAGAAGACGTGGGTGATTTTGCTCTGTTCAACCTAACCCTGAGCTATGCCATCAACAAGGATTGGTCGGCTTCTCTTATTGGGCACAACTTGGCGGATAAGGAGTACCAGTATCCAGAGTACATTCGTGGTAATCTGGACGGCATTCCCGGAGGCCCTGGCGTTTCAGGCTACCTAAAAATCACCGGTTCCCTGTAACCATATTTACCTGAGAAAGCGGAAAACACAGAGTACTGGCCTCCTTAATTGGTGCTCCACAAAATCATGGACCACCTTTATCTGAGAAGGAGGGCCGATTGCCGAGCCTTTTCCGGAAATCCGAATCCTCGCCGTCGCGCAGGGCGTATCCGAACTGCGGCGGCAAAGCTGACGCGATCCGTTCGGCTGAGCCTATTCCCTTCGGTCACTCAGCCTCCTGCGCCTGCGGCCGATAAGGCGCGTGAGGATTTGCGGAGAATGGTCGGCAAAGGACCGACTTCACTGATAAAGGATTTTGTGGATCAACAATTAAGGGGGCCAGTTCGTAATTGATCGAAGGAGGCCGGACGCTCATGGCAGGAGCTTTAAGGCTGAGATTAACAATCAAGGGGGGCAGTTTTTATAGTCTTCGATGGCCTTCAGTAGGCCACTGACAAAGACGGGTTTGCTCAATATGGGCACACCGGCTTTTTCGGCATCGGCCAGATCATCACTGCCTTTGGCATGCCCGGTGACAAAAATAAAGGCAGTATCAAGACCCCGTTCTCTTACCTGCTCAAAAACACGGACACCATTGAGCCCCCCGGGCATGTTGACATCACAGACAATGAAATCAAAAACGTGATCCTTGAGGATTTCCAAGGCCTCTTTGCCTTCGTAGGCAATCTGCACTTCAAAGTCCTCCTCTTCCAAAGCCATCTGTAGGAGCTCGACAAAATCTCTTTCATCATCAATAAGAAGAATTCGACGCTTTTCACCCATCTCTTAGCCCACCATCTTTGTCGGTCGATCGGAAGACTCCGCCTCAACTGAGACCTTACCAGGCTCTTCAACAGAAAGCGATTTGTTCTTGGCATTGGCCTTGGGAAGAAAGACTGAGAACTTGGTCCCCTTGCCCATCTGACTTTCGACTTGGATGTCTCCACCCATATCCTTAATGATTGAGTAACACAAACTTAACCCCAAACCAGTCCCCTTCCCCACTTCTTTGGTTGTAAAGAAGGGGTCGAACAAACGGGCCAAGTTCTCCTCAGGAATTCCGCTGGCGTTGTCCTCAACCTGTACCGCCAGAAAGTCACAGGTGGTCGCCACCTTCAGACTGATTTGCTTAACAGAATCTTGAGTTTTGTCAGAATAGGCATCCACAGCATTTTGCAGGAGGTTCTGAAAGACCGATATCAAATCGCCCTTGACCCCTTCTATGATAACTGGGTCTTCTGGCACCTCAACGTGAAATTCAATATTGTTTTTGGACATCACTGGCGAGGCAAAGAACTTCAGATCATCAATCAGGCCAGAGAGGGGAATTTCCGTCTTTTCTGTTTCCGCGCTCTGGCGGGCAAAGAGCTTTACATGATTGATCACCTGGGTGATGCGCTCAACGGCGCGAAAGACCTTTTGGGAGTCGGTTTCGATTTTGGTAATCTCCTCGCCACTCAGGCTGGACTTCTTCAATCGCCTCAGGAGAGTTTCTAGGTACATGACAATAATATTCAGCGGATTATTGATTTCATGGGCAATCCCGGCACTCATAATTCCCAAGGCGGCCATTTTGCCCGACTGGACGAGTGCGATCTGTGCACTCTTAAGAGCCTGAGTTCTTTCTTCCACCCGCTGCTCCAATGAGGCGTTAATCGCCTTAATCTCGTCAATCTTGGACACAATGTTCTGTCTCATGATTTCGAACGACTGCCCCAGATCACCAATCTCGTCATCACGATCCAGGGACAAGGGGTGATCATACTCTCCACCCGCGATGTTCTCTGCTGCCGAAGTCAATTCGCGAAGAGGTCTTCCCACCCAGCGGCCAATCCTCTGACTAAGAAGATAGGTTCCCAACAACAGGGCGCCAATAAATCCCAGAGCCAGAATCAGAGATTCCGCCTGCTTGCTCTCATGTTCTTTTTGGATTTGTGCCATGGCTTGGTCGAAGCCTTGGCTGTCGAAGTCAATTCTTAGAACATACTCTTTGTCTTCATAGGCGAGGAGACTCTCGGCGCGAAACACAGGACGCGCCTCTTCGTCCTGAATCCTGACCAATCCTCCTAGGGGACCCGACACATCCACCTTTTGCAGAATGCGAATATCTTGATCGGCCGAAATCACCAAGCCTGTCTCTTTAGCCGCAATGGTGATGCTCCTAATCTGATCATCAGAAGTCGCCGTGTCAGCAATCAAATTGTGCAGAGTGGAGTAGTCCAAGGAGGAAAAGGCAAGACGAAAGGCATTGCCAATGGTGGCCGAATAAGTGGCGGCCTTGGCCTGCAGCTGAGCTTGTTGGCTCTGCTTCTCCGCCGCACTCACGCGACCAAAAAGACTGCCTATCTGCCAGGAGGTCACCAGGACTACGGTGAGAACAGCGGTCACGCTCAAAGCGAAGACCTTAAGTAGAATACTCCTCTCCAGACGCCCTTTTATGTCATTCCCCCTGAGTAATAGACTGATAAATACTCATCGTCATGACTTGGAGGGGACTCGAATGGATTTTCACTCACAGGGCTGCCTCAAACAGAGACGAGAATCCATTTAAGGTTGGGACCTGCCCAACCGAATGGTGCAGGGAGATGAAATGGCTTATTGGGACTTTGTTGGCTTTCGCGAGTCTTTCTGGTGCGGCTGTGGACGAGTCCCAGCTGCTCTATTTTAATCCCATTGCCACGGTCAGTTCCAACCGGCTCAAAAGAGACTTTGACTCATTCTTAAACAGTGAATTCCAGACCTCTGGACAAAAGGCACCCACATTTCAGCCCGTGGTGAAACTTCAAGATTTCCTCTCTTATGTGACGACTAACCGCCCGTCCTTTTTGATCACTTCATCCGTTGTTCTCAAAACACATGGACTCGACAAAGACTACAGACCGATAGCCTCCCTGGTGTGTAAGGATTCCGCCCAAGGCAAGCTGCTTTTTTTAGCTAACAAAAGCCTGACAAAAAAAGGACAATTGCTACTTGCTTCGAGTCACAACCAGGCTATTCTTGCCGAACTCTTTTCCCCAAAGATGGGACAGAAGGTGAAAGGCTGTCGAGTCATTCAGACTAAAAAGGACATCGACGGTATTTTGGCCCTGATCAATGGACAGGTGGATTTGGCAGTGACTAGTGAAAGCGTCTATTCTCTCATGGCTGAGACCAATCGTGAGGCCCTGAAGGGACTCCAGACCATTGAGAAATCCAAGCGCATGCCTTCTCCCCAACTCTTTGTTCGCCAGGGCCAGGCAAAAGAAGAGACGACCAAGCTCCTGGCTCGCGCCTTGAAATCCATGATGAGAAAAACCGAGGGCAAGAATGTTCTTAAAAGCATGGGGTGTGAAGAATGGCAGTAAAGTTCCTTCGACCCTTATTTCTTTTTGCTTTCTTTGCTTCTAGCTTCTCTGCTCTTGCTGGCCAATTTGTCATCTTGAAGAGCAACGATTTGAACATTTACAAATCAACAATTCAGGCTTTTAAAGAAGACATGGTCGGTCATCAAGTTGTTGAAATCGACCTGGCAGGAAAAAAGAGTAGTGCCGAGATGGCGGTGGAGGATTTGGACAAAAATCCACCAACCGCTGTTTTTGCTCTCGGAACCCTTGCCGCTAAAACCTTTCTGGCTCTGAAGAACAAGGACATTCCCTGCCTGTACACATTTGTCCTGCGTATCGATGAAATCCAAAAAGATTTCTCAGGACGAAAAATCCGCGGGATTTCCATCGAAGTCCCAGCCAAAACCTTGGAACAACAAGTGAGGATGATCCTTCCCTCTGTTAAGACGATTAAGAGCTTTGCTTCCAGCTCCTCCACCATGGGTAATGTTGCAGACAAAGACACTGTGACCGTCAACTCTGGTAAGGAAATGATTAAGAAGCTTGAGGACTCCAAGGCTCAAGGCGAGGCCGCCTATTGGCTCCACCCAGACCCGGCACTCATGGCAAATGTGGATTTCAAATCGGTGGCGGAAGCCTCAAGAAAAAGCCGTGTGCCCTTGATTGTGTTTAGCGAAGCCTTTGTTCGTGCAGGGGGATTTATTTCCGTGAGCCTCAACTACGAAACTCTTGGCCATCAGGCCGCTGCCATTCTTTCGGCCGCGCTGGAAACCAATGATTGGTCTCAACAACTGGACACTCCCATAGGCACCTCTCTGGTGGTCAATAAAAACCTGGCCAAGGAATTTGGCTATCAGATCTCTGACAGAATCTACCGCCTTATGGTTGATGTCGTCGTTGATTAGACGAGCCCCGCATGTTTTGTTGATCTCGGACGTCCCACTCCGCCTTTGAGGGTCCGAACTCTTCCGTCAATACGCTTAAAACCTCAGACATACGTCCGGCAGCAGCGCTCTCGCTCAGAGCGCAGCACCAAGCCGAACTCGGTTTTAAACATATTGACCTGCAGAGTTCGCCCCTCAAAAGCATTTTGGAAAACATCTTCGATCCGGGGACTACCGCCCCGTCGGGCGGTAGATATGGTCTGCTCGGAGTTTAGAGATTAGAGGGAGTTGACGAGTTTTTGCCAGATACCTGTCTTGTCGGCGGCGAATCCGGTGGCCAAGGGTCGGTGACGCTCGGGGCGGCACTGGAGCTCTCCGCCACTTTTTTGTAAACGAAAGGCCAGCCGGTCGGCACGGATGAAATCATCGTAAACGCAAATGCGTTGGATAAAGGGACGAGTGGCCAGCTTTGCTTCCAGCTCATCGAACTTGAGTACCAGCTTTGCTTCCTTTGATTGCACCTGAGTTCCTTTACAGAACTTCTTCTCCGCCTTCTCAGGCCAGTCCATTCCAGAAATGAGGGTCAACAGACACAGATGTGCCAAAGTCTCCCGATTGGGAGCAAAGCCAGTTCCATCTTTGGGCTCTTTGTTTTTTTCCGCCGCTTCGTAAAGATCCTCCAAGGCCCAGCCGATGTTTTTGGCAAAAAAGCTGCGGAACTCGGTCAATGTATTTCCCGAAATGGTCTGGGCGGCCGAAACATCCTTTTTGACCTGATAGGCGGTCAAATTCGCTCTCGCCAACAGATTGTAAATGTCAGATCCCGCTTGAAAGAGCACATCTTCCACATCGTCGGGCGCTTCACCCTTGCAAATGCGATTGGTCAGATCATCCCTGACCAATCGGCTCATGCGATTGGGTAAAAACACATTGTTATTATCCAATCGAAACTCATTGTAGACTGACTGGATGGCATTTTGCGCTGGCGTCAGTTTAATCACTGGATCAATGGTCCAATCATCAGTGGCGTTGGGCGCATCCAACAGAACCGTCACTGCATCCACCCGTTTCACCACATCGTCCACCAACAACTTTTCCTGGGCAGCCCGATCTGGAATCTCATGATAGGAGTACTGGCGAAGGAAATGATTCACGCGCACAAAGGCACCCAAGGGTGAAGTGTCTGTAATAGATCTTGAGGAAACGCTTCGCACCAAGGTGGCGTTGTCCACACTGACGGTGGCGTTAAATTCACGCACCACTTCGTCGTAGCGCAAAGTAAAAACTCCAGCAGGGCCAAAAAGATTTCTCTTCAGGTCATCAAGCTGAGTATTGACGAGATTCATGCGGTCAATATAACTCGCGTAGGGCTCGTTGGTATTGGGCGGAGTCACCTGAGTGATGGAATACAAAAAGGCGTTTGGGGACTCTGTAAAAGGAGATTGACTGCGAGGGACGGCATTGCCTCCACCTGGATCATGGTAGAAGACCCCAGAAATCAAAGCCCTCAAAGCCTCACGCAGAACCCGCTCTCGGGTATTACCACGATCAATCTTTTGCTGAGCCTCATTAAAGACCCCTTCGGCCACCCGGCGCATGGAATTGGCGTTGTTCACCAGTCGAAACTGCTCATCAATCTTGGCCGCATGATCTTTGTCGACAGGCTGAACCCCATTGACCACCTTGTCGAGCCACCCGTAGAGAATGGGCAAGCGCCTTTCCATGAGGTCCACACCGTAGAAAAAACCGTCAATGCGGTTTTCCGGCCAACGATCCAAATCTGCCAATTCGAGGGCATCCTGGGCCTGACAATATTCACGGGTAAAGGCTTCCAAACCACAGGTGAGTGCGACCGGCATCCGGGATTTCTTGGTCTCGTGCATGGAGCGGGAAATGGGCATGGTACGCGCAAATACAATTCCGGTTTCGAGAAGTTTCGCCAGGGTCTGAATTCCCGCCCCTATGAGTCCAGGCGCAAAGCTTCCCGCCAAGCCAAGAATTTGCGTACCAATCTGCATCCCTGCGGAAGGATTATCCGCATAGCATTTGGAAATGGCATCCACATCTGAAATCAATGCCGAAAGGTAATTGCGCACATTTTCCATCCCCTGGGCCAAGCGTTGATCACCACTGGGATTGAGTCCAGCTGACACCTTGGCTCGCGCCTGGGTCAGTTGAAAGCGCGCATAACTATAGTCGTCTACCAACACGGCCCGCACATCAGGAGGCAAATTGGGGTCCTGCAAAGACACGGACAAATCATTGACCACTTCTTCCCACATCTTCTCATTGGTGAAGTCCCCATTATCCAACATACGCTGGAGTTCGGAGTTCAACCCTTGAGAGGCAGCAATGGATCTTTCCATTCCGGAACAAGTGGATTTCTCACGCAAGGTCTCAAGGACGGCACTGAGAGTTTGCGCCCGACGAATAGCCGAATGGGTCCAAGGCCCCATGTGACAACCTTGTGAAAAGGCATCGAGCATTTCATCAACAGCTGCTGATCGGGAGTCCGAGCCAAAATCAAAGTCAAAGGCTTGGGCCCGCAAACCAGCGAATGACAGAACAACAGCGACAACAACAACCTGAATCGATCTCATCATGTAGATCATCCTTCTCATTCCGTGAAAAGGGCATGGGGTACCCTCTTGGTTCAAATAAGGTTAAGAACACCAAACTTTGGTCCTGTTTGCCACCCAATTCGACCCCTATGCACCGCAAAATCCCCACCCAGCGAACTTTTCGCTCACATTCCCACCCCTCAATTTGGGATGTGCTTCCAAGGATTCTAAAACTGGCCCTTTAATTGATAGTCCAAAAAACTGCGTGCTGCCTTTGTCCGGGAATAGGTCCGGTTGCCGAGCCATTCCCGTAAATCCGAATCCTCACCGTCGCGCAGGGCGTATCCGGGGTGCGGCGGCCTAGCTGACGCACTCCGAAGACGAGCCTGCGGCCGAAAAGGTGCGTGAGGATTTGCGGAGAATGGTCGGCAAAGGACCGTTTTCACTGATAAAGGATTTTTTGGAATGAGATTGAGGCCCAGCTAACGCAGGAGATGGCCCCTTTTCATCAGTCGACTAGAGGAAGTAGGTGACGCCGAAAAGCGCGCGCACAGTCACCCCCGTCACCGTCACCGTCGAAAACCCATAACCCAAGCCCGTCCCCATTTGGAATTCGAGACCAAGATTGGGAGTCACTTGGTAGATCATACCGCCGGCGACGGAGAGATCGAGAGTGGTGCTGTAGGTGGCGAGGACGAGACCGAAAGGAATCGCAAGAACTTGAGCAATCCCCCCATTCCAGCTCCAGTAGTAGCGGGTTTTAGGGATGTTGGCGATCTGGACGAACTTCTCTTTGCGAACGTCTTTGCGGCCGCGGGACCAAAGGTAGTAAGTGCGCCCGACGCCGGCATAGGTATAGTTGACCCGATTGTCGCCCAATTCCATGGCCATGATGGCGCGAGTGGTGAAGGACTCATCACGGCCACGAAAGACCTCTAGTTCCACATCGAGTGTGGTGGGCACACTAAAAGTTCGGCCTTCCACGTTGGAGCCAGAATAAGTGCCTTGCATGAGGCCGGCGCGAAGATGAACCTGGTATTTGGCACCTTTATCAATAGCCCAAGCAGAGGAGGCGCCCATGAGAGAGATCAGGATTAGGATCCAGCCAGCCTTGGATTTAGGCTGCCTGTTCGGTTGATCCCCAGTCAGTGTCCACTCCTTGGTTGGAAAGCCACTTTTTGAGTAGCTCGTCGGCGGTATCCTTTACACGCCCATCGTTGCGAATGGAATCCCGAGAGATTTGCACAAAGTCCCCCCACAGCTTGGCCCTGTCTTTTTGGATTTGTGCTTTCATGGATTCATTTTTTTCAATTTCACGGAATTCATCATTAATAATCTCACGCAGCCGGCCTGTAGCACCAATGGCTTCGAGCAGAATCTTGCGTTCCTCTTCTTCACGGGAGTAAATCAAGGCAGCTCGCTGGTTGGTAGGCATACGACCTAATAGTATACGCAGCTTGTCCGCCGGTAAAGTGAGGATCAACTCGGCTGGAAAATATCGGTTGGTGGCTTCGAGAATCTGTTCAGTGGCCCCAGAGGAGATGAGCATCTTGAAAACCTCGTGCTCCTTTTCGGGCCCCAGGTAACGGATGAGTTCGACCGCTTTGTTGACCAAAGGTACTTGGTGTTTGGCTTTGTCCTGACGGATTTCCATTAACATGGGGTGCAGGGTGGCGGCCAGGGACTGAATGCTGTCCTGGGTAAAGCTCAAACCTTCATCAAACAATCCCGAGATTTCCTCTTCAGGGAGCATCTTAAGTATTCGACCCACCTGTGAGGCCTGGAGAATATTGATAAAGGCCGCACCTAAGCGACTGTCACGCTTGATGCACTCAACACAATCGGTGATGGTCATGCTGGAGAGTAAGGTCTTCAGATCATCAGGAAGCTCCACCGTGTTGACCAGGAAGTTCTCTACCATTTGCTCTACAATAAAGCCTTCGGCCCGCTGGATAGAAGTGGCATCAATAATCATGAGGGAGGCCTTTTTGAGCTTTAGCTTTAGATCGTCGTCAAGCCCGCCGAAGACGGGGACCAAAGTCTCAACGGGAACCATTTTTGTCAAAGCGGCGATAGCCCTTTGCGATTCAGAGGTCTCCATGTTCAACCACAGTTTGATTAGGTAAGCTGCTGTTTCGGGATATTGCTCAGCCATTCTCCTGAATTGATCAAAGCCGCCTTCGCCTGAGCCACTTCCACCTGTGGCTAAACCTTCACGCACTGCCAGCATCTCGCCTTGATCCCGATCTGGGTCTTCGGACTTCACTTGGTTATTCTGCTGAGCTTCCGCCGCCGCCTTGGCTTGGTTCACTTGGGCCGCCATAACGGCCACCTTTTGACTCTCGATGGTCTTGAATCCACTGACAAACAAAAGAAGAAGCAGGGTCGCGGCAAGAATACCAATGGGCAGCTTAAAGACCATCACCGCTTCCTGCCAGGTTTTGGGAAGTTCGGGAACCTTATTGACATCCTTTTCTTTGATGGAGCCGTCTTCTTTTATTTCGGCTGGTTCTTTTCCTGCTGCGGCATTGATCGCATTGGCGATTTGCATGTTGCTTTTGAGAATAGCCTCACCAATGGATTTTGCGGCTTCAAGATTAACCCGAGCGATTTCCAGATTCCTGGATCTCTGGAAGGCATCACCAACAAAGCGGATGCGCTTGGTGCGAACATCCACCCGACCGCCCCCATAGGCTTGAGTGACACTGGAGATGAACTCACGGGCCTGCTTTTCCTGAATGGAGGTCACTGTTTGGTCTAGAGAAAGGGTCACAACCATCCCGGCCAAGCGACTAAAAACAGTTTCGGTGCCACTCAAAAGAGCCCTTTTGTAGGCGGCACTGTCTTTGTTAATACCCAACTTAGCCAAAGGAAAGGCATCCCCATTTTTGGCCTTTCCCTGATCCACGCCAAAGCTTTTGCCAGCTGCCAGGCGAAGGTTGACATGAACGATAAATTTAGGTCTCTCCACGACCGCCTCAATCGCCTCAGTGAGCTTTTCTTCAATAGTCTTCTGCAATTCGACTCGTTGCCAATCGATGGGAACGGCATAAACCCCCACATCCTCACTCTGGGCAAGCGAGTTCCCCCCAAAAAGGGTGGATAAGATCATCATAGTGGTGAGAAATCCTGCCTTCATGAGCTTCCTAAATTCCGTTCCCGTCCTTATTTAGCCTTTTTTTTCGGTTTGCGACGGCGCTTCTTTTTGGTTTTCTTGCTGGGTCGCTTCTTCTTAGATTTGCCGTCCACCGAACCTTTTTCATCATCGCCCTCATCCGTGGCCGCTGGGGCACGCTCTAACTCGTATTGGCGCGCCAACTCGTCCCCGTCAATGTTCAGCTTTTTCTCCAGGGTGTCCCGCATTTGGGCCGAGGGAACACTTTTGGGATTGTACTTCAGAGACAGAGCATAGGCCGCCAGGGCGTCCCGGTATTTTTTTTGTAGAAACAAGATTCCACCCTTGAGTTCATAGGCGGAGGAGAGATAGGGCCACTTTTCCTCAATGTAGCGCAGGTGATTGAGGGCCTCACCGTAGCTTTCCAAAGAAATAAACTTACGGACTTCAAATAGCCGGTCGATGGCAATGTTCAAACTCTGAGCATCGGCGAGGGTGTTGCCCGGCCCTTTTGCCTGGCCCTGTTCGCTGTCGACGAGCTGCAGAGCAAAATCGAGCTTCATGTCCACGGCGGCAGCCTCGGTAACAAGGACCGACTCGGTTTTAAAATCATCTTTACGAACTTCTACGATCACAGGCCCCGAGTCCGCATCTGCGGTCTTTAGCTGCTCTTGAGTCAAAACCACGGGTGTGACACCCACCTCGACAGCTTCGCCAGCACCAACGGGACGGACAAAGACCTTGGCCTTTTCAGGGACGCTATTGACGGTCATGGTCACTGTGGAACAACTCCACAGGCCAGTGGAAATGAGGGCAATTGCCCATAGATGTAAATTCAATGACTCACGAACCTTCAAACTGAGTCTCCAATCTATAGTATACGAATCGGAAAATCGTCCCTGCGGCTCAAGGTAGGCCACGGCTGGGGCCAAAATTCCCGTCTATGGTCGGTACTGGCAATTGGTCCAGCTCCCCATTTTGAATTGATGACTCTCCCCTCCTGGGCCTAAAATGCCTTTTGAGGAGATAATTATGATAAAGATGATCGTTTCCCTGGTTGCTGCCCTTGTCACCCTGTTGGTCGTGATTTTGGTGTTCAAGCCCTTTGAAAAAGCCAAACTTGCCCAAGGTCCAGTGGTGATTGCCGAAGTTCCCTTAAGAATTGAGTACAGCCCTGATTTAAAAGAGGGTGTGTTCGCCCAATTTGGCGATCTGGAGCTCAGTGAATCCGGAGTGATAGAGAAGTCCAAGTCTCTTGAAGACTACCAGGAGCGCGAACTGAAGGCACTGGCGGAGGCCGCCCTCAAAAAACTGGGTGCTGGTGGCGATGGGGCGATCAACCTTGAGGTTTTCATGGCACCGCCGATGGCTGAGTACGATACTTCCAGACTAGGCCTCGGGAAAAACCTCAACCTCACTTTTTCCCCGCGCAGGCAGGACGGAAAAGTGATCAACCTCAATGGCAACCTGTTGGAGCGTAAAGATCTTCCCCTCAATCAAATCCGTTTTTCCGAGTTAAAAACCCAGCAGCTTCAGGAAGCCGTCAATGTCTTACAGAGTGTGTTTTCTCGCCAATTGCTCCTCAAAAAGGCCAAGGAAAACGGTACGAATATTGAGCAGCTGATCAAGACACAAATCATCAAAGAGGAACTGGTAGTAACCGACCAGGACGTGGACCAGTTTATCGCCGACAAAGGGGTCTCCATCGGGCCTGGCGAAAAGCGCTTGCGGGCTCAACTCCACGCCATTGTCTTGGAAAACAAGCGTAAAGAAATGCTTGATGCCTATGTCCAATCAGCCTTTGCCAATGAGATGGCTAAGGTGGGTTTTAAACCTCCGACCTACGCCATTCCCTTGAGTGACAACCAAGCCCTCATTCGTCAGCGAACAGACAAGGACAAGGGACCGGCCTTTTTTGTCTTCTCGGACTTTATGTGCTCCCCTTGTGTCAAGCTGGCGGCTGATCTCATGTCCATTCGCCAGGAACTTCAGGACAAAGTGCGCATTGGTTTTGTTCACCTGTTTTCTGAGGGAAATTGGCAGTCACGCTTGTTAGCCGAAGCCTCTTTTTGTTTGAACTTCCAGAGACCCGAATTATTTTGGGCCTTTTACGAAAGAGCCACCAAGGAAACGGAAGAAATAAGTGAAGAAAAGATTCACGAGATGGCTCGGGAAATTGGTGCTGACCATGACAATTTTCAGTCGTGTATGATCAAACAGACTTTTAAGGCAGAAGTCGACAACCAACTTAAGTACGCTCAGGATTTGGGAGTCACCACACCGCCGACAGTGATCGTGGGTCACGAGGTTTTTACTGGAAGTGTCTCCCGCGACCAGATCCTGAGGGCTCTTTCTAATCAGTCATCGATTCAGGCAGGTAAGTAGAGTTATTGATTCGCCGGTGGCGGCGGTGGAGGAAGAGGGCGGCCTTGAGATGCTCCCTGGTCCTTTAGCTTTTGAGCTTCAGCATTGGCCTTAGCCTCGGCTCTTTGTTGGGCGCTGTGAGCAATGCTTTCAGACGGCTGCTTAATGATTCCTGGGGACACCACCTTAATCACCACGCGACGGTTTTTTTCGCGATTTTCCGGAATAGGCACACCCTTTTCGTCCCGGTTGGGATAGGCTGGACGGGTTTCAGCATAGCCAAGGGCGACCATCATTTTTGGGTCATAGCCAGTAGAAATAAACTCTTTGACCACGCTCGCGGCACGGGCGGCAGAAAGCTCCCAGTTTGAAGGAAAGCGGCGGGTGTGAATGGGTGAATCATCGGTGTGACCGCCGACGAGAATTTCAGCATCTTCAACGCTATTTGAAATCAGCCCAGCAATCATTTTCATGGTGGCTTTTACATGAGGTTTTAGGTCTGAACTTCCGGAATCAAACAGGAGGTTACTGCGAAAGGTAATTTCCATCCCATCAGAAGGGGTCTGCACATCGATCTGACCCATAATGGGATGACTCCCCTCCTCCGTTTTTTGCTTCAATTGAGTGGCCAATTCTTCCTGGGGAGAAACATAGGAACCACCAAAGGACTTGGCCAGCCCCTCTCTCACCTTCTCCGCTTCTCCGGTTTTAGTGGAGGCAAACACATACATGAGAACAAAAAATCCAAAGAGGAGGGTCATCAGGTCCGAGTAGGAGATGAGCCAAATCTCCTCATCCCCATGATCCTCTTCTTCATGCCCATGGTGGCCGTCAGCTCCCAACATACCTAGGCGCCTCCACCATCGAGATCTTTCCAGTTCAATCGCTCATTGGGAAGCAGATAGGAATTGAGTTCTTCGGCAAGAAGAATGCGGTTCTTCTTTTGTGAGATCAATTTAACACCTTCCACAATCATCTTGTTTTTGGCGTAGACCTCGCGTGCGCCCTCGGCCAGATTTTCCGCAATGGGTAGGACAACCAAGTTGGCCAAGGCAATACCATAGAGAGTGGCCACAAGGGCAACCGCCATAGCCGGACCAATGTTACTCTCAGAGCCCGGCTGACCCAGAGTTTGCAGCAGAGCGATCATACCCAGAACCGCTCCCATCAGACCCATGGCCGGTGGGAACTTACCCAGTGCTTTAAACTTTTTGGCGTCCTCCAGGTAGCGGTAATAGATGGTATTGGTGCGTAGACTGAGAATCTCGATGAGTTCTTTTTCGTCGAGAAAGTCATCCATCAATACACCCATGGCTTCGCGAATAAAGGGGTCCTTTGAACTCTCGACCAAAGTCGGCAGATTGGCATTGTTGGCCCGGTACGCCTCAGAAAGAATCATCAGTTCTTTGATCAAGCCCACATAATCAACTTTATATGTTTTGATCATGCGGTGATAAAAGACCTTGAGCATGACAAAAATGCGATCAATTTGAAACGCAATGGCGGCAACTGCTGCAGTACCGCCAAAGACAATGAGGCCCGCGTGGAAATCCAAAAATGCCGCCGGATTATTGGTTGCCGTAAACACACCAAAGCCAAAGACGGTGCCGGCCATTACCAAGGCGACAATGGATTTAAAATTCATGTAAAGCCCTCACGCAAATGATGACAAACCTTGGATATCTTTAGAAAATACACTGTAGTCAGCGGGTTCGCAACGCATCGGGAGGTCGAGGCGAGTTGTTTAAGATCAAAGTCCCCGGTCCGAAGGTCCATATTTGGTGAAATATTGGTACGAAACTACATCCACTCTTTCGCTATTCCGATCCATATAAGTAAGTGAAATTATATCCTCTTGTAGGAGTGGGATAAGAAGCAATTTTCTATGTTAGAAAGAATTAAAAACTTAGGAAAAATCGAATGGCTTTTGATTGGCGTCGCCTCTGTGGTGCTGGTTGCTTCCATTGCTTTGCATTCCACTTACAAACAGCTATTCTTTTCTGAAAAAGTCTCCCCAGAAGACGTGATTGCCAAAGTGGTGAGTTCAAGTAAGAACACCCGCCGCCGCTCCCCAGACAGTTTTGAGTTCAAAGAACTCAAGCCGGAAGATGTGCTTGCCAATGGCGATTATATTTTCTCCGGTGAAGGCTCTCAGATCATGGTCAAGTTTGTGAACGGACCTCGTATCATGATTGGCGAGCAAAGCCTGATTGTTCTGCGCGAAATTGATGGTCAACCCGACCTGAAGATTGAGCAAGGCGCCATCTCTGGTGCCTTCGAAGAGAGCGACGAGATTGAGATATTGACTGAAAAAGAAGCCGTCATTCTCAATGGCGAAAAGGACTCTCAGTTTACCGTCTCATATATGGAAGGCGGAGGCCTTGAAATCGGTAGTTTTGATCGCAACGTCCAGGTCGAGTACAACGGCAAAAAGGTGAATCTGAAAAACCAAAAGGCGACCGTGACCAAGTCGGCAGGGGTCAAAGTAAAAGAAAACGATGGTGAAGGCGGCGGCAAGGCCAAAGACACGGCCGGCACGCCTCCCGCAGATACCCAGCCACGGATGCCATCTGGTCTTGAGGTGGGAACCCCCCAGAATGCCAGTCGCATTACCTTAAATCCCCCCTACCCCCAACAGAACCATGTATTTATACATAATACGGGTGGACAAATCCCGGTATTCCCCAAGACCCAATGCCAAGGCTCCTGCGAGCTCAAACTGTCGGTGGACGGAGTTACCGCTGTAACCAAAAAGTTTGAAAGGGACATGGTCCCCTTTATCTTTTTAAAGGTTAAATCTGGCATTGAAGCCACCGTTCGTTGGGAGTTCTCTGATGGTAGTCAGACTCTGACCGGCGACTTTTTGGTTAAGAAGAACAACCAGAAGAACTTCCAGGATGCGTTCAAGCGTCAAGTTCCCGTCGAAGTAATGAACTAAACCTGTCCCCTTAACTGTTAATCCACAAAGTCCTTTATCAGTGACAACAGGTCCGTTGCCGACCATTCTCCGCAAATCCTCACGCGCCTTTCGGCCGCAGGCGCGTCTTCGGACTGCGTCAGCATTGCTGCCGCAGTTCGGATACGCCCATGCGCGACGGCAGAGGATTCGGATTTCCGGGAATGGCTCGTCAATCGGACCTTTGTCTCGGACAAAGGCGGCACATGGCTTTGCGGATCAACAGTTAAGGGGACCCGTTTTTAGGCTTTGAATTGGAAGGCGAAGAGGGTGACGTCGTCGACGAGAGGCGCGTTTTGCTGGTGGCTATTGAGGGTCTTTTTGAGGTTTTCAAACTTGGTTTTGACCGCCGCCTTGCCGCTGAAGTTGTCGCAAATGAGCTTAATAAACTGGCGCTCGCCCAGGCCCTCTCCGGCTGGATTGGCGAGATCAATCACACCATCTGTGTAGAGAAGAACAGTATCACCGGGGTTGAGCTGATATTCGACGTCCTTGTACTCAGCCCCTGCCTTCTCGCCCAGTCGACTTCCTTCGGAGTCACACAAGGGCACAAAGTCCTTCTTCTTTAGCTTATCCGATACGGGCAAAACATAGGGTGGTTCGTGGCTGGCATTGGCATAGACCACCTTGCCGCTGGTAAAATCCACCGACATGAGAAAAAAGGTCATCAAAGTATTGCCCTTTGCCGTGGCGTTGATGGCATGATTCATTACCTTAAGGGCCATGGCTGGAGTGACGTCCTCCATTTCCTCAACTATTGACGACACAGCCTTTGCCGCCGCAGTCACCATGGCGGCCGGCGCACCGTGACCGGTCACATCGCCAATCCAGATGAATGCCCGATCTTCGCCCATCATCGAGTAATGATACCAGTCGCCTCCCGCCTCACTGGCAGGATGGAAATACCCGACGATATCCAAAGGTCCCAAGGTCGCCTGATCAGGAGGGAACAGCGTTTCCTGAATGAGCTTTACTGTTTCCAACTCATTCACCAGGCGGGCCTTCTCGGCTGTTTCGTTCATCAAACGTGAGACTTCGCCAGCCATAAAGGAAATACTGTCACCCAACAGGCTGACTTCGTCCTTGGATTTGACGTCGATTTTGACGTCAAAATTACCACCAGCGATTTCTTTGGTGGCTTCCACCAGGCGGCTAAGTGCTGAAGTCAGGCCGAAGGAGGCGATCACGCCGATAATGATGGTCACACTGATCAGGGACAAAACAAAAAGCAAGGACTCCACGATCAGGGTGTCAATTGCCTTAAGAGCAGCCGCCTTTTCCACCAGAGATGCGACGAAAAGCCCCCCCTTTCCCACCTTGGAAAAGGACACCAACATGGGGTGACCGTCTTTGGTCTTGATCTCAGCAATACCGACCGGGAAGCGATTATTGAATATCGGCGTAAAAAACTCCGTGGTCGTGACCTGCGCCTTACTCTTGGTCTTGCGCATGTATTTGGGCTCCATGGAGATAAAGTTGTTGCGGCTAACCAGGTACTGCCGGTAAGCCGATGGTGTGGCAAAGGCCTCATAAAGGTCGGGAGCATTGTAGAGAGAAAGTACGACCACGTGCTTTTGTTCATCGCCGTATTTTTGGGCAATCAAAAAGAAACGCTTGGCCTCGGCGACATCCTGAACAGCAAATCCCACCTCGCCTGCCGTCTTAAGCATGAGGTCAAAAACCTCACCACCTGGATCGTAATTTTTGATTGATCTGTTTTCCAAGTACAGCTGATCCGCCTTGGCGTACCGACCATTGCCCATATGTTTGAACAAAAACAGGTGCTCAACTCGGTTCTGGCGGATGAAAAACTCATAGGAGAGCTTTGAGAACTTCATGGCGCCGGTATCGATGGACTTGACGATGGGGTCCATCAGCTTTTCGTGTGCGTCCAGTTCGATCTTGACCTGAGTCGCCAGGGCCTTGGATACAATTACTGAAGAGTCAAAGATGTAGGCCTTCTTGTCCTTGGTGAACAGATTGATGGCCATCAGGGCATAGAGGGCTAAACCAGCCGTCGGCATGAGAATGAGGAGAGCGAGGAGTTTGTACCTCAGTGAAAAATACTTGATACTGGCCATTCCCTGCTGAGTCTTACCCTGACGTTGAATGATCTAAGTCGAATGATTTGATTATATTGTCCATATTATCAGGAGGGTACGGGAATCTGCCCGGCCTGGAAAAAGGTCGCGGTTTGAGAACAAAGGATCTGGTTTTTAGCCCATATTTTGCTATCGTTAAAATGACAAAGACGAGTCAAGGGGGCTGCTCGTGACCAAACACAAACACAAGCGCTACATCCGCAACTACCTCATCAACCCCTACTTGCAAATGCGTTTTAGTTTCTACTTTCTCATTGGGTTTTTGATTTCCATGACCGTTGTCCATGGTTTTCTCTTCTGGAAGATGCATACTTTTATGGAAGACTTCACCAAACACTACCCAATTCAGGGCCCCTTTCACCTCCAGCTCCACGATATCTTTAACAGTCTCATCATTTCGACCGTGGTCACTGTCGCTCTGGCCAGTTTGGGAATCTTTATTATTTCCATTGGCTATTCTCACAAATTTGCCGGTCCAGCCTATGTTTTAAAGGCCTCTATTGAAAAGATGATCAATGGCGACTATGAGATCCGCCCAGGATTAAGAGAAGGCGACGAACTGGTAGAGGTCGCTGAAGCCCTAAAAAAACTTGCTAAACAACAACAGGAAAAGAACTCAAAACCTGACTGAGCCCCAACTGGTGGACTGCCCAAGAAGTTTTTTCAAGACGCAACCGAGGAAGCTGTAGGGACAATACCGCAACGAGGCAGCAAGGTATAAAAAGCTTTTGGGGCGACTCACAGGGGTGACAATTGCGCCTTCGTGGAGTACCTGAGAATCATTCTTGAATTTCCACTCAAACCTGGATGGGTCCATGTTATCCGGCGAGGACATTTTAGCACTGGGAGTAACCCTCCGCCTTGCTGGCTTGACCACCCTCCTTCTCCTGGTGGTTTGCACTCCTCTCGCTTGGTGGATGGCCCGCAGTGAAAATCGCATAAAGCCAATTGTCGAATCTGTCATCGCCCTTCCACTGATCCTTCCCCCCACGGTATTGGGTTTTTATCTGTTGGTTTTGCTTGGGCCCGAGGGGCTCATCGGCTGGGTTATGACTTCCCTAGGCCTTCACCCCCTCGCCTTCACCTTTGCGGGTCTGGTCATCGGCTCTTTTTTCTACTCTCTGCCATTTGTGGTTCAACCACTGCAGGATGCCTTTATTGCCGTAGGTAAACAGCCCTTAGAATTGGCGGCCACCCTAGGGGCAAACCCATGGGATCGTTTCTTCCGCGTCGCTTTGCCCCTTGCCCGCCCCGGCTTTCTCACCGCCACGGTATTGGGCTTTGCTCACACTGTGGGCGAATTCGGTGTGGTATTGATGATTGGGGGAAACATCCCTGGCAAAACCCAGGTCCTTTCCATCGCTATTTTTGATCACGTCGAGGCCATGGACTACACAAGGGCTCATTTGCTGTCGGCGGGAATGCTGATCCTGTCTTTCGCCCTTCTCCTTATCGTCTATGGACTCAACCGCCGCCATAAGGTGGTGAAGTCATGAGTCTTGTCCAAGGACAGTTTCACCACACGTCTTCCGCTTTCACCTTGGATGTGCAATTTGCCTTTGCGGGCATGGGAGTCACAGCACTTTTTGGGCCTTCGGGTTGCGGTAAGACCACCTTCCTTCGCTTGATGGCGGGACTGGATATGTGCACCGAGGGAGAACTGCTGGTATCGGGCAGGGCATGGCAAACAACGGACAGCTTTTTGCCCCCCCACCTAAGATCTTTGGGCTATGTATTTCAAAACGGACAGTTGTTTGAGCATCTCAATGTACAACAAAATCTGCAGTTTGGATTTGACCGCACACCAAAGTCTGAGCGACGTATCCAATTGCAGCAGGCGGTTGAGCTCCTGCAACTGCAGCCTTATTTGCATCGCTCTCCTCGTCAGCTGTCGGGAGGGCAAAAACAGCGGGTGGCCATGGGCATGGCCATTCTCCGCTCACCCCAACTGTTGTTGATGGATGAGCCCCTGTCTGGCCTTGATGAAGTGAGCAAGTCTGAAATCCTGCCCTTTATCTCTCAGCTGGCACATGAGGTAAAGATCCCTATAATCTATGTAAGCCATTCTTTGGACGAAGTCGTTCGCCTGGCTGACGACTTGGTTTTGATGGACGAGGGACGGTTTGTGGTACACGGCTCTCTATCGCAAGTCCTAACGGATTTTGCTCATCCTTTGGCCTTATGTGAAAACGCCGGATCTTTGGTGCAGGCCCAAGTGAAATCTTATGACCAGCAAAACCATCTCTTATGCTTGGGCTTTCCGGGTGGAGAATTTTTAACGCCAGGAAACGAACTACCTCTAGGCGAACAGGTTCGTCTACGCATCATGGCAAGGGATGTGAGCCTCACCCTTAATCAACCTGATTCGAGCACCATCCTTAATGTGCTACCGGCAAAACTCATGGAGATGAGGGAGTACGGTACGGCACAAACAATGGTAAAACTCCATCTTGGGGAAACAGCTCTCCTCGCCCGCATCACCCGCAAATCCGCTCAGGCTCTGGATTTGCAGCCAAACATGAATGTCTATGTTCAGGTTAAGAGTGCTGTGTTAAGCGCCCGGCGTTAAGCTATTTGGTTCCAGGTCCTCAAACGGGATGCAACATGACAAAGGAATCTCGCTTGAGAGATCCCTTTGTCATGTTGCATCCCGTTTGAGGACCTGGAACCAAATAGCACTCGACAATCCCCTCGCCCCTCTAGCACCATAATGGCACCAAAAGTTTGCCAATCCGGGGACGGCAAAATCATGTGAGCCTTGCACAAGGAGGGGAAGATGCCAGGCTGTAATACGACGTTGCTGCGCACCTGCGTAGTTATCGGTGTTCTGTTTGTTAGTTGCATTTCAGCACATGCTAAAGAAACAGGTAAGAATGGTCTGCTTCCGGTGATGGACAAGGATTTTGCCTGCACTTCGCCCGAGGCTGCCCAACGCTACCAACGGGATTACTCCATCAATGTGCGGTCCTTTGGCGGTGATGAAAGGTGCAACTCTGACATAGATACTAAAAAGCTCTACAACGATTTGCAGATCGTGGAAGAGGGCCGTTTTGGTGGCTCCGACACCAATGTGTTTATTCAAAACTTTGTCGATAGGGACCGCTACTATAATTGGTTGTCCTCGATGACCTATGGTGTTCGCCGCGGACACGATGTTCCCTGGGCGACGGCCTACAACTCGGGCGGCTACTTCACCATGCAGGATGGCTGGACTAAACTCTCCACCTTGGGCCGCGTGGGCACGATTATTCATGAAGCCCGTCACACCGAGGGCTACGGACATCGGGCCTGCAACTACGGCCCCTACAGTGATACTAACCTTCCTGGCTGTGACCGCAGCGTGCAAGAAGGCGGCTCTCATGGAGTGGAAATGGAGTACTACTCGCGAGTGGTGCTTCAGGGGGTGAATTTTCACCCGGCCTACAAAGCCATGGCACGACTCATGGCATTGGGGCGAGCTAACTTTGTCTTTAATCAAAAGGCCATGGGCACCCAGGATCGCCTTCTTGCTCTTGCCGGCCAACAAGCACATCTGATAAGCGAGACCGATAGCCTTCAAGCAGAGATTCCCAGTCCTGTTGGTTTTGTTCTTAAGCGCACCTCATTTGGCGCCAGTCTCTTTAGTGGTCAGGAAGCTATCGCCTTGGACCTTTATGCTCACGAGGACGAGGAAATGCCTCTCAGTGATGATTTTTCCTATTTTAAGATCATTCACATGGAACAGCACATTCCAGCCATTGACATGGAAGAGTTTGACATCCGGGACAAACGCTATCTGGTGAGCCTCGATGATCAGGGCAACGTAAGGTCCTTTGTATTTCGCAACGCCCAGTGGTCACGACCTCTATCCATTCAAGGAGCTGTGCGCTTGACGACGGTTGCGCCCAATGGCGTACAGGGTCTGTTCGTGGTGAAGCAAGACGGAAGACTCTGCCGCCTCGATCCTGACCGTATGAGCTGCCCCGATGTGGCCAAAGGACTGTGGCCCCAAGACGTGAAGGCTATGACTTATTTGGGGCAGGAACTTTACCATCTTAAAACCGACGGCCAGGTGATCCACTCGGTGACCGGCCAAGGGTTTGCTCCTCTGCAGGGACAAATAGTGGAGCAAATGACTTCGGTTCCGACTTACGATTCTTTCCAACTCTAGGTAGTGGGATGTCAAAGGTCACCCATCGGATAAAGGTGTATTTACTCCTCACCGGCAGCCTGGCCGCCATGGCCTGGCTGCTGTTAGGAGAAAATCCAAAGCAAGTTGATCGGCAAAATTCTTTCGCCCAAAAGGCCCGTGGGGCTTCGATCACAACGGACTTGTCTTCCTCGGCACCCCCCTGGCGAAAGCCTCACCAGGGTCAGGACTCAACTTCCGCCTTAGCCTTGAACGAATTCGTCAAAAAGGAAGCCACACTTGTTGGTCAACCGGACCAGGATCCACAGGAAACCCTTTTACGCCTAAAAACGGTCGCCGGCCAACTGGGACAGGAGCAGTTCGAAAGATTAAAGGCCCTCGCCCTAGATTTGTCCCTGCCCGGGGATGAGCGTTTTTTGTCTGCCTATCTGCTCAGCCTCAACCAGACTGAAGCCTCCATGAGCTCCCTCAAAAGCCTGGCTCTGGCTCCCTTGCCCAAGAGTAAAATGGATGCCCGTCTCTATGATCAGGAAATCATGATCCGCGGCCAGGCCCTGGAAGGATTAGCCCAATCAACCAAGGCCAAAGAGCACCTCACTGATTTCCTGCGCCACCAGGACAACGTGCCCCTCGCCGAACACGCCCAACGATTGATTCACTAGCCCCCACTCACAGTCTAGATTCCGCTTGTGGTAAACTGACCCACTTGATTGTTGATCCACAAAATCTTGTGCTCTCATTGCCCAGGAATAGGTCCGAATGCCGAGCCATTTCCGGAAATCCGAATCCTCGCCGTCGCGCAGGGCGTATCCGAACTGCGGCGGCAAGGCTGACGCAGTCCGTTCGGCTGAGCCTATTCCCTTCGGTCACTCAGCCTCCTGCGCCTGCGGCCGATAAGGCGCGTGAGGATTTGCGGAGAATGGTCGGCAAAGGACCGACATCCCTGACAATGGATTTTGTGGCTCAACAATCAAGTGGGTCAGTTTAGACAACTTCTGCTCCCGCACGATGCCGGCGAGGGCAGGAGCCCGCGTCTGACTTTGCAGATCCGCTCCCTCTCCGTCACACCAACCCGGTTAGTTCACTTGGCGAAGCTTCAAACTTGTCATTTGCGGATTTTTTCTTGGGGTTCCTGTAAAGGAAGACCTCCGGCAAGCGGGACGCGTTCGCGGGCGAAGCCTGCGATGCCGGCGAGGGCAGGAGCCCGCGTCTGACTTTGCAGGAACCCCAAGAAAAAATCTGCAAATGACAAAAAGCGGAGCCCAAACTAATCAAAAAGAGCAAGTTCCTGGGCCGAATAACTAGCCGGCATCTTAGATTCAAAATCAAACTCGTAGTTGGGAGAAAACTCCAAAAGCGGCGACACATTGACCACCGCCTGATCATCAAAGTCAGGCAGGGATTTGAGGTCATCGATCAGACTTTGCGCTTCCTCTCCCCTCCCAGGTTGCACCATGATGCGGATACCGATGTAGCGGTATTGCAGGTTCGGCTCTTTGGCCTTTGCTTGAACCAAAGACCCGATGACCGCCAAGAACTTCTCCTTGTTGTAGAACTCAAAATGAACACTAAAGGTCAGGCCTGCGTAGCGGATCAAGTCCAAATAATATTCAGGTAAGCGGCTGCCATTGGTAGTCACATGAATCCAGTGGTTTTCTTTCGGACTCTTAACCGGCACCCTGCCGTGGACCTCCCTAACAAAGTCAAGAAAGTCGGGATTCATAGTGGGCTCGCCACCACCAAATATGAACTTACACAGATCACCCTTTAAAAAAGAGTTCTCTATATTGGTCATGGCATGGGTGAGGCTGCCCAAACTCTTATGAGCTTCAAATCGGTTGCTGGTCGCCGGCGGGCAATAGCTACAGGCGTAGTTGCAGCGACGACCCAAATCCCACAGGACCTGCTTCGCTGGAATTTCATTCTGGTAAAAATTCTGAACCGCCACATAGTCTCGCGCGGGCTCCTGTTCCACCTCAACTGGGGTGATATGGTAGGCCTGGTAGCGGTTCTTCAATCGCTTGAACTTGCGTAATGCCATGTCGGTTCCACAGGTACAGAAGCGACGGGTACATTTGACGTACTTCATGCGGTTGTAGAAGTTGACCTCAAACACATTGCCAATAAAGCCACCCTCGCGACAAACCGAACCGTAAATGCTGCCATCATGGGTGATGTACATGTTTTCCACACCGGCTGTGCAGTGCCAACCCCGCCAGCGGTTAAGGCCACGGGCCATCAGCTCTTCTGCGGAATAGGAAAAGCTCTCACCTTGTTCATTGATCATGCGGATAGACTTATTGGTCGCGCGTGAGCCGCGTAAAGCCCCCGTATCATCAGATGATGCGGACAATCTTGGTCTCCTTTGGTGACTCAATCACCCCTAGACTGGGCCCGACCAGTTTAGCAACTGTCCCCCGCTTGTAAAGAGACATCAGTCGCCTTCTTGCCAACCTCCTGTTGACTCAGGGCGCAGAACTTGTCTCTTTCCCAATGATTCGGGAAGATATTGCTTCAAATCAAAGGAGAGACGGGAATGAAATTTTGGGCACTAGCGCTTGCGCTCTTGATTTGGGCTCCCCTGCAAAGTCGGGCAGCCTCCAGTGAGACCACTTATGACATCTACAACCATGCCGTCTATGGCACCATCGGCTTTGCCCGTGGGGGCTTGGTGATTGGTGGTGAATACGAATACCCCTATGACCGCACCTTTGGATTGGGTGGTTTGGCTCGCTACTACAGCAAGGACAAGGACAAGGGCGAACCCAGCGTGTTTGTGATTGGCGGCTTTGTACGCCCCCATTTCAACCGCCGCGAGTGGGACCTCTATGTCTCACCCGGATTTAACCTGATGATGATCGACGGCAATAACAATGACGAGACAGTTCTCGGCCCCAGTCTGTCATTTGGACTTCTTTATCAAATGAAGAGAACCATGGCCATGGGCGTGGACCACACCGTGTGGGCTGGATGGTTTAATGATGATTTCCGCGGGGTCATTCTTACCGACCTCATGTTCAAGATGCGTTTTAGCTTCTAGGACCAGAGCCAGCCAAAAAGAAAGGGCCGAGAAATCTCGGCCCTTTACAACCCCGGCTTTTTACTCGTACGCTCCTTGCGCCTTTAGGAGACAGCCTCAGAAGTCAGAACTTCACGAGGCTTTCTTGAGGCCCTTCGTCCATTTGCTAATCGCACTGAGTGCCAATGGCCCGGTCTTCTCTTCATCGAAGGCCACCCCATAGGACTTCTGTGCCTCACTCCACACAACTTTACCCTCAACCTGCACCTGGTCTTTCCCGTCAGGGCTGGTTATGGTCATGTTGACCACACCACCTTGATCCAGCCATGCGTTGGTGTCGATACGGACACCACCCAGGGAGATTGAACTCACTTCACCGACCAGCTTGCGTCCATCGAGATTCATGGTCACGGCCGTCTGGATATCATAGCGAGGATGACGGCGACGGTTGACCGGATCGCGACTGCGCAACCAGGTTCGCAATGCTATGGGCAGAGCAAACAAAGCCAGGATGACCAGAATGTACCAAGTCTCCAGTCCCCGGCCCAGAGGAGGAGGACCACCTCTTCCCTGCCCGTTGTTAAATTCCTGATAGAGTTTTGAAACCAAACCACAACCGCCACCACCGTCCGTCAGCTCACTGGCCAGCTCGCGGCTCATGTATGACGGATCATAAGCAGGTTGAGAGGTTTCGATAGCTGCCCCACCTGCCGCGATGATTGAGGCCGAGGCATTAACCCGGGCTTCAGTCATGACCTTATTTATCAAGTGACTGACTGGGTCCGCTTCGGCATCAATAATTGATTTGACCTGATAGCCAAGCATCTCCGGGGCAGAGGCTTTCATCAGCGCCGCAATCCCCGAGACAAACGGAGCGGCCATACTGGTTCCCGACATTTGAGTCCAGGTTCCCCCTGGATAGGTGCTCAAAACATTGAGGCCGGGACTTCCCACATGAACAGTGCCAACTCCAAAATTTGAAAAATAGGCTAGGTAATCCAAGTTAGTTGTGGCTGCAATCGAAAGAACGTGGGGCACATTGTAGGTGGCGGGATACATGGGTTGAGCATCGTTGTTTGTCGCTGAGTTACCGGCTGCCGCAACGAAAGTGGCGCCACGATCATAGGTCGCCACCACCGCATCCAAGAGCGCGGCACTGTAAGAAGGCCCACCCCATGAATTGTTAAGAACTACGGCTCCGTTGTTGAGAGCATAGTAGATGGCCTCAATAGCATCAGATGTTGTCCCCATTCCACTGCCGTCGAGGAACTTGAGAGCCATAATGCGAATGGCGGACTGATCAATGGGGTCTTCCATAATATCGAGACCGACCTTAAGAACAATCCCGGCCACATGGGTCCCATGGCCATCGTCGTCCCACACATTGGAGGAGTTATAGGCAAAGTTGTAGCCGTTAACATCATCCACATAGCCATTGCCATCATCATCAATACCGTTGCCGGCAATTTCATCTTCATTAATCCACAGGGCATTACTGTCCACAAACACCGGATGATTGACATCGAGGCCGGTATCGATAATGGCGACGATGGGGCGGTAGTCACCGGAAAAAGACTGCATGGATTGATAGACTTCGGCCAATCCAATCTGGGTTTCATAGGCCGCCGTGGGATCACCCTGAGCGATGGCCATGACCTGATCCCGATTGTAGACACGCTCAGCCTCAAAATCAGTGGACTTCCTAAATATATAGTTGGGTTCTGCGTAAAGCACATCAGGATCGCTCTTGAGCTCAGCCACCGCCTGTTCAACGCTTTGGCCAGGCTTGACCTGGAAGTGGTGCATATTGAGCTTGCCCCAGGAGCGCTTGAGATTCATCTCTTTTTGAGAATGGGCTTTGCCCAAAAACGCGTAGGAAGCCTGACTTCCCACCTGGGACTTGAGTCGGACAATTACTTCGCCAGGGACATAATCTTGTGCCCAAGCCGTCCCTGCCCCTATGAGGCCTAATAAGCATACGTACCGGAATAACATCATATTTGAATGTCCTCGCCACTTAATACTTCGGACCAAAGGCGAGGAAGGTTAAACCTGCCCCCCAAAAAAGAGCCCCTCTAAAGGTAATTTTTTTGGAAAAGTTGTGCACAACTGCACTTCTGCAACAGGCCGCTTACATTCGATCTGATTTCCAACTCAGGGCCCCAATACCCCACCATCTCATCTCGAGACAATCGCGGTAGGATTCAAATCATACCCTGCCCCTGTTTATGGAATCGCAAAACCTTGAGTCGCCTTTTTCTGGGGACGAGGGCCTTGAGCCGACCATTCCCGGAAATCCGAATCCTCCGCCGTCGCGCGGGAGTTATTTGAGCCCCCCAAAGAGGAGTAGGCTCAACTAACTGGGCAAAGCCCGTCTGAGGCGCCGTAAAAAAACTGACGCGACCCGTTCGGCTGAGCCTATTCCCTTCGGTCACTCAGCCTCCTACGCCCACGGCCGAAAGGCACGTGAGGATTTGCGGAGGATGGTCGGCTAAGGACCAAGGCAACTGAAGAAGGATTTTGCGGATCAAAAAATAGAGGGTCCGTCCAACGAAGAAGATGAGTCGTTTAAATCAGCCTTACTCAGGAGCTGGTCAAAAGGGTTTGGATACAAGGCGGATGGGCCCGAACGAGAGGAGGCGTACTCCTCGTACGTTGGAGCGAGAGAGGGTCCATCCAACGCTGTAGACGAACCCTTTTCACCAGCTCCTACTCTTGTTGGCCGAGAAGTTGCCCATTCATGGTTATCTGCGCTTTCTCTCTGTGCCCCTTCAGCCAGTCCTCAAACACCGGACCGGTTTTGCGGAAAGAGTGAAAGCGGGCCTGGTCAGCAAAACTCAGATCTTCGCCTTCATCTTTGCTGGTGGAAATCTTCTTGATCTTAACCAGGTAGTACTTGCCACCGGCCTCAAGGAGTTCCGGAACCATGGCTCCAGCCTTGTTGATCTCAAGAGCCGCATTGAGAACTTTCTCTTTGTCTCCGAGCTTCGGAAGAGTCGGGGCGCCCAGAGAAAAATCGCCGGTTTCTTCCCACTTCAGGCTTAACTTTTTTACCATTGAATCAAGTGAACCCGCGTTGTTTTCCTTAGCCATGGCCTCAATTTTCTCTACGGTGTCCTTCACCTGACTCTCAGCCAGCACCTTTTTAGCAGCAGCCAGTTTGACGGATTCGAACTCTTTGGTGCCACCTTGTTTATGGTCCGTCACTTTGATCAAGTGATAGCCAAATGGCGATTTCACCGGATCACTGATTTTGCCGACTTCAGTTTTAAAGGCTACCTCTTCAAACTCCTTCACCATGCGACCCTTGGCAAAATAGCCCAGGTCTCCCTGCTTGGCTTTGCTACCATCATCTTCACTTAACTCAGAGGCCAGCTTGCCAAAGTCTTCACTCTTAGCTCTCTCAGCGATCTCTTTGATCTTGGCCAGTGCTGCGTCTTCGCTGGCTTTATCATCCATTTTGGATTTGATGAGAATGTGCTGGGCCTTCACCTCTTCTTTGGTGGTGTACTCTGCCTTGTTCTTATCGTAGTACGCCTGGGTTGCCTTCATGCCCTCTTCGCTGCCCAAAAAGCCTGAGGCATCGGCATCCGAGGGGCTGATCCCAGCGGCCAGGGAACGGCGGTCAAACTCCACGTAAGACAGGTTGATCTGCATTTGACGCAACCGCTTTTCCCGCTCCAATTCCTCTTGAACAGGGTACAGGGCCTTTGAAAAAGTCTCTTGCACCTTCTGCCCCATCACATCCTTACGCACCTTTTCCTCAAATTCATTGGTCGTCATGCGATTAGAGCGGAGCAAGTCCTCATAACGGTCCCGACGGAAGCGACCCTCCTCCTGAAAGGCAGGGATTTCCAAAATTCGATCGCGAACTTCAGCATCTGAAGCCAAAAAACCGGCTTCCGCGGCCGACTGGGCGAGTACTTCAGCCGAAATCAGATCTTCGAGCGCCCGTCTGCGAATGGAGTCATAGAAGAGTTGACGCTGAGAATCAGGAAGGTCTCCTAAGCGCATCCGCAGCTGCTCTTCCTGGCGGCGCACCCGAATCTTGTACTCAGAGATGGGGATGACCTGGTTATTGACGACTGCAGCCGCTCCCCCGCCGGAAAGGCTGCTCAACGGGCCTGTCTGAAAGAAAAAGGCAAAGACGAGAATGATGGCCCCAAACATAATGTAGGCCACGATGCTTTTGCCCCGACCGGGTTTACGGAGTTTATCCAGAGTGCTTTTAATCATGACAGGCTCCTTCGCAATATCCCGGGTAGCTTCACTATTTTTGTGAGGATTTTCAAGGAGATTGTTGGAATGATGTTCGCTCTTTGCTACTTTATTTCAGTGCGGGAGTGGGCGTGAATTTTTTCTCTTTGGATCTCAGAAAAATTTTGCTGGTGCTGGCCGTCGTGGCCCTGCCCCTATTGGTGGCCAATCTTCAGCGCGATGCGGCTGATGAAGTGCCATGGTACGCCCGTCCCTTCACCTTTTTGACCGGAATCATCCAAAATACCTACTCTTCCTTCAGCTCCGGAGTGCGGGGCACTACGGCCATGTATCTCAACCTGATTGATATCAAAAAGCACAATAGGGTTCTGACTCAAGACAATGCTGAATTGAGAGCCCAGTTGGGTGCCTTGACTGAGCTCAAAATGGAGAACCAGCGACTCAATGAACTCCTCGCCTTTCGCCAAAAGAGCAAAATGGATCTTCTTGCCGCCAAGGTGGTAGGGCGTGACCTATTGGCGGACCATCACTCTATCACCATCAATCGCGGCAGCAACAACGGCATTGCCAAAAATATGGCCGCCATCACCACCGGCGGGGTGGTGGGATACGTGTTTAGAGTGGAACCTTTCACCTCACAAATTCTACTCCTTGTTGATCGCTACGCCGTTATTGACGCCATTGTGCAAAGATCTCGAGCCCGGGGAATTGTCGAGGGGCGCAGTCCGGATGGATGCCGTTTGCGTTACCTGAATCGCAGCGACGATGTGCAAATGGGTGATCTGGTGGTGACGAGCGGTCTAGACAATATTTTCCCCAAAGGATTCCCCGTTGGCCTCGTCACTTCGGTGGCAAAGAGTCGCTACGGCATGACCCAGGAAGTGGAACTGAAACCAGCGATCAATGCTTCTATTTTGGAAGAGGTGTTTATTGTCACCAATGCCCAACATGAGGACTTCACGCCCAAAGCTGAAGAACAGAAATCAGCAGGCGGAACTGAGGCGACGAACAAAGATGCCAAGCCCGCTGCTGAAGAAGTAAAGGCCAATTGATTCATGCGTGAACTTGGTTTTTTTCTTGGAAACTACCTGCTTTTTCTCGCCATCACAGCCCTGTTGGCAGGCCTGGAGTGTTCCCTTTGGCTTCAGCTTTTTGGTGATTTCCCAGGACCTAATCTGTGGGTTCCCACTCTGGTTTTCTGGAGTCTCTATCGACGGGCCGAAGAAGGGGTGCCGATGATATATCTTTTGACCCTGCTCCTCGGCTCTCTGACTGCGACTAGCGGAGGCATCTTTCTCCTCGTCAATGTCACCCTATTTGCAGTGATGTTTGTGCTCAAGCAAAGGATATACACATCCGGGGCCACCAATTTTATGCTGATCTGCGGAGCGGCCAGCTTTTCTGTGCCCCTCTTGCACACCCTCTTTTCCTGGGGCTACGAGGACAATCCTCTCACCAACCCGGCCTGGTTTCATTGGGCCCTAGAGCCTTTACTTACCATGTTGGCAGCCCTGCCGCTGCTTCAAATATTTTATTTATTTGATCATCTGACCCACAAAGAACGACCCAAGGAAATGGAAGCACTCGGCCATGAGTAGCAAGTACATTTCCAATTCAGAAGAAGAAGCCAAATCCTACCTACCCAGATATCGGCTTCTGTATATTCTGGTGTTGGGATCAGGATTTATTATCTTTGCCCGACTTTGGTATTTGCAGATCATCATGGGCACTGAACTCCGCGATTTCTCGGAAAAAAACCTGATCAAGGAAACTAAAATCCCAGCGCCACGTGGACTCATATTGGATCGTGAGGGACGGGTTTTGGTGGACAACCTCCCTGGCTTTGAGGCCACCATTTCTCCTCAGTATGCGGTGAAACTGAAGGAAACCTCTAGCGCCATCAGTCCTATTTTGGATTCCCCAGCCAACACCATTGTGACCACAGTCAAGCGCAGCCGCCGCAAAAATGGCCCCTTTCGCCCGGTCAAAATCAAAGAGAATCTCAGCCTCGACGAAGTCTATCGCCTCAAGCTTTTGCGTCTGGATCATCCAGGCCTCAACATCAATGAGGCCATCACCCGCCACTATCCCCTCCTGGAAAGTGGCGCACAGCTTTTTGGTTATGTCGCGGAGATCTCCAAAGAACAGATTTCAAAATTCAATAATAAATTTCGCGTTGTCTTTAACTTTGAACAGGGTGACATCATCGGCAAAAATGGATTGGAGGAGGTCTGGGAGCGATATCTGCGCGGCCTGGATGGCATTTCCATTGTTGAAGTGGATGCCCGCGGCCGAAGAACAGATGCAGACTCCCCTAGGGCCTTTGGCTTTAAGCCCCAAGATGCCATTCCCGGCCATAATTTGATTTTGACCATAGACCGAGATATTCAGCAGGCCGCGTACACCGCCATGAACCGCGAGGACCACATTGGCCCGCGCGTGGGCAGTCTGGTCGCCCTTAAGTCCAACGGCGAAGTCCTCGCCTGGCTGAGTTCTCCCTCCTATGACCCGAACAGCTTTTCCACCGGAATCTCACCCGAGGTTTGGGGAAAATTGATCAATGATCCCTTTCGTCCCCTACGTAATCGAGTTATTCAGGACCACTACTCCCCAGGTTCCACTTTTAAACCCATTGTTGCCCTGGCGGCTCTTCAGGAAAAGGTAATCACTCCAAATACCGTCGTTCACGCACCCGGATTTATACGCTTTGGTCGGCGCATCTACCACGATCACATGAAGGGGGGACACGGAAACGTCACAGTAGCTGAAGCCATCGAACGCTCATCCAATGTGTTTTTCTACAAAATGGGCATTGCCCTTGGCATCGACAAAATGGCTGGCTACGCCAAACTCTTAGGCCTGGGCAATTATACGGGCATCAATATGTCCAACGAAGTTCCCGGTTTAATTCCCACACGCGATTGGAAGTTGAAGCAGATGGGTGAGGAATGGCAACCTGGGGAAAACCTCAGCAATGCCATCGGCCAAGGATATGTTTTGACCAACGCTTTGCAAATGGCCATGGCCTATTCCACCATTGGCCAAGAAGGACCTCTCTACCGCCCCTTTGTGGTGAAAAAGATAATTAACCAGGACAATGAACTTATTAAGGAATTCCAACCACACCTAATCCGTGATGCAAGCCAGCCCAACGAGGAAGGCCTTTTTATATCCAAGGAGACCTTCAAGACGGTCAAAAAAGGAATGTGGAGAGTTGCCAATGGTGAACGTGGCACCGCGAGGTGGTGGAAGATACCAGGAGTTGAAATGGCCGGTAAAACCGGAACTGTCCAAATGCGTTCTTATTCAGCGGATCAAATCTACGACAAGTGCGAAGAACGCCCCTTTAATCAACGACACCATGGGTGGTTTGTGGGCTTCGCACCAGCTGATAAGCCTGAGATCACGGTTGCGGTTCTGGCTGAACATGCCTGTCACGGCTCAACGGGTGGTGCTCCGGTGGCGCGGGACGTGATCTTGGCCTACATGGAAAAATATCATCCCGATTGGATTAGTAAGCCCAAGCCGAAGGTGAAGATAGCCCCCAAAAAACCTGAGCCAGAACATGTCTCTACGGAAGAGGAGCTGGAATGAAGTCAGCCATTCAGGTGGAGGAACGTACATTTACCAAGCGCCTTGACCTCAGCTTTGCCATTGTCATACTGGGTTTAAACCTCATCGGCCTGATCAACTTATACAGCGCCACCCACGGCGTTCACGATGTGGGAACCAATCGCCTGTTTATCAATCAAATTGCCTGGCTCCTTGCTGGCTGGGGATTCTTTTTTGTTATTACCTTAATCAACTACGAGATTTTTGGCCGTCTCGCCTATTTGCTCTATGGTCTCAATGTGGCGGCTCTAGGTGCGGTGATGGTGGTGGGTAGACGGATTCTCGGCGCCCAGCGCTGGCTGGATCTGGGATTTTTCCACTATCAACCATCGGAAACAATGAAGCTCACACTGATTTTGGTCCTCGCCAAATACCTCAGTCACAAAGACGTGCGTAAAGGTCTTGGCTACAAAGATCTTGTCATTCCGGGGCTGATTGTCGGCGTCCCCTTTGCTCTGGTTGTGAAACAACCAGATTTGGGAACGGCCATGCTGTTGGTCTTTATTGCCATGTCCATGATCATGTTTGTGCGAGTTAAGAAATCGATTCTGGCTGCCTGTTTGGCTATCGGATTGGTGGCAGCTCCCATGGTGTGGAATTTTGGACTCAAGCCTTACCAGAAAAATCGCATTCTCACCTTTGTCTATCCCGGTCGCGACCCACGTGGGGCAGGTTACAACAGCATCCAATCCAAGATTGCCGTGGGTAGCGGCAAGATCCTGGGCAAAGGTTTCCGCAAAGGAACCCAATCCCAATTGGAATTTCTCCCTGAGCGGCACACAGACTTTATCTACAGCGTTCTGAGCGAAGAACACGGCTTTATTGGCAGCATGCTCACTCTCGGTCTATTCATGGTCCTATTGGTGATGGGGATTCGCATTGCCAGCCAGGGCCGGGATAAGTTTGGCGCCCTCGTGGTGGTGGGCGTCCTGTCCTATATCTTTTGGCATATGTTTATCAACATCGGCATGGTGATTGGCATTTTGCCAATTGTGGGAGTCCCTCTCCCACTTTTGAGTTACGGTGGAACTGGAATGCTGTCCACCATGGTGGGATTGGGACTCATTTCCTCAATCGCCTATCGGCGCTATCTGTTTTAGATATGCTGCTGAAGCATGGCCAAAATGTCTTCTTTTGGTAGGTTGCCAGTCACCTGTCCGACTTGCTGGCCACCCTTAAACAGAATCATGGTGGGAATTCCGCGGACACCATATTTGACTGGAGTTGCTTGATTCTCATCCACATTCAGCTTGAGGATTTTGACTGAACTGCCTAATTCTGCAGCAATCTCATCCAATTTGGGGGCCAGAGCACGACAGGGACCACACCATTCAGCCCAAAAATCCACCAGTACTGGGGTGCTGGATTTGAGAACATCTGAATCGAAACTTGAATCTGTTACCGCGTTGGTCGCCATCTTATCTCCTCCTATGGTCTGGGATATTGTTGCAAAATAAGAAAAGGAGCAACCAAATCCCCTCATCTCGTTTGACTCCCAATATGTGGCGTCATTTGACGCTGTCAAGCCCTGGACTTTAGTCAGCTTTCGCCATTCTTGCCTTATATGACTCCCAGCGCAGACCGATAGGTAAGTGATGCAAAAACAGGATGTTAAAATCCTTCTTGTTGAGGATGATGAAACTGTTGGGGCCGCTGTTGAAGAGGCCTTCCAAAGGGCAGGGTATCCCTGTCGCTGGGCCACTTCGGCCGACGAAGCCATGTCAGCCTTTAAAATTACTGATTACAAAGTCGTTATTCTCGATTGCATGCTCCCTAAAGTGAACGGGATCCAATTAGGCGAAGAGTTCCGCAAGATGGCTGGAGATGATTTCAAAATCCTTTTGGTCAGCGGTATTTTCAAGGACCGCTCCTTCTCCAATGATGCCATTCGCAAGGTCAAGGCTGACGGCTTTTACGTCAAACCTTTTGATATTCAGACCCTGGTCAACAAGGTCGACACCACCTTTGAAGAGGACCTGGAGCCCGATCGGGACCCTTTGTTTCAACTGATGGCAAGCGATGGGCACACCGCCCGAGAGAGACTCAAAGCCATTGAAGAAACAGAAACCATTCATGGATTTGATTTGCCCTGGGTCTACTCCCTGTTAGTCGGAACGAACCTGTCGGGACATTTGAATCTCCTCACCGCTGACGGCGAAGTGTCTTCGGTGGCCATTTCCAACGGCGAAATCGTTCAGGTCAACGTCAATGACAAGACCTCCTACTTTGGCATTCTTCTCGTTGAACACGGATTTACCTCCAGTGAAGAAGTGGAAGAAAGTCTCAACTACCCGAGTGAGAAACCGCTTGGTGAGAGGCTGGTTGAAGCCAACGCCATGAGCCCCCACGCGATTCGCATTATTCGCCGGGAGCAAATGGCCATTCGCCTCAGTAAGACCGTCCAGGACACTTCGATTCAGGTGAGTTTTCTTGAGCACCAGGTGAAAGAGAGCGATGTGTCGATTAACTCGGCCAATCTGGCCACCCTTCTCAATGACTGGGTCAGCTCGAAAGTGACCTATGAGTGGCTCCGTGCCTACTACACTCCCTGGATGGAGCATTCGGTGAAGTTCGGACCAGAGAAGAGTCAGTATGAGCTGGTCAAAAGCCAATCCTTGCTTGGACCGGTGCCCAATTTGCTCAAGATGGTGGACAATCGCAAAACTCTGCAGGAGATTTTGGACACTTCATCCATATATGAGCAAAAAGTTTTGCGTGCCCTTCACTTTTTGTTCCTGGAAAGAATTCTTGTCTTCGACAACCGCCGCTTCAACTCTGTTGACTACTCCGGAAAGGTCAAGCGACTCAAGGTGATGTTGGAAGATTTTGAAATGCAAAACTATTACGAAATCTTGGGACTCAGTCAAAAAGCCCGGGACAAGGAAATCAACAGGGCCTATCTGGAGCTAGCGAAGGTTCTGCATCCTGACAAATTAGACCCGGGGGCACCAAAAGAAGCCCATGAACTCCAGCAAGCCGTCTTTGCCCGCATTGCCGATGCCTATGATGTCCTGCGGGACCGCAATCGAAGATCTGCATATGTGCAGGAGCTGGAGATGGGTCTCGCCGACGAAGTACTGAGAATGGAGGCCGCCTTTGAAGACGCAGTGACCTTCCTGCACAGGGGTCGCTACCAAAAGGCCTTGGAAATTCTCGATGAAATCCGCAAAAAGAAGAACCAACGTGGCGATTTGATCATCTTCCATGTGTGGGCCAAAATCAAAGTGGGTTGCCCCCAAAGCAAGCAGGAGAAATTCATCGCTGATGTGGGCTATGAACTCAATCAGGTTCCTCCGGAAGAAAGACACTCGGCCAATTACATCTTCGTCAAGGGTCTTTACTTCAAACTCATCGGGCGCTTCGACAAGGCCTATACCTACTTCAAACACGCCAGCACTATGGACCCCTCACTCATGTCTGCAAAAAGGGAGTTAGTGGCTCTCGAAGGCAAAGATAATGCGCGGGGAACTACCGGCGAGCTCACCGGTGTCTTCAGCAAATTTTTTGCTGTGGGCAAAAAGAAGTCTTCCTAAATCATAAATGCAGTTAAAGTGATAAGCGGGGCGTTTATTTTGATAGTAGGCTAAGACTTTTTCTTGTTCTTGCCTTCTGTAAACAGCTGTTTGACGAAGCCCTGTCGCTCTTCCTCCAGGTCTTTGAGACCAACAGTATCCTCTGTGCGACGAAGTTCTTTATTCATGGCCACCACTTTTTCCCGGGTAAAGCCATTCTCGGTGGGTTCGGGAAGCTCATCGAGATATTTACGAAAGCGGGCTTCTCTGACTTCAGATGGTAAACCCTCGACCGCGTATTGGTTTTGACCGGTCTCCAGACTCAACTCCCCGGCGGCCTCCAGCTCCTCCTCGATGGAGCGAGAAGCTTGACTCGCACCCGGGGCCTCCCCTTTGAGATACTGGGCCTCAGACTCTGCCTTTTCCCCTTTAATAAGAGTCACGTCTTGACTAGGTTCACTGGGGCTTGCCGAGTGAGGAGGCATGGTGGGATCTGGATCGATTGGTCCCGTTGAGTCGCCCTTGAGAATGGTCAGGTCCCCTTCCTCATCGGGCTGTAAGCTTGCCTTCATGCGATTGTATTTCTCCATGAGGGCTGCTGCGTCCACTCCCCCCACGTTGGCGATGATTTCCAGCAGCTTTTGCACATTGACGGGACTTTCCAGGTGCCCATCCACGTTTTTGAGATTCTCAAAGTCGATCTCGTCCCGCTGTTGGGGGTGAATGAGAAGAATAAACTGGGGAATGCCTTGAGGACGCCGCGTGGACTCGGCCAGCTCAATGCCGTTGACCCGACGCCCATTAGCGGTAGCCAAAACCACTTGGGGGTTAAAACCCAGTTGCTTACCAGCGAAAGCACGCTGCGATTGGACTCCATCCACGTCGAACCCCAATTTCTTCATCAGGGTCTGCAGGTAGACCATTTCGCCATAATCATCAATTGCCAAAAGAACACGCAACATAGCTGTATTTATTATCTTCTTTTCGGAAGCAAAGGGTCAACACTCCCCAGACTCCTCCGTCCCACAGACTGACCTTTGACAAATTTGACACCTAATATTAAGCCCTAGGTCACGGAACCATTGCTTTGAATTTACCTCCAGTATGGAGCTGCTCTCGGGCCAAGGGTTTGCTAAACTGGGAAGGCTTGAGCCTGCCGAAAGGGACATTATGGATACCAAGACTCGCGTAGAAACAGTTGAACTTCCGACCCGTGAATTTCGTGTTCCCACTCCAAAGGGAACGGATTTGGTCGCCGGCCAGGGACATGACCTCTTGCTGATCGCCGGCCCCTGTGTGATTGACAGTAAAGAGCTGATTCATGAAACCGCCAAAAAACTGGCCGACATCAGTCAACGCTTAGGAATTGGTCTGATTTTTAAGTCCAGTTTTGAAAAAGATAATCGTGGAAGTGAAAAGAACTGGCGTGGCCCCATGGCCGAAGAAGGTCTCAAGATTTTGGCCGGTGTCCGTGAGGAATTTGGCCTGCCGGTAACCACGGACATTCACCGCGTGGACGAGGTGCCCATGGTGGCCGAACACGTGGACGTGCTACAAATTCCGGCCTATATGTGCCAACAAACTTCACTAGTGATTGCCTGTGGTGAAACCGGGCGTCCGGTTAACATCAAGAAAGGTCAGTTTCTCGCTCCTGAAGGAATGGGCGGTGCGGTTTCAAAAATTCGCTCAACGGGAAACAAAAATGTGTTGCTGACTGAGCGGGGCACCTGTTTTGGCTACAATCGTCTGGTTGCAGATATGCGGTCCATTCCTGTTATGCAGGAGTTGGGCGCTCCTGTTTGTTTTGATGCCACCCATGTGGTGCGATTGTACGGCATTTCCAGTGCTGATCCTGCGGGAGGCGAGCCTCGCTACGTGCCTCACTTGATTCTCGGTGCGGTAGCAGCAGGCTGTGATGCTTTGTTCATCGAGACCCATCCCCGCCCGATGGAAGCCAAATGTGATGCCGCTTCACAATTGGACCTAAGTCATTTTGAAAATATGGTCAAGATGGCGATGAATGTTCGCAAGGCGATTGGAAAGCCGGAGAACGTGGGAACTTTTGTTCCAACTACCAATTAAGGAAAACCCCTTTGTTTGACTTCTTGCGCGCTCGGTTGGCTATTCTCTACATCTTGGTTGAGATGATCCCCAGTTTTATTCTTGGCGCGCTGATATTTATTTTTATTCTTCTGATTTTTCAGGCTCTACGCCTCACCGAGTTTGTCCTCGTCCACGGGGTGAAGGTACAGGACATTTTGCAGATGATTGTTTATCTTTCGGTGAGCTTTCTTCCCATCATCCTGCCCATGAGCCTGTTGTTCGCGGTATTGCTCACTTATGGACGACTCAGTGGAGACTCAGAGATTGTCGCCATGAAGTCTCTGGGACTCAATTTAAAACACCTGTCCTTACCCGCCATCGTCTTGGGAGCCGTGACGGTAGTGATTTCCGCCCAGGCGGCCTTCTACCTGGCTCCCTGGGGAAACCGAAGATTTGAAGTCATGATCAATGAGCTGGGTCGCCTGAAGGCCAGCGCCACCATTCGCGAAGGCATTTTCTCCGAAGGTTTTTTTGATATGGTGGTGTACGCCAATAACGTAGACTCAAAAGAAGGAACGCTACGCAAGGTCTTCATTTTTGATGAGCGAGATCCAAAGTCACCTCTCACCATTATTGCCCGGGAAGGCAAAGTACTGCAGTCTCAAACCCGAGAGGGAAATTCAGCTCTCCTGCGCCTTCTCGATGGAAACATTCATCGCACCAATGATGCTGCCTACACCAAAATCAATTTTGAAAGCTACGACATCAATCTTTTTGATCCCATCACTATTGAAGAGAAAAAGAAATCCATGCTGTCCCACACCCTGGCCGATATCAATGCCGGTCTAAAAGACCCGGACCTGGAGCCCCAAGACAGGAGAAAGCTTTTGGTTGAGTTCCATCGCCGCTCAGCCCTGGCTGCTGCCTGCTTGATCTTTGCCCTGTTGGGAGTGGGCTTCGGAACCTCCGCCAACCGGCGCTCAGCTCGGGGCGGTGGTTTTGCCATTTGCCTGGGTATCATTGTTAGCTATTGGCTTCTCTACATTGTCTTTGAGAATCTCACCAAGGGAAGCGCCACCCTGCCAGTTGGTCCTATGGTTTGGGTGACCAATATCCTCTTTGCCTTGATTACTGCTTGGAGCCTGAAAAGAGCTTCCCGCGCCTAACATAAGGTACCGAGTTTCTTTTGTTACAGCAGGCCTGCCAGGTCCACATGATCCCGCAAGGGCGTCGCTCCATCGTAGACCAGGTCCAATCCGCCCAAGCCCTGCTCCGAGTTTGGATGTCCGGGCAAAACAGCAACTGTTCGTCCATAGTTCATTGCTGCCCGGGCCGTGATCATGGTGCCACTGCGGCGACAGGCATCAACCGCCAATACCACCTTGGAAAGGCTGGCGATCAGGTGATTGCGCTGGTGGAAGTTCTGCTTTTGCATCCTTTCCCAGGGCGCAAAGGGGCTGACAATGGAGCCACCCCCGGCCAACACGCCTGAATACCAGTCGCCGATTTGCTGTGGATAGGGATTCAAAATTCCGCTCGGCAAAAACACTGCCGTCGGCCTTTCTGAGCGCAAACACAGAGAATGGGCGACTTGATCAGTGCCCCGTGCTCCACCACTGAGTACTAACACCTCGCGCTCCGCGAAAAGTAAACGCAGGTTTTTTTCCAACCAGGAGCGCGAATCCCCACTTAAATTTCGGCTACCCACCACAGCCAAATGCCCGCCCTGCGTCCAATGACTTGAACCCATGTAGGTAAGCACCAATGGGGGCTGGTCGAGCTGCAAAAAATCTTGGGGATAGTCCGGCTGACCGTAAACCAAACACCGAACTCCCCCACTTTCAAGACGTCGATGGTACTCCCGAGCCCTTTCCCACCATTGGGGATCCTCAGCAAAAAAGCGCAAGACCTCCACTGGCCAAGGCCCTCGAACAAACCAGTACTGGGGTTCGTCCTGCAGTTGATGGCTGCACACAAAGTGCCCCAGATTGAGGGCCCTGGTCTGCCAATGCAGATAACTGAGATAAAAGTAGGAATCTGGCTCTTGTTTCATTGCCCTCTATCAGAGCAACATTTGGACCTGGCAGATCTCAAGCGCTGATGGCGAAAACGAACAGTGGTGTCCGCCCGCCGCCCCTCTCCGGACATCATCAATCGAGATCGAACTCGTCTGCCTCTTCATCGTCCAGATCGTCCAATGCATCCTGGGTGAGATCATCCTCGGTGGCTCCTTTACCGCCACCCTTTTCGCTGGCTGCCGAAAGTAGTTCGCCCCGTCCGGTCAAATCGCCAGCTCGAATATCCTCAAACGCTCGCAAAACGACCGCTGTCGACAGGGTCGGAGTGACACGGGCAATCTTCAACCAGCCAATGGGCCTCGAGTTCTCATTAACGATCGAGCCCTCAACCCGCACCGCTCGATTGGAGCGAATGGGCAGCACCTGACCTGGCGCCAGTCCATCATTTGAACCGCGATTCAAGTAGGCCACTGACTGGGCGGTGAATGTTCTGCGCTTGGAGTCTTCGGTACCCCCATAGATTTGCGCCACCACTGAGCTACGTGGCCCGGACATGGCCAGTGAAACCTGATCCACCCGGCCCTTCACCACTTTGGAACCTACATTGATGGGATTTTGCGCCTTCAAAACCAAAGACCGAAAGAGATCGTACTCTTCAGCCAATCCACTATCTTTGTTCGCCACGGTATCAGACAAGGACACCACGCCTTGAACTTCAATGCCAACCCCGTAATTATCCTGGTCCTCGACCAGATCCGACACTCGCTCGAGTGGACCCGTGTCCTGAATGACGAGCATCTTGTCTCCAGGCTTTCCCATGCCCTTTTTCACTAACACATAAACATACTGAAAGTCCGACGCTGACAGACCACCAGTTTCAGCCTCTTTAATTTCTCCAATGGTTTCAGGAGTTTTCTCATCAACATAATTTAACAACATCATTCGGGTTTGAGATAAAAGATCCGGGCGCTTGCCAAAGGCAATGCCCAATTCATCATAGACACCAAGAATGTTATCGTTTTGCCATTCCGGAAAACTGGGCGGGAATTTTTTGACCACTGACCGACTGACTCTCTCCGGCGGTGGAATTTCAATGTCCTCAATGCCCGCTCGGGGACCGGCTTTATCTGGAACTGGTTTTGTAGGCACCGCCGCTTGTTGAGGTTCTTCCTCTTCAGTTTTTTCCTGGGCTGCCTCCTCCTCAATCACCACTTCGTCCTCGGTCACCTCTCCACCATCGGATGTATCTCCCGCACCTTCTCCTTCAGTTACCGTAAAAGCGGGGGCGTCGGATTCATCACCCAACAGGAAGCGAATTTGATTTCCCGGCTCTATCAAGTGAGGGTTGCCAATGCGTTTATTCAAGGACCAAATTTTGGGCCAAAAGTTTCCATCGCTAAAAAAGGCCTCTGAAATCCCCCAAAGCGTGTCCCCTCTTTGAATACCATAGGTTTCACTTTCTCGCCCACCTACGATGACTGACCACTGCTCCTGTGGAGTAGGTTCGCTATGATAATTGATATAGATGTCGTAAAGGCGAGCCTCATAGGCCATGTCCGGCTGATCAAAGTCTTCCGTTGGCAGCTGGCCCGGCTCAGGCTGGGAGGCGTATTCTTCCTCTGGCAAGGCTTCAGCAGGAGGGAGTTCCTCGACCACGTCGCCGCCGCCTTCTTCAGAGATTGGCTCCAATTCCATTTCTTCGGGTGCCGCCTGCAGGGGTTCTTCAGGAACATCTAGTATGCCCTCTTCGGGGACATTTTCGTCACCGGCAAAGCCCTCTTCCTCGCCTTCACCCTCCTCTTCACCTTCGAGGGCAAAAGGGTCCCCTTCTTCTAAGGACTCATCCAACTCTTCATCGCCAAAACCCTCTTCACCTTCCAAATCCTGAAAGTCATCTTCCTGGGCCCAGGCTGACGTTGAATGAAAAACGACGATTGAGTGAGTTCCCACACTAAGGGCGAGAAACAGAATGAATCCTAAGACTCTCATTTAGAACTTCCTTGTTCTAAAAACGCTGTCCGTTCAGTTGTTGTTCTTACCTAAAAGCCTCAATTCATAAGCAGCGCGCTGGGATTCCGGGCTCCCAGGGTATTCTTTGATCACCTGTGCCAATACCAAGCGACTCTGCTCAATCAAATTCAATCTCTTGTAAATCACACCCTTGGCAAAAAGCGCTGCGACTCGCTTATTCCCTTTCGGATGTTGTTTAATCACTTCTTCCAGCCGACGAATCGCCGGATTGTAAGCTTCATTTTGCATGAGTAAGAGAGCGTCCAGATAAAGAGCGTTGTCGACGTGGGCCGACTTTGGATATTTTGTCTTCAAAAGCGAACTTGCTGCACGCAGGGATGCAGCATCCCGACCGCGAAAAGAATCAATCGCCTTGCTGTAAAGCTGCTTTTCCGTCAGCTTGGCAAACTCCTTAGACATGCGATTTTTCTTATGATCGAAGAGAACCTGATTGTTCAACACCTGGGTCGGTCGAACAGGATTTTTGATTTGCCCTTTGTGCTGTCCTTTAGCGAGCTCCTTCAACACCAGAGCTTGATTTTTCAGATCCTCAGTTTGCTGCTGCTGTTGTTGATGAGTCATTTGATTCACTGGGGCAGACTTGGGCTTGGCCGCACGGGCCTCGTTCACCCCAAGCAGGACAAAACAACCAGCAAATAATATGGATAGCCTAACTGAAGACATACGAGGATCCCCCTCATCCACCAACCTCTGTTAAAGCCTAGCGGATTTGACACAATTTGCAAAGACATTCCCTCTTCGGGTCCGTTACCCCTTCCTCCTATCAAACTACGAACAAACGCCTGTTTCCACTGAAATTCTCATGATTTTTGGACTTATCCACAGGGTATGTGGAATTCTCCGCCTCCACGACCTTAGACTTGCGATTGGATCGGGATTACAGCGGATTGCTTAACGATTAATCACACCTAAGTAATTGAATTAAAACAATTTAACTTGAAAACTACAATTTCAAAAATTGATTCTTACAGTCCAAATGACAGCCGAATTGCGGATTACTTAAATGCCCTGTCACAGATACTGATCACTATGGGTGGCCCATTGATAGCATGGCAACACTAGTGATGGTGCTTCCCTTGCTATTTCTTTTGATTTTGCCACTGAGCCTTAATCTTGATCTGCTCACTCTGTTAGCAGATTGGACCGAGAGTTTCCCCCAATTCTGTGTGGGTAGATTCCACATTGGCACCTACACCCCCCTCTATAAGGCCTTATGCTGTGGCGCTTCTATGCCTAAGAATTCACCAACATTCCTTCTCTTCCGCCACCTGGGGCTTATTCATCTGTTAGTTGTTTCAGGACTCCATCTGCTCATTGTTGAGCGTGCACTTTATTATGTTTTACAGAGAAGGACAGGATCGAAACGACTCTCGGTTTTACTGTTATTCTCTTTCGTGGCCACCTGCCGATTTGCTCCACCGGTCACCCGAGCCTTCAGTCAGAAGTTACTCGGATATTGGGGAAGTTCTTGGTCCACCCATTGGCCCTCACCACTGAGAGTTTTTTTATGCGGAACCCTCCTGCTGTGCCTGTTTCCCAAGTGGGGGAATAGTCTCTCCCTGCAACTCAGTTGGACGGCCGCCCTCATCTTGTGCCTAAAGGCAGGCCCTCTACAACTGGGTGGGCTCTTGTATGTGGCTCTACTTCCTTTCCTCCTTCCATTGGGTTTACCCCACCCCTTAAGCCTTTTGTTTTCGTGTTGGGCTGCCGGTTTGGTTTTATTTCCTCTCATGATTTGTGCCTGGTTGATTTGGCTCCTTCCCGAATTGCATCGATGGGTGGATCCGTGCACGGAGTCGCTAATTACTGTTCTTGAACAACTGAGCCAACTTATCCCTCCTCCTCTTGAGGTTTCACACGACCTTCCTCACCATTGGCTTTGGCTTTACATCTTCATTTTGAACCTAGGAATATACCTATGGGACGTGACAAAACTCAGACGGCAGTACTGGTGATTCTTGTCCTGCTGACACCCCATCGCCTCAACCCTAACCACAAAAACCGTTGGATCCTGTGGAATGTGGGTCAGGGTCAGTGGTTCACCTACTCCACTCCAACCGTTTGCCATCACCTTGATATGGGCGGTGAGTTTGTTTCTTGGCAAAAAGTCCGCATGGAGTGCGGAGGCAAATCCAATCAGCTTCACATTTCCCATTGGGACTGGGATCACCTGTCTTTTTTGCGAAAAGCCACGGCGTTGTTACCTCACCTATGCCTCATCCAACCACCCCAAGGACCGAGGCCAGTGAGCCTCACTAAACTCACCTCGGTCAATAGCATCCCTCCCTGCGCCGTGAACTCAGCTACAAAAGTATGGCGGGAACTCAAATGGACAATTCGCACGGGAACCAGAGCCAGTGCTAATGACTACAGTCGAGTGATGATTTCCCGCCATCAGGTTTTGCTCCCGGGAGATTCGACCACACCCCAAGAGAGGCGATGGGCCCGACGCCTATCAGGTCGCGAAAGTCGCAACATCAAGCTTCTCGTCCTTGGCCACCATGGCAGTAAGACCAGTACTTCAGATGAACTTCTCGACCGGATTCCGTTCCTACAATCGGCCTGGGTCAGCGCGCGAAAACGCCGCTACGGCCATCCTCACTCGACGGTTGTGAAGCGATTGAGAGATCGCAAAATCCCTTTATTGAGGACAGAAGATTGGGGAAACCTGATTCTCGTGGACGGGAACCCGGTCTCAGTTCAATCCGGGTCCCGCTGATGGACAGTTGTTACAACTGGTAAGGACGATACTCCATGTCCAGGTCGCGTGCCACCGGCTCATAGGCGACGTAACCACCATACACATTCAAGCCTTTGTACAAAGCAGGATCTTTGGCTATGGCCTCTTCCACTCCCATACGGGCCAGCATAGAAGCGTAGCGGAAGGTGGCATTGGTCAGTGCAAAAGTCGACGTGCGAGCCACCACTCCGGGCATATTGGGCACACAGTAGTGAAGGACACCGTCAATCTCATAGGTGGGATGTGTGTGGGAAGTGGGCTTACAGGTCTCAATGCATCCGCCCTGATCGACAGCCACGTCCACAACCACACTACCTTTTGACATGGTAGAAATCATTTCTTTGGTCACCAGCTTGGGCGCTTTACTTCCGGCGACCAGAACTCCACCAATTAAGAGATCACAACGGTGAACTTCGCGCTCGATGTTCTGGGTGTTGGAATAAAGTGTCCGTACACGGCCCTGGAAGATATCATCCAGGTACTCCAACCGCTTGGCATTGACATCCAGGATAGTGACGTCTGCACCCAATCCGACGGCCATTTTCGCCGCATTTGTTCCCACAATACCACCACCAATGATGGTAACCTTGCCCGCGTAGGTTCCTGTTACACCACCAAGTAGAATGCCTTTTCCGCCATGATCCTTTTGTAGGTAAAAAGCACCGATTTGGGTGGCCAGCCGTCCGGCCACTTCACTCATTGGCGTCAATAAAGGCAGGTTGCCGTCTTCATCCTGAATGGTCTCATAGGCAACTGCTTTCACTTTGCGTTCACACAAAACCTTGGTCAACTTGGGCTCTGCCGCCAGATGCAGATAAGTGTAGAGAACCTGGTTTTCTTTGAGTAGATCGTACTCATCTGGAAGGGGCTCTTTCACCTTCACGATCATGTCCGCACCGGCATAGACATCCTTAATGGTGTCGACGATCTTAGCTCCAGCTTTTTCGTATTCCTGGTTGGTGATCTGGCTGCCCATTCCGGCGTTGTTTTCCACCAGGACTGTGTGGCCCTCTTGAACCAGTTGGCGCACGCCAGCTTCCGTCATTCCCACCCGATTCTCACTGATCTTTATTTCCTTGGGCACACCGATAATCATGGATTTGCTCCTTTAACAGTTGTCAAAAACGCCGATTGAAAACCGCTCCTTTGTATTTGAAGGACCGCGCCCCGTCAACGACCAGGATTTCACCCACACACCTCAAGCCAGCATTTTCTCGGCCTCCAAGATTTTGCACTCCTTTTTCTGGGGTGGCTGTCCAATGGGAAGGCGTTCCCGTGAATCCGAATCCTCCGCCGTCGCGCGGGGCGTATCCGAAGTGCGGCAGCTTTGCTGACGCGCTCCGAAGACGCGCCCGCGGCCGAAAGGCGCGTGAGGATTTACGGAGAAGGCTTGCCCATTGGACAGCCACCCCAGAAAAAGGATCTTGGAGGCCCCTTAATGGACATGCCCACGTCGACGACGCAGCAACGCAGAAGTTAAGCCTTTCGGGGTTAACTGAAGGCCCAGAGGTGGCGGCCGGTCATACTATCTTCCGGCAAATCCGCCCCCAACTCAATATGCCGATAACTCTCCGGCGACTCCAAAATCGTCCGCACCAACCGATTCATGACGTCATGACCTGCCTTGTACAGAACTAGGTGACCCATAAGGGGCATCCCCAAAGTCACCAGATCTCCCAGTGCATCGAGGACTTTGTGACGCACAAATTCATTGGGGAAGCGCAGGCCTTCGGGATTGAGGATATCGGTGTGATCCAAGACAATAGCGTTATCCAAACTACCGCCGCGGGCGAGGCCCCTGGCTCTCATAGCTTCTACGTCCCTCAAAAAACCAAAGGTACGGGCCCGAGCCACTTCGCGGGCAAAGGAGTGCTCGTTGATGTCCAGGTCCATCGTTTGTCGGCCAATTTTGGGATGAGGGAATTCAATGGTGCAGGTTACGCGAAGCCCATTATAGGGAACGACATAGGCATGTTTGTCTTCGGTTCCGTAGTAGATGGGCTGACTGATGTAGGCGTATTTGCGAGGCTCACCCTGTTCAACGACCCCGGCTTCAAGGAGAGCATCAAGAAAGATCTTGGCACTACCATCACCAATGGGGATCTCGGGCCCATCGAGTTCAATAAACAGATTATCGATGCGAAAGGCGGCTAACGCCGAAAGACAGTGTTCAACGGTGGAAACAGAAAAGGCCGATCCACCTAAAGTGGTGGCCATGTTAGTGGCTTGGACAAATTCGGCGCGGGTGGAAATAGCCGGACAGCCGGGGAGGTCGTTGCGCACAAAGTAAATGCCAGTGCCTTCGGGGGCCGGACAAAATGTGAGAATGGTCGGCTCTCCGGTGTGGAGACCGATCCCTTTGACTTCAACCTTTTTACGAATGGTTCTCTGCAAAAACATAACAATCCACTTCCACTACAATCTGGGTGCCACCCAGACCTTTAACTAGAGCTGCCTAATGTTATGAAATCAGAAGCTTTTTTAAATGGACTTTGGCCCAAGTCAATAACAAAGAGCATCAAGTGTGTCTTTTACCACACATTGGTGTGTCTAAACCCCCTCAATGGCCCATCTGCAGGTCCAGACCTGCTGGGCCTGGGGTTTCAGGAGTTATCGCCCAGGGTTAAAATGGAAGCATGGCTTCATTTCACATATTCCGGCCGCGACTGTCGGCCTTAAGATGGTTGCGGATTTTGGCGGCAAGCTCGGCTTTGTCGACTTGTCTGTCCTGCGCCACAGGTTCGGGGACCATCGGCATGGAGGAGTTGGACGAAAATAACCAAGCCAATGGCGCCGCCTATTTAGTCGATGCCATGCACGTGCGGCGGCCCATGCCTGGACACAAAGATTGGAAGCCGCTGCAGTTTTACTTCAAGCACTGCACGGAAATGGGTGAAGAGATTTACTACTCCAAAACCTCCTACGACTGCACGGACCCCTTCTAACCTTAGCCCTTAATGACTAGGTCAGAACGCCTCTGCTTCTCGCGGGTGACAACGGGAGAACCCCTGATTAAGGGACTCTTAAGATATCCGTCTCACCTTGAATCAATGGTTTTTCTGATTGAAATCAAAATATCAAAAGTCTTTCACAAGTCCGCTTACACCTTTATCCCCCTCTGTAAATCACCGAAAATAAAGGGTGAGGGCGGCAGTGATAGCCGCAAAAAATGAGACTAAAAATGGAACGCGGAACGTTGTCGGAATTTCCCAAATATCGAACCCAACTCTCGTTGGCGGGCCTTGTGGCCGCGGGCTTCTTTTGCGTCATTAGTCTTCTGCTTCTCTCGTGTTCAGCTGACAACAAAATCTCTGGTTCAGTAAAAGGTAAGGGCAATCCTTACCTGGCGATTGAGACTGCAGCCAACGGATCAGGACAAAAAATCACTGACATTCAGATCAACCCCAATGAAATCCAAACCATTTGGGCGGTGGAGCGCAACGGGGTTCACGCCTTTGAACGCATGGCCGATGTGGCTTGGGTGTCATCTGGTGGAGTCGGGACACTCAGCATCTCCCCTGACGGTCACTCGGCGACCTTTACGGCACTGACTCCTGGATCGGGAACCATTAGAGCTTTTAATGATGACTTTGAAACCACCATTAATGTCTATGTGAGTAGCTACTACCCACCGGGAGATGCCACTCTGGCTCTAGCTGATCCCACCACGGGTTCAAATCTTTATGCCAGGCAAAGTCTTATCAATGTCACTATTGGCAGCGATGGAGATGCGGAGGGCTGGTGCTTGAGCTTGGTACAAAACACCCGTCCAGCCAACGGAGCTGCTTGTAACGGCGGAACCGGACCGGATCAAGGCTGGTATGGCACACGCCCGACCATGTTCACGTTTCCGGCGGGTGATACGACTTACACCATTTACATGTGGACTCGGGCCACAGCCGAAAAACTGGCATCTAGCAATGCGGTCAGCCAGTCCATCACTGTGGACAGCCAACCGCCACCGGCGCCAACGGTGAGTCTGCAGGACCCGCTAACGGCTTCGACCACCCAAACCTATGATCCGACAATTGCCATCAGCATCACCAATGATATGGATGCGATGAAGTGGTGTGTGCAGGACTGGGATGCCAGTGGCTCGGCACCAGCGGCCCCACTTTACAACGACGCCTGCTTTGTCACTTCAAGACCCACTAACCACACCTTTGCGGCCAGCGGAAATCGCAACATCAGTGTTTACACTTTGGACGTCGCCAGTAACGTGTCCACCACCGCCGGAACTCATAATATTACTTATACGCCCAACACTCCGCCGGTGGCCAACGATGACAGTGCGACCACTGGTTCAGCGGTCGCCCTTAACATCAATGTTCTGGCTAACGACACCGACCCCAATGGGGACAATCCACTTTACACGATAAGCAAAACCAACGGTACAAATGGGACGGTGGTGATCGAAGCCGATGATAGCGTCACCTACACTCCCGGTGCTGGCTTTTATGGCACTGATACCTTTACCTACACCATCGATGACGGTCGCGGGGGGACAGATACCGGCACCGTCACTGTGACAGTGATTTCTCCTTACACCTGGACAGGAAACACGGGTGACGGATTGTGGTCCACCACCGGCAACTGGTGTGGGACTGTCACAGCGGGTGTCTGTGATCACAACGGGGCTCCTCCTGGCGGATCGGACGTCGCGGTTTTCAACAGTTTTTGTGTCAACTGTAACGCCAATATGAACGTGCCGATTAACGTGGGTGGTGTGGACATGGAGCCCTCTTACGCGGGCACCATCACCCAGAACGCAGGACAGAGCGTGACCATTGGCTCCAGTGGTTGGGTGCAGGAGGCGGGGAACTTTGTCGGTGGCGACCAGAACTTCCTGGTACCCTCAGGCAGCATCACCATTTATGACGGCTCCTTTACGGCGCCCTCGGCCATTCTGGGAGTACGCAACAATTTTATCATCGACGAATCTCCCGGCTCACCCACCTTTGTGCACAACTCGGGCACATTACAGTTTCTCACCGGATCGGTTCAATCGACACTGGATTCTGGCAGCCAAGCTCTGAATCACTTGGTCGTGACCAAGACAAGCGGTGGATTCAATCTCACTGTGACCGGAACATCGGTCGTCAATGGTGATTTATCCATGACGATGGGAACCTCCAAGTTGGCTGCGGGTATCATCAGCGTCAGTGGCAATGTGGATATTGTTTCCCATGGCGGAAGTTCTTCCATGGGAACAGTCAATTTTGTGGGTAGTGGAGCCCAGTCCCTCACCGTAGGCGCCGGCCAATATGCCCCAAACCTGCAGATCAACAAACCTTCAGGCACCCTCACCTTCCTGAGTACTATCCAAATTGCCAACAACTATACCTGGCTTCAGGGGGCGGTGGACCCGAACGGGCAAACTCTGCTTTTTTCCGGAGCCTACCAATCCAATGTCACTCCCGGTGCCACGGTCTTTCCTCATGTTGTTTTGGCGAGAACTTTGAGTGGCTACCATGTGACTCTGCTCTCGGACATGAACGTTGTCGACTTGGACTTAGATAGCGCTGCGGGAGCCGGGCTTCGTGGAGCAGGCAAAGCAAAAGTCACAGGCAATGTCGATCTGACTGGCGGAGCTTTCGGTGGCTCGGACGGAACAATTGAAATCGTTGGTAGCGGACCGCAAACCATTACGGGAATCGCCGGCGCGCGGCTTCCAAATCTCATTATCAATAAGCCAGCTGACACTCTATTTTTATCTGGTGAGATTTACTCCCAGCAAAGCTGGACTCATGTTTTGGGTGCGGTAAATGCGGGCACCTCACTAGTTCGATTTGTTGACGGTACCCATGTCACCATTGACGCCACTGGCATGGAGTTCAATGATGTTATTTTTGCCAAAGGATCCGGCGGCTATAACACGACAATCGTAGGTGCGATGACCGTCGCTGGAAACCTGGACATCAATATGGGGACCACTTCAAGGCTAAACAGCGGAGAAATCAGAGTTAAGGGCAACGTATCCCTCACAGCCCACCAGGCGACAAGCAACGCCGCCATTACCCTGATCGGAACGGCCCCACAGACCATTTCACAGACGGACGACCAACAGTATTGGCCGACAGGTATGTTGACCATTGATTCGTCCGGCGGCGTCACCATGATGTCCAACCTCTATTTGGGCGGAGCCGGGCATCACTTCAAAATGCAGTCGGGAAATTTTGCCCTCAACAACTATGACTTTCTCGACATTGACACTTTCTATATGGAAGTGGGCCCCACTTTTGACAACACCAATGGACGTCTGAGTTACATCACTTGTGGCGGACCGGCGGCCTGCCCGCGCAATGACACGACTCTCAATCCTTACACCTTTGTTGGCGGCGGTGGAAATGACAACTTTTCTAATCCCCTCAATTGGTGCGGCGATTTGACCACTGGCAATTGCACCAGAAACTGGCCAGCCCCCGGGCCGACCAGTGTGGTCTATATCGATAGCAACTGTGCCGCCTGCAATATCACCATGGACGACAACGTTAACGTCAAAGGCATCCGGGTTTTTAGCGGCTACAGTGGCACCATCACCCAGGCGGCGACCAAGACAATCACCGTGGGTGCGAGAGACTGGCAGCACGCCGGTGGAACTTTTAATGGTGGGGACAGTTTGATTTCCATGGAAAAACTCACCCTCAACGGGGGCACCTTTAACTCCACCACCGGCACTTTGCAATTGGGCTGGAACGCCACTTCGTCGTCTCCCAATTACACCGTTCTGCAGATTACGGGCGGTACTTTTAACCACAATAGCGGTCACGTGAACTTTGCCATCAATGGCAGCTCAGGCCTCAGCCCCAGCTTTGTGGTGGACGTGAACTCGACGTTGACCTTGAATACCGTCACAGTCGACGGCGCCTTTGCCAACCCCAGTTATCCGGCCCACTTAGACCTTGCCAGCGGTGACTCCATCACAGTTTTGGGAACCATGGTCCACAACGATGGCTGGCTGGATGGCGGCACCTGGGATGTGGACGGTCAATTCCAGATCAGCAATACTTCAGATGGGGGCACGGCCACCATCTTGTTCAACGACCCCGCTTTCGACCAATCCTATCAGTGTACGGGAGGAACTACCGCCAATGTGCAAGTCGCCCTTGGTGGAGGGGTGCGCCTGACACCATCAGGGAGCACTTGCAAATTCCGCAGCCTGAACATTGTCTCGGGCGAATTTGTCGCGCCAACGGGCTTTTTGTACTTGGGTTATGCCCACAACGCCACGGCTGAGGTCCCCATCATGAGCATGAGTCCAGGAGCCCTCTTCAACCACAATGGCGGGACTGTTGCTTTTTCCGGTGGTGCCACGTCGGCAACCGTTTACCCCAGTTTTCTGGTGGATCTAGACGGATTGGTAGTTTTTAACCATGTTGTTTTTGATGGTCGATTTTACAGCCCCTCCTACGAAAGGCCCTTCCGCATTGGCACTGGTGACACCCTCGCCACCGAAGGCACCTTGCTGTTGAACTATGGCTCAACAGCTGACGGGGCCCTGGAGGCCAGAAGAGATGTCATGATTACCTCTACCTATGATGGTGGCAATTCGCCTCTATCGTTTAAGGGTTCTATTCAGCAGAATCTCACTATCACAAGTGGCGGCGTCTTCCCTACTGGGGCAAGCGTGATCGACAACTTGAATGGCGTGCGGTTGAACTCCAATTGGACTCTGGGTGGGGCCGGACAGAGCCTATCCATTGTGAACGGCGACTTGGATCTGCAAACTTACACCCTCAATGTCAATGGCAACTTAGACGTGAGTGCGGGGGCCGATATCGTTTGCTCCAGCGGCAGCTACACCGCCGGTTCCACTTCAGGCGCCGGCTTCCCCGTCACCTGCCTAAATTCTTTCTAAGTGTCATTTAAGCGAAATCAATGCCTTTATCGGCCAAGGTCTGCAAGTGCTCTTTGGATGTGGTGGTGATCACCCGCCCGCGAGGGGTCTTCTGCAGTAAACCTTCTTGAATCAAAAATGGTTCGTACACTTCTTCGAGAGTGTCGGGTTCTTCCGACAAAGCTGCCGCCATGGTGTCAATTCCCACCGGGCCACCTTCAAACTTGTGATGAATCAAATGTAAAATCCGCCGATCCATGTTGTCCAAGCCCAACTGATCCACTTCCAGTTGATCCAAGGCATAGGAGGCTAGATCCCCATGAATCACCCCATCGCCCTTGACCTGAGCGTAATCCCTCACTCGCTTCAACAATCGGTTGGCCACACGCGGAGTTCCCCGGGAGCGACGGGCGATTTCCACTGCCCCTTTCTGATCGAGCCTTATTCCCAATAGATCCGCCGAACGGTAGAGAATCTCCTGGAGAGCTTCACGATCATAAAAACTCAGTCGCTCTAAAATCCCAAAGCGATCGCGGAAGGGCGCCTTCAAAAGACCGGCTCGAGTGGTGGCCCCCACCAAAGTAAATGGAGCCAACTGAAAACGCATGGTCCGCGCCCCCAAACCCTCACCGGAAATAATGTCCAGGTGATAGTCTTCCATGGCCGAATACAAATACTCTTCCACATCCCGATTAAGGCGATGGATCTCATCAATAAAAAACAGGGAGTTCGGGCGAAGACTGGTGAGGATGGCTGCCAAATCCCCTTTGCGGTGAAGCGCCGGCCCACTGGTGCAGCGAATCTCCACACCCAAGCTGTGAGCGATGATATGAGCCAAAGTGGTCTTTCCCAGTCCGGGAGGTCCACAGAGCAAAGTGTGATCCAATGGCTCGCCTCGCAGCTTGGCTGCCTCGACAAAGACCTTGAGCTTGTCTTTGACCTTGGTTTGACCAGGAAATTCTTCAAAACAGGTCGGCCGCAAAGCGCGATCCAAAGGTTTGTCTTCCTCTTTGGGCAAGCCGTTAATGATGCGATCCTGATCAATATCCAAAGTTCACTCCTTTGTGTTCACACGAAAATTCGAATTCAATCATTGAAATCCAAATCTAAAAATGACTGGACAAGACCCGCAGGCCCTCACGAATACCGGCTGGAACATCCAGCTTGGGATCGACCTTGTCTATGGCCTTCTCCACTTCATTCAAACGGAAGCCCAAATTCACCAGGGCTGATATGATTTCCTCACGTGGGCCAATCTTAGGCGAATGTCTTTCCTCTTCCGCTAGCACCAGCTTACCTTTGAGCGTGAGGATCATTTGCTCGGCGGTCTTTTTGCCTACCTTCGGCAGTCGCGAAAGACCCTTCACATCCCCGTCCTCAATCATGCGGATAACATGATCCAGAGGTGCTCCACTTAGAATTTTTAAGGCCAGCTTGGGACCAATGCCATTAACTTTTGTCAGGGACAAGAACAGCTGTTTCTCCGCCGGACGGGAAAAGCCAAACAACTGGAAAACATCTTCGCGCACATGGGTGTAGATCCACAACTGGATGACCCCGATTTGTGCCATGGCCTCGTCCAAAGTGTTTTGTGAACAGTGAACTTCGTAGCCGACACCCTGAACTTCCAGGATCAAAGTTTCCCCATCCTGAAACTTCACTTCACCTTTGAGGTAGCCTATCATGGATTCTCCATCATCATTTGTTTAAGGCGAGTTTCACTCTCATTCACCAAAGCGCGGGCAACGGCCAAAGCTAGGGCATCTGTGGCATCGTGACGAATGCCAGTGGTATCCAGCCGTAACCAACTGGAAACCGCCAGAGCCACCTGATCCTTACTGGCAGCCCCATACCCGGTCACGGCTTTTTTGACTGCGCGGGGAGCCATCTCGTGGAGTTGACAACCAAACTGAGCCGTCATGGCGAGACAAACCCCCCTTGCATGTCCGAGCTTAAAAGCACTGTCCACGTTGGGGCCAAGAAAGACTTTTTCGACCACCACATCTGTGGGCCGCCACTGCTCCATCACTCTCCCCAGCTGACCAGATAACTCATGGAGCCGAGCGGCAAACGAGGCCCGCCCACCCAGCTGGAGGACTCCATGACTTAAATACTCGATCTTATCCTGATGAGATTTGAGGATTCCATATCCGGTGTACTGGCTGCCAGGGTCCAAACCCAAGATGATTCCCATTGGCCGTCGTCCCCCTCGAAGTTGATAGTCCCATTAAACGACAAGCCCTCAAGTGTTGCAACCCCGAGGTGGCGGTGCCAAGATAAGGCATGGACGAGATCAACCCGGAATTTATTGAGCGCTACCAGCTGCTCTACGAGCAAAATCCGAAATCCAAGATATTTGCTCCCTTGGCAGAAGCCTACCGCAAGATGGGCCTAACCAACGAGGCTCTGGAAATCGCCGAATCCGGAGTGAGTATCCATCCCACCTTTGCCGGCGGACATGTCGCGTTAGGAAAGATCCTTTTGGATCTCAATCGGCTGCAAGAAGCAACCATAGCCCTGCAAAAGGCGGCGGACCTGGCTCCGGAAAATATCATGGCCCAATCAACCTTGGCCGACCTATTGCTCAAACAGAAGGACCCAAAAGGTGCGCTCAAGGCCTATAAGATGCTCCTGTTTCTCCAGCCAGAGAACCAACGAGCGCAAAAAGCAGTGCGCAAACTGGAAAGCCTAACCGCCGACGAATATGAACCCGATGTTTTTGCCATGCAGCCCTTAAGGGAAACCGTCCGGCAATGGGATGGGATGAGTGAGGAAACTCGCATTTCACTCAATCCCGAACCCAGCCAGGCAGATGAGCAGCAACTCAGTACCAAACAATCCAAGAGCCTTGAACGATTGATTTCCCTGGCAGATGCCTTTTTGGTTCGCAATGATGTGGATCGGGCGCAGGAAGCCATGGAGGAAGCTGAAAGACAGTTTGGTCAGCATCCGGAAATCATTAAACGTTTTCGCCTGCTCAACCAGCGCCACCTAGCAACTGAAGCCGAACAGGAGGCCGAACCAAAGAAAGGCCAGCCACCCCTCAGTCGCGAGGACCAGGCCAAAGAGAACAAAGTTCAGTACCTGAAAAAACTCCTCAGCCACTTTAATCATGTTCGGGTCACGCGAAGCTCAAAATAACCCACAATATCGCTGATTTAAGGGGGCAAAGCGTCGATCCTCACTCACTCTCCTCTTTTGTTTACATCGGACGCCGCTTCAATTAAAACGGAGCCTCACAACAAAAGGTGGAAAGAATGGTATCGACCAGCGAATTTAAAAAGGGCCTTAAGATTCTCATTGATAACGAACCCTACGTTATTACTGATTTTCAACACGTGAAGCCGGGTAAGGGAAATCAATTCACCCGTACCAAACTCAAGCACCTGATCAACGACTCCAATTTAGAGCGCACAATTAAATCAGGTGAAAAATTTCCGGTCCCAGATGTCCACTATCAAAATATGAACTTCCTTTACAAGGACGAGACCGGCTTTAACTTTATGGACCAGACTTCTTTTGAGCAGTTTTCTCTCAGTGAAGAAGTCCTAGGGGATGCGGTTCATTTTTTAATCGAGAACATGGAAGTCAATGTTTGTATCTACAATGACCGTGCTGTTGGCGTAGAACTTCCCAACTCCGTTGTTCTAAGAGTTACTCAGACTGATCCCGGATTAAAAGGCAACACCGTCACGAATACATTTAAGCCGGCCACCCTGGAAACTGGCTATGTGGTTCAGGTTCCTCTGCACATTAATGAAGGGGACACCTTGAAAATCGACACTCGCAGTGGCGAGTATGTTGGTCGAGTGAACGAGTAGATTGACAACACCTAAGGCTCGGCAATAAATGCCCACTTCCGGCCGAGGGACTGGGCATAATGTTCCCCAAAAAAGGATGCTGATGGCCTTAGGTAAAATCCTTGAAAATAAAATCATCGCAAGGGCTTAATGCTCAAAGTCAGGCCTCGTCCTGGGGTCCATGGGGATTGATAATATAGAAGCAGCGGCTGTGGAGGCTTCTTCTTGGATCCCAAAACCGAACGTGAAATCAGTCAATTACTCAAGCGCTGGTCCAACCCGGAAAAGGTGGCTGAGATTCTTGCTGGAAAACTGGCAGAACCAGATTTGCGTATCGAAGAGGAACTGAGCCTTTTCAATTTCTTGATTCATTCAGGTCGCTTTCGTTCCATGATCAAACCGCTGCAAACACGAATTAAGACCGGCAAACCTCTGCCTTGGGGGGCCTTGGTCGAAGTGTTTGCACGAAATAAAATCAGACCTACCAAAGAAGTGATGGACGCTCTTTTCACTGGGGCCTTAGAACAGGGAATGCTGGAGAACCTAATTCAATCCCGTGGCTGGGATGACTATGACGGCCGCTTTAAGCCTTTGCGGGAAGAGCTGCAGGAACGACTCCGTGATGATTTAGATCGCAAGAAAGAGGTCCTTAAGGAAAAGTTGGGATTTCTCTCCAATCACCGCATGATTGAAGAGGAGGAGAAAGTCCTTTCCCTGCTCATGCGCATGTTCCCTGAGGACAGTGAAATCCAGGCTCACCACTTGGAGTTCCAAGAGCGATGGGCGCGAAACGTACTGGCCAGCCAACGACAAGGCTACATCAATATTGAAGCCCTCATAAAAGGGGCGATTAAGTGGACCCAGAAAGAGGAAGAACTCCTTGCTCTGTGGCTAGAGGAAGCCGAGAAGATTAGCAAAAACAGACCTGCGTTGGCCTATTCCCTTTGCCTGTTTTTTTATTTCATAGAAGCATTCCCACAGGCCTTGACCATCCTGCACCTAGCACCCAGTTCCACACAAAAGGACTGGCTCATTCTTGATTTGCTCATTGAGTGTCGCCGATTCGTGGAGTGCCTGGCTGCTGTCGATCGGGTGGAACTCGCCTACGCTGACGATCCGGAGACCACATTTGGTGCCGCCTATATCCGTGCCCGGGCTTTGCACGGTTTGGGTCAGAACTCGCAGGCGCTGGAGATTCTACAAAGCATCGTCAACGTCCGTCCTAACTACCGGTCGGCCAAAACTCTCATTCACGAGTGGGCCGGAGGGATCGGTTAATGGCTGACTTCTGGGAAAAGTGGAAAAGGACCTTTCTGGCGCTAACCGCCTTTGGTGGTCTGGCCTTCACTTTGGGTTTTTCCTACAAGTACCATCTGCCACGCCTAAAATCATGGCTCATGGTGGAGATTGAGGAACAATCCCAACGCCATCTCCCTCTTCGCCTGTGGCCGCAGACGGTGGAAATCCAGATTCTCCCACCCCGCATCCGCTTTTCTGAGATCCGGATCTTACCAAAGGCTCCGATTGATCACGCCGTATCTCCATCCTCTCTTGATGCTCTTGAATTGAGTATCAATTGGTTGGCCTTGTTCCGCGGTCACCTGCGCCTGTCTGAGGTGGAGCTAATCAAACCCCACATTCATCTAAAGGTTCCTCGCCTGCTAACCAAGGGCGAGCCAGTGGTTGGCCCACAACCCCCTAAGGAACCATCCAATGTCCGCCTCAAGTCATTCTATGGAATTCCGCTTGATAGTCTCAGAATTACCGGACTCAACCTGGTGGCCGAAGCCGAAAATGAAAGTCTCTTTCTGAGGCTCAAAGATGCAAATCTCGAAATTGAAAATCGCTTTGATGCTTTTCTCCTCGACGCCAACCTGTCTTCGGTGCGTATGGAGAAGGCCGACCTCCCCCCACTTGACCTCAGTTTTGAAACCCGCTTTCTGATTGACGATGAAAGCCTGCAGGTCTCAGCTCTCAAGGTGAAAAAACAATCCTCCTTTCTCGTCGCCTCGGGTTATCTGAAAGGAGAACTACTTACAGGCGGCCTGCGCACTGGGAAGTTGAATAGCCGAACACACTTTAGTCTTCCTGAACTCAGACTCCTCGCCCAGGGTTATCTGGAAAAAACCAAGCTTCCTGAGCTTAAGGGTTCAGCAGATGTCGATTTAGAACTTAAGTGGGAAGTCGACCGCTATCCCGATATCTTGTTCCGCACCCGCACCCGTGATGTCATGATCGATAAATTTGTCATTGGCGCCCTGGAATCCGAAGGGGTGGTCTCCCAGGAGAATATTCAACTCAAACGGTTGAGCCTAAGCAATTCTGCAGGACGCATCCATTTGCATAACAGCAAGATAGAGCGTAAGGACGAATGGAAATTCTCCACCACCCTAGCAGCCGAACAACTGGAACTGCGTCAACTGCTCATGAACGTGACTGTTCCTGAAACTCCATTACATTTGGACATTGCCGGCAGCCTCCCCTGCGCTGGACAATTTAAACCATTCAAAGTCGATTGCAAAGGGCAGCTCTTTGGTTCCAACCTAAGCGTTCACTCAGGTGGAGAAGATCGTTTCCCTATCGTCGATATTGAAAAGTTTAATGCCCAGGGCGAGGTGTCTGTTGATGCGGAAAAAGTCACCTACAAAGCCGATTTGCAGGTGGGTGAGAACAGTAAAGGAAAGTCGGATGGCATCATTGGCTTTAAGACTGGGTTCAACATCAATTACATAGGCGACCATCTCGATTTCAAAGATGTCAAGAATTTGGCCAAACTCAAACTTGAAGGAACAGGTCAAGTCAAAGGCAACACGGAAGGCAACAGCAAGCACGCGACCATCAAAATGGACATCGAAGGCAATAACATGTGGCTCGGGGATTTTGGCCTTGGTCGAATCGAGTCAGAAATGCGCTACAAAGAGGGTGTTCTCACTTTTCGCAAGATGAAGGGTCTTTTTCAGACCTCCCGTTACTCGGGTAATCTGTCCATCAACCTTCCCAAAAGACGTCTGTACATCACGGGCAAATTTCCCTACGCCGACCTAGAGGATATGCGAACACTTTTGGGACGCCACTACCTATTGCCTCTCCCGGTATCAGGAACCGGCTCGGGCGAAGTGAAGGTGTGGGGGCCACTCGTTCTGAACCGCCTCAACTTTGACCTCAAAAGCTCCTTTTACCGTGGCAGCTTGGCCCATGAATCTTTTGACGAACTGATCGTCCACGCTCACGCCCGAGACGGAAATATCAGATCGGACAATATCCACCTCTCCAAATCTTCCAGCCGAGTGACGGTTAACGGCAGCCTCAGTTCTGGTGGTCACTTGGATTTGGTGCTGCTCGGCCGGGATTTGCGGCTTGAGCAGTCAGAAAACCTGGAAAAGCTCGATCTTAACATGACAGGTATTCTCGACTTCACCACCTCACTCAGAGGCCCAATCAGACATCCAAAAACCGACTTGCACGGCCGCCTATCCCGCTTGGTGGTTGCTGACCGCCCCTATGAGGATTCCAACTTCAAGATGAAGTTTACTTCCCAGACCATTCAAGGTGGCGGGAACTTTATGGGAGACCTGATTAAAACCAACTTTATCCTGCCAATTACAGACGATGCTCCCTTTCGCCTGTTTGTGGAAACCAAAGCTCTTAATTTTACACAACTCTTCAATGTCTTCTCGGGCATGGCCAACAAAAAGGACTTTGAGGCCCGCCTCACTTCCACAGTGGATCTTCGTGCAGACAGAGGCGGCATATTCAAAAGCACAGGGTCAGTCAAAATTGATGACGTTCTAATTCGCCGAGGTGCAGTGAGCATGGCGGCGCCGAAACCTATTGCTCTTAACGTCAAAGATGGAGTGGTTAATTCGGAGAACTTCAATCTGGTTGGGCATAGCACCTACATCACTCTTTTGGCCAAAGACTCATCCATAGATAGCCTCAATGTGAATGTTAACGGCAAGGTGGACATGAGCTTGGGTTTACTGTTTACCCCCTTTCTTACTGACCTCAGAGGGACTCTGTCGGTTTCCGGCCAGCTCAAGGGCAAAATTGAGGATCCAGAACTCCTGGGGTCGGCCTTTATTGACAATGGTCTTGTGCGGATTAAAAACTTTCCGGAAGCTGTGGAGCAGGTTCGAGCTGATTTGTTGTTCAGTCACAAAAACATTCTCATTAATGCCGCAAATGGGAGCTTGGGCGGAGGCCCGTTTACAGCCGATGGTAAAATTCGCATCAACAAATTCAATGAAATTCCAATTAACATCAAAGGACAATTTAAAGACATCAGTCTTGAAGTCCCAAAGGGCGTCAGGACTAAGGGGTCCGGGAACTTTTTTGTCAAAGGCGATTGGTTCCCCTATACACTCGGTGGTGAGCTCAATGTCACCTATGGCGATGTCACCATGGAATTAGGTGACACATCTGGCGGCCCCGGAAAGATCAAGCCCTCTAGCTTTCTTCCCGATTTTCTCCTTCGGGACACCTTCCAACCGGTGGTGCTTGATTGGCGTGTTAACCTCCAAAGGCCCATTTTGGTCAAAAACTCAATCGTTGATAGCCAGGTGAGTGGTAGCCTTAAGGTGAAAGGTCGAGTCGACTCCCCCCAACTTCTCGGTCAGCTGAGTCTGGTTAAAGACGGAAAAGTCTTCTTTAGAGAGACCCCTTTTGACGTCACTACTGGTCGAATTGAATTTAATGGAGAGGAGACTGAAAACCCCACGATCTTCCTCACCGCCAACGCCCGGGTCAAAGACGAGTATGACATCAGCCTGCTCATCCAAGGCAAGGCCAAAGATCCAAAGATCAATCTGACCAGTCAACCCCCGCTGACAGAGTCCGAGATCATCAGTCTATTGGCGCTGGGAATTGCTCCCAATGCCGAAGAAAAACCCTTCGACGCGAATGAGCTCGCCACCCAGACCACATTGCAAATTGGTTCAGCGCTCCTCCAGAAGCCATTAGGCAACATCAATAAACTCACTGGCGTCGAGGTTGATGTCTCAGGAGCCACGGGTGCCGATGGCACGGTGGTTCCCAACTTGACCTTGAAAAAGCAATTCAATCCCAAGCTTGGCGTCTCCGCGAGTCGCACGGTGGAGACCAGTCCCACCAACAATGCCAAGGTTGAGTACAAATTTAATCGTAACTTCTCCGTATTTGGCACCTGGGAAAACAAAGAAGGAACCCCCGAGGTCAAGGATACGGCCGCTGACAAGGTGGGAATTGATTTGGAGTATAGGGTGGAGTTTAAATAGGCAACATGCATCGTCTGCTGTACCTGATTTTCATGATTACTCTCTCATGGACTCACCAAGCCCAGTCCCAAGTTCTTAAGATACAGGGCGCCTCCGAGTCGGTGGTCTCCTCCGTTCGCAAGAAGTACCCTCAACTATTTGACAAGACCTCCTCCCTCTCTGAAATCGATGAAATCGTTCGACAGTTGATGAAGGCCGGAACTTTTGAGAAGATCACTGCCTACCAACAGACCAATGGCAACATTATTGTAGATGTACAAACTCTTAGGCGGATCTCCGCAGTGGAGATTCACGGCCATAACATCACATCTACGGCCGCGATCAGGGATCTTCTGGCCCTCAAACCAGGTGATCGATTTGAACGAAAAACCATCATGGAGGCCGGGGAACGCCTAAAGGAGTTCTATGGCGAGAGCGGCTACTACAACACGGTGGTGGAAGTAAAATTTATTAACTCCGGCGAAAACCAGGTGGAGATCCACTTTGAAATTGATGAAAAGGCTCCTTGCCGGATCTTTGGCATTGAGTTCATGTCCCCCAATAAGGTCCTAAACGAGCGCCTGCAAAGGCGCACGCGCAAGTTCTACAAGGATCCCCTCACTACCGGGATGTTTCAGGAGATCCAAAAGGCTATCGAGGAGGTCCTTAAGCGTGACCGGTTTCTCCAATCTACAATTGGCACTCCGGAGATTTTGTACAATCCCGATCGGACGGAAGCCCGCTTAAAATACGCCGTCAAAGAGCCTTTCAGGTATGACCATTTCTTTTATGGTAACGACCAACTTTCGGTTTTTGATCTCTTTCGTGCCATCAATCTCGATGAAGTGACTTTGAGTTCAGGAGACCCAGTGATTGAAGTCACTGACAAAGTAAGGCAGAAGTACCTACAAACCGGGTTTGCCCACATTCAAATCAAATCAGATGTGGTGGAGGATCCCAAGAACTTTACCCGCGCAGTGAAGATCTATATCAGTGAGGGGCCTCTCGTCAAAATTGGGGTTTTTGAGGTGACGGGCCGTATTTCCCGCCCATCCAAATACTACTCTCGGTTCATCAGGGACAATTCCTCGGATCTGATCAGAAAGGGTCTTTACAACCGTAAGGACATCGAGGCCGGGCACCAGAACCTGCTCAATAATTTGCGCAATCAAGGCTACCTGAAGGCCAAAATCCAGTCCCTGCGGACAGAGTATGTCAATAGGAAGTCGGAGGCACGGGTTCGCCTGGTCATGGACGAAGGGCCCCTGACCCAGGTAAGAAAGATCTCTTTTAAAGGTGCTACGGCCTTTACTGAGCTGGAACTGGCCAGCGTCGTAAAGATCAAGGTCAATGCCCCACTTAAACTTTCTGATCTTGAACAGAGCATTGTACAACTCAAAGCCTTTTATCGCGACCGCGGTTATCTGGAAATGCACATCAAAAACCTAGATGACCAACTGGTCGACTACAACGATCGCGGCACCCAGGCCAATATCACCTTTGAAATCGTAGAGGGACCAAAGGTCATTGTGTCCTCCATAGCCATTGAGGGGAACACCTTCACTAAGGACTTCGTGGTTTTGCGCGAGATTGATTTTGCCATTGGCGACGTGCTGACTCCGGAAAAAATTGAGGAATCGCGGGTACGTCTGAACCGGATGGGCATTTTTTCCCAGGTTGGCATCACCACCGTAGAAGAGGGAACCAAGGTCTCCCAGAGAACAGTTCGCATCACTGTTTCCGAGAGAGACCCAGGTCTGTTTAAAATCGGTGTGGGAGCCGATAGTGAACGGGAACTCACTTTGCGCCAATTCACCGCCTTTTCCTATAACAACATTGGCGGCACAGCTCAGGGTATCTCGGGCCGGGTGGAACTTGGTTACAACCCAACAGAAGTGAAGTACCTCACTCACCGAGTGACCGCCGGATATTTTCGACCCTTTTTCTGGAACTCGCGGACCCGAGGACGTGTCAATGGAACCCGTCAACAGTTGGTTACTGACTTCGACAGCGAAAACAATTTGATTGAGGTGACCGACAGCAGCCGACTTGATCTTCTGCTGGAGAGGGATCTGACCTCACAAACCAAACTCACCTGGAGGCTGTGGAGTATCGATTCGGTCAAAACCTTTGGCGTGGCTGGAAAGTGTGACGACGCCACGGCCATTAAATGTAAAAGTGAGCTGGATCAGATCGCCACCATCGGACCCACCATCGACGTGGACTTCCGAGACAATCCCTTTCTCCCCACCAAGGGCTCTCACCTGCGCTGGAGTTTGTTTTACTCGGATCCAAGCCTAGGTTCTTCTAGTAACGTTGAATTCGTAAAGTCCGAGGCCAGCTACACCTATTTGTGGAATTTGGGCTCTCCCCACCTGGTTTGGGCCAATCAATTGCGCGGCGGGTACGTGGCCAACCTAAGTGACTTGCAGGGAAGTAGCGTGCCTGACTCGCACATTTTCTTTTTGGGTGGAACAAGCTCGATCCGTGGATTTAGCGGTTCTGGAGCCGCGGAACGCATTCCCAACGCCTATGAGTTTGCTAACAACGAAGTGGTCGTGGACCAGGATAGTCACTACTATTTGATTCGCAGTGAATTCCGCTACCCCATCTACGGGATTGTTGGAGGGGTCTTGTTCTATGACGGTGGCTTGGTACAGGTCACTGGGCACAAATTTGAAAAACCCTATCGCCACTCGGCAGGCTTTGGCGTCCGCTTCAATACCCCGGTCGGACCCGTCAGCATCGATATGGGATTCAAGCTGGACCGCAAGAAGGATCGCAACGAAGATCCGTGGCGGGTTCACTTCTTTATCGGCACCTTTTAGTAGGCAGGCTAAGACAATCTATCTGCTGGGTCCGGCGACTGAAGACCATTTTGTCAAAGGCCTGAAAGCCAATAGTTACGCTTTTTTTAGAGATCGGTTAACCTGTTCAAGCAGCCCATGTGTCCACACACATGGGGACTGGACCAAAGCAAGACTCTCTAGGATGGGGGGTTTTGAGCTTTTCCGGTTCCAAGGAAGGGGAAAAAAATGGGGGAGCGACGCCTACTTGCGGCCATGGTCACGGCCGCTTTACTGGTATCTTGTGACCAATCAAGTGTTCCACGACAACACCAACAAACAGGAGAAGACCCTAAGGTCATTAAGCCAGATGTCATATATGGCTCAGATGACCGCCGGGATCTCTACGAGGTACAAAACCCACTGCTGTTGGACTTAGCCGCCAGCACGGTGGCATTAATGCAGAGCCGAGATCTGCAAAGGCAGACTGACGGCAGCTACAAAATCCAATCGATGCAGTTTGGCTCAGCCTACGGCCTCTGCCGAAGCGAACCTTACTTCGAGCAAAAGATCGCAGCCTTTTGTTCCGGCTTTCTCGTGGCACCGGATGCCATCGCCACCGCCGGACACTGTATTCGCTCAGCCAGTGATTGTCGCAACACCAAATTTGTTTTTGGCTTTGCGGTAACTGCCCCTGGCATCCAAACTGAGTCCGTCGATGAAACTCAGGTGTACTCCTGTGTCGATATCATTCAGTCGGATGTAGGTAATGGCGGTCGCGACTACTCCGTGGTTCGACTGGATCGGCCAGTTATGGGAAGACCAGTGCTGGAACTGCGCCGACAGGGAACCATCGCCGACGAGCAGGAACTCGTTGTCATCGGTCATCCAGCCGGACTACCGGTGAAGGTGGCCGGAGGAGCCAAAGTACGTTCGGTGAGTGCAGAATTCTTCTCTGCCAATCTGGACACCTATGGAGGCAATTCCGGATCCGCAGTGTTCAATGCGCAAACCGGTGAGGTTGAAGGGATTCTCGTTCGCGGGGAAACCGACTTCCAGTCTCGCGGTGGCTGCCGAGTCTCCTACCAATGCAGTGATTCGGGCTGTCGCGGTGAGGACGTGACCAAAATTTCCTACGTCGTGGAGGCTCTGCAAACCAGTGGCGGAGGCGGCGGAGGAGAACCCGAAACCTATCAAGTTTCATTTGCTGGTCCCGTCCCTATTCCTGACAACCAGCCACAGGGAGTTGTGGCCCAGGTGGAGGCTGATCGCGCACCCGAAGGCCGAAGGGTCTTAGCGCATGTGAAAATTGACCACTCCTGGCGCGGCGATTTACGCGTAAGCCTGACTGCTCCCGATGGAACGGAAGTACTACTGCACAATCGCAGCGGTGGCTCCAAAGATGACATCAATGGAACTTTTGGTGCCGATCTGGAAAGTGCCGAAGATCTTGCCCCACTCTCAGCAGTGAGTGCTACGGGCACCTGGACTCTACGAGTCTCTGATCATGCCCGCCGGGATGTGGGCTCCATTCAATCCTTTCAGTTGCAATTTGCCCCGTGAATACGGGGCAAATGCCCTTCTTATAGTGTCAATCTACTAAGCAGTCCATTTCGTCAATTAGTTGGTCGCTTTCTCAAAATGACTCATAAACCTAAAGAATTTGTGCCTCGTATTGAGAGGGATAGTGTGTAAGCCCGACGAATGGCGGTAAACTAGACAATGCGTGTCCAGGGAGGACTGTTTATGAGATTGGGATGGAAAACTGTATCCATTGTTGCTGCTGTGTCTACAGGATTGATCGCGAGTGGTAAAACCACACCGACGCCCGCGCCAACCGATGAGCGTACCGTCGTGACAATGAAAGATGACCGAGGTCGCTTGAGAACATTCACTGAGGCCAGTCCAAGTGAAATTGCTGCGATCTTTGATACACCACTAAATGATGCCAACGCCTTTGTTATGCGCGCCCGCAATGCGGACTGCAAAAAGGTGGATCAGGATATTGAACTCCAAGCCGGCTATTTGATGGAGTTACCCTTTATCATTGAAACCCTCAATGATTCCAAGGTACCCGTTTTGTCCGGCTCTCAAAAGGAAACTCTCAGTCGAGTTCCCTTATGCGAACCTTACCTGATGGATCTAAAGATCATCGCCAACCAGCTCAATGGTTGGAAGTTGGAAAAGAAGGAAACGCCCACTTCCCTTGGGAAGGAAAAACAGGATTCAGACCTGGGAGACGATTCCTAGTTTAGATTGAAGTTTGGTTTTGTGACCTGTTGATAAGTCTTTATGTGGGGACGGCGCCAGGACGGGGCCAGTCAAAAAGGGGCAAAAAAAAGGAGCCAAGATGGCTCCTTTTTTTATGTTCAATATCTAAAATCTTGATTACTGAGCTCCGGATGTCCCACCACCGCCGGCCTGCACACCTGCCAAGGGTCCGCAGCCCACCATGGTGCCACGCTGACAGGAACGTTGGATCACCTGGGAGTGGATGCGGAAATTGCTGTGCCCAAAGGAGCTGGCTATTCCCACTTGATTGGCGCCCACTCTCTGCCCAGTGGTATTGGCGGCAAACACAGAACCGCTCCCACTGCCAGTTTCATTTCCACCGCCAAATCCGGGGAAACTACCCTGGCCACCATTACCGCCGACACCATTTTGACCATTTTGTTCACCTGACGGCTGACGCCCAGGTGAAGAGGTGTTGTCCGAATAGCGCTGACTCGGATCTACATTGGAAGTGGTGCTCCCCGCTCCGGCTCCGCCCGCTGGCAATACCGCCTTCGGCAGCGGATTACTACCGGGTGCCGATCCATACTGGTTTTGATAAGCGTACAAGGCTCCACCGTTGGCGGTACAGATAGGGTCGTTGGTACAAAGAGAACAGGAGTTGGCCAAATCCTCAGGCGAATATTGACCAGAGAAGTTGTTAGCAAGTTCGCGACAACTGGGACAGTTATTGCGATTGGCGCTGTCGCTCTGTGAACAATAGTTGTGAGCCGCCTGTTTGCGACAGAAAGCCGCATTGGGCTGAGTGGTCCCGGTGCTATCACAATAGTGAGAAGTAAAGGCCGAGCAGCCAGTGGCAGTCGGGTCTTGATCACACTTCACAAGAAAGGACTCCTGACAGTTCGGCAAGGTCGCTGACTCTTCCGAGTCACAAGTGTTGCTGGCGCTTTCGTCGTCGTCATCGTCGTCATCATCATCGTCGTCGCCTTTTTCACCATCCTTCTTGCCTTTTTTGTAGCCTTCTTTTTCGCCCTTTTTCTTACCAAACATATAGCCGGCCAAACCACCGACACCGGCACCTAAGGCACCGGCCATCCAAGGGTTCATGCCGTCGTCCTCTTTTTCACCCTTTGCTCCGTCTGGGCCACCCAGTTGGGGGTAGTTTGATGCTCCTGTCGCGGCTACTGATCGGGTCTTATCACCAACATCTCCATACTGTTGACCTGCTCCACCCATATGAGCTGTTTGTCCGCTAGATCGTTTTACGATATCGGCAAAATACTCACCGCAGACATTAGCCCCTTCCGACGCCACCCTCGCATTTGTCGATGCCGCTTCTCCATCAGTTTTACACTGAGCCGCCTGTTGAGATGTAGAATTAGCACAAGGAACCTTGTCTTGAGCCATTTTACTTAGTTTCTGGGAAGCCTTTTGGCATTTCGAGACACAATCCCTTCCGGCAGCTGTACACTCTTGAGCTAAGTAAGCATTTGATTGCTTACCAAAATCCGATACACAACTACCTTCACCAGAATTGTTATTGATTCCTGATCCAGAAGAGCAAGCTGGAAGGGCCCAAGATCCTAGAGCATTCACATTGGCATTGGTTTTCACAATACATCTGTTGTAAGCTTCATACCCAGCCTTCTCACAATCGTTTTGGTAAACCTCTTTACCATAACCATTTGCGTTCTTGGGCATTGCGGGAGGAGCAATTCCTCCACTAGTTTCGGGGGTCTCCGTCGCAACAGCCTGGCCTGAAAAAGAAACGAACACCAGGGCAAAGCAAATAGCAGCAACGGCCTTCGCCCTACACACATTAAAAGGGACTAGGGTTTTCATGAATTTTCCTCCACCGGAAAAAATTCGAAACTTTTAGCGTCAAAGGTCAGAATTTGGAGAGTCATACCTTGCTCTATATATATCGGAGACGGCCAATATGACTTTAGTTGAGACACCCTCCAGCCAAAATTGTATCATATTAAAGAGGCAAAAATGGTCACCGAACTTGCGGAGTGTCTCACTCTGATACAGATTTTCGGGGTAGAAATGAATGATTAAGAGTCTTTAAGGTTACTGTCGAACTCTTGCCATCTCTAAAAAGCCGAAGTAGCCTGCAACAATATGGGAACACTCTTTGCCTTTTTAACCAGTGAGGATCTTTCGACCCCAATCCGCGAGGATCAGCTGCTGATTAAGGCCATGAATCATTTGGGCCACCAGGTGGACTTTGTGCCCTGGCAAAGGCTGGAAAACCCCAGCCAGTACCAAGGCGGAGTTTTGGTCCGCACCACTTGGGATTACACCGAACACCTGGATGACTTTCTGCAGACTCTCAAAGATGTGGAGTACTCCCAGGTTCCCCTCTACAACCCCTACCGCCTGATTCGCTGGAACGGGACCAAGTCCTATTTGCGAGATTTGGAATTGGAAGGGGTCAATATCCCATTGAGCTTTTGGTTCGAAGATGTGAGTGAAGTACAACCGGGACTGCTGTGGCCGCCGGGAAGTCCAGCCAAGTCCTGGGTGTTGAAACCCCAGGTTTCAGCCGGTGCCCGTGGCACTCACCTCCTACACCAGATCGAGGACTGGGAGAAAATCAAAGAGTCCTACCAAGCGCAGGACTGGGGTCCTTTTATGATCCAGGAGTATCTGCCCGCAGTGGCGGATCAGGGGGAGATTTCCCTTGTCTATTTGGGAGGTGAGTACTCCCACGCTGTGCAGAAACGCCCGCGCGGCGGGGACTTCCGCGTCCAGGAGGAGCATGGGGGACACACAAAAATTTTCACTCCCGACACTCAGCTCATTCAGCACGGTCTTAACATTCTGGCCCTCCTCGAAGAGCGCCCCCTCTATGCCCGAGTGGACGTCATTCCCCACCCGGATCAACTCAAATGGCTCCTAATTGAGCTGGAGCTGATCGAGCCCCAGCTCTTCCTCGACTATGCCCCGGAAAGTCCGGCTCGACTGGCCCATTTGCTCCACCAAAGAGCTGAAAAGCCCGGGAAATAATTCCTGACCCCTATTGAAAAGATCCCAATTTTCCCTCTGAAACTGGCGGCTTGGGCCCTGGTGAACTATCAATTCCTTATCAACCAAAATTGAAGAAGGGGAACTCCATGATCCGCCGTCTCTCCAAGCTGGCCTTGATCGCTCTACTGTTTGGACTTGTTGCCTACATTGAGGCCCATGCCGCTCCCCCCACCCGTCGCCCGGATCTACCGACTCACGATGGCGTCTGGTACATCGGCGGCTACCTTCCAGAAAGTCCCGACAAAAAAGTATGGGTGCGCATCAAGGACGACACCATCACCGGTGTCCTTAAGAAAAAGCCCCGGGCCTCAAGCAAAACTTTAGTGATTGAAACTGACGACTGGCTGTTTCCAGGTTTGGTGGATCTTCACAACCATTTGCTCTACAATATTCTACCCCTGTGGCCCGAAGCCAAAGGCCAATTCAACAGCCGCTTTGAGTGGCGCAGTGAATATGCACCCTATGCCCAGGTCAAAAAGCGCATTCGGCCCTTTAAAGACAAACCCTGTGCCGCCACCCGCTGGGCGGAACTCAAAGCCGTTGTTTCTGGTGTGACAGCGATCGCCGGCGTAGGTGGCATTTCCGCTTGGGACTGTGCCCGCAACTTTGGCCCCCTCAACGTGGAGATTCCAGGTGAATTGGGCAAGAACCGTGGTCTTAAAAACTCATTTGAAGTTCTCCAGCCGGCTCTGGTTGGCAAAGTTTATCTCCGCCACATCCTTCCGCGCATCAAGTCCGGCATGACCTACGATCAGGCCTATGAAGTCTTTGTCATGGAACACGAATTCGACAAATGGGTCAGCAGTTTTCAAAACCAACCTCACACGCTAGAGAATGGCGCTATCCTGACCTTTGGCTCTGGAAAAGGAATGATTTTGGCAAAGTCCCTGGATGGACAAAACTTTTCCTCAGTTAAGAAGGAGCAGGAGTTTCTGCGTTCCCAACTGGAAGCCAGTCCATTTTCTTTCCGTAGCCGACAGATCACCGATTGGATTTCATGGATGTACGGAGACTCTCGTAAGAGTGGCTACTTGAAAGCCTCGCGGACAGAAAATGAGGCCTGGCGCTACATTGCGGAAAACGGCGTCTATGATCTTCCCCGTGCAGAACGCAAATATGCCGGCGGCTTGGAGCAGACTCGACGGGATATCATTGCCCGCTTGCGAGACCCAGATGCTCTCCCCTTCGTCACTCACATCGCTGAAGGTCATCCCGACGATGACTACACAAAAAATGAATACGACTACTACCAAGGCATGGACCTGGCCCAACCCGGCACCATTCTCGTTCACGGCGTGGGCATGACCGAAGAGGACTTTGCCAATGCCGCGGCCAACGACGTCACCCTGGTGTGGTCGCCCTTTTCCAATCTGCTCCTCTATGGCGAAACCATGAATATCGAAATGGCTCTAAAAAAGGGCGTCAACGTGGCCATGGGTCCGGACTGGTCGCCCACTGGCAGCAAAAGTCTTCTTGATGAAATGCGCCTGGCCTGGGAATACATTCGCGCTAGAGGCCTCAAGGTTCCAGCCAAAGCCATTGCCGACATGACGACAGTCAACGCGGCCAAGGCCGTGGGACTGGACAACTATGGATTAATAAAAAAAGGCCACTGGGCCAATCTCACGGTCGTCCGCCGCCGCAACCAGCCTCTCTATGATGACGTCGAGTGGACGGGCTACCACGATCTTGTGACCTCATACCAACGGGATATCCAGTTGGTGGTGATCGCCGGTCACCCCATGTATGGGGAAATCGAATGGATGGCTCAGGTGCAGAAGAAATTTGGCACCGCTGACAGTCTGGAGCTATTGCCCTTTAAAGGAGCCCAGGTGGGTGAGCCCTGTGAAAAGCAGAAGGCCTTGTGGCTGCGTGAACTCCCTGAGCCGGATCTGGATTCGGCACAAGAACTCCAAGCTCACTTGCAGGACAAGATCGACTCCAACTTTGGCGGCTCAGCCGACCACTGGACCCTGGACACCCTGTTTGCCTGCGAGGACAAAGTCTATCGTGAGCGGTTTTTCACCTTCATTCCTGAAGAGTGGCCGGAGAACAAGAAACTGCGCAAGGACCGACGCCGGGAGTCCAACCTAAAGGACAATTGGCACCCATTTGACATGATGATCTGGTAAAGAGCTTCCCAGAGCCATAAGGCTCTGGTAGGCAGCTAGGTGTGGAAACCGCAGTAGAGGGGAAAATCCGTGGATAGATTTATCGGGGTCGCAGGAATTATTGTTTTTGTTTTGTTGGCCTTTCTGTTGTCCGAAAAACGCAACAAGATCTCCTGGAAGCTGGTTGGCTGGGGAATGATCCTGCAAGTGGTGTTAGCTCTTTTGGTCCTGGGAATTCCTGCTCTCGGCTACCAGGGACTTCTTCACGACCTGTTTGTCTGGGCCAATGATGCTATCATTGCCCTGCTCAAGTTCACCGAAGAAGGCAGCCGCTTCATCTTTGGTCAACTTCTCGATTTTGAAAAGTCGGGCTTTATCTTTGCCTTTCAGGTTCTGCCCACCATTATCTTTATGGCCTCTCTCATGGCGATTCTCTATCACATGGGAGTCATGCAAATCATTGTTCGCGGTATTGCCTGGGTCATGCAAAGAACCATGGGAATCAGTGGGGCAGAGTCCCTGTCGGTGGCCGCCAATATTTTTGTCGGACAAACGGAGGCCCCCCTCGTGGTTCGCCCCTATGTGGCCACCATGACCCGCTCGGAACTCTTGGCGGTGATGACGGGCGGAATGGCCACGGTTGCCGGTGGTGTGATGGCAGCCTATGTCATGCTGCTCAAAGATCGCATCCCCGACATTGCCGGTCACTTGCTCACTGCCAGTGTGATGTCAGCACCTGCAGCTTTGGCTATTGCCAAACTGCTCATTCCTGAAACAAAAACACCTGAGACTTTAGGTTCCATCCCCAAAGGTTCCAAGGAAAAGGTAGATCGCAATCTCATTGAGGCGGCAGCCCGTGGTGCTGGAGAAGGCTTAAGTCTGGCCCTCAATGTGGCGGCCATGCTGTTGGCCTTTATCGCCCTGATCGCCCTGATCAATGCTGTGTTTAAGACTGTCGGGGTATGGATTGGATTTGAAACCTGGGGGGTCGACGCTGTCCCTCACCTGATCCGCGGCGACAAAGTGCCTGAGCTGACTTTTGAAGTGGTGCTCGGCTGGATATTTGCCCCCATGGCCTGGATCATGGGCATTCCCTGGGAAGAGGCCGGAGTTGCCGGCACCCTGCTTGGGGAAAAGATTGTTCTCAATGAATTCGTCGCCTATTTGCACCTCTCTCAGCTGGCCAGCCATCTCAGTGATCGCTCAGTGGTGATTCTCTCCTACGCCCTATGCGGATTTGCCAACTTCTCGTCTATTGCCATTCAAATTGGCGGCATTGGCGGGATCGCACCAACTCGAAAATCGGACTTGGCAGAGTTGGGAATTCGTTCTGTAATAGGGGGAAGTTTGGCCGCTTTTCTTACGGCCACCATTGCAGGAATCTTAATTTGAAGTTTTGCCGATCTTTTGGCCTCTTGATGTTACTTACCTTTGCGGCACCTTCCTCTTTAGCCGCCGGTGTCTCTGAGGACCCAACTTATGGACTCCAATATTGTACTGACAAGGAAGACCTGAAAATCAAGGATCTACGTCCCCAAGAGGACGACCCTGCCACCCAATTGGAAAAAACGCAAATCCTCCCCGCCAACTACGGTCCCGCTTTAGTCGCCGTCGTTGCCCACGGTCTAAACCTGCGTCCGAGCAAGATGGCCGACGTCACCTCGGCTCTCAGAACCCTCGGAGCCGAAGTCTATCAGGTGGGGCTACCTGGTCATCGGGGATACCTTCCTGACGATGGCAGCGACCCCTACACGGCCTGGATGGGCCACTTAAGAGCCACTTTGTGTTTGGCCTCTCAAAGTGCCCGCAGTAAATCAGTTCCTTTGGTTTTTGTGGGCTTTTCCCTTTCAGCAGCTCTTTATCTGGACATTGTCGGACAAAAAACCGAGTCGCTGTTCAAGGTGGACTCCATGGTGCTTTTTGCGCCAGCCATTTCCCTGCGCTTTTACTCTTATTTTGTGAAGGCCTTTTTTCTATTTGGCGATGAGTACTATCTCAACAGCTGGAGTCCGGCTGCCTACCGTTGGCACCCAGGCGCAAAGATGAAACACTACCGCAGCCTGTTTCGCTCCATCGACAGCCTTCACCATCATGCAGATTCTGATTACAATATTCCCACCCTGGTAATGATCGATCCCAAGGACGAATTGGTCAGCCCTTCAGGCATCAAAAGTTTTATAGAAAAACACAAGCTGACCAATTGGCAGCTAAAAGAGGTCTCCAATAAAGAGTCCACTCTCAAGGACAAGATCCATCATTTGATTATCAGCCAGGAAGCGGTTGGCCCCAAGACCTGGACCCAAATGCGCCGGGATCTGCTTACTCACCTCTACCAAACCACCGGCCTCGGGGACCCGCCCCTACCGCCAGGTTTTTAAAAACGGACCCCTTAATTGTTGGTCTCACTCTCCACCACCCCTGCCAGCTAAAAACCCAAGGACCCCTGTCGCCGGGCTGCGAAGGCCTTGGTCGAAGACATTTCCAGAGCCCGATCTGGAAGCTGCCGGACTCCGGAGGATCAATGTGCTTAAAACCGAGTTCGGCTTGGTGCTGCGCTCTGAGCGAGAGCGCTGCTGCCAAACGTATGTCTGAGGTTTTAAGCGTATTGATCGCAGGAGTTCGGCCAGCCAAGACAGGGTCTTGATGCTGAGATCAGCAATAAAGGGGCCGGATTTTACCAATTACCCGCGGACGGCTTCTGTCCACTCGGCAGGAGCAAATTTCTTGGCCGCTGCCCAAATTGCGAAGAGAACTCCGCTGTAGAAGAGGTTACCCAACAACTCGTTGTGGAAGAAGGGAATGGCCATCACATAGGATTGGACCAATCCAGCTCCAGTGCGGGGATAAAGCCCAGCAAAGGCCCAAACGAAGAAGTTGGAGAGGGTGAAAAACACCAAACTGGAAGACAGAATTCCAAAGGGAAGACGCTTGGCCAAAGGAGCTGCTCCTTCACCCTTACTGCCCACCCAGCGGCCGATACCAACGCCGGCAATGAGGCTCACATACACGGGCAGCATTTGGTCATGAAAGCCCAGTCCAAAATCAGAGATCAGCATGCCGAGAGCGGGAACCACCAGTGCCCAACGCAGGTCGCGGAACAATGCACCGGCAAAAAGAGCCATCGCCATCAAGGGTGTGAAATTAGGCGGATGAGGAAGCCAACGACTTGCGGCTGCCAACAGGACAAGAGCACTCAGAAGAAAAATACGATAGGACTTATTCATGACCAGTTCTCCTTTAGCCCCCAAAAATAAGTGAGCACCCCCCAAGAGTCAACGCGCAGCAATCCCCACCCGAATCTAGAACACCGCCCCATAACCTCCCCTTCACAGATTGGTCAAAAAGGTTCCTAATTGTTGATCCAAAAAATCCTTTATCAGGGAGCCGGTCCTTTGCCGACCATTCTCCGTAAATCCTCACGCGCCTTTCGGGCGCAGGCGCGTCTTCGGGTCGCATCAGCTTTGCTGCTGCGCCTCGGATACGCCCATGCGCGACGGCGGAGGATTCGGATTCACGGAAATGGCTCGGCAATCGGACCTATTCCCGGACAAAGGCAGCACACAGTTTTGTGGCTCAACATTTGAGAACGCCAGGTACAAAGCAATTGCCATTTCCGAGACTGAGGGGCCGGGCTCCGGAGGATCAATATGCTTAAAACCGAGTTCGGCTTGGTGCTGCGCTCTGAGCGAGAGCGCTGCTGCCAAACGTATGTCTGAGGTTTTAAGCTTGTTGATCGCAGGAGGCCGGAAGCTCAATAGAAATGCCGTGATTCCGAGGCTGGTCAAAAGGGTTCAGATCCAAGGCAAGCGGGGTCGAGCGAGTGCAGGCGTACTTACTGGTACGTTGGAACGAGCGAGAGCCCGCTTAACGAAGGAGATGGACCCTTTTCACCGGCCGAATTAGAAGGAGTAGGAGGCGCCAACGGACCACTCCGTCACCATCTCGTCGAAGACCACCAACTCCAGCCCCCCCATCTTCTCCACCTGGCTGTCCTGACCATAGCTGGCTGACAAGGACAACTTGTCGTTCCAGGCATAGTCGGCACCGAGGCTGAAGGTATAGCGGTGGACAGGAGGATTGCGCAATCCCAAGGCACTAAAGCTGTTTTTAAAGCCCACCTCTTCATAGACCAGGTAGGAATACCCACCTGATCCCGAGAGGCTGATCTTATCGTTGAGCTTGTAACCTGAAGACAGTGACAATCCGGTAGTCCAGTGGCGCAAAGGACGACCGCCATTGGCTCCATAGAGAGTTGGTGTCGTTTTGTAGCGATTGAGATAATAGGTTCCAAAGACAGTTGCACCCAGAGTCAGCTTGTCATCAAAAAATTTGTCGGAAAGCTTAAACGAGAGACCTGGCTTAGTGAGAATATCGGCCCGTTGAGACAACTCTGAAGTCGGCAAAGTGAGCTTAAACTTTCCACTCAGGCTCATTCCGTAAAAGTCCTTGGACAATGTGCGCGACAAGGCAAAGGATGTGTCTGACGACTGAAATTCGGACTGACCTTGGTACACGTAAGACAACTGGGTGATCCCTTGGATCACACTCAATGAAGATGAATCCGACAACTTATAACCCGCAGACAGTTCATAGAACATGTAAGGGTCAATGTCGTCACGGAAACCACCATTGTATGAGGCCGAGACGCCAGCGGACCAAGGAGACTTGGGCTCCTCGTCCTTTTTCACTTGGGTCTGCACCCCAGCAGTTGTTTCGGGAGCTGGCGTTTCAGCAAAAGCCGATGATGCCAGAAGGCCGAAAATCGCCACAGTGGAAAAAATCAATCTCAAAATCGTCATTCAAGCCTCGAGTTGAGGGCCTCCGGCGCTATCAAGAACCGGGAGGCCAGCTAAACAAACCCTCAGATCACTGACACTCAGGAATCTTGCGGTGAACAACCAGGTTGTACAACCGGAAGATCTCCAACAAGTCGTCTTTGTCCGTGTTCTGGCTACTGCCAAAACGCTTCGCCTGCTGGATCATGTTCCACATGATATTAAAGGCTACTGAGTTACGAGTCTCATGAGTAACATAGTACTTGCCATCAACCCGCACGATTCCCAAGCGGGCCGTACCGTGACGGAGACTGAAGTAGTCATCCTTAATGGCATTGGGACTCATTTTGCTCATGTCGAGCAAAGTTGAATCGAGAATCTCAGGTTCAGCGTCCTCTTTCTCAGGATCAACAAAGGCATTCGGGTCCACGCCCAACTTGGCCTTTAGGGTTTCCGGAGAGTAACAGGCCACCCGCAGCTTGTGGATCAACTGAGCATTGCGCAGGTTGGTCAGGTTGTAGGCGTTCAATGCGTACAGAGTCCGACCAAAACCAATAAACCAAGGCTCCATGTCCACACGCTCAGTGAGCATGTTTTCTAGGATCTTCTCCATGAGGTTACCAAAATCGCCATACATACCGTCGTCATCCTGGATGTAGCTCAGGAAGGACGCATAGGCCATGTACTGGTTCGGGTTGTAAGTGAAGCTCTCGTCACCCATGAGGAAGAGCATGGCAAAGATCTTATCCCAGATAATACCAATGCGTGTCTGCTCACCGGTGAAGGGGCTGAACTCGTCCCGCCAGTGACGGTCCGAGGAACTCTGCTGGATCACCGAGTTGTAAAAGGCAATCACAAGCTTCACTGCCTGAACCATTTCCTCGCGGATGGGTTCAGAGATTTCGCGAATTTCTTCGGTCTCATCGATTCCAAGCTTAGTACCCAGCTTGTCTTGGATATTGTTGTCATTAAAAGCCGTCCGCCACAAAAGCAGGAACTTCTTCATCTGGAACATGGTGCTGAAGATCCGCGAAGGATAGCCCAATGTGTTCCAGTAAGCCCTGTCATAGCGCAAGTTGCTTGAACGATAACGATCTTCGTAGGTTTCAACTAGTGACTGAACAATCTCTGTCGGAGTGGAACCATGGTCCCACACGTTACACATAGCATTCAGCACCCGGTGTTCATCGGTGCAGAACAGATACTGGGTATGGTTCTTCTTAGAAAGATCAATCTTTTTACCCGGATCATCCGAGCTGTAAGCATAGACCAGAGCCGCCTCATCATAGGGTTCCCAGTCAAACTGCAGATGCATCTCATCACGCAAAGACAGATACTCCATCACCGAAGAGGTATTCTGAACATAGTGATGCTGAACAGGCTCTCCGTTGGGACCTTCGACCATCAAGGGATCTCCTTTTTCGTCAAAGGCGGGGATCGGCGGACGCATGTTTTTCTTATCCACAGAACCATAGAAATTATGTCTCAAATTCAGGTTATGACCAAACTCATGTATGGCCACACGATAAAGAAGAGTCTCCAAAATCTGCTTGGGAGACTTTCCATCCAACAACATCTTCATGCCGTCGCTAAGCGCGCTATCAACCGCGTAAACAGTGGTGTCGCGCACGTGGCGGTGAGTGTCCTCATGAATGGCACGGCGAGCCCAGAGCTGAGTGGCCTTTAAGGCCTCGATGGCAGCACCACGGTCACGGCTCATCAGCTCTTCCAGTTCCTTCAGATCTTGAAAGCGAAAGACATCCTGGTCCACGGCTACTGAGGTGGCAGCCACGTTGGTGCTCACCTCTTTGCCGAGAGCACCCGGGTAAGCCCGATTACCGCCATTTCCATTGCCAAAAGAAGAGCGCCAAGTGAAGCGCGCCCACCCTGGGTAGCCAAATGTGAATTCAGGCAACAATGCGCGGAAGGCATCACCGGACTTAGTTCCCGACTGAACAGCCGCTGCAGTTTGGGTCCAAGTCTTGTGATCATCCTGCTCCAGAGCTTTCTTCATTTCACGGAAGATGCTCGATTTTGCATAGCGGTCTTCTTCATGTTTCACCTGATCCTTCAAAACCTTCAGATAAAACTTCAGGTAACCCGTCCATAACATCACGTTACCAGCGACGATTTCACCGGTGAAAGGATTCGCATCAGTCGGACCATAGCCAAGCGGTGCATTGTCATCGATCTCTTCGATCAACTTGATGAAGCTGTACCGTAGGTCTCCAAATTTTTTATCTCCGGCATCCTCAATTGTAAATCGTGTTTTCAGGCCGTTACGTTCAAACAACTTGTTGGTCTTGGCGATCACACCGTGCTTCGGGTGATTGAAGATCCACTTGTACTCCTCTGGAAAGTCATCGGCAAAATAATAGGTGTGAGTCTTATCTGGAGCCCAGCGATTCATCACAATATGGTTTTTGAAGCGACCATCTTCAGGGTTGATGCTCTCGACCACGGTCTGAAAATAACCGTACTTGGACATGAGAGGATCTTCTTCACCCGCATAGACGTAAGGCTTGTAGCCGGTGTCTTCCATGCGCTTAAAGGAATAGGTGTAATCCACAGTATATGAAAACAAACCCCGTGCATGTTTGCGAATCTCATCGGAACATAAGCCCACCTGAACGTAGTCCGTGCGAATGGTAAAGGAAATGTAATCCTCGGAGGTCACTAAGGACTCGGGCAAAAGATTAGCATCAGCCTTCATCCAGCAGTCAAACATCTGGGCCATGGCGATCTGATAAGGAAAGCTAGCCGCCTCCTTAACATTCGAGTTGGCCCAGTTGACGGTGAAAAAGTTCTTTTGCTCCCAAGGTTTGTAAGGATCTTCTTCTTCAACATTGGATACCTTACCATCGGATTCACGCAGCCTTAACTCAGAGTGTTTAATCGGCCAAGAGTTAATCAGGTTGTCTTCAGCCGCCCCACCTCTTTGATAAGGAGTAACAGCCGAATACAGGCGTAGACTATCCTTGGTAAAGTCAAAATACCCGGCCTTCAGATCACTCTGCCAGCCAACAAAGGCAAAGCCACCGGCTTCACTGGTTTTGGTCACCGTGGTCTTGGCCAGCCAAGTGGTTCCCTGACGACTCTGTCCGTTCAATGGCGAGATATCCTGAGTTCCGGTAAAGAAGGGCTTAAACAGACGCTCCTTCTCGGGATCGGGCTTCTTCTCAATCGGACGCTCTTGAGCACAGGAGGCAAGAAGAGCCAGAACGGAAATGCTGAGAATTAATTTAAAAGATTTCACTGGGCACCCCCTACCTTCTCTTCGGGTCTCTTGTAGATCGTCAATCCTCCCAGCTCACGATCCATTCCGGAATCGTCCGTGTCGTCAAATGACAACAACATGCGCTGGTTGGGGAAGTAGTAGCGAACATTCAAACCCGATCCGTTGGGATCAAGTGGCGAATCAAACTTACAGCCCTGATAGTCCCTGTAGGCTCTTTCATCTTCAGTGAGGGCATCTTCAACAGGGTCCATGGTTTCACCACTACCCTGGGCAATGCGCTCCATCTTTTTAAGGATCCGCAGGTCCTTTTCTTTGGCCTTGATCGACTCGATTTTGGCCTTCTCGGTGGCTTTCAAAAGACTGGCGACGAAGTGAGTGTCCTTAACACCCAGATCAGCCCTAAAGTTGGGCAGACCGCACAGGCCTTCGATTCCTTTACCGTTGGTACCGATGGAGATGGCATCAATTTCAAGAGTGAGAACCTGTTCCTCACCTATGCCTTCACTTGCCACGCGATGAAGTCCAAGACCCAGATTTTCCGTACCCACGGCTTCCATGATCTGGTCGCCCTCTTTCAGCTTGTCGCCATCCAGGTACTGCAAACGCATTTTAGAAGTGGGATCATAGGTGACACGGGTCTCGATGGTCTTGCCATCTTTTTCAACCACCAAGGTCGCCTGCTCGCGGCCCAGGTCGATGTTCTTAATCTTGACCTGGTCACCCAGAGCAAAGCCGCCCATCTTTTGCGAACCAGCGACAATCGGCTCAAAAGTGGCCGGTACGGTGATTTCAGCAATAGGATTGGTGATCTTCTCAAGACTCAAAAAGATATTGCCGGTCTTCTCGTCCAGCTCATAGGCGTAGTTGATACCTGATTTCTCGGCCGGCTGCCAAGCACTGACAAGACCTGCAAAGGTGCGGTTAGTGCCCTGAGCATCAAAGCCAGTGAAGGACCACAAGAACTGCTTGTCACCCTTGTCCATGGTTCCGGTCTTGGCCTTCAGAACTTGATCCTTATCGGCCTGGGCCACTGGCTGAGACGACATTTGACCAATCAGCTCTAGAGCCAGTTTTTTAACCAGGTCCTTCTGCAGCTTGGACTCTTCTTTAAGGAAGGGAACCTTGGTGGCCAAACAAGCTGAAGGTTTGCGTTTGGCCACTTCAGCTGCCAGACGCTCTTTTTCTTTTTCCGCGTCACTCACTTCGTTCATGATGCTGACGGCATCGTTGAGAGTGACGGCACTGCGTGCTGAGAGAGCCATCATCGTTTGACTCATCGGTTGAAAGCTCGCCTCAGGTGCCGCAGCCGCATCAGGCTGTTCTTCACCACAACCAAGAGAAACATCCAAGCCACCGTCCAGATTCTTGGTTAACTTTAGTTGTTTGCCGTTGAACAACAAGGAGTGCTGAAAGTCCTTGGTGAAGTAGAGGCCGTTGAGTTTTTCGTCGGCACTGGGGAAGAAGTAATTGCGATCAAAGCTCGACTTACTGATCACCACACCCAAGCCCTGAAAGCCCTTAACAAAAGCTCTGGTGCTGAGGGTGTTATCGGTGTCGGTGCCGGCTTTCTCTTTGGCCTCGCCCCAAGACATTCCCACGCCAATTGAGTCAGCAGGAGTGCCTTCACCGGCGGGGATCAGAATCTTAGCCTGGATCAAATCCGCATCATTGGCAAAATTGCCTGGATCTTCAGCCTTCAGCAAAATGATACGGAACAATGAACGACGGTCGTCCTGAGAGAACAACATCACCGCGCGAGGCATGCTGAACTGGAGGAACTGCTGTCCGCTATCGTCCACTTGGCAGACGCCCGCTTTTAAGCAGTCAAAGGAGGGATCTTCCACCTTCTCAAGATGACGGTAGACCTTTTTGATCAGTTCTTTTCCGCTAGGATCGCCAACAAAAAGGTCAGCCAGCTCGTCCGCAATATTAATCAGACGGGGCTGGTTACTCGCATCTTTCAAGCCAAGGTCAATGCTACCCAGGTAGCCTGGATTAAAGAAGATTCCAAAGGGAGTGCGTGGCTTGTCCTTGCGCCAGTAGACCCAAATGTTTTCTTCATAGGCGGCCAAGCCATCATCGTCCGGACCATAAAAGGGCTTGGACAAGATGTCTTTGGATTGACCGTATTCAGTTTTGAAGGTGATGCCCCCACCACCGCCATCGACGCCATAGACGATGGGCTTTTGGGAGTTTTCCCGAATCCGTCGGACTTTCTCCTCGGGACTGATATCCGTGCCATTTCCGGAAATGCCCCCACCGGGATTGGTAGGTTCACCCAGCTTTTCTTTGGTCGGTACCTGATTCAGATCCCGCTTAAACTGGGGAGGCGGATCGGCCTGGTATTGTTTTGGTGTTTTATTACAGCCCGTCATTCCGAAACTTGCTGCCAAACAAGCCAGGAGTAAGTGCTTATGCAACGACATGTAGAGACCCCCAAAAGGTTTCTGTGGTTCGGTTCGCTTAATTTTCAACTTCCCTTAACTAAATCGTTTTCCCTTTTAGTCTTACCCAAGTGGGATTGCGCAGAGTCCTCCGGAGACCAAATGACACTGGCGCCTCCGAAGTCCAGCAACCCACGTGCCACAGCCTTACCACGCCGCAGTCCTCTATATAATTAGGCTTGTAATGATTATCACCGCGATCCGGGGGCGTTTTGGGACCGATCCCACCCCATAAGGTGAAAACAGAGAAGTTTTTCCAATTTCAGATCTTAACAGGGCCTTTATGCGTCCACCGCCCCCAAACCCTTCAAATCCCAAGGCTTCAGAAATCTTTTCAGGGTTTTCCGGACTCCCAGCCTGAATTAATGTGAGAGGTCGGGTTCATGTGTACTGCCTTCAAGCTGGCCCCCTAATTGTTGGTCCACAAGATCCTTTATCAGTGACGTCGGTCCTTTGCCGACCATTCTCCGCAAATCCTCACGCGCCTATCGGCCGCGGGCGCAGGAGGCTGAGTGACGGCGGAGGATTCGGATTTCCGGGAATGGCTCGGCAATCGGACCTATCCCCGGACAACCGCAGCCCACGGTTTTGTGGACCAACAACTAAGGAGGCCAGCTCATCAGTTTCATCGGTCTTTGGTTTCGGGCTTTTCCTTCTCGGAGGTCCACAAAATGGGGCCGTCATAGAAGCGACTTGGGTCGCAGGGAATTCTAGTCCAAGGGCAGATTGCAATAGAACATAAAAACAAAATCCCAACTGGAACCCAAAACCAAAACGAATCGACATAGCCCTCGTACAACATTTCATCAATCTTGGTTGGATACAGGAATCTCACCACCAAAACAAAAACCACTATGATAAAAATCAGCACGGCAGCGTCAATCCGTCTTTTATCTGATTTGCTTAGGCGGGCTTGACTCTTTCCTCCCTGATTCTTTCCGCTGTAGCCAGGTGGCATAATGTTTGGCATTAAATCTCCTTCTCTCTCCGCCCTGGCGGCACAACCTCAAACCAGAATCCTCGGGTTTGCCCGTTTTTGAATCTCAGTCTGATTTTGTGAAATCCCGGTCCGTCTGAGTCCTCAATCTGGATACCCCCAATAATGTGACCATAACCTTCCCATTCGGGTTTCATCGGCAGCCTGATTCTGTAGGCGACTCCATTACCTGTCTTCCTCACTTCATCAGTCAGCTTAGAACTCTTTAATGTATCAACATTCTTTTGCGTCAAATTACCGGGAATCTGGGACATCTCCTCAACTTCAACCACTGCCACATCGGCACTGGTCCGAAGATACTGCACCCACCTAAAGGCACCACCTGCCCGAAACGGAACTCTTACCGGTTTGCCCTCCAAATATTCGACCAACTCTTGTCCATCAAGCGAGTAGTATGCATTTAATATCTCTATATCCTCAGTAAAGGCCGGATAAAACAGTCCGAGGAGAGCAATGGTTAAAAGGGCAACAAACATAGCTGCTGAGAGATGGGCTTTCTTCACTCCAGTGCTCCATCTTCTATCCACTCTACGATATCCTCTTCAAGAATTTGACAGTCCCTTGCCCAGGATTCCTCAGAGCAAGTCCTTTCTAAAGAACTCAGCAACTTTAGCAGTGAGCCCAATTCCAAAAGAGGTTCTTTGCCCCTTTTCTCAAAGCCAGATAGCGCTTCCTCAAATATCCAAGCGGCTTTGTATGCCTCAATTGACTTAAGTGAAACGGGATCGGCTGTTATTTGATGAAGGATATCAAAAAGGCCTATCATTTTCTTTCCAAAGGCCGCCCGACCAGACAGAGCTGCCAATTGAAATCCAGGATTACCCATTGGCGGATTTTCTACGGTATATCCCTCTCCACCCACATAGTCCTGCATTTCCGAAAGCATTTGCGGAAGCCCTTCACAACTAACATTGCAGAGATCCACATGGTCGATCTGAGACTTGTATAAAACCATGATCCTAGAGATGTCCTCATATTGTTGTTCGGCCTTGCGCCGCCCACCCTCGAACTCTGCGTCTTCCTCAGGTTTCTTTTGGTCATTCACTTCTGCGCCTTGTCCACTAGACGCCCTATCTAGGCTTTTCTTTGGTGGCTCGACACGCCACCGGTCAATGACAGGCTGTTCAACCGGTGTGAACTGAGGAGTTTTGAGTGCAGTTCTCACTTTTGGCAAAAGTGAATAGACTTTTACTAGGTTTATCGTGATCACGATAGTAACCAGCAAAGTCAGTGCGAGAAGACCTATTCCTATCCACCTCAGAGCCCTTTTCATTACCTACCTTACTCTGCAAAGATTGGATGGAAACAACGCTTCATAGGGACCTCTTAAAGGCACTTTATGAAAAAATAGTTTTCTTTCTATTACAATCTCACCATCTTTTGGATTAAGCATACAAACAGACTCAAAACAATCGGCCTCACTAGACCTTAGTCTCTTAGACACTAGTTATAAATCGATATAGTATAGTCCGTACAAGGGCCTGGCTACAACAGATCTATCACAAGAGTTTAAGCGCCAGGCGTATTTTCTGGATGCATGGAATTCAAAGAGACACTTAACTCAATTCCTGACAATGGAGGGTTTCTTGAAAACGACCTGGGAGTTCCACGACTCTGAAATCAACAAGGTCATTGAGGATAAGAATCAGCTCAGAATGTTAATCTCAGCGATCGTCTATCATGATCGTGAAGACCCAAAGGGTTTGCCTGTATGTACTCAAAATGTCCAATTGAGTGTTTCCGGATGGAACCGAAAGGGCAAAACTCAGAACTACCCAGCTTCGATCTCAGCGGGAAGCATTTTGGTCTCTTCCAATAAATATGAAGGTGAGGTCCCTATTCCACTAAAAGAGTCTGGAGATATTTTGATCAATCTTTTGATGGCCGACTCCGGGGACACTCTAATCATCTCTGGTACGGCAATCTCAATTATTCCAATTGGCCCAGAAGAATTTCTTGATTACTACCCAAGGGATTGAAAACATAACCAGTGTTGCGGAAAGATCCCCTATGAACAAAAAGCGACTTGTATTTTTGCCCTATGATATCGCCAAAGCACTTCCATTATTCATAATTGGAGTTTTCGTATATCCACAAATATTTACGCCTTTGATTGCCTCCCTTTCTCTGGGGCTGGTGTTATATTCTATCTATCTGTTGGGCTTTTGGAAGTGCCCCAGATGCAAACAAAGGTTTTTCTCTTTAAGACCAAAGTTTTACAAACGAGAGTGTAGCAAATGTGGGTACGATTTGGGTGACGAAGATTAACAGCCAGGCGAACGTTTTGGAAGCATTGATTCAGAATATACGCCTGGTATCTAAACTCTAGCAACGGAACAGAGGCTGTACCCTGAGCGAAACAAGAAGGGAACTATCGAAGTGGGCAATTGTTTTCATGTTTGGCGCCTCCTCTTGTGCCTCTCTTTCAATTGAAAGCCGGTCCATTGACTCTCAGACATATCTTAAATCGCGACTGGGAGAAAGTATCCAGAGGATCCAGGAAAGAGACCACTTTGCACTCAGGTACTGCCCTGATAACACCTGTGATGAAATTGCCTTTGATCACATGACCCCCGAACCCGTAGCATGGGATGTTCTACTTGCCTTTCTGACACTCAAGTCGTCATATTACGTTTTAAGAGATTTCAAAACTGAGGCTGTTTCCAAGGCCATTCCTAATCTTACTAACAGATACCAGGTGACTGAGGCACCCAAGGCTGATTTTTCTGGAGCTGACATCTATGATACACTTAAGCAAAGTTACAAATTCACTGTGTACTTTGTTCGATTTGACGAGAATCACGTGTCACGAATCATAAGCCCAGAGAACTAGCCAAGTTAAAAGTGCCAGGCCTATTATATTGGATGCAGGGTTGCGCAAAAAACTTTTTGCAGCGGACTCTTGACGCCATTTTCGAGTTTGTTAGCAACCTTCCAGTCGGTTCAAATCCTGATTTTGGTTTTTCCTTCAAACTCTCGTCCAAAACTCCTTACCGCCTTTGCTCGTGTGTCTCCCAGGCGATTTGATTGGCATTTGGCAAGACCCGAAAAAGTGCATTCAAAAACCCATGTTATAAGATCTCAACTCGTCACGAGGGGGGATCGAATTTGAATCAGCAGAAAGACTTTGAGAAGCACTTGCCACAAAAGATTCGCGACATTCACCATAGAGCCCAACAGGCGTCAGCGAAATACAAGACGGCCGAAATTGAGCTGATCAATATACTAGATGAGGTTGAGCAAAATAGAGTTTTCCTTCGCTACGGCTGTAATTCTCTCTTTCAATATGGGGTTCAATGTCTGGGACTCTCTGACAGCGTGGTCTATACCCTGATTGCTGTGACCCGCAAATCACGCGAGGTGCCGGAGCTTAAAAATGAAATCAAGGAGGGCCGGCTTACGGTTTCTAAGGCTAAGCGCATTGCGTCCGTGATAACCAAAGAGAACAAAAACCACTGGATTGAAATGGCTAAAACCTCCACTCAATCGAAAGTTGAGCGGGAGGTGTCGAAGGTCAATCCTCAAGAGGCGCGAAAAGGGAGAATGACCTATATCCACCCACAAAACGAGATTCAGGAGAAGGTCATTGTTCAGCAGCAGCCGACCGCAGTTCGAGTGCAACTTCAGGTGGGGATCTCAGAAAAACTGATGATCAAGATTCGCCGAGTTCAAGACCTAGTCAGTGACAAATCTCAAAAGCCAGCAAGTTTGGAACAGGCTCTGGAGTCAATAGTAGAACTGTTTTTAGAAAAACACGATCCCGTCAAAAAGGCCGAACGGCAATTTCTCCGTGGAAAGCTCTCCGGCAAAAACGGGTCTCCTGCCAACCGGGGTCGCGACAGCCAAAGTTCAACCGAAAATTCTGTGACCCAAGTGAGCCCGGTACAATCCTTAAGGAGAGTTCCCGAAATGCCTGCGTCAAGCGAAGGGACGACGGAAAAAGCCCTAAACACGAGCCCATCCGGAGATAGAATCGCCGCTACGGACAACAAATCCCCTGGGAGGGAGACCCGGGACGAAAAGATCATCATCACAAATAATATAGAAAAAGAAGGAGACAAGGTACCTAGGGAGCTTTTGCATGGATCAAATGATAACCGACCTGGACGAAGGAAGATTCCTGCGGCGACAAAACACCGAGTGATGATCAAATTTGCTGGCCAATGTGGCCATGTGAGCCACAAGGGCGACCGGTGTCGGGAGACAAGATTTCTGGAAATCCACCACCTAAAGCCGGTCTCTCAGGGTGGGAGCAATCACCTGGAAAACCTCACTCTCCTTTGTTCGGGGCATCACCAGGCCCAGCATCTGAATGGTGTTTAATAGCCCAGAACAATTTCTCGTTAATCTACCCAGCAATACGATGCCCAAATACTTTTCAAAAAAATGGCCCCTTTGGATGCTGGGTGGCCACGAATAGGACCTGGCACCCTATCTAAATGTTTCCTGGACGGGAAAGGGCAGCTCTCAATGAGTCGGGTGGTCGCGTTCCCAGTGAGCGAAAATCGAGTTCGGCTTGGTGCTGCGCTCTGAGAGAGAGCGCTGCTGCCGGACGTATGTCTGAAGATTTTTGCTCAGCTGGGAAAAGCGAGCAGAGACTCATGGACTGATCAATTTCGAATTCATAGAGAGGAAACGGATCAGAAACTAAGACTGGTTCCCAAAGACCACTGCGAAACCCGATCGTCGAAGACTAGGACTTCAACTCCCCACGGGTTTTCTAGCTTTTGCCCGTGACTGTAGCCTAAGGACAGGCTCCAGTTTTTGAGGGGTTGAAAATTCAAAGAGGCGGCCCAACTGTAGAAATGGGTGGGTGGGTTGGTAACCCCTAATGTCCTGGTGGAGTTTTCAAACTGCACCTTTTCGTAAAAGACCTGCTGGACGGAGGCTGACGAAATCAAGCTAAGTTTCTCGTGAAAATTCAAAGCCAGGCCAGCCGCCGCACCCACAGAATACCGGGTCAAGGGCCGTCCGCCGCCACTGCCCTCGTAGGTGGGCGTGGTGGTGTAGCGGTTCACGTGATAGCGCACATTTGGCGATAAACTTAGGCCGATTTTCTTATCTATAAAACTACGCGAAAACTTGCCAGCAGCACTGAGGCGAGTGAGCTGATCCACACGCCTTGAGGCTTCCGACACAGGTACCGTGGCGCCCAAGCTTCCGCTGACACCAATGCCAGCAAACCAGTCCTTGGTGATCACACCACTCAATCCCAATGAGGTGTCGTTGGCCTGCCATTCCGACTCACCGGGAATGACTCGATAAAGTTTGGTGACGGATTGGCCAACAGACATCGTCATGCCGTATTTGAATTTGTAAGCCGCCGACAGGATCAGCATGGAGGTGGGGTCCACGTCTTCGTAGAATCCGCCGTAGTGTTCAGCACCAATGCTGCCCGACCAGGGACCACTGTCTTCTTCCTCTTTCTTTTCGTCCGTCAATTTGGCTTTGCTGCTGCCACCACTGGAAGGCATGGGGGACAAAGGTGGCAAGGGAAGGGCCGCCACTTCATACTGTTGGGCTCGGCGCCTGGCGCGCGCTTTCTTCTTTTTCTTACGGCGCAGGGCTTCGAGTCGCTTTTCTTTGGCCAGTTGTTCGGCAGACTTCTTTCCTTCAATTGCCATCTTTGACGGCTGACTGGACAATAGATTTTCCCCCCCACGGCTGAAATCGGCCCAAGCCAGGGCCAGGCCGACCATCAGCAATGTGATCATCCGCCAGAGCAACCGCCCTGGCTGATTCTTTCGGGTTGGGGGACGCAGGTTTGTCCTGATCATCACTCAGCCATTCTCCTTACTGACACTGATCGGGTACAACACCCCGAGTGAGTAAGTTGTAGAGAATATACAGTTCGCGCACGTCAGCCTTACCTGTGGCCATGCTCTCGCCTAGGCGCTTATCTGAATCCTCCATGTTGGAGATCAGGGTAAAGGCGTAGCGATTTTTCTCTTCACCGGCCACATAGAAGTCACCGCCGACCTCCACCACACCGATGCGGCTGGTGGAATCCCGGAAGTAGCGGTCGGTTAAGCCTTCTCCCAAACTGGCCAAAGGCAACAACTCCAAATTCAATCGGTCCTTCACCAGACTGGTCGAGCTTTGGAAGTTGTCCACATCAATGCCAAATCGAGATTTCATGGACTCAGGCTTATAACAAGAAAACCTCATGCGGTTAATGAACTCCGGGTTATTGAGATTCACGTAGTTGTAAGCGTTAAGCGCATACAACACACGCGAGAATCCGATAAACCAGGGCTCCATCGCATAGCGCACGGTCAAGTTGCTCTCAAAGATTTCCTCCACCATGTTGCGGTCACCTAAGCGGTTCATCATGCTCAGGTAAGAGGCATAAGGCGCATAGTAGTTGGGGTTGTACAAGAATGTTTGATCACCCATCAAAAACAAGGTGGCAAAGATCTTGTCCCAAATGATACCCAAGGCCTTCACTTCACCGGTCCAGTCCTCATATTTGGTTTTCCAATCACGGTCGGCTGAACTTTGCTGAATGACCGAATCGTAAAAAGCCATGCTCAGTTTGACCGACTGCTTGAGGTCTTCGGAGATGTCCTCATAGATGGCACCGATGGCCTCGTCCTTATATAAGGCTGTAGTTCCATCTGCCCCTCTCAGGCGACTGAGTTTCTCCTGAACGTTGTTCACGTTAAAGGCCGTCTGCCACATCATCAGAGGCTTCTTCATCTGGAACATGGTGTAGAACATGTTAGAAGCGTAATACCAGGTGTTCCAGTAGGCTCTCTCGTTACGATAGTTCAACAGCCAGTAGCGGTCCTCGTAGTCTTCGATCAAACTCATAGTCACTTCTGATGGCGTGGATCCCTGGTCAAAAGCGTTACACATGGCATTTAGGATGCGGTGCTCATCTGTACAATAGAGGTAATGGGTCTTGTTCACCTTGGACAAGTCCACAGCACCACCCGTTGCCGAAAAGATGAGGGCGGCTTCATCGTAGAGTTCCCAATTGTGATCGCCATGCATTTCGTCTTTAAGGGTCAGGTAGTCCATGACTGAACTACTGGTGGCGACAAACTTGGAATTCTGTCCATCGCTACGTACCTGACGGAAATTCTTTTTATCCACAGAACCATAGAAATTGTGACGAAGTCCCAAAGTGTGTCCAAACTCATGGATTAGGACACGATAAATAATAGTCCGTAAAACTTCATCGTCGCTCTTACCGTCCATCATCATATCGGTGGCACCAGCCAAAGCAGCCTCAACCGAGTACACGGTGGAATCCCGCTCATGCATTCCGGGTTTAGCAACCTGCCTCAGGCCCTCCTGAATCACATCCTTCATGCTACCCATGATTTCAGGTCCTAGGCCCGCCCAGCGAGGTCCCATGGATTTGGTGGCCAAATCCTGCACCCGACTAAGGCTGTCGAATTTAAAGAGCTTGGTTCCCAACATGTCTGCCGGATTCGACTTGCTCTCACCAGCTTGGGACAATCCCGGAAAGGGCGACTGGGTGAACTGAGCCCAGCCCGGATAACCATAGGTGAATTTCTTGAGCAGATAATCAAAGGCCTGACCCGAGCGAGTCGAAGGATTCAGTTTTGCCGCCGTCGCCGTCCACTTGGTTGGGTCTTCTTCCTTCAGACGGGCTTTGAGCTTTTGGAAAATACTACTCTTGTCGAACTTGCCTTTTTCACGCTCCAAACGTTCGCGCAGGACTTTGAGATAGTACTTCACACCACCCGTCCATAAAATGATGTTACCCGCTAAGGTCTCACCAGTCAGAGGGTTGGCGTCTGAAGGGCCATAGCCAAAGGGGGATCCATCATCCAGAGTCTCAACTACTTTGATAAAACTGTAACGGCCATCACCAAACTTCTTGGTACCATCATTATTGTCCAAAACCTGAAAGCAAAGCCCCTGGGTACAAGAGTGGTCCTTAGGGTTGTAGTTGTTGAGCTTGTGTTTTCCATACAAAGCATTGGTTTTGACAATGATGTCACGAAACAAGGGTTTATAGACTTCTGGGAAGTCCTTATCAAAATAATAGGTGTGAGATTTCTTAGGATCCCAGCGGTTCATCAGGAATGTGTTGGAGTAGCGACCATCTTTGGCCAAGCCCTCTTTGACGGTGCGGAAGTAACCATATTTGGCCAAGAGAGGATCATCCTCGCCCGTGTACACATAGGGCTGAAAACCACTAGAAGGCTTCACGCGGACAAATGAGTACTTATACTGAACTGAAAATGTAAAATCACTGCGATGGTGACGGCGGGTACTCATGTTGCACAAGGAGTTCTGCTGGTAATCCACACCAATTGTGAAGCTGATGTAGTCCTCAGTGATTTCCCGGGAGTCCTCGACCAAATAGGCAGCCTTCTTCTGCCAACAGCGGAAGGTGGTCGCCCAATCCAAGGAGTAAGGAAAGGTGGCCGCCTCTGAGATATTGGCCTGGGCCCAATCGAGAGTAAAAAAGTTCTTACGCTCCCAATTGAGATAGGGGTCTTCCTGCTCCTGATTGGTGACCTTGCCATCGGATTCGGCCAGGCGTTTTTCCGAGTGGGTCACATCCCACTCGTTAATCACTTCAGGAAGCCTGTTAACCTTGCTCTTGTAAGGCAAGATGGCGTTGAAAAACTTCAGCTTGTCCCTGGTGAATTCAAAATAGCCGACTTTGAGGTCACTCTGAAAGCCAGTAAACACAAAGCCCGAGTTCGAACTGGTGTTCACCACTGTGACTTTGGCCGCCCAATACTTGGCTGAGTTGGCACCTGTCGCCGCCTGCAGCACACTGGGGGCGCCAGTAAAGACTTGCTTAGACATACGATCGCCTTCGGGATCAGGAAGCTTCATGACCGGACGGTCCTTGGCGCAGCTAACCAGCAAACTTAAAACGACAAGGACAATGGGAGTTACATACGACTTTTTCATTGGCCACCTCCCCTCAAGACCTTCTCTGAGGCCTTAGGATCCGGCTTCTTATAAATGACGACTTTATCCAATTCGCGGCTGATAAATCTCAACTGGGTGTTCTGCCGGGGGAAATAAACAGCCGAGCGCAAACCCTGAGCCGCTGAGTCCACGGGAGCCTCAAAAATACAGGATTTAAATGCCAGGTACTTATCCTCCAGAGCCAAGGATTCAGATGAAAGCTCTTTAAACTTCCATTGGAGCTGGCCCACACTTGGACTCTCCACTCGTTCAATCCAGCCTTTCTCTTCCGCTTGTTTGCGAATCTGCTCCAAACGCTCCATCAGGGCTGTGCGCCGAGCGTTGGTTGTGGTCGACATAGGCTCTGGCACATCCAAGCCTCTCAGGTCGGCAAGTAGCTCACTGGTTTCTTTGTCCAGCTTGCGCCTCAACTGAGCCAGCTGCTTGGAGTCGTCCGCCCGCTTAATGGCGGAGGGAATGCTCTCCACCACCGAACCTGTTTTTGCTGCGCCAAATACATCCAGATCGTAGGCACCAAAGGGCAGGGCAAAACCAGGAATCTCACATAAGCCCATCACGCTGTTATAGAGCGAGTCTGATGCCAAAATAATGATTTCAAAGGCCTCATACGAAACACCATCAATATTAGTTGTTCCGAGCGCCTGCCCGCCAATATTGACGATGGAACCGACTTTGATGAGAAACATGGGCTGATAGTAGATCTTGGTCTCAGAGCCCTCACGGTACATCACCGGCTGCTCACCGTTGGGATTGTAATCGACCCGCATCTCTAACCATCCACGGGTGGGATGTTGATATCTCAGTGTGGCGGTCTGCCTTTCCTCATCTTTATCCTTAATATAGGCGATTTCACCCAGGCCAACTCCCGCCAGCCTTTGGCTTCCCGCCATCCAGACCTTTTGTCCCTCTTCAATTGCTAAACGTTCAAACTCGCTATCGATCATGCCGTAGCCAATGGACAGAAGGCCCGATTGCTCATCCATATTGTAGCCAAGGCTAAAGCCAAAACCCGTCTTCTGGTTGTAACGGATCACCCCGCCTCCAACAGCACGGCCGGGACGGTTTTCGTGAGCGCCTTCAACCATGCTAATGACGACTTCGTCTTCGCTCTTTTGTTTATTCATTTCCTGTTCGGTGAATTGAACCAGAGCTTTAATCAGAGCCAATTGTTTTTTGGCATCACCGGGGAAAATCTTCTGATTTTCACCAATCACATAGTTGCCATCACCAGGGCTTGCTGACTCCTCTGCCAGCTTAATCTGTACCTGGTCTCCAGCCCGGGGTTGAACGACAATCTTTTTGCCGTTCATGCGGAACTGACCTTGAAATTCAGTATCAAAAGACACATTCACCAAAGGATCATCGGCCTCGGGTTGGCGGTCCTCTTTACCAAATTTATCGCGTAGAAAGATAATCCCCATACCGCGAAGAATTTTTCCGAAGATGCGCGTTCCAACCACATAACGTTTGTCGTCTTCCAAACCAGACTTAGCCAGAACTTCGCCAAAGGGCGTACCTAAAGCGATGCGATCCAGGACTTCACCTTGGGCGCCCAGAACTTCTATTTCGCCTTTCAGAAGTTCCACTCGACCCTCAAGGCCCATGGGCTCAGAGCTGACCTGAATGATGATGGTGCCCAGGGCTTTCCGACCATCGTTACTAAAGCGCAAAACCACGCCTGGCATATTGAAGTCAAAGGACTTATTGTCTTCAGCGGCTGATATGTAACAAGTCTGATCGGCCAAGCAATGAGAGTCCGAGCCTGTATTCTTAAGTTGACGGTAGATAGCCTCAATAAAAGCCTGGGCCTTTGGATCATGATCCACCGGACCTGTTCCAAAAAATGAAGCCAGCTCAGTTCCGATTTTCACCGCACCATAGGGTGAGGGTAAATTCACTGGCCCAAGGTACCCACCAACGATGATCATTCCCACCGGAGTGCGAGGTTGATCCGGACGCCACAAAATACACAGTCCTTCTCGATAGTAGAGGCAACCAATTGAGGTCAATCGACCCTTGCTCAAACGAAACTCCGCCTCTTCGTAAGTGGTGGTCAGAGAGACTCCGGCAGCACCCTCGCCCAACACGATGGGCAGCATACTGTTCTGGCGAACCCGGGCGTCCATTTCCTCTTGAGTCTCCTCCCCTCGCTCTCCGGAAAGAAGCCCGGCATTGGGGCTCGAGGGAGGTCCGATCAACTGCTCCAGGGTCAGGCGACTGGGGTCCACCTTGCCTTGGTCAGGAGTCTGAGTCTGGTACTGTTTAGGGGATTTAGAGCAAGCTATGCCTGCGCCCATGACAGCAAGGACAAAGATTGTCAGAACAACGCGATTCATAGAGTTCCCTTAGTTATGTATTCCGTTCGAATTCGATTTGAGAGCACAGGTGGCTCCCCTTCCACTTTGACTGGCCTGAATCTTCAACAAATATGCCAGGCCTGTGCCCCCGATTGGCGCCTAAGCCTTTAATTTTACGGAATAAAATTATTCCGCCTGGACTTCAAAAAAGACTTGAATGACGTTTTTGGTCAGGCGCCCCAGGTGTTGAATCCCAAGGCCAAGTGGGGTTATCACTTGGCCTTGCACATAAGGGAGCCATCATGAGCACACACAAACTTATTTTACTTCGTCACGGACAGAGCACATGGAACCAGGAAAACCGCTTCACCGGATGGACGGATGTGGACCTCACCGATCAAGGAAGGCAGGAGGCCAAGGCCGCGGGACAATTGCTCAAACAAGAAGGTTACGAGTTTGATGTGGCCTACACATCGGTATTGAGGCGCGCCATCCACACTCTGTGGTCCGTGCTCACAGAAACTGGACAGGAGTGGCTCCCGGTTATTCGCCACTGGCGCCTTAACGAACGTCACTATGGCGACCTGCAAGGACTCAACAAGGTGGAGACCGCGGAAAAATTCGGCGAGGACCAAGTTTTTGTTTGGCGACGAAGTTTCGATATTCCACCTGAGGCACTAAAAGAATCAGACCCACGCCATCCCAAGCATGATCGTCGCTATGCCGGTGTGACCCCTGGGGACCTGCCTGCCACTGAAGCACTCAAGCAGTGCCAGGACCGAGTTCTCCCCTATTGGGATCAAGAAATCGCTCCAGTCATTAAAGCCGGTAAGCGCGTCCTTATCGTTGCTCACGGCAACAGCTTGCGCGCTCTGGTGAAGCACCTGGACGGGATTTCCGATGATGAAATCACCCAGCTTAATATCCCCACTGGAATTCCTTTGGTTTATGAGCTTGACGACAAGCTCAAGCCCATCAAAAACTACTACCTGGGTGACCCGGAAGCGGCGGAACGAGCCGCCCAAGCCGTGGCCAATCAGGCCAAAAAGTAAGAGGACCCGAAGCCAAACCAGGGAGGGGCAAGCGATGGGGAAGTTCAGAATTCACTGGGCCGCAAATGGCCTGGGGCTTTTTTTTATTCTTCTGACATTTTCGCCGACAGGTGCCGCTGCTCCAGCCAAGGCTCTTTACTTGGGCGGGGGAATGCTGAACTACAACCTGACCCGCACCACCACCAGCGACAATGCCTCTTCCAGTTTTTTGGGGCCCATGTTTTATCCTCTGCAGGCCCGCACTTTTTGGAACTTTCATAGCGATCTCATTATGGCTCCCCGCTTTGCCTATACTCTCTTGCCTCGCGAAGCCCAAGATGGAGCGGCCGATACCACTATTATGTTGTTTTCCTTCCCCCTTCTTTCCCCTTTAGGTGCCGGTGGTTCCGGAGGCTGGGATTGGACTTACGGTCTCGGCTTGATGTTCTACCAAGTTAAAGGAAAAGGGGGGCTGGTCACTCTCAACAATGGCACCAGCACTTCGCAGTTTGCCCGCCCGGGGCGCGACACCACGGCTCGCAATATGACCTGGGAGATGGGTATGGCCTACACCTCTGCGGACTCTAAGTGGCGTACAGAGATTGAAGCCCTATTTGTGAGTCTCCTCACCGAGAGGCGTTCTTATTCCTTGATGGTCACGGTCAATTATCAAGTTGGTGGAGGTTATTGAAATGAAGTTGCGATACACCTTTCTAAAACGGGCCCCCTTAATTGTTGAACCACAAAATCCTTTATCAGTGAAGTCGGTCCTTTGCCGACCATCCTCCGCAAATCCTCACGCACCTTTTCGGCCGCAGGCTCGTCTTCGGACTGCGTCAGCTTTGCCGCCGCAGTTCGTTCGGCTGAGCCTACTCCCTTCGGTCGCTCAGCCTCCTGCCCTGCGCGACGGTGAGGATTCGGATTTACGGGAATGGCTCGGCAGTCGGACCTATTCCCGGACAAAGACAGCGCACTGTTTTGTGGTTCAACAATTAAGGAGGCCCGTTCTTACCATATTGATCACAGTGGCTATGTTGTGTCTTGCTCCTTCGGCCCAGGGGTTTACCCTCAGTATTACTGATCCAAATCTTAAGGGTTTTAGCGGCAAGTCCCTCAACATTTTGTTAAATCCCACCAATTGCCCGGCCGGGATTGAGGACAATATTGAAACCGCCATTGATTTATGGAACTCGGTTCCCACCTCCCGTCTGGAAATCAAGATGGGCGGCACGACCTCGACCACAGCCGCCAGCCTGAGATTTTTCTCCTTCCCTGAAACGGCGATCATTGCCTGTTCCACGGACTTTGCGACAGATTCAGCCAGCTCAGCCGGGACCGGCGGATGCACGGGCACCTGTTTGGATGTCGTTCCAGCCGGAACCCGTAGCACCACCCTTGGTACAGGCCGGATGCAAAAGGCCTTTATTGTCGTCAATATGAACGCGGCTGCTGGGGGAAATTTCGGCCTCAAATCGACGACAGAACGCGAGATAACCATTGCCCATGAAATGGGCCATCTGATTGGACTCGGCCACACAGAAGAGGTGGCCGCCCTCATGCATTTTTCAATAGCCGCCAAAACCAACCTCAACCTCCATCAGGACGACATTGATGGCATTACCTACCTCTATGGTCGGGATGAGCTGGGGGGGGACCCCTTGCTGGGCTGTGGCCGTTTTCAAGGTCCTCTCTCACCCTCCGGACCATCCGGGGGCCTGGTGATATTGCTTATTTTCCCTGTCATCTTGTGGACTTGGGTAAGATCTCGAAAAAATGCCCGGTACCTGTAGGAAGCACCACACAAAGACTTTTCATTTCGGTTGTCCCCTTGAGACCAGTCGTGTTATTTCTGTTCCCGTATATAAGACACGCTTCTAAGGGATCCAGGGGCAATTCCGCCCAGTCCTCTTAAGTGGCACCCAGGCTGAGGAGGCATTAATGGGCAAGAAACTCTATGTTGGAAATCTGAGCTACCAAACTACTGACCAAGATCTTTCTGATCTTTTCTCTCAGTGCGGTACTGTTGACTCCGCTCGCATCATCACTGATCGCGACTCTGGAAGAAGCAAAGGCTTCGGTTTCGTGGAAATGTCGACTGACGAAGAAGCATCTTCTGCAATCGAAAAATTTAACGGCCAAGAGTATGGCGGTCGTAGCCTAACTGTTAACGAGGCTCGTCCTCCGCAACCCCGCAACAGCTTTGGTGGCGGAGGCGGCGGTGGCCGTCGTGGTGGTCGCCACTAATTTTCGCTAGAAAACGGAAATCAAAAGCCCAGCTCGACGAGCTGGGCTTTTTTTTGGTTTTCCGACTCAGAACTAAAATGTCGTCAGATCAACGATTTGGTCTACGCCCAAAGTTTTGTCGGCCCGCAATTGAAAATACAGATCCAACTTATCGCGAACTTTGGCCACCACTCCCATTCCAAGTTTGGGCGGCTCAATGCCAAAGTGTTTGAACTTGCTATAAATCAAACCATTGGCCACAACTCCATGGCCATTTCTCACCATTTCCACCTGAGCCGAGACAGGATAGGCCTTTCCCGCAATGGTGAGCTTCCCCTCCAGGGTGAAGCTCTTTGACTTCAGCAGTTCCTCCCACTTGGACTGAGGCCAACTGCTGGTACGAAAGACCATATCTTTGTGTTTCTCTGCCTTAAGGATTTTCGCCACATCTCTATCCCGTTCACTTTCGCCCGACTCAAAAGACTTGGTGGGCACCCGCAATTCAAAGTAATACTGCCCTCCCACTTCCGGGATGATCTGAGAACTGACACTACAATTCTTCCCCACCACATCTACCGTGCGCACAAGAAAAAAGGTCTTACGTGTCTTGTAGGCCACGCAATGGCCCTCATCGGGGAATAGTGGGTCGGCGGCACTTTCCAAAAGGGGAGAAAAAAAGAACATGGATAGGATGAGTGAGAGTAAGGGTTTTGGCATTTTCATGGATTGAGCTTAGCAACGGGGTAAAAAAAAAGGAAGGCCAGGGCCTTCCTTCTTTGTATTTCGAACCAACCTGATTAATTGGTCTCTTTGGCGTCTGCCTTCTGCTTTTGTTCCATGTCGAACTTACGAGATGCGAGAGCCGCATCACAAATCTCCAACTTCTCGTTGTATTCGTCCTCTCTCTTGTTCAGAACCCGCTTGTAGCCGTTGAAGCGCTTAATGCGGTCTTTGAGGAACTCCTCGGAGACGGCAACAATCTTGTCCTTCTCATCGACGCCGATTTCGAACTCATCTTCCTTGTCCGTCACCCGGTCAATGGGCTCAGTCCACTTCAACTTGCCATCGCCGCCATACTCCTTTGAGGTGAGTTTGAGTCGACATTGCTTAAGGGCGCCATAAAGACCTTCGGAGCCATACTTCCTATTGCCGTAGACTCGATCCTCGAGTTCGTAGACCTGATTCTGCAAGCGGCGCAGCTCTTCGTTCATCATGGTCTTGCGCTGGACAACCAAGTTACCATCCTTGATTCCTACGGATTCATCGCCGCTCACTGCAGACTTCTTCTCCATTTCAGTTTCGATTTTCTTCGCCTTGTGAGGGTTGGACGCACAACCCGCAAATAAAGCCAAGGTTCCCATTCCTAACAAAATATTACGCAGACTCTTCATGGTTCACCTCCAGGTGCTGCGTTGACTTCAGTTTGTCATTATGCCGAGGCTCATTTTGCCGGGGAAGCCCTTTTTACTCCCATAATACTCAGCATTATCTCATTGAGATTCTTTCAGGAATGGATAATGCCTGAGGGCTTGACAGAATCATTTGCAAGGCCTGGACAAAGGTTTTCCTTCCTTCCCCAGTTTGTTTATGATGGAAACCAACAAAGGATGGCCTATGGAACTCACTCCCCAGATTTTACAGCAGCAGAAATCCTTTTTTCGCAGTGGCAAAACCCTGCCCCTGTCCTTTCGCCTGGAACAGTTGAGCAAATTGGAGCGCATGATTCGCGTCAGCGAAAATAAGATCCTCGCCGCGGTTAAGGCTGATTTGGGCAAACCGGCCCTTGAGGCCTGGACCTCTGAGATCGCCATGGTATTGGAAGAAATCGACGTGATGAAAAAGAAGCTCAGCTCCTGGGCGAAACCGCGAAGCGTAAGTCTTCCACTGGCCCTTCAGCCGGCCAATGCTCAGCTTCGACCTGACCCCTACGGCCAGGTGCTCATCATGTCACCCTGGAATTATCCTTTCCAGCTACTCGTCCTACCAGCGGTGGGTGCTATGGCTGCGGGAAACGTCTTAACTCTTAAGCCTTCAGAGTTTGCCCCTCATACTTCCAAACTCATCGCCGATCTGTTTCAGGACAATTTCCCCAGCGAGTACATCCAGGTCGTCGAGGGGGAACTGGAAGTGAACAAACAACTTCTGGCCCATAATTTCGACTACATCTTTTTCACCGGTAGTCCACAAGTTGGAAAAATCGTCATGACGGCGGCCGCCCAACATCTAACTCCCGTTACCCTTGAATTGGGTGGCAAAAGCCCCTGCCTCGTCGATCGTGCGGTCAACATTAAGGTTGCCGGCCGAAGGATTGCCTGGGGCAAGTTTTTTAACACTGGGCAGACCTGCGTGGCCCCTGACTATTTGCTGGTTCACAAATCTGTTCGTAAAGAAATGCAACACGCGATTGTCGACGCAATTGAGGAGTTTTATGGCAAAGATGCCAAACAAAGCCCCGACTACGGCCGCATTATCACCAACCGCCACTATGATCGGTTAGTAGGTTATCTCAAGGACGGAGAGATTCTATACGGAGGTCAGTTTGATTCAGACCAAAAGTACCTTTCACCCACATTGTTGATCAACCCCAAGATCGACTCACCGGTCATGACCGAGGAAATATTTGGACCCATTCTACCCATCGTCGAATATGAACACTTGAGAGAGGCCCTCGAAATCATTGACCGCCAACCAAATCCGTTGGCCCTCTATCTTTTTACCACTGACAAAAGTGTGGAAAAGACCGTACTTGAATCGGTGGCTTTCGGAGGCGGATGCGTCAACGACTGCATTGTTCATTTGGCCACCAGCCAACTTCCTTTTGGCGGCATCGGCAACAGCGGCATGGGCCGCTATCACGGCAAATACAGCTTTGAGACCTTCAGTCACATGAAGGCTGTTCTTAAAAAACCCACCTGGAGCGATCCCAAGTTTCGCTACCCGCCCTACAAAGACAACCTCAAGTGGTTCCGCTTCTTGCTGGATTAACAGTTAAAGCAAAAGAAGGGCCCGCTCTCGGCCGTTGGTGGCTTCGACGAAGGAGTTTTTGCGGGTTTCGCGCACAACCAGGAAGGCGAATTTGTCGCCCCAGGCTTGGCGCATGAGTTGACTCCATTTTTCGGTGAGGATTTCGCCTGAAGTGTTACCGACAATTTCGTTAAGAAATGTCTGATTAAAGGGTTTGATCAAAACCCGCTCCACATCTTGCTGGAATTCATCTCTTTTCATTACCAAACCGGTCTCGGAATCCACTTCACCTTGCGCCGTTACTTCGATCGTATACTCGTGGCCATGCATCGAGGCACATTTGTTGTAGAGGCGCCGGTTTTCTTCCATGGACAAATCAGGGTTGTGATGGCGATGAACACATTGAATGCGGAAGGCCTGGGTCAATAACAAAGGAAACCCTGACCCCTCACAACCGACCCACAGATTCTTATCTTGTCGCAAACGCGTTCCGACCAGCTGCAAGGCCGGCCTCAGTTTACCCACTCGCTGGTCAATCCGCCGAAACAATTCACTCACCATGTTTTCCGGAGTCGGATTGAGGGCTTTGAATTTTGGTTCTGAGTCATTGAGAAAACTGTGGTCCCAATCTTGAACCACCTCTCTAAGCATAGCGTCGAAATCCTCCTCTGACAGAATCCATCCCGTCTCGGGATCAGGGCTGCCCTCAATAGATGCGGACAACTCAAAATTAAAGCCACACCCGCCCCCTCCGCCCGCAGGCCCAAAGGCCCGCCAATTTGCTTCAGGGGAAAATTCATGGTGGCTGCATCTGACAGCTGAGCTAAAAAAGACTCGATGGCTTTTCCTAATCTTCACAAACACTCTCTTACCACCTCGTCGCCTTGCAACCAACTCCCCCAGATGAGGATGCTACGCGCCATATCCTTTTATTCACCCCCCGCCCACGCCCGTGCTAGACTGCCTTCCGCAACTCACTAACATCTTTATTGTGACGAGGTGACCTTTATGGAAAAGGTTTGGCTTAAGAACTACCCGCAAAATGTTTCGCCTGAAATCAATGTCGGCAAATTCAAAAGCATCAACGAAATGTTTGAAGAGAGTTGCAGAAAGTTCGGACCTCGGCTGGCCTTCGCCAACATGGGATCAAATCTGACTTTTGAAGAACTCGATGAGATGTCGGCCGACTTTGCCTCTTTCCTCATCAACCACGCCGGCCTGAAAAAGGGCGACCGAGTTGCCATCCAAATGCCCAACACACTTCAATATCCGGTCGTAATGTTCGGCGCACTTCGCGCTGGTCTGGTGGTGGTGAACACCAATCCACTCTATACCACCCGTGAAATGAAGCACCAATTTAACGACAGCGGTGCCAAAGCCATTATCATCCTCGCCAATTTCGCTCACCAACTGGAAGAGATCATCAACGAAACTGAAATTGAAACCGTGGTCGTCACTCAACTGGGAGATCTCTTGGGTTGGCCCAAGTCCCTGTTAGTCAATAGTGTCGTCAGGTACTTGAAAAAAATGGTCCCCGCTTACAACCTCCCAAAGGCCTATTCATTTTATGAGGCTCTTGACTTGGGGGCCGAGAAGAAATTCAATCCTGAAATTTGCCAGCCGGATGATTTGGCATTTCTGCAATACACGGGTGGCACCACGGGTGTTTCTAAGGGAGCCATGCTGACCCACCGAAATATTCTCGCCAACATGATGCAAATTGCTGAGTGGATGAAGCCCCGACTGGTGGAGGGCGAAGAAGTGGTGATCACGGCTCTGCCGCTTTATCATATCTTTTCTCTCACCGTGAACTGCCTGACCTTGATGTACTACGGTGGCACTAATGTCCTAATCACCAACCCCAAAGACATTGATGCATTTATTAAATTATTGAAGAGCACTCGTTTTACTGTCTTCACCGGGGTGAACACTCTGTTTAACGCCCTTATGAATCATCCTGACTTTGACCAAATCAACTTCAAATCGGTAAAGGTCAGTGTCGCTGGCGGAATGGCCTTGCAAAAGGCGGTGTCCGTCGAATGGCTAAAACGAACAAAGACACCGGTGGTGGAAGGATATGGCCTGACCGAATCTTCACCTGTGGCTAGCTGCAATCCCATTGATGGAACGGACCGGGTCGGCACGATTGGCCTGCCTATCCCTAACACTGAAATTAAAGTCTGCGATGAAAACGGCGAACCTCTACCCCAGGGGCACACAGGGGAATTGGTGATTTATGGTCCTCAAGTAATGAAGGGCTACTGGCAAAGGCCTGACGAAACTGCCAAGGTAATTTTGCCCGATGGCGGATTGAAGACAGGGGACATCGCCGTCATGGACGAAGACGGCTTCTTTAAAATCGTTGACCGCCTTAAAGACATGATTTTGGTTTCGGGCTTCAATGTATATCCAAATGAAATTGAAGACGTGGTGGCCTCCCATGCTAAGGTTTTGGAAGTTGCAGCTGTCGGCATCCGTGATGACAAGTCCGGCGAGTCGGTTAAGATCTTTGTAGTCAAAAAGGATACATCTTTGACACCCGAAGAGCTGCTGGATTATTGCCGGGAGAATCTCGTGGCTTACAAAGTTCCCAAGCATATTGAATTCCGCGAAGAACTGCCAAAAACAAATGTTGGTAAAATCCTTCGCCGTGCTTTGCGCGACGAGCCCGCCGCCCATCCATAATATATAGATAAAAGTTCTACAGCTCCTCATTCCCCCTGGCGAAACATGCCATTGACAGGTGTCAAAAAAATCCCCGGAAAGAAGGAGCTTAAAACTAACCAGCTTCTTTACACCCTGGTCCCCGCTTTGCAATTCGGTTCTGTGGGGTTCATTGGCGGTTAACTTTTTTAAGTTAAGCTCTGTGCGGAGTTAACGCCAAAGAAAAATCTTCTTAGGAGGAGGAAAAACAAATGAATACGAAGGCTCTCTCTATTATAGGGGGCCTTGCAATGGTCCTGTGGTCATGTCATTCCGGGTTTGACAGCAACCAAGAAACAAATAGCAACGACGGCGCATCGACCGCCCAAAATGTCGATCAACTGAACTCTGGCGTTACAAATCAGGCTCCAAAGATTTCATGCCAGATCACCAATACCAACAATACCAGTCAAAAGCGCAGCATCAACACGATTGGCGAACAAGACACCTTCTTTAGTGGTTACCCACAAGAAGGCGATACGGTCCGTTTTGATTGTTCTGCCACCGAGGATGAAGGCAGCTCCGTCAGTTTCTTTATCGATACTGACTATGATGCCCAAAGTCCGGACTTTAAGCCTTTTGGCTTTGATCTCACGTTAGCTGCTGGTAATAAAACCATGGCCCTAAAGGCTGTTGATGAACATGGTCTCGCTTCAGTCAAGACTTTCGCCATCAACGCCCAATGTGCCAATGGAGCCAAGCCCGTGGTCAACGCCTCAATGGTGGCGATCACCGCTGAAAGCAAACACAACTTTTACACCTTTAGCGTTCCAAATGGGGCGGTTTCAGGTGGTTCGGGATTCCAGTTCGCCTGGGATTTCAACGGCGATGGAGTTTTTGATCCCTTTGATCTCAACTCTAGTGCCGGAGCCATTTGGAATGAATCTCCAGTTTCGCAAGGGATTTATAGCGTGTTTGCCTCAGCTGGATCGCATCGACGAGTGGCCTTACTACGGGTACGTAACAGCTGTAATATGGAGTCCGACACTGTTCAGGTGGAAATGGCGGATGAACTTCCAAACATCGCCCGAACACCTGAGTCACAAGCAGTCAAAAAGGGCTACTACTACTTACAGTCTGACATCGGATCCGAGTCTGTTACGACAACAGCATCTCCCTCTCTCAAGCAGCGCGTAAACGGACCTTTCCTAGGAACCTGGTACCCAGGTGATAAGGAAAAGAGAGTGATCTGCTCCTATAATTTTGAGAAACTAGCGCAGAAAGCATCATTCACGATTCAAGGACTCAACTGGTACACGGGTGGCCTGCAGATGGATTCAGGCAACCAGTTTATTCATGGCATGGAAATACGGGTTAACAATATACCCGATAACGGCAGTTCAGCGTCCCAAACTTATACCCAGGCTGATGGGGTCCAACTCCATTCAGCAAGTTACCGAGTCTCAGCCGGCGATGACGGTATTACGCACGAAAATTACAACCGCATCGACCAGGCCTGTACCATCGAAATCACGGTTCAGCGTGATGAAGGTGTCATGCCGTGTTCCAGTAATTCAGACAAGGTTGAGTTCACACCCACAACTGCGACCATCATATTGGGTGAGTTCCAGTGCCCGACTCTGACAAACTCCTCCACGAGCAAATCGGTCAGCGCCCGAAATGGCAAGTTCTACTGTGAAGTTGCACCAGTTGACCAATGTGTTGGAGCGGGTGGTCCTTGTGTCGATGGAATTTGTAGTGGAGGTGGTGGAATACCAGCTATTCCTCAATAACCTGCAGATTCTATCGAAGTTTAGTTCTGAATATTCGTGAGACAATGCTTTCCATGGGCCCTGAAAGTAAATTCGGGGCCCCAGTTAGGGGCAAAAACTACAGGGAAGGCGTGGGTACACAAAGTGGGGAAAAAATGAAAACGGAATACCTTTTAAAATATTATCTTTTGCTGATTCTAGCTCTTACCCTAGGGTGCGAGTCCAACTTTCAGGGGTATGGCCCTGAAGGCACCATCGGGACAAATTCTTCCAACAATTCGGACAATCTTAATCCCGGCATCACCAATCAGGCACCGAAGATTTCCTGTCGCCTCACCAATCTCAACAACACCCTGCAGATCCGCAATGTTGATACGATTGGTGAGAAAGACACCTTTTTTGACGGTTACCCAACCGAGGGCGATACCATCTCTGTGGATTGCAGTGGCACCGCCGATGAAAACGCCAGCACTCTGGTATTCTCCATCGACACTGATTATGACTCCGAAGATCCTGACTGGAAACCTCTGGCTGGCAGCATTGTTCTTGGCCCTGGGCGCTCTTCAATGGCGATTAAGGCCGTTGACGAGGGTGGCCTGGTGACAATTAAAACCTTTAATGTAGATGCTCAATGTGAAAGTGGCGAGCGACCCGTCGTCGACCCGACGAAGGTCACTATTTCAACAGCCGGCAAGCACAATTACTACAACTTCTCGGCAGCTGGAGCCGTCACCGGCGGCAGCGACTTCCAATACGCCTGGGATTTTAATGGTGATGGCGTCTTTGACCCTTTTCCGTTAAAAGCGACCAATGGCAAAATTTGGATCAACTCCCCATCTGCCTCAAACGTGTACAGTATCTTCGCCTCGGCAGGGAACCACCGTAGACAGGCCTTTTTAAGGGTTCGCAATGGGTGTAACCTGGAGTCCCTAACGGCCTTCATCGAGATGCCTGACGAGATTCCCAATATCGCACGAACTCCCGAATCTCAGGCGGAAAAGAAACCCTATTACTACCTGCAGGCGGACATCAACCGTCTTGGAACCCAGCCTTCGGCCATTGCCATTAACCAGAGAACCAACGGACCCTATCTTGCGACCTGGTACCCGGGGGACAACCCAAAAAGGGTGCTCTGCTCCTATGACTTTAAGAAGGTGGCGAACAAGGCTCGCTTCACCATTCAAGGTTTGAACTGGTACCAAGGTGGGAATGCCATTGATTATGCCAACGAGTTTATTCATGGCATGGAAATCGGCATTGCCAATATTCCGGATAATGGCGGCTCAGCTCCCCAGACCTATACCAGCGGCGACCACGGGGTTCTACTTAACAAGGCACTCTATAAGGTCTCGGCAGGAGATGATGGCATCGTCAAAGAAAACTACAACCGAATCGATACGGCCTGCTCAGTGGAAATTACAGTTGAGCGCGGCCAGGCTGTCACTCCCTGTACGACCAATACGGGACAGGTGGAGTTCACTCCATCTTCTGCAACCGTGATCTATGGTGAATTCAATTGTCCAAGCTTGACCAATTCCCTCACCGGTACGGCGGTGGGTGCGAATAATGGCAAGTTTTTCTGTGAAGTTGCCCCGCAAAACCAGTGCATCGGAGGTGGTGGTGGCGGTGGCGGAGGCGGCGGGATCCCCCCCGTGCCTCAGTAGAGGAAAGATGGATTGACACATCTGGCTATTGTCGATGGTTCAGATGCTGCGTGGAAATCTTTCAAGAGCCCTGCCTGATGGCGGGGCTCTTTTTGTCTATAGCGCCATCTAAGCCACTTGGACGTGGTTCCAAATTGGTATCCCATTTGCTTCTTATGGCGGCCATAAACCGGGGTTAACCAATTTTTAGGGAGTCGAAGATGGGTCTGCGTTGGGTGAAATGTTCTATTTTAGGTCTGTTGATGGGTTTAGCCAGTGTTCAGTCAGGAGCTGAAGAAACCCCTGAAGCCAAGGTCCTGGCCCTTGCCAATGGCCTGGCCTCTATATCTTCTTCGACAGATGCTCCCGAAGTCCTTCATGGGCGCCTGTGCCAAATGATTCGTACAAACATGGATATTGAAGGCATTGGTAACACCCTTCTGGGTGCCTTCCGCAAAAACGCTCCAACTGACAGTCTTGAGGCCTTTTACGCCATTATCCCCCAATCTGTGGTTCAGAGCTTTCGTTCCATTTATGAGCTCAAAAACTTTACCACTGAAATCAAACGAATCTTTGAGGATGAGAAATCAGTCGACGTGCACACGGTCTTGCAAGCCAGCATTCCTTACAACGTGATCTTTACCCTGGTGCCGGCAGAATCCGGCGGATTTCTGGTCCGCAATGCGACGATTGAAGGCCTTAGTATGTTGCTGAGCCGACGATCTAACGTCCAACATGATCTGCGTCGCCTAAGAAGAGCTGGCTCCAAAGATCCCGTAGCGGATTTGGCAGTGGAAATGGCCGAGAAATCCACTCCCTGCCCTTGATTGACTTCAATATCAGGCGGCCGTTATGATTTTCTTATGGCCGCCGATGAACTCACCACCACGCGAAAAGCTCTCACTATTAATCTGAATGACTCCATTTACGGTGCTTTTGCTGAAATCGGCGCCGGACAGGAAGTGGCTCGGCATTTTTTTAAGGCTGGTAGGGCCTCTCATACCATTGCCAAAACCATGTCGGCCTACGACATGACCATCAGCGATGAGATCTATGGCAAGGCGGGACGATACGTCTGTGAAGAACGCCTGCTAAAGATGCTCGAGCATGAGTTTGATTTACTAGAGGGCCGTCTGCGGGAACAAAGGGGGCATGAGACCTGCTTTTTCGCTTTCGCCGACACCGTCGCCACCAGCAGTCAGCAAGACGGTCCCCGTTGTCACGGTTGGATGGGGGTTCGCTTTCAAATCCGCCCGGGTGGTCCGACGAACGACGTTGTTTTGCATGTCAATATGCTGGATCAGATGCGCCTGGACCAACAGACCGCTTTGGGCATTCTAGGGGTTAATCTCATCTATGCGGCTTTTAACCAATTGGATGGTCCCTCCCGCTTTGTTGGCGAACTCGCTGACAACCTTGGCTCTCACCGCATGGAAATTGACCTGCTCAAGTTTTCAGGACCGGATCTTGAGCATGTGGACAACCGACTCGTAGGCATCGAGTTAGTTGAACAAGGACTCTCTAAGGCAGTCCTGTTTGGCCCTCAAGGTGAGGTTTTGCAGGCGGCCGACTCCCTTTACCAAAAGCCCTTGGTTGTGCAAAGAGGCACGTTCCGCCCGGTGACCAAAATCAACGTGGAAATCCTTAATCGCGGCGTGAGCCAAGTCCACCTGTTGGGCGACCTTCAAGGGCAGGAACCAATGCCGATTATGGAGATCTCCCTAAAGAGCCTATTGTCGAAAGGGGGCGAAGTCGACCGCCAGGATTTTCTCAATCGCATCGAAACCCTCACACTGCTTGGTTACCCGGTCTTAATCTCCCGTTACCCCATGTTTTATGAACTTAAGAGATTCCTACGCAGCTGCACCCAAAACGTGATTGGATTCGTGATTGGCGCCTCCCATGTGGAGAAAATCTTCCACCCCGAATTCTACTCTTCCCTCTCGGGAGGACTCATGGAGGGGATGGGACGCCTGTTTGATGAAAAGACTGGTTTTTTGGTGTACCCGTTTAAATCTGATACTCTTTGTCTGACGGCTGGTGCCTTTCATCCTTCTCCCCAGTACTTCCATTTGTTTTGTCACCTTACCGATAATGGCCGAATCATTGATATGGCTGGTTGTGATGATATCGATACCAGCATTCACTCCGAGCAAGTTCGCCAATCCATGGAAGACGGCGATCCGAGCTGGAAAAACCTTGTCCCAAATCAAGTCGCCCAGTTGATTGAAACCAAAAAGATGTTTCAAGTTTAAACAAATAGCACCGACCAATCTCTGTGCATGCGGACTGCGGCACACGCGTCTCGCGCTATCTAGTGTCTACATTTTGAGACGGCAAGATCACCCCGGGGCGTTATCGACACTCTTGATTTGACTGACTTTTTCCTCACCTCTGTCTCTCTAATTGACACGTTTCAAGTCGGGACCTCGTTTTGGTACGTCAACTCCACTCTACACTGTCATCAAACTATACAAGCGAGCCATCGGTGATTTCGAGATGAGGTGATTTTGCTGTGGCCCTACCTTTGCAAAAGTGATCAGTGGGGGTTTGGTAAATTTTATGGGGAAATTACTGGGGCGTCTTAATGTTATTGTCGTGGTTTGGATGTGGCTTAGCAGCTGCTCCGATCCTCGTTTGGTGGCAGGGCCTAAGCCCATCCCCCAAAAGACCACGGCCGTCTATATTAAGAACTACTGCCCGACCGATGGATACCGGTTCACTGAGATCTTCTCCTTTAATTCATCAAGCCAGCTAAAAATCGAAGCCTACGAGCACTTGTATTACCACATCTCTGACTATGATCGTGACGGCTTAAGCGATGAATTTGAAAAGGAACAAGACGTGATTGACACCTTTAACATAGGCTGGGGACTCTGGGACACCAACGGTGACGGGTACTCTGACTTCTTGATGTATGCCATTGGCTACGACAAGGACAATCAGGTCCGGTTGAGCTCCTGTGCACAGGCCACACAAGACACCGATGATGATGGTCTGCCTGATTGCGCTGAGGATGTTCTGCGCACTGATTACACCAAGCCGGATTCGGACAATGATGGTGTTCCTGATGGCATCGAGTATCGATTTGGAACAAATCCAAGCGACCCCATGGATGTCATCACTGACTACGATCAGGACGGTCTCACTGTGATGCAGGAGCTGAAGGCCAACCTTCCCCATCGCTTCACCAATAATGAGCTGATCAATTCTAAAGCATATAAATATGATGTGGAAACGTTCTATAATGGAAGTCAGGACTGCTACAACGTTCGTATCTCCAATATTCCTGTTATGGACGTTTCAAACGGAAACCTCATCCACGTGATGGCTGTTGAAAACAACACCATTCCTGGCCAAGGGGATATCACCAGGATCTCGACTTTGAAGGTCCTCATCCCCCGTGGCATTCAGGACAAATCACGTGCTGTGATTGACAATGGCATCCAAGGTCAAGTGGTCGATGGCGTGAATATTCCGCTTGTCCTTGAAGACGATACAGAGGAGCCCATATGAGAATCCAAGGATTGGTCGTAATTATTCTTGGCCTTCTGCTACTAAACGGTGTCTTCGGGCAAGCTTGTAGCGATGTCCGCCTCAAAGAAGGCGAGTACATGCTCTACAAAGCCACTCAGATCGGGGTGGATCTTTGCACCACCAAGTCTGACACTATTCGTAGTAATCTGAAGTTCATCTTCGTCTTAGACCGCTCAGGCTCCAACCAGGTTCGCTACGCTCCGGACAACACTGCACTGCCTGGCACGGACCCTAACGGAATTCGCCGATTTGACGCTATCATTCAGTTCGTTCAGCAGTTTCAATCTGACCCTTATGTTTACTGGTCCATGGTGAGCTTTGCCAACCAGGTGCTTGGTAATCCCAACTTTCAGGACTTCACCAACGATAAAGCTGCCTTCATGAACTTTGTGGTCAACCAGAAAAACCGCACACAGCAGATCGACGGTGGCTGGACCAACTATATGAGTGCTTTGGATCAAGTAACTGACATGATCCGCCGGGATATCGCTGCGGCAAAAACCCAAGACCCAGTGATCAGCTCTAACTATGTGCTGTTCTTCGTGAGTGACGGTGAGCCAATTGTTAACGGTAACACCCAGGCATCTGATGCCATTCTCAACCGCATCCGCGCTATTGCAGCTATGGAAGAGGAAGAGAAAAAGTTGGTCGAGGGCATACAAGTCAATACGGCTTACTACTTTGAAGAACCTGCCAGTGCCGCCGCTCGAACTCTACTCAACAATATGTCACTTGAAGGCAATGGAGACTTCCTTGAGTTTGCAGCCGGACAAACAATTGACTTTAGCCGCTTTGCCATTCCACTGCGTATCTCCAAATTTGATGTAAAGGAGATATGGGTCACCAATGTCAATACGGTCTGGCATGACAATATTCTCCAGGAGGATTCTGACCGAGACGGCTTGGCCGATGAGTTTGAGTTGATCTTAGGATCAGATCCGAACAAGTACGATTCGGATGGCAATGAGGTCGGCGATGGTGTGGAGTATCGGATTTCCGGGGGCGTGAGCCCATGTAAGAATGCGGATTGCAGCCCAGTGGGAGCTGATCCCTACACCACCTGTCGCTCACTTGAACTGCCGTCGCCTTCAGCTACTAAATATGACGACAGGGATAACGACTTCCTGAACGACTGTGAAGAGAAACTTTTGGATACTGACTATGAAGAGCCAGACACCAACTATGACTATATTCCTGACGACCTGGCATTTAAAAACGGCGTCAAAATGAACGAATCGTCCAATGCCGGCTATTTGGACCCGGACTATGATGGCATCAATGACTATCAGGAATTGAAGTACAACACTCCAGCCCGGATTCACAACGACAACGTACCTGGGCATAAGAGATTGATCTATCAGGGTGGGCTCGTGAGTTCTACACCAGACCAAGACTGCTATCACTTCAATGTTTCTGATATGGTCACACGAACCAACTGGGACACCATCCGCATTTACATCATGGAGAACACCAAGACGCTGGACGAAAAACGAATTATGAGAACCGCTGAGAAGCAAATGGTGGGTGGCGCTGTCTACTTCACCGATGCAGACTTTAAGTAATCGAGGTGGTTCTGTTTTAGATTGACCCAACCAAACCAACCCAACCAAACCAACCAAACCCGGCCTCCAGAAATCTCTGGAGGCTTTTTTTTGGATCAAAAGGTACCAGAAGAAACCCGGCACCTCTAAGGATGCCCAGCCCAACAGGCCCAGGGGAAAAGGGGCTGTTCGTCTGATTGACAGTTCTTTGGGAATTGCGTCTCACCTTGAGAAAGCGGAGAAAGTTCGCGACCTTGTAGAGCAAATGAGAGAGGCCTGTGTCTCGAAATTGACTATTATTCCGACAGAATTGTCCTCTTCTAAAAATGAGATCGATCAGAAAACTAGACACTGTCAGCAAACTCGACGCTCGAAATCGAAGGTATTGCTCACCGCCGGTTTTCCTTATGGCCCTCCCTTTGCACATCTTATCTGTGGGTATTTTAAAGGGCCAGGAGGCCCGATTGGGGGAACAGTGAAAAACCGTACGCTTCTATTCATATGTATGCTGGCCGCCGCTCTCGCAACAGGATGCGACTCGAGCTTCAAGTCTTCCAACTTGAATGGGAGCAGTGGCAACTCATCTAATAATAATGACAATCTGGATCCAGGTATTACCAACCAGGCTCCTAAGATTAGTTGTCAACTCACCAACATGGCTAATTCTTCGCAAGTGCGAACAGTTGACACCATCGGCGAGAAGGACACCTTCTTCAACGGATATCCGACTGAAGGTGATACACTCTCTGTTGATTGCTCTGGTACTTCAGACGAAAATGCTTCGTCGGTGAAGTTCTCAATCGACACCGATTACGATCCAGAAAATCCAGACTGGCAAGCCCTCTCGGGTAGCATTGTACTGGAAGCTGGTCGCAAGCCCATGGCCATTAAGGCTGACGACGAAGACGGTCTATCGACGATTAAGACCTTCGCCGTTGACTCACAATGTGCCAACGGAGCGACTCCTGTGATCGATCCGGCCGATGTGAGCATCAGCACAGCTGGTAAGCACAACTTCTATAATTTCTCGGCAGCAGGTGCTGTAACTGGCGGAAGTGACTTCCAATATGCCTGGGACTTTAACGGTGATGGCGTGTTTGATCCCTTCCCGATGACAGACACCAACAACTCGATCTGGATGGACGCCGCCACCGCATCTAATGTATATAGCATCTTTGCTTCAGCTGGCTCACACACCAGAATGGCCTTCTTACGGGTTCGTAACGGATGTAACCTTGAGTCCAATACGGCTCTGATCGAAATGCCAGACGAAATGGCGAACATTGCACGCAATGCTTCGGCCCAAGCTGAGAAGAAGCCTTACTACTACTTGCAGTCGGACATTGACCTGCTGGGAACTGAGCCTTCAGCTCTGTCTCTTAATCAGCGTACCAATGGCCCTTACCTGGCCACTCAGTACCCTGGAGACAATCCTAAGCGTGTGATCTGTACTTATGACTTTAAGAAAGTGGCTTCTAAAGCTCGCTTTACAATCCAAGGTTTGAACTGGTACCAAGGCGGGTCACGCATCGACTACGCCAACGAGTTCATCCATGGAATGGAGATAAAAATTGCCAACATCCCTGACAATGGCGGACAGGCAACTCAGACCTACAACAGCAGCTCCGACGGCGTTAGCCTCAACAACGGCCTCTACAAAGTGTCTGCTGGGGATGATGGTATTGTAAAAGAGAACTACAATCGCCTCGACCAAGCTTGTACGGTGGAAATCACCATCGAGCGCGGCCAAGCGGTTGTACCTTGTAGCACAAACACAGATCGAGTGGAGTTCAAGCCTGCTGCAGCCACAGTGCTGTACGGCGAGTTCAACTGCCCGAGTCTGACCAACACAGCAACTGGCTCAGCTGTAGCTGCCAACAATGGTAAGTTCTTCTGTGAAGTTGCTCCGCAAGACCAATGTATTGGTGGCGGCGGCGGTGGTGGCGGAGGTATCCCTCCTACTCCACAATGATGTGTTGATCGAGTGGTAATTTGATTTCTCAACCCAAGCAACTCATCTTACCCAACCCAAATCACACCGGAGGAAACTCTTAGCGTTGACAGTCCCTTCTCACCGGAAGGGACTTTTTTTTGCCTTCTCACTCTAGAGTTCTAGTGCAGATTTGATGATGTTAAAGATTTGGGTGTTCTCCATCACACCGTGAACCTGCTCCGCGCCTGGGCCACGCGCGTAGAGGTCCACATCCGCAGCGGTGTGGCTGGTCTTGAGGTTGAGAGGGCTGATGCCCTCTGGCCACGTGTCCCGGTCGGTGGACATACGCGCCACCTTGTACTCAGGTCCTCTATAACTTCCCGAGCCTTTGGAACTGTGGATTTCCATCTTTTGATTCCAGATGCCCTCGTCAGGAACAGGTCCGTTGACCGCCAAGCCACCTGTATCATGATCTGCGGTGAAAAGAATCAGAGTCTCCTCTAACAGTCCCTTTTTCTTAAGCACCTCAATGGCCTTCTCCACTGCTAGATTGAGTTCATAGGTGGCGTGGAGGGCGGCGGGAATTTTGCGCAAATGAAGAGTCTGATCCACCTCTTCGTTTTCGATCATGAGAAAAAATCCACCTTCGGCTTGAAGGCAATCAATGGCTACCTCGGTCAATCGTGGAAGACTCAGCTTGCCCTTACCTTTGGTCACCAGGGCCGAAGGAAGATCCTCGTCAGCAAACACCCCAATGACACGGTTCTTGCGGCACTTTCGCCTGACGCCCGAAAGACCTTTCATCAATTTCAAGGTTTCAGCCAATTCCTTCTGGTGTCGACTCACTTCCAACCAGCCACCACCCATAAGCAAATGCAAGGGGCTCACGGCTAGATCAGAGAAGATCTTAGCGAAATTCTTGCGGTGACTCACGTGTGCGTAGAAGGCGGCCGGAGTGGCATCAAAAACCTCAGTGGTCGTGACCAAACCAGTACGCTTGCCTTTGGCTGCAGCCAATTCCACCAGGGTTGGAATTGGTTCGCCTTGGTGCTGACGAATAGCCTCATCGGTTTCAGCTAGCTGGAAGTCCTTTGGGAGCCTCGTACTGAGAGTCGAATAGGGAACTTTTTGGCCCGTGGCCATGGCCGAGGCTCCCGCCCCCGAGTCGGTGACGATTTTATCCCGACAGTAGGTTTTCACTTTGGCAACGTGGGGAAAGCGATCAATGGGTAAGGATCCCCTCACCCCTTTAAACTGAAGACGGGTCGCCTGAAGCACAGTCGGCCCCATGCCATCGCCAATAAACAGAATTGCATTTTTTGCCTTTGAGATGCCTTCAGCACCGGCGAGACACGAGACAGAAATAAAAAGATAGATTGCCAGTAAGCACTTGGACATTAGAAAAGGTAAGAGACCCAAGCCGCAAAGGTCGGCACAAACATCTCCCCTGAGATCACTCCCTGAAGATAATCATCCACCTCTTTGTCCACCAACTCCTCATTGGCTGGAGTCACAAAGGAGTCAAACGTCACCTCAGTCGAAGAACTAATCGGCTTAATGAGACCTGCCTCCAGAACCAAAAAGAAACTATTGCTCAGTCGTTTGGTGTAGCCCACGTGAGCTGTCAGACTGTGCATGGATGTGCTAATATCAGGTTTGGCCGTCTGAGCAATGCCAAAGAAGTCCCGATCGAGGGACTCTTCAATGGTGTCCATGTCGGTGGATCCGCCCTTACCTGTACTCAAACTGTAACCAAAGTCCACGTAGAGGCCACTCTCCTCACTCCCAAATTCGTATCCTACACGCACATCCATATAGATGTTATTGGCAATTCCCGAGGTCACCAGTTTCGCGGTGTTCTCTCCGTGAATGCCGATTCCTGATGCTAAAGACGAATAGGAATCGGTCAAAAAGGCGGGGGAAAAACCCAAACCGAGAACGCCAAACCAATTCTGTGGGAAGTTGGTTCTCGCCCTCACCTGCATACTCATGGGGAACTCCATTCCCGCCTGAGCTTCGAAGCCTTGGAAAAATTGGGCCTCGGCTGTATTCGTCGCCAACGCGGAAATAAGCCCCATGGCCAGGACAGCCAGAATTCGATTTTGAACCAGCTTCGCCATACTCTCCCCTTTTCCAAATAAAAGAATGCGGATTTGGCCTTCTATCCTCCGTTTAAGTCTACGGAATGGGAGGAAAAAGGTCAGGGAACTCCTGCTCAATCAGGACCTAGGTCAGTTTTCACTCCCCAGGCCCCATAACTTCTATTATCCTTGTTTTTAGGAGAAGGGGGATCCAAGTGCCAAACATTCGCATTCGCCATATTTTGGTCGACCACGAGTACGAAGCTAAGGATATTCTGCGCAAGCTGGAAGAAGGTTCGGAGTTTGGGCAACTTGCGGCCACCTTTTCCAAATGTCCCTCAGGCGAAAAGGGCGGGGATCTGGGCGAAGTCCGCAAGGGACAAATGCTGGAACCCTTTGAGGAAGCCGCCTTTGCCTTAAAGGCCGGTGAAACCAGCGGGCCAGTGCGTACTCGCTTTGGATTTCACATCATCCAGCGGATTTAGCCTGACCCTTAAGACAACCACTCCGCCAAGCATTGCACCATCTGGCCACTGCCCCCGGGTTCGGTCAGCGCCCCTTCTGATCGATCCTGCCAAGCATAGATGTCCAAATGAGCCCAGGGCACATCGCCCACATAGGTTTCTAAAAACAAAGCAGCGGTTACCGCACCACCGTAACCCTCGGTGCAATTCATACGATCACCGAAGGGGGTCGACAAGGCCCGATGATAGGATTGAACAAGGGGCATTCGCCAACACAGATCTCCCCGCTTTTGCGAAGCCCGTTGAATTCCTTCAGCGACGGAGTCATCGTTGGAAAACAGGCCCGCCACTTCCAAGCCAAGACCGGCTTTGATAGCGCCGGTTAAGGTGGACACATCAACAACTACCCGTGGTTTGTCTCCATTTGGCGGATGAACCGCCACATCCAAAGCATCGGCCAAAACCAGCCGTCCCTCAGCATCCGTATTGTGAATCTCCACTAGCTTACCGTTGCGCCCTTTAAGAACATCCCCCGGTCGGAAAGCAGATCCTGACACTGCGTTTTCCGCCAAACTCAAATAAAAATCACAGGGCTTGTTCACCTGACTGAGCACTGCCCACACAGCCAGACCGGCCACGGCCGCCGAACCACCCATATCCTTCTTCATCAATCTCATGGCGGATGCTGGCTTGAGATCCAAGCCCCCTGAGTCAAAGGTGATTCCTTTCCCGACGAAGGCATAGGGTTTCACTCGGCCTTTTTTGCTACCACCGCTGGGGCGGTAGCTGACATGGACCAGGCAAGGTCCGAACTCGGCACCCTTACCTACTCCCTCCAGCAATCCCATCTTTTCCTTCTGCAGACGAGGCTCATCCCACACTTCAACTTTGACGTTCTTTTCACCGCGAAACACTTCAATCATGGCTTGAGCATAAGATTCCGGATGAAGCCAGTTGGCAGGAAGATTAACCAAGTGGCGAGCGAGGTTGATAGCTGCCGCCATATGCCCAGCCTTTTCGACTAATTTGGTCGTTACCTTTCCCTTTTTTCGCGTCAATGCAAGCGGCTTTCCCGCCTGACTCCAACGGCCGTTCACCACATGTTGAAAGCGATAAGTGGCCACTTCCAGACCAGTCAAAAGGCCGAGAGCTATCTCCTCTTCCCAATCCACAAAATCAATGTGCAAGCCCTTCACTTTCTGATCTTGAACAAGAGTAGATACCAATCCGGCCAGATCCCGGGCTTGAGTGTAGACTGAGGTTTCCAAATAACCTTGGTGGTTAGGGCTCTTCTTCGGGAGAGTGGGAATCTGCAGGAGCCACAACGGACCATCAGCCGTTGTGTACCGAAGAACCGTAGCCTCATTCCCCTCCAGGTCCTTTAGATCCCATGGGGAGAGAACATCCATAAGGTCTTTCTTAAGTGCAGCAAGTTGGATCCCATGACAAACAATGACCTTTGCCCAGCCCCCGGGACTTTTGGGAGCCGCCAAGTTGGCCTGAGCCACCCAGGACTTCTTAATTTCAACCAGACCTTTCACCCAATCCGGGTTTAAGGGATCCATTGTCGATTTGCGTTTTCCTGCTTTTTTGGTCATGCGCCTGCCTCCGAGATCCCTTTTTATGTCACAGGCTCCCGTCCTCGACAACAAAACCCTCAACATCAGTGACCCTTTTGTTTAGACTTTCTTTATGTCTCTCCTGTCTAGCGCATCGCTTCGTTTTATGCAGCTCAACGCAGAGAATCTCTTTGTGTTTATGGACCGCTACAAGGGACAAAACCTTGAAGGCATGACTGAAGAGGAATGGCAAAAGTGCTCCACCGCTCCCACCGCCAACAAAAGCCTGCGCAAAATCTGGAGTCTGGTCGAAACAATCAAAGAAGTGTCCCCCGACATTGTCATGCTCAATGAAGTTGGCGGAGAAGAGTCTTTAAAAAACTTCAACCACCACTTCCTTGGCGGCCAATTCCGGCCAATGATTATTGAAGGTAATTCCGACCGGGGGATCGACCTTGCCTATTTGGTAAAGGAAGATCCGGAAGTCCAATATCTCCTCATCTCCCACAAAAACCGGCCTATTGATTTCCTCTATGAGCATGAAAGGGAACATAGCAGCCGCACGAGCCATTACTTCTCCCGAGACGTTTTGGAGTTACGGATATTCAAAAAGGGTGAGGGTTCTCCGCGTCTCATTTGTCTTTTGGTGCATCTTAAATCCAAATTGGACCCAGATGGTTGGGATCCCCAGGGGCGGGGGCGACGAGAAGCTGAGCTCAAAACCTTGGTGAAGATTTACAGCGAAATCCAAAGGGAAATGGATGGCAAAGTTCCCATCATCATAGGCGGAGATTTTAATGGTATCGCTCACAAACAGGCCTGTGAAACCGAGTTTGCCTCCATCTACGCAGACTCAGACCTTCAGGAACTCTTTGACGTCTCAGCAAAGGAAGTCACTGAGGAGGATCGAACCACCCAGCTGCAATTCTTCCGCGATGGCAGCGTGCGCCTTCTGCAATTGGATTACTTTTTTCTCTCCCCCCAGCTGCACTCAGCTATCCAGCCCGAGGAGTCACTGGTGTATCGCTACAAAGGGGATATGGGGATGACTCTTCCTCTGCCAACCAACCTGGAGCAAAGGGGGGGGCTGCCCTCGGACCACTATCCCATAGTCGCCACCTTAGCCAATCCTCTGAACCGGCAATGGAAATAAAAAACCCGCTGAGGACAGCGGGTTTTTCTTCAACTTCAAATTCAATGACCAACTACTTGGTGGACTTTTCCTTGTCCTTGTCAGCCTGAGCCTTCTGGGCCTTTTCCATTTCCGCTTCCATCTTTTTCTTGTGCGCTTCAGCTGTGGAAATATCCATGAGCTCCACATCAAACACTAGAACAGAGTTAGCTGGGATTCCAGGGCGAGCTCTTTCACCATAAGCCAGATCCGGCGGAATGTACAGCTTCCACTTGGCGCCCTTTTTCATCAGCTTCAGAGCCTCCTGCCAACCAGGAATCACACCACCAACAGGGAAGGTTGCAGGTTGACCACGGCCATAAGAACTATCGAATTCCTTACCGTCGATCAAAGTGCCTTTGTAATGAACTGTTACAACACTGTCCTCTTTGGGATTGGGGCCGTCACCTTCCGACTCCACTTTGTATTGAAGACCAGTTTCAGTGGTTTTCACACCCTCTTTATCTTTATTCGCTGCCAAATAGTCATCGCCAGCCTTTTTGTTTTCAACCGCTGAGGCTTGCTCTTTCTCCTTGCGCTTTTCATACATGGTCTTCATCGCCAACTGCATTTCTTCTTCAGTCAGGCGGGTCTTCTTATCTTTCATCACATCTTCAATCGCCATGGCCAAAGCCTTGGAGTTGATTTCGACCTGCTGATCTTTCATGTTCTTAGCGAATTGGTAGCCAATAGCGTATGAATACTTGGACTCGTCTGAGTTCAGTGAACCTCCGCCCATCTGATCACAAGAAAAAAGCCCAACCACTAACAGGGCACAGCCCCAGACTTTGAAATGCTTCATCATTTCTCCTTAATTTTGGTCATCCGGCCTAGCCGTTTGAGCCACTTTACTCAGGTGCCGTGAAGGGGTCAATCAGGCCCTGCTGCCATCCACATTGCTGTGCGCCATTTTGCCCAAGCCCGAGATATTCACAGCCTCGCCTGTCTGCACCTTCCACAACGAGGAATAAATTCCATTCCGCTGAAGAAGTTCTTCATGGGTTCCGCTCTCAGAGATCACCCCGCCATCGAGGACATAGATGCAATCGGCACTGCGGATGGTGGACAAGCGATGGGCCACCACCAAAGTGGTGCGATTTACTGTCACTCTCTCCAAGGATCGTTGGATGGCGGCTTCGGTCTCGTTGTCCACGCTTGATGTGGCTTCATCAAGAACCAGTATGGGAGGATCTTTGAGAACCGCCCGAGCAATCGCCACCCGCTGCTTCTGCCCGCCACTGAGCTTTTGTCCCCGCTCGCCGACAAGGGTGTCCAATCCGCTGGGCAGACGGTCAATAAACTCCATGGCCTCGGCCGTCTGAGCCGCCTTGAGGATCTGCTCCTCGTCGGCGTCAAAGCCGCCATAGCCGATATTGTCGCCAACGCTGCCGTGAAAGAGGTAAACATCTTGGCTGACCAAGCCAACGCCCTGACGCAAGGATTGAAGATTCCACTTCGGCAAAGGCACTCCGTCCACCAGGATCTCTCCTGATTGAGCCTCATAAAAACGCAACAAGAGTTTTAAGATGGTGCTTTTGCCACTCCCTGTCGCTCCAACAATGGCGACTGTTTGTCCAGCCTTTACCTTAAAGCTCAAGCCATTTAAGACCGGTAGTCCTTGCCGATAACCGAAGTGAACATCTTTGAATTCCACCTCGCCGCGAATCCTGTCTGGTCGATGATGACCGTCGCCAATCCGTGCCGGCCGGTCCATAAGGCCAAAAATCCGACGAATGGAAGCCATGGCCCGCTGATATTGATCAAAGGTCTGTCCTAGTCGGGTCAAGGGCCACAAAAGCCTCTGAGTGATGAAGACCAACACGCTATAGACTCCGACTTCAAGCTGCCCCTGAAACACCAACCAGCCTCCCATCACCAGAGTCGCCACAAAGCCGATTACCACAGCCATGCGAATGAGAGGGGCAAATGCCGAGCTCAGGCGAATGGCTTGGTGGTTGGCCTGGGAGTAATCAAGACTCTCCCGCTCAATGCGCTGAACTTCGTGCCCTTCCGCTGTATAGCTCTTAATCGTGGCAATACCCGATATATTATTGGCCAGTGTTCCATTGAGAACATCCACCGCTTCTCGAACCTTTTGATAGCGAGGAGCCAACCTCTTTTGAAACAAAAAAGAGCCGAATAAAATAATGGGGATTGGTGAAAAAGAAAACAGCGCCACTTGTGGCGCCCAGTAGAAAAAGGCGGCACCAATACAAACCACCGTCGTTCCAACCTGCAGGATCTCATTGGCCCCACCATCAAGAAAGCGTTCCAGCTGGTTCACGTCATCATTAAGGACCGACATGAGACCGCCGGTTGAACGGTCCTCAAAATAGACCATGTCCAAGTTTTGCATACGACTATAGGCATCGACTCTAAGATCATGTTGCAGGTGCTGGGCGAGGAAGCGCCAATAAATCGAGTGTGCGTATTCAAACACCGATTCTGCTCCCCATATCACAACTGTCAGACCAGCCAGCACCCAGAGCTGAGTCATCAAATCCCCTATCCCCAACACGGCTAGTGCCGAAGCCTCTCGCTTAACCACCACGTCCACGGCCAGGCCAATCAAAAAGGGTGGCGCCAAATCAAAGATTTTGTTGAGGATAGAAAAACTCGAAGCCAGGTATATTCGAACTCTGTAGGCAGTAGCATACTGAAAGAGCCGCTTCAGCGGATGCATGAGATCTCCCGGTAAAGACAAGCCCCATGTGTAAAAGGCCATCTCCCTGCTGGCAACTCAATTTCCGACAAATCCGGTGCCATTCATGGTATTAGCCCCAGCTCCAACCGGCAGTCAGTCAACGCTAGACTCTGCTCAGAGTCTCCCGCCACTCCTGAAGGGTCTCCCTGCCCGAGCCAGGCTTAAACATCCTCCCCTTCCGGTGAAGGGATTCCCCTTCGCGGATGATGTCCTCTTCAATGAAAAAAGTCAGCCCTTCAAATGCCGGATCACTGTAGTGAAAACTGTAGCGAATGTAGTGATCGTCACCTACCATGCCGTTGCCAATCACCACTCCATCCTTGTCGACAAAGTGAAAGGACGACCCATGGGTTGGATAGACGATCTGCCACTCAGAGTCCGAAATAACTGTACCATCCTTAAGCTTCTGCAATCTGGTGATGCGACCACTTTCTTCGATCGTCAACCAAAGATCATAAGGGAAGGGACCCGACTCAGACTTGGTGCATAGGCCCTCACCAAAGTAAATTCCAGACTCAAAATGCTGGATGACCGGTTGCTCTGGGCGATGGCTCGCCGTCAACTGAGCGGCCTTCCCAGGAGGTAAATTCAGACGACCAATAAGGTGCTCAGCCATGGAAAGACTAATGGCTCGTTTGTTGTTGAGTATCTTTGACAGCAGGGATGAGTCCACCTGGAGGGCGGCAGCAAAAGCTCTAAGGGAATACCTTGGATTCTTACTAATACGTCGGTCCAACTCCTCCTGTAGGAGTTGCCTGAATTCATCATGACTCTCTTTTTCCACCCTGGTCTCTCCCGCTTAGGCGGAATTCTTCAACGAATTCCGCCCCATGGCAAGAGAGGGAACCCAGGTTTTATGGATTTTTAACCAAGACCTCAGACCACTCTTCCAAGGTCTCCCGTGTCGCACCAGATTTAAAGACCCGGCCCTTGCGTGACCAACGATCGTCGGTTCGCACCAAGTCCTCGGTGATAAATACCTGCACTCCTCGGTCCGGATCATCGTAGACAAAATTGTACCGACAGTGCTCCAAACTACCACAAAATCCATTGCCAACAGTCACCCCATTTGGGTCCACGAAGTGAAAGGCCCCACCCTGAGTGGCGTAAACAATTTGCCAAAGGGAATCGGAAATCACTGTCCCGTCTTTGAGACTTTGCACACGACGAATGCTTCCCGAGGTCCCGATGGTCAAAGTGAGGAGATACGGGATGGGACCGAAGTCCGACTTGCTGAGAATCCCTTCGCCACTATACACACCCGGGGTAAAGGACATGGTCTTCACTTCAGCAATAGCGGGAGCATTTAGGGCGATTACGCATAAGAGAGTTAAAATCTTAGTCATGATATCCTCCTCAGTTATTTTCAATAAACTAAAGAGGCCATCGGTCATGATCAATCGAAGACCCAATGGTCAAGGAAGATACTGAGGACAGATGTCCTCAGTACTGGACTGGAGTAGAGTGGCAACAGTTGACGTCTATAATTACTCGGCCAGAGCAATTTACTCGTCGGCAATAATGTCGTCGTCGAGGAGTTCGCCCTCGTATCCAGTTCCAGCCTCATCGCGAGTGACGCAAACCCAAAAACGGGCGGTCTGACTTCCCCAGTAGCCAGGCTTCTTGGCCAAACCAGTAACCGTGACCAAGCAGCCGTCAGCATTCTCCGGATCGATCTCCAGTGCCCAAATGTCATCAGGAGACATGTTGAACCGGTCATCTTCCCACCCCTGGGAGTAGGCATCCACAATCGTGTCGCGAACCACTTGATCAATCTTGGAAAATTCCCCCGCCTGAGCGGAGAAAAGAAGGAAGACGACAGACACACTCGCCAATATTCTCATAAGCCCCATTAGGAACCCCCTAAGCACTGCAAGAACTCAGCTCAACAGCTATGAGAGGGCCCAGAATAGATCAACCTAATAATGGAAAATGACATTGTTACAGGGGGGCGAAGCCCCCTGCCATTGTGACGCACCAACTCATTCGGTGATTTTGACCGTACTCCCGGCGCTCTTGTTACCGGTGGTCACGTTTCTCCACCAGCCGGTGAATTCCACCGGGGAAAATCGGCCAGGAGCAAAGGTGGCCTCCCACCTCAGATTGGTTTGGCTATAGGTCCAATCCGCGTTGGGCATGGCTGTCCAGGCTGAAAGATTGTTACAAAAGCCATCGCTTTCACCTTTGACTTCGGCACAAGCCTTTGAATTGGCAGGGTCACCGTTGATGATATACCCATAAATGGTGTCACTGGTTTTAAAGTTGGTGTCGGCCGATCCAAAAGGAGTTTTGGAAAATACGATTGTCGGCCCTGCATCGGCGGCAATGGTGATAATGATTGGATCACTGACTGCATTGGTGTTCTTGTTCTTCCAAAACAATCGATAAGCCCCCTGGGGAAACTCACCTGGCTTGAGCAACAATTCCCATCGCTGAAGAGTGTTCGAGTAGGTCCAACCATTGGCCGGCATATCCGTCCAGTTCGTCGGAGTCGAGCAATAGCCATCTTGTGTCCCGACCACCTCAGCACAGCCCTGAGATCCGGTTTTTGGCGCCTGGGCCACTTGGAAGTAAATGGCCTCGTAGGGGTAATAAGTGGTTTCCGGTTTGTTGTAAGGGAATTCAACCGCCACCATCAAAGGCTTGTCAGCAGGCAACACCTGAATGGAAACAAATCCAGCCTTGCTCGTCCCCTGGTTTTTCCAATAAAGCTTGTGGGTTCCCTCTTTGAAAATCCCCGCAGAAAATGTGGCCGTCCATTCATTGGTTAAATTATCAAAGGTCCAATCGCTGTTCGGCATAGACGTGTAGTTGCTCGGAGTTTGACAAAACCCATCATTAACGCCAAAGGTCTCGGCGCAACCGGAAGCACCGGGCCCACTGTTGAGGATGCGTCCGTAAATAGTGTCTGTGAGGCGAAAGGTGGTCGCTCCCGCCCCATTGGGCGTTGTGGAGAAGACCAGTGTGGCCACCTTGCCATTGTCTGGTGGGGCCGAAGAACTCTGGTTTTCCTGAGAAAAATCCTTCCCCTGCTTGCTACAACCCATGCTGAGGCTGACAAGCAAGGCCAAGCAAAGTATCAATGCCAAATATGCGATATTGGGAACACCCGCAGATCGTGACTTCATTATCCCTCCCGAAACTCACGCCAGGTCCGAAGGACCTGAACCACCCAAAACAATTCGTACACCTTTATACTGCAAATCAGGAGACCAACTGAGGGCTAACTAGTTGGATTTAAGGAAGAAATGCCTTCATTAGGCTAAACAGCTGTCGCAAAATACGACACAATCTCATTCTGAGACAAGACCCATCAAGGGTTCGCGGGCGAGGATCTTGTAGACTGGGAAAAATCGGGCCTGAACGCTCTCCATGAGCAAAATCTCGGTAACCTGAAACTCACCAAATTTATTGCGCACAAAGGGGGAAATGAGATCGCCAACGCCTTTAGGGTTGCGCAATCGACCCACGGTCAGGTGGGGCCTGTAGCCTCTCTCGTCGATGGGAAAACCCCGTTTTTCCAACTCACCCGCCAACGTCTGTTGCAGCTCCACCAAAGATCGTTTGGCAGGAGCCCCCACCCACAAGACGCGAGCCTCCCTTTCCGAGGGAAAAGCCCCTACTCCCTTTAGGGGGAGATTAAAATGGGCGCCATGCTCCGCCACATTTTTTAGGATATCCAACATCTCTGGTACTCTTTCCTCCTCTGTCTCACCAACAAAGCTCAAAGTAAAATGCCAGTTCACATCAGGAGTCCACTTGACCTCCCAGCCTCGGCGATCAACGCCAATCCGCAACTTTTTGACGAGAGTCTGAATTTCAGGGGAGTCTTTGAGGCCTTCCGGTTGAATGGCAAAGAACAGTCGCTTTTTAGGTTCCATTTCGCCAACCACCTTAACTTTGGGGAAAGACATCAACTTTGGACCGCAAATGACTCGGAACCCTCTGATCGAGAATTTTGATGCACTCATTGACACTGTAGCGACTGGAAAGGTGAGTGATCACGATCTTCTCACCCTCAAATTGGTCCAAGCGGGGAAGAAGCTCATCCAAATGAACATGACCCCAATCCCTGGCATTTTCCACCGACTTGCGATCGTCAATATAGGTGACTTCCATGAACAGAATACGACTCCTGCGGACCAACTCGTTATTGTCAAAAAATTCGATGCGAGAATCACCTGAAAAGCTCACCTCAGGCTCTTCCCAATTCTCCTCCACCTCAGTACCGCTTTTGCGCAACTCACGGATCTCCTTACCCTTTAATTCGGCAAACTCAGCCTTCAGTCGCTTTTTTCTCCTCAACAGCGTATAACCGAGCGCGGGAATTCGATGGTGGGCCTCGAAAGGCCTCACTACCAAGTCGGCTCGCAAGGGAATAGCCTCGCCCGGTTTGACCGAATTGAAGTGGAATTGATATTGATGGCCCTCCATTTGCTCCCACGTCGCCATGATTTGCTTCATCGGAGCCACCATGTGCGACGGCATATAAAACTCGGGTGCGGACAAATGGGCCAGACCTCTTTGTGAAATCAAATAGGGAATACCAGAGGCATGATCCATGTGCCCATGAGTGATAAACAGTCGAGACACGCCAATAAATTGAGGAAGCCCCTGTGCAACGTCAAATGCCACGTTAAGACCTGGTATCAAATAACAAGTCCCGATTCCAGCGATGGTTGAGCCTTTGATGGTCCATTCACCGTGAGTCCATTCCACCAAGGGGAGACTATGCAGCAAGAAAATCTCCAGTGCTAAATACTAAGACTTATTTTTATATACTGGAAAGTAGAGGTCAAAGGTCGTGCCGTCAGAACCGGACTCACTGAGGTGAATCCTACCACCAAGCTCGTCGACCAATTTCGCCGAAATGGTCAGGCCCAAGCCAGAGCCACGACCGATTTCTTTAGTGGTGTAAAAGGCGCGAAAAATTTCTGTCTGAATGTGAGCTGGAATTCCTGGTCCGGAATCAGTCACCCGCAAAACCCACTCATCCTCGTACTTCTCCGCCGAAATGCGAATTTCCTTGGATACTGTATCGCCGCACTCTTCCATAGCCTGAATGGCATTTACCAGTAAATTGACCAGAATCTGTTCCAAGTGAGCCAAAGTACCAAACACTTGGGCTTCATCTGGCACCACGCAGGTCACTTTAATGTCGTGGGATTCACACTCGGAACGCACCAGTTCGATGACTTCCTCCGTCGCCCTGCGAACAGAGACCGAGGTAAATTCACTCGGGTCCGCAGATGCACAAAATCGAACTAGTGTTTGCAGAAGAGCAGCCACCCGATCCACCTGCCCGAGGATAGCCCTTAAAGAATCACCATCCTCTCCCTGGTCATGCCTGGCGAGCAACATTTCCGCCCGCCCACGAATGGTCCCCAATGGGGTGCCCATTTCGTGGGCCAGACCGGCTGCCAGCAATCCCACCGACGCCAGACGATCCTGCAAAAGCAGCTGGGCCTCAATGGAATCCTGCTTGCGACCAGATTTCTTCACCTTAGGACTCCGTGAAATTCACATTCCATTCATAAAAAGAACGGACAAAGTCAGCTTCGGTGATAATGCCAACCAGACGGCCACTCTCCACCACCGGCAGACATCCATATTTTTGCGTGAACATCAACTCAGCTGCCTTGGCCAAAGGGGTGTCGGCATGAACTGTTGTCACGTTCTTTCTCATCACCTCAGAAACAGGAATTTCCCGATAAAGAGAGCTTTCATCAGACTCTTCAACCTGGGCCAGACGCGAAATGGCGGCTTTGAGGAAATCCCGATGGGTGACGAGGCCGACCAGAACGTTATCCTGGTTGACGACCGGTACATGACGGATCCTCTGCCACTTCATCAGATCTTTGAGAAATTTAATATTATCGTCTTCAAAGAGTGTGAAGACGTCTTTGGTCATTAAGTCCTTCACTTGGGGGGCGAATTTCCCCTCAGTAATTGTTTCCACAGTGGACATGCTTGGTTCCCCTTAGTTTTGACGGTGGCGCATGGCAATGCGCTTTTTGTTGCGACGATCAACCTGACGGATCAGGTGGTCTTTAGCTTTGGCAAGAGCCGCGTAAAAGTCCCGGTCCGTATCCGAGCTGGTGATGTTTTTTTTGCCCAGTCGAACATTCATTCTGACCGTAAAGAGCTGATCACTTGTCTTGGAGAGGTATACGGAGACGGAGTGCTCCTTCCTCAGGTGTTCATTTACTTGATCCACCTTTTCTTTGATCCCTTCACGAATGGCAGGGGTCAGGTCAAAGTCTTCGCTTATTATATTAAACATACAGCCTCCTTCCTTATCGGCGACTAGATTTCAAGTTTTGTACCACCAAATGGAGGTACGGCTCGCCCTTCAATTCGATCTGAATCAAATGGAGCCACATAGATGGGAAATTATGGCCCATTCATGGGGACAGGAGCAACACAAGACTGAGATCTTAATGTGTTCTAAATCTAGGAAAGAATTGGGTTTTAAGCCGTCGCCGTCACGTGGGACGAGACCACCTGGTGGAGCTCGGCCAGAGAAAATGGTTTGTTCAAGTAGGCCACAGCCCCCTCTTGAAGGGCTGCCTTTTCAGTGACCCGATTGCCAAAGGCTGTAATCAATATGACAGGGACCTCAGGCATCGTCTGTTGAGCCAACTGGAGGAATTCAAAACCGTCCATCTGCGGCATATTGATGTCAGAAATGACCAGATCAACCGGAGGAATCCCTCCTTTTGCTGCCGCATTAAGAGCCTCCAAGGCCTTCAATGCCGAACGAAATACACTCAAGCGGAATCCCCGCCCTTCCAGGAACTCTTTGATCAGCTCCTGCATAGCCGCGTCATCTTCCACGACCATGATGTGTTTGTCGGTTTTCACCCTGGCAGCCATTTTCTACACCTGTTCCTGGTCCCGCGAGACAATTTTACCCTCTTGCCCCTGCGGTGTTCGTCTCTTTGTCCCCTCATCCTCCCCCCATGCGTTCCGGGTTCGATTTCAGGGCGGCATACCTGAAAGAACAGCAGGATTTGTGCCAAAAAAGACCGTGTAAAAATTAGGTCAATTTTGGAGAAGTGTGTTATTTACCTCCAGTGATGGATCAGGTGGGAATCTCACAACTATTCAGTCAGGACCAGCTCTTCGCCCAGTGTGTGCAGAGCTGTAGTGAACCCGTGATGGTGACAGACCTCAAGGGACGACTGATTTACGTGAACGAGGCCTGGTCGAGAGCCTATGGGTACTCAGCCCAAGAGGCTCTCGGTCAAACCCCAAGTATTTTGCGCTCAGAACACCAAGATTCCCAATTCTACCAAAAAATGTGGTCGAAAATTACGGATCCCCGAATCGGCTATTGGAAGGGTGAATTGGTCAATAAGGCCAAAGATGGCCAGGAAGTGCCGGTGCTTCTGACCGTTACCCCCTATCGCTCACGATCCGGCGAAGTGCTTGGCTACATGGGCATTGCCCTTGACCTGACAGAGCAAAAATATCTCCAGGCCCAGGTGGAACAGCAAGATCGTCTGGCAACCATCGGCGTACTGACCAGCGGAATGGCCCATGAGGTGGGAACCCCGATCGGCGTGATTCGCGGCCGAGCAGAAATGCTGCTGATGGATGCTGAGGGTGACGAAAACCTGAAAAAGAATCTGGATATCATCATTAAGCAAACAGATCGCATTTCAGGGTTTATTGGCTCATTGCTGAAGCTCAGTCGCTCCAACTCGGCGGATTTGGAATTGGATATTCTGGAGATTCGGCCGGTGGTCGATGAGGTTTTGGATCTGCTGGCTCCCAAGATCCGCAAGAACAAAATTGAAGTTGAAGTCAATTTGGAAGAAGGCATGGTGGCCTTTGCCGATGATGGCCGACTGGAACAAGTCTTGATCAACCTCATGGTCAATGCTGTCCATGCCATTGAGAAGAAACTCGAAAGAGACGATTCCGCAGAAAAAAATGCTCAATATATTCGTGTTCTTGGTCGTCGCACTGTGGATCGTGCCGAGATCACCATTGAAGATAGTGGCTGTGGAATTGCCCCAGAAAACCTAAAAAAGGTGTTTGAGCCCTTTTTTACCACAAAACCCACGGGACAGGGGACAGGCCTTGGCCTGTCCATCGTCAATCGGATTATCAATGAAATGTCGGGGACGATTTTTGTTGAATCCACCGAGGGCAAAGGCACTCGCTTTACTTTCACCCTTCAGCTTCCACAAATACAATAAGGACTTTCGCCACCTGCGAGTGAATGCCCAGCACTCTCTTGCCCGTTAGTGAGGTAACGTGGGGGGCGACTCCACTCCCCGGTGCAACTCCGAAGTTTCTGCCTGTACCGGCATCTCCGGCTTCTTAGGCCCGTCGTCCACAAAGCCATACTCGCGCTCTTTACGATACAAAGTTCTGCGGTTAATGCCCAGAATCTGTGAGGCTTTTTCCTTGCGACCGCCGGTCTTATCTAAAACATACTTAATATAGCGGCGCTCCAAGTCGGCGACGGTTGGCAAACTGGAAACCGCCGTAGCAAAAAACTCCTCAACGGTGTCTGTTCCACCAGAAACTGGCAGGTCCGGAGCATCGATAATTTCCTTGGTACTCAGAACTACGACACGCTCAATGATGTTTTCCAATTCACGGACGTTTCCATCCCAGCGGTAATTCATCAGCTTTTCGACTGCTGAAGAGGAAAACCCCTTCACAGGAGAGTTATTGGCAGAACCATACTTTTGCAAAAAGAATCTCGCCAGAATCGGAATGTCCTCCTTACGATGACGCAGAGGAGGAATGTGAATAGGAATCACGGCCAAACGATAATACAGGTCCTCACGGAATCGGCCATCCTTAATGGCCTCACTGAGATCTTTGTGAGTCGCCGCTACAATGCGCACATCAATGTCTTTGTAGGTGTTGTCACCAACAGCCTTGATCTTGCGCTCCTGTAAAACACGCAACAGTTTCGCCTGAAGAGCCATGTCCAGATCGCCAATCTCATCCAAAAATAGGGTTCCGCCTTCAGCCTCTTCAAACAAACCGCGCTTGCGATTAACCGCCCCGGTAAATGAACCTTTGGCATGACCAAAGAGTTCTGACTCCAAAAGGGTTTCAGGAATGGCCGTACAGTTAATGGCCACAAAGGGGCGATTGGCCCGTGGCCCCCCTTCGTGAATGGCTCTGGCCACCATTTCTTTCCCTGTTCCGCTTTCTCCCGTGATCAACACATTGGCGTTGGCCTTGGACACGCGATCCACCAACTCAAACACCGAATGCATGGCCTTGGACTTGCCGATCAACTTGCCGGCCGACCAGTTTCTCTGCACTTCAGTGCGCAACACCTGGTTTTCCATTTTCAAACGGCGAACCTGCACGCCACGAGCGACCCGCACTTCCACTTCGGCGAGCTTAAAGGGCTTTACAATGTAGTCGTAAGCTCCCACTCGGGTGGCTTCAATGGCTGATTCAATGCTACCAAAGGCGGTGATGAGGATCACCGGCACCTCGGAACAGAGCCGCTTCATCCGCTCAACAAACTCAATTCCATCCATCTCAGGCATTTGAATATCGGACAGGACTAGATCTACACAATCCAGGTTGCCTTCGGTGTCCACAATCGCTTTAAGATGCTCAAAGGCCTTGGTCGCTAATGGAAAGGCCGTCACCTGGTAACCAGCTTTAGAAAGAAACTCGGTCACCATCTCCCGCATTTCATTGTCATCGTCGACAACGATGATACTGCCTCGCTCAGTCATGGGACAAAATATCTCCTCTTTGCGGGCAAATCGCCCGTTTATTGAGCAATATTGCCTCGTTTTACCCCTAAGTCCAGGGTTTTTACCCTTATTTTCAGGAATTCAAGCAGTCGCCGTGCCAACGCATAAGGTTCCAGGTCCTCAAGTGATATGCACAGCCCCAAACCCACCCTCAGAATTGAGGTTGCGTTTGGGGCTGTGCATATCACTTGAGGGCCTGGAACCTTATAGCTTGATTTTCTCGTACTCCGTCCCGGCGAGGATTTTTTCCACAATGGACATCACTGCTGAAACTTTGTGGAAGAAGGACTCAGTACTAGGGATGATAAAACGCCGAGGGTGACCGCTCCAGCACTGTTTGATGCGTTCATTGATGAGATCAGCCTCGGTGTGATTTTCAATTCGGATGACGTTTTCCTTGTCGTAGGACTCAGATCCTGCGGTATCCAAATGGATGACCCAATCATAGCGGCTCAGTTCGGCCTTTTCGCTCGACTGGATTTTACTGAAAAACTCCGGATCTTTCTCGTTGGGCCAATAGGCCCAGCCATCCAAGGTTCCACGGTCACAGACCATAAGGAGATCCTCTTTATTTTCCATTTCATAAATGGCTTCGTGAGCGACCTGGACCGCATAAATGGCCTGCTGCTGCAACTTCACCGCATCGGCATAGGTCCGCCGTGAGAACCCGCCGCCAAACAAAATGCTGGCAGACTCCGGGATCATGACCACCCGCTGGGCAAACACTTTGGTGATCGACATGGCCATGGTGGTCTTTCCCCCGGAAGGGCCACCGGTTAAAACCAATTTCATAGCTAACTAGCCTCCATTGATTAAAACCTCGTCTCCCAACTGGGGGATCATCACCTTCCACTCAAACTCGTTGCTGATGCGATATTTGAGGGCCCGCAAGGCGTTAGGTTCACCATGATTAAGGAAAACCCCACGCGGCGGTTTTTTGAAATTCCTCAGCCAATCCATGATGTCGTTCGAGTCCGCATGCGCTGAAAAGGTATCCATAGCCATGATCTCAGCCTCAACCGTCACCGGCTGATGGTGAATGCGAATGTCGGTTAAGCCCTGCTTCAGCAACAAGCCCTTGGTGCCCTCGGCCTGATAACCAACAAACAGAACGCCACTCTTGGGGTCAGGGAGCTTGGCTTTGAGGTGGTGCAGAATTCGGCCACCCGTGAGCATTCCCGCCGCCGAAATCACGATTTTGGGGCTGTCATCCATGCACAACAACATAGAGTCATCTGCCGACTTCACAGCCGTATAGCTGGAGGTGCAAACCGGTGACTGCAACTCCCCGTCCACCACGGCCAGCTTCAATTCCTCAGAATGGTTAGCGTAGACCTGAGTGGCATCCAAGGCCATCGGGCTATCCACATAAACCGGAAGAAGGGGAATCAAATTTTGACTCTCCAATTGGCGAATCAAATACAGTAATTCCTGGGTCCGCCCCACGGTAAAGGCCGGGATCACCAGAGTTCCGCCCCTGCCCGTCACCTTGCGGATGATCTCGCCTAAGGGTTTCAGCTGACCCTCCCTTGGCTGCACCCGATCCCCATAGGTGGACTCCATGACCAAATAATCGGTTTCAGAAATCATCACCGGTGGCTTAAGAATATGGGAGCGGCCATTGCCAAGATCACCAGAAAATGTCAGCAAACGGGAGTCATGGCTGCCCTCATAACTAAACTGTACGATGGCTGAACCGAGTATGTGACCGGCACGTATCATGCGCAGGCTGAGACCTGGCACCAGCTCTTTCCACTCGTCCATGGGAATGGATTCAAACTGCTTAAGTACGCGAATGGCGTCCGGGGTTGTGTACAAGGGAAGTGCCGGATAGTGACGAGAGTGCCGACTCTTGTTGGCAAACCGAGCATCTTCCTCTTGCAGGTGAGCCGAATCCATCAACATGATGTCGCACAAATCCTGAGTCGCCTTGCTACAGTAAACCGGACCATTAAAGCCCTCTTTGGAAAGCTTAGGCAAATATCCACTGTGATCAATGTGGGCGTGGGTCAGTACCACCGCATCTAGCTTTTCCACTTCCGGAAAAGGATCCCAGTTAAGTTGACGGATTTCCTTGGGACCCTGATACAAACCACAATCCACAAGAATTCGGTAGTCGCCATAGCGAACCACGGTGCGACTCCCGGTCACTGTGCCCGCGGCTCCTAGAAACTGCAAAAGGAGTTTTCGCGACATCTACTGGGCCTTAAACGTGAACAACCCACACCGGGCAGGCTGCTTCACGAACCAACTGGCGAGCCACGCTGCCGACCAACACCGATGCCACAGGCCCTGACTTGGAGCCCACAGCCACCATGTCGACACCGTGGGTGTCAATGTACTGATTGATCGAGTCAGTGATAAAACCAGGCTTTTCTTCAATGTAAAACTTGGCGTCCACTCCAGCCTTGGCTGCTTCCTCCACCCACTTGCGGCTTTCTTTTTCGCGAGTGTCAGATTCCTTCTCAATAAATTGCTGAACCGATACCCAGCCTCCGCCGGCCATATAAACTCCGGTCTGAATCATGGGTTCAATAGGATCAGGAAGCTTGTGATAAATCACCAACTGAGCATTATGGTGTTTACAGAAATCGATCACTTTTTTGAAAGCCCGTTTGTTTCCTTTGGTCAAATCAGTTGGAAACAGGATTTTCTTGATGCCATCAACTTTCTTTGACTCCGGACTCACCAAAATCAAGGGCGTTTTTGTTTCCATCAGAGCCGTTTCGGCAAAACTACCCAAAAAGAAGCGCGCCAGACCTGTACGGGCATGGCTGTTCATGACCACCACTTCAGCCTTTTGCTTGTGGGCGTATCCCAAGAGCTTTTTCACATCACCAGTCATCGAGGCTTGCTTGTTGACCAAAATCTCAGGCTTTGCGACCCCGGGCAAACCCAATCGGCTGATCACGGCATCCATGGCGGCGAGAACCTTGGGTTCGAACTTCTTCAGCCATGGGCCGGAAAAATCACCGGTAAAATTGAAATTGTCAGGACTTAAAACATAGGCCGGCTGGATGGGTGTCAATCCTCCCTTGGAAAGGGACTTCAGCACCGCCATTGCCTTGGTCATCGACTCCTCGTTTTTGGAGAAGGGATCGACGGCCCATACCACTAAGTTTTTGGTCGCTGCTTTTTTTGCGGCTTTCTTTTTGGCGGGCTTTTTCTTGGCCGCCGTTTTTACAGCCTTCTTTTTGGCAGTCTTCGTTTTTGCCTTCACTTTTGTCACTTTTGACCTCCCCGATTTTTTCTTTGCTGCCATCTCAACCTCTCCGCCAGCCTGCTGTTCTCAATTTTTCCAACACTTCAAAAGAATCTTCAGCCCAATCTATCTGCAATGGTCCTGCCAGTAAAACCCTTTCGCAGTACCCCCAATTGTGACGCCCGGGCCTAATTTTCCCAATTGACGGGTTCATTTACCCCTTTGTTGCTTCGCGAAAGTCACGGACTGCAGCAAACTGAGCCTTCATGACAACGGCCACCCGCTTTTCCCCGAATATGCGAACCAAGAGAGGGATTTGAGCCAACCCCCTGCGCTGAAGAGTTCTGAGGAACCGCGCCTCACTTTCGACTGAGGGAGGCTCCACCTCAACCCGAAAATTCTGACTGACAGCTGAATAAAACCGAGTGGTGCAATCGCGGACCACCACATGGGCCGCGACCTTCTCCTGCCCCAACCAGTGATGAAGCCAAGCCCACCCCGCCAAGAGCATGATGGAATTGAGACTACCACCAAAAGCAGTGCCCCGGTGATTGCGGTTGGGCGCCAACTCTGCCGCAAGAATCAAACCCTCTTTGGAAAGGCGGAGGTCATTGATTCCCATTTCCTGAGAAATGGGAATCTCATTGTGAATTGAGGATAGAAGTTGAGATTCTTCTTGAGTCACCGAGTTGGCCTAAACGGACATCCCCCGGCCATGATAATAGGAACCACTGCCACGATTGCGATCCTGGGCAAAGCTCACGCGCAGGTTACGACCATTGACCACCTGACCGTCCATTTTGACTGCTGCCTCCGCAGCTTCAGGCTTTTCAAAGGTCACAAAGCCAAAGCCCCGGGCTTTGCCAGTGAAAAAATCCTTCACAATTTTTAACTCGCGAATTTCCCCACAGGGAGCAAACAAGTCCCGCAGCTGTTCTTCCGTGAGATCATAGGAAAGATTTCCCACATATACCTTGTTGGTCATACATCCTCCCGTCCTTGGATGTGCACATCATAGCTGCATGGAAGCGAATAACCGCCTCTTTCTAAAATAACAGTATGACAATCCCCTCTCAGACACACAAGAAGGAAAAGTCCGGATTTTTCCCGCAAATGTATAATAATCTTAATTTTTCCTTAAATGCCGCTCTGCTTCAGGGGGCATGGAGGATAACCTGATCCTACTTTACCGTCAGTTTGATATTGGTAAACAGCAATTTGGAGTTTCCGTCTTGGAGGAAGTTGGCGAGGATCACAATCTTGGCCAACTTAATTCCTACGGGAAACTGAGTCGGCGTGGGGTTAAAAACTTCACCTGTTGAGGTTCCCGAAACTACGGTCCAAGTCGTGGGTACACTCAAATCTCGAGCGGCCGGATAAAGGTGCCAATCACCATTGGTGTGTTGCATGACAACCGTGTCAGGGTTCTGTTGTACAGTGGTGACCCAGTCGATTGACAATGATCCGTTGAGGGAAATCTTGGTCCCGGCGGCGGCACTATAGCCACCTTTTTCTGGCGCCGTACTCATCATGTCATCCCAAAGGAAGTAAACGAAATCCGGAGTGTGAGTCGTATCCCCATCCAGATAAAATCCCACATTTCTAAACTGAGCCTGGACCGCACCTGTTTGCCAACCGGCCAGTGCTGCAGTGGCAGTGATTTCCATAGGTGCTATGGATGCAACCTTTGCTGCCGTCCCGCGACGGGAGTACTCCAGGGAATGCATTTGCCTGTCTTCACCGTAAAAAGGCATAAAGCCAAAGTAGAGCCGACTTGGTGTTTCTCCGGAGGATTTGAACACCCCTGAAATGGTGTAGGACTTGCTGGGGTCAATGCCCACCGTCGCGTCAGAGACGATAATCTGATACCCGGTTGAGGAAAATACTCTCAGGTAATCGAGATTGGTTTCACGCTGGATTCCCGGTCCCAATAAGGCACTGGCAGCATCATCAGTGGCTGCGATATCCAGCGGTAGGTTTTGATAGATGTGAGTAAAGCCCTCGACTTCAGGCTCTTCGGACTGAGGGTTTTCAATGTTTGAACTCAGATTGACCAGATCATGCGGGATCACTCCCTTGGCGCAATTCTGAAAAATGGGAAACAAGGCCAGTAGAGCCACTCCCACGACTGCAGGAATCACTCCACGCCAAAGAGATTTGGAATGAGTCAATTTCCGATTCGCCACGCATTGCCCCTTCGTAGGCCTTATCGGGAGACTGGCGCCAATGTCTAAAGGCGGTCAGCACTAATACCCTGATTCTTATTTTAATTCATTATTAGTCTCAAACCTAGTCGGCCGCGTACTTGTCTCATGTCGAGACACTCTTATTCTCTCCATAGAAATCTCTTTCGTTGCCAGGTGCAGGGGACACTGGGAAGATGAGATTTGCTTCAAAATGAGATGGGATCAGCCATGAGAGAGGGTATTGAAGTTCAAGACCTAATGAAGGTCTTTCGCACACGTAAGATCAATCAGGATCGCCCCTGGTGGCAAAGATGTTCGTCCTACCTCAAACCCGACTATGAGGAAATGAGAGCCCTGCAGGGAATTAGTTTTTCCGTTCAACCGGGGGAGCGCATTGCCTTTATTGGTCCCAATGGTGCTGGCAAATCGACGACCATCAAAATCCTGGCAGGCATTCTTCATCCGACGACGGGCCAAGTTTCTGTGAGTGGTCTTATCCCTTGGAAGGACCGACAAAAACTGGGCTACCGCATCGGAACGGTTTTTGGTCAACGCAGTCAGCTTTGGTACCACCTCCCTGCCGGCGACACCTTACGCCTTTTGGCCCGGGTCTATGATTTGCCCATGACTGATTTTCGCCAGCGCCGAGATGAATTGGTTCGCCTCTTCGATATCAAAGAGCTTTTGGATCAACCAGTGAGGCAAATGTCCTTAGGACAGAGAATGCGCTGTGAAATTGTCGCCAGCCTTCTCCACCGTCCGGAGATTCTGTTTTTGGACGAGCCAACCATTGGCCTTGATGTCACAGCCAAAGCTATTATTCGTGATTTGATTCATACTCAATCGGTCAATGAAGGGACCACGATCTTTCTCACCTCCCATGACACTGGAGATATGGAGCGCGTCTGTGAGCGAGTAATTGTGATCAATCATGGACAGCTTCTCTTTGATCGATCTCTGCAAAATTTGCGGGCTCATTTTATCAAGCGCAAGATTCTCACCTTCATGACGGCTGAGGAAACTCTGCATTTGCAGATGCCGGGCCTGAGTCAACTTAAGATCGAACCCCATCGCTCGGTGTGGTCCGTTGACACCAAAATTTTGCCGGTGGGCCAGGTCGTGGCACAGGTTCTTCAGCAGGCCAAGTTGCGTGATCTCACAGTCGAGGATCCTCCCATGGAAGATATTGTCCAGGACATCTACCGCGCTCCAGCCCTGGTCCGGCAAGAGGCCCCACAATGAGCCATACACTCCGATCCTATGGTGGTTTTTTTCTTCTTGCCGCCCGCCAGGAACTATTTCATCGCGGGGCTTTGATTGGCCGATTTGCCTTTTACGGAGTGATACTTTTGGTATTTTCGCGCATCTGGTTCGTGGTTAAAGATGCCGGGCAACTCCCAGGTACAGATGCGCGAAATCTCCTTTGGTATTTGGCCGTCACCGAATGGATTATTCTTTCCATCCCGGTGACTCACACCGAGATCGAACAGGAAGTTAAGACCGGCAACATTGCCTACGCCCTCACCCGCCCTGTTTCCTTTATTTGGGTCAAAACCTTTGAGGGCGCTGGCCACCTGTTATTGCGTATGTGTGTCTTAGCTGTAGCGGGACTTTGCTTTGCCTATGTCCTGGCTGGTGGCCCACCCTCTCACCCAGAGGGCCTACTCCTCGCCTTCCCGGTTGGCCTATGCGCTGGTCTGGTGTCTTTGCTATTCCACAATTGTATTGGCCTTAGTGCTTTTTGGCTCCAGGATGCCAATCCTCTTTATTGGGTCTGGCAGAAATTAAATTTCATTCTTGGCGGATTGATCCTTCCCCTCAGTCTTTATCCAGAGTGGCTGCAAAAGATCGCCATGCTCACTCCTTTTTCGGCTCTCTTGTATGGTCCTGGGCAAATTGCCATGCAGGCGGATGTATATCTTGCTTTGTCGGTCACTGGCCGTTTGCTGCTGTGGGGGGGCTTGGCGGCATTACTCCTCGAATTGCTCTATCGGCGAGGATGTGCCATCCTCAATGTGAACGGAGGTTAGGCTATGTCTCATTGGACCTTCCTCCGAGCACTGATTGCCACAAATCTAAAGGCCTCAACGGCCCTGCGTGGAGCCTTTCTCATGCAGTGCTTTTTTATGGTCCTTAACAATCTTATTTTCTTCGCAGTTTGGTGGATCTTTTTTAAGAACTTTCGCGAGATCGGCGGCTGGGGGTTACCGGAAATCACGGCCCTCTACGGAGTGGTCGCCGGCTGTTTTGGCTGGGCAATGATATTGGGCGGTGGCATTCGCCATTTGGCCCGGATGATTACCGATGGGGACTTGGATTCTTTTATGACCCAACCAAAAAATCTTTTGGTTCACGCAGCGGGTTCTCATTCCATGGCCTCCGGCTGGGGCGATGTTATCAGCGCTATTATCTTGATTCATTTTTCCGGGTATCTGACCTGGCACAACCTGCCAGTTCTTGTTTTGTGCATGATTTCAGGAACGCTTTTGTTTATGTGCGCAGGGGTCTTGTTTAACTCGATGGCTTTTTTCCTCGGGCCGGTGGACACCCTGGCGCGGCAAATGTTTGAGTTTGTGGTCACTTTTTCGGTTTATCCTCAGACCATTTTTACCGGCTACATGAAGCTCATGCTCTTTACTCTTATTCCTGCCGGGTTTATTGGTTATCTCCCCATCGAGGCCCTGCGCGATTTCAGGTGGTCTCATCTGGTTGCCATCATTGTGGGGACGGCTGCCTACGCTGGCTTCACCCTGGTGGTTTTCCATCTGGGTCTCAAGCGCTATACATCTGGAAATCGTGTGGGCGTGAGGGTTTAGGCTGATTCGCTAAGAAAAGATTTCTCGACAACTAAAGTCTTTTTTCAGGACCCGCTCGGCCCCCTTGCCCTTGAAAGTGGAGCGTGGGAGATTGCCAAAGTTATTTGAGCTTGAATACAGTTCGAGGGCTTTTGGGTAAGGACTCACGGGCCGTTGAAAAGTTCAATTGAAAGGCTTCCTCTGGAAGCCTTTCGCTTTTTTGACCTGTGGATGTTATTCCTCTTCCGCCGGGACCGTGAGATTCCATTCAGTCTTGACCTCACTCAGCGTTCGCGCAAACAGGGTATCCTCCTCGCCCACACCACTTTGCAGGGACTCCATGAACTTACCGAAGTTGGGCGTGGCGTAAGCCGTGTCGAATAGACGACCTGTGAGGCCTTGGCTGAGGTCAATTGTCTGGTCCTCTCTCACCCGGCGCACGACATATCCGACGGTCAAATCCCTGTCGTTCAAAATGGACAGTAAACCGCTGGGCATACCCGCCTGAGCAAGGATCATACTAATCTTGAAGGTTTGAACTTGGCGATAAACCTGGAAGAGCACCCGCAAAGTGCGTCCATGGGCCTCATCAATTCCAGACCCCTCTTTCCAAGCCAAGTCGTCAGGAGCAAATATGGCCTGGAAGACCTTGGGTTGGTTAGCAAAGAAAAGCTTATCCTCCCGCCAGCTGTGGCTGACCACCCATTGGCCGGCCAATACGTGAGCATAGGCCACGGTAATGGCGTGAGGATTTCCGCCCAGCTTGTTTCGCTTGGCACTGGCAAATTGAGCCAGGGTCCTCATACTTATGAACAAAGGTTCATTACAGGCTGTGAATGAATCAAAATCCAGGACCTCGTCCAGATCAGCTTTTTCCAGAAAGCGCTCAAGACACACATCCACCATCACCGCCGAAATCTCGGGCTTCACATAGCGGGTGTCCTCGCGACCAGGGTAACGTACATTCAAACGACCACTTTCCAGATCAGCGACGATTCCCTGCATGATTTCCTTGCCAGACTCGCCTCCATGGAGAACCAGGACATCCAGGGCCTCGCGGAGACTGGGATCGTTGACGGCCTTGGAGGCTCGATGGGTCGGCAGAGGGGTCTGACCAGAACCGGTCACAATTCCTCGCCGCGGAATTGGCGTCAATCCATTTGGGTTGTGATGAGGAAACACCACATGACCTGATTGATTGCGGTCCTTCTTCTTACTACAGCCAACCGGACCGCCCAATGCCAGGGTTAGGGCTAAAGCGAGCCAGCCTACGAAAATTGCGGTTTGTGTGATTAGGGCCTTCTTCATGTTCACTCCTCTTCGAGTGCCCAATTGTGCAAAATAACGGCCCCTCGACGGGCTAATTTATTAAGTATTTTCAATTAGTTGCAAGATGGCTCCGAGGCTATGCTGGGGAAATTATGGGCACCGGTGACATTTTGGGCGGGAATGAGCCCTGCACTTGTCCCTGTTCTGAGAGAGGAATAAACTTGGGCCTGAATCGAACAACCGGGGTTTCCTCTCTGAATCGCATTTGTTTCATCGCGCTTTTTCTCCTTTCATCACTCCCGATCCTGGCCCAGGGCCCTCTCCCCCACCTGGACTTTTCCATCACCGGCACGGCCTATCCAGAGCTGGACATGCCGACGATCACCAAGAGCGAGCACATCTATGAATTCAAGGCGGATGGGACTTTGCAGAAAAAACGCTGGAGTTTCTCCTACGAATTCTACGGCAAATATCAAGGGCAGAGCGAATTCCCCAGAGAGAGACTGCTCTTCGATTTGCCGAACACCTACCTGGAGTACCGTCAGGCTCTGTGGCGGCTTCGTCTTGGTAGCCAGGTTTATGACTGGGGTGTCTTAGAGGGCTTTCGCCCCTTGGATCGCATCAACCCGTCCATCTATCACAATCCGCTGAACCCGCAGAAATTGGGTGCCGGGTCAGCGCAATTATTATTTGAAAAAGGAAACTGGCAAACAGAGGTCCTATTTATCCCTCAGCAAAGGCGGTCCCATTTTCCGGCGGAGGACAGCCCCTGGTTACCACGGGAATTTTTGCAGCAACTCGACACCGCCTTTGGCACCATCCTACTTCCCAAGGACATCCGCTACCATTATCTACCTTCCATAGTGAGCCAGAGAGCTCTGCAGGGGAATGCCGGTTTGCGCCTAAAGTGGCGCTCACTGGACTGGGACCTCAGTGTTTCCCACTTTGAGGGGGTGAACCCGGTCCCCTTGCTGCGGCCGGTGGTGGATCTAGTTCCTGTCGTGATTGGTCCCGAACCTGTGTACCGCGCCCAAAGTGATGTTTCCCTAGAACCCTATTATTATCGTCAAAGAACTTCGGGACTGACAGCCGTCTACGCGGGAGAGGAGTGGATTGCCCGAGTTGAAGCCGCCTACCATCACGCCCTCACCGAGGAATCGGGGGTTGATCAGTGGGCCTGGGAAGGTGGAGTGAATGTTGAGCGCAGTGGGTCCATTGGCTCAACCGCCTGGACAGCTCTTCTCCAGTACCACCAGGGCGAACACGCCCAGCAGGCCGACAACCTGGCCTCGTCGTCGGCGCGAATCTTTGACGAAGCATGGGTACTCGGCTACCGCCTGGGTTTTTCTGAACAACAGTCCCTCACCTTGCGCAGTCTTTACAGCCCTCCCGCAAGCGGGAGTTATCTGAGTCTAATATGGGAAGACACCTTTTGGGACAGGTTTAAGATTCAACTCTCTGGTAGCTGGCTGGATGGAGACAAGGAAAGCCTCCTCGGCACCTATCGAAAAAACGATGCATATCAAATTACGGTTCAAACCTATTTCTGAAAAATAATCTGTAGGGAACTGGCGTTGTAATGAAAGCGCTTGGCTTTTAGTACCAGCTTCTCTTTCACCTTGAGCTGAGGAAGTGGCAGAATCCAGTCCACTTCTTCAACCACATCCTTGATGCGACTGCCGATGCTCTTATGGGCAAAATGAGTCCAGGGGTAGAATTGGGACAAATAGTTCTGATCCCACTGGTATTCCAAAGTCATAGAGGGGTGAGGAAACCTGACATGAATCCCATCGCTTTTGACTTCCATTTCGGGCAAGGCTCTGAAGTCCGTCTGAAAATCCATATAGGAAACAAAATTCCCCTTCCAGGGCAAAAACATCTTCGCTGACATGGGCCAATAAAAGGTTCCCCTCAGCACTCCGTCCAAGCTGGAGACTTCAGAAACATGGGGAGCCTGGCGGCCAAAAATCTGCAGCGCAAAGTTGGTCTTTTTGGAGTAGTTCATCAGGTCGGGCCAGAGGAAAAACTGGTACCACCGGGAGCGCATTAGATCCCGCAATCCTTCCACTTCCTGAAAGCGAATGGTGCGATAGAGTTCACCGTTGGCACTAAACGCCCCAAGAAGGTTCGCGATCAATCGCGGTGGAACGGCCAATGCCGTTCCCTCTGAACCATCCAGCCCACCGTCGCCCTGATCGAACTCAACCTTCAAAACTTGGGCTGGGGCGCGACTGTTGGGAAAATGACCATGAATGTGACCACGAATGATCAGATCCCGACGGGCATTTTCGTCAAGAGACTCTGGAACCATGATCATCTTAAAGTTCGTAAAACCCAAATCAATGGGAGCGGCCATCAGCAACTGGCTGGAAACCTGAGCTGACCACTGGTCCACCTTTTCCTGAATCAGACCTTGCACCGTCCCCTGCCACAAGGCTGTCTGTTCCAAATACCTTTGAATTTCATCTTTAAGGATTGCCTCGTAACCTTGGGGCGCATGACATCTAGCGATCGACAATTCAAAGCGCCAGTTTTGGTTGGTGATGAACAAATCCTCCAGATTCCAATGCAGTTTACTCGGCTGGATGACTCGGCTGAGTCGCAAATCAGCTTGCACCTTGTCGTCAATAAGTTTTGCTGAGATCCCCTCGCAAGAGCCTTGAATGTGAACCCGCACGCGAACACCATTGATCACCTGTTCAATAAGCTGAGAAGTTTCCACCCGGTCAATCTGAAAATTCATCTCCGGAATTTCCAAGCGCAATCCAACCTCTGGCCCGTGATGGCTGACTCCGTTGACCTGACTTTTTACCAGCGCCTTAATGCCCTTGACCGAAGTTGCGTAGGGTTGACCAATGGTAAAATCCGGCACAGGAATCTCCCAAGATTCGTTGATCTCTCCCAGTCCACTGGTCAAAATCTGTTCGTATTCCTGGTTGCCCAACTGAAAGCTGAACTCGCTCTGAACTTCAATCTGTGCCCCCGCCCGTTCAGCAAAAGTAAAAAGGTTCACTGCCAGAGCACACAGGAGTATTTTTTGAAGAGTTGCCGAAAACATTACCTCATTCCGTTTCCCGAATCCCAGATGGTTCATCGGAAAATTTCTGTGCGACTCAAGTTTTGCGCGTTTATGCCGTTCTTTCAGTCGGGGGCACACGAAGAACGGGTAAAATGTGAATAGTATTTTTGCAAAGTTAGAGAAATTTGAAAAAAATGGCAGGAAGTTTTCTGTTGGTGTCATCGTGTTGTTCACTTTGCTCACGATTCTCGCTGCGCTCCAACTGGAAAATCTCCGCACCCATTATTCATTTGATCAGTTTTTACCCGCAGACCATCCCCTTTTGAAACAAGACCTGAGTATCCAAAAGACTTTCAACCTCGAGGCCTCCTCACCTTACTTGCTCACCCTCAGTTTACCACCTGACTCCCGTGCTTCCTGGTTAACGCCCGCCTGGATGGAGCGACTCCAAGAACTGACTAGGAGTCTCCATGGCACCAGTGAAGTGGACAAGGTGACCAGCCTGTCCAATATTCGTCTAGCAGTGAGTGATGAACACTCCTTTGGCACTGGAACCCTACTGGAAATTCAAAAGCAGGGGCAGTTTCGACAGGATCGCCTGCCCTGGAGCCTGTTGATACCCCAGGTGTTGTCACTTGATCACAAGCACACCCTCGTTGCGGTCTACCCCCGACTGGACCTGTCCTCTTCTGATCACGAAGCTTTGCACCAAAAACTCTATCAAACCGCGCACCACTACTTTTCGACGGCGCGAATCCAAGTTGGAGGCGGCCCGGCGATAAAAACAGAAATGAACAAATTGTTAATGAGCGAGATCCAGCGATTTCTGGTTCTGTCTTTGCTGGCTGCTCTCGCTGTTTTGGCTTTTGTAGTGAAGAGCCCCTGGGCCCTGGTGGTCGCCCTCTTATCCGTGGCTCTCGCCAATTTGTTTGGCCTGGGTTTCATGGCCGCGATGGGATTGACCTTCACTGTGTTGTCCACGACCGTTCCGGTACTTATTACGGTAACCGCAGTAGCGGTTTCCACCCACACCTTCGTCCGCCTCAATGAGGAATCCAAAGGCGGCCACCTTCACTTTTCCATGGTGTTCAGGGTTCTGCGTGAATTGGCCCTCCCTCATTTACTAACTGCGATCACCACAGCGGTGGGCTTTGCTACCCTCTTATTTAATGATAGCGAGCTCATCCGCGAGTATGGCCTAAGCGTTGCCACTGCTGTGCTTATGAGCTGCGTGGTCACCCAGCTTGTTTTGGCTGTTGGACTTTCCCGCCTACCCTGCCTCATCACTCGCGACTGGCGACCTCTGCGCCTTTTCTTTGCCAGGCGAATTCTTCAGCATCGCGAAATCCTCTTCGTCACCGTGTTGTCCGCCTGCCTGCTTATAGGCCTCAACGGCAACAGCATGAACTGGGGAGCACGTCTTTTTGACGATTTGCCATCTGGCCAACCGGCGCGAACTTCAACCGAATTTATCAGCGCCAAATTGGGAGGAGTGATCCCCCTCGAATTCTCCGTTCAAGCTCCTAAGGGATCGGAAAAATTTTGGCTGAACCCAGAAACCCTACAAAAGCTTCATCAACTCACTGAGCGCTGGCGAGCAAAACCCGAAGTCCTAAGTGCTCTCAGCTTGGCCGATTGGATTCGTGCCGGCAATGGTCAGGGCCATTTGCCATCAGATTCAAAGGCCGTTGCGGAAATTCACTTCCTTTACGGAATGGATCGAAACAACCCACTAAGGCAGTCATTGACCAGCTCGGGAGAGTTCACCCGCATCAGTCTTCGCCTGGCCGACCTGCCAGCATCCGACATGACCCAACTTGTTCATCAGCTGGCCGGCGACATTGAAGGCGAGTTCCCGGGGGTGATCACGCAAAAGGGTGGGTGGGCTGCCACCGTTCCGGAAGTTGGACAGCAGCTCAGTCAAACCCTCATGTATGGCTTCTTCCAGGCCTTATTTTGGATTTTTGTTCTTCTCTGTGTCATCTTTCGCTCGGTTCGTTGGGCCTTGGTGGCAGTTATCCCAAACTTGGTGCCCGGTGCGATCATTGCCGGAGCGCTCTCAATCACCCAAACCCCCATCAAACCAGGAATTGCACTGATTTTTGCCATCTCTTTAGGTATTGCCTTTGATAATACGGTTTACATCCTTGAGAGACTCAAACATCGGTTGAAATCCAAAGGCCACCTTCCTATCGCCACCACTCTTGCCCGAGAACTCAGCCCTTGCCTGGCTTCAAGCCTCTCTTTGTTTGCCGGCTTCTCTGTGTTTTTGTTTTCTTATTTCAGTATTAATCAGACCTTTGGACTGTTTATGATCCTCTCTCTTATTGCCGGGCTCATTGGCGATCTGGTACTCTTACCGACAGTACTGGGGTTATTTCCAAGATTACTCGGATCAGGTTCAAAACCAGACCGCCCCTTGGCGACCGTGATCCCCTTGTTTGTGAAGGAGGCACCTTCTATGATGAAAAAAGCTGCCGCACTGGCACTCATCACAATGATTGGTCTCGCTCTCTCCAATTCTGTCGACGCCACTAACCAGCTTACAGCTGAACAAATTCTCGGCAAAGTGGAACAACGACTGTCGGCTCCCAATGAGTTTGTCACCCTCAAAATGAAGATTCATGAGGCTGATGGCTCGAACAAAGAGAGAACCTTGCAGATAAAACGTAAGAATTCGTCCCAGAACCAAAAGGCCCTCGTCCGATTGCTGGCGCCCAGCGATCTCAGAGGCGTCAGCGTACTCACAGTTCAAGAGGGTGACGAAGAAAGCCAGTGGCTTTACCTTCCATCCGCTGGGCGATCACGAAGAATCACCGGATCCAGCACATCCAGTCGATTTTTGGATTCTGATTTAAACTATGAGGATTTCCGCTTCTCCACCTACAAGGCCTTTAACAACAAGATCTCAGGGTATCAAAATAAGCCTGAGGGACAGGAAGTTGTGATTATCAGTGATGCCAAAAAAGATGCCGAGAGTTCGTACAGCAAGATCAAGACCTGGATTAATCTGAAGCACTTCCGCATTGTCAAAAGTGAGTACTACGATAAAGATGGCAAACCTCTAAAGGTGATAAAGTTTGGCAACTACAAAGCCGTCCACAAGAGGTTTTGGCGAGCTCGGCAAATGAGGGTGGAAAACCTGCAGACCAATACCACGACCGAACTCACCATGACGGGCTTATCCACTAAAAAACTAGAGGACTCTGAGGTCTCTCTGTCTGCTCTCGAAGCAAAAAATTGATTATCCGCCGTTGGTCCGAAATCCCGGGAGGTCCAGTTGGACCCTGGGATTGTCGATGTTATCCTTTTTCTCAAGATCTTTGGGGACTTCAGGGAGACCATTGGTGGAAGCAGTTTCAGTCGTCATTCCTCTTTATAACGAGGAAAACACGATATTACCCACATTTACAGAACTCACGCGGGAGCTGGAAAATGCCGGGCTGACTTTTGAAATTGTCTACGTCGATGTCGGCTCCCGGGACCGTAGTTTTATGATCTCATCGCGGCTGGCAGAACACCACCCTCATGTTCAGGCTTTGAGTTTGCCATCTCCCTACCCGAGACTGACACAAGCGGAGGCTCTTCGCTTGGGTGCGGACTCCGCTCGCTATGAGGTTGTCTTATTTCCAGGATCCAGCGGCCAACTCCCCGCCTTTGAAATTCCCAATCTACTAAAAGCACTTCACGCAAATGAGTTGGATCTCATCTGCGGTGCCCGCAAGGGTGGAATGCGCTCCCGCCTGGCAAGTCAGGTTTCTCGTTACTTTTTGCGACGATTTTTCTCCCTTGATCTACGCGATTTCTGTTCACCCATTCGGGCGGTGCGCAAAGGTCGGCTGTCCCACTTTCTCCCAGTAAAAGGCTTTGATCGCATGCTCCCTTTGTATTTTAAACTCAAAGGCCTGAGTGTCTCTGAAGTTGGGGTCTCCACCCGCATCCACAAAACAGCCTCCTCTCCGGGCCCGCTATGGATCTTGCCCGAAATCTGGAGACTGCGGCGCCAGGTTCAACAACAGGGTCTGGCCTTCCTTGAAGAAATTCCCGGTCAAAACTGAACTGCCGACTATGTCATTAGCGTGAAATGCTGCCTTCGATTTTGTGAGAGGCACTACTTGCCGTTGAGGATTGGCCAAAGCCCACTCGCCCCTGAACCTTGTAGTTGGCCGACGAAGATGTTTGCGTTCCTGAGGACAGGTTGCCAATAGGTGGTTTGGTACCCACGGGAATTTTGTAATGGACCGTCACAATTGTGTCGCCGCTCGGGCCACCCTTTGTGAGCGAATGCAAATAGATATCGAAACTGAACTCGAAACTGGTATTCCAGTAGGCCAAGTCGGTCAAGCTCTTGAGACTCAGGGAGAAGCTTTTCCCATCCTTGCAGTTGATCACCGGAGCCGATGCCGACAGGTCTTCTGGCTTTGTCCAGCTAGTTTTGTCGGCTATGCGGATCTCAAGATCCTGGACTCGGCTGTCACACTCACCGCTGATAGGAATCAACTGCATGGGCGAGGTGAGAGTGATCGAGGACTTGGTTTTTCCAGCCAGCGTCGGCTGGGGAACCTTGTCACTACTTAGATCAGAAAACTCTGGCACCCCTCCTTCGCAACTCCAGATGACAAGGCACAGAAAAAAGGAGAGCAACCTGCCGCTCCCCTGCTCAATATCAAACTGATGCCTTTTTGATCCAAGATTCCTCATCGCCTGCTTATCGGCATTTGCCCGCCAAAAGTACAGGAGCCACCGACAATCCTCACCTTCTCGCTTTGAATCGTCTCAATGGGAGAAGTTGTCAGGACTTGGTCAATTTCGCCGGACTTTGGTCCGATAATATAGTGTGCGATCAAAGAGCGAATTTGGCGAAACCGGTCCGTTGGCTCACGAGGGAATCGAAATGATTCGTGGAATATCTGTGCGTTGCTTCATCTGTCGGCTTTTATTTGTGGCCGTATTTTGCTATCCGGTTACAGCTTTCACCCAAACGGATGTGGAGTTGAGCTTCACGTTTGATGGGCGCCTTTTTGACAATGTCGGCAATCCCAACAACACGGCATCGGCTACGTTCCGCTTCGTGATCATGGACCCCGGTGGCACCTGCCTTCTCTATCAGGAAAGCCAATCAGGAATTGACCTCTCCAATGCCGACCCCAATGAGGTGGGACGCTTTTCTTTGAAAGTTGGCTCGCCCATAGGCAGCCCTAAAAGATCTGGTCCTGACCCGGCCAATGCCATGGGAACTATATTTAGCAATCTTACATCTTCCTCAATTCCATCAATCGCTCCCTGTGCGTCCGGATACACTCCGACTTCTGGGGCCTCGCGACTTTTGCGGGTCTACGTGGACGATGGTGTGAGTGGGGAACAGCAACTCTCGCCCGATTATGTGCTCTCATCAGTGCCTTCAGCATTTGTTGCCCAAACCCTACAGGGCATTCCTCCGAGCCAAATTATTCAGTTCCTAGGCTCGGTCAATCAAACCAATGTGGAAGCTCTTACTTCCCGAGTGGGTTCGTTGAGTGCCTTAGGTGATGGAATCTCCACTGCCTACGTCAAAAGCGATGGGACGAACTGGGCGCCGGCAGCGGCGATCAACATGAACGGACAAAACATCACCAACCTCCCTGCCCCATCGGCGGGAGATCAGGCGGTGAACAAAACATATTCTGACGGAAAGTTTGGCGGCATGGATTTGAACCTCGCCGGTTTGGCTGACGGCCAGTCTGTTCGCTGGAACAATGCCATGACTCGGTGGGAAGTCTACACCCCCAGCGTGGCGACAGGTACCGTGACTTCTGTCATGACGGGAACCGGGTTGACCGGTGGACCCATCACCACAACCGGCACCATCAACGTCGATGTGGGAACAGGCCCCAACCAAATCGTGCAACTCAGTGGCAGTAGTGAACTGCCAGCCGTCTCGGCTGTGAATCTGACAAATCTCAATGCCAGTAACCTTGCCTCTGGCACTGTCGATAAGGACCGATTGCCTGCCACCTTTAATGGATTTTCGGTCATTGGCTCAGGAATTAATATGAGCTCTCAGTCCATCACTAATTTGGCTACACCAGTTGCGCCAAATGATGGAGCCAACAAAACCTACGTGGACACCATTGCCAGCCTTCTCGTGCAAAAGTCAGGTGATACGATGACGGGGCCTCTGAACATGAGCACCAACACCATCAGCGGCGTGGCCGCACCCACCAATCCGGATCACGCTGTCAATAAGGCCTACTCGGACGGCAAGTTAGGTGGACAAAACCTGTTCACCACTGGAGTCGTAGACGGACAAGCCCTCAGATGGAGCACCGGAAACTCCCGCTGGGAACCTTACACTCCCAGTGGTGGCGGCGGAACTGTTACTTCTGTCGGTGCTGGCGTGGGACTTACCGGTGGCCCCATTACGACCTCCGGTGTGCTCAACGTCAATACGGGAACAGGGCCCAACCAAATTGTGCAACTCAACGGCTCAGGGGAGCTACCCGGGGTTTCCGCGCCAAACCTCTTGAATCTGAATGCCACCAACGTCACCACAGGTACACTCAACAAAGATCGCCTACCTGCAACTCTCAATGGCTTTAGTGTCACCGGCAGCGGCATCAACATGGGTTCACAGTCCATCACCAACTTGGCCGCACCTGTAGGAGGGTCCGATGCCGCCAATCGATCCTATGTGGATCTTGCCGACTCCAACCGGGTCTTGAAGACGGGCGACTCCATGACCGGCCCTCTTAATATGAGTACCAATAATATCTCCGGTGTGGCGACGCCCACCAATCCAGACCACGCCGCCAACAAGGGATATGTGGACACAGCGATCGGAAGTTATGTTTTGAAATCTGGCGACTCCATGTCCGGACCGCTCAATATGGGTACCAATATCATCAGTGGCGTGACCACACCCACCAACCCTGACCATGCCACCAATAAGTCCTATGTCGACGCTCTGGTTGGCGCGATTCCCTCATGTAGCGGCGCTCAGAAACTACAAATTACTGGAGGGCCACCCTACACCTGGTCATGCGTCACCGACAACACCAGCCCAACAGGCCTTGCCGGTGGTGATTTGAGCGGCACCTATCCCAACCCCACTGTGTCCCGCATCCAAGGGCGGATCGTAAGTACAAATATCCCATCTACGGATCAGGTGTTGAAATACAACGGCGCTCAATGGCAGCCACAAAGTCTCCCTTGGCTTGAGAGTGGCGGCGACCTCTACCGCTCCACCGGAAACGTGGGTATTGGTAATGCGAGTCCGAGTTATAAGTTGGACGTCTCGGGAACAGGCCGCTTCACAGGAGACCTCTCTACCAGCAGCAAATTGGGCGTGGGTGGCCCCCCCGATGCTCTAGCCCCACTCAAGGTTACTGGCAGTGCTGTCGACCTCGTGCAAATTCAAGGAACGAGCACCACAGCCGGTATTAACTTTCGTAGCTCCGCAAGTGGTACGGGAAATCAAATCTATATCAACAACTCAAACAACTATTATATTCGCACCGACGGCGGCATTCGTATGCGCATCTTCGATAGTGACGGAACAACTGAGGTGGAAAAACTTCGAGTCCTGGGCAACGCAGACATGAATACCACCAATCGCATCATCAACACGGCAGATCCCGTGGCCCCCCAAGATGTGGCCACCAAAAACTATGTGGACAATGAAAACAAATTTATTGGCGCCAGATACATGATGTCCTCGAACCCCAACATCCCAAACGGGACTTGGACCAGGGTTAATTTTGACCAAATGGACTACGACATTGGAGGCAACGTGACCACTGGGGCTGGATGGGTCTTCACCGCTCCCAAAACTGGATTTTATCGAGTGGCCGTCAACTTGCAGTTTGTCGACCCCATCGCAGCGGGATCCGGTGCCGACTTAAAATTCTTTTGGGCCAACGGCACCCGGCAGGTGTCCATTGCCGGGAGATGGGGGGAGACTATTTCCTTTTATCCCGTCCTGACCGGTTCAACCACCGTTCGCATGAATGCCGGGGATACTGCCTATTTTGAATTTCTCCACGATGATCCTGGGAGCTACCAAATCGATGGGGCCAACGAGTACACCTTTTGCTCAATTGATTTCGCCGGCCCATAAGGGCCGTGATGCTCCACATCATCAAGACCCCTTCGCCGCCCAACCAGCTTTTTACTTGCCTCACTGCCTTGGCCAAGTGAAAAAAGAGAGCAAAGGGGGCTTTATGGGTAACCTAGGCCAGTGGATCAAGTCCTTTAAGGACCAAATTACCTCCGGAGTGCGCAACGAAATTGAAATCCAGCGCCTTCGATTTTCTTTTAGTGATGAGAACAGTAACGCCATTACCATGTCCAAGTTTGAACCTCCCCAGGGCACGGATTTTCAGTTTGAAAACAACGATGCGAGAGTTTCCTGTTTAGTCGGGATGCAGCTGAATCATGGCAACTTTAATAATAACCGTCTGCAAGCGGCGCAAATCCTGGGACTCACCCTGGACAGTTCCACCGTCAAAAGAAACAAGTTCAATGGCTCCACCATCGAAGAGCTCCTGCTTTCAGACCGATCCTCCTTTGTGGAAATTGTCCTCAACGGTAGTCGCATGAGCCATATGGAATTGCGCGACGGAAGTTATTTTACTTCCACCCGCATTGACGGCTGCAATCTGGAAAAACTCACCATCGGCGGAGCTTCATATCTGGAGGACTGCCGTCTCAATGGCGTGGCCATGATCAACACCGAGTGGGTCAGCGTAAGGGTGGCCAACTCCAAGTTCTTTGGGGTCAATTTTGCCGACACTCAATGGAGTGAAGTGGAAATGACCAACTGTCGATTTCGCAACTGCCGCTTCCTTGGCTCGCAAATCAAGAATGTCAAAATTCGTGACATCAAAATTGCCAACGTGGATTTTTCAGGACTGCAGATTAACAGCACAGATGAGTTTATGGAGGTCTTCATGGGCATGAAGAACCTCCAAAACAATCTTGAGGGATAAAATCAGTAAGCCAAAAGCTCCTGGGGATTGATGATTCCCGAGCGAACCTTGCCAGTAAAATCTTTGTTCAACACGGCCGTACGATTCATTCTGTCCAAAACCTGATCCATGGGAAGTCCGCCGCTAAAAGCACGGGCTAGAAGCCCTGCCACAATGGGCGTGGCCATGGATGTGCCACTCTTGCTCGCCCAGCGTCCTTTCGGCACAGTCGACATGATATCTGAGCCGGGAGCGGCTACGTGAACCGTGTCGAGACCATAATTGGTGAAGCTAGATGGACGATCGCTCATGTCTGATGAAGCCACAATGACCATATTCGAAAGGCCTTTGAAGTGAACTGGAAAGATCCCTTCAGCGATGTTGTCAACATCCCGAGATTCATTTCCGGCAGCGGCGACAAATGGTACACCCCTGGATTCTGCATAGCCAATCGCTGAGCGCAGAAGTTGAAGATTCTCCTCGCTGGGGTCAAAATCATCCCAACTGGCGTAAATCCGCCAGGAATTGGTCAGCACCTGAGCCCCATTGTCGACTGCATACATGACGGCCTCAGCGGCATCCGACAAAAAGGTGGAGTTATTGCCGGCGATCATCCGAACAGCCATAATTTTGGCTCCCGGTGCTGCTCCCTCCCCGCCCGAGTTGACATCGGGAAGTGCTGCGACCAGTCCGGCGCAATGGGTACCATGAGAGCTTTCATCCTTCGGGTCAGCATCGTCCTTAGCAAAGTCCCAGCCGTGAACGTCATCGATAAATCCATTTTGGTCATCGTCAATTTTGTTACCGGGAATCTCTCCCTCGTTGACCCACATTTGGTCCTTCAAAGCTGGATGGGTGTAATCCACTCCTGTATCGAGGACGGCAACAACTACCCCTCGACCATCCCGGTCCGCGGGCAAACTGGCGTAGTCCATGCGTTGAACATGCCAGGCCCGACGAGGCTTATTATTGGACCTTGCTGGCTCCACCAGCTCTAAAGGAAGATCAGCCGCTATGCCATCGGCATTGGTGAGGGACTTCAAAGCCGTGTAATTGTCCCTAGCCTTGACACTCATCAAGGAGTCTGGAGCCTCCAGGACCCGATAGACTTCACCGTCAATATTCAAAACTTTGACTTCCGTGATGCCAAACATGGACAAGCTGCTGATCTTCTCTCCATCGCCATTTTTGACAATCCAACGACTGGCAAATGCAGGAACCGTCGCAGCCAGAGAAAAAAACAGGACAAGACATCTCGCTCTACGGGTCATGGTCTCTCCCTTCCTTGGGTATGTTGATTTCAAGACTTTAACCCAGCCTGGCCGAGGCAAAAAATCCCAAGTGGTTCCATTTTGAAACTCTGGTCCGAAGTCTAGGACGGAGATCAGGTGACGCGCCACCATCACCAGATGTCTTTCCTCTCAACTCTTAATCTCTTTGCGTGTAGTGTCTCTGTTACAAGGAGAGGAAATTGGCAAAGAAGGCAAAATCCACCACTAGCGGAAGAAAAAGCGAACGAATTATCTGGACCTTAGACCTGCTTGATTTCAAACCAGGGCCGGCAAAGAAACAACTGCGGTTCGCTGAAGATCTTTTCCCTGATCGCAAGGTGGAAATTCAACCGACTTTTGTGTTTCGCGATATAAGAGGTGGGCAGAGTAACCACTATCAGTGGTGTACACTGTTGTTTAAGAAGGTTTTGTCCCAATTCAAAAGCAAGTCCCTCCGGCCTGGTAAAATTGTGACTCAGATCCCACCGCCTTATAATGTGCGCGCCTATGTGAGGGCCTTGCTCAACACCCCCTATACCAAGCGTGCCCATATGATTCTCGCCACGACGGCCAATCGCAGCGGCCTCAATCGGTTTCTGCTCGGCAGCTTTGCCGAAACCCTTTTGCTGACTTGCCACAAGCCGCTGCTGTTTTTTTCAGCGGGCAGCCGGGTTCCGACTTCGATCAAGACGATCATTTTTCCAACTGATTTTAGCGATGAATCCTTTCGCGCCTTCAAAATCTGTGTGAAGCGGGCGGCAGCCGTCAATGCCAAAATTCTCCTCTTTTACGCTGTTAACCAACGCACTTTTGATCCCAAGCTGACCAAGCGCTATATGGAGGAGAAAGCTCTTACCGACAAGTGGGTGTTGTGGGCAGAGAAGTCAGGAGTCCGCATCACGCCAATCATAGAAGCAGCGCCGGAAAACCCGGCTTCGGCACTCATCCATTTTGCCATTAAAAAGCGGGTTCACCTGATTGTCATGGCATCGGTGTCCTCTCCTGTGGAAGTGATTCTGGCCGGAAGTACCACCCGACAGGTGGTTCGCCAGGCACCGGTTCCCGTTTGGGTGATTCCCCCCGGCAACTAGATTACCAAGGAAATTTCTTCTTTTTCTTTTTAGACTTTATGCGTGTCATTAAGACACTGCGGTTGTACTCGGGAATCCGAACATCACCCTTTTTCACCTGGATACTAAAACGATCTGGAGTGCTCTCGGTTTCCAGGTCAAAAGGCACCCATTTGTCTCCGTCCGTGGCTTTGACACCACTGCACCTCAATTCAAAATCAGCGGGCCGGCTGGCAAAGGTGAGAGCCGTTTGATAGTCGATGAGTTCCTTGGTTAACAGGGACAGCAGACTTTGATCGAAGGTCTGCATCCCATAGTTAACAAAGCCCTCTTCAATGGCATGGATAATTTCGTGAGTGCGGTCGGAATTGCGAATGAGATCCTGAATGCGATCATTCACTACCATGATCTCCACCGCCGGCATCACCAAGCTCTTTTGCAGAGAAGGCACTAGTCTTTGTGAGACCACGGCCATCAGGTTGGCCGCCAGCTGCCTTCGAACCTGGCCATGTTGTTCACTCGGAAATGCAGCCAAGATTCGATGGATGACACCAGGGGCATCACCCGAATGCAGGGTTGAAAAAACGAGGTGTCCGGTTTCTGCTGCCACCAAGGCTGCCTCAATGGTTTCCCTGTCCCTCATCTCACCAATAAAGATGGCGTCCGGATTCTGCCTCAGTGCTGCTTTCAAGCCATCGGCGAAAGTAGCCACGTCTCGTCCGAGTTCCTTTTGGGTGATCATGCCTTTGGTCCCAGTGAACCGATACTCAATGGGATCTTCAAGAGTAATCACGTGGCGGTCTTGGCGGTTCACCATGTAGTTCAACAGCGAAGCCATGGTTGTGGATTTACCCGCTCCCGCCTTTCCAGAGATCAAAACCAGTCCACGCTGATAGCGGGTGAACTTTTTCAACTCAGAGGGAAGGTTCAGCTCATCCAAAGACATTGGAGAAACGCCGATGATCCTGACTGATAGCATCCAGTCCCCACGGCTGAGGCTGGCGTTGACTCGAAAGCGGCCGATTCCGCCACGCTCCATGCTGAAGTCAAAATTGCGCTTTTGCTTCATGAGGTGGATGGACAAGTTGTCTAATTCCGAAGTCAGTATTTGTTCGATGATTTCCGGGGTTAAAAGTCCAAACTCGTCGGTGAGGACTTCTAAGCGGCCCTGCCTTCTAATGATTGGGAAATTTCCTGATTTAATATAGAGATCAGAGGCGCCACTGTTGACGGCTCTTTTAAATAACGTATCCAAATGAAACGGTTCTACCCGCGCAATTCTAAGGTCTCTAGCCCCCACGTTCAGCTCCTTGATCGCCTAAGAACCCTCTCCGATTCTCACCCTGAGACAGTCCCTGCCTCATAAGAATTAAGGAGCATTTACCGTTCCAACCTGAACTCAACTCAATGTTTTTGGCGAAGTTTTGACGTCAAGTTTTCAGACACTGTAAAAAACACGCTCAACTTTTTGTGCGGCGCGCCGATAGGTCGTATGTGCCTGGCAGAAGCGTTGGCGGAAGGCTCGAATGAACTATTATGAGACTTGTTTCTCAAGCCTCATATTGTGGAACTCCCTTCGGGAGTAACACATGCATTCCTGCGCTCTACCAGAAATAACCAATTAACAAAAATTAATAGAAGACGTTTTTAAACACATCGTTTTGACCTCTGCACGTTTATCTCTTCATGGTCATCGTTTTTAAATACTCCGCTGAAAAATCAGGAAGATTAGGCTCCCTATCGTTGTCCGTTTCGTTGAAGGAGGAGACCAATGAGTGGTACGTTCCGTTGCCTGATGATTGCGGGAATATTGTTTTCCAGCTTTCCAGTTATGGGCCTTGATTTCGACCGGGAAATCGCCCGTCAAGAGGTGGTTACCGTCAGAGTTGTTGAGACTCTGCACCAAGACCGGGGTCGCATTCGACAAGCCCGTCATATTAAACGAAAGTTCCGTCAGCAAAGTAATGACTACAAAGTTACTTTGATCCCCAAAAAGAGGACTCGTAAGAGTTCATTCTGACTCTAAGGCAGAATGTGGTACTAGGGTTTGTCAATCCGTCGACTGGTGGGGAATCCAGTCGACGGATACGCTTTTCAATTTGAGACACTTTGCCTGAACTCAGGTCCCATTCTCGTTCGGTTTTTATTAAGCCCCCCCTCCTATCTTCCGATAAAACCTTGATCCTTGGTTAGGCCCATTGTTTGGGAAGGTCGAGACATGTTTTCACCAGATAGCCGCATACTCCTTATCGACGACTTTGAGTTGACCCGCGTCACCCTGCGCATAGGTCTCACCAATTTGGGTTACAAACACCTGGATGAGGCTGATGACGGTGACAGCGCACTCAAAAAGATAGTCGATGCCTATGGCTCTGGAAAACCCTACGACCTCATCTTCTGCGACTGGAATATGCCCAATCTGTCAGGGTTGGAGCTTCTCAAGAAGATCCGCCAGGACAATCGCTTCGTGCGCCTCCCCTTTATCATGGTCACCGCCGAGGCGGATCGAGCCAACGTCATTGAAGCTCTCATTGCCGGGGCCAATGATTACGTCGTGAAACCCTTTGATGCTGATATTATCTCTAAGAAAATTGAAATGGTCGCCAAGAAGTTGACAAGCCAGAAATCGGCCTAACCCAACTGAAGTGGGAGCGAATAATGCGAACTGATGGTTCGGCAGCAAAATGTTTGAGCCTCGATGATGCCCTAGGGGAAATATTAATTGAGAGCACGGTAAAAGTCTTTTCCATGACCTTTGGCATTGATGTGACATCCCAAGGCCATCAAATTGTCCCCAACTTTCAAGGTAAAGGGGATGTGTCCGGCTCAGTCGGTATGGTTCAGGACCGAATTGAAGCTAGCCTGACTGTCAGCTTTCCCGAGTCAACGATACTGGGTATTATCAATCTCGTCTATGACCCTGCCGTGACGGAAATCAACATGTCGACCAAGCAGGCCGTCGGTGAGTTAACCAATGTGATCTACGGCGTTATCAAGCAGGCTCTCAACGAACGGGGCTATCAATTTAAAATGGCCATTCCCAGCGTCATCGTAGGTAAAAGCCATTCCATTCAGCCGATTTCCAAGAGCAGCACACTGGTGGCTCCCTTTGAAACGCCCTATGGCCCCTTTTCAGCCTACCTTGTTCTGCAAGGGCAGCCGTAGGAGGACTTACTTTGAGCCTTTCCAAGGTCCTCCTCAGGCATCTCAAGAAAATCTGCGGGATCACCTCCCAGGACCTGGAAACTCTTTCGACGGAGTCCAATCGTCTTAGAGCCAACCCCGAATCGACCGAACTCTACCCGAATTTGATTAAACTGGGGGGATCTCACCAAGCTCTGTTAGAGGCCTATTCCGATTCTTTAAAGTCCACAGAGGAACGACTCGACTTTGTTCACAGAGCCATGAGCCTCTCCTCAAATGAACTAATTGAAGCCAACCAACAAATTCGCCTTCTCATGGACTCCCTGGGGCAAGGGGTCTTGATCTTTGGTCCCAATGGCCTATGCCACCCGTCCTATTCAAGTATCTGCGAAGATCTGTTAGAGTGCACCCCGGGGAATATACATATCGCCGATGTTCTTAAAATTCCCGAACATGACAGGCAGAGCTTCAATGACTGGATCAAGCTGGTCTTTTCAGACGACTTTGAGTTTCGCGAGATGATGGCCCTGGCACCGCGTTTTTTCAAACACTCTCACAATCGCAATATTAAGCTAGAGTATCGTGAAGCACGTACAACTGCGGGGACCCTTTCCGGTGTTATTCTAATCGCCACTGACAAAACAGGTGAGGAAAAGGTTCAGCGCGAACTGAAAAAGCAAAAGGACTATGTGGACCGGGTAGTCAAGATTCTCCACCACCGAAGTCAATTTCAGAATTACTTTGACTACCTGCGGACCACCCTGGAATGGTTGAAGTCCCTGTCAGATGCAGACTTTGCCTCCTCGGGTAATTTGGAGCAAATCAAAAGGGCCTTGCACAACCTTAAGGGCACCACAGGATCTTTTCACTTGAACGAGCTTCTCGACATCATTCACCAGTCCGAAAACCTTCTTGCCACCTATGTGGAGAGTCAAAACCCCACCCACCTCAAAGAGTTCAAGTTTTACCTCTCTGAGATGGAGATCTATGTCCGCATGTTTCTTTTGGAATATGAGTTTATTCTTGGCCGAGATTTCACGACCAAGGGACGCATCACTGAGGTGAACTGGGAGGATTTAAGATCTGTCTACAAATCCCTGATTTCTAATGACGTGCCAAATGAAGTCAGGGAGAAGTTCCTTAAGAATTTAATGTCCAAGAAAATCAGCGACTGCCTCGCCTATTTGAATTCGGCCCTGCAAATTGCCGCGGAAAGGACAGGCAAACGTTGTTTTCCCATCATCTTTGAAGGTGGAGATTTGCTAGTCATAGAGGATAGCTACAAGGAACTATTCAGCACCTTTGTCCACTTTGCCAGCAATGCTGCCCGCCATGGCATTGAATCCCCTTCGGATCGGGAGACATTGGGAAAGCCCCTCTCTGGTCAAATGAGGATTGCCTGCACGATCGAATCCAGTGAGGGTCAACAATGGCTCAAGATAGAGTTTAAGGATGACGGTCAGGGAATCTCAGCCAAGGCTGTCCGTGATCGCCTGAAGGCTATGGGAAGACCAGCTCCAAAGACCACTCCTGATGAAGAAGTCATCCAAGTAATCTTTGAGCCCGATTTTTCAACTGCGAAAAAAGTAGATCTGATTGCCGGCCGTGGCGTTGGCCTCAACGCCATCTATGAAAGCGCAATCCAAATGGGTGGCCAGGTCACCGTCACGAGCGAGCGTGGAAAAGGCACCACCTTCACCGTTTGTGTTCCTTATTTGTGGGATTTGGATACCGCGCAGCGAGCGCAGCAAACAAAGGCCGCCTAAAAGGCAGCACTCAGACTCAAGCCCATGATGTTGACCTTGCGGCCCGGATCGGAATCAAACTGACCTTTGCCTTCAGTCGCCTCAGTTTGCCCCCATTCCACCTTAGCGGCCATGGAATCCGTCATCCAATAGTTAAAGCCCAACATCAAAGCGCTTTGTTTACCAGTCGCCGCCAGGCCTTCATTCTTGGTGGTGGCTGATTGGGTGAGGTGCACCAGGTACTGGCTCTCCTGACCAAAATAATGGCCAAGGGTCACATAGTAGGCCGCTTGCTTGTCGTACAAACTGGAACCCTCATTATCCTGAACGGCGTACTCACTCATCAGTAAGTGCCTGCGGTCATCCCACTTGAGACCAATGCCGTTAAAATAGCTATGCTCGGAACTGATATCTGAAATCAAGGTCGAGCGAGTCGAAGTCCCTGGAGGTACGGGACCACACGCAGCCGTACAAGGTGTGTCCACGATGGTCGCCAAAGTCCCTTCAATATGGGCCACAAACTTACTCACCCGCAAAGTCCCTGAGCCAAGAAAGTTAAGGGCAATGTTGCCCCCCCATGCGTCGGTCACCGACAGATCAGCCTCGGAACCAGAGACGATGGAATCCAACTTCTGATTGGCCGAACCTGCCATCAGCTCCACCTGCAGGCTCCACTTTTCCGACAACTCCCAAGTATAGGTGTGCCCCATGCCCATAAAACTGCTCACCGGGTTCAAGGAGTAAACTTCCACCGGAGGCTTGATCCAGGGGAGCAAAATGCCCACGTCCAAATGATCAGAGACCAACCAGGCCGGCACCTTTTGTTTACCCAGCCTCATGGTGTAACGGGAGGTGGGTTGCCAGGTGAGGAGAGCCCAATCCAAGTCCGGACGAAAATTATCTGTCTCCCCCTTAGCCAACAACTGCAAAGTCGCTGTCCAGTTTTCAGACATGAGAACACTGCCGTTTAGTCCCGCAAGACTGTTGCGGAACAAGCTGGGCTTACGGTTAAGACCATTAAAGGATTCTTCTGAATCAGTCCCGGCGACTCCCATGGACCAAAACCCGCTCCAGCGAATCTCATCGGCCCCTTGGGCATAAAGAGCCCCACTGGCGACTAAACAGATGGCCGCTAAACGTAGATTTAAATGAAATACTCGCTTAGAAAACCGCACTGAGTGCTAACCCCACAACGTTGACCTTTCGCCCTGGATCGGCAGAAAACTTACCCATGCCTTCACTGGCTTCTGTTTGTGCCCACTCCAATTTACCGACCAGAGATTCTGAAAAATAACAATTAAATCCAAGAGTCGATGTGGTCTGCTTGCCATTTAATACCGTACCATCGGCGTCGGTCATGGTTGCATAGGTCACATGAGTGAGAAGCTTCTTCTCGCCCCCCATGTAGTAGCCAAGAGTGGCGTAATAAGCCCCCACCTTTTCCAAGAATGTGGAGTCCTTGTTCTCCTGGAGAGCATACTCAGTCATCACCAAATACTTCTTGTCGTCCCACTTAAAACCCGCACTTTTAAAAGTCCCCAGCCCTAAATCAATGGAACTGACCAGAGTTGTGCGCAAGGACGTGCCCGGTGGGGCTGATGGTCCACAAGTCGGAACTGTACAAGGAGTGTCGACTGTCGTCTCTGTTGTGCCATCAATATGTGCCTGCAAGTAGCCCAACCGGAAAGTTCCCGCTCCGAAGTTCAAGGTCAAGTTCACTCCACCAATATCATGGATGGTCCCTTTGGTGACTGAACTGGTCACATCGCTATGAATCTCGGTTTTACTAGAACCCGCCACAAAATCCACAACACCGTTTAAATCGGAGCCGAGAGAAAAGGCCAGGCTATGACTCATGCCCACAAAAGTGGAAATAGGATTGGCGTCATAAACTTCCAAGGGTGGGCGGATCCACGGCAAAAGAATTCCCACATCTAAATAGTCGGACACCAACCACACCGGTAGTTTTTGCTTTCCCAATCTCAGAGTGTACATGGAGTTGGGCTGCCAGGTGGCCAAAGCCCAATCGAGCTCCGGTTCAAAATCGTTGGGTTGTCCCGTTGCCAATAGCTGCAGGGTGGCCGACCAATCCTCTGATACGGCGATGTGGCCGTTTAATCCGGCCAGGCTATCTCTATAGACGTTGGGTTTTCGATTGAGATTGGAGAAGCTCAAGTCCGAGTCTGTCCCGGCCACTCCCATGGTCCAAAAGCCACTCCATGAAATGCGCTCCAGGGAATCGGCCATGGCGAGATGACCCACCAAGGACAATGCGAGACCGAACAATTTCAAAGGTCCAAAAATCCGCGTCATAAAAATTCGACCTACCACATCTCCGATGCTGTTTTCAGAATCTCATCATCAGAGGGACAATGATCGTGGTCAAGTTTTCTTAAAAAAAAATCCTTGCCAGGTACGCCGAGCTAAGTTGAACTGATCAAGATATCTTTTTGGTGAAGGAGTCCCTTGGTGAATAAGGTTTCACTCTTCGTATCGCTCATTTTAGGCGTACTGGTCTATGGGGGTGCTGATAGTAGCGCCTTGGCCCAGGAGAAGTTTGTCCTTGTTGTGAACGCCAAGAACTCGGTGACTCAGGTCGACTCGGGAATTGCCAAAGACATTTATTTTGGTCGCAAGCTCTTTTGGGAGTCCGGAGTGAAAATCCGCCCGGCCCTGTTGGACCAGAAAAACCCGGTGACTTCCTCTTTTCTCAGCGGCTGCCTGGATACTGAAACCTCCCGCTACCTGGCCTTTTGGCGAAGGCGCCTGTTTAGTGGTCGCGGGGTCCCACCCAAACAGTTTCAATCGGAAAAAGAACTCCTCGAATTTGTGTCACAAAACGAAGGAGCGATCGCCGTCGTTTCCACGCCACCTTCAGGCCAAGCTGCCTCTCAGCTAAAAGTCATTCCTCTCTCAAACTGAGACTCTTTAAATTGTAGGCTATTTCTACCGATGACCTGTATAAGTGGGTGGTCCTCTCATGCGTCATAGGCTACTTCGAACAGCTCTGTTTTTCTTTCTTGGCTTTGGCCTGCCCACGGCATATGGAGCCGAGGATCTATCCCAGATCTGTAAAGAACAGGGTGGGACCTGGATCAAAACGAAACACGGGAACACCGGCTGCAAATGCGCGGATGGGAAATACCTTAAGAACGTGTACTTCGACGTCTGCTCCCATTCCCGGAGGAAAGTGATCCGTCGGGACGCTCGCCCAAAGGAGGACAAACCCGGTACTGGAACGGAGTGGGGGCAAAAGGGGCAGGCCTGGGCTCTGAGCAGTAAAAGAAAAAGCCTTCCCTCGCCTCAGGAAGTGCTGCGGAGCTTTGTCCAGGAGCTCAACGCCGGCAATGTGGACGGCGCCATGAGTCTCGTCAATGACCATGATGTCCACCCCAGTCGGGAGATCGATGGCATCAATGAACTATTGAGGAGATTTTCCAGCGTGGCCACTCGTGAATGGGACCTGAGAAAACTGCGAAGCTTCAGTGCCGTGGCCGAGCCAGATGCCAAATTTTCTGGCTGCCTTTACTTCGAGGAATACACCACTACCATTGCGGACGGTGCCGACGAAAGTCGGGGATTGGGGCGAATGCACATTTACTGCGCCCATTATTCGGCCAAGTCCAAGGGCAAATATCCCCTGGCCCAGGCCCGCAACGAGTGTCCCAAATATAAACCCAAGATCACCCGCTTTGTCTGCAAGGTAGGTCGCATTGACATGTTTTGAGCCTATATGCGCCGCGATCGAATCTCCTTCGCCAATCAAGTTTTATCCGTGAAATTCCGAATAGATAGATGTGGGCAAATTGCGCACTCGCAGGGGGCTTTTGATTGGGTTCAGATAATGCATCAGTGATGAAGATCTCACAATTGGATCAGGCCAATACCACTGTTCCGCGAATGGTGGAGTACCTCTTTGACCTGGCCATTCGCGCTGGTGCCAGTGACATTCACATGGGAATCAACAATGTTCCCGGCGACAAACAGCGCTACCTACTACGCCTGCGCGTGGCTGGTCGTTTGCGAGTGGTCAAATCCCAGTTTATCAATTCTCACTACGACGAAGTCATTCAACGGGTGAAAATCCTGGCCGGTCTAAATACCACCAACATTGGCCTACCTCAGGATGGACAGATTGTGCTTGAAAGAGGTGGCGGTGACGATGTCACCCTGCGGGTGGCGATTATTCCCAATCAGGAAGCGGAAGAAGTTTGTATCCGGATTCAGCGCAACGAACGCTTTATCACCATGGACCAACTGTTGATGACAGAAAAGATGTTCAATAACGTTCAGGATCTCATTCGCCGCCAGAACGGAATGATTATCCTCAATGGTCCCGCCGGAAGTGGTAAGACCACCACCATTTTGTCCTTCCTTCATGAGTTGGCCGGACCCGAGAAAAAAATCATTACCGCTGAAGATCCCATTGAGCGGCGCCTTCCTTTTGTGAATCATGTGCAGGTCACTGAGAAAGCCGGCTATGCTGAACTCAGCCGAACCTATATGCGGCAAGATGCGGATATTATCTTTATTGGTGAGATCCGTGACGCCGAATCGGCCATCACTTCTGTGCAGCTAGCACAAACGGGTCACCTGGTTCTTACAACTCTCCACACTCGTGATTCGATTGGAGTGATCGCGAGGATGAAGGCCTTTGATATTCATCCCAACTTTATTGCCGATACCTTGATTGGCTCATTGGCGCAACGTCTTGTGCTCGGGCTTTGCCATCACTGCAAGGTGGAGTACCAACCAGACCCACGAATTCTTAAAAACTGTGAGAAGATCCTGCCTCCTCCGGACGGAGTGAAGTTTTACAAGGAAGGGCCCGGCTGTGACAAGTGCACGGAGGTCGTCAACGGTGAGGTGATCATGAAGGGCTCTAGCGGGCTGGTCCCCATTTTTGAACTCTTTGTGGTCGATTCGGAAATCCAAGAAGCTATTAATCGCGAACAGACAAAGATTGAAATTCGTGAGCTTGCACGCAAGAGAGGGATGACGACGCTCGCTGAAGAGGCTCTACTTCGTGTCTACCAGGGCTACATCGATTTAGCTTCAGTTTATGGCTCGGTCTTTTCCAACCGAGATTAGGCGAGCGGTCTCAAAGAGTCAGAATTCCAGAAGTTGACCGTTATTCAAATTCACCAGGACATCCTGGTAGGGTTTGCCCTCAACTTCGCGAAGCACAATCCTGGACAGCTGCGGATCGTAATAACCGTCTAAGCCGACCTCCTGTCGCAGCGTCTTGCCATCTCTCTTGCCTTCCAGTCGGAGTAAACCCTTCTGAAAGACAAAAATGTTGTCCAATGGGCTACGAAACGCCGCCGGGGCTTCGAGCACGAAGCACATGCTCTGGTTACAGCTGCGCAATTGAAAGGGGCGAATCTCCTCTGTTCCAGCCAGAGCGGTTGAGTATGTCGCCCAGAGGGCCACAGCAACAAGGGCCGGACCACACCATCTCATGGCTCCACCTCCTTCAACAGCCCTTTAGCCTCCCAGCGGTCCTTACACTCCCAATAGTCCTCTTCATAATCAAAGATGGAGTAGCGGGCGACCACCAGATCTTTGGCATCTCCCTTCGGGTACATTCCGCCAACAGTTCCGTCCATCAACTCAATTGGCCGGTCACACTCATCATAGGTTCTAACCAAATAGCCCTTGGCACTCTTGATCGGATTGAGGTAAGGAGCAAAAAAGTTCACGTCCGTGGTGAAGTAATGCTTGCGCCCCCCCTCGCCTCGGTGAGTGAAATACTGAGTCGACTGGGCAACACCGGTGAGGGCCAACTCAAACATAGCGAGGACGGTTTCGACCTTTTCATAGGGTCCTTCTCGGTCCACCTTTTCGCGAATACAAATTCCGTTATCAAACAAGTATCCCGGCCTGTTTTCCACATCCACAAAGCCCTTGGGACACAAGACCTTTTTAAGGCGATAAGCCCACTTAACGCCACCAAGAAGATCAACACCCAGGCCTTTAAAATCCCCAAAATCGTGATCGCTACGCAGGTCTCCCCAGCCTTCCAGGGTCTTGAGATACTCATTGATCTGTATACTCTTCCAGCCTTCCTTTTTTTGCAGCTGATCGGTGTCAATCGCGCCGGTATAATCATAACCGGTCATCATCATAAAATAGATTTGCATTCCAGCTGTCGCCTGCTGAAAGATCTCTAAATCCGCCCGGTTGATGCTCTTTTTAAGTTCCGTGATGTAGGGACACTTGGGTAGTTGAAAGACATTGGGCTCAACTTCAATGACTGCACACTTCTCGTATACTTTGTTTCCCTGTTCAGTCTTATTCATGGTGATGTCAAAGACCAAATCTTTGTTGGCTTTTAAAAACTGGCGAAACTCGGTTTGCGCCTGATAGACACCCTTAAGCCAATTCTGGCTGTCCACCTCATTGCCGATATCAGGTTGACCTGCCAACAAGAAGTCTTTCAGCCCACCCTCGGCCATGCGATCGCGGAATTCGGAAAATCTTTTTTGCGCTCGTGCATCCAATCGCTTTACCAGAGGCTCCACGCGAGTGATGATGCCCTTGAGTTCCATTGCCGGCCTCAAAAATGCTTGGTAGAAACGTGCCCGCCCATTATTAGGATCAATTTCCAAGGCCTTGGTGAAAACACGGTAGGCAAACATAAAACCAATCGGTGTCACCAGTTTTTCTGCTGACAAAGCCAAACGCTCCGCCTTGGCCTTTTTGCTGGAGGAGGTACTCTTAAGAGCCGGATTGAGATCCAAGTTCTCTTTGATTTCCGTCGCAATGGACTGTTGACGACCACCACCCTGACCACCCACTCCATCTGATTCCATGGGGATGTAGTTCTTTTCCGTTGTACACCCTACGGTCATAAGAACCAGGGATACCAGGGCCATGATGGCGACTCCCCTTTTTAGTAATTTCACAAGTTTCAATTCCATTTGTGTATCCACCTATTTCACTTGAATCACATTGGAGGCCTGGGCCTTGGCCAACAGGGATCTTGCCTCGTGGACAAAACGATCCAGGTAAACAACCTCACTGGCGGTCACCACATCTGTAGCCGTCGGCAAGCCTTGATATTTGTTCATCTGATCGGTAACAAAATCTTGAAGTATGCGTACCAGAGCTTCGTCGATCTCTGGATTTCCCGAGTTCAAATAGTGGTGCCCGAACTCATGGGCTGCCAAGGACAATATCATCACATCAACGGCAAAATCAGCACCTTTAATGCTGGCCGCCTGCAGTCGGCCCATGGAAAAACAAATTTCCCCACCGATATCCCCCGCCCCTGCAGCCGCCGCATTCTCCTCTCCCTTGATGTCCACACAAGGAGTGTTTTGAGGGGCGAAGTTGTTGTCAACGGCAATGTCGCCAAAGACATTCATGTACTCGGTTGTTTCACGGGTCATTAGGCCAATTAAATTTTGTAGTTCAGGGAAATCCTTGAGATCCGTCAAGCCGGGTGACAGCTGTTCGGCAACATTGAGGTCCTTTAAACCCAAAAACAGACGATGCAAATAGGGTTTCACGGCCGCCAACTTGATCTCGATTTCAGGAAAGGTCATTTTCATTTCATTGCCGCCGTTGCCTTTGCCGGTAACTTCATTTTGCGGGCCCGTGGGTCCGCCGCCACCAGATCCTGGAACATAGACATTTTCCTTTTTGGTGCAGCCCTGGCCCACCGCTAGGCAAAAGATCACGGACAATAAGAAAGTCAATTTTCTAACCGAGTTCATTTTGTCACCCGAAAGAGTTGAACGTTAAACTGATAGGTGTCATCACCCTCGCCTGCTGGGGCCTCAAACTCCTGGAAAAACTCATCCAAAAATTTGCGAATCTTCTTTTTGGCCTTACTCATTTGGCCCTTTTTCAAATTAAAGCTGTAGCTTCCGAATTCCCTTTCGTCCAAACTCTGTTCATAGACTTGCTCAGCCGCAAATTTGGAAATCGCCTCATGGAATTTTTTTGTCCCCAGATCGGCCACGTCATTCTCAGTGGTCAAAAAGGCATGGGTTTTATAGAGCTTTCCCGAGCTAAAATCCTGTTTGAGAAGCTTTAGCTCAATCAGGCGGCCCAAGGCTTCCGTGACTTCATCGAGAGTGGCTGAGAGACGTAGTTTTTGATGGATCCACTTTGGGTCGGGACGGAAGTTCTTGAGATCGGTCATTTCAATGATGGCCGTATGCAGAGGTTCACTCAAAAACTTGTACTCATCCACCACCTGGCGGGACAGCTCTGATTCAGGAGCGAGCTTTTTTAGTCGATTGAGATAAAATAGCCTCTGCGGGGTGGTTTTTGCCTTGGATAAATCCACGAGTGCTTCCAGGTAAAGACCTTCCTCTCCAGAGAGTCCGAGAGTCTGCACGACCTGAGGAAGATACTTTTTGGGAAGACTGCGCTTGCCTTTAAAAGCCAAACTCAGAGGAGAGCTATTTTCCAAACCCAACTGCTTCGCCCATGCGGACATGGAAAAAGCAGGGTTCCGCTTTTTCTTTTCTTTCCAGGCGTCCCGCAGGAACTGGCTGGCCTCTGAATAGCTATAAATACTCAGCATGGCTTTCCTCTGATGCGGCGCAGTATATTACCACCGCCGCCCAATATCAACACTTTTGAAAACGATCTATCAAGTTTTTGAAAAAATCAAATTTAAGCTAATAAATTCATAAAGTTAGGGGGTGCTTCGCACCCCCTATTGGGGTTTGGAGTTGGGGTCTGAATCAGTAACAATCGCGGTTGAGCTCTCCTTTGGCTGTGAGGGTTCGCGTGGCATCGCCATGGGGAAAGAGACCACCCAGGGTCTCCTCGCCCACATTGACTGGGTTTCCGCACTCGTTGAATCGGGTAGGAGCCAGGGGTTTTAGGTCAGGCACAGGGTTGAGAATGGGGGCAAAAAAGGCCATGGCAGTTTGATACTTCACCGGTCGATGGGCCGACCACTCACCTTTCACATGAATGGAGCGCTTGGTGACAATCACCGGATTGGCCTGACCGGAAAGGGCCAGCTCGATGGCGTCAAATAAGGCCTCAATGCGCATCCGACGTGAGTCGTGAATACAAACTCCGTGGTCGATGGCAAATCCCGGCCGATTGATTTTTGTTTCATCACCCGTCGGGCAAAGTCGGTCTTGAAGCCTGTGCGCCCATTTGGCTCCGGCAAAAAGGTCCACTCCCAGACCATGAATAGACTGGAGGGTTTTACCCCTGCGAATCCGACCAAAGGCTTCCACTTGCCGCATGCGAGTGATGATCTGCTCTGGATTCAATTGGTTCTGATAGGTAAATCGATTGTGATCGATGAGCCCCGTTGTATCGTAGGCCACGGCCAGAGCCGAGTAGATTTTTACTCCTGCCATCACCTGCTGGAAGACTTCAAAGTCCACCATATCAACCTTGTAGTAGCGGGAAATCAGGTTGTCACAAAGCTTGCGGGCAAAGACTCCTGGCCTAATTTTCCAGGCGTTGCACTTTTTGATATTGGCGGAATGACTGTGCTTGATGCGGTTGTAGCGGACAATGAAACTCAGATTCTTAACACGCTTAATTTTGGCAAAGAACAGGCGGGCTTGATCCTGTTTGACGATGAAGTCATCAAACACTTTTTGCATTTGTTTTTCCGTGCGGATGTCTCGCGGACCATCGGTTAGAAATTGGCCAAGACCAGTGCCCTTAATGTCCTGATCGCGAAACTTGTAAAAGCTTTGCACTCGGTCTTGGGGCTCACCCTTCACAAAGGGATCAAGGCGAGTCAGGATGCCCTTAAATACCAATGCCGGGGCGATGAGCTTTCGATACATCTGCGCCTTCAAATTATCTGGCTGCCAAATCAAGGCTCGCTGCAAGATCTCATCGGCCCACATGGCACCGTAAAGGTTATTAAAGCCCTCGGCCTCCTGGATCAGCAAATCGGCTTTTTGTCTCGGGGACAGGGAGGCATTTTCTTCGATTTTTCTAATGTCCACCTGGTGGATGGCATCCTCCGCGCCGGCCAAGGTGGGGAACAACAACACAAGGACAAATAAACTCAGGGACAAAATGGGTTTCAATCCTAGAAATTTCATTACTTCACTCCTCCATCAATTTTTGAAACTTGAAAGCCAATACGCTGGGATTTGGCCTCTTCGAGATTAAAATCGGCAATCATCACTGGCGGGAATAAACTTCTCTTGATCCAAAAGTCGCGAATCACACGATGCCTTTGGCCGCGAATAAACTGATCTTCCAAAGTCATCACCACTTGTTGGCGCCTCAGGTAGAGACTGTAAAACTCCTGGCACAAACGCCCAGCTTCGATCTCTCCTGAAACCAGCACACGCACTTTTTGCAAACTGGGCACTTCGCCTTCGCTGGAGAGGACCAGCCACAACATGAGATCGGACTCTCCCTCGTGATTCGAACTGACTTCACTTTCACAGCCCCCTTGGGTAATCAAAAAGCGACCGCTCTCTGTCGAGGCCGAGGCCAAGGCGCTGTAGGCAACTAAGACAAATACGACTGAGGCCTGAACGAATCGGAACCACCAGCCAAATTTCATTTTCACTTCTTTCACTTTCGAACTCCTCGTTTTCAACAACGTTCCACTTCAGTTTTGCTTTCGTGACGCAACTTATCATTTGTCCCAAATTTGTGAAGCCCCTTTTGAAAATAGACCTGGACAATTTTGAAAAAACTCTATTTTCCCTTAATATTTCCAATATCTTATTGCTCAATCAAAATGCCTTGAAAATGGACAAAACCACCCCTCTTTATTGTTGATCCACTATCAAGGGGGGCAGTTTGAAGGGAATAGGCTCAGCCGAACGAGGCGCGGACCCGTCGGAGCGCAGCCCTTGATCGAGGCCACAGCCAACCTTCGACCTGAGTGGCCCGACTCCGTAGATCAACCCGCCTAAAACTCGGACCTCTTAATTGCTGATCCGCAAAACTTGGCCCCGCCTTTGTCCGTGATGAAGGTCCGATTGCCGAGCCATCCCCGTAACAAAAACACGGACCCGTCGGAGCGCAGCCCTTGATCGAGGCCACAGCCAACCTTCGACCTGAGTGGCCCGACTCCGCAGATCAACCCGCCTAAAACCCGGACCCTTTAACTGCTGATCCGCAAAACTTGGCCCCGCCTTTGTCCGTAAAGAGGGTCCGATTGCCGAGCCATCCCCGTAACAAAAACACGGACCCGTCGGAGCGCAGCCCTTGATCGAGGCCACAGCCAACCTTCGACCTGAGTGGCCCGACTCCGTAGATCAATGTGCTTAAAACCGAGTTCGGCTTGGTGCAGTGCTCTGAGAGAGAGCGCTGCTGCCAAACGTATGTCTGAGGTTTTAAGCGTATTGATCGCAGGAGTCGGGCCACTCAGGTTCCTTACGCGGCGAAGATCAACAAATAGGGGACCAGTTTCTACACTTCTGAGTTCAATCCCACCCATGCCTATGGAAGACTTTAACCAAATGAATAAATCCGCAAAACCTGACGCCGCCCTGGCTGTGGTGCTTTCAGTCGTCGCCGCCATCTGTAGCCTTTGGCAACTCTGGGAACAGGATATCTTTTGGCAGATTCGCGCCGGGGCCTTTACTGCGGAAAACTTCTTCCCCGCCACCCAGGAGCTTTGGTCCTACACCGCTAAAGGCAAAGAGTGGATTGATATTCAATGGCTTTCCAACCTGGGTTTTCATTTGGTCTACCTTTCAGGCGGTGTCCCCGGGCTGGTTGTTCTTCGCGGTGCTTTGTCGTTTGCGCTGATTTTTTTGATTACCTTTCTGGTCCGCCAAACGCTAAAAAACTCAGAAGGTGAACGCTCCAGTGCCCTGCTCATTTTAATCCCCCTCTTGTTTTGTACTTTGGCTTTTCGCATTCACTTACGACCCGACTATATATTGATGGTGATGACAGCAGGGATGTTGGTGATGTGGGAGTCGCCCTCACTTGCCAGCGAAAAGAAGGCCTGGCTCTCTCTACCCCTAGTGTGGCTGGCCGCCAACCTCCACGCCGGGACCACGCCCTATCTGATGCTCATCACTGGCGCCTATCTGATCACCCAGCCCATCAAACTCAAGACCCGTGTCCCGGTTCTTGTTTTGATGCCTCTATTGTTCTTTGTGACTCCCAGCTCTTATCACATTGTGCCTTTTATTCTCGATGCCGCTCAATACTCTCAGGGAAGTCTCATCACCAATCCGGATTTCATGTCATTGGGAGGACTTCACTTCAACCCCAGAGTCATGGGATTTACGGGGTGGGCCTGGATTTCTTTGATGACACTGACACTAGTTGGTTGGTGGGTAAAACGTCAGCAGATGCTCCGCTGGCCGTGGATGATCTTTACCGCAACACTCATCCTACTCACCATCAGCGGAGTGCGGCTGGACCGCAGCCTTCCCTACCAGGCACTATTTTGTCTACCCTTTGCCATCAGGGGGCTGGAATTTCTTTTTGATAAACTCCCAGCCCTCAAACAAGGCCGCCTGGCAAGCCTGATGGGCACCCTTGGCCTGGCGGCCATGATCTATTCCTCTCTGTTTGGCTATTCTCTCTACCAATGGGGACTCGATCTCAACCCCAGGATTTACCCCGTGGAGTCGGCAAGGTTTATCGCCCAATCCAAGCCGCAGGGCCCGATTTATCATTTGCCCGAGTATGGCAACTTCATGATTACCAACCTCCCCGGCTATCCGGTTTTCTCTGACACACGAGATCTCCTGTACCACGAACACTATCAAATCATGCAGGACTCTTATAAGCGACCAGACAAAACCCAGGAGTTGATCAACAAATTTGGCATTCAGACTTTTTGGATGCCGGTTCATCGCATTTCACTAAAGAAGGACAATCAATTTGAAGACAAAGTTAAAGAGTTTTATCCACCCGCAGACTGGGCTCTGGTGGACTTCGACAACCTGGCCATGGTGTTGGTGAAACGCATACCGGAGCATCAGCATTTGATTGCCAACAACGAATACCTGCACCTCAAACCCCATTTGCCTCCTGATCACTATTTGTTTGGCAGTGACAGATCCAGGGAAACCGACCAAATCTATTTGCGCGAGATTGAGCGTTGCCTCAAACACCATCCTCAACTCCCCCACTGTTGGGCAGCAAAATCAGCATGGACCCGCTCTGAGGGGGACAAGACCCAGGCGCCAGCTCTTTTCACTCAATTGGAACAGCTGGTCAGCCAATGGCCCAATCACCTGGCTTTGCGCATGGAGATTCTTAATTACTATAAGATCCTCGACCGCAAAGATGATATTCGTGAGACCGAAGCCAAGATCAAGGCTTTGATTTATTCTCCGGCTTTACGCCAATAACCGTCCAACTGTAGCCATGGCGATGACTGCGCTGAATCTGGGTGAAACCGCCATCGGCCATTAATTTTTCGGCTTCGTCACCCGTATAATATCGGGCATAGGCGGGGTTGAGCTGGTCAAAGATCACCAGAAAGCGTTTTTTCCACGAGAAGTGACCGATCACCTCATTCATGTATCCCCGCAAAGGAAGGGGCAGCACTCGACAAAGAAGAACATAGACCGCGAGAGCCACATTCAATAAGTGGCAAAAACCACGGAGTAAAAAATCTGGCAGGCGGGCCGTGAGCTTTCGCAGGGGCATGATAAGCCTCAAATAGGCTTCGTTTCCCTCGTAGCCGTAGACCCAAAACAAAAACCGCCCTCCAGGCTTTAAGACTGCAAAGACCTTTTTTACCACCGGTTCCGGTTCAGGAATATGGTGAAGAACACCAATAGAGGTGGCCAAATCCACTTGCACATTGGGGATCTGATCGCCGGCGACCTGATGACAGACAACACGGTCACCAAAGGGGGCAAGATTCTGGCGTAAGACATCCATCGCCTTAGAGGGTTCAACCGCGTGGACGGTCTGCGCACCCGCAGTCAAAATCATGTGGACGATTCGACCTGTGCCGCTTCCCACGTCCAAAACCTCCTTGCCAACAAACTCCGGTGCTGTCATCAGACCCGATAGCATGTCCGCAAACAAGGCGGAGGAACCATAGTAACCTTCATTATCCTGATAGCGAGTCCATTGGTCACCAAAGTCCTCTATGGACTTCTCTCTCAGGGACTTGCCTTCGGCGGAGACTGACTTCACAGCACCCTCCTTTGCCAATCCCACAAGACCATTAAAGCCCAAAGGGGGCGGGAGTGGTCACGGACACAGGTCGTCTGCTCCTGCCACATTGTTTGCCCCGCTTGGGCATTCAGCCCCATATCTTGCCAAAACCTCTGGTCATGAATCACTTCTTCCATCCTCTTCTGCAGTGGCCCGTTCAGCCACTTGGCCAGAGGAATGGCAAAGCCCTTCTTTTTTCGCGAGGCGGTCTCAGCAGGAAGATACTTGGCACCCAATCGTCTTAATGGAACTTTGTTGGCCTTCCCCTGAACTTTGAGGTCGGCCGGACACTGCCAGGCCAATTCGATCACATCTTTATCCAACAAAGGAGGACGCACCTCCAGGCTGTGAGCCATACTGGCCCGGTCGACCTTACACAAAACTGAACCGGGGAGGTAAGTTAAATAGTCCAATAACAGATAGCGATTTAAATCCTGTTTTCGCCCTGCGATTTCCAGGCGTTCCCCGCTGATAAGATGCAAATGATCCACCTTACCCAACAGCTTCTCCAATTCTTCCGGGTGAGTGAAGGCCATCCAGGTCAGGTGGCGATTCAGGTCTCCCTCTTCCCAATAGCCAAAAAAGCGTTCCAGTTTCCACCGCCAACTCTGATAGTCCTCATCCACTCCTCTTTGTCGTGACCAGTCGCCAATGAGTTGGCGCCAACGATTTGGCATCATCTTGGGCAGACCACTCATGCGATGGGCAAAATAGGTGGGATAACCTCCCCACAGTTCATCACCCCCGTCCCCGCTCAGGGCGACGGTCACCTCTCGACGTGTGACTTCGGATAATGCAAAAGTAGGAATTAATGAGGGGTCCGCCATTGGTTCATCCAGGGACTCAAGAGCCCCGGGCAAATAGCTCAGCAGCTTTTCCTCGCTGAGAGTTTCCACAGAATGATCCGTCCCCAAATGGTTGGCCAGAGCCCGACTCAGTAAGCCCTCATCAAATTGAGGGTCCTCAAAGCCAATGCCAAAGGTTTTGATTCGTTCTCCGGCATGTTTGCGAGCAATGGCCGTAATCAGAGAGGAATCAATTCCCCCTGATAAAAACAATCCCAAGGGAACATCGGCGGCCAAAGATCTGGACACCGCCCGGTTCAATCGCAATTCCAGTTCTTCAACTAACCCGTTTAGGTCACCGGGAAATGTCTCGTTTGAGATAGGAGCATACTCCCATTCCTGTGGTTCACCCCCTACCTTGAGGGACAAACAATGGCCGGGAAGAAGCTTCTGACAGGACTTGGCAATTGTATGCGGTGCTGAAATATATCCGGCAAACAGGTAACGGGCGAGAGCCTCGCGAGAAACCTCCCTTGATACTGAGGGATGCTCAAATACGGCATTGAGCTGAGACGCAAAGATCATTCCACCCTGGGGCAGAAACGAATAATAGAGAGGTTTGACTCCAGCTCGATCACGGGCAAGGAGGATTTCCCGCTCACTCTTGTCCCAAAGGGCAAAGGCAAACATGCCACTCAGATCTTTTAGTCCCTCGCGGCCATTAAGGATCAACCACTCCAACAACACCTCAGTGTCACTGGTGGTTTTCAGCTGAACACCGCTTTGTTTCAAGGTCTCGGCCAATTCCAAATAATTGAAGATCTCACCATTGAAGACCAAGGTGAAGCGCCCATCCCGGCTGCGAAAGGGCTGACGGCCCCCTTGAGGATCAATCACCTGCAAACGGGTATGAGCCAGACCGATCTGCCAGTCGCCAGCGGCTTCCCAGAACACATCGGCCTCGTCCGGGCCACGTTTTTTTTGCAGATGATTGATTTTGTGTAAGACCTCTTGGCCCTCAGAAATTCCGGGCTGTTGAAGAAGCCCTCCAATCCCACACATTATTGATTCGCCAACCGCCGGAGATTGTCCTGCTGGTCTTGATCAAATCCCGTCAGGCGGGCGATGCGGTAGGTGGGAACCTGGGCAGCATCGTGATAGGTGCGGATGGAAATTTCAGCGAGCAAACCCAAGCCAACAAATTGAATGCCCGCCAAGGCAATAAAGATCCCTATCATAAACAAAGGGTTGCGGTGTACCCAATAGCCAAACTGGAATTTCTGCCAGAGCACAAAAATCGAGAGCAGAACACTGGAGGCCAAGAGTAGTCCCCCAACTCCTGAAAACACATAGCTAGGTTTCTGACCAAATCCGCGCATAAACCAGACTGTTACCAGGTCGACCAGAACTTTAAAGGTGCGAAAGATACCATACTTGGATTGGCCCAATTCACGAGGCCGATGATTGACTTCCATCTCCTGAGTGCGGGCTCCCGACTGCACCATGAGGACACCAATAAACCGGTGCATCTCCCCAAACAACCTGAGCTCTTTGACGAATTCCGAGCGATAGGCTTTCAGTGAACAGCCCAGATCATGAAGGTGAGTCCCGGTCACCAGGCGGATCAAACGGTTCGCCAAGCGTGAAGGAATGGTTCGCAACCAAGAGTCCCTTCTCTTGCGCCGCCATCCGGAAACAAAATCACAGCCTTCTTCGATGAGGGCCACCATCTTAGGGATATCAGCTGGATCGTTTTGTCCGTCGGCATCCATGGTGATGACGATTTCAAATTGACTGTACTGAAATCCGGCATCGAAGGCTGCAGTCTGTCCTTCGTTTTTGCGAAAGTGAATTATCTTTAAGTAGGGATAATCTCCCGCCAGTCGATCCAGCTCTTCGGTGGTTCCATCCCGGCTGCCGTCATTAACAGCGATGACTTCAACCTCATAGTTCAAGGTCGACACAACCGGGTCCAATTCCTTAAGTAACGGACCAATGGACTCCCGCTCATTGTAAACAGGTAAGACTATGGATATTCCACGACGCATAACAAAATTCTACGTCCTTGCGCAAAATATGTCCACGGTCCCCACTCCCTGAGGCGAGGACAATGGCAACATATCTGGACCTTGGGCGGAGCTATTTCTGGGGCTTTTGCAGGAGCAAGAAGGCCGACACCCCGACAGGAGCTTTGATCCAAGGGGCCACACTAAGATCAAAGGAAAAAACCCGATAAAGCACTTTGTTCATCAGTGGCGTATTGACCTGATTTTCACTTTCGATGCGATTGGGAATTCGCTTCAAAACCTGACGCGCCAACCAGATGGGGGCAAACAACAGGAAATTAAAATAGTACTTTTCCCGCACTTCGAAACCCGCTTGTAAACAGATCTTCGCCACTTGGGAAAGACGATACCTGCGCTTGTGAAGGGAAACCTCATCCTGCTTGCCCCAAAGCGACTGAAAAGTGGGTACGGTCACCAGGGCCCAACCCCCGGGCCGTAGAACACGATAGAGTTCTTGCGCCCCTTTGAGATCATCGCCCAAGTGTTCAAGAACGTCGGTGGCCAGCACCACATCAAAGGCCGCTTCAGCAAAGGGGAGATCCTGGGCATCCCCCAATGATACAAAGCCCAACTTCTTTTCCCGACACCAGTCTACCGAACTTTGGCTCGTGTCCACTCCTTGGTACTTTTGAAAACCCATTTCCTGAAGCAATCGAAGGTTGGTGCCCGTGCTGGAACCGACATCTAGGATTTCCGTTTGATCATTGAGGTTGAGTTGATGAAGGTAGCCGGCAATCAAGTCACGGCGCGCCCGGAACCACCAGTGGTCGGACTCAACCTGAGCTTCGATTTGATATGTTCTATCCTCCACCTACAACTCCGCCTGAATTAAGGCCGCTAACTCGGGAAAGGTCGATTGCCAATCTGTTCCCCGAATCTGATCGAGAGCATTTAAGTACTGAACAAACTCTCTGAGGCCTTCATTGATTTCTTGTTTTTTTTCAAAAGCATAATGCCAACGCCTCTGCAAATCTCGCAGCAAAAAGGCCTGAGCTGAGTTCTTAAATTCACCGGCCTCTTCGGGCCAATTGACCTTGATTGATCTCACCAACTCTTCCATTTTGTGCCAGGCCTTCTCCTTAATCGAGGGGGCCGCCAAATGACTGGTCAAGCACTCGGGCCACTCGACCAGATTCCATACGATTTGGTAGCGAACATCCGCATCACTTCCAAACACATCCAAATACCAACTCAAGATTTCGTCTCCGTCCAAAGCATTCAGTAGCTGCTGAGTCACCAAAATTCTCACCGTCGCACCGGGAGCCTGCCACTGACTCAGCAGACGAGCGACCTGGTTCAGCTGTTCCCACTTTCCCGGGTAGCGGATGTATTCGTATTTTGGGCCGACCCCGTCCACCGACAAATGAATATCGACCGTTTCGAACCGCTCCCATTTTCTTAACCAATCTTCATTAATAAACAACCCATTGGTGTCGTACATCAAATGAATATGTCGACAATGACCCGTCTCTAGACAGTGATCAATCAGATCGCCGTGAAGCTTGGTCATCATGGGCTCCCCGCCCGAAAAATAGAACTGTTTTGTCGACGGCAGGGAACTCTTGAGAAACTCAAAAACCCGAGATTCCTCGTACCAACGGTGATCTCCCTGCTTGCCTTCGCCAGGGAAACCAAGATGCTCCGCAGCCGAAGGGGGAATTGCCAGGCCTTCTGTAAACAATCTTGTAAAATCACCCTGCCACTTTGAGGAAAAGTCTGGGCGGCACATCACGCACTTCAGGTTGCAGACATTTCCAAGGCGTAGATTAAATGAGCGCGGACCAGCCTGGAGATGGCCGTCTTCCCCAGTTTCCCGTAACAGGTCTTTGGGATCCCCTGCCCACTCAGGCTTTAGGTGAATCATCTTGAGTCTTTTGGATTCAAGACCGGAACTCTCCATATCAGAACAGCGACGGCAGATTTCTGGCAACTGTCCAGAAATCATCTGCCGACGAATGGCCTTCATCTGCTCCCCGTTCCACACTTCATCAACCCCCAGGGAGCAAGAGACCTGTAACCGCTCACCACTTTCGTCTCTCAGGGAGGGAGTATTGGCACAAAGGCGAGGGAAGCCCCCCACTGTTGTGCCAAACTGAACCCAGGGCAAATAACAAAAGGAAGATGGCAAACCGGGAGGATAGGGATGGGGTTTCTCTTGCTTAGCCACGTCCCACCTCCTCGATGAGTCCGGCCAATTCTGGGAAGGTCTTTTGCCAACAGGTTCCGCGCACTTGATCCAGTTGACCAAGGTAGACAAGGAAGTCCTCTACCCTTTTGTTTCCACCCTGGGTGTCCTCAAAGCAAAATTCCATTCTCCGCCCAAGATCACCTAAAGGAAAAAGCTCTGACTTCGGCACCCCAGAGGCTAACAACTTGTGGGCATAATCTTCCGCCTTTTGAAATGCCCGGCGACGACCCTCCAGAGGTAAAATTCTTGGCGACAGGCATTCGGGCCATCGCACCTGGCCAAAAACGATACTATGGCGAATCTGAGACTCCCGACCAAACAAAGTCCAGTACCAGTCTAGGATCTCCGCCTGATCCAGAATATTCAGAGCTTGAAGGGTGACCAGGATCCGCACCTTTTTGCCGCTGAATTCCCATTCAGCCAGGGCCCGAGCTGCCTTTTCGAATTCAACAAACTTGCCTGGGAAGCGGATGTACTCGTATTTCTCACCTAAACCATCAATGGAGATATGAATATCAATACCGCCAAACTGTGACCAAATCTTCAACCACTCCTCTGAAATCCCCAGCCCATTGGTATCATAAATCAACTCAATGTTTTTAGCATATCCGGACTCAATGCAAAGATTCACTAGCTCCCGATGACTCGAAGACAACAAAGGCTCTCCACCAGAAAAATAAAGTTGTCGCACATGACCCAAGTTTCCGCGGAAAAAATCAATCACCTTGCCATCAGCAAACCAGTCGTTATTTCCCTCGTTATCATCCAGCGTCCACGACAAGTGCTCTTGGACTGACTGTGGAAGAACGAACTGACTCTCTCTCAGGCTCCTATAATCCCCCTCCCATTTGCTGGACAGCTCCGGTCTGCACATGACGCATTTCAAGTTACATACATTTCCGAGTCGAAGGTCAAACACTCGGGGCGGGCGATGAAGAGCTCCATCCGCATCAGTGGCGGCTATCAGGCTTGCAAAATCACCAGCCCATTCAGGTCTTTGCCGATTGTACTTCTGCCGCTTACTGAGAAGCCCCCCGCTCTCATGGCGCTGACAATGCTCACAGTCCTTCGGCAGGGAGCCACTCAACATCTGCCGCCGGACCTGGCGGTAGGCTTCGGAGTTCCAAATGTCGGATAAGGCCACACTCTTCGTCAGCAGGAGGCGACGACCTTGCTGATCACGCAGATTCTTGGCAAAACAACAAAGGCGGGTAAATCCTTTTACTGTTGTGGCGATTTGGGTCCAAGGCAACACGCAAAAAGCAGCAGGCAAATCACTTGGTTCTGCTCGATTGTCCATCCACTAAGTATGCCCCGACCCACTTAGCCGATGTCAAGAAAGGGGCCTCCGGCCTAATGAGTCAATGTCTGTGTTGCCAGCTCTCGAACCTGATTGATGGTTCCACGGAGAGCGTAGACTTCGTAGCCTTGCAGTTGCAAGACTTCGGCTGCGAGTGGAGCTTTAGTGCCATAGGTGCAGTACACAACATAAACTTTGGTCTTATCTAGCTTCTGAGTGCCCGACACCAAAGTCTCCCAGTCAATGTGAGTCGAGCGAGGCCACTGCCAATCCCGCCTCATGTGGGCTTCCTGACAATCGATAACTTCAGCTTCGCTGGGAACCGCCTCGACAAATAAAAAATCTTTGCGCAAAGTGACTCCATCCACCGCGTGAATGTCACGCTTTTTTAGATTTTCCAAACAGTCATCTACCAATTCCTGGCTCAAGCGAGCCTCACCTGGTTCGACTTTATCCCGCCGGCCGGAGATCATGGGCTTTTCTCCACCCAAACCACAAAACTCGCGGATTTTTTCAGAGAGAACCGCTGTTCCCACATGTTTTGCCTCCGCCATGATCTCTTCTTTGTCCATACCAACCAAAGGACGCAACACCGGCAGTGTCGCCTTTTCCTCAATCAATTTGAGGTTGCGCAATACTTGCGAGGAAACCTGGCCAATGGCTTCGCCAGTGATCAGGGCATCCACTTCCAACTCCTCGCCCAACCGACTGGCTACTTCATACATCTTGCGTTTCAATGCAACCTGCTGACCAGCCCCGCCGACTTCACGGCGGAGTTCTTGGGCAATTTGGCCAAAATCGACGCTATAGAAGCGAGGGTAATAGGCCCGACCCCACAATTCGCACAATACCTTCGTCACCTGGAGGACGCTGCGCTCATAGGCGGCTCCTCCAAGATTGCAAAACAAAAAGTGCACGGCAACTCCCCGCCGCATGATCCGCCAGGCAGCAACGGCCGAATCAAAACCGCCCGACATCAGGGCCAAAGCTGATCCCTGAGAGCCACAGGGAAGGCCTCCCGCGCCGCGAATTCTTTGGCAGTAAAACAACACTTCGTCGTTATTAACATCCACGTGTACGGTTACCTCTGGTTCCGTTAGGTTGACAGTGCCAAAGGGGTTCAGAACCGATCCCAATTGAATCTCCACCTGACGGCGGGGAACCGAACTGGTCCCCACCTTTTTCGCCCGCACAGCGTAAGTCTTGCCCTGAATCCTCTCCCTGAAGATCTCTAATCCAACCTTCAGGATTTCATCTAAATCGGCCCCGCAAGTTCCCACCACTGGACAAAACAGACCAATGCCGAAGACCCGCTTGAGCAAAGGAATAAACTCCTCTGCCTGAGGTGATTTTAGAACCAAACAATTGAATCCTTTGATGAGCTCGCACTCCAGTTGGTTCAAGCGAGCCAGTTTGCGGATGTGGCGCCTAACACGAGTGGCAAACCTTGCTTTGGCCGGTCGCCCTTTAATGACGACCTCAGAGCTGTAACGGATGAGAATAATGCCCGGGGAAACCTTGTCCATGGCCGAATGTGGGGGAAATGGCGCCAGGAGTCAAGCCTTCCCTTAGCGACCTAATTGGCGAAGGAGAAGGGTGACCTGATTCTCGGATTTCATCAAATCGGCAAGACTCATCTGGCCCAAAACCCCTTCGATGGCATCAGAGACGGCCTGCCAAACGGGTCTCAGGGTGCACTCCTCAGACAAAACGCAATCGGACTCGTGACCTCGGAATTTCTCGCAGTAGTTGCAGATCTCTTCCTTCTCAGGATGGACGGCTTTTAAAATATCACTCAGGAAGGTACTCGGAGGGGGTGAACTCAAAACATATCCCCCCTGCTTGCCTCGAACAGACTTCACCAGCCCGCCATGGACAAGGGAAGTCAAAACTTTGCGTGCGTACTCTGGCGAAACATCTTCCATTTCGGCCACTTCAGCGGCTGAAAGGGGACTCTTGTCGCAGGTTGCCAAGCGCAGGCAAATTCGGATGGAGTATTCATCCAATGCCGATATAGTCATCAATATAATCCTTAACCAATTTCTTGACCCATATATTGGCTTCACCTTAAATTAAATCACACAAAAAAAGTACCAATTAAACGAAAGCTTGATTACATCAATTGGGATTTTTCAACAACGCATAGGAGAAGAATGTGAACATCGTTTCAGGGGATTCGTCTGTTCGCACCACCTGGTTCAGCAAAGAAGGCACCGTCCTTCTTGTTGCCCTGGTCGGATGCTTGGTATTCCAGCACAAGGCAACAGCGGCAAATGACAGGGGACAATCTTTGTTTAAACTTTGTAGGTCCTGCCACGGCACTACTGGGGAAGGAAGACAAAACCTTCAGGCTCCAGCCATCGCGGGTCTTCCAGAATGGTATCTGGTCAACACCTTAAACAAATTCAGAGATGGTGGCCGCGGCTCTCATCCCGGTGACTACGCGGGCCTGAAGATGCGTCCCATTGCTCGTATGCTTCGCTATGAAGGTGACGTTGAGGCCATTGCCAAATACGTATCGAACATCAAACCCGGAAAGCCCCCTCAGACCATAACCGATGGTGACGCCACCAGTGGCGCCGAAAAATTCGCCGTCTGTATTGCTTGCCATGGGGCCGACGGCAAAGGAATGCAGCCGATGAATGCTCCGCCTCTGGTCGGTCAGAGCGACTGGTACCTGTTTGCTCAGCTCAACAATTTTAAGCACGGGCGACGTGGGGCCAATGTCGAAAAAGACGCGACTGGCGCCACCATGGCTCCCATGGCTAATATGCTTCCAGATGATCAATCGATGAAAGATGTGCTGGCTCACATCTATACACTTCAATAAGACGGGAGATTAGAATGAGCAACAGTGATCCGGGCGACATTCTCGCAAAAAAGTTATTCTACATCATTTTGGTCAGCACCATTGCCTATGCGGGTGTTGTTTTCCTCTTTGTTCTGTAAGCAGCGAAAGAAGGTTAAATAATGGGAAGCATGATTGAAAGAGCCTCAACATTTGCAGCTGATATCGACTCCGTTATTATGCTGATCGCGGTTCTTGGCGGTTTCTGGTTTTTGGTCGCCCAGGGAATTCTCTTCTATTTTATGATTCGCTACCGCCGGAGCAAGAATCCGACGGCAGGCTATATCGCCGGCGAAAAGCACGAGGAAACCAAGTGGGTTCATTGGCCTCACTATGCAGTGATCGTCTGTGACATCATCATCATCGGTTTCGCCGTTAAGGTGTGGTACGATGTGAAGCAAACCTTACCCCCACCCGACAGCACCATTCGCGTGGTTGGCCAACAGTGGGCGTGGAAGTTTCATCACCCAGGGCCTGACAATCAGTTGGGCACCGAAGATGACATCGTGACGGTTGATGAACTGCACGTCGCGGTTAACAAAACCTATCATTTTAAACTGGAATCAGACGATGTGCTTCACAGCTTTTCAGTTCCAGTTTTCCGTCTCAAGCAGGATGCGGTCCCTGGTCGGGTGATCACCGGCTGGTTCAAACCCACCAAGACCGGCGAATTTGACGTCCAGTGCGCGGAAATGTGCGGCATCGCCCACGGGGCCATGGCGGCACGGATTTTTATTCAAAGTGAAGAGGATCACCATGCATGGATTCAGGGGCAGCGACCTCACCATGTCCAGTCCCAAATAAATGATAACGACAAGTCTGAGCAAAACTCCAAAGAAGGTGCGGAAGCGATATGAGTCACCCAGAACACGGCCACCAAAGTATTTGGCAAAAATATATTTTTTCAACAGACCATAAGATCATTGGCTTTCAGTACTTGTTTACTGGCATGGCCATGGCCTTAATCGGGGGCTTTTTTGCCTACGCCTTTCGTATGCAATTGGCCTTTCCCGGTCAGGATGTCCCTCTCTACGGTCTGGTAACAGCCGGCGAGTACAACTCTCTGGTCACCAACCACGGCACGATCATGATCTTCTGGGTGGCAATGCCTGTGCTTATTGCCGCCCTAGGGAACTTTCTGATTCCCCTGATGATCGGCTGTGACGACATGGTCTTTCCCAGAATTAACCGCCTCTCCTATCAAATCTTTTTGTTGAGCGCGATCGTTCTGCTGACTTCATTTTTCGTTCCTGGCGGGGCCTTTGGTGGCGCCTGGACAGCCTATCCACCCCTTTCTGCTAATGCCGACTACAGCTTAACGCCTTTAGGCTCTGTCCTGTGGCTCCTGGCTGTAGCCTTAGAGTTTGTGGCCTTTCTCCTCGGCGGAATTAATTTTATCACCACCTTAATGAACGCCCGCGCCCCAGGGATGAAGATGTTCGACATCCCCATCGTCGTGTGGATGATCGTTTTGGCGAGCATTATCTTTATGGCCTCGGTGGGTCCACTGGTAGCCGGCGCGGTCATGCTCCTGCTTGACCAACTTTTGGCGGTGGGTTTTTACGATCCGGGAAAAGGTGGAGATCCTATTTTGTGGCAGCACCTGTTCTGGTTTTTTGGCCATCCGGAAGTCTATGTGGTGCTTCTCCCCGCCATGGGTGTGGTGGCTGAGATTCTGCCGGTCTTCGCCCGCAAGAAACTCTTTGGCTACAAGACGGTTCTTTACACAGCGATTGCCACTGGTACCTTGAGCTTTTTCGTGTGGGCTCACCACCAATTCGTGGCCGGTATCGACCCGCGCATGGCCAATGTCTTTACGGTCACTACGGTTTTGATTTCAATCCCCATTGCCGAGATGGTATTTGTTTACATCGCTACTCTTTATAAGGGCTCGATTGAATTCACCAGTGCCATGCTCTTTGCCCTCTCTTTCCTCGTCACCTTCCTCTTGGGTGGTGTGACTGGAATTTTTCTTGGCTCCAGTGCTTCGGACATTTACTTCCACGATACTTATTTTGTCTTGGCTCACTTTCACTTCACATTCGTGCCAATTGCCATTTTGTCAGTGTTTGCAGCTCTTTATTACTGGTACCCCAAGATGTTTGGCCGCAAAATGAATGAGACTCTGGGGAAGATCCATTTCTGGGGAACTCTCATCTCATTCCACACGATCTTTTTGCCACTGTTTTACTTAGGTGCCAGCGGACAACACCGGCGGATTTATAACTATGATAACTTCCCCGACTTGGCCCATCCCTACATGCAGGATCTGCGTGTAGTGGCCACGGTGGCTCTGATTGCCATGTTGTTGTTCCAGATTCCTTTCCTTTATAACTTCCTTACCAGTTGGAAAACGGGAGAGGTCGCGGGCAAAAACCCATGGAATGCCAACACCCTGGAGTGGACCACTGAGTCTCCACCTCCTCATGGCAACTGGGCGGAACTTCCAACCGTGTACCGTGGACCATACGAGTATAGCGTTCCTGGCAGATCTTCAGATTTTTGGCCTCAAAACGAGAAAGCATAAAGGGGTTTTAAGGTGTCATTTCCACAACCAATAGCAACAAATAGAAGCGCAACTGGAATCCCAACGGGCAAATTGGCGGTTTGGTGGGTCGTCGGATCTGAAATCGTCATCTTCGGAGGACTGCTGGCAAGCTATCTTATGCTTCGCCTGTTTCACACCGGATGGCACGCGGAGGCGGCTCACACCAACACCTGGTTTGGGGCTATCAATACATTTGTCCTCCTGACCTCCAGTTTGTTTATTGTCTTAGCCCACCAGGCAGCCGAGAAGGGCGAAGAAAAAAAGGCCTTTAGGCTCATATGGCTGACCATTTTGGGGGGTGCCATCTTTTTGATAAACAAAGGGGTCGAGTGGACAGGGGAAATCTCCCACGGCTTTGTGATGACCAAGGCTGTATTCTGGTCATTTTATTACACGGCCTGTGGACTCCACGCCCTGCACGTCATCGGTGGAATGGTCATTATGGCGATCATTTCTTTCGATGTTCTCAAGAAACAACACATGAACCGAGTGGAGCTAATCGGGATCTACTGGCACTTTGTAGATATCGTTTGGATCTTTTTGTTCCCCATGCTGTACATTGCAAAATAGGAAGGACCAACCATGAGCGCACATGCAGATTCAACTTCACATTACGTAAAAATCTGGGTTTGGCTGACCGTTCTCTTTATTATCAGCGTCTGTGGACCCATGTTGGGTATCCAGGCAGTCACCATCATCACCGCATTTGGAATTGCCCTGGTGAAGGCCTATCTGGTGGCTTCCAATTTCATGCACTTGAATATAGAAAAGAAATACGTCATCTATATGCTTCTGGGCATGGTTCTGATGGTGATTTTGTTCTTTGCCGGGACTGCACCGGACGTGATGACCCCTGGGGGACAAAACTGGGAACGGATACCCCTTCCCACAACTGAAAGTGCTCCGGCACACTAAAGGAGACCACCGTGTCGACCGTCGCCCAAAGCCTGCCGAAATTTCGCAAACCAGCTATCCCAAGCTCTGTACTTGGGATGCTGATTTTTATCGCTACCGAAGTGATGTTTTTCACCGCTCTGATCAGCGCCTTTGTGGTGATTAAAAAGGAACGGGCAACCTGGGCCTTACCTGAGAATATTCAGCTTCCGGTAGCTACTACGGGCTTCAATACCTTTCTTCTTCTGCTCAGTGGCGCTTTTCTGATTTTCGCCGGCATGAAGCTGGCCCAGAATGAAGCCCACTTAGCCAAATCGTGGACCTTGCGCTGCTTGATCTTCGGGACTGCCTTCGTGACCATCCAAGGCTTCGAATGGGTCCAGCTCATTGGCTATGGCATGACCATGAATTCGAGCATCTTTGGCGCCTTGTTTTTCCTTATCATCGGGGCTCACGGGTTTCACGTCCTCGCTGGAGTTTTCGCCTTGGCCTTTACCCTGGTGAAAATGAACCGGGATCAGGTGGCGCTCAGTGACTTTAGGGCCATGCAGATGTACTGGTCTCTGGTCGTCCTGGTTTGGCCCCTTCTCTACTATCTGGTGTATTTCTGATGCCTAGGACTCTCCTGCCGACTCTTGCTGCCGCCCTCATGTTTGCGCCCTCCAAGGCTCAGGCCTGCACGGTGTGCGGCTTTGGCCAGGATGGCAGCCAAATGGCCTTTCTTCTCACCACGATTCTCATGACAACCATGCCCTTGGCCTTTATTGTGGCTGCCGTCTTCTATATTCGCAAGATGGTGAAAGCCCGCAGTCATGAAGAGGCCTGATAAAAGACAAACGATTCTCATCAATCTCATTCTATTCCTGGTCGTCACCGGCGGGTATTTTGCCGTTCGCCATTTTTCCCCTCGACATGAACTCAAAACGGCACCCTCTTTCGAGTTACCTCTGGTAGAGCCGGGCAATGATACCAATCCTATGGCCTCACTAGGGACCAGGATCAGCCTCAAGGAGCTACAAGGAAGGCTCACTCTCATTAATTTTTGGGCCAGCTGGTGTGAAGCTTGCGCTCAAGAGGCTCCGATTCTCGAAAATCTGTGGAAGAAGTACGGCAATGGACAGCGCATATATCTCCTTGGAATTTCCACTTTTGACAAATGGTCCGACCTCAGCGCTTCTCCGAAGTTAGCGACAAAGTCCTTTCCCATCCTTTTTGATGATAAAGGTCGCATCGCCTTAAAATATGGCGTCACCGTCTTGCCAGCGACCATTCTGCTCAACTCCCAAGGCCGGATTCTCGCCACCTTTCAGGGCATACTCAACGAGGAAAGACTCAGGGTCATAGAGGCGCAGATCCCGTAGAGTGCCTAGTTAGGTACTCTACGCTCAACCTCGGGTGACAATTGACGGCTCCCTCCAAAAATAGTCTCTGATTTCCAGCGGAAGGGCCCTTCTCGCTCACCTCAATGGGCATACCCCTTGCTCTGTCCAGGACTGCCCTAACTCAACTAAATATCTTAACCAACCCTACACAGTGTAGAACGTCCACTGGAGGACTCTCATGAGAAAAAACACCCCCAAGATTATTGCTCTGGTGCTATCGGCAGGCCTGATTGCCCCTGTCGTTGGCCATGCCGTGAGTGGTGATACTTCCGAGGGAGCGGCTGTCAACCCGCTTCAAATTCTAAAAGGCCACCTAGAGCCCCTATACGATAAGCCAAAAACATCAGCGGATGCCCAAATCGGAATGGGTTTCTGGGAATCCCTGATTCTGGCCAACCGCTTTCGCATTGTTGTCAAAAAGGTCCGTATCAATGGCGCCGTGAACGGTTTAATGGCTGAAGAGACGGCTCTTCTTAACTCCGTCGAGGGCAACACTCGATTGCAGGCTCAGCTATTTTCGGAGCTGGATACGAACAGCCTTCTTCGCTCAGCCGACAGCCCGGTGACGCTCCAGGGCCGAATCGATCACCTCAACGGATTGATTGAGGCGAATACTGGCCAAGCAGAATCTTTGCGCGCCCAGGCAGTTGACAACTCCACTCGCTTAGCCAGTGAAACCGTTGGCGCCAGCGAAGGTGCGGCCTCGGAAGTCACGGACAAAATCAAAACCTTCCAGGCGGATCAAGCCCGTATTGGCCAACAGATCGCGGCCCTTGAGCAGGAAAGTGCCGCTTACGCCCGTCAAATTGAAAGTCTGTCAGAGTTACAGGTAAAATTGCGTGAAGCTGGTGGCGGATTACCCGCTGAACAAAGAGCAGCTCTGCAGACGGAAGCCAAAGCTCTAGAACAGAGAATTGGCGTCGTCAGTGAGGAGCTCGGTGCCGCGAAATCTAAATTGGCGGATGCCCAAACAAAACTAGCGAACGCTGTGAAACGTCAGGTTAAAGTATCACCCAAACCTGGTATCACCCGTGGTTTTTTTCGTTGGGGCATGCGCCTTGGAGAACTTCTTATTGCCGTCGATCTGGCTGGTCGTGTTTATGTGTGGAATGTTTTGGACAAAGACCCTGGCTTTTCTCCCTTGGCTCATTACGTAGCCAACACCGGGATGCTTGGTTCTGCCTCTGAAAGCCTAAAGCGATTTTTGGCGGAAGTCGAAGCTGGTGACAGCGAGGGTGCTCTACAAAGTCTCTCCAATGAAACTGGAGCCCCGATCCAGGATATCTCCGATGTGGGAGCTGCAAAGCCTGAGTGATGACTCGTTGCTGGTCCTTTTTTGTTAGCCTCTCTTTGATTGGGTGTCTCCTTGGGACGCCCTTTCAAGTCCTGCAGCCAACCCAAGCTTGGGCCGCTGACGGCTTTACTGCGCCCTCAGCACCTGCAAAAGCCTCCCGGTGCCCGGGGCTTTTGCGCCGAACCGGTTCGGCCATGGCCCAGTATTGGCGCGAGGTCAAAGAAAGCAAAGGGGTGCGAATTGTCCTAACTGAAGGACGACCTGAAGACCTGGCTCACATTGAATACGCGGGCTTTCTCACCCGCAATGCCCAATATATGGCCCAGGGGAGGATCCGCCGTTACTTTCAGAACATTCTCCAATTTGTACCCAGACGATTGATTGGAACTCTGCGGGGAGAACAGGGGCGAGTGCGCGGAGCCTTTTTGGGTGATCCCACCTTTTCGTTTACGCCATGGCGAGGGCTTCACTTCGTCGCCCTGGATCTACCGGCTGCCTACTTCGGCGGACTTAAGCAGGGCAAACTCACCATTAAGCGCCCCACCATGCTCACGTCCTTCCTCGCAGGGCTAGCTGTGATTGTGCCTCTTTATATGGTCTTCGACGCCTCGTACATCAAAGGGCTTGAAAACAACAGAACTGAAATCGTCCTTGAACATCGGGGTGAGTATCAGAGAATGATCGAAAGCGATTGGCGGTTTAATTACATTAAAGACCTTCGGGATGCTGGCCGCTACACCGAACAGCAGGCCATGGAGGAAGCTTTTAATCTTCAGTTTGCCTATAATCAATACTACTCCTATCGCAACGCCAAAGATTCCTCTCTCACTGTGGAGGAGGCTCGTGGTCTTTCCGAACACCTGTTGTTTGCTCATCTCCAACGTCTGTTCTCCGATGGAGTGAGGGAAATTCCAGGTTTTGAAGTCCCAAATCAGGCTCTCGGCCCCTTGAAGGATCAACAAATAGTGGAGATCACCAGCCACAATCAGCTTCTTTACCTCAAGTACCAAATTCTGGACGAAATCTTCCTCCTCGGCAAAGGAAGCTCCCTACCTCAACTCCTGGAGGCCAGTGCTGACCTCCACCGCCAACACGACTCCATTGTAAGCGATGGCTTTTATCAAACGGTAAGGAGGCTCGAGGCCTCAGGTCGAATCACGGCCGAAACAGCAAAATATTTATTGCAGCAGGATTTTTGGTGGCAAACTCGTTTCGCCGAATGGGACGTTTTGGGAATCAAACCTCTACGCGGTGGGGAATCAGGCCAGTACACAACATTAAATGACATCCGCAATGGACTTCTCCAGGAAGCTGGCATCCGCTAACTGTCTCAAAATGAGACAGTGTTTAAGTGACCATACCCTTCTCTTTCCAGCAACCTGTGAACAGTTCCTTGGCCCAGGACCCTTCTAAAGCTCCACTGCCAGGGAATACAGCTTGCACAAGCCTTCCCTGAGTTTCCTTGCTTGGGAGAGGTGTATTCTGAAAATATCATATGGAAAAACGCTGTGGGCCGTTTCGGCCCTTGGGCTTCTACTATTGTTTCAAAACTGTGGTGACCAGGGCTTTCAGGCCCAACACAAGGATCTCCTTGGTGCAGAATATCCATTTCAGGATATCCCAGATTGCTTTGTCCAAGGTAACTGCCCTCCGGAGATTCTCCAAGCACTCGAATCTGAGCATGAAGGGGGCGAGGGTTCTGCACCAGAGCCTGCCCCAAGAAGTGACTCTTCAGATCCTTACGTCACCGAGGTTCTTGGCAAACTGGAATCCGCCATTGAAAAGTCTCTCGACAAGATGGACCGCGGACAGTCCTATCCCTACTGGAGTTTAGCCGACAATCTGCGAACTGCCCAAGAACTCTATCACCTGAGTCAAGATCCCCGTGTTCTTGTCTTTCTTCTCGAAGCCGGTGAAGCACTGCTAGAGCGGATAAGCAAGGCTACAGGACAAAAAGACGTGCTTTACAATAAGCCTGTCTATGCCTGGATCACTGGAAACTACTCCTGTGGCCGAACCTACGGCCATTTGGTGCACAGTATGATTCTTATGGATAATACGGCTTTCGCCATGAATCAGCTTCTACGCTCCGGCCTGGCCAACACCTATCGGCGGCGAATTGAGAATGTCACTCGCCTCTATGAAAAGGTGTTTGCTCACTTTGACAGCGATTTTGTCGCCAGCCGATACACCTATGTGTTTTCCTCACGTGAGGGGAAGTTGAGCTCATGCAAGGATAATGATTTTGCCAAACGCAAAGGAACTCCACTACCTCTGAACATGAACACTGCAGCCGGGTTAGCTCACTTCCAAATGTACCGGCTCAATGCCAAGCTCGGCAATACACAGGCAAAGCTTTGGCACAAGCGGCGCTTTGGCGCTATTTCCACATTGGTAAAAAGGAGTTTCAACTCATGGAGGGTTGGAAATCGCACGGGCTACACCTGGCTCTACATACCCGGCGGACGCGTCGAGGACTC